>CAKRSV010000001.1 GCA_934401915.1 uncultured Lachnospiraceae bacterium
GGGTTTTCATTAAAACTTACTGTCCAATGGTAAGGGTTTTAAAAACTCAAACTGTCTAATCTATAGGGTACATTTTATAATGCTTAAATATTTTTGTACCCATTTGCACATAAAAAATCCCTACAAAGCCCATAAATACAGGCTTTGTAGGGATTTACCTTTTTATTCAAACTCGCAAAGTTTAGTTTGATTCGGGTTGTTTTAATATAGTTATCTATACCGTCTCATATTGATAATCAATATCTTTTCCACTCATTATTTTTCGTTTCACATATTTTTAGTACCAATCCAGTACCATTACATTTTTTCATTATTGTGTGTAGTTCTGGTGGCTTGCAGGTTTGTTTATTATTCTGAAAATAATTATCTGATGATTTGCAAGACCACCTATGGAAATTATAATCTCCGGGCAATGTTTTTGCAACAAAAAATTTTGTGGTACTAATGATTCTGAAAATTTATGCTAACTCTTTCCAGAAATAATCACCTCAACCCCAACTAAGAATCATCCATATTACTTTAGTAATTGTAATTTCAAGATTAATTCATCATTTGTCGATAGCTTTGTATATTTAATTGCATTTTTTATATTACCAGTATTACTTTCAAGTAATATACTATTATCTATTTCTTCAAACACTTTTTCGTATTTTTCAGACTCCAAAGGTTTTACATTTTTTATAGTTCTTAATATATCCTCTTTATTAATTATCCAATCTCTTCTTTTAATATTCTCATTTTCTTTTCTCGATGTTGTCAAAATAACTGTTACATCATTTCCAGCAACTCTTTCATCACTTCCCATTATCTCTATTGCATACGATGTATTTCGCCCTATATCCATATTTATAGTATTAAATGCCTGTCTTCCCCTATACTCTAAAAACATTTTATTTATCAGTAATACATGATTTCTAATTCTGCAAATTCTTTTCACGTCATATTTTATGACATTATCTTCTATTGAAAAATCTATAATAGATACCAATCTATTATTATGACTCGCTCCCATATCATTCACTAATTGCACAACATTAAACCCTAAAATTTCCTCATGCTCTTTTATCAGATCATATTTATTTTTCAAATTTAACAGATGTGTTTTTAAATTTTCATAATATTGTTGCCATTCAATTGGCAATAAATATTTTGCCTCTATTTTTAATTCTTGATTTAAGCATATTTCAGATTTTCCAAAATCATTAAATGCACACAAATCTATAATTTCATTATCAATCACTTCTCTCTTTGTACAATCTATTGAAATATTACAACATTTTCCATCCGCATCCAAAAATTTCCCCAACAATAGTTTTTCATAATTATATTTTTCCTTAAAATTTCCCATATCCCTGTTTTTTACTAACTTAATAGGAACCAATTCTGCTATTGGATTCTTTCTTCTACCATTTCTTATTGATAAGTCACATTCTTGTCCTAATAGCAAATAATAATTACCTTTAATGTAAAAAATATCCCCTGTCATTGGTGGTGTCATAAATTCATTGACATGATAATCATACTGTTCAAACCTTTGAAATGCTTCAAAATCATTATTTTCAATTTCTTTAGAAGAAACATTATTGCTCATTCTCTCAAACAAACTCGACAACAGAATCGTTCTCTTAATTTCATTTGCACCATCTTGATATGTATAATATTTTTCTCTCAAATCAATCCACTCATTCAAAATTTCATGATTTGTTATTCCCTCATCTTTTGCCATTGAAGATAAATATACTGCTACATTCATATTTGATGCTGCATAATAAAACGATTTTTTCAACGAGTCCATTCTTTTATTTTTTAGCATAGTAAGCATAATTTTATACTGACTCATTATTAAATGTCTTTTAATTTCATCATCGATACTTTCCGTAGATTTATTAACAAACCCCACATACATTTCATCAGTTTTTCTTGTAATATCTTCCTGTTGTGAACTTAATACAATGCATACACCACTTTTTCTGGCTTGATTATTTGCATACAATTCATCAATGATGTCTTTGCCTCTTGCTTCCCCACCCATAAAATTATCAATAACACAAAGGAAAAATTTGTTTTCTCTAGAAAATAATTTCCAATCTTCTTCCATACACTTAAGATCTGGTGCAGAAAAATCTTTATAAATCCTTAGTGGCAAACTAACACCATCTTCCTTAGATCCGTCAAGCAACCCTCTATATCCTATTGCATTCTCAATTTTTAACCCTATTCCAAATCTTTGAAATAATTCGCTATTTTCTTTTACCTCATCTTCTGTCAGGTTCTCAATCGCATTCTTAAGTTCATCTAATCCATGTTTCTTTATATAAAATTCAACATCTCTTTTAGGCACTGAATCCCATATAAATTGATCCTTACATTCGGAATATACTTCAAATATCTTTATCAGTTTATTTCTTATCTGTTCATCAGAAATATTTGTCACTAAATTTTCTTTTTCGTCATTTGTCAGCATTAAACAATCATACATAACTGACTTTCTAGACAAATCAAACTCAACTGAATCCTCAACTATAATAATTCCAGCAATATTCATCAACGAATAAAATTCATTAAATGCCACATGCTCCATAATATCTCTCCTTATCTGATGCAATCCTTAGGAACTGTAATAGAAAAAATATATCTATTCCCCCATTCATTTGTTTCCTCCAATAATTCGATGTCTGCATTAAAAGATTTCAATAACTTTTTAACAATATACAGCCCCATACCTCTTCCGTCATTTTCCTTTCCGGACTGTAATGCATCAAATAAAATATATTCCATTTTCTTCAATACACCCAATCCCGAATCATATACCCAAATATTTGATTCTGTTTTCTGTTCAACAACTATTTCATTATTGGCTATACAATATTTTTTTTCTTTCAATGCTCTTTTTTCTCTGATATCAATCCAATAGATTGAATTTGTAAAGAGATTGTATAGCACATGTAGCAGAACTCCCTTAGGCATATACCACAGTGTTTTCAAATTTTTTTGTATAATAGTAATTTTATTCTTTGAAAGTTCCTTTTTTAATTTTCTTTCAATTTCTCCCACTACAGCTCCAACATTTTCACACGCATATTCATCATAATTATTTTTTTTGATAAAGGTCTTTTCCAAAAAATTATATAAATCTGCTACATCTTCTACCTTTCTCAGTAATAAATCACTTTGGTCTTTTATTGGTAATAAATTATCATTATATAGTTTTATGTTTGTATCATAAAGAAATTCCTTCAACACCTCAAAATCACTTTCAATATTATACATGTTAGGATCATTAACTATCGAATGTAACTCATGTGTCATTGTTTCTGTTATTAATCCATTTGCCATTAATTTATAATTGTTAAATGCTTCTATCTGGATTTCTTTAAGTCCTGCCTCTGCAGTATCTAAGACTTCTTTTGTTTTTCCAAGTTCATCTTGCGTTATTTTAATTTGGTTATCTACAGAATCCAATGTTTCAATTGCTTTCTCATATACCTTTTGCGAAATATTAACATCATCACCTATTACAACTGCTTTTGTTAATAATATTTCTTTGGTTCTCTTAATTTCCTTTAATAATCTTTGGTTCTCTTTTAATAACTTATTGTTTTCATCCTTTCTACGCTTTACTTCCTTTTTAGCATCATCTTGCAGTAATCCTTCGTCTCGTAAAATAGATTTTGTTATATCATCCGCTGCTCGATTAAAATCATAAAAATAGTAATTAAATATTGTTATTATTACTTCTTTGAATATTTTTGCCACATCATTTTGCACAACATCAAGTCTGGAACTAATTTCTCTTATATTTGTCTGCATAGGATCATTTATCGATACATATCCAACTGTATTACTTTGATTCATTCTATAAAACTGCTGACCAGAAGTTCTGTACTGTTGCATTTCAATCCAGTCATCATCTCTATTTCCAAGTGCTCCTATTCTATATCCGTTTCTATAAAGTTTTATACCATTATATAAAGATAAAAATTTTTGAATATCATCCAACGAATATTTTTCCAAATTAGGATGAGTCTCTCTTTTCAAATATTTTACATAATCTACATATATTTTTCCAACAGCATTATCTTGCTTAAAATTATATGCCCGACCCTCTATAGGCAATATAGCCACTAATTCATCAATTTCTTTTTCCACTTGTTTTATTAGAAATTCCTCTAAAGCTTCTTGATTCTTTATATCCGAGTATTCTTTTTTTCTCTTCTCCTTAATCTTATTTACCAATTCTTCATACGAAATAGTAATATTTAAAGATGACTCATAACGCTCCTTGTATCTATCAAATAATTGAATATACTCTTCTTTTTTTCTCCTATATTTTGGAAAATATGAGACTGGTTTGATACATGATCTATGTGTTTTTTCAATAAACTGAGGTGTCAAATTCAAGCTCATATTTAATTCAATTTTTCCATTTATATTATTTATTTCAAAAACATTTACACTTTCAGCAAAATTCAGTAATTCTGAGTCAAATCCTGAACAAATCTGCACACCATTATTATAAAATGCTATTTCTATATTCCTTACTGCTTTATCATATGGAGATATTAAAAATGATGTTGCCACCCGTAAATCATCTGATAAAGTCACTTTATTATCATCAAATAATCCCAATTGCAATGGTTCATTTATAAGTTCATCTTTTTTTACATCAATTATCCATATCCTTGTATAGGCCTCTGCCATTTTAGATAACTCATAATATGGTATTTCGAATTCATCAATTTTATCAGAATTTATCAACGCATTCCAGTCAATAAAAATAACTTTTCGTTGTTTATCATCATTTGAAGCAGTCTCAAGGATTAATTTTTTACCCAAGCATTGTGCAGCAAGTCTTCCAATCCCCTTTTCCCCCAGATTCGTATTTTCATAATCTTTATATTTTATATCTGTACCTATATTTAGATAGCCTTCTTGCAATTGTACTGCGTTCATTCCAATCCCAATATCTTCAATCAATAATATGTTAGACCCAGCCACCTTTTCTTTTAGCAGGAAAAACATATCGTCATCTAATGGCACCAACATTTTATCATTTTTTTCTATTTGCCCAATACCATCAAAAAACTGTATATTGACTCGTTTACTATGCGCATCTATGGAATTTTTTATTAATTCCACAACAGCTACAGCTGCGGATGTAATCAGATCACTGCCTAAATGCTCTATTATTCTAGGATTAACTTTCATTTTCACTTTATTCATTTATATACCTGCTTTCTTAAAAGTAATTAGTTATTTTCCTTGCTATTTCCAAAGCCATCAAATATGGGACCCCATTTCCAACCATTTTAAACTTTGCACTCAAACATACATTCGAGGGTAATTCAAACCACATAGGCAACGACTGAATCGCCATAGTTTCTGCAACGCTTAAGCGACGTGTTCTATATGGATGAAGATGCACTTCGTTATTTCCATAAGCAGCTGTCGGGGAGTATTTCCATCTATGTAAACGCTTAAAGGACTTTCTACTAGTATCACCTTCTTGTATTGTTTGTATTTTTTCTCTTCCACCTTTAACCTTAAACACATCTTTTTTATTAGGATGTCTATATACATTATTTTTTCTAAACCATTCTTCTACAGTTAAATTTCTTGGTACATTGTATTTAAATTTTCTTTTGCTATTTTCTCGATATATCTGTGGTTTAGGCCAATTCATCATCTTCACAACTGCAGAATCATATGGTAAATTCGTATTCCAAGGGAAAGCAAATGTATCATTCACGCAAATTACTTTTCTAGCTAATTCAGTGCCCTTCAATACCCCTATCATAAATATTCTCTCTCGATCTTGTGGCACTCCGAAATCTAACGAATTCATAAGTTGTTCCGTTAGTATATATCCATTTTGTTTTAATTCACGCTTTAATTCTTCGAAATATTCTCGATGTTTTTGCGTTTTGATTAACCCTTTTACATTCTCAAACAAAAAGAAATCCGGCCGAAAATGACAAATCATATCTATATAACTCTTTGCTAATTTTCCATTTTCCCCTTCTCTTCCCTTGTTTTTCCCACCCACAGAAAAGTCCGGACAAGGCGGTCCACCTATAAACCCAATTAATTCATTATTCTGTCTCTCATTATTAATATATTGTTGAAAGATATGTTCCCCCATATCTTCCAAATAATAATTAATATCATTTACATGATAGCCATATATTGGTTGGTTATAGTTACGTTTTCTTCTCGCATAACAGTATGAATCCATAAATTCTTTTTTAAATTCATTAACAAAAACAATCTCATACCCAGCATCTTGAAATCCCAAATCCAGCATTCCAACACCAGCAAAAAATGAAAATATCTTCATATCACTTCCAGTTTCCTTCTTTTTCCTCAATAACATTATCAAATATCGTTTCTTCCACAACCTTAACACACTCATCCGTATGTTTCTTTATATCTTCACCCCAGAACCGGATTACTGTCCAGCCCTCAAAGTCCAATTTTTTATTTATCTCATCATCCCGCTCTATATTACGGGAAATTTTATTAATCCAAAACTCACTGTTGTTGCTCTTTTCCAGTCTCTTCTTTAAAGTATCCCAATCTTTCCCATGAAAGAATTCTCCATCACAGAAAATTGCAATCTTATACTTTGTCAGTGCAATATCCGGGCTGCCTGGCAATTTTTTATAATTCTTGCGATACCGGTATCCTTTGCTCCATAAAGCCTTTCTTAATATAACTTCGATTTTGGTATCTCTTCCGTGAATATTTTTCATATTCTTATGCCGCTGTTCTTTTGTTAAAACATCTGCCACAAAATCACCTCAACAATCAGTTTTCAATCAACTTTGCCAGTTTTTTTATCTCTTTCATTTCCTGTCTGACATTTATACTCATAAGAGTCTTTACATCAATAAGAATCCCTTGAATTTTCTGATATTCCTCAGTATTATCTTTCCAGTTACTTACTGCTTCACCCACTTTGAGCATATTTGCATTATCTGGATACTTACTTTTTAACGAATCAAAAGGCATAAGAAAAGCATTATATACTTTCATATTTTCACCATGCTTTTTCTTAAATTTATCCTCTTTTGCTATATATTCACCATATGTAATCTGTTTGTTTATTGATGTAGATTCTGGCAGATCCCAGGTCTTTCCTGTTACTCCATATTTATAATATTTTGCATCAAGTACATATACATCTGTTCCATACAACATAATCGTATCTGGTTCAAGTGAAGCATTATCATATTTACTTCCATTAACATACCACGTTGTTTTTGGGAAATAATCTGCCTTGTTTTCAACGCCAAATACCTTATCAATCATTTTCTCCCATATATATTCAAAACGATATGTTCCATATCTGTAATTTTTATCAGAATCTTTATCTCCTTCAAAATCAATAATTGCAAGCATATGTCGGAATAGCATTCTGTTTTTATCATTAAATGTATTGGCAATTTTATCTTTAAGAACAGAACGGAATAACCTTTCCTGTTTAACAATTACTGGTTTCTTCGGCATCATTTCCGTATAGAGCCAGCCTATCCGTTCAAAGCTTTCATATACACAATATTCATGTATTAATGTAATCAGTTCATTCTCTTTTACACTATTCTTCTTTGTAACGAAATCAAGATAAAACACGTCCATATCCTGTACATATGGTTTCTGGGTTTTTATTGTCCTGTTCCAATTGATCTTTCCCGATTTAGCAACTTTATATAAAACTTCCTGCTCCTTATAATAACCTCGTACAAAAAAATCCTTTATAAGATACATATATGACTGCAATGGAAATTCTACTTCATCAAAAGCATTACCTTGCTTAAGAATTTCTGACTCTTTTCGTTCTGTGTTAGCTGAAAGTGTTGTAAGTAAGAGCATTATATCCTTGCGAAGCTCATTGTCATCTTCAGATATATGATATCCAAGCGGAAAATTGATACTTATGTCACCATCATTACATCTTAACCCTACAAATGTATCCATTTCACGATTAGAATTCACTCTGCATTTACTTCGAATATCAACTTTCCTCAAAAAATCACCACCTAGTTTTCATTATTATCTGTATTCTTTTGTTGCATTTTTGAAAGCATTTTCTCATAAACGCTCATTCTCAATACCGCTGCCAGTTTATCTGATGTTGCAGTCTCATATGTAATAACCACATCTTCAAGAGACTTACAATTTTCATTAAATATAGCTGTCTTGTCCATTTTAAAAGCATCATCCCATAAATATTTAAGTACCTTTTCAGAAAATCTGCCCGCCTCCAGCTCTTTCTTTCTGGCAAAATATGTTCCAAGCCGCTTATCCTCAGAGCTTGCCATATCAACATTGATATCAATGACCATATCATTGATTACTGTAGCAAATGCTCCCCAGCTTACTTTTGTACCCGCAATTATATCTTTTGAATGTTCAGACTTATCAAAATTATTCTCTATCTGTCTCATATTCCACCTACGCTGAAAAGCAGTGTCCAATGTAAATACATTCTGATCTGCTGTATTCATCGTAGCCAGAACATACATATTTGATGGTATTCTTACCTGATGTTTTTCATCCCAGTAGACTTCCTTTGCAACCTCATAATTTGAAATTCCATATTCACTTTCGCCCACTTCTTCAAGAGGAAAATCCTCTTCATCTTTTCTGTCAAGCAACTGGAATACTTCTCCAAATATTGCAGGAGCATTACCTCTGTTTAATTCTTCTATGACAAGATAATAGTAGTTACCAGGATCATTTTGTGCATTCTTAAGCAACTTAGTAAATGGTCCCGGAGTAAATACATATTTCAACTTATCATTGCCATCTTTATCCTTTTCCACTCTCGGCAATATTTGTCCCACAAAATCTGAATATGTATAATCCGGATGAAAGACCACTCTCTCCATGTATTTTTCATCATCACAATATTTTGTCTTTATTTCATGACTTTTTCCAGCACCTGGAACGCCATAAAGAAGAATATTTTCTGCTCCTGTTTTACGCTTAACAGATTCTTTATTTTCTTCCAGTGCATTATCACCTCCAGAAATAGAGATTCCGTATGTATTTTTATTAAGACACCTGTATATATTCAAAGCCTTCTGTAATTCTGTGGAGTATGATTCATTCAATCCTGCTGCTTTGATAATATCTGGTGCCTTGAATTTATTTTCGATTATATTTTTGCCATATTTTATCCCAAAAATATGTATAGATGCTACCTGCATTTTATCTTCTGCATTGCCATACATTTCTTTAAGAATAGTCCCCAATTCATCAACTGTGAATTTCTTGTTTTCTATTTCTGCATTTTTAATTTCAATAAGTTCCTTTATATCTACTTTTGTATTTGTCGGCAGCTTATAAAATTTATTATTAAGTGCTAAAATATTATACTCTCCACGAGTTTCATCATTGGCTTTAATGCCTATACAATCATAAACCAGCTTTTCTTTATGCTTCAAAATCACCAGATAATCTCCTGTATGCAATAATCTTCTGAAGCTGACAAATGCCGAATCATCTATTGTAGTCAATGACAGCTGTACCTGATCTGCCTGCTCTTTTCTTCTACTTCTCACTATACTCGCACGCACACATCTGCTTTTTTCATTACCAAAGCTGATACCACTCTCTTCACCATCCGCAAGATACATGACATTATCCTTATAAATATAAAGGGGTATCTGTGTTATGAAATATTTTTTTAGCTGCTCATCCCTGTCATTATAATCACACTTAAAATAGCCATCTGCCATAAGGTAAGGGAACATATTCATCTGTTCTCCTGATATTGCTATATGGGTCTGATTCGTTGTTCTGCCTTCATCCAATGTATTAGATGCTTCCAGTCTTTTTACTATTATTCCATCATATTCATTTGCTGAACTCTCTGGAACTATGTTCTTTATTATCTCTATTGCCTCTGTAAACTCCATCAGTCATTACCACCTTTCATATAGCTTTTTATCACATGTGCTATCGCTCTTCCCAGAAGTGGGGGAACAGAATTTCCTATCTGCATATAAGTCTTTGTATATGCACCTCTGAAAAAATAATCATCAGGATAAGACTGCACCCGTGCTGCCTCCCTTGGTGTGAGTCCTCTTGCCTGTGTTGGATGAATATACATATTACAATCGAACTTCATATGTGCGGTTATTGTTTTGCAAACCTTGTCATTTTCAAGTTTAAAATATTTATCTTTAAAAATACCATTTCTTCTGGCATATGGCATAATATCTGCAATTTTTGGATCATCTGAGCGGTCTCCTGGCTCCATGCGGCTATAAATTTCTATATCACGGTCATTGTTATATCTCGCTTTATGATTTGATACTACATTAACCACCCTGTCCTGATTAATATATGAAATATAATCATTGGTTTCTGTAATATTATTTTTTTCTATTTTATATCCGCTCTCTATTGAACCACTTTCTGTAGAATTTTTTACTCTTGAAGCTTCCAGCTCCCTAAGTGCAAATAGCGCATCCCCAAGATTATGTTCCGGTATATTTTCACTTAATGCAAATATTTCATTAAAAATTTGTTCGTTATCTACTCCCAGGCAATTACCTATATATATGAGTCTTTCCCTGTTCTGCGGAACCCCAAAATTCTTGGCATTCAATATATGGCATTCTACCGAATATCCGATGGCTCGAAAATCTTCTTTTACCTGTTCAGCTACAGATAACATTCCCTTAACATTTTCCATAACAAAAAATTTAGGGTGTACTTTTTTAACAACTTCAACATAACTCTTATACAGATGATTTCTAGGATCATCTATCAATCTCTGTCTGTTAGCCATACTAAATCCCTGACATGGTGGTCCACCAACAACAATATCAACGTTCCTGCCTGCCAGTAGCTTATCAAGATTTTTTACCACATCTTTTATATCACCTAACACTATATGATCCCTTGGTGTCTCCGGATGATTGTGTGCATATGTGTCCACACAACAATCCTGTATATCATTTGCCAGACTTGTCACAAATCCTTCCTGTGTAAAGCCTAATGACAAGCCTCCTGCCCCACAAAACAAATCTATCATCTTTAACGAATCATCACTTACATTTTTTCTGGCATTTTCAATATATGTATTACAATATTTACTTACAGGACACTTATAGCATTCCTGTTCTTTTTCATTGCATATAAAAGCCAGTCTTCTAAATGCTTCCATAAGTTCCGAATCATTATCCACATCAGTCTTATATAGATCTGCCCTGTCATTAAGGAATTTCTCTGTTACAGGCTTTGTAACTCTTTTTAGGCAGACATCTACATGATTATTCTCCTTATCGCCCAATCCAGCCTTTATAAAAGATATAAATTCACCTTTATCATTTTTGTATTCCATATCATTCTTTCCACTCTCCAAGATTTATTAATGTTGCCTTTACCGATTGGGCAACAGCTTTTGATACATTAACTGTAACTGCATTTCCAAACTGTTTATATGCCTGACTGTCAGATACTGGGATTACGAATGAATCCTGAAATCCCTGCAATCTTGCACACTCACGCGGAGTAAGTCTTCTTACCCTTCCATTCTGGGTTACATAGTTATCCTGGCATGCTCTGTGCATCTTCGCCATAGTTGCACACAAAGGTCTTGCAATCTTCAGATCTATTTCCGATTTTGCCTTATATCCACCAGTTCCATCTGATAATATTGTAGGCAATATTCTATCTGACAGGAAATATTTATCATCAACTTCTGGTTCCAGTAAATCCTGCAATGTTTTATTAAGTTTTTTCTTTTCTGGAAATTCAAATCTTGCATTCTGATTATCAAAACATACAATATATGTTCTGTTTCGTGTCTGAGGTACTCCATAATCAGCTGAATTTAATATGTCACAGAACACATTATATCCAAGCACATCATGTAATATTCTGTATATTTCTTTATATGTTTCTCCATTATTATGTGTTCTCAAGGACCTTACATTTTCAAGAATAATTGCCTTCGGTTTCTTTCCTTTTTTTATTTTATCATCCACAATCTCTGCTATTCTGAAAAACAATGTTCCTCTTGCATCTTCAAACCCTTTTTGCTGCCCCATCATACTAAATGGCTGGCACGGAAAACCACCTATCAGTATATCGCAGTCTGGTATCTCCTCTAATGGAATTTCATTTATATCTCCAAGAACAATATGTTCTCCAAAATTAGCCTTATATGTCTGCACAGCATATTTATCAAAATCATTTGCCCATATTATATCATAGCCTGTATCTACAAACCCTTTATCAAGTCCACCAAGCCCACTGAAGAATGAAACTACTTTCATTTATTTTTCCTCCTCAAGCTTATTATTTTTTATATAATCTCTGATCCACAATCCAATTTCCACAGAGGCAGTTTTCCCTTCATTACGCAATAATGTCATAAATTCATCTTTTACTGCCGGTTCAATTGAAATTTCTATTTTTGCAGTTTTTATTCTACCTGCCGGTCTTCCACAATTACTTTTCTTTTTATTAGTCATTGCATTCTCCTCCGTTTAATAAACATATTATATAGTGTTTTTATCAGGGTGTAAATACATTATTTATTAAAATTTATATATACACTTTCTTTTCTGCTTGATATAATAAATATAAATCTACAGAAGGGAATACAATTACATGTACAGACAAATCATTGATACATTAAACCAATTTCTAAATTACATACATATCCCTGGCACACCACTTAATCCAGATGCTTTTCAAGGAATATTGGTAAAGAAACTTTCAAACCAGAATATTATAAAAGATAAGCGAAGAATTAATGCCGGGGATACTTCTTCAACGGTAAACCAGACACATATTGATGTTACTGGTAAACAAGGCATGTTATTTTTCTTTGAAGAACTGAATAATGCAACAACCTCCGTACAAAGCATTGATATTGATATATACGATAACAATTTCAGATACCTTCATGAAATCGACCAGCCCTCTGGCAGGACGGATTTAAACGGAAACACTTACTATGTACGTTCCAATATCAATCTGCCACAATACTTAACAGATTTCAATTTTACTCTTCACAGTTCTGCATATAAAAAATATGGTCATACTGGTGACCAGGTACAAATAAACATCCCAGATTCTGAAGAGGCTTTTACCCAGCTTCAGAGATTTGCATTCCAGGATGATGCTCTTGTTATGCTAAGATATGATTACTTAAGATATGTTGCTATTCTCATTCCGTGTGAATTATGTAACAACCTGTACTCTATTACAAACACACATGGTACCCATAATGTAAATTATGTAGCAATGAATCCTTCATATAACCCAGTATTAGCACATCAGATCCAGTATAATATTATTTCAAATGATGTAAGTTGCGATGATGTTGAAGCCATGACTTTGCAACGCACTCTAAATAATAACCCATGTGCCGGTACAGATGTTGAAAAGATTGTAAAAACCCGTGTTTCGCAAGGCTCTTTCCGCAGACTGTTACTTCTTGAATGTCATCACTGTAATCTTTGCGATATTTCCACCACATCTGTATTACGCGCAAGCCATATTAAAGAATGGGCTGAATCCTCCAAAGAAGAACGTATAGATGCAAACAATGGTTTGCTTTTATGCGCTAATCACGATGCCCTATTCGACAGACATCTAATATCTTTTGAACCTGATACAGGAAATATCTGCATTTCAGCATCAATTGACGATGATCAGCGAAATGCCTTAAATCTTTCTAAATCCGCCAGAATTTCTATGAATGATCGAATGAAGGCATACATGCAGATACACTACAAAAAATTTATTGAAAAAGAAAATCAGTAATTTTCCAATTGCGAGATGTACCTACATACATCTCGCAATGTTTTATCTCCGCATATCCCATATCTTGTCTTTTGCTTTTTCTGTATTAGTATCTCTACTAACTCTCTCATCATAAATCCTCTGAAACTCCTCATAAAGCCCATCTCCATCCAGCTTTATCCCCAGTCGTTTCATTACATCCGAGAACAACCTTATGCTTCCACTTACATCAGCAATATCGAATCCGAATACATCTGCCTTAACTGAATCACTGATATTTTCATAACCGCCAAGCTCTGATATTCTCCTGACAATCCAACCAACTTTGTCCACAGGCTCAGTTTCTTTAGTTTCCACAAATTCACTTTTACCTGTTACATCAGTTGTACTTTCATCCATTCTTGCCACATTCACATCAGACGAATTATGAACCTCTGGTATTCCTATACCCTCTAAACCAGTCTGTTGTTTTCTCGCACTATCTGTTTGCTCTTTCTGTCTGCCTATTTCATTCTGATTATTATTAGGATTCATTACCTCAACATTTGCATCAGGCTTAACAACTGCTGCCGCCACTTTCTCAACCTCAGTATTCTCTTCCATCCCCGGTATCTCAACATCCCTGTCAGCAACAATCTCCTCCTTCCCCGACACCGCATAATAAGCCGTATACAAATCTTCTTTTATAATGTCATCAGCAAGCTGTATCTGCCTCTTAACATTTCTCTTCTCCTGCTTCAGCTCATCCAGTTCTTCCTGCTCTTCCATGTGCCATATCTGATATTCCCGGTACTGCTCTTCATTCTTTATACTGCGTTTCCGACTAGAACTTTCTCTGTATATCTCCTTCTGCCTGTCCTCAATCTGCTGAATCCAATCTTCTTTCTCACTTATGAAATCCACAAGCTCCACAATACTTTTGATGTCATTATTCACAAGCAGCAGATATTCATCCTGTAACTGATGAAACCTCTTCAAATCCTCTGCATACTTTGCTCCACCAACTACAAAACGCTTCTGTTCTACAACCCTTAATCTGTATAGCTTTGCATAAAACTTCTTCTGGAATGGTGACAGCTTCGCCCTGTGTAGTCCCCTGATATCCGACGAATAAAAGTAAGGCTTTGCCATCCAGGGCATATCCACATGATGCCTTAACGTCTCCTCCGAAAACATCTCGTCCAGCTTTGCCAGTTTATGATAATACCTGAATCCCGGTGCCTGCACCTCCAGCCACGCATCTTTCTTGAATACATATCCAAGCCTTTTCATCAGATATTTAAAATGCTCCACATTCCCGGCTGCATATGCACACATCTTGGCATCCCTGAGAATTATCTCTTTCATGGACATTTCCTTTTCCCACTTGTACCTGCTGATATTCTTTGGATTCCTGCTATACTCTGCCGGCATTATGGAAAGCCCAAGCTCATCACAATATTTATTTGTAATTGGCTGGAGATGATTCTTCCAGTTGCTTTTCGGTGAATTGTATTTCTTTCCGGTTGTCATGCTGACACTGTTCCAGATCAGATGCCCATGCATATGTTCCCTGTCAGTATGGACTGCATACACAGCTTCATAATCATCACCAAGCACATCCTTCGCAAAGTGCTCCAGCACATACATTGCCTGCTCTGCCGTCACTTTTTCTTCCGGTGAAAATGATATGATCACATGATACCCCTGCCTTTTACCCGTCTTATGAAAAATGTTCTTTGTCTCCTCCATCTGCTCAAATGCCGTATCCGGCAGGCAGTTGATACCGCCCACCAGTACACATTCTTCTGTCTTATCTGGGTTCTGGATATATTCCAAAGCATTCTTCAGGTGTGTTGCCGGATTTCTTCCTTCCGATTCCATGATATTCAGGATCTTTGTAATCGCCATACTTCCAGCACCTCCCCGAATGTTTTCTTTACATCATCCAGACTGCTCTGCAGCGTGTCAATGTCGCTGTAATACAACCTTCCCTGTGAATTGCCAAGCTTCACTACCTGATTAATATTATTTGCAATACCGGCTATGATACGGATTGCTCTTGCCCTGTCCTCAGGATAACTTGTATCAATGTTACCGCCTGTCCGGATCAATTCTCTTATATAGGCACTTGCTGTTATTCCGGTTCGTTTAAGTGCCGCTTTTAGAATATCCATATCTTTCTCCGACAGCTTCACAGATACCTTATAATCTTTCCTGTCAGACTTGTATCTTCTCTTTCCATCTGCCATGCGTCTCTCCCCTTTCGTAGTTTTCTAATGCTATATCAAACCAATCTCTTTTTATCTGTACCATTGCTTTTTCAACCTTTCTTAAAATAGTGTTCATAGGTTTTGCAAGATGCGGAAAAGGTCGGACCTTTTCCCGAAAAAATAAAAAACGCCATCAGCGTTTACATAATTTTTCGTCTTGGCAGGAGCACCTGCACCCTGTATATAATATGTGGTGGTTAATGTACCACCACAATTACTGATATGGTGGCACTTTTTGCCATAACTTTTTTCTCGCTTATCTGAGTGGTGGCACTTTTTGCCGTCACTTTGCTGTTTTGACGGCGCTTTTTGCCCCCACTTTTGCATTTTGACGGCACTTTTTGCCCCCACTTTTGCATTTTGACGGCACTTTTTGCCCCCACACTTTTTCGGCTCTGATTTGTGCGGGGGCGCTTTCTGCCCCCACTTTGTGGTTTTGGGGGCGCTTTTTGCCCCCATTTTCATGTTTTGGCGGCGCTTTTTGCCCCCACACTAATGAAACTGCATCACCACATCCATAATAACGATTTCCTCTGCCATCATCCTGGTCTGTGTTCTTAGCTGTAACTGTTCCGTAAAGGAATTTGGATTCTTGGGCTTATGCTTTTTCAGCCACTTAGCTTCTATATCATCAAGCAGCTCATATGCTGTTTCATTGACTTCATCAGCTCTCTCTTCAAGCTCCCCGAACCTCACCAGGCTTTTATATCTCATTGGATATTCTTCCTTGATATATTTAATCCACATACGCCCATACTTTCCTGCATCTATATCTGCCTTTTCTGTTCCTGCAACAAGCACCGGATAAAAGATTCCATCCTTTTCTTCATACGGAATACCAAGCTTTTCAAATGTTGTTTTACTCATAATGATTACCGCCTTTCTCATCACTCTGCAGGATATCAAGCACATGCTTTAATGGAACCAGCAGTTCTTCAACATATATACCTCTGTCAGATTCATCTAACGTCTGTAATTCTTCCAGTATCGTATCAAGATGAACCTGTACTTTCTTTGCCACCTTCATTCCACCAACAACCTTGATTTCATGTTTCAACAAACATTGGATGATATAATCCTGTTTTGAAAGTCCGCTGAGTGAAACCTTCACATTCAGCTCCTGCGCTTCCTCCGGTGACATCCGAAATGCTACCACAACATTTCTCCATCTGTTCTTGGCATCCAGCCTTTTCTCGCTCATAATAATCTGCTCCTTCCGATATAAAACCTTTTACTTAAGTCCACATAACATCACATCCATACATAATGCAAAACTCTCGCCGGCATGATTCATAATGTTTCGCATCGCCATTATCAGCCTGCCTTGTACTTATCAATGCTTATAATCTTTTCCGTAGCCGCATCCATATCAATCATAGGTGCTGTTTCCTCTGCCTCCATAATGTCTACATCATCATCCTGCTCTTCACAATCCTCAAAGCTTGCATTGACAGCATCAAGTCTGTCCGCCATTGCCACCTGCTTTGACGGAAACAGATGCGAATAACGATATGTGATATCAATGCTCTCATGACCAACCCTGTCAGCTATTGCAACTGCGGAAAACCCGAGGTCGATCAGATGTGAAATGTGCGAATGCCTTAGATCATGGATTCTGATTTTCTTCACACCGGATAATTTGCAACCACGCTCCATCTCATGATGAAGAAAGCTCTTTGTTACCAGAAAAATCCTGTCTGTTGGTGTCTGGTCATATAACATTGCAAAATATTCCTGCATTTCCTCTGCAAGGAACTTCGGCAGCTTGATTGTCCTGTTGCTCTTAGGTGTTTTCGGAGTTGTAATAACATCCTGCCCCTGTAGCCGCTGATACGATTTATTTATTCTGACTGTGTTCTTTTCAAAATCAAAATCTTCCATCGTAAGTGCAAGCAGCTCACCTAATCTCATTCCTGTCCAGTACAGCATTTCAAATGCATAAAATGAAATCGGCTTGTCAATCACCGCTTCAGAAAACTTCTTATATTCCTCAGTTGTCCAGAAAAGCATTTCCTTCTTTTCTTCCCTGCCCATATTTCCGGCCTGTCTTGCCGGATTTGATTTCAGATTATAAAACCTGCATGCATGATTGAATATCGCACTTAAAATGTTGTGCATTGTCTTCTTGTAAGTCTGGGAATAACTCTTCCCATTCTCATTACGGAATGCAACCATCTCATTCTGCCACTTGCGTACATCTCCCGGTGTAATCTCATTCATCTTAAGATTCTTAAAATATGGAAGTATCTTTGTATCCACAATGTGTTCTTTTGTAAGCCATGTGTTGAGTTTGACATAATTTTTCACATCCTCTATATACAACTTCCAGAACTCTCCAAATGTCATATCCAGATTATTCTCCTGCCGTATTTTGTAATTACGCTCATAATCAAGTGCTTCTCTTTTTGTTGCAAATCCTCTCTTCTTTATCTGCTTATTTTCCCCAGTCCAGTCCTTACAATAGAATTTGACAAACCAGGTGCCTGTCTTACTGTCTTTATAAGCTGGCATATTCATCATCTCCTTCTTTCCATATGCAGAAGCAGATGCCTAAACCCATATAACTTTTGCACCTGCCTCTGTCTCAATCTTCTTACCTGTTGCTTATCCTGCATCACTCATACCATAAATGCGTTCTTCAAAATACTTTCTGCTTACTTTTCCACGGATTACAATATAACCCTTCTTTTCAAGTTCACTGTTGATCTGTCTCATAAGCTTGTATGCTGCTGATCTTGAAATTCCAAGAATCTGCATCACATCTCCTACTTCTAAAAACTTTTCGTTCATGCCTTTCACCACCTTTCCTTTATAAATTTGTTTTGGCGTTTCTCCATACCAGTTCTGCTGATGTCACAACCAGCCTCCTTACCTGAGATAATCTCCTGTAATACCGCCCGCTCCTGCTCGAGGTACTCGGTCCGCTTGGGGGAGTGTCTACATTCGCTCGATTCCTATGAATGTCATGGCAAATGCCTGTTAGATTTCTGTACCGCTCATTCAGTTGTTTTTCAATACCATATCGTATAGATAATTGAATTGATATTATTCTATACCGTGTTGTATTGAATTATCAAGAAGTTTTTCTAATGTTCTTGTATAGAAAAACTTCCATTTTCATTTTTTCCGTGTTATACTGTCTTTAACATTCCATCAGAGACAGATAAACGGAGGTAACTACACTATGACAATTGGTGAAAGAATAAAGAAAATACGGGTATTCCGTAAAATGACAATGGACGAGCTGGGCGGTGCACTTGGATTTGAGGGCAAAAATATGTCTGTCCGCATATCCCAGTATGAAACCGGTGCCCGCATTCCCGGTGAAGATATGATTCTAAAACTTGCTGATGCTTTGCACTGCAATTACAAGGCAATCTCTGATTACAGCCTTGGTGCTGCTGAAGATATCATTGAAACACTTTTCTGGCTTGAAGAAAGTGCCACATCTCTTCCTACACGTGGAAAGGGCACAAGATTTCCAGAGTATACAGCTCCCGGCAACCTGATTCATCTGACTGCAATGACTCCGGCAAAACCTTCCGAGGCTGCCAGACCAACTTACAATGAAGATGATTATGAAAGTGCAGGCTCACCTGTCGCATTAACTTTTGAATATGGATTGGTCAATGATTTCCTTTCGGAATGGTGTGAAATGAAAACGAAATTAAATAATGGAGAGATTTCTCCAAATGAATATTTTGAGTGGAAAATAACATGGCCTCATACCAAAAATAATTTATAGGAGCAAATAATATGATACGAGATATGGAATTATTACTTAATAGAGTATACGATGATGAAATAAAGTCATATTTACACGAAGCACTCAACTGCTATTCTGTAGAAGCTTATCGTGCTTGTGTGATACTGTCAATAATTGGCGGAATTCATGATTTGCATAATAAACTTAAAGGATTAGCTTCAAGCAATAAAGACATTGCTAAACTCGAAGCCAATGTTTCCAAAACCAAGGAAAATCTCATGCCTTATGAAAGACTATTAGTCGATGGATGTGCTAAATCTAATATAGATTTATTGAGTCCTTCAGAGGCAAAAGAACTGAATAGATGTTTGGATATACGTAATGACTGTGCTCACCCAAGTGGATACATATGTACCGCAGAATGTGCACGTTATGTATATTCTACAATTATTGATATCTTGGCATCTAAACCAGCATTACTGGGTCAGCAATATATAAACACCTTATATACCAGCATAATTTCTGATACTTATTTTCCGATAATTGATAAAACTGAAATTCAGATTATTGTAAATAAGCAACTTCAATTATGTAGCAAACGAATTATAATTCCTCTCGCACAAAAACTCGTCAAAGGAATTATGAATGAAACATCTTTCACTAATAATAAAGAGTATTTCTTTGCCAATATGTCAAATACTTTAAATAATACTTTTGATAAAATATTTCAACCTTTATTATTAGATTCAAACTTTCATTCCAAATCGATGATTATTTTAGATGCAAATCCTAATATTATTAATACTCTTTCAATCGAAAATATAAAGCGCCTACTTCACATTTTTATACCATTTATCGAGCAAGATCAAGGATATAATGAACTTATACTACAAATTTTGCAAAATGATAGACTGTCAGATTCAGCATTCAACAGCAATATTATCGATTTACCCAATTACAATTATGAACAAATGACTGATAACCAAACCGAATTATGGATAACTATTGTCAGCAAAAAAATTTGTAGTCAACAACAAATTACGCAAATTAAATCTGATTACATTGAGCATGTTTTAGATAAATCAAATTTTGCTAGTCAAAAATTTCAAGAAATATTTGCATTGTGTAACAATGAATTTTTATATTCTTCATTGATAAATGATATATCTGAAAGGATTTCTGACTATGATTACACAATAAGTAATCCAGCTGTTTTACAGCTAAAACAACTAAATGAAAAATTTATAAATTCACTATCTATAAACAATATAAATAACATTATATATAGCATTTTAGCTGGCAACCAAGGCTATGGACGTGAAGTTGGCTTATTACTTGAAAACATCTATAACAAACCATTTTATAGACGCTACATTGAAGAAACCGCTCCAACATTTAATACTAACGAACTAAACAAAATGCTAACCTACAATTTGAATTACAATACATTTATTAATTTTGTAAATATGATGACAAAAGCTTCTGAAGATTTTAATATTAAATTCATTAAAATTTCTGAAGAATATATTTCCAAGAATTCCGATGATTACAATAATACTGTATTAACTAATTGTATTAATGAACTCAACAATAGTAATCCTAAGCTTTAGTACCAAAATAGTACCACAAGACAAAAAACAAGCTCGCAAATGCCCATTTTACTAGGCTTTGCGAGCTTTTGAAAATTATTCAAACTCAATCGTCCCCGGCGGCTTACTGGTCAGATCATAGAATACCCTGTTTACCCCCTTGACCTCGTTGATAATTCTGTTCATCACCGTCTGGAGCACTTCCCACGGGATCTCCGCGCTCTCCGCGGTCATAAAGTCAATCGTCTTGACTGCCCGAAGTGCTACCGCATAATCATAGGTTCTTTCATCTCCCATGACGCCTACGGAACGCATATTGGTAAGCGCGGCAAAATACTGATTGATCTCCTGATCCAGCCCCGCCTTCGCGATTTCCTCACGGTAAATATAATCTGCATCCTGCACGATGCGAACCTTTTCCGCAGTCACTTCTCCAATAATACGGATGCCAAGTCCCGGTCCCGGGAACGGCTGACGGAATACCAGTCTCTCCGGGATTCCCAGCTCCAATCCGGCTTTGCGCACCTCATCCTTGAACAGATCCCGCAGCGGCTCGATAATTTCTTTGAAATCTACATAATCCGGAAGACCACCTACATTATGATGCGATTTGATGACCGCCGACTCCCCGCCGAGTCCGCTTTCTACCACATCCGGATAGATGGTTCCCTGTGCCAGGAAATCAACGGCACCGATCTTCTTTGCCTCTTCTTCAAATACACGGATAAATTCTTCACCAATGATCTTCCGCTTACGTTCCGGCTCTGTAACGCCAGCCAGCTTCTGATAGTATCTCTCCTGTGCATTGACGCGGATAAAATTGAGATCAAACTGTCCTTTTTCACCAAATACCGCTTCTACCTCATCGCCCTCGTTCTTTCGAAGAAGACCATGATCGACAAACACACAGGTAAGCTGTTTTCCGATTGCTCTGGAAAGCAGACCTGCTGCCACGGAGGAATCTACACCGCCTGATAATGCCAGCAGTACCTTTCCATTTCCGACCTTTTCACGGATTTCCTTGATCGTATTTTCTACAAAGGAATCCATGCTCCACGTTCCGGCACAGCCGCAGATCTTCCGCACAAAATTATAGAGGATCTCTGTTCCGTGAACCGTATGCAGCACTTCAGGATGAAACTGAATTGCATAAAGTTTTTTATCTTCATTCTCAGCAGCCGCTATCGGACAATCCGCCGTGTGCGCGATCATTCGGAAGCCGGGGGCTGTCTCTGCAATCCGGTCAAAATGGCTCATCCAGCAGATGTCCTTTTCCGGTATTCCTTCAAAAATAGCAGATGTCGTGTCAAACACCGTCTCTGTCTTTCCATATTCCCCGACCTCGGGCGTAATAACCTTTCCGCCGAGTACATGCATCATAAGCTGTGCCCCGTAGCAAAGTCCAAGCACCGGAATTCCCAATTCGAACAGCTCTTTTGTGCAGGACGGCGCTCCTTCTGCATAACAGCTATTCGGACCTCCTGTCAAAATGATTCCTTTCGGGTTCATGGCCTTGATCTTTTCCAGATCCGTTTTATAAGAATAGATCTCACAGTAGACATTACACTCCCTGACACGCCTTGCTACAAGCTGATTGTACTGTCCACCGAAGTCGATAACAATAACGGTTTCTCTGCTCATCTTTTCCTCCGTAATTTTATTTTTCTATTGCGCTTCTCTGACTTTTATGGGTATTTCTGCAAAGAGGAATCCGCGTTCTTATACTCGCAACTGTACGCATTTCTGACGCATCTCTCTTACGTTTCCGCCAGACAAATATTACCTCACCTGCAAATTCAAAATTTTTGCAGGAGCAATCCCGCACAGTCTCCTAATTTCTTATTATATCTGTCCGGTATAGCCTTGTCAAAACAATCTACTCACAAATTGTCACGATTCTTTTTCTTCTATATATAAAGTGTATCTCGCGACAAACGCCGTTTTTTTCTAATGCCTCCGGCTCGCTAAATTCGCATTGCTTTTTCCCGGACATTGCCCTACGCGGCTCTCTTTTGCCGCTTCTGCATCATAGTCTCCCACTTATGCCCGCGGTATCGCAGGAGGTAACAGATTCCGCGAAATGTCCAGTCGATCGTCATGGCGATCCAGATTCCCATCAATCCCATATGAAAAGCGTAGCTAAAAACATAAGCCGTTATGATCCGGAATACCCACATCGAGACAATCGCGACCACCATCGTCCAGATAACATCTCCCGCGGCTCGCAGCGTGTTTGGCAGGGAAAAGGACGGCACCCACGAGATCATGCACATCACGGCATGAAAACGGATAACCTCGATCGCCAGCTTTTCCGTCTCAGGCGTCAGATGATATATCTGCAAAAAGAAGGGCGCACCTACCATCATCACAACCGACATGGTGCTCATGGCAATCCATGTCACGCCCATCAGCTTCCTTGTATAATATCTCGCCTGACGGATCTCGCCCGCCCCGATGCACACACTGCACACCGAAAGAATTGCCATGCCGATCGCCATTCCCGGCAGAATATTGAAATTTGTAAGTGTTCCGCAGACCGCATTTGCGGCAATGGATGAAGTGCCAAAGGTGGATACCAGACTGAGCAGCAGCAGTTTTCCCAACTGAAAAAGGCTGTTTTCAAGTCCGTTAGGTATACCGATAAACAGGATCTTTTTCACCAGCGCTCCCTCCAGCCTCCAAGTCATCCTGTTTTTAAAATGAATAAGGCGCTTGTCATCGAGCATCAACCGGAAGATCAGAACCGCCGCTACCGTCCTCGACAGTGTCGTTGCGATCGCCGCTCCTGCCACACCAAGTCCCGCGCCAAAGATCAGAACTGCATTTCCCACAAAATTGATCACGTTCATTAAAAGGGAGATCAGCATGGTCGTCTTTGAGTTCCCCATGGCGCGAAAAAGTGCCGCACAGGCATTGTAGATGGCCAGCGGGCAGATTGAAAGTCCCGTGATCAGCAGATAGACTGTCGCGCTGTTCATCACCGCATCATCCACCTGCCCAAAGGTAAGCCGCAAGATCGTTTTGTGCGCCAGCAGCAGAATCATCATGGTAACAAAGGATGAGTAGATCATAAACAATACCATTTGCCATGCTGCTTTTCCTGCCTGATCCGGCTTTTTCTGGCCGAGGGCATGTCCTGCCACCACAGCGCCGCCAGTTGCCAGCGCTGCAAAAATATTGATTACCAGAATATTGATATTATCTACGAGCGACACTCCGGATACGGCGGCTTCTCCTTCTCCCGAGATCATCACCGTATCAAGCATCCCCACCAGAACTGCCAGAAGCTGCTCCATCACAAGCGGCAGGATCAGCTCCCTAAGGTCGGTATTGCTGTACAATTTTTCCTTTGTTTCTTCTTTCGTTTCCATGTAAAAACTCCTGTAAGGACAATGTATTCTTTCATTTTATGCCCCTCCAAGAATAATGTAAAGTCCTTTTCCATGCTGCCCGTTCTGCATTTACCAAGCCTCTTCCATCAGGCCATGTGTTGGTGCAGATACTTTTCTTTCGTTGCCAGACCACCGCGGATATGTCTTTCCGACTTGTTGACATCCAGCACTTTGCGCGCCTGTGCCGCCAGGGATGGATTGAGCTGCGCCAGGCGGTCTGTTACGTCTTTATGTACCGTGCTCTTGCTGATCCCGAACTCCTTCGCAGTCTGTCTTACCGTGGCATTATTTTCGATAATATAGTTGGCGATATGGATTGCCCTCTCTTCAATATAATCTTTCAAAAGATAACCCCTCAGAATACTTTTTTACATTGTATGAAGTATTCTGAGGGGTTATGACCTGATCTCTTTTCTATTTGGTTGCTTTCCGCCCTATCCTTTACATCAATCCCTTTAGTCTCGATATCTCATTCATTAAGCATATTCGCAATCATCTCCCACCATATCCATCCTCTATGTACCACTGAAATATCTTCTGGATTGCTTTTTCTTTGTTCTCATTAATAGAAAGATTAAAGTACAGTTGGTTCTTTCACAAATAAATTCCCTTCTCATGAACTGATTATTTCATTACACATATAATATGTCCATTCTTTGCACAATCCATTCACAACATACAAACAAAAGAGACTACGGTGTTTCCCGTAATCCCCTTACTGTATCTCATACATATTAATTATATTTAATCAGCATTAATAACATCAACCTCAGTTAATCTAAATGTGGCAAGCATATGAACTCCCATATCCCAGACTAACGAATATTTCTTTTTAGAATATACAGCTTCCTCTACTTCATTTACCCATCCTCCAAGATAAATTATTATTTTTTCGGATTGTCTATTTAACCATCCATATTTTTTCTTTATATTACACTCCATATTGTTACTACCGTACTCTTGCTGATTCCGAACTCCTTTGCAGTCTGTCTTACCGTGGCATCATTTTCGATAATATAATTGACAATACAAATTGCTCTCTATTCAATATACTTTTTCAAAAACTATCACTACTCATATATCTTCTTACATATATCTTCCAATGCCATAATAAGATCTGCTATTTCGCTTGCTTTTAATTCCTCTATTGAATATGGCTCTAAAAATTGAACAAGATATTCTTCCTTTGCTTTCTTCTTTTCATGTGTAAATTCATTCAATTTATCTCTTCCTTCAAAAAACTTTTCAACATCACTTTCACAATTTACACATACTTGAAAACTTCTCCACTGTCTTTCATATTGCTCTTGATATTTTTTTCTTCCGTTCTCATCAGCAGCCTTAAATTTGTCCTCAAAATTTTCAAGCAAATGCTTCGGTTGGTACCAACTTGCAATTTTTTTTCTATCACGTTCAGTTGTTGAAACCCTACAAAAATGATTATATTGGCACTCATAACATTTAATCATGCCCTGCAATACCTCTGGATCAATCCCTATATTCTTCAAAAACATTTCATTTACAAAATATCCTTCTATAGAGTACTGATGACACACAAAAATTGATTCTTTTAATCCATCAATCTGTTCCTGTGTTAAATCTCTTCCCATTTTAACCATTTCTGACAACAATTCATCTTTTCTTTGATTCACATCCATGGCATCAGCATCACGAATAATTAAAAAAGGAATTTTATACCTATTATTGATTAACAACTCTGCATTTGCAAAAAATTTCAAATTTTCACAGCTTCCTGTAATCAGAACATTAATCTCATCACTTGCTCCCATATGTATTTTATTTAAAATACACTCAATAATTGCTTTATCGTCACGACCTTCTACAAAAACAATTCCTTTGTTCACTAGAATATCGTCTGCTCTAATGCCTAGTTCCTTTATAATTTCCGATACCGTAATATCAGAAATAATTGCCTCGCCAGCGTCTCTTTTTACAAGTTTAATCTGATTTCTTTTCATTTTTCCTACTGTAATAGGTGAATGAGAAGAAAAGATTACTTGATTATTCACTGATATCATAAGCAAAGTATCTATCATTTTTCTTTGAAGAGATGGATGCAAGTATACCTCTGGTTCTTCAATAATCAAGATATATTCCGTCTTCTTTTGTGCAAGTTCGACATATGCTTCTAGTATTGATAATATTATCATACTTTGATATCCGGTACCACAACTAAGGATATCACTTTCTATGTTAGTACTTTTATCTAAAATTTTTGTATAGTATGTTGTTCCCTTTGAAATATTAACATCTGAACTCACGATGACTTGAAAATCATTTACACCAATTGCCTTATTATAATAACTTGTAATACTTTCAGAGATTGTCTGACATCTTTTTGCACTTTCATCTGCAATAATATTGTTAAGCTCACTATAGGAAACTGTACCATTTCCACCAATCGAAATACCCGTCGTCATATTATCATCTAACATCGCAATTAATTCTTTTAAATATGAATTAGTACCAGCAGTACTCTCATTTTTAGGATCTCTAATAGCCGGAATTACTTTAAGAATAGGTAATATTTTTTTTAATTCAACTTCTTTTATTTCTTTCACTGAATTCACATCTACATAGTATTTTGTTGCCAGCCTGCTATCCGTATTTTTTACAACCATCTTGACACACATAGTATTATCGCTAACTTGATATATCTCTTTTGCTTCAGCCAATTTTTGTTCACGTGTATCCGCCGCCTTTTTCTTTGCACCCTCAATTTTTTCTACTGCTGAACCATCCTCTTCCATTACTTTTATTTTATCAAATAATTTACTAATGGTATCTGCAAACAATTTTTCTTCAAGATATTTATCTGTTACCCCATTAAACCAAATACAGATTTCGATATCGTCATGCGTACCTTTATGAAAATCACTTCTATCAATAACCTTTTTGGTCGATGGAAATACGCATTGAATCGCATCAAGAATCGCCGATTTTCCAGCATTATTTTGACCTATAAATGCCATAATTTTATCATCAATTACTACTTCTCCCGAATCTTTTATTGACTTGTAATTTTTAATTTTAACCTTAAATATATTCATTGATTCCTCCCATAATTTCTTTTATCTTAATAAATGTCAATTTTTTACTCTAATTTTGCTACTTATAATAATCTACTCTTAACTGTTTTAGTCTTATCAAATATTTTCTCGCTTTCAATTCTTGTTGCATACTCTTCCTCCTCACACATACCTCATTACCATCTCCGTTTCAACTAAAAACGCTTTAATCGTACCAACATATTTCTACCTCATATTCTTTCTATCCTCTATGTATATACATTTTTCTTATGAAGCCAACTTGCAAATGCGTTTTTTCATGACTTATGTGTTGATATACAGAATATATTTGAATACTTAGTGCCAATCCGCAATTTAACTGATCCACACACTCTTTATAATAAACTATTTTCTTAAATCATTCAACATCAAATCTAGACAAATGCTGGAGAAACTCTTGTCTCTCCAGCATTACATTTTATAATTCAAATCTCTGAAATTTATAACTGAACAGCCATCTCTTCCAGCTTCCGAAAATCTACCTTACCAATCGGTGTATGCGGAAACTCCCTCACATATCGATATTCTACCGGGCACATATAGGTCGGTACTTTATCCTTACAGATTTTCCGAAGCAATTCACTACACTGCGCCTGATCCATAGCTACAGCCTCGTCATTTAAGATTACATACGCTACCGCCTCATAATAAGCGCTATTTTGCTTGAATCTCGCAACAACCGTGCAATCGCACACTGGCTCTGCTGATTTAATGACGTCTTCCACCAGATTAGGGAAAATCTTTGCCGGTTGCCCCTCTACTGCTGTGAGATAAATTCTCCGAATTCTTCCCTGATGAAATAACAGTCCATCTTTATTGATATATCCAAGGTCACCGGTATGTATCCATCTATTTCCTGCCTCATCCAATGTAATAATTTCTTTAGTCGCCTCTTGATTTTTATAGTAACCAAGCATAATGGATGAACCGGATATCCAAATTTCGCCCACTTTTCCATAAGATAATTCTTCACCTGTATCCACATCCATAATTTTAATGGTGTTGTGAACAAGAGGAATCCCCACGCTCCCAATGGCATTTGCTTTCGGTGTACTGATAACTGCGGTTGCTGCCAACTCTGTCATCCCATAGCCTTTACACACTTCATAAGAGCAGTGATGCGCCTTCAAAAATTCATTGACCTTTTCTTCTATTGTGGTATTCAAAGAATCTCCTCCAACACCTGCTGATATAAGAAAAGACATATCCATCTTCTGCGTCCTTTTACTTTCAGCTAAATATTTCAAATGATCAGACAGTGCCGAAAAATGATTTGGCCGATATTTTACAAATTCATTGGGAAAATTTCTTGAATCAAACACCGGATACAGAATTACCTGCAATCCATAACATAATGTTGTATGGATTGCCAATGTTAATCCATATATGATAAAGGGTGGAAGATCATTGAAATACTTATGCTGCCTTTTAAAAGGAATTCCTAAATACTGATACCCCTGTGCTACCGCATTGATATTGTCATCCGAGAGCATAACTCCTTTCGAGATTCCCGTTGTTCCACCTGTATGCGCAATAACAAAGCATTTTCCTTTTTCATATCCTGCAATTTTTGCCTGACGCTTCTCCCCAAGTCTTATAAATCTTTTCCAGGAAAGAACCTTTTTATCTACTTTATTCCCTATTGTTTTAACGCTGTAGACCGCCTTCTTAATCCCTGTCAAGGATTCCCCGGGAGAAACGACAATTATTTTCTTTACAGAGCTTCCCTGTATTGCCTTTTCCATCACTGGATAAGCAAGGTCTACCGTAAGTACATACTTCGCATTACATTCCTGCACATATGCCCGCATTTGTTCTTCGTTAGTACGAAGATCTACCAGATTTACGACTGCACCAAGTTTATTCAACGCATATAGACTATATATCGTTTCCGGCATATTTACCATACAAGAAATTACTACATCGTTTTTACGCACTCCTGCAGCGTAAAAAGCATTTGCTGCCGCATCTATTTTTTCAAGTAATTCTCCATAAGTAATCTTATGTCCGAAATAATTCAGTGCTATATCGCGGGGATAATTCTTGTTATTCCGGTAAATCAGTTCATATGCTGTGCACTGTGGTTCACAGGACTGTATTGCTTCCTCGCTATAATATTTCAGCCATGGCTTATCAATGGACGGATAACCCGTCAGTTCTTCATTTATCATAGGTACTTCTCCCTCTGTTTTTACTGATTTTCTTACCATATTATTTTTTCTTTATTCCTCTGATTTTTCACAAGCAATGTTTTTAGGTTTATATATCATTCCCTCAATGTAATCAAGATTGAAATATGGCCACTCTTTAAGTCGTTCTTCAATATACCAATCCCATTCATTACCCCTTAAATCTTTACGTTGCAGTTGAGGTTCACTTTCCCAAATTTCATATTTCAGCGTTGCGAGTACATCGCGTAGTTGAGAAATTGCTTTTGCTTTTTGGGTTGAACTATTGCCAAAACGATTCATATCAAACTGCGACCCTATATTAATTTTGAAGTGCTTTCCATACTGCTCAGCAGCAATAGGAACTATAATGGCATTGCTTTTTTGTGATATTTCCACTATTCCCCAATAACAAGGCAATACTGGCAGATTAGGCGATAAATTCCATGTACCTTCTGGAAAGTACATTAAGTTACCACCAGCATTCAAATGTTGAATCATTTTTTGTTTAACAGCTATGCGATCCTCTTTTACTTTTTCATTGAAATAGATAACACCATTTAATAATAGAAAAGGTGCATCAATAATTCCTTGTATATGCTCATAGTCACCCGATAGCAAATAGTAGTGTTCCCTAATGGCTTCGCTAACTACTTCAATGTCAAATTTTCCAACATGCGTAACTGCAAATATGATAGGTCGATTACCTTTTGTACGTCTGTCGTTTAGAATTTCATAAGAGAACCCACCCAAATGATTTTTAGCTATATAAATGAGCAATACGATCCAATGCAGTCTTTTTCTTGTTTGTAGAGAAATATTTCCCCAAAATCCTTTTTCATCTTTTTCTCGCAATTTATAATAATGTTTATAAAAATCTTCTTCTCGCTGCTTTCTCTCACTATCACTTATTGATGAATCCATAATTTTCAGTTGTTCAGCTGCAAGTACGTTCATAAAATCTCCTGTCATCTCCCGAGGTCATATAGACGCCACAAAATCGGAATTTTTACCACATTTTCAATTAGAATTGCAAACCCGTTACGCAATTATCTTTTGAGGTTTCTTTTTATGTGACCGCTTTTTGTTATTCTTATTTTTCTTCTTGTTTCTCTTTTTGTTTCTTTTGTTTCTATTTTTCTTCCAATTTTTCAATGATCTGATATAATTTGCCCGGTCTCTCATTGAGCACAATGCATCTCTGCATTTATACCACAAGAGAATAAATAAGCCCAACGCAGCTAAAATAGGAAGTGTATCAATAAATGTTATTTGTGTATAATTTTCACTCCACTCAGAAAGCAGCAATTTCCCATTTCTTTCTGTTAATAAATACTTAATAATACAAAGAGAACTACACAAAGCCCCCAATTGCAGGGAAGAAATTCTTCCCGAAACAACATTTCTGAGCCACGAATATGGCTTTTTCTGTGAAAAACGGTTTGTAGTCTTATTTACAATTTTAATATAATTTTTCTCAAATCCATCCGGTCCATCCAAAAAGACAGCGATGTATGCCGCTATGCGTAGCATGACATCTTTTTTTGCCTGAATTATTCTCTGAAATGAAAAAAGCACTACATATGGGAGCAGCAGAAGCCATACATTATCAAACTGCAACCCAATTCCAATTATTGCTACTGTAATCGTATACATAGCAATAATATAATTGCTTTGTATCGCTACAATTTCCTGCATTTCCGCTTTCAGGGGTGCGTATTGATTGTAATGAATCGTGTTTTTCTTGTTCATGTCTACTCCTCCTTTGTATTGTGGTTTACGTTAAATTTTGCTACTTTCTTATAATTAATCCTCCTGTGCTATAACTATTATCTGTCATATATCTTTTGTTCTTTCCCTATCTTTATCACAGTTTCTGCAATTTGCGATAATCTATTTTGCCACTCTGGGTCAATGGCATGGACTCTATCACCATCACGGTTTGGGGCACGGAATAATCCGGCAGCTGTTGCGCCAGCGTTTCCCTGATATATGCCAGTTGTTTTTCTGCATTTCCTTTTTTCAAAACAACATAGGCGATCGCTGTGTTTAATTTTAATTTATCCTCTTCCACAACAACTGCCGCCTGCTGTACATCCTGGCAGCCCCTAAGCACATCTTCTATTCTTTCCGGGAACAACTTATATACAGTTCCATCCGTAGCCTTGGTAATATAAATCCTCTTTATCCGCCCGTCAAAATACACAAATCCGTCTCTATCCACATGCCCTAAATCTCCTGTATGAATCCAGCGCACTCCATCCATAATTTCTATTATTTCTGCAGTCTGTTCGGGACTGTTCAGATACTTCTTCATCATATTGGGTGTATGAAAGCACATTTCTCCAGTTTTTCCATAAGGTAATTCTTCGTGTGCCTCTGTATCAATAATTTTTATATTTGTCTTAGGAAATGGAATCCCCAAAGAACCGAACTTCTGACATCGATTCATATTTGTGCAGACGGTTGCGCCAAACTCTGTCATTCCATATCCCGTCAAATAATTCAGCTTTGATTTATGCTCATGCAATTTATCATTTAATCTTCTTTCCTGCTCTTCTGTAATTTCTCCTCCGCCCCCCGCTAATGTATGAAGCCATCTCATGTCTCCTGCTATACTGTCGAGCATTGCATCTAAAAAGGCAGGTCCCAAAACAACGTGATTGGGCTTCATCCTTCTAATCGTCCTGCTGACAAGGTTCGTTTCCGGCACTATATGTAAAATGCCTGTTGTTCCCAGGCTAAGCTGCGTATGTATTCCTATACTGATGCCAAACCCAAAGAATGGTGGAATAGGATTCAGAAAAGTACTTCCTTTATCAATTCCCATTCCCGCTGTTTTATATTGAAATGCAACTGCATTCATACTGTCATTCGTATGGACTACTCCCTTTGGATTTCCTGTTGTCCCACTGGAATAAACAATGATTGCATCTTTATTTTTCTCATACTCCACTATGGCGACCTTTGTGCTCTTACAAGTGTCTACAAAGTCTTTAAATTTAATACTTGCTCTTTTTGGCTTATGCCATCTGTTTCTAACTCCAATTATTTTCATTGGATAAGGCATGGAATCATAAGAGGACATACTGATAAAGGTGACACCGTTTAGCTTGTCTTGAATCCCGCAAATTCTATCTTCAACATCCTCTAAATATAGAAATATTTTGGAATGAACCGCCTTTATTTGTGCTATTATCTCTTCCTCAGACAATGTCATATAAATCAAATTTGAAACTGCACCTATCATATTAAGCGCATAAATACATTCAATGGTTTCCGGTATGTGCATGGACATAATCGTAACCACATCACCATTTTCTATTCCCGCCTTTTGAAATGCCGCCGCCACTCTTTCTATCCGTCCAAATAACTCTCGATAGGTAATTTTGTTTCCGAAATAATTCAGTGCAACATTTTCCTGGGTATTCTCATTTTCACGCCTGATATATTCATACATTGAACAGCATGGCATTTTTGCAGCAAGCGTCTCTTCGCTGTAATACTTCAGCCAGGGCTTATCAACCGACGGATAGCCTGTCTGTCTGTCTGTCTGTCTGTCTGTCTGTCTGTCTGTCTGTCTGTCTGTCTGTCAAGAGCATAGCATTTCTCTCCTTTTGTGCACTATTTTTGTACAAAACCTTATCCTTTTTTAAGTTTTCTTAGCGACACATTCTTTTTCAAGAACATAATCAAGTCATATTTTTGTTCCCGCTGACGCTGAATCAGCTTTGGCGCCAGCACCCATGCATTTGATTCATTGATCTGTATATGATCCACAAATTTGTTCACTTCCTCCGGTGCCGGAATTTTCCCTTTATATGTTGTAAGTTCCTCCTCCCATACATCGTTGTACCAATCCTGGCATTCATAAGCCTGTTTCCGGGCTTCCATCCAAAAGGCATGTACATCCTCAGGCATATCCTTTCTATTAAGAGGAACTGCATACTCTTCAATTAACTTCCACAACATTGTCGCCATGGCGTCGCGAAGCCGTGTCTTTGCCTCATCTTTTTCTAATAAGCCTAATTGCATGGGATTGCCCACACTAATGTAAATGTCCTTTGAGCCATAGTCATTAAAGGTGATAACAGGTACACACTCAACTCCACATTCTCTTGCCAGCAGCCACGGTCCGGCAAATAGTCTGTTTATCAGTTTTTCCTCTGTATTGTTATAGCCCCCTTCCGGGAATAACAAGATACTGTTTCCGGCATTAAGAAGTCTTTTCATTTTTTGAACAGCCTGCCGTCTGCTTTCCAGATCACATCTGTTTACATAGACCATTCCATTCGCCCACAACGCCAAAAACCAAGGGTTATGTTCTGTCTGATCCGTCGAACCGCTCAACACATAAGCATTGCGATCTATTGCATACAATGCTGAAATTATGTCTTCATCAAAGAAATGATTGCAGGCAAAGACATAATTTTTTTCCTTTTGTAAATGGAGATAATTCACAATATGTATCTTTCTCTTTGTTCCTAATTTAAGAAAAATATGCCAGCCTCTATTCAACATTTTTCTAATACGCAGTCCTGCCTCCGAGGTAAAATGCTCCACATCTGCATATTCATATTTTTTCAATCCCGTTTTTCGCATTTGTCATATTGCCTCCCATAAATCACGGATTTTTCATATTCCCAATCTAACGGCGGATATTCTTTGATAATCTCGTTTTTTTCCTCTTCCAACCTTTGATTTCCAACTTCTTCTCTTGCCGTTATTTTTAAACTCCCCTCCATTAATTCCCATCTTAATGTAGCCATGATATCGCGAAGCATCTGTATTCCAATGCGATAATCGGCTAATTTTTCTCCATAAATTGGTTCTTCAAATTTTACAAAACAATCTTTCGTTTTTCTATCATATTGAATTGCCATAGGGATAATCTGTGCCTGCGCCTTATCTGCAATTTCTATGATTCCCCACCGCATTGGCAACATCAGAAGATTATCTGTTAAATTCCACGTTCCTTCCGGAAACCATAAAATAGATTGTCCATGCTTTAAATAAAATAATATTTTCGCCTTTGCATCCGATCTTTCTTTTCGATCTTTCCGATCCACCCAGATTGCACCAAGCAAATTAAAGAAAATACGATCCATCCTATACAGATTTTGTTTCCCAAGCAATGTATAACTTCTTTTTCCGGTTGCTTTCATTGCTATTGGAATATCCGTAAATTGAGAATGATTGCACGCATAAATAACTGGTTTATCCGGCAAAGTTTCGCATGAATTAATCTTAGTAATTTTATATCTGATTTTTATATTCGAAAGCGACAGCACGACAGGATACAATGCATCTCTTATTTCATCACCTATCCTTTGCTCTTTCACACTGCCTTTCCAACTTCCCAATTTTATGTTTCTCCCTTTACCTGTGTATCCGGTTTCTAATGATTTCCATATTAAACTGCGGCCACTCCGCCAGACGCTCTGTCAGGAAATCACGGTAATAATGCTCTGGAATATCTGCGCGCTTCTCCTGGGGATAATGCTCCCAGATTTTCCACTTTAGGGTTGCAAGAACATCCCTCAGCTTTTCACATTCTGCCTTCCAGTCCTCCGACTCTACATAAAACTTTTCCCCCACATTAATTGTGAAATGTCTTTTCCGCTGATCAATCGCTATCGGAACAATCGGAACATTCCCTGCTTTTGCCGCCTTAAGTGCTCCTGGATAAATCGGATATAGAGGAAGGGACTCTGAAACATTCCATATTCCCTCCGGAAAAAGAAAAATCGGCACATCATTTTTAAGTGCTTTTATCATCATGGACAAGGTATTTCTCCGGTCTGTTTTGTCCTCCGTATCTACATATATCACTCCGGTCAGTCGAAAAAAGTAATCAGCAAACTCTCCATACATCAGTTCCCAGTCACCTGCGATTGTATAGCTGTATAACTCCAATGCCTCCTTCAGCATTTCCCAGTCATATTTTCCTATATGGGTACCGGCATATACCACTGTTTCATCCGGTTCAAGGTCTGACGCATCTCCAATCACTTCATATGTCAGACCACAAATCCGGCTTTTTATATGCAAGAGCACTTTCACATAAGGTGAAATCCATTTGCGGAATTTTTTTCCTTTAAAGTTTGCCTCGCAATGAATAAATCTCTCTTTTTTCCTTTTGGACTTTGCAATCTGCCAGTCAGCGTATTTTAGAAAAAATCTGTTTTTCCACATATTTTCTTTCGTACCCGTTCTATGGTGTCAATGGTTAATATCTAAAACCATTTTTCTAGTTAACCATTTTTTCCAACTTTCGATAATCCATTTTCCCTGCTGCCGTTCTGGGAAGCATTTCTATCTGGCGGAATTCCTTGGGCTGTTCCCACGCTTCCAACTTTTCGGCTGCTGTCTGTCGCATTTGGTTTTCTAATTTCTCCCATGCAGCCTCTGAATCTTTTACAACAAACGCAATGAGTTCATGTTCTATTCCTTCTTTTGCTCTTCCGACCACAACAACCGTTTCTACGCCCGCTTCTTTTTCCAATACCTCCTCAATGAGCTTAGGAAAAACCTTATGGTAGATTCCATCCATACGTACCGAGATAATTCTTTTGATCCTTCCCACCACTGAAAGGAATCCGTCCTCACTTATATGTCCAATATCCCCGGAGTGTACCCACAGCATCCCATCCTCATGCCGTTTTATGATTTTATTGGTCTCTTCTTCCTGCTTATAATAACCAAGCATCATGGTTGGTGTGTGAAAACAGATTTCTCCATCTTTATCATAGGTAAGCTCGTTAGTAGTTCCCGGCTCCACGATTTTGATAATTGTTCCGGGGAGCGGTATTCCAACTGTTCCAATTCGGTTTACATCCGGATTAGAGGTAACTACAGTTGAGCCAACCTCCGTCATTCCATAGCCGATACATAACTTTGCATCAGAATGGTGTGCCCTGAGAAATTCATTTGCTCTTTCTTCCAATGTAGTCGGAATTGCCTCTCCTCCTGCTGCAAGAACTTTAATAAAATTAAGATTCATCCTTTTTACTTTTCGATTGTTGATAATGCTTTCGATTCCTGCAATTCCATTTACAAAATAATTGGGTTTATACTTTGCAAAATATTTTCCCGCATTCATTGGAGTCGGATCCAAAATAATCGTATTAATCAGACCAAGGCATAAAGGCATATGCATTGCGAAAACAAGTCCGAATGCCACAAACTGCGGTATGGAATCCATAAACACATCCCCACGCTTTATCAATATCCCTGCTCTTTGATACTGCATAACCAGCGCATTCAGCATCCCGTTTGTAAGAATGACTGCCTTAGACTTTCCCGTTGTGCCGCTGGTATAAATCATTGCAACGGGTAACTCTCCCTTATTTATCTCTGACACCTCACCACTCATTGCACAGTTCATTTGTAACCAGTATAATATTCTTTTTCCATTATCCTTCAGTTTCCGCTCTTTCCACTTGATTATATTTTTCGTAACCGGATCAGCTTCCTCACCTATAGACAATAGCAGCACGTTTTTAACAGAGGTTCCCTCAAGAGCTTCCTTTCTCTTTTCCCACAACGTATTCAATGTTACATACAAAACGGACGCTGTCTTGCGTAACTCCTCATGCAATTCTTTATTTTCTGCCGTAACATACATGATATTTGCAACCGCGCCAATATAACTGCACGCATAAAGCAGAATTATTGTCTGTGGCATATTTAAGGTCTGAAAAGTAATAATGTCACCTTCCTGAATTCCTATACTTTTTAATTTTCCCGCGGCATTACGAATTTTTGAAAACAGTTCCTGGTATGTAATTTTTCTATGAAAATAGAGGAGTGCCGTATCCGTCAGATAATCCTTATTATTTTCGTATAACATTCGGAAGGCACTGCACTCAGGTATCTCCTCTTCCATAAGTGCCTTATCATAGTATTTCAACCAGGGCTTATCAATCGACGAATAACCAGTCAAATCACATTCTGTCTGTGCAATCATTATTTTTCCTTCTCCTTTGTTGACTCAGCTTTTGATAAAAGCATTTTCTTAAATTCTCAACTACGTTTTTTCTATCCAGATCTATTTCCTTCCGGACATATTCCCTACTACTCAAATTCATTTCTTTCAGTACATTCTTCTTTAATCTCAAATTACTTAACGACCGCACTACCGCCTCATATTCCTGCTCCTCACCGGTCTTTTTCGTCAGGTATTCCGCATCAAAGACATCATGCTTCCAATTCAGTTTCCGAAATGTATCGGTTACATAGAAATCAATAAAATACTTTTCCAAATCTTCATACTCACTTCTTATGATTGGTGCAAGATGCCTTTCCATCATCTGATATACCGCGGTTGCCATCTGATCCCGCACATAACAGCTCATGGATTTTATCCGATATTTTTCACAGTCTTCTTTTCCAGGAAAGTAATCCTGTGTATTTAAATTCAGATTTCTCACATCAATCGGAGGCCCCACATCTATGTATGACACCCTATTTTCATAATCTTTTACCATAACGATAGGAACTATCTTTTTCCCTGTCTTTAGCGCCAGATTCACCGGACCGTCATAAAGAGGTTTGATCAATTTATTCAGATCATAATTATGTGATCCTTCCGGGAAAATAAGGATGCTCTGCGTCTTTAATACCCGCTCCATTTTTGGAAGAAGGGCTCTTCTCTCCTTTTGATCCAAAACATTAAAGACAATCATTCCATTCAGCCATGACAGGTATACCTCTGGATTGTAATTCAGGTTTTCCACCGACCCCAATACCAAATACGCATTACGGTCGATAATGTTCAGCATAGTTTCAATATCTTCCGGGCAGACATGGCTTCCCACAAAAATATAACTTTCTCCTTTTTTCAACTCAGGATAACGCTCCACGATAATATTGTTTGCGCTCCTTTTTTTTGATAGTGGATAGTCAATCGTTGCATTTGTGAATACATTACAGAGTTTCCGGAAGATGCCGTTAGTTTTGCGGCGCAGGAAAAGTCCTGTATCTGTAGTAAAATGATCCACATCCTTTGTATTTAATTTGTTGATGAAAAGGTTTCTATACTCTATCATTTTTTCAATTCGGGTCTTTGCAGATAACCGCCTATCTATGAATGGATAGCCATTTATATCCGTCCACGTTTTCTTTCATGACCTTTATATCCAGTTTTCCGCTGGGCGCCACAGGCAACGCATCCCGATACAAGCGAACTACAACCGGCCAATGGGATACTGGAAGTTTGTTTGCACAATATTTTTCCACTGCATGAAGGGTCTCATCCACATCCGCATCATCCGTTAGGACCATATGGCATATATGAATTTTTCTACCGTCTATACATCCGGGAATCGCTTTGCACTGACGAATCTTCGGCACATCTAACACAGCCCTTTCAATATCAAACAGATATATCGTTTCTCCGTCATCATTTACATAGGAATCACTGATCCTTCCAGCTACATAGACATTCCCGTCCTCCGCAACATATCCCATATCTCCAGTGCAAGCCCAAACGTTCCCGCACTGATCTGTTTTCAAATATTTTTCTGTTTCCTCAGGCTTTTTGTAATAGCCCAACATTCTGCAAGGTGTCAGAACTCGGATCTCCCCTCTCTTTCCGTAGGTAAGTTCCTTATCCGTGCATACATCAAATGCCGCCACAACGACTCTAGGCATCGGTATTCCTGAAGCGCCAACAATGTTACATACAGAATTCGAGGAAGTCACCGTTCCTCCACATTCACACATTCCGTATCCTTTATGAAGTCCTTCTTTGCAGTCATTTTCCTTAAGCCACTTGTTATATTCCTGCTCCACTCTCGGTGCAACATATTCTCCTCCCACAGCGACATACTTAAAAGCTCTGTAGGCATCTGACCTCGGGTAGTTGTTTTTCATATATTCAAACAGCCCCATAGGTGAAATGAGAAAATTGGGTTTATACTTCTCAATATCCTTTGCTATCAGTTTAAAATCGAAAATAGGCTCGAGAATTAATGTGATTCCCAGATAGAGAGGCACGAGCATGGTGACACAAATCCCTGTTGAAAACCAGATAGGAATCTGTGCGATATATCTATCCTGCCGTTTCATGTCAAACCCAGCGTATTCGTATTGACGCATTAATGCCACGATACCATCATTGGTCAACTGAATTCCTTTTTCTGCTCCTGTTGTTCCTGAGGAATAGACCGTAACTGTCGGTGTGTTAGCTTGATATTTCGCAGTCGCATACGCTATTCCCTTTCCGCGACGAACAAAGTCATTCCATTCTATAGTCCCCTGGATCTTTTTGACATGCTTCCAGACTCTTACCATTTTTCCTAAAGAATTCGCTGCCGGACACGCAACAACCGTTTCTATGCCTGTTTTAAAAACAGCTTTCCCGATTTTCTCATAAAGTTCGTTTAGCACGATCAGAATTTTTGCTTCAGTCTCATTGATACGTTCCGCAAGTTGTGCTTCCGAGAAGGTTGGATTCAGCATATTGGCATTTGTTCCAATCTTGTTAAGCGCCAATACGGTATACAATGCCTCTGGAATTGCTGGCATGCAAATTGCTACATTATCACCACGCCTGACCCCCAATGAGGAAAAAGCCCCCGCCACATTCTCAATCTCTGAAAACATCTTCTTATATGTGATTTTTTTGCCATAGTAAATCATGGCGATTTCATTACCATAGCTGCAGTTATTTGTATATATACATTCATACACTGTAGCCTTGGGAAAAGTTACATGAAGCGCCTTTTCGTCATAATATTTCAACCACGGCTTGTCAATGGATGGATAACCTGTCAGTTCTTTTTTGATATTTTTAATTTCATTCATTTGTTTTTCCTCTTTATTTATGCAAATAATATTACCTGACAAGAAAAAATATTTTATCTATATAAATAGCATGGTCACTCTCCTGGCTTCTCTGTTACACGCATATATACCAAAGGCGTTTCAAAAAGTAGACTTTTTGAAACGCCTTAGATATAATAAATATGTTGTTGTATTTCTAAAAAATTAGTATATATGGTTACATTTATGGGCTGTTTCTTGTTGTCTACAATTTGGAACAATTTTCCTTCTTTTGTTCTTCTTTTAACTCCATACATCTACGGTAAAAAGTCGTATAATTCATATGTAAATCATCTGCTGCTTTTCGCAAAGATATTTTTTCATCGCACCATAGCTGGTAATACTTTTCGAATTCCTCCGGCACGTTCTTTTTCCTGCAGCCAAACTGAGTCCCTCTTCGTTTTGCTGCTGCAATCCCTTCTGCCTGTCTCTGCCTGATAAATGCCCGCTCCGTCTCTGCTACATATGCCAATATCTGAAGCACCAAATCCGAAATAAACACTCCCGTCAAATCTCCATGGGCTGTGTTTGTATTTAGCAACGGCATATCTATAACCTGAATATCCGCTCCTATTTCCTTGGTAATTTTTCGCCATTGTTCCAGTATTTCTTCATAATTTCTTCCCAGTCTATCAATGCTTTTGATAATAAGCACATCACCCTTTTTTAATCTTTTCAGCAGTTGTAAATACTGCGGACGCATAAAATTTCCTCCGGAAATCTTATCCAGATAAATGTTCTTTTGCTTAATTTGTTGTTCCTGCATTGCAAAAGATTGTCTTTCCGGGTTCTGATCCTTTGCTGATACCCTAATATACCCATAACGTTCCATCTCTGTCTGCCTCCTTATAAATCTGTTTTTTCATTATAGATTGCAGACACATAAACATCCCATCAAATTATATGTACTTAAAACAAGTTCACTTTTGTCATTATAGCATAGTAAGAACTTAAAATGTACTTATATTAAGTTCTTGGAGGTTTTTATGGAAAAAGACAAACATTTAGGATTAAGAATTGATTCTGAAACACATGAGAAATTAAAAAGTCTTGCAGAATATGAAGGACGATCTATTAACGGAGAAGTCCTGTATTTGATCCGACAGGCTATTGCACAGCATGAGCAGCAAAAAGGGGGATTAAGATAGTTTATTCTTTCCCTTCTGCCTCACAGCCGCATTATTCTCAATAATATAATTGGCAATATCGATTGCTCTCCTTGATATAATCTTTCAAAAGATACCCCCTCAGAATACTTTTAACATTCTATAAAGTATTCTGAGGGGGTATGACCTGATTCCTTACCATTTTGATGCCCTGAACACCTTTTGCCAGCCCTTGATAAAGCACCATAAAAGTATCTTCCCCTTTATTTCACACTGGCAAAGTATTTCATCAATATATTTTTCATATACTGATACCTTCTGGCATAAGTATTTTCGATACGAATAAGTTCAAAGCCATATTCCCTGCATATTTGATTTTTCTTGCTGTCGCACTCCATCACAACACTTTTTTCCTGGTGTTCTCTCCCATCCAGTTCGATGGCAAGAATTGGCAGGTCTATTTTTGTCCGTGGCTGTCTCTCATAAACCATTTCCATTCGCAATATGTTGCAGTTTTTCACACACGCCATCAATCGGGTGATTATTATATGACACAAAAAGTACAGTCCGTTCATTAAAAAAGGCTGTGACAGGTGTATTGACAATGGTATTCGTCTTCTTCATGAAGGTCTAAAATAATATCTCTTCCGCCGGTTTCAGGCATTTCCTGATTACATCCAGGCGCATTTCCCGATAAGCAAGAACATATAATCCCTGTTTCATCGGCACACTCAGGACATTCAATGCTATCTGTTTTATCCGTTTATTCTTCGCATTGTTTGTGCTTCTATATTGAAAGTTCGAGACAATCTCCTGAAACTGTCCCGGAGTAAGGTAATAATCTTTTCCCTGAACGCAATCTCCATCGAAATGGTCAATCAAACTGTATTCGGCTTTATAGGGCACCGAATCCAATCTGTTACAATCAATATAATAATTCAGGATTTTCAAATTTGATACATGATGGAACAGGGATGCATATTTCTGTTGGTTTAGCTGAATGTCTTCTTTCAGAGATTCCTTCACATCAAAATAGGAGCCTTCTACAATGTTGGAGGATAAAATAGAATCAATATAGATATTTAGTTCAATCGTGGAATACTGACCCAGATGGAGTCCCTCTACACGCAGTATTCTCTTGATTGGATTTACATCAATGATACCTATCCAATATTTCGTAATATCTTCCTGTTTATTCTTGTACTCAATACGCAACCACTTATTCTCATGAATCGCCCTAAAGATATCACGACATACTGTATTCATTCGTTCCTCCAAAATACCCGCATATTTTCCCTTATCATAACAAAAAAAACGGCAATATCCAATATAAATCGAATATTGCCGATTACCTTCTACACAATCCTTCTCACAGTAATAATACTCCGATACGTCGCCGAAGTAATCTTGATCCCGGTCCGTTCTGTGCTGGCGTGGACAATCTGTCCGTTTCCGATATATATGCCGACATGCCCGCCGTAATAGATGATATCCCCCGGCTTTGCCTCGGAATAGGATACGCCCTTTCCGACTCCCGCCTGGGCGTAGGAGCTTCTCGGCAGGGAAATGCCGAAGTTTTTATACACGGACATCACGAACCCGGAGCAGTCCGCTCCGTTTGTCAGGCTGGTACCGCCCGCCACATAAGGATTTCCGATAAACTTGCAGGCATAATTTGCGATGTCCTGCCCCTTACCGCCACCGCTTGAAACGGGAGCCGGCGTCTCCTGTTTCTGATCGGAAGATGCCGATTCGGAAGTGCTGTCCGTGCCTGTCTCTTCGCTCTGGCTGGCAAGCTGTTCCTGCCGCTTTCGTTCTTCCTCTTCCTTCCGTTTCCGCTCCTCTTCTTCCTTGCGCTTTTTCTCTTCCTCTTCGAGTTTTCGGATCCGTGCCGTCTCCTGCTTGATCTTAGCCGTGTACGCAGCGGCTTCCTGTTTTGCCTGCGCGAGCACGACCGAGTAGTTATCATACTCCTTCTTTTTCTCTGCCAAGACTCCCTGCACATACTTCTGTTCGTCCTCAAGCTCTGTCTTGGAAGTCTCAAGCTCCGACTTCTCCTCTTCGAGGGTATCCCAGAGATCTGCCACGCGCTGCACAGTCGCCTCATACTCTTCCAGAAGTTTCCGGTCATAGTCATACAGTTCTTCGATATAATGCGCCTTGTTCATCATATCGCCCATATCCTGCGCGCCCAGAAAGATCTGCAGATAGGAGCTGTCTCCCTGCTCGTACATAAACCGGATCCGGATCTTCATCGATTCATACTGCGTATCCTTCGTCTCGACGGCCTGATCATATTCTACCTGTGTCTTTTCGATGTCCTCTTCTTTGTCTGAGATCGCCTGTTCTATCAGGTTGATATCGGTCAGCAGCGACACCATCTCGTCGTCCAGCTCATTGATCTCTTCGCCGACGTCAGCCTGCGCTCCTTTATACTGGCCGATCTGTTTATTGACATTGTCAAGCTCCGATTTATTTTTCTCTACGTTCTTCTGTCTTTCTTCAATATCCTTTTGCAGGTCGGAAACGGTGGTCGCCGAAACCGGCTGCCCCACCGTAAGAAACAGCAGAAAAGACAGTACGGCACAGAATGTTCTTTTACATCTTTTTGTTTTTATCCATTTTCTGTTTCTCATTTTCCGTTGTTTCCTCTTTTTCCGTTATCTCGCACCGCAGCCGCCGGTTTTGCAAAAGATCTGCGCCTCGCGCCCGGCCTGCCGCGGTCACTATGCCTTTTCTACAGCTCGCAGTTATTGACTGTTCTCGGGAAAGGAATGACGTCTCTGATATTTCCCATACCGGTCAGATACATCACGCATCTCTCAAATCCAAGACCGAAACCAGCGTGTCTTGCGGAGCCGTATTTCCGCAGGTCAAGATAGAACTGATAATCCTCTTTGTTCAGTCCCAGCTCATCCATTCTCTTCTCCAGAAGCTCCAGATTATCCTCTCTCTGGCTTCCGCCGATGATCTCACCGATACCGGGAACCAGACAATCCATGGCTGCCACGGTCTTTCCATCCTCGTTCAATTTCATATAGAAGGCTTTGATTTCCTTCGGGTAATCGGTAACGAATACCGGACGTTTGAATTCCTGCTCGGTCAGGAATCTTTCATGCTCGGTCTGCAGATCACAGCCCCAGGATACCTTGTATTCGAATTTATCGTTGTTCTTCTCCAGGATCTTGATCGCGTCGGTATAGGTTACGTGTGCAAAATCAGAGTTCAGCACATGGTTCAATCTTTCGATCAGTCCCTTGTCCACAAACTGGTTAAAGAAGTTCATCTCTTCCGGTGCATTTTCGAGCACATAGCGGATCACGTGCTTGAGCATGGCTTCTGCCAGAATCATATCATCTGTCAGATCGGCAAAAGCGATCTCCGGCTCGATCATCCAGAATTCTGCCGCATGTCTTGTCGTGTTGGAATTCTCTGCGCGGAAGGTCGGTCCAAAGGTATATACGTTTTTAAATGCAAACGCATAGGTTTCTACATTGAGCTGGCCGCTTACCGTCAGGTTGGTCGGTTTTCCGAAGAAGTCCTTGGTATAATCTACTTTTCCGTCCTCTGTCAGCGGAAGGTTGTTCAGATCCAGCGTCGTCACCTGGAACATTTCTCCGGCGCCCTCGCAGTCGCTTCCGGTTATGATCGGCGTGTGCACATACACGAATCCTCTTTCCTGGAAAAAGGTGTGGATGGCGTATGCGATCAGTGAGCGCACGCGGAACGTTGCCTGGAATGTGTTGGTTCTCGGTCTTAAATGGGAGATTGTTCTAAGGTACTCAAAGCTGTGTCTCTTCTTCTGCAAAGGATAGTCTGCCGTGGAAACGCCTTCCACAAGGATCTCTGTCGCCTGCATCTCGAATTTCTGCTTTGCCTGCGGCGTCGCAACGATCTTTCCCTTTGCCACAATGGCAGAGCCTACATTCAGCTTCGATATCGCATCGAAATTGTCGAGCGCATCCGAATATACGATCTGCAGCGGTTCAAAAAAAGTTCCGTCATTTACCACAATGAATCCAAAGGTCTTGGAATCGCGGATACTTCTCACCCAACCTCCTACTGTGACCTCTGTGTCAATGTACTTTTCGCTCTCGCGGTACAAGTCTCTGATGTCTGTCAAATTCATTTCTACACCCTCTCATTCTTCATCCCTTATTTTTTGATAACTATCCAGCTCTGAAACGGATTTCTATTATTCCTGAGTCGTTCCGTTGTCTGCCGGTACTGTCGTGACATTCGCATTTTCGATCAGGAAATCCATCACTTTGTTCGCCAGAAGATATTCCTTCAGCGCTTCCACATCCGTGCTCTTCTTATATTCATCGGCCGACGCATATCCGTAGGCTTCCACCCTACGCTGGATCTCCTGGTCTACGTCCTCATCCGTGATCTGGATCCCTTCTTTGTCGGCGATTGCCTGCATCATCACATACTGCTGCCCTCTGGTCAGCGCGATCTCCTTCAGTTTGTCCTCATACGTGGTCGCATCCAGACCGTAATATCTGTTCAGATAATCCACCAGCGTCATATTCTGGTTCTTGGCAAGCGCTGTCATCTCATCCACCAGCCCATTGTAATAGCGGTCGATCATCTCATCCGGCAGCTTCTCAAAGGTGCATCCTGCCATGATCTTGTCCGTGATATCCGCTTTCACTGTATTGTCATACGTCGACTGCGCATCCTGATAGAAAATGTTGTACACATAATCTCTGAACTCATCTACGGTGGACACATTTTCGATCGCAAGTCCGGCTACGAACTCATCGTTCAGCTCCGGCGTCTCCGACTCGCTGATCGCATTGATCGTCACCTCAAAAACTACCGGTTTTCCGGCGAGATCCGGGTTGTTCGGATAGGGATCCGGGAAAGTCAGATCCAGCGAGATCTTCTCGCCCACTTCATGCCCGATCAGTCCGTCCTCAAAGCCGTCGATAAAACTTCCGGAACCGATCGTCAGATCATAGGATCCGGTTCCGCCGTCAAAGGCAACCCCGTCCTGGTATCCTGCATAGTCGATGCTGACCACATCGCCTTCCTGCACGGCTCTTCCTGTCACTTCCTTGGTCGTTGCCTTCTGTGCCAGAATGTAGTTGATATAGGAATCCACCACACCATCTGCCACGGCAGGCTCTTTCTCTTCCACCTCGATCCCGGTGTATGTCCCGAGCGTCACGTACTTCTCTGCTTTGATATCCTTCAGATACTCCTTGCTCCCGCAGGCTGTCAGAAGCACCGCCGCTGCACCCAGCGCGGCCACAAGTCTGATTTTACTTTTTTTCATAATAGCATCCTCAAATCTTTTTCTATTTGGATCGTCCGCCCGCTCCGCATCCCAAATCCCTGTTCTGAGCGCACTTTCAACCCATACAAAGAATATACCATAATTCAATAGTTCATAAAAGAGTTTTTTCTTGCCTAATGGAACAATCAATGATAAAATATGCTGTACGTGATGATCGAATCGTAATCCGGAGGTAAACTGATGAAAACATTTACAGTTGTTTTATTGATTATTCTGGCTGTGCTTCTGGTGGCCGTTGTGGTATTGTACTTTCTCGGCAAGAAGGCACAGAAGAAGCAGGATGAACAGCAGGCGCAGATCGACGCCATGAAACAGACCGTTTCCATGCTGATCATCGATAAGAAGCGAATGAAATTAAAGGAAGCCGGTCTGCCGCAAGCAGTTCTGGATCAGACGCCCAAACTTCTGCGCGGTTCCAAACTTCCCATCGTGAAAGCCAAGGTTGGCCCGCAGATCATGTCCCTGATCTGTGATGAGAAAATTTTTGATTCGGTTCCGGTCAAGAAGGAAGTCAAGGCGGTGGTCAGCGGAATCTATATCACCGATGTAAAGGGACTTCACGGAAAGCCGGTTGTGGCAGAGCCTAAGAAAAAGAGCAAGTTCAAACAGCTTGTGGAAAAGGCACAGGAAAAAGCCGGGGCAAAGCCCATCAAATAAAACGGCGCGTGCGCACAGAAAAACAGCAGCGATTCTCAACTGAGAGAAAAGCTGCTGTTTTCTTTTGAACAGACTGTGATCTTAATGTGGCAGTCCGCCAGAAACGCGTAGTTGACGTCCAGTGCGTAGTCCACGTCCACACAGATCTTGTCCTCATCCTCATTTATCTCGATCTTTTTCGTATCGATCCCGATAAGCACCGGTCCGTAGGGGGTATTGTAGCTTGTCAGATTTTTCTTATTCTCCTGGAACACCATATGGACATTGACCAGTCCGTTTCTGGTCAGCTCTACCATATGCTCGCTGAATTTCAGCCGGTTCTTTGTCGACTGGGTGAAGCCTTCCGTTATCTCTTCATAGATGACATAGTGTCTGTCATTTCTTTTATAATAATCTCCCACCGTCACCGTCTCGACCCGCCCGGGTTCTTCCTCCTGCTGGTCGAACTGCAGTCCGCTGAGGGTGAGCAGAACTTCTTTTGTCATTCTGATCGCTCCTTTGTTTTCTGTTGCCGCAAAAGACTCTCTTTTGCCAGCTTTTGACTATACAGGTCAATATTCGTCAATATTGATCACCTTCGCCGAGAGGATCCCGTAGGTCAGGATCGAATTGGCAAATTTCTGGAACTTGTCTGCCGCGTCGCTCACGAAAAAGCGGTACAGCTCCGTTCCAAGCTGCGGTCTGTGACTGCTCTCCATCCCTCTCTCATGCAAAAGCTGCTTGAGCTCGCGCGCCGTCTCGTAAGCCGGATTTACAAGCGTGACCTCGTCTCCCATGATCCTTCCCACAGTTGACCTGAGCATGGGATAGTGCGTACAGCCCAGGATCAGTGTGTCGATTCCTACGTCGATCAGCTCCATCAGATACCTTTTGGCGATCTCATCTGTCACAGGATCCTCCCAGAGTCCTTCCTCCACAAGCGGCACGAAAAGCGGACATGCCTTTCCAAGCACCTGCACCCTGCTTTCTCCTGTCTTTTCATCGATCCAGATATTCCTCTGTCTGCTGACAGACTGTATGTATTTCTTGTAAATCCCGCTGCCGATCGTTGCCTCCGTTGCGATGACGCCGATCTTTCCGTTCTTGGTTGCGTCGATCGCCGCCCGCGCGCCGGGTTTTACCACACCGATGATCGGAAGCTCCACTTCCTTCTCCAGATCGTCCAGTGCATAGGCGCTCGCCGTATTGCAGGCGACCACGATCGCTTTTACCTGCTGTGTCTCCAGAAAGCGCACGATCTGTCTGGAAAACCTTGTCACCGTGTCCTTCGATTTACTTCCATAGGGCACACGCGCCGTATCTCCGAAATACACGATCCTCTCATTCGGAAGCTGCCGCATGATCTCCCGTGCAACTGTAAGTCCCCCCACTCCCGAGTCAAACACCCCGATGGGACTGTTGCACAATTCCTCTTCACTTATCATAATCGATCTCCATTTCTGTCTTTTCTTCTTTGGGAGGCTCCTTTTTCTCCTGCTCGCCGCTCTGCTCTGTGATCCATTCCCACAGCCGGCTTGTCACAACGACTTCCTCCCCGCTGTCTCTGAAAATATATTTTCCCTCCTGCCGGTCCAAAACCGCATCGCGCTCTTCCCTCTGCACCGGCTGAAAGATATCCTCCGAAAAACAGAGCTCCGGATAAAAGATACTCCACCAGCCAAGCGTCATCATCACCAACAGAATTTTTTCCCTTCCCTTTTTCAAGCTGTTTTCTCCTTTCATGGGGCCATCCGCCCTTCTGAAAAAAGCATTTCCGCTTTTGGGAAAGTTATTCCTTCTTAATTATTTCTATTCCGCCGTCCGCGCGCATATTCGACGATGCGGCGCGGCATGGGCTTTTCTTTTACTGCTGTTCCCGCTCCAGACGGATCTGCTTGATAATGGATTTTTCCTGATTGTCTATGTGCAGCTTCGCCGCCTTTGCCGCCTTTGCCTTATCTTTTTTCAGGATTCCGTCATAGATCATCCGATGCTCCTCCACCAGGTGCTCATGCTGGCTTTCATCCTTGATATACTCAAAGCGGTAGCGGTACATCTGCTCCGACAGGTTATTGATGAGCTGGATCAGCCTGTCATTGCCGGTTGCCTGCACAATGATGTCATGCAGCGCTACATCTGCCGCCGCGATGGTCGTGACATCCCCTGTCCCGGTCGCCTCTTCAAAAGCCCTGCACGCCTCCTGCAGCTGCTGCGTCTCCTCCTCGGTGATCCGTTCACAGGCCAGCTCCGCGCAAAGTGCATCCAGCGCGCGGCGCACCTCCAGCACATCCTTGAGACTCTTTTCCGTGATCTGCGCCACCTCTGCTCCGCGGCGCGGGATCATGATGACCAGTCCCTCCAGTTCGAGTTTCCGGATCGCTTCCCGGATCGGCGTCCTGCTCACGCCCAGCCTGTTTGCAAGGTGGATCTCCATCAGTCTCTCTCCCGGTTTCAGTTCTCCGGTCAGGATCGCCTTCCGCAGTGTGTTGAACACTACGTCCCGCAGTGGCAGAAATTCATCCATTTTTACTGTAAAATCATTTTCCATCGATGTCCTCCTGAAATGCTGTCACAAATACCTGTTTTGCCAGATCCCTTTCCCTGAGGATCGCGGCCGCCTCCTCCGCCTGCTCTTTTCGTCCGAAGATACCGAACACGGTCGGTCCGCTTCCGCTCATCAGCGCATTTTCGGCGCCTTTTTCTTTCATCACCGTCTTGATCTCTTCTATCACCGGATATGTCTTTGTCGTCACTGTCTCCAGCACGTTTCCCATCCGTTCTGTAATGCCCTCCAGCTGTCCGCGTCGGATCGCCTCCACCATTCCGTCGATGTCCGGGTGGCTTTTGAGGGTATCCGCATGCAGATTTTCATACACAAATTTGGTAGAAACGCTGATCTCCGGCTTCGCGATCAGCAATACGCACTCCGGCGGCGCCGGAAGCGGCGTCAGGATCTCGCCGATCCCCTCCGAAAGCATCGTTCCACCGACAACACAGTATGGGATATCCGCGCCGAGCCGCACGCCAAGTTTCTGAAGCTCCTGCACACTGCAGCCTGTCTCCCACAGCTCATTCATTCCACGCAGCGTCGCAGCGGCATCCGAACTTCCTCCTGCCATCCCGGCGGCAATGGGAATCCTTTTGACAAGGCGGATCTTCACGCCTCCCGCGATTCCTTTTTCTTCCATAAAAAGCTCTGCTGCCCTGCAGATCAGATTATCCTTTCCCGCTGTGAGCTCCGATCCGTCAACCTGCAGCTCTACCCCCGGTTTTTCCGTCTTTTCCAGAAACAGGTCGTCATAGATATCCACGGTCTGCATCACCATCTTTACCTCATGGTAGCCGTCCGGTCTGCGCCGCAGCACATCCAGTCCCAGATTGATCTTCGCGTACGCCCTCTGCTTTGTCTGATTCATTCTTCCGCGTCCTTCCAGATGTATATTTTTTATACACTTGTATATCGATTTTTATATACACATATACATTGTATTTTATTTACACTTGTATATTGCATTTTGTATACAATAGATTGTACTTAATTTTATACAATCCCTTATACTTTGTCAACTTTTGCGGCTTTTTTCGGCTGCTGCTCATATTATATGTCTTTGCGTCCGCCCCTCATCCACAGCTTTTTACAGATTCTGTTTTACCCTCTAATCATTCTGGGACTTTGGTACGATATATAGAGTAGAAAGGGAATTTTCCCATCAGAACCTAAAAAGATTTTATAATTCCAAGGAGGGATATGACATGAGCGTAAACGGAATTACAGGTGTTGCCGGAACTTATGACGCATACCAGACCACCGGCAAAAGCACTGCTGCCGAAACCGTGAAGGCTGATGCAGCCAAGATCGAAGAAAACACAAAGACAACCGAGGAGAGTGGCGCTGTATATGAGCCTTCAAAGGAGACCGAGGCAGACGCTTCCAAAAAGACTTATACTGCCAACACGGAGCTGGTAAACAAACTGAAAGCAGACGCAGAAGAGCATAACAGGCAGCTCCAGAACATTGTACAGCAGTTGATGACCAAACAGGGTCAGACCTACAACATGGCAAACGATATCTGGAAGTTCCTTGCCAGCGGTGATTATGAGGTAGATCCCGTCACCAAAGCACAGGCACAGGCTGATGTTGCAGAGGATGGTTACTGGGGCGTGGAGAAGACTTCCGACCGTATCATCGACTTCGCGACCGCGCTGACCGGCGGAGATCCGAGCAAGATCGAAGATATGCGCGCGGCATTTAAGAAGGGCTATGAGCAGGCTGAGAAGGCATGGGGCGGAGAGCTTCCGGAAATTTCCCAGAAGACCTACGATGCCGTTATGCAGAAGTTTGATAAGCTCGCAGAAGAAGCTGGTCTTACCACAACGACAGCATAATACTTCTACAGAAATATTTAAGGCTCCCGAAACAGTTCGGAAGCACTTGACCAGAAAGGGTGACTGATCGTTCAGTCGCCCTTTTTTATATCGATAAATGTTCTTCTTCCGGAGATTTCCTGACTCCGATACGGCGCAGCTCTATCTCATATACAGCCCTGCCAGCTTCATGTTTTCATCGTAGGTAAGCCGATAGGTTACGCTGACATTTTCGTAGGCGACCGTCATCTCGCCCACCGCGTAATGGATATTGCTCTGCACCATATCCACAATGTATGCCGTGCCGTAAGACACCGGCTGTCCAAAATCATCTGCCATCTGGCTTTTTACCTGCCGGATGCCGTCGCCGTCAAAAATGGCCGCCATGTCGGCAGTCGATTCACTTTTCAGCGTTTCGTAGTCCTCCTCGTCCAGAAGCGCAATAGTTTCGCGCATACAGCTTTCCACCTGTGCCTGTTCAAAGTACTGGCTGTCCTCTATCGCGATGGTCCTCGGCAGCATACGGCTGACCAGCGCCACAAGGATCACCAGGACCACAAGCACCGCCAACACTACCTTCAATATCTGCCCGATCCGGTATTTCCTTTTCTCACCGGCAGACAGATTCTCATTAAAGCCTTGTGCAAACTCCTTTGCGGAGCCCATCTCCTCCAGGACCTCCTCCAACGCCGCGCCCTGTTCGAGCCGCATGGCGATCTCTGTCTCCAGCTGCTTTCTGATCTCCTGTTTCTTGGCGCCGCCGCACCGGATCCTTTTCATCACATCTCTGACATACGCATTTTGATTTTTCATATTCCTCTCCGTTCCGCAGATTACCGGCTGCTTCCTCATTCTGCCGGCTCCGCTGTTTGTTTTTCTGTGCTATTTTGTTTCCATGATCCTTGCTATTCCCCCGGCAATGCTCTCCCAGGTTCTGATGATGTCTGTCAGTGCCGCCTGCCCTTCCGGGGTCATTTCATAATATTTTCTGGGCACCTGTTTTCCTTCGCTTCCCAGCCATTTGCTTTTCACCAGTCCTTCCTCCTCCAGACGGTACAGAATGGGATAGAGCGTGCCATCCTTCAGGGCAAATACTCCCCGACTTTTCTCTTTCATCTCCTGGATCATCTGGTATCCATACTTAGGCCCTTCCCCAAGCAGCTTTAAGACCAGCATATCCAGAACCCCCTTTTTCATCTGTCTTTCATATTTTTCCTGCATAATGATCCCCGTTTCATGGTGCTTTGTCGGTTTCTGTTCATATACTTTGTAATGCAAAGTATATAGTATAGCAATAGGTATGTCAACCTTTCAGCCGTATTCTTATCTCTTCGGTAAGCTGCCCCGCGCTGTCTGTTATTTTTACAGAACAAATTCTGCGCCTGCGCACACTTACGCGCCCAAGCGGAATACAAAGCATTAACTTCTTCTCCGCGAGGTGCGCATCGTTTGTACGAAGTGCTTTTGTTTGACAGAAAGTTCAACGCAATTTCCTACTAAAAAAGACTCACAGATAGCTTTCTATCCGCGAGTCCGTTTTCCATATTCTCTATCCGTCTTTCCGGCGGGCTGGCCTTTTTATGCCGCCAGTCCGTCTACTCTTCCAGTGCAGAAAATACCACGTTCCGCATCCTTCTGGTATACTCTGTGGTTCCGCTGTCTGCCTTCTGCTGCATCATAAGGAAGGTCAGCTCATGGGCAGGATCATTCATCATATACGTGCCAAGCCAGCCGTCCCAGCCATACTCACCCTTGCTTCCAAATCCGACCGTCTGCTCCGGTCTGTCCAGGATGCGCATCAGATTTCCGTAAGTGTATCCGGCAAGGGATTCCCAGGTGTCCACGCCGCGCTGCTGCTTTGCCGTCACATGGGCTGTCGTCATAAACTGCACGGTGTGCGGCGTCAGGATCTGCACGCCGTTATAGCTGCCTTTATGCAGCAGCATCTGATTGAACTTTGCATAGTCGTCGATCGTGGATGCCAGACCAGCCCCGCCCGCTTCATACGCCGGCTGGCGGTCCATGCCGTTTCGGATGCCCAGATGTGAAAAATGCTCCTCCGCCAATCCCTCCGGCAGCGCCCGGTATACCTTGGATAACCGGTCCTGCTTCTCCTGCGGTACATAGAACGCGGTATCGTTCATCCCCAGCGGCGCAAAGATCCGTTTCTCCAAAAATTCTCCGAACCGCATCCCGGATACCACCTCCACGATGGCTCCCAGAATATCGGCAGACAAGCCATACTGCCAGTTCTCGCCCGGCTGAAAAGCCAGCGGAAGCTGCCCCACCCGGTTTGCGATCTCCACGGTCGTGAGCGCCTGGTCGGTATCTAATTTTGCAATGATCTCGTCAATAAGCTGCCCGCACCGGACCTCCGCCGCGTTTCCTTCTCCCAGATAGACCAGCCCGGAAGTCATGTTCAGCAGATTCTGGATCGTCATCGGCTTTACGACTGGATAAACAATGCCCTTATCGATCACATACTGCTCCTTAAATCCTGGCAAATATCTGGATACCGGGTCTAACAGATCTATTTTTCCCTCCTGCAGCAGGATCATAACTGCCGCTGAAGTGACCGGCTTCGTCATGGAATACAGCCGGAAAATGGTGTCCCTCGTCATCTTCTTTCCGGCAGCCTTGTCGCGGTAGCCCGCCTCATAATAGCAAATCTCCTTCCCATGCTGCATCACCATACAATTCACCCCGGCGATAAATCCGGTGTCTACCATCTCCTGCGCCAGTTCGCGCAGGCGTTCCAGCCTCTGTATATTCATATCCGTTCCTCTCTTTTCTTCTCTCATAGCGCCGTCCATCCGGCTTTTCTTTGCCGCATCTGACCGGCTCTCTCCCGCCGCCCGGGTTGCACGCACGCCATACCTCTATACTATCAGACTTCCCTCTCCATGAAAACGGCGAATTGCCTAAAAATAGCCGCAATAAATAAGCAATTTGATAAGTAGTCATTTCCCCCCATGTCTTTTATAATGTAAATAGCGCAAAAGAAAAACAAGCGGCTGCGTAGCAGACATTTGTTTTTCTTGCGCGTTTAGCTCGATAGCCGCCTGCAAAGCAGGCTTTGAGTGCGTCAGCACGCGCTATCGGGCTTCGACACCGCCAAACAAAACAAGCGGCTGCGTAGCAGACATTTGTTTTTCTTGCGCGTTTAGCTCGATAGCCGCCTGCAAAGCAGGCTTTGAGTGCGTCAGCACGCGCTATCGGGCTTCGACACCGCCAAACAAAACAAGCGGCTGCGTAGCAGACATTTGTTTTTCTTGCGCGTTTAGCTCGATAGCCGTCTGCATTGCAGGCGTATTAAGGAGAATTTGAATGATCTCACGATTTCATAAACCCTTTTTCCGTTCCAAAGCCCTTCTGTGCGCCGGTCTGCTGCTGACCTCCACCCTCGGGCTTTTCGGCTGTTCCTCCGGTCAGACCTCCCAGGCTAAAGTCTACGAGGAGCCGCTGGTGATCGATGTATTCGACTCCCTCGCCAACTACCAGGGGATGCAGTCCGGATGGTTTGCCAAGCTGGTGAAAGATAAATTCAACATGGAGCTGAACATCATCGCCCCCAACGTTTCCGGCGGCGGCGACACGCTCTACCGCACCCGGGCGGCGGCTGGCAATCTCGGAGATCTTATCATATGCAGCGGTCAGAACAACAATCTTCAGGATCTGGTCACTGCCGGTCTTGTGATCGATATGCAGGACTATCTGAAGGATGGGGAGATCATGAAATACGAAAAAGCGATCCGCAACCTGAACGATCCCATAGACAGCACCGCCATCTACGCCATCCCCTCCTCCGTCTCGTTCCAGAACTGCACGCAGCCAAGCGAATCCGGCGATCCGACATTCGGTCCCTATCTCCGCTATGACCTGTATGCTGCCCTGGGTTATCCTTCTATCGAGACGCTGGACGATCTGCTGGGCGTCCTTGCGCAGATGCAGGCGCTCCAGCCGGTCAGTGAATCGGGCAATCCGACCTACGCCTTCAGCTTCTTTAAGGACTGGGACGGCAACATGATGAACAGCGCCAAGCAGCCCGCCTGCTTCTACGGCTACGACGAGTACGGATTTGTGCTTGCCAAGGCGGACGGCTCTGACTACCAGGACATCATGCAGGACGATTCCTTCTACCTGCGCAACCTGAAAATGTATTTCGACGCAAACCAGCTCGGTCTGGTGGATCCGGCTTCGCCCAACCAGAATTACAACGAAATGTTTGACAAATATGCCGCCGGCGATATCCTGTATGCACCCTGGCCATGGCTCGGACAGTCCGCATACAACACCCTTTCCAACCGCACCAGCGGAAAAGGATTTATGTTCGTCCCCATCGAAGATATGCAGATCCTTCTCAACGGCTGCAATCCCTACGGCGACGACACCTCCATTATCGCGGTCGGCCGCAACGCCAAGGATCCCGAACGGCTCGCCGATTTCATCAACTGGCTGTATTCCCCGGAGGGGATCTACGCCAACAGCGCCCAGTCCGTCACCGGGACCGCAGGACCGGAAGGTCTTACCTGGGAGATGACAGGCGATGGCCCGGCGCTGACGGAGGTCGGCGTGGAAGCTCTGCTCCGCAGCGATGTAAAGCTCCCGGACAGCTGGGGCGGCGGAATGTGGAAGGACGGCATTTCACGCATCAATTTCACCACCGTCATCCTCACGGACACTGCGCCGAACGGTTATCCCTACCGTTACACCCAGTGGGATTCCTATCGCCAGATGGACGATACCACCCTGGAAAAGGCCTGGAAAAACCATATGCAGGCGGATTCCACGATGGACTACCTGCTGCAGACCGGCAAATACCTCGTTTCCCCCGGCTGCTCCTACTTTTCCACGACAGAGTCCAACGAGATCTCGACGATCCGGAACCAGTGTAAGCGGATCATCGTGGACACCTCCTGGGCGATGGTCTTTGCCAAAGACGAGGAAACCTTCTACGAACTGCAAAGCACCATGCAGGAAACCGTCAGGAGTCTTGGCTATGAACAGGTGCTTCTCCATGATATGGATCTTGCACACAACAAAATAAATGCAAAAATAGCTGCCGCGGCAGCAGAAAGAGGTAATCATGATTGAATACAGCAAAGTGACCAAAATCCCCTACGGAGGCGATTACAACCCGGAGCAGTGGCCGGAGGAAACCTGGGCAGAGGATATGCGCCTTCTGAAGCTCGCGCACATCGATATCGTCACTCTGAACGTATTTAGCTGGGCAATGCTTCAGTCCGACGAAACAACCTATCATTTTGAAAAGCTCGACAAGATCATGCAGCTAGTCCGCGACAACGGCATGAAGGTCTGTCTGGCTACCTCCACCGGCGCCCATCCCGCCTGGATGGCGCGGAAGTATCCCGATATTCTCCGGGTCGAAGCGAACGGCATGAAGCGGAAATTCGGCAGCCGTCACAACTCCTGCCCGAACAGCCCGACCTATCAGAAATACGCCAGAGCGCTGGCTGAAAAGCTGGCGGACCGCTACAAGGACTATGACAATATCGTGGCATGGCACATCTCCAACGAGTACGGCGGGGAATGTTACTGTGAGAACTGCGAAAAGGCGTTCCGCGTCTGGCTGAAAGAGAAATACCACACCATTGACGAGGTAAACCGCGCCTGGGACACCGCTTTCTGGGGACACACCTTTTATGACTTTGACGACATTGTGCTGCCGAACTATCTCTCGGAGCACTGGGGCGAGGAGCGCACGACGTTTCAGGGGATTTCCCTCGATTACCGCCGTTTCAATTCAGAAAGCATCCTGAACGCATACCGTCTGGAATATGACGCGATCCACGCGATCACGCCGGACATCCCGATCACAACGAACCTGATGGGAACCTATCGCGCGCTGGATTACCAGATGTGGGGAAAATATCTGGATTTCGCATCCTGGGACAACTATCCTTCCAACGAGACGCCTCTGGAAGAGACCGCGATGCGCCACGACCTGATGCGCGGCGTCAAGCAGGGCAAGCCTTTTGCCTTAATGGAGCAGACGCCTTCCGTCACCAACTGGCTGCCTTACAATATGTTAAAGCGCCCCGGCGTGATGCGTCTGTGGAGCTATCAGGCGGTGGCACACGGTGCTGACACGGTCATGTTCTTCCAGATGAAGCGGAGCATCGGCGCCTGCGAGAAGTATCACGGCGCTGTGATCGATCATGTAGGCAATGAAAACACCCGCGTTTTCCGGGAGATCACCGCCCTTGGCGCAGAGCTGGAAAAGCTCGGAAGCCAGACGCTGGGCGCAAGAACCGACGCCAAAGCCGCCATTGTCTTTGACTGGGACAACTGGTGGGGCATCTCCTACTCTGCCGGACCGACCATTTATCTGGATTACTGTCAGGAGGTTCTACGCTACTATAAGGCATTGCACAATAAAAACATTCCGGTGGACATGATCGGTGTAGAGGATGATCTGTCCAGATACAGCCTTGTGATCGCTCCGGTCCTCTATATGGTAAAAGGAAATTACGATGAGAAGATCCGCACCTTTGTAAAAAATGGCGGCCGCTTCCTCACGACCTTTTTCAGCGGCTACGTGGATGAACACGATCTGGTGACTACCGGCGGTTATCCGGGCAAGCTGCGCGACATTCTTGGCATCTGGGTTGAGGAAGAGGATGCGCTTCCAAGCGATATGGAAAACAGCTTCTCCTATCAGGGCAAGACCTATCCTGCCAAAATGCTGTGCGATCTTCTGCACACCGAGGGAGCCGAAGCGCTTGCCTCCTATGATAAGGACTTCTATGCCGGTATGCCGGTTCTGACGAAGAACGCGTTCGGCAAAGGCTACGGCTACTATGTGGCGACCAGTTCGGACGACGACTTCTACAGCGATTATCTGTCGGAAATCTGTGCGGACGCAGGGATCCATCCGCTGATGGATACGCCCGCCACGGTGGAAGTGACGATGCGCAGCAATGCAAACGGCTCCTTCCTCTTTATCTTAAACCACGGCGAGGAAGCCTACGAAGCGACACTGCCCTACAGCGGAACCGATCTGCTTTCCGGCACTTCCTACCGCGAAGGAGAGAACTTCTCCCTGCCCGCCAAAGATGTGATCCTGCTGAAGCTGTCCTGACACAGCCTCTGTTTTATTATTTCTAACAAAAATTGCAAAATTCATAAGTCTTTATTGAAGTATGCAAATCCATGTTTCGCAATTATTAACCTACTCTTTAAAAGGAGATTTACCACGATGAGCTTCGATTTTACTGAAAAAGAACCTTATTACAGACACATCCAGTCAGTGATCTCCCAGGGCCCTTACCGGGATTCCTGGGAATCCCTCACGGACTTTCCTATGCCTTCCTGGTTTGAAAAGGCGAAGTTTGGCATCTTTATCCACTGGGGATTGTACAGCGTTCCCGCCTACAACAACGAGTGGTATTCGCGGAATATGTACATCCAGGGAACCCCCGAGTATGAGCACCATATCAAAACCTATGGGCCGCACAGGGATTTTGGCTACAAGGACTTCATCCCTCTGTTTACCGCCGATCAGTTCGACGCTGACTTCTGGGCAGAAACCTTTGCAGACGCAGGCGCCAGATATGTCGTCCCTGTGGCAGAGCACCACGACGGATTCCAGATGTACGAGAGTTTCCTTTCGCATTACAACGCCGCCGAAATGGGACCGAAACGGGATATCCTCGGCGAGCTGAAAAAAGCCATCGAGGCCCACGGCATGACCTTCGCCACCTCCTCCCACCGCGCCGAGCACCACTGGTTTATGGGAAACGGAAAGGACTTCGACAGCGATATCAAGGAGCCTCTTTCCTGCGGCGATTTCTACTGGCCCTCCGAACAGCAGCAGCCGGATCAGCAGGATCTTTTTGCCAAACCGGATCCCAGCGAGGAATTTCTGATCGACTGGGTATGCCGCACCTGTGAGATCATCGACCGCTACCAGCCGCGCGTCCTCTATTTTGACTGGTGGATCCAGCACAATGCCTACAAGCCGTACCTTCGCATGATCGCCGCCTACTACTACAACTGCGGCGTCCGGGATGGCTATCCGACCGCTATCTGCTACAAACACGACGCAATGGCGTTTGGCAGCGGCATCGTCGATGTGGAGCGCGGAAAATTTGCCGATGCCAAGCCCTATCACTGGCAGACCGACACCGCGATCGCGCGCAATTCCTGGTGCTACACGACCAGCCTTGACTACAAGTCGAGCCGTGAGATCCTCTGCTATCTGATCGATGTCGTCAGCAAAAATGGCAACCTGCTCCTCAATGTAGGCCCTAAGGCGGACGGCAGCTTTGCCCCGCAGGATGCGGCGATCCTTAAAGATATCGGCAGTTGGCTCTCCGTAAACGGCGAGGCGATCTACGACAGCAAGCCCTGGCGTTACGCGGCAGAAGGACCCACGCAGGAGGTTGAGGGACAGTTCAGCGACGCCTCCGCCGCCGACTATACCCCGGAGGACTTCCGTTTCACCGCCGGACATGGCGCTATCTACGCCATCTGCCTGCACTACCCGGAAGACGGCCGCGTCACCATCCGGAGCCTTTCCAAATCCAAGGATCCGAACAAGCCGGCCTTCCACGGTATCGTCAAGTCCGTAGAAGTGCTTGGCTTTCCGGAAAAGATCGACTTTACGATGGATGAACAGGGACTGCACTTTACCACACAGACGGTTCACAGCCCTTTTCCCGTGACCGTCAAAGTTCTTACCGACTAGCTCTCTAAATCTCGCCAAAACAGTGATTTTATGCTATGATAACATATAGCGACAGCGATACGGCTCTGTCCCTGTGGAGGTAGCTATGGAAACATTGTTGATTGCCGATGATGAAGCAGCAATCCGGGAAGGATTGAAATATATTATAGACTGGGAAGCGGAAGGCTTTCGCCTGTGCGGCGAGGCCGGAAACGGCGAGGATGCGTTATCCAAGATCCTTGCCCTGCGCCCCAGTCTTGTTTTGTTGGATGTAAAAATGCCGAAGATGCACGGCACCGAGGTCATCCGCCGCGCGCGCGAGGAGGGCTTCACCGGAAAGTGTATCATTCTCAGCGGCTATTCCGATTTTGCCTACGCGCAGTCCGCCATAAGAAGCGGTGTCAATTTCTATCTGCTGAAGCCGCTTGACGAGGACGAGCTGCTAAACTCTGTGCGGAAGATCAAGGAGCTGCTCGCGGAGGAGAAAAAGACGACCAGCAGCCTGACAAACCTCAAAAAGAAGGCCAAGCACGTGATCCTGCAGGAGCTTATCACAGGTACGCTCTCCGCCCCGTTGCCGGAGGAGGATGTGACAGCCATGCACCTGCTTGCAGACGTCTATCAGATCGTCATCTGCGAGGATTTCCAGACCGAGGCGCAGAACGCCCCTTACACGTTCGCAGAGCTTCTGCGCGTCACAAATAAAGACAACAGCACGTTCGATCATACGGAAATCGACTCCCACGACGTCGTTCTCCTGAAAGGGCAGTACGGCGTGAAGAAGCTGAATGAATTTCTGATGCACTTCGAGGAACAGACGCCGCAGGAGGGCAGCCCTCTCGGTTCCATGTTCCTGACGATCGGACGTCCGGTAAATTCTCTGGACGACATCTCGCGCTCCTATCAGGACGCCGCCGCCCTTCTGCACAGAAGGTTTTTCTGCGCACAGGAGCAGCACTATCTGGATTTCGAAGATCTGCCCAAGAACCTCCAGAGTGCCCCGGAGGAAGCAGCCGCGCCCTCCGTTCTCGGCGACCGCCTGTTGTCCTATTACAGCGACCGCTTTATCGATTATATCACGACCTTTAACCGGAACATGATCGCCGTGACCTTCTCCTCGTTGGAGATGGAGCTGATGGACGCCTCGGAGGATATCAGCGCGATCCGCAATTTCCTGATCGACATCTACCTGCGGATCAAGGAAAAGGTTGCCAGCATCTACCCCGGTGCGGAGATTCCTTTCGAGGCAGGCTCTACCGTCATCGAGTTTATTCACAGCCAGAACTACCTCTATGAGATCATCCGCTATCTTTCGGAACAGTTCGAGATGATGATGAACGCCTCCGGCAACCCATCCCGCGACACGATCCTGGACGATGTGATCTTTTACATCGACCACAATTACCGCGACAACATCAAGCTGGAGACCATCGCCCCGCTTTTTGGCTACAACAGCGCTTATCTCGGCAAGATCTTCAACAAGACGGTCGGCGAGAGCTTTAATTCGTATGTGGATCACAAGCGCATCGATCTCTCCAAGAAGCTGCTTGCAGAGAACACGCTGAAGGTTTACGAGATCGCCGAACAGGTCGGCTACAAGAACGTTGATTACTTCCATAAGAAATTTAAGAAATATGTGGGCGAAAGCCCCGCGGAATACCGCAAGAAAACAGAAGACCTGCCCTGATACGGGCAGGCCGTTTTTTTCACTTGTCTGCTTTGATCATTTCCTGCGTCCACCGGTACGCCAGCTCAAACCAGCCCTGACAGGACGGTTCGATATTCTCTCCGGCATTTCCCATTGTCAGCTCGCTCGCAAGCGCAAGCCCATGGCCGCCTTTCATATACATATGCAGCTCCACAGGAATTTTTTTCTTTCTCATGGCAAGCGCCAGCAGGATCGAGTTTTCCGCAGGCACCAAGTCGTCCTCGTTTGTCGTCCACACAAAGGCCGGCGGCGTGTCGTCGCTTACCTGTTTTTCGAGGGAAAGCTCCTCCTTCTGATCCTCATACGCATCTCCCAGCAGGTTTTCAAAGGATTCCCGGTGCGCATATTCCCCGGAGGTAATGACCGGATAGCTCAGGATCATTCCTGCCGGCTTCAGCATCGCCGTCTCCGTATGCAGCTCATCGGCAAGAAATGAGCGGTTCCAGAACATTCCATAGCTTGCCGCTAGATGTCCGCCCGCCGACGAGCCCTGGATAAAGATCTTGTCCACATCAATATGCCACTCCTCCGCGTGCTCTCTCGCGATCGTGACTGCCTTTGCCAGCTCAAGCAAAGCTGCCGGATAGACTGCCGGGCGCACGGAATACCACAGCACCATCGCATGATATCCGTATGCGTTCCATTTCAGCGCAAACATCTCCGCCTCCCGCTCCGAGGTAAAGCAGTAACCGCCTCCCGGACATACAATGACAAGCGGTCTTTTGTCGATCCCGATCTCCTCCGAGTGTGAGATCACATAGGTAACTACATTCGCATAGATCTCGGAACCGGGCATCTCCAGTTTGATTCTCTCATGTATCATCTCTTTTTCCTCCTAATATTTACTCTTCCCCGCCATCCATGGTCGTCACCGCGCCCGGCTCTTTCTCGATGATCTGGAAAATGCGCAGGGACATTCCCGCGATCGTATAGATCAGGCAGGCCGGTCCGATGAAAAATCCGATAAACAGCGTCGTTCGGTTAAAGAACCAGACGATCAGCTCCACCGCGAGCACCAGGATCAGAACCAGCGTCCTTCCGGCATAACGGCGGCAGATCTCAAAGGAATTGCGGAAGATCTTCCACAGCTTATTCTGATAACGCGCCATCAGCGGAAACGCATACAGCAGGCAGACCGCAAACAGAATACCCGACAGGATCGCCGCGATCAGAAATATCATGGGGTTGTCCTCCACCGCGTTAAAAAGCTGTATGTCCAGATAAACCGCATAGACCGCTATCAGGCTGACAAGCCCAAGCACGGTTCCCTGTTTCCAGTTCTCCTTAAAGCCTTTAAAGAACTCCTTGGCAATATAGCCTTCCTCGTCGTCTACCATATGCAGGCAGACCTTGAAGGCAGCTGCCGTCGAAGCTCCGATCGTCACGATCGGAATACTGCAGATCACCCAGAAGAAATTGACCTGCAGAATATCCCACAATCTCTGCATGAATTTATAAAAAGGACTGTCTACACTAAAGAATTTCATGGTATTCCTCTTTTCTGTCCGGTTCTCTCTGTGCCGGTCGTTTCCTCTTGTTATCAAAAGGGGACGTCTGAGACGTCCCCTTTATTATAGCATACTCCCTTTACATTAACCTATATATTTTACGGATTCTTACTTGCCCATAGCAGCGTTCTCAGCCTGTGCACGAAGGGTAGCTTCGTTCTGCTGGAACTCAACGCACTGGTCATATCCATAGGACTCTGCCTCGGAGATCATGCTGTCAACGATGCTGTTGAACTCGTCGTCGGATGCTGCATAGATTGCCTTCCAGGAGTTTGTCTTGATGCACTCAGCAACCTGGTTCCAAACTGCTGTCAGCTCATCAGACTTCGGGCTCTCAGCGTACATTGTACCAGGAGAGAAACGATAATCTACCTTGTCAAAGCACTGATCAATATAAGCGTTTCCTGTGTGATCTCTCCAGTCTGCCTCGATGTCAGAACCAGCCTCAGTTGCGAAGCTCTCCCACATCTTGTAGTTGTAGGTCTCACCGTTGGAATCCGGGTTCGGAGAATCGATTCCCCATGTGGTGTTGTTCATCTTAAAGTTACCATCTTCAAAGGTTCCTGAATAACCGTCTGTCATCTCTGTCTTACCATCGAGCTTAGCGGTACGTCCAAGATCTGTGAAGCAGGTCTTGCCGTTCTCATCATAGTACCAGCATACATCCTTCGGGCCATACTCGGAGATCATACGTCCTTCCGGAGTAGCAAGCCAGTTGATGATTGCCATACATAATTCCGGATACTCGGTCTTAGCGCCGATTGTCCAAGGTCTGTTACCACCGTAGATGTTCTGGCCATATGCGATCGGTGTAGCCTCTGTAGGAATACAAGGATACATTGCCTTGCCGTCTGCCGCATGTGCCTCAGAATTGTAGAATGCAGAGCCTAAGAAGTTGAAAATGTTCAGGAAGGCTGTACCATTCTGATAATCCTCAACCAGTCCGTCATATCCCTGTGTCTGGGAGTCAGGATCAAGCAGTCCCTTCTGGTATAATGTGTTGTAGAACTTCAGGCAGGTGAGATAAGGACCGTCCTTCTGTAAGCAGTCATAGTAAACCTGATCTACCGGGTCATACAGACCGAAACCAAACTCATCATAGCCATAGTAAGCGGTTGCAAGGGACTTTACATACATAACCATGTTTCCATCCCAGTCATTGAATAAGGATACGCCGTAGGTAGGCTTTCCGTTGTCATCGGTCGGGCAGAGCTCCTGCATCTGTCCAAGAACGTCTACCATATCGTCCAGATTCTTGATCTCCGGATATCCTAACTCTTTGTAAAGGTCCCAACGGAGATCCCATGTATACATACCCTGCTGACGTGCTGACGCATCATAGGCAACGTCAAAACCGAAGCCGTAAAGCGTACCGCCGGAGATGGTCTGGTTCTTCTCCAGAGCAGCCGGCATATGCTCTTTGATATACGGGCCATAGTCTGCCAACAGATCATCTTCGTTCCAGTCATACAGCAGTCCCTTGGAAATTGCCTGCTGATACTCGTCTCCATCATTTCCCCAGATTACGATGTCTCCCAGGTTTCCGGATTCCATACGTGTCTCATACACGCCGTCCGGATCCGGGATGATGTTCAGCTTAACGTTGAACTTCTCTAACATAACCTGACCAAACCAGCCGATCTGCTCACCGGAATAGTTGGCAAGCTGATCGAATACATCCAGTGTCACTGTCTCTTCCGGGATCACGTCGGACAGATCAACTGCCTCTGCGCTATCCTCTGTGTCAGCGTCCGCCGTATCCTCTGCGTCGGCGTCCTCTGTGTCGTCTTCTGCTGTGTCCTCTGCAGCTGTGTCAGTGGTTGCTGCTGTGTTGCTGGAACCACCGCAGGCTGTCAGTGATGCAACCATGGTAGTTGCCATCAGTAACGCAACGATTCTTTTTGCTTTCATACTTTTTCTTCCTCCTATTATTTTGCGCAGACGTCCCGGAACCAACCTTCCAAAATGCTCCGGACCGCTGCAGGTTGTGTTATCATAACCGCCCCAGGCGGATAAACACCTCTGTCTGTTGTCTTTTCCTGCTCTGCCTAGCCTTTTACTGCACCAAGCATGATACCTTCCTCAAAATATCTCTGCATGAACGGATATACCAGCAGGATCGGGATAACCGTTACCATGGAAATCGTGTACTTGATAACCTTTCCACTCATCGCCGACTTGATGGCAGCATCGCTGACCACACCGCCGGACTTCATCAATGCGCCAAGGTTCGACGCCTGATTCAGATAGATATACAGTCTGTGCTGCAAAGTGTACAGGTTCGGCGCCGACTGCATCAGCATCAGGGAATCCGTAAAGGAGTTCCAGTTTCCAACCGCACCGAAGATGGCGATCGTTGCAAGGATCGGCTTACTCAGCGGCCAGATGATCTTGCGGAACACGGTCATGTAAGACGCGCCGTCCATCTCTGCACTTTCTTCCAGCTCTGCTGGAATGGATTCAATGTAGGTCTTTACCAGAATGATGTTGTAAGGCGCTACGATACCGGGAATGATGTATGCCAGGAAATTGTTGGTCAGACCAAGCATCTGCATATTCATAAACCACGGGATCGTACCTGCGTTGAAGTACATGGTGATGATCAAAAACCGATACCAGAATTTCCTTCCCCACAGCTCCTTCTTTGTCACCAGATAGCCCACCAGACCGGAAGCCATAACCATGAGCGCCGTTCCGATGACTGTTCTCGCGATCGTTACGATCAGCGCATTTCCCAGATCGCTTACACTCAGAAGAGTCTTGTAGTTATTCAGGTTAATGCCGCGCGGCACGAAGTTGATCACGCCCTTTACCACCAGATCGTTGTCGCTGATCGTATTGATAAAAAGGTAGTAAAACGGGAAGATACATGCCAGCGTAAATATCGTAAATATGGTGTAGTTGATCACATTGAAAACAATGTCGCCGGGTGTGCTTTTGTATTTCTTCTTATGCTTTTTTGCGTACAGCTTTTCTGCCTTCGCATCTCTTTTTTCCTGTTTTGTCTTAGCCATGATCTGCACCTCCCTACACAATACTCTCGCCACGGATCAGCTTCGAAACGCTGTTTGCCGCGAAGAGGAGAACCACACTGATAATGGATTTCAGCATACCGATCACCGTCGAGAGCGGAATCATGCCTTTACCGATACCAAGTTTGTATACATACAGATCCAATACCATAATGGATGAGGTGTTGGTCGAGTTTTCAAAGACAAGGTACTGATCCATACCGTTGCTGAGGATGTTTGCGATCGACATCAGCAAAAGTACGCAGAAAGTGGGGATCAGTCCCGGCACGGTAATGTGCCACATCTTCTGGAATCTTCCGGCTCCGTCCACCGTTGCCGCTTCGTAGAGCTGCCTGTCGATACCGGAGATCGCTGCTATGTAGATGATGGCGCTCCAGCCAATTCCTTTCCACAGTCCCCATGCCAGCATCTTGAGCCAGGTGTGGCTGTCTCCCATCAGCAGGTTCACGCCCTGATCCCAGACGCCCATGTTCATCATCAGACTGCTGATGAATCCGTCGGTGGAGAAGATACAGAAAGCGATCGCGTATACTAAAACCCAGCTGATGAAGTTCGGAACCGTTGTGAAGGTCTGCACAAAACGCCGGAACTTCATATTTTTCATTTCACACAGGAAGATCGCAAATGCCATCGGAAGCCAGCTTGTCGCAATTCCAAGACCGCTCATCGCCAGTGTGTTTTTCATAACCCGTACAATATCGTTGACCGTCGCCTCGTTCTTCACAAGCTCCTTAAACCACTTGAGACCCGCGAAGTTTTCCATGCTCAGCGTATCGCCGACCTTATAATCGAAGAAAGCATATCTCCATCCGAAAAGCGGCAGATAGCAGAATACAAAGGCAAGTACGACGAACGGCATCAGGAGAAGGAACAGCTGGTATTTGGATTCCATCTCAAATTTCTCTTCTTTTGTCGCCCTGGGTATCAGGATCAGTTCTATCGCAGAAAGAACAAATATGACAGCCGCAAGTGCGATCACCATCCACATACCTTCCGGGAAGATCGGCTCGACCTTCTTCGGCTTTGGCGTCTGGGCGATCTGCTGATACGCCATATTGACGCCGATCATGGATACAAGCATCACTGCGCTTCCTGCAAGCGATAAGATATTTCCAAGTCTCTTGAACTTGCGGTTTCCCACGGACATACAGCCTCCGGCTGCGGATACCACGATACCGATACACGCCACTATGGATGATCCATACAGCAGGTACATGGTCGAATGTTCTACCCATTCTTTCTTAAACGCACGGCCGAAGTCGGCTGTCAGTTTCGAATAAGAAATACCGGATGTGAACAGAGACAGGTTTTTGTTGATGAGTCCGCTGATCCTCGTCGGATTCAGTGCAGGAACGAACAGGAATACGAATGACAGCAGGATCGCTATCCGCAGCACGTAATACAGCTTATCAGCAGCCTGTTCTTTTGCAGTTTTACTCTGATTCATAATGCTCTCCCTCTTTCCTTGATATGCTCTGTCAGCCTGACGGCTCGCAGCCTTCGAAAAGATGAAACCCGTCCTCTTAACAGAAAATGCACCATCAATGATACTGCTTATCACTGATGATGCATTTATTATAAAAAAGGATCAAAAATAAAAATACCATAAAAATTAAATAAAAAAAGTGTCTTTTTTCATTCTCTCCAAAGGGAACTGCAACCGGACGACCGTCCCTTTTCCCTCTTCCGAAAAGATGGTAACCCCGAACGCCTCCCCATAGTGCAGCTTGATGCGCTGGTTGATATTGTACAGTCCGATGCTCTTGGAACGGCTCATATCCTTGATCTCAATATCCTGACGCAGTTTCTCAAGCGTCGCCCCGTCCATGCCGCCTCCGTTGTCCTCTACCTCGACAAGCAGCACCTCGCCTTCCTTCTGTATCCTCCGGAATACCCGGATGACAATGTGACCTTCCCGCTCGTCGTCCTCCAGTCCGTGGATGATCGCGTTTTCCACGACCGGCTGAAGCAGGAGCGGAAGGATCATATACTGACTGACGTCTACATCCTGCGCGACGTCCACCTCATAGTTGATCCGGTTTTCAAACCGCAGCTTCTGGATCTGGATATAATTTTCCACATGGGCGATCTCCGCGCCCAGCGTCGTGAACGTGGTTCCCGTATTTTCCAGCACATAGCGCATGGATTTGCCGAGCAGCTTGATCGCGGTCGCGACCTCCCGGTCCCCCGCCGTAAACGCCTTCATACGGATCGTCTCCAGCGTATTGTACAGAAAGTGCGGATTGATCTGGCTCGCAAGCATCTTAAACTCCATGCTCTGCTGCTGGATCATCAGCTCCTGCTCGTTGATCTGGGTGCTGTAGATCTTCGCCTCCTGCTCCTTGATATTCTGCACCATCACCTGAAGATCGCCGAACGCCTCTGTCAGTTCATCGTTTCCCTGAAAGGAGGGGATCAGCTCGTAGTCCTGGTTGCTTGCCTTGTGCATCTCCTGACGCAGCACGTTGACACGCCCCGTAAAATAGTTCGTGAAGAAATAGATGATAAGCCCCGGGATCAGCACGGCAAGCACAAGGATCGCCACGCAGATGCTCTGGATGTAATGGATGCTCCGATAACCCTCGTCGTTGATCGTCGCGATATACAGCCGGGATTCCGCCTGATACGGATGCAGAGTGGAAATACTGACAAAGCACTTCTTTCCGTCCATATCCTCTTTTCCCAGATACTGATAATACGGCTCTTCATGGTCGATCTTCAGCGGGAGCTCCTCCCCGTAGCGGTTCCGGTCCGAGCTGTAAAAAATACAGCCGTCCTCCACCGACACCATCGTTTCGTACTGGCTGGTGTCGATCCTTGTACGCAGATAATTGTCACTCGCCTTGATCACCATCACCGCATGATACCGCGTGCCCACCAGCGGGATCTTCCGCACCAGACAAAGGTTCCAGTAGACGTTGCCGTACTTGTCCTCCCGGCGCATCTCCGTCCAGAAGACCGCCGACTGGCCGGCCGCCTTCTGATACCAGTCCTGCTCCCTGATCTCCGGCGTGATCCGCATGAACTGCTTATAATCCTCCACGTAGGGATTGTCCGTGTAGATCAGGACCTCCTGAAGCTCCGTATAATTATTCTCGTAGCTGTCCAGCACGCTCACGGAATCGATCGCGTTATAATACCAGCTTCTCTCGCCGTAACGGCCGGTGAGAACCTTCTGGATATCGTTGTGAAACGTGATCTCCTCCGAGATGTTATAGATCTGTGCCGTGATCTCATACAGGATATTGCGCACTCTCTGGTTGTCGGACTCCAGCAGATCACTGTGATAATCTACCAGGATCCGGTAGGTGTTTCCCACCAGAAAAAACCCGATCAGCAGGATCGGCACTACGACAGCCACGAAATAGATCGTGTACAACTGCTGCCGTATACTCGCCTTGTTGAAAAAGCTTTTTTTCCGCTGGCTCCACCTCTGCCTTTTGTCCCTATGCACTTTCTTCTCTGTTTTTTGGGAATCATTCATAAATCTCGTACTGTTTTCCTTCTCTTATCATGACCGGGATGATGTCAAGCGGCGCCTCTGCCGTGATCCACTGCCCTCCGTCGTAGGTTTTCTTCGTGTAGGCATCCGTCCAGCCGCATCCCGCCGGAAGATAGATCCCGCGCTCGCGCGCCCCCTCTTCCATGACAGGCGATACCAGCAGATCCGGACCGAACATATAACTGTCTTCCACTTCCCACGCCGTCTTATCCTGTGAAAAGTCGTAGAACAGCGGTCGCATAACCGGCTCTCCCTTTTCACTGGCTGCTCTCATGCACTCCCGGATATACGGGCGCAGGCGCTCGCGGATGAACAGATACTTGGTCAGGATCTTGTAATTGTCCTCGCCGAAGCTCCACACCTCATTGTCCTGCCCGCTGGTGAGCTGCCGCACGCCATTGATGTACTCCTGCTCTCTCTCATACCACGGCGAACGCTCTCCATGCATACGGAATACCGGGCAGAACGCTCCCCAGGCAAACCATCTTACCAGAAGCTCCCGGAAATGCTCATCCTGGATATTTCCACCGAGAAAGCCTCCGATGTCAGAGGTCCACCACGGGATTCCCGCCATGCTCATATTCAGACCTGCCTGGAGCTGTTCGCGCATCGAGCGGAACGAGGAGTAGATGTCGCCGGACCAGGTAAGCACGCCGTACTTCTGGCTGCCCGCCCACGCGCAGCGCACAAGGCTCATGATCTCCTTCTCTCCGGCTTTCTTCAGACCGTCATAGAAGCCCTTGGCATAACCGACGGGATAAAGGTTGCTGCACTGGAGCGCCGGTCCCGCATAGTAGCGGTAGTTGTCAAAATCATAGGGCCCGTACTCCGGCTCTGCCTCATCCAGCCAGAAGCAACGGATTCCCTTCTGATAATAATTCTCCTTGCATCTCTCCCAGACAAACTTCTGTGCGCCCGGATTTGTCGCGTCGTAGAAGATGGTGTTGCCCATCCAGGTCATATGGTTCGGATTTCCCCGGTCCGCATTGACCAGATACCCGTTTTCTGCCATCTGACCGAAGTTCACGCTCTGCTCATCCACCGTAGGCCATACGGAAACGACCGTCTCGATGCCAAGCTCTTTGAGTTCCTTGACCATCGCCTCGGGATCCGGCCAGTCTCTTGGCTCGAACCGGAAGTCACCCTGTCTCGTCCAGTGGAAGAAGTCCACCACGATCGCATCCATCGGAAGCCCTCTTCTCTTGTGCTCGCGCGCCACGGCAAGAAGCTCCTCCTGCGTGCGGTAGCGCAGCTTGCACTGCCAGTAACCCATTCCATATTCCGGCATCATCGGCGTACGTCCCGTCGCGGCGCTGTACTGCTCCTCCAGCTCAGCCGGCGTATCTCCCGCCGTGATGAAATAATCCAGTTTCTTGGTGCTGTGAACGTGCCATTCCGTCTTGTTCGCTCCAAAGGTCGCCGTTCCGATCGCCGGGTTGTTCCAGAAGAACCCGTACCCCCGGCTGGAGATCATAAACGGTACGCTCGCCTGGGAGTTGCGGTGCGCCAGCTCCAGGATCGCGCCCTTTTTGTTCAGATTCTTCTCCTGATACTGCCCCATACCGAAGATCTTCTCATCGTCGAATGCCTCAAAGCGGGCTGTCAGCTCATAGTCCGTCCTTCCCGGCATGGGTTTCAGCTCTCTTGCGTCCACCCGAAGCGGCACGCAGTACCGGTTGATCCGGTTACGGTTTCTCCAGTATTCCTCTGTCAAAAGCTCGCCCTTCTGATTATAGAAGCTGATCCATCCCTCGTGGGACACCTTCGCCGTGATCTTTCCATTTACCAGTGTAGCACAGATTCCGGTCTGATGGTACTTCTCCCATTCCGGTCCAGCATACCACGGATCCGTCACATCCTTCTCCTCGAAGGTGATGCTGCTGTCTGTCTCTGCCGGTTTCTCCGTGAGCGCCCAGTCGTTCTCATCCATTTTGGCGTCCTTCGTCATCCGCACCCTGAGCGAGTTGACGCCCCAGGGCTCGATCACCACCCTGGATACTCCGTCCTTGATCCACAATCTGTTTCCTTCCTGTTCTAAGTGCATACATTCCTTCCTTTCTGCGCCTTTTCCAGCCGCGCCCGCTCTTATTTCTCTGCCGGTTCTCCGTACAGAACGCCCCGGCTGCCTGTCGCTATGTAAAATCTGCCGTACTCCTGACCGTCGCCTTCCATGCTGTTGATCTCTCCGTACATCTGCTTCTCCGTATTCAGGCGCACATAGCTTTTTCCTTCGTCCACCGTGCGGTAAAATCCGTAGCTGCCGTCGATCCTCGCCGCCACGTAAATTGCCTTTGCCTCGCGCAGATAATCTCCGCCTTCTCTGCCGACTCCAAGTCCCATCCGGTAAAAGACATCCCCCTCTCTGCCAAGCCTTGTCAGGGTAAGCTGTTTCTTCTCCCGGTCATACTCATATTTCCAGAGTCCCTGCTCCTTCAGCGCCAGATAAAAGACGCCCTCCCTGCCGTTCTCTCCGCGCACCTCTGTCTTGTTCGCGCAGTCGATCAGGGAAAAATCCACTCCGCAGGGGCCTGCCGTCCCGGCTCCCGACGCCCACGGCGCGGCATCGATCACCGGCCGGATCTGTGAAAAGCTCTCTCCTGCGTCCTCGCTGACATAGAAGTCCGAATGATCTCCGAAGCCATAAAACAGGTCGCTGTTCACCCGGTCTGCAAAAACCTTGAAACAGCCTTCTGTCTTCTGCTTTCCGTCTGTCTCATATACCCTGACCTGCCGGAAGCTCTCTCCGCCGTCATGACTTACCAGCACCTGATCCACCGGCAGCGTGATATTCTCCGCCACCGACCAGACGATATGACGGCAGTCCGGCGACAGGGCTGCCCAGCCGCTGTTGACATTGGGCTGTTCGATCCGGTGCAGCACTTCATCCAGCTTCGGCGTCACGCCAAACGGCATCGGCAGTCTCCGGAACGTCCGGCACTGATCCTCAGACAGGATCAATCCGCCTTTCGTCTTGCCCTTCCAGTTTCCGCGCGGCGTCACGATCACACATTCCGGGTGCAGATTCGAATAGTCGGCGTTGATGCAGGTAATATACCGGTTGCCCTCCGCATCGTCAAATGAATTGTCGCAGGGCCGGTCCAGTTCGCGGAAGGCAAATCCTCCCAGATCGCCCAGAATATCGATCAGCTTGACCTCGCCCTTCGGCGGGCTGTAAAGGTTCAGGTGAACCGTCTCCTCGATTCCATCGCTCCAGTCCTCGAAGACTACCTTCTGCCCCGTCAGATTCCGGGACCGGAACACGCCCGTTCCCGTGTTGAACCAGACCTCATCCGGCCTATAAGGATTGATCTTGAGATCCGTCAGCCAGTGGATCAGCGAATGCCCCCCGTTATAGCACGGCTTGAGGTACGAGGTTCGGAAGTCCAGCTCTCCAATTTCCAGATCGTAGAGAATACATTCCCAGGTCTGTCCATAGTCCATCGAGCGGAAAATACAGTCTCCGTCCTCCTTGCTGATCGTGGACGCCACTACCAGTCCGGGAACAGCCGCCGTCACGGCAATTCCGGAAAAGCCGTACTCCAGCAGTTCTTCCGCGCTCTCCTTCCGGGCGCACTGTGCGGGGATCCTGCTTCCGTCCCCCGCCCGCGGATCCGGCGGCGCCGTCACCGGCGTGATGTCCTCTCCTTTTTCCATGCGCTGCAGCTTGTTTCCCTGTCTGGTCAGAGGATAGCGCGCAATCTTTCCACCGATCACGCTGCCCCCGTCGCAGCTGTAGCCCAGCTCGTACACATACGCATTCCGCCCCATCACGGAATAGGTCACGTAGAGGTTTTTCTCATCCATCGCATACCGCTGTGCCACCAGACCCGCAAGCCGCACGCCTTCTATCTCGCCGTCCTTCGGCTGCCAGAGTTCTTCAAACGTCTGTCCGCCGTCATAGGACACAAACAGACTGTGCCCTCTCAGCTTCTCTCCTCTTTTTGTAGTAACGCCTGCACAGGCCGCAAACAGCACGCCGCCATCGTCCGTCTGCCCCACAAAGGTCATATAGTCATCCGGGAACGCTGTATTTTTCTCCCAGTGCGCGCCTCTGTCCGCACTTTTCCACAAACCGTCCTTCTGCGAGGCAAACCAGAGCACCTCCGGATCGTTCCGGTCCACGATCAGACGGTATCCTGTCCCGCGCCCGTTCTTATTGCCATGTACGTTCATCGGCATGGGATACCTTACAAAGCTCTCTCCGCAGTCCTCCGACACCGCCATCATACCCTGCGGCTCAGCGTCGATCCCGCAGGCGATATACAGCCGTTCGGGGTGCTCCGGGTCAAGCGCGATCGCCGCCGGAAATGTCTCGCTCAGATCGTCCATGGTCACATGGTCGATCAGGCTCTTCCACCGCTGCTGCTCCCTTTGGAAACGGTAGACGCCTCCGATGTCTGTTCTTATATATAACAGGTCTTTTTTCTTCGGGTGAAAAGTAAAACCTGTCACATAGCCGCCCCCCGGGATCGGCAGGTTTCTGTACTCGTATTTTTCCTGTATCATCTTCTCCTCCATCCTTACACGATATGTCATTCCCCTTGAAGATACCTTCTCTCCGCGCTTCGGTCAATCGTCATATTTTCGCATATTAAGTGACATAATTAGTGTTCCTCGGTGCGCCTCGCCGCCGCGCGGTATTCCTTCGGCGTCATGTGCATATATTTGCGGAACATCTTATTATAGTAGCTGATGTTGTTAAACCCGACCATCCCGGCGATCTCTCCGATATCGTGCTCCGTCTCCGCGAGCAGCGCCGCGCTCTGGCTTACCCGGTAATGGTTGAGATATTCCGTCATCGTCATTCTGGTCACGCTCTTGAACAGCCTGCAAAGATGTCCATCGCTCACATGAAAACGCCCGGCAAGCTCCTCCAGCGCAATCTGCCCGGAATAATTCTCCTGAATGTAGGCGATGATCTCCTTCATCAGCTCTACCCGGACTTTTCCGCTGTCCACCTCCTCCCCGGAAGGCTGCACCGCATGGCGGTAGAGCAGATACCAGATCTCATACAGTTTCGCCTTGATCAGCAGTTCATACCCGGCAGCCGCCTCCGCATAGGTTTCCCGGATCTGCAGCAGAAGCCGGTACATCTCTCGCTGCCATTCCTCCTGCGGTCTGATAAAGGTCGGGAATACCACCTTCCCCTGTTTCAGACGATCAAGATACTTCTGCTGGATGGCATCTTTCCAGAGACTGTAGAGCAGCACAGGCTTAAAATCGACGGCAAAAAACGTGACCTCGTCTCCCGTCTGCCCCGACAGCGAGTGCAGGCTGTCCGGCGGAATGAAAATGATGTCACCCGGCTCCGCTTCATAGCACTCCTCGTCGATAAAGACCGAAACGTGCCCCTGCGTGATGACCAGAAATTCCATCTCCTCATGCCAGTGACAGCTCACCTTCTCCTCGAAACTGCTGTCAGGGCTGACCTCATGTACCTTGAGTGGAAACATCGCATCTCCATGCGGCATTTTTTCCTGTAACTGATAAAAAGGTTCTCTCATTCTTCTCTCTTTCTATAAATCAATTCTGTGTTATTTTTTATCAATTTCGTTAAAGTTTTTGCATTTCCGAGTCATTATAGTATTATTATAACAAGAAAATCCAAAGATACAAGTATTGCTTTATCCATTCAGATCATTGCACGACCGGAGATGCATGTGTAGCTTGTACAAATGAATAACCTGGCGTAGGGCCCTGGTAGGGCGCTGGTACTTAGTGGCTGTCTTTTAGCCGCTTATGTACCATTGCGCCCGGATTGGAGCGAAAGCGCGCCCTAGCTGGTTATTTCATTTGTACAAGCTAATTGCTCTATTTCTGTTTGCAATGATCGAATGAAACACACCTAAAAATAGGAAAGGAGAACTGACTATGAAATTCAGCAACGGATGCTGGCTCCTCAAAGAGGGCTACGGATGTTTCGCTCCACAGGAGGTTTATGAACAGAAGATTACGGACACGGAGATTTCTCTCTGCGCGCCTACCCACAAGATCGTTACCAGAGGGGACACGCTCGGCGGCGCGAACCTGACGATCAAAATTTCTTCCCCTATGCCGGACGTTATCCGCGTACAGACCTTCCATTATATGGGCGTACAGAAAAAGGCTCCCGCTTTTGAGCTGGAGCTTGACCATCCCCAGAAACTTCAGATAGAGGACAGCGAAGACAAAATGGTCATCACAAGCGGCCATCTCTCCCTGGAGATCGGCAAGAAAAACTGGTATATGCGCTATCTGCGCGACGGCGAGCTTCTCACCGAAAGCGGCGTGAAGGATCTCGCTATGATCAAGGGCAACTGGAAGGGCGACTACTACGATCAGAACGGAGATCTGGATGAAACCTATATGCGCCAGCAGCTCAGCATCGGCGTAGGCGAACTGCTCTACGGAACCGGCGAGCGTTTCACTCCCTTTGTAAAGAACGGACAGACGGTGGAGATCTACAACGAGGACGGCGGTACAAGTACCGAGCAGTCCTACAAGAACATCCCGTTCTTCCTTTCCAACAAGGGCTACGGCGTGCTCGTAAACCACCCGGAGCGGGTTTCCTTTGAATTTGCTACGGAAAATGTGACGAAATCGGCATTCTGCGTAAAGGGCGGTTCTCTGGACTATTTCTTCTTCAACGGTCCTACCATGAAGGACGTCCTGACCCGGTATACCGACCTTTCCGGCAAGCCTTCCCTGCCCGCACCGTGGACGTTCGGACTGTGGCTTTCCACCTCCTTTACCACAAGCTACGACGAGGACACCGTCATGAGCTTTATCGATGGAATGCTTGACCGTGGGATCCCGCTGCGCACCTTCCACTTCGACTGCTTCTGGATGAAGGGCTTCCACTGGTCTGACTTTATCTGGGATGCCGATGTTTTCCCGGATCCGAAGGGACTTCTCCAGCGCATCAAGGCAAAAGGGCTCAATATCTGCGTGTGGATCAACTCCTACATTGGACAGGAATCCGCGCTGTTTGCAGAAGGAATGGAGAAGGGTTACTTCATCAAGCGTCCGAACGGCGACGTATGGCAGTGGGATATGTGGCAGCCGGGTATGGCTTTAGTAGATTTCACCAATCCTGCCGCCTGCAAGTGGTTCCAGGATAAGCTGGAGGTTCTTCTGGATATGGGCGTTGACTGCTTTAAGACAGACTTCGGCGAGCGGATCCCTACGAACTGCGTCTACTACGACGGCTCCGACCCGGAAAAAATGCACAATTACTATACCTATCTCTACAATAAGACCGTCTATGAACTGCTGGAAAGAAAGCGCGGCAAGGGCGAGGCTGTCCTGTTTGCCCGTTCCGCTACCGTCGGCGGTCAGAAATTCCCCGTGCACTGGGGCGGCGACTGCTGGTCCGACTATCCGTCCATGGAAGAGAGCCTGCGCGGCGGTCTTTCCCTGCTGATGTCCGGTTTTGGTTTCTGGGCACATGACATCGGCGGTTTCGAAAACACCTCCACCGCAGACGTTTACAAGCGCTGGGTGGCATTCGGCCTGCTCTCCTCGCACAGCAGACTGCACGGAAGCAGCTCTTACCGTGTTCCGTGGGTTTACGATGACGAGGCAGTCGATGTGGTAAGGAGCTTTACGAAGCTGAAAGCCTCGCTGATGCCTTATCTCTACAAGACCTCTGTCGACACCTCGAAATCCGGTGTGCCGACCATGAGAAGCATGGTCCTGGAATTTACCGCTGACCGTAACTGTCACTACCTGGATAAGCAGTATATGCTCGGCAATAACCTTCTGGTCGCTCCTATCTTCAACGATCAGAGCATGGGTATCTTCTATCTTCCCAAGGGAATCTGGACGGATTTCTTCACCGGAGAAGTCATGGAAGGCGGCACCTGGGTAGAGCGCAAATATGACTATCTGCACCTGCCTCTGATGGCACGTGAGAACTCGATCATCGCCATGGGCGCATGCGACAACCGCCCGGATTACGACTACGCCGACGGTGCGGAGCTTCGCATCTATGCTCTGCAGGACGGCTGCAAGGCTGAAACTGTGATCTACGATCAGAAGCAGAATGTTGATCTGACCGCCTCCGCAGAGAGAGCAGGAAACCAGATCACCTTAAAGACAGAGGGTTCCAAGAAATTCTCCGTGCGCCTTATCAACGTAAAGGCAGCTTCCGCTGACGGCGCAGAGCTTGCCTATGACGCCAATGACACGGTACTTACCGGCTGTGCAAAGGCAATAACGATCACACTGTAAAAAGTTTGCTCCGACGGATATTCCCCGAGCCGGAAATATGTATTACAGGACGTAGCAGAAAACGGTTTGGTCTACAAAGGCCAAACCGCTTTTTGCTGTGTGCCTGACGGCGCACGTTTGTCATATTCCACCTTTTACGACAAGGATCTTATCTCCCGCCGCAATGTCCTCCGTCGCCAGATCGTTGACTTCTTTTAGCTGCGCGATCGGCACATAGTATCTCTTTCCGATATCCCACAGCGTATCTCCCGGTCCGACGATATAGATCACCATACCCGGCAGTTCGCTCAGCTTGTTCAGATCCAGCTCTCCCACCTTGATGTCGGTGATCAGGCTGCATTTTCTTATAGCAAAGACGATCACCTTAAACTGCAGAACAGCCTTGATGTCCAGCTCCGCATTGCCAAGCATCGTCACGGTGAGCTGTTCTACGCTGGACCGCAGACGGAACAGACTGGTCGGCGTGATGTCCTCCGCCTCCGCCACATACTGGAACGGAAGCACATTTACAGTCGAATACAGGCTTCCCTTTCCGTCTGTTCCGAGGTAAAGCGTCGTGACTGTGAGCGTTCCCGTGATCGCGATCCCGTTTTCCACGATCGCGCGCTCCTCGATCTGGATCTCGCCTTCCGAATGGATCAGTTGATACATCGGCGTCTCTTTGTTCTGGATCTCTGCATGCTCCGCGATCTTACATTTTCCGCTGCCGCTGCACAGCAGATTCTTGAGCTGAACCTCCGTCGTCAATGCCTCGATCTCCTTATCCACGCCGTAGATATCCGCGAGAACCTCTGTCGCCTCCTCTGTATAGAGATGGATATCCAGCTCCAGCACCGGCTCGACGCAGAATACTCTCTCTTCCCCGTCGAAATCCTGTCTGACCTCGACGTTGCACTGTCCCAGACTATACCCGATATCCGGGATCATATCCTCCCGGCATCCCTGACATTCGATCACGCCGCTGAACGGCACCGTGTTCTCATACCAGAGCGTCCGGTCATTGTCCCCTTCTCCTTCATACAGGAAAAATGCCCGCATCTCTCCCTGAATGGAGATCTTTTCGTCCATCGTCTTAAACTCTACATGGTCAAAGGTGATCTGGTGCCAGATGGTTTGAAAAACATTCGGCAGATTTCCGGTCAGTTCCAACTCTTCCTTCATCCGGAAAATATCCTTTTTCTGCAAAGCGAGCTCCGCCACAGGATACACGCACTTGCGGTACTCCACCGGCTCGTCATGGTAGATATCCACCGCTGCGTCCTGATCCTGACATTCCTCTGCCTCCAGTCCGAAGGAAATGACGGACTGCACGCTGAGCTTCCGGGAATTGATCAGTCCGACCGTAAGATCCTCGATCACCCAGTCGACCAGGATCGTGTCCCCGTTGCTGACGCCCTCCATATTGACCTTTTCCTCAAAGGGAATCGCTGTCTCCATGCTTGCACAGGAGCCCTCCATATCCGTCAGGTACAGGATCGAGACAACCAGTCTTCCCTTCATGTTCACCGTGTTTTCTCCTGCGCGTATCTCCTCCAGAATGACATCGCCCTTGCTGCAGAGCAGGCTGCCGGCGTCCGGCTTGTTATCTGAAATATTCACATCTTCTTCCAATACGATCTGGGTTCCGGCTCTGCTCGCGATCCGGTCCATATGTATCTTCTTTTTTACTAATTCCACAAGAAAAACCTCCATGCGTATACTTACTGTAAGTATATTCCGCATGGAGGCTCTTTATGACTTATCCAGCCGGATCACTGCACGCAGCCGATCAGCTCCCGGATGTCCTCTACCTGATACTGTCTCATATGGTCTTCGATGCCCTCGATGATCTCCACTGTCGCGTAAGGATTGACGAAGTTCATCGCCCCGACCGACACTGCCGTTGCGCCCGCCATCAGAAATTCTATGGCGTCCTCCGCCGTCGCGATCCCTCCCATGCCGATGATCGGGATCTTGACCGCCTGCGCGCACTGGTAGACCATACGCACGGCAACCGGTTTGATCGCCGGTCCGGAAAGTCCCCCGGTCTTATTTGCCAGCGCAAATTTTCTCCGGTGGATGTCGATCTTCATCCCCGTGATCGTATTGATAAGGGAGATTGCATCGCTTCCCGCAGCCTCGGCCGCCCTCGCCATCTCCGCGATATCCGTCACGTTGGGACTCAGCTTCATGATGACCGGCTGCTTCGCCTTCTTCTTGATCTGGGAAGTGATGTCGTACAGACAGTCTGCCTTCTGCCCAAAGGCGATCGCGCCCTCCTTGACATTCGGGCAGGACACGTTGATCTCCAGCATATCCACCGGCTCATCCCCCAGCCGCTCTACCACCTCAAGGTAGTCCTCCACGGTTTTTCCACAGACGTTGACGATGATCTTCGTATCATACTTCTTCAGAAACGGAATGTCTCTCTGTGCAAACACCTCTATTCCCGGATTCTGCAATCCGATGGCATTCAGCATACCGCCGTATGTCTCCGCCACGCGGGGCGTCGGATTGCCCGGCCACGGCACATTGGCAACTCCCTTCGTCACGACCGCGCCCAGCCTGTTCAGGTCGACAAACTCGCCGTACTCCATCCCGGAGCCGAACGTTCCCGACGCTGTCATCACGGGATTCTTCATTTCTACACCTGCTATCGTCACCTTTGTATTCATCAGATTTCCACCTCTTTCGCGTCAAATACCGGCCCGTCGGTACAGATCCTTGCATTGTTTACATGGGAATGTGCGTCGATCTCCTTCGTCCTGCAGACGCAGCCAAGACAGGCTCCCACGCCGCACGCCATGCGCTCCTCCAGGGAAATATACGCCTCTGTGCCTGTTTCCTTCGCGTACTCCTTGATCGCGCAGAGCATCGGCATCGGGCCGCACGCCATGATCACATCCGCCTCCAGCTTCTCTTCCCGGATCGCGTCCATGACATTTCCCTTTGTGCCGACGCTGCCATCCTCGGTGGCGATATAGACTTCGCCGTACCGCTCCAGATCCTCTCTCAGAAAACAGTCGCAGTCACGATACCCTACAATGATCTTTACCGTTGTATCCTGCTGCGCCGCAAGCTCCTTTGCCAGCTCAAGCATCGGCGGGATCCCGATTCCACCGCCCATCAGAAAGACCGTCTTTCCTTCCGCCTTCTCCAGTGGGAATCCGTTGCCGAGTACCCCCAGCACCTCCAGGGTATCTCCCTCCCGGTATGATGCAAATTCTGCGGTTCCCTTTCCGGCGATCCGGTAGACCATCCGCACGCGCCCCTGCTCTGCATCGACTTCACAGATGCTGATCGGACGCGGCAGAAGCGTGCTCGCATTGTGCGGGTACAGCGCCAGGAACTGTCCGGCGTGGGCCTCCCCGGCAAGATCCGTCCTGATCCAGAGATCATAGATCCGGTCTGCAAGCTGTTTCTGGGATATGACGGTTGCTTTTACTTTTCTTTTGGCTGACATCTCTTTCTCTGCTCCTTTTTCAATCTGTACTTCTATCCTTGATAGGCGATCCGCCCGTTGCAGATCGTGTATGCGATCACACCCGGCATCTCCTCTCCGGTAAACGGGGTGTTGGACGCTTTGGAACGGTAGTCTCCGGCGATCCAGGTCTGCTCCGGATCAAAGATCACCAGATCTGCCGGTCCGCCTTCCGCCACATAACCGGCGTCCAGATGATACAGCTTCGCCGGCGCATAGCTCATTCTCCGGATCAGTTCCATCATCGAAAGATATCCTTTCTCTACAAGCTCCCGGATCCCGAGCGACAGCGACAGCTCCAGTCCGATGATCCCGCTGGGCGCCTGCGTCAGCGGTTTCTCCTTTTCTTCTGCGCTGTGCGGCGCATGGTCTGTCGCGATCATATCGATCGTTCCATCCTGAAGTCCCCGGATCACCGCCAGACGATCCTCCTCCAGTCTGAGCGGCGGGTTCATCTTCGCAAGCGTTCCATGCTTCAGCACGGCATCCTGCGTCAGGGTAAAGTGATGCGGCGCAGCTTCCGCGTGAATGTGTGGGTTGCGCTTTTTTGCCTCCCGGACCAGCTCCACCGCCTCGCCTGTGCTGATATGCTGGATGCTCAGATCCGCCCCTGTTCCCTCGGCGATCCGCAGATCTCTCTCTACCATGAAAATCTCCGCTTCACGCGGCGATCCCTCTATTCCAAAATATACCGAAACCTCTCCGGCATTGATTCCATTGTTCGTGATAAATGCCGGGTTTTCTTCGTGCAGGCTGATCGGTTTTCCCAGCTTTGCCGCCCGCTGCAAAGCCTCCCGCAGCAGTCTTTCATCCATCAGCGGGATCCCGTCGTCCGTAAAGCCGACTGCACCGGCTCCGCTCAGCTCCTCCATGTCGGTCATCTCCCGTCCAGCCATCTGCTTTGTCACATTGGCACAGCTGTACACATGGATGTCCGTCCGGCTTCCCTTTTCCAGCACGTAGGACAATGTCTCCACATTGTCGATCGAAGGCTTCGTGTTTGCCATCATCACCACCGAGGTAAATCCCCCTCTGGCCGCCGCCCTGGCGCCGCTGTCGATATCCTCCTTATAGGTAAACCCGGGATCCCGGAAATGGACATGTACATCCACCAGCCCAGGCGCCACGATCTGCCCTTTCAAATCGATAACGCGGGTATCCTGCATCTGCTCTTCGTCCTGGCCTGCCGGCGTGATCCGCAGGATGATTCCCTTTTTCTCATCGATCAGGATATTGCGGCCGCCCTCCGTGCCGGTTGCGGGATCGATCAGATATCCGTTCTTTAAATAAAGCATGGTATGAAAGCCTCCTCTGTCTGCTGACTCTGAACCTATCATACCATTCCTGCCTGCACATTGCACGTTCTTTATTCGAACACGACCGGTTTATCGACAAACTCCGCCTTGATGACCACATAGGGGAAGCTGGCGACCGGATTGCTCTTTTCCTCCGGTCCCGGTCCGATCAGATCCGTGTCCAGATAGAGGGCATTCGACGTCTCGTACAGCTCCTTCACCGCCACGCTGTAGCCCCCGGTCGCCTGCATGCCATACCCCACGCAGATATACAGAAATCCCTGATCCTCAAAGGTCAGCTTAAACGCCGTCTGCTTTTTCTCCTCGATCGCGCTCAGAAGCTCTTCCGGGACATTTTCTTCTGCAAGAACGGTAAATTCGAGATCTTTTATCTTCTCCATCGCATCCTGCTTCTGCCCGCAGGCGATCACTGCCGTAGCCATAAAGCAGATCAGACATACGCTCAGCAGTCTTTTCTGGTATTCACTTAAACTCATACCCATCCCTCCGTTTTTCGGGAAATAAACGCTTATTACCTAATCTATTACTCTGCCGCGCCGGGTATTCCTATTGATTTATAGGGTGTGAAAAGATATAATAACTACTAAAAGACACCTCAGAAAGGATAGAAACCATGATCCGTTTTATTTTCACCGCACTGTTTGTTATTCTGTTCCTGATCTGCAGCATCCCGCTGCTTCTCATCGAATATATCATCGGCAAATTCAATATGGATGTGAAAAGCCGCAGTTCCCTCGCTATCGTGAACTGGGCGTTCCGCTGCGTGCTGTTTCTTGCCGGGACATCCGTCACGGTGCTGGGCGAGGAGAATGTTCCAAAGGATGAAGCGGTTCTCTACATCGGCAACCACCGCAGCTATTTTGACATTGTGATGACCTACGTCCGCGTTCCCAGGCCGACCGGCTACATCGCCAAGATCGAAATGGAAAAAATCCCGCTCCTCTCCAACTGGATGCGGAATCTGCACTGTCTTTTCCTGGACCGGAACGATATCAAGCAGGGAATGAAGACCATCCTTGCCGCGATCGACAAGGTAAAGGAAGGGATCTCCATCTGTATTTTCCCGGAGGGCACGCGCAACCGCGTTGTCGACACCTTCCTCGAGTTCCACGAGGGCAGCTTCAAGATCGCGGAAAAGACGGGATGTCCGATCATTCCCATGGCGATCTACAATGCGGGAAGCATCTTCGAGGACCATATCCCCAAGATCCGCAAGACGCATGTCATTATCGAATACGGCAGGCCGATCTACACAAAAGATATGGACAAAGAGGCTCGCCGCCATATCGGTGCGACCGTTCAGGGCGTCATCGAAGAAATGTATTTCAAGAACAAAGAGCTGGCACTCAAGGATTGAGAACCGCGCTCATCATCAGGATCAGCTCGGCGTCCAGATTTACCTGGTTCATGATCCCCAGCTTTTCGTCGATCTCCTGATAGCTCTTTTTGCCGGCTCCGTCCACATAGCTGATCGCCTCCGGGTTTCTGCCAAGGAAGTAGTGCAGATGATTTTCCAGCACCGTCGTATATTCATGGTTGGTGATAATATGATCCACCACCGCCAGCCGCGCGACGTCCGACAGAAGCCCGCTGCAGTCTTTCTCATTCTTTTCCCTGTTTACCAGAAACTTTGACGTCTTGGACGCGTAAGAGATCTGCTCCGCCTCCCTGAGAAGCTCCTTGATCAGGCTGTCGCACATCTTTACATCCACCTTCTGCTTCGTCGAAAGATACGTCGTCACTCCCCACAGAACCGCATCCTTACTCATATCCGGCTTAGAGTACTGCACAAGATACTGCTGGATCGCATTGTGATACCCATACGCCCCGGTCGCCCGGTACAGCTCTGTCGCCGCAAAGAAATACTCCTCCTGCTCAACGTCCTCCGGATACTGCTGTGCGTAGCGGTACGCCCGGTCTGCCGCCTTCAGGCACTGGTTGGCATAGTTCCAGTCATAGCTCTGATACAGGTAGCTGAACTTTGCCATCGTCGCCGCAAACCGTATGGTAGCGTCCATGTTGATGCTGTCCACACAGACGAGCGTTCCTCCTGTCGCGCTGTCCACCGTGCTGACCGACGCATAGACCGCCCCGCTCTTAGGATTCTGCATCTTGAGAAGCCAGTCCGCCTCATATTTGATCTCATCCAGAAGATCAGGAATCTGATTCCCGCTCTCCGGTATTCCCGCCTCATCGTCAAACACCGCCGGGTACAGCTCGTACGCCAGCAGAAGCATGTTGATCGTCTCACACGCCTTCGCCACGTCCTTGCCGCCGTTTTCATCCATATGCCAGCCGCCGGAAACATCCATTTTCACAGAAGCATCCTCCTTGAGCTGCGCCTCCCTCGTATGGCAGGCATTGTGCGCCGCCGCGCCCGCATACTCGGACGAGAGCACCATCCCGCAGCGGTTGAGGTAATACTGCCGGCACGCGGTGTCAAACAGTCCCCGGTAGGGATCCTCCTCGATTACGAAGGAATAGGACTGCCCCACAACCTCCGAGCGCAGATAGTATTCTCCTGCTCTGGTAAAATCCGAAAAATCACCATAGCTTATGTATGTGCCGCTCGCCTCATCAAAGCCTTTCTCCTCGGTTCTGCCCGTGTACACGCTCTCACCGGTCTGCGCATCGATAAGCTCAAAGTCGCCGGGAAGATCCTCCCCTTCCAGAATGGCAACCTTGTTGCTCTCCGCGGCATACCCGAGCTGATCCACCAGGATCGCCGGCCGGCTCACCGGCACCTCATAGTCAAATTCCGGCGTCAGCCCCAGCGTGGTGATCTCTTCCTCATGGTTCTTCGTCCCCTCCAAAAGACCGGAGGCGGAATATCCGCAGCCGGTCAGGAGCGCGCCTGTAAGGAACATCAGCCCGGCTCTCTTTGCCTTTATTCTGTTCTTCTCATTTGTCCGTCCTGTTCGCATCGCGCTGTTTCCGTCTCTTAGTCTGTTTCTGCTTTCCTTGGATCCTCATCATAATATACCACGTTTCCTTCGATAATGGTATATAAAGTCTTGGTAAAAACCTCCATCGGATTGCCGTCAAAGATCGCCACATCCCCGTCTTTTCCGACGGCAAGGCTGCCTACCCTCTCGTCGACTCCACAGATCTTCGCCGCGTTGATCGTGATCGCGCGCATCCCTTCCTCCATAGACATTCCCGCCTTCACGGCAAGTCCGGCACAGATAGGAAGATACTGGATCCTGGAAACCGGATGATCTGTGGTGATCGCGGTAAGGATCCCGGCGCGGCTGAGCAGTCCGGCTGTCTTGAACGCCATGTTCTGCACCTCTATCTTGTTGCGGCTTGCCATATCCGGCCCTACGATCGCCGGGTAACCTGCCTCCAGCAGTTCCTCCGTGATCAGATGGCCTTCGCTGCAGTGATCGAGCGTCATGCGCACGCCGAACTCCTTCGCGATCCTGACGGCGGTCAGAATATCGTCCGACCGGTGCGCATGGGCTTTGAGCGGGATCTCGCCTGTGAGCACCGGGAGCCAGCACTCGTAGCGAAAATCCTTTTCCGCCTCCGGATCAGACGCCTGACGCTTCTGATACTGCTTCGCCCTGGTCAGCTCCTCCCTAAGCATGGACGCGATCGCCATCCGCGTTGACGGCGACTTATCCATCCCGGAATAATTGACCTTGGGATTTTCTCCAAACGCGACCTTCATCGCCGCAGGAGCCTTGACGATCATCTTATCGATACATCTCCCATGCGTCTTAAGAAAGGAGAACTGCCCTCCGACAACGTTGGAGCTGCCGGGACCGATCATGGCGGAGGTGATCCCCGCCCGGATCGCATCAGTGAAAGCGGCGTCCATCGGGTTGATCGCATCAATGGCGCGAAGCTGCGGGGTGACAGGATCGACCGTCTCGTTGCAGTCGTCTCCCTCCATCCCTTTCTTTTCCTCTGTGATGCCCATATGACAGTGCGCTTCGATCAGACCCGGCATGACCAGATTTCCACCGGCGTCTATCACCTGTACTTTATCGTTTTCATAGAGCTGCCGCTTGTCGCAGGACGCCATATCCCCGATCGCCACGATCTTGCCCTGCTCGATTTCCAGATAACCGTCCTCGTAATCCTCTTTCTCCATGGTTCTGATCTTTCCGTGTATGATTACCAGCATATCTGTCTCCCTTTTGCGCCATTTTTCATATTATTGCAGACTGCTCATCGGATTTACCGGTTCTCCGTCCTTTGTCAGCCTGAGGTACATATTGCTGCCCTCCACGCTGTAATACTTGGTAGGAGAAGCCACTGTCGCGATCGGATCTCCCGTCGCCACATAACCGCCTTCCGATACGGTAATGTTCTCAAGCTGTCCATAGGTCAGTTCGTAGCCGTTTCCCAGATCCATCACCACATGGTTTCCGATCATCGGATCATATCCCACCGAAACGATCCTTCCGTCGGCAGCCGCCGCGATATTCTCTCCCACCGGCGCTGCGATCACGATCGCCGGATTGTACTTATACTGCTCCAGCGTAGGGAAGTAAACCGTCTTGTCCATGCTGAAATTGATCAGGACGTCGCCCACGACTGGCCATACCAGCCCCTGCTCCTCCTGAAAGTCGAGTGCCGGCTGTACCGTTGTGGAGATTGCCTCCGCCGTATCCTGCTCCTGTACGGTGCTTGCGGTGTCCTTCTTTTCGTCGAACATGCCTTCCTCGTTTTCCTCGTCCCCAGTCGTCTCCGTTTTGTTATCCTTTTCCTGCGGTTTGCTCTCGGAGCTGTCCGTCGGCTGTTCGTCCTTATCCTTCTTGTCCTTTGTGTCCTTCTGCTTTGCCGCATCCGTGTTCTCCACGTTCAGTGAGTTAGCCTCCTGATAGCTGGGATCATAGTCGAGATCATCGGTTCCCACCTCTGCAAAAAGCGTGTCCAGATCCTCTCCGGGCATCAGCGCGTCCGCACTTTCCCCCGTCCCTTCCTCGATCGCCTGCAGATCCACAATGTAATCCTGTTTCTGGGCGCGGTTGTTTCCTTTGATAAAGATTCCGGTAACTGTGAGTGCGGTGAGCACCAGCACAGAGGATGTCAACATCACAATACGTTCTTTTCTAGCGCTGTTTCTATTTTTTCTATACATCATAAATGCCTCCTGTTGTATTTATGATGTTAGTCTTTCCCAGTTTTTTCTCCTTATTCAATTTTCGCCAATTCTGTTCCCTGAAAAAAATATTTCAGGATTTCTCCGTAGTTCTCGCCGTTGACGGCGAGCCCGTTCGCCCCATACTGGCTCATGCCGAAGCCGTGCCCGCTGCCACTGACGCAAAAGGTCACCTCCGTTTCCCCCATCTCCATTTCAAAGACGGCAGACGGCAGTCCAAACGCCCGCCGGAATGTCTCTCCGTCGCAGACCGTCCCTCCTGCATCCCACTCTACCTGCGTCACATACTGCGCGCTGTCCCTGCAAAGCCGGGGGACCTCCCAGCTTTCCTCCGGCATATCCTCCCCGGAGAGCAGACCTCTCAGCAAGGCAAGATACCGCTCCTTCGAAACCACGACCCGGTTTTCATAGGCAGCCGCCGCGCGATCCTGTGTCACCACGGCTCCCGACAGATAAGGATACTTTTCCGTTCCCCAGACCTCGCCGACATTTCTGGTCTGTCCGCTGCTGATCTGGAAATATGGCGCAAGGATCGGTTTTCCCTCATAGCACAGATAGATCCCCGCCGTCTCCTCCACCGCGCTGCGGTATCGGTCCAGCGCTTCCTCCTGCGCCTCCATCCGATACCACCTCTCCATCCCGGCGCCGTCCACACAGACGTCCGGTGTATCCTGTTCCTTTGCCTTTCGCATAAAGTCTGTCCGCAGCAGGACCGCCTGTGCCTTCATGCACTCCGGCTCATAGGATTCCGGGATGCAGCCCGCGAGCTGATACACCAGATATTCCTCCATCGGCAGTCTCCACGTTCCCCATTCCATACGGATCTGTGCCTCGTACGCCTCCTGCTTTTCTTCGGCACACAGCCGCGGGGTGTCCTCCCCCACCTGTCCGAAGAGACACGCACACACATACGGCAATAAAAAAACAAACAAAAGTCCCGCCGCCATTTCCCGGATCAGGAATGGCCTGTCGCTCCTTTTGTCTGTTTTATATTTGACGATTCTATTCCATTTCATACGGCGCACCTCGCAAAAATAATGTATGAGATGCCCGGTCCGTATTAGAACTCTAAAATAACTATCTTGCCAGATCCAGGTGCTGCACCGTGGACGTCATGCCGTTTTCATACAGAAAAATTCCAGTCTTGCGTATCATCGCAAGATTTTGGTTATCCTCCTCCGAATTCATCGCATACTCTGTCGAGACGTTTGACAGGCAGATCGCTCCGATTCCCAGATCCGAGAGGTGGTACAGCTTATCCTGTCCCTCGTCATCCTTTGTCCAGATCAGGAGCTTTTCCCAGATGGGGTCTCCCTCGTCGATCCAGCCGTTTCCGTCCTCATCATACTGTGCAAGGTCTCCAAACCCGTCTCCGGATTTCGTTCCAAAGAGCTCGCTCCCGTCTCCTATCACACCGTCTCCGTTGCGATCCAGCGCCAGGAATCCGCTCCCCTTTTTCAGCAATGAAATCTCCTCCTGCGTGCCGTCGCAGTCCAGATCAAAAAAGAACTTCTGATCGGACACCTGCGCCACATCGCTATCCAGGTTGATCACCAGCGGATCCAGATACGAAATCTGCCCCTCTGTATGCGTCTCCCGGTAATACTGCTCAAAGCTACGGCTCATGGTACATTCCAGATTGAAGGAAATCTCCCTTCCGTCTGCGGTCTTTACAACCCCGGTCGTGGAAAAGGCTGTGCACTCCTCTTCCCGGTAATAATACTCGTCCGTGACCTGATTCAGGGAAAAGACCGGCGTGTTTGCCGGAATCACATCCTGTCCCATCGCGTTCCGTATCTCCTCCGTAAGATCCCCGTTTCTCCTGCTTCCGAAGATCATCTCCAGAAGAAACTGCGCGCAGCGCTGTTTGATCGTAAACGACGGATCTTCCCTGCTGGCAACGCCCGGCGATACGCGCCCTGTATTGACAAGACTCCTTAAATGCGCCGCAAAATCCGTTGCATCCGCATCATTCTTTTTCGCCGCCTGCGCCTGCTGCCCGGCATCCTTCAGATCGGTGTTTCCATCCTTCAGGCTGTCCGAAAGATCCTTCCTGCTAAGCGCGCCAAGTCCCAGCATGAGCGTTTTCTGACTGCTGTTCTGCATCTGGTAGGAACGATAGCTTCTGGTTGATCCCATTTTCACTGTGGCGGAATCTATTCTCACATGTCCCTCCTCTTGTTCAAATCCGTTTTATGCCTGCCTGTGCACCTGTCCGCGGCTTCCATGCCGCGTGGCCTCCATAAAAAATCTGTTCTGACGAACATTTTTCTATCGCATAAAAAAGATGGCGTTCCGCAAGAAAATCCTTTTCTCTTAAAACACCATCCATGGTTTCAAACAATATCATATTCATTCTGGAATTATCTGGCCTGGATAGTTCCGTCCTGTACATAGTATATCGGACACATTTTCTGTTTCTTAACCGCCTATTTACAATATGCCGCATACATGGCGCTGATCTGGTTCTCGTTAAGCAGTTCATTCCAGATCCGGACCTCGTCATAGCTGGCGGCGAACAGCTCGTCAAAGCAGTTGATCCCGAGATAAACATGAATGTCTCCCCCGGTCAGATCCATGCGCGAGACAGCCGCCGATCCGATCATCTCACTGTTCAGATACAGGTAGCCGGTGATCTTACTGTCGTCCTCCTCGTTCACCTGGGACGCATCCACGCACACCGTGATATAATTCCACTCATCCAGCCCCAGACAGTCCTTGTCCTCGAGGGAGGGCCTGATCTCGCAGGAATTGCTTCGTTTCTGGTTCACCGTGTTGAACACGGGAGCGACCGTGTTCCCATCCTCGTCTGTCTTTTTATTAAAAGAAATATAGTTCTCGGCTCCCTCTTCGTTCAGCATATCGGAGCCGATCGCCAGAAACGGCGACCAGTCGCAGAGTTCCTCCGCCCGAAACCAGAAAGAGATCGTATAGGAATCCGCCAGCTCCTGCACCCCCAGCAGCTCCACGCCATAGCTTCCGTCCAGATACAGCGCGCTTCCTTCCACGCCCTCCGTAAAGCAGGACGACAGCGTATCATCCTGTCTGGGATAGGTCCCGTCATTAAAGCCGCCCACATCGCCGTCCCGCGTCACCACCACAGCCTGATCCATCGTTCCGTTGAAGCTGTAGCTGTAATCCGCATGCGGCACCGCGCTGATGACCGTATCCGCTATGATCTCCTTCGTCGTCTGTACCGGATCCGGTTCCTTCTCTCCCATCCCCGCAGCCGACAATAAATAATCTCCATTCTGCAAAAAGTCCTGTTTTGTCTTTTCCTCCGCCGCTTCCTTCTGCCGCTGTTCCTGTGTCCGCCCGGTCGCCGCACCGATCGCAAGCACAACGATCCCCGCCACGAACGCAGTAAACACACCCAGCGCCAACAGCCGCCGGAGTATTCTACCTTCTCTCCATCGCTTCATATAACCCCTGTCATAATGATGTGGCTGCATCCGCAGGGAATACAGCCACAAGCCTTCCTCTAACCTTCTACGCGGTTGTAATTGATCAGACACCCCTTGAGAATGATCTGCCTCTCCTCGTCTGTCAACTCACCCAGTCTTAATTCAAAGCCTTCCAGTTTACCTTCTTCTACCGATACCTTATATGCCTTGATCACATCCCGTTTCTCTTCCACTGCCTTTCTGATGTCTGGCAGGAAGAGGTAATCCAGATTGTGGAACGGTAATTCTCCCTCCTTGATCAGGAAAGGAAGCATACCCCAGTTGATCAGATTGGAACGGTATCTCTTTGTTGCGTATTCATTGGCAATATTTGCCCATCCACCAAGTACCTTCTGACAGCTTGCTGCCTGTTCCCTGGCAGAACCGTCACCCGGTTTTACTGCAAAAATGGTGGAACCGAATCCTGTATTTTCATGCGATGCGTCTGCAAAAGTCTTCTTTATCACACTCATGACCGGTTTTACATCCGGGTGTACCTGACACGGATGCTCGCCGTTCATTCTGGCTTTCTCCGCTCTCTGGATATCCTTGGCGCGTCCCACGTACTCCGGGTCTTTTCTGGACAGGGTAAATTCTGCCAGTCCAAGCGGATTGGAACGGTAAGAAGAAGTCTCTCCGGAGGGAATCAGCTCATCGGTTGTCGTTACCGGGTCATGGATCTCGGAAACCACACGAAGCACCAGATTCTCCGGCAGTGCTCCCATCGCAGGCCAGTCCTTGATATTCGGACCAAACTGGATCTCTACGCTGTCGTCTGCCACGCCTTTGGAATCAAAGACACGGTTTGCATAAATGTTAGTATCAAAATGATATTTATATTTGACAAGATCGCCATCGAAATCGGTTGCCGGTGTAAGCACGCCCTTGTTGGCAGCGGTTGCCGCAATAGAACGGGCATCCATCAATGCTACTGATGCGATCTGACCATTCTGTAATTTGGAACCTTCTCTGTTCGGGAAGTTTCTGGTGGAGTGGCGGATACTGAAAGCATTATTTGCCGGCGTATCCCCTGCGCCAAAGCATGGTCCACAGAACGCAGTCTTCATAACCGCTCCGGTTTCCATGATGGTTGCCGCACAGCCATTCTTGATCAGCTCCATGTATACGGGCATAGACGCCGGATATACGCTTAATGTAAATCCATCGGCCCCGATGTAGGAACCTTTCAGGATGTCTGCTGCCGCGCAGATGTTTTCAAAACCACCGCCCGCGCAGCCTGCGATAATACCCTGGTCTACCATGAACCTGCCATTTACAACCTTATCCTGTAAGGAGTACGGTACGGCGCCGTCCAGACTTACCTTGGCACGCTCCTCTACATCATGGAGAATGTCCTTTAAATTCGCATTTACTTCATCGATCGTATAAGTATTGCTCGGGTGGAACGGCATCGCGATCATCGGTCTTATCGCTGATAAGTCAACTGTGATCATACCATCATAATACGCCACTTCTCCCGGATTTAACTCTTTATATTCTTCTACCCTTCCATGAATATCATAGAATTCTTTGATCTTCTCGTCTGTTTTCCAGATGGAAGAAAGACAGGTAGTTTCTGTCGTCATAACATCAACGCCGATACGGAAATCTGCGCTCAGAGCGTCAACACCAGGACCTACGAACTCCATAACCTTGTTCTTCACATAGCCATTGGCAAATACCGCACCGATGATCGCCAGTGCCACGTCCTGAGGTCCTACCCCTTTTACCGGCTCCCCGGTCAGGTACACACCCACAACGCCCGGCATATTGATATCGTATGTCTGGGACAATAACTGTTTTACCAGCTCGGGACCACCTTCGCCCATTGCCATCGTACCCAGCGCACCATATCGGGTATGGGAATCGGAACCGAGGATCATCCTGCCGCCGCCTGCCAGCATTTCTCTGGCAAACTGATGGATGACTGCCTGATGCGGCGGTACATACACACCGCCATATTTCTTGGCGCAGGTCAGTCCAAACATGTGGTCATCTTCATTGATGGTTCCGCCTACTGCACAGAGGGAATTGTGACAGTTGGTAAGCACATAAGGGATCGGAAATCTGGTCAGTCCAGATGCTCTTGCTGTCTGGATAATACCAACGAAAGTAATATCGTGAGAAGTCAGCTTATCAAACTTAATCTTCAGCTTTTCCATATTTCCTGAAGTATTATGCTCCTTCAAAATACCATACGCCATGGTGTTTTGTGCCGCTGCCTCTTTGGATACCTCTTTACCGGTCTTGCTTCTTACTTCTGCTGCCGCATCTGCCCCGTCCGGAACGATCTCTGTTCCATGGATCAGATATGCGCCGCCATCCAATAATTGAATCATGCCACATTCTCCTTTATCCGTACTTCTGGTCAAAACCCTACTGGTTATCATTATATCTAATAACCAAAGACGGTGCAATGGTTAATCGTATTTTGGTGTTGAAAAGAACGCGCTCACAGGCTACAATAGGAGTAGTTATAAGAATTAGAAAAGCACGCTGCCGCAGGGCGGCTTTTCAAAAAGCCTCGGGTTAGTCGTTCCTAATCAGGAAGCCTTGCAGGCCATCCACGACTATGTGGAAGAACGCGCCTGGAAGCTGCAAAAGATCTTTCTCAAACTGATGCGGATTCCCGGACTCTATCGGCGCGTCCCGGCGGTCTTCGCCAAGCAGACGCCCAAGATGTTCGGTGAGACATCGAGCTGTGCCACTGTTTCTGCGACAGCGACGATATTACTTACGGCAACCTGCATCCCAACCTTGTCTGGCATCGGACGAAAACCCTCGGTCGCGGCGATGACTGCTGCGATTTCTGCCTCAAGCTGAAGGGGCGGTAAACAAATGTATGACAAACGATCCCGATAAAGATATAACAAGATAATTGCGGAACTCATATTCTTTACTTTGAAGTTCTGCAATTACCTGAACCAATAATACAAAAAGGAGAACACACATGGTCGTTAAAACACTTGATGAAAGCATTATTCATGACATTGGTCATGCCTTTGGCTATTACGATTACGGACCAGCAGAGGGCGGTCTGGTATCCCTTTATTCCAGTCAGGAGGCTGCCTCTGTCTACATACAGGGTTACGTCCGTTCCATGCTAAAGGGCGGTTTCCTTCATACCACCAGCGAGCGCGGCGAGGGCTATATCGCCTATAAGCTGCCCGGTCAGAAAATTGGACTGAAAACAGCCCTCCCATTATTAAAGGGCGTATTCCAGTCCATGACATTAAAAGAAATCTTCCACTTCGTAAGCCTTGCGATGAAAGGCGGCTCCAGTCTTGACGACCGGATGAATAAGGAGAAGAAGCCTCATATTTATGTGGGTATGGTCTGTGTACGGGAAGAGTACCAGGGACAAGGCTATATGCGAAAGGTGATGGATATCGCCTTTGCAGAGGGCAACCGGCTCCAGGTTCCTGTCGTTCTGGATACCGACGCAAAATCAAAATGTGATAAATATATGCACCTTGGAATGGAGCTTGCCGGAAAGCGGAATTTTGGCGGGCATGGATTCCTGTATGATCTGGTCAAATACCCAGATGATCCGGCGGCGTCCCGATAACAATCGGGACGCACACTCAGATTCTGGATGATGATATGCTTCCTCCCAAATTATTTCTCATACTTCTTATAATACTGATAATCTTCCTGTCGGCAGTTTACCCGCATGGCAACGCCATCCTCCCGGTACTCTGTCTCATAGACTACACCATGTTCGTTGAGGTAGGACACTGCCCGCCCATCGGTATAGGGGATCAGCAGCGTACATTCCCGGTAGCCTCCTGCCAGCTTCTTTTCGATCAGGTTAATAAGCTGTTCCATGCCGATCTGTTCCTTCGCCGACAGATAGATGGCATCTTCCGTCACCACCGGCAGATGCTTTAACAGCTGCTCCTGCTCCAGTCCGGCAAGTCCCGGCACGACCTCCGGCGAAACCCTGTCTGCCTTATTGTAGACATAGATCATGGGAATCCCGTCTGCCTCCAGTTCTTTCAATGTCTGGTTGGTAACGGCGATCTGTTCCTTATAATGTTCGTCGCTGTAGTCTACCACCTGTAAAAGAATGTCCGCTTCTCTTGCTTCCTCCAGGGTAGAATGAAATGCCTCCACCAGGTTATGGGGCAGTTTGTGGATAAAGCCAACGGTATCGGACAGCAGGATGGCGTGATGGTTTTCCGGCTCGATTTTTCTTACCGTCGTGTCCAGGGTTGCAAACAGCATATCCTTTTCCATTACCTTCTTCTCTTCTATATCGACCTCATCCATCCCATACAATTCCAGCATGGTATTCAATAAGGTCGACTTGCCGGCATTGGTATACCCCACCAGCGCCACTCTGGGCATACCCGACATTGCTCTGCGTTTTCGCTGTGTCTCCCGTTCCGAACTGACTTCCTTCAGTTCTCTTCGCAGTTCCGTCAATCGGCGTTCCAGCACACGACGGTCCAGTTCCAGCTTTTTCTCACCGGAGCCTTTGTTGCTGAGCGCACCGCTGCCGCCGCCCTGACGGCTGAGTGCGGCATGAAGACCCACCAGCCTTGGCAGCATATACTGTAATCTTGCCACCTCAACCTGTAACTTTGCCTCTCTGGAGCGCGCCCTGCTCGCAAAGATATCCAGGATCAGCGTACTTCTGTCCAGCACAGGCTTTTCCAGGCGTTTCTGCAGGTTGCGCATCTGCATGGGCGACAGGGAATTATCAAATATGATCACCTCTGCCTCGGTCTCCTCCGCCAGTTCCTTCACTTCCTCTACTTTTCCGGTACCGATGTAGAAGGCTTTGTGAACTTCGGTAAGGGTCTGGTCGATGGTTGCCACCACTTCCATATCGCAGGCTTCTGCCAGCGCTCCCAGCTCCTCCAAAGAAGTCAGATAGTCCTCTCCATCATTCAAATCCACTCCAACCAGTAGTGCTCTTTCCACGCGGTCCCTTGCCTTTCTGTAACAACACAGGGCTGCCATCCGTCCGGACAGCAGCCCCTGTTTTACTCTCTATTACTGTCTTACTTTATTTACTGCTCTTCTTTGTCTCAAAAACTGGCGTCTCCTTCGGGATCATCACCTTATCCAGCTTCCAGATATCGTCGACGTATTCCTGGATCGTTCTGTCTGAGCTGAACTTGCCGGAGCATGCCACATTGAGAATCGCGCTCTTTGCCCAGCCCTTTTCATTCCGGTACGCACGCTCTACCTTCTTCTGTGCCTCTGCATAGGACTTGAAATCCTTCAGAATGAAGTAGGTATCTGCCTTTGCGGTGCTCAGTGTGTTGAGGAGCGAGTTGTAAAGCGGGCGGAACAGATCCGGGTCATTCGGAGCATAGGTTCCGTTGATAAGCTGCATCAGTACCTTGCGCACATCCGGGTCGTTGTTGAAAATCTCTGTCGGGTCATAACCGCCGTTGTTCTCGTAATTGATAACCTCATCCGAGCTGAGACCGAAGATAAATGCGTTCTCTTCTCCGACTTCCTCCACGATCTCTACGTTCGCGCCGTCCATCGTACCGATCGTCAGCGCGCCGTTTAACATGAACTTCATGTTACCCGTACCGGACGCCTCCTTGCTGGCTGTTGAGATCTGCTCGGATACATCGGCTGCCGCAAAGATGATCTCTGCGTTGGATACACGATAATTCTCAATGAAAACGACCTTGATCTTTCCGTTGATCGCCGGATCGTTGTTGACTACATCTGCCACCGAATTGATCAGCTTGATGGTCAGCTTGGCATTCATGTAGCCTGCTGCCGCCTTCGCACCAAAAATGAAGGTTCTCGGATAGAAATCCATATCCGGATGCTCTTTCAGCTCATTGTAAAGATACATTACATGTAATATGTTCAAAAGCTGACGTTTGTATTCATGAAGTCTCTTAACCTGTACATCGAAGATAGAGCGGGGATCTACTTCGATTCCGTTATGCTCCAGGATGTACTTTGCCAGACGAACCTTGTTCTGGTATTTGATGTTCATAAACTCCTGCTGTGCCTTCTCGTCGTCCGCATAGACCTTGAGTTTATGGATCTTGGGAAGATCTGTGATCCAGTCGTCACCCACATGCGCTGTCACCCAGTCTGCCAGCAACGGATTCGCATGCAGCAGGAAACGCCTCTGTGTGATACCGTTTGTCTTGTTGTTGAATTTCTCGGGCATCATCTCGTAGAAATCCTTGAGCTCCTGATGCTTCAGGATCTCCGTGTGCAGTCTTGCCACGCCGTTGACCGAATAACCGGCTGCGATCGCGAGATGCGCCATCTTAACCTGCCCGTCGTAGATGATCGCCATCTTGCGGATCTTTTCCTGATTGCCCGGATACATCTGCTCGATCCGTGCCACAAATCTGCGGTTGATCTCCTCAACGATCTGATATACACGGGGAAGCAGTCTGGAGAAAAGCTCGATCGGCCACTTTTCCAGCGCCTCTGCCATAATCGTATGGTTGGTGTACGCGCAGGTCTTGGTGGTCACTTCCCACGCCTCATCCCAGGTAAGGTAATACTCATCCATCAGGATTCTCATAAGCTCTGCGATCGCAACTGTCGGATGCGTATCGTTGAGCTGGAAGGTTACTTTCTCATAGAACTTGCGGATATCGTCATGTTTGCGCATATACTTATCTACCGCTTCCTGAACCGATGCGGAGATAAAGAAGTACTGCTGCTTGAGACGAAGCTCCTTGCCCGCATAGTGATTGTCGTTCGGATAAAGCACCTCGACAATATTTCTGGCAAGATTCTCCTGCTCAACCGCCTTCTGGTAATCGCCCTTGTCAAAGGAATCAAGCTGGAAGCAGTCTACCGGCTCTGCATCCCAGATACGGAGCGTGTTGACAAAGCTGTTGCCGTAACCTACGATCGGCATATCATAAGGGATCGCGCGGACAGCCTGATAGCCCTCCTGCTTGAAGTTGCTACGTCCGTTCTCATCTACATAGACATTGACATAGCCGCCGAACCGTACTTCCTTCGCATACTCCGGTCTTCTCAGTTCAAACGGGTTTCCGTCCTTGAGCCAGTTATCCGGCACTTCCACCTGATAACCGTTGCGGATCTCCTGCTTGAACATACCGTAGCGGTAACGGATACCGCAGCCGTACGCCGGGTAATTCAGCGTTGCCAGGGAATCGAGGAAGCAGGCTGCCAGTCTTCCCAGACCGCCGTTTCCAAGCGCTGCATCGGGTTCCTGATCCTCCACCACGTTGATATCTATGCCAAGTTCATCCAGTGCCTTTGCCACCTGCTTGTAAGCCTGAAGATTGATCATGTTATTGCCAAGCGCACGACCCATCAGAAATTCCATCGAGAGGTAGTACACCATTTTCGGATCCTGTTTCTCAAATTCTTTCTGGGTAGCCAGCCACTGGTCTACCACCGCATCCTTGATCGCGTAGGACACCGCCTGAAAAATCTGCTGATCGGTCGCCTCCTCCAGCGTTTTGCGGTAAAGTGTCTTGATGTTATAAAGCACACTTCTCTTGAAAAGCTCTGTATCAAAGGTTGTTCCAGCCTTCTTTGCCATTTGCGTTCCTCCTCATTACTTTTCTGTCGTTTTATTCCGTATGAAAATTTTCCCTTTTTATTATATATGCTCTTTTCCTGTTTGACTACCATCAATCTGCTCAAAATATTCGTTTCTTGCGCGCCAGACTGCCACATAAATGCGAAAGGTTTCACTCAAATGAGTGAAACCTTTCGTTTCGTAAAACACATCTGTTTTTAGCACTTCTCGATGGCGATCGTCACCTTTTCGCCGTTTACGTTCCATTCCTTGGATACCGCAAGCGTTTCTCCGGCTGTGATGCTCTCTGCCAGAACCTTTCCTGCGATCATATCCTTATTTTTCTCTACGATGCCTGCCACCTTATCGTTTCCGCTAAGAGAAACCCTGATGTGATCCATCACCTCAAAATCTGCTTCCTTACGCATGGTCTGGATCTTGCTGATCACCTCATAGACAAAGCCTTCCTCGATCAGCTCATCTGTCAGGTTCGTATCGAGAACGACCGTCACATAGTTGTCTGTCTCTGCCACAAAGCCGTCCTTCTGCGCCATATCGATCAGCAGATCTTCCTCCGCGAGGGAAACTTCGGTTCCATCCACATCGAATTTCAGCGCTCCGTCTGCCTTGAGGGTTTCCATGGCTTTGCTTCCGTCTACCGAAGCGAGGTATGCCTTGATACCGCCAAGCTGCTTGCCATATTTCGGGCCAACCGTTTTGAGCTGCGGCTTGAAGCTGTAGCTTGTGAACGCGGAAACGTCCTCCGAGAAAACGACCTTCTTCACATTCAGCTCATCCTCAATGATATCCTGATAGAACTGTCCAAGCTCATGATCTGCCTTTACATACATCGTGCCGATCGGCTGACGGTTCTTGATGTTTGCCGTATTACGTGCTGCACGACCCATGACAACGATCTTCAGGACCTCTTCCATATCCTCTTCCAGCTTCTTGTCGATGTGCTTTTCATCTGCTGTCGGGAAGTCGCAAAGGTGGATGCTCTCCGGTGCGCTCTTGTCAATGCTGCATACCAGATTCTGATAGATCTCCTCTGTCATGAACGGGATCATCGGCGCAGCGCACTTGCAGATCGTCACAAGCGCTGTGTAAAGCGTCATATAAGCGTTGATCTTATCCTGCTCCATGCCTTTTGCCCAGAAACGTTCACGGCTTCTTCTGACATACCAGTTGCTCATCTCATCCACAAAGTTGTCCAGTACCCTTGCAGCCTCCGGGATCCTGTAATGATCCAGGTTGTCGTCCACTTCTTTGATCGCTGTATTTAACTTGGACAGCAGCCACTTGTCCATAACCGGAAGTTTGTCGTAGTCTAAGCTGTACTTCGTCGCATCGAAATTATCAATGTTTGCATACAGAACGAAGAACGCATAGGTGTTCCAGAGCGTTCCGAGGAACTTACGCTGTCCCTCCTGTACGGCCTTGCCGTGGAAACGGTTCGGCAGCCACGGTGCGGAGTTGATATAGAAATACCAGCGGATCGCATCTGCTCCGTAAGTCTCCAGCGCATCAAACGGATCTACCGCGTTGCCCTTGGACTTGCTCATCTTCTGTCCGTTTTCATCCTGCACGTGTCCCAGAACGATCACGTTCTCAAACGGCGCTTTATTAAACAACAGCGTTGATTCTGCCATCAGCGAGTAGAACCATCCACGGGTCTGATCCACCGCCTCTGAAATAAACTGTGCCGGGAACTGCTGCTCGAACAGATCCTTATTCTCAAACGGATAATGATGCTGTGCAAAAGGCATCGCGCCGGAATCAAACCAGCAGTCGATCACTTCCGGCACACGCTTCATCGTCTTGCCGCATTTCGGACAGGTACAGGTGATCTCGTCGATATACGGTCTGTGCAGCTCCACAGTCTTTGCAGCCGGGTTGCCGCTCAGCTTCTCCAGTTCCTCTCTGGAGCCGACAGATTCCATATGTCCACACTCCTGACATTCCCACACATTCAGCGGCGTTCCCCAGTAACGGTTACGGGAAATACCCCAGTCCTGGATATTTTCAAGCCAGTTGCCAAAACGTCCCGTTCCGATCGATTCCGGGATCCAGTTGACCGTCTTGTTATTTGCCACCAGGTCGTCTCTGACCGCCGTCATCTTGATGAACCAGGATTCTCTTGCATAGTAGATCAGCGGGGTGTCGCAGCGCCAGCAGAACGGATAGTCATGCTCAAACTTCGGCGCGTCAAACAGCTTGCCTTCTTTATCCAGATCTACCAGTACCTTCGGATCTGCATCTTTTACGAACAGTCCGGCATACGGAGTCTCCTCCGTCATATCGCCCTTTCCGTCTACAAACTGGATGAACGGAAGGTCATAGTTGCGTCCGATCCGGGCGTCGTCTTCACCAAATGCCGGTGCGATATGAACGATACCGGTACCGTCTGTCATGGTAACGTAATTATCTACGGTTACAAAATGCGCTTTCTTGTGCTGTTTCTTGGCAGCCTCGTCTGCGCAGGCATATAAAGGCTCATACTCTCTGCCTGCAAGATCTTTTCCGACATAAGTCTCCAGCACCTCATAAGCAGGCTTTCCTTCTTCTGCCAGCTTGCCAAGCACGGTGTCCAGAAGCGCCTCTGCCATATAATAGGTATAGCCGTCTGCCGCCTTTACCTTCACATACGTCTCATCCGGGTTCACACACAGCGCCGTGTTGGACGGAAGGGTCCAGGGCGTCGTCGTCCATGCCAGGAAATAGGCGTCCTCGCCCACCGCCTTGAAACGCACGATTGCAGAACGCTCCTTGACCGCCTTGTATCCCTGGGCTACCTCATGGGAGGAAAGCGGGGTTCCGCAGCGCGGGCAGTACGGAACGATCTTAAATCCTTTATACAGAAGTCCCTTATCCCAGATCTGCTTTAACGCCCACCACTCGGACTCGATGAAATCGTCATGGTAGGTTACATACGGATTATCCATATCCGCCCAGAAGCCAACGGTGCTGGAGAAGTCCTCCCACATCCCTTTGTATTTCCATACGGACTCTTTACACTTCGTGATAAACGGGTCCAGACCGTACTCTTCGATCTGCTCTTTTCCGTCCAGTCCTAATAACTTCTCCACTTCCAGCTCTACCGGCAGTCCGTGGGTATCCCATCCTGCCTTACGCGGAACCATGTAGCCTTTCATGGTGCGGTATCTCGGGATCATATCCTTGATAACACGGGTCAGTACGTGTCCGATATGCGGCTTCCCGTTTGCGGTCGGCGGTCCGTCATAAAAGGTATAGGTCGGTCCCTCCTTGCGGGAATCCATACTCTTCTGGAAAATGTCTTTGTCTTTCCAGAACTGGCATACTTCTTTTTCTCTGTCCACAAAATTCAGATTCGTGTCTACTTTCTGGTACATTGTTCTCCTCCTCGCCCAAAATAAAAACCCCGTCCTGTAAAAGGACGAGGCTATGTCTCGTGATACCACCTGTTACGACCGTACATCCATACCGCATCTGTCTTCCTCAACGGAATCGATATGGGCAATACGCTATCCTTTAACGGGGGATTGCCGTCGGCACCTACTACCCTGTCCCACAGGGGTTTAGCCCGCAACTAAGAAGTGATCTTCCCTGAATCCTTACTGGTACCGGTCTTGCACCCTCACCGGCTCGCTGGAACGTTCCAGAATCAGTTACTGTCTTCCTCAACGTCTTTCTTCTTTTTCTGATCGCGGCACGCCGGATATCGCATCTGCACACACATATCTTCCATGCCTGATTTTATGGTAACATTATAATTCCACCCAAAGAAGAATGTCAAGGCGGAATTATCCCAGCAGGCTGTAAAACTCGCTCCGCAGGCTGCTGTCCTTCCGGAACTGCCCGCGGATGGTCGCCGTGCGGGTCTTGGCTGCGTTTTTCTTGATCCCGCGGGCAGTCATACAGCTATGCTCGCCCTCTATGACAACGATCACATCCTCCGTGCCGGTCACAAGCTGCATGATCTGTGCAATGTCCGCCCCCAGGCGCTCCTGGAGCTGCAGCCTCTTGGCCGCCATATCGCAGATCCGGGCGATCTTGGAAAGTCCGACTACCTTTTCCTTCGGGATATATCCGACATGCACGCGCATATTGTACATGAGCGCCATATGATGTTCGCAGTAGGAAAAGACCTCGATATCCTTCACCACTACCATATCCCGGTTATTCGGTATCTCAAAGCATTTGGAGAACATCTCCGCGATCTCTTCATTCGAGTAGCGCATCCCGTCGAAGACTTCCGCATACATATTCGCGACTCTCTGCGGCGTTTCGCGCAGTCCTTCGCTCTCTACGTCCGCCCCGATCTCGCCAAGCAGCTCTCTCACCAGCGCCGCTATCTTCTCTTTATCAAACTCTTTTTTCAAGGCAAAATGCCCCCTTTATCGTTACTTATTCGAAATACTTCCGGTATTTCCCATCGTCCGCGTCAAAGAAGCAGAATCCGATCAGACCTCTTCCGGTGTGCGCTCCGATGGCACAGCCTACCGTTCCGATCAGAACCTCTCCCGGATGGATCTCCTCCTCGATCATGGACAACATATGATCGCGGCTCTCCGCGTCCTCTCCATGGCAGAGCGCTACCGTCGCGCCCTCCATCGCCCGGCTGTTCTCCCGCGCGTATTCTATCAGATATTTCAGCGACTTTTTGCGTCCCCGCACCGTCTTGATGACGGAGAGTGCCCCTTTTTCATCCACGATCAGGACAGGCTTCATATCCAGCGTCTCCGCCAGCGTTCCCTTAAACTTCGTCAGACGACCTCCCTTGATCAGATAGGCGAGCGTATGCACGGTAAAGACATGATGCACATGTGCGATATAGTAGTCTGCTGCTTCCACCAGTTCTTCCTTCGCCGCACCATGCTCCAGCATCGTCACCAGCTTGCTAACCACCAGCCCGAAGCCGATCGATGCACACTTGGAATCGATGATCGTCAGGTCAAATTCCGGGTAGTCCTCAAGTATCGTGTTCTTGGCGATATTCGCGGCGTTGAACGTTCCCGCGATCCCTGTTGAAAAACAGAGATAGATCACAGAATCGCCCGCCTCCGCATAGGGCAGAAACGCGTCGGTAAACATCGCCGGATTGATGTGGTAGGTTTTCACATCTCTCCTGATGTCGTCGAGTATCTCATAAAATTCCTTCGTCTGTATGGTCTTTCCGTCCAGATAATCTACTTCATCGATGACCACCGGCGTCGGGATCACATGCAGTTTATGTTTCTCAATATATTCCTTTGGCAGATCGCTTGCCGAGTCTGTTATTATTCGCAGCATACGTTGCACACCTTATCCCTTTCTGTAACTTTCACTGTAACTCACCCGTTCCGGCTCATCTGATCCAGAAGCCCGATCTTGATATCGTACAGCTTTCTGGAAAGATCCACATACACCTTATGCGGATTGACAAGCCGCCTGGATTCATCCCACAGCGTATCCTGTTCTCTTTTACAATATTCCCGGATCTCCATCACCTTAGGCGATGTATAGCAGCACTCGCCGTTTTTAAATACCGGGATCATCAGCTCGCGAAGGCGGTAGCTTCCGGCCTCCAGCTTCGTCTTTTTCCACGGTTCATTCGGATCAAACAGCAGCAGATCCTCTTCCTCGCTGAATTTCTCGTCCACGAGACAGATCAGGTCTGCCTTGATCTTTCCGCTCTCCTTTTCGTAAATGCGGTACACCGTCTTATTTCCCGGATTCGTCACCTTCTCCGTATTCTCGGAAAGTTTGATCTTCGGAATAAACGCTCCGTCTTTCCCTTTGATCGCCGCCAGCTTGTAGACGCCGCCAAAGGCCGGGCAGTCCTTGGAGGTGATCAGATGCGTGCCGACGCCCCAGGAGGTGATCGCCGCGCCCTGCTCCTTCAGGCTCTGTATCAGAAATTCATCCAGATCGTTGGAGGCAGAGATCACCGCGTCTGAAAAGCCTGCCTCGTCCAGCATCTTTCTCGCCTTCTTGGACAGGTACGCCAGATCGCCGCTGTCCAGACGGATGCCGTAGAACGTGAGCGGGATTCCCGCCTGCCGCATTTCCTGAAAGACGCGGATCGCGTTCGGCACACCATACTTCAGCGTGTCGTAGGTATCCACAAGAAGGATGCACGCGGAAGGATACATATCAGCGTATGCCTTAAAAGCGGTATATTCATCCGGGAAACTCATGATCCAGCTATGGGCGTGCGTTCCCTTGACCGGCACGTCAAAAAGCTGCCCGCAGAGCACGTTGGACGTGCCGACGCAGCCGCCGATCACCGCCGCCCTTGCGCCGTAGGTTCCCGCATCCGGTCCCTGCGCCCTGCGCAGCCCGAATTCCATAATACCGTCTCCCTGCGCCGCATAACAGACTCTCGCCGCCTTCGTGGCGATCAGGCTCTGATGGTTGACGATGTTCAGGATCGCCGTCTCTACAAGCTGCGCCTGCATGATCGGCGCGATAACCTTCACCAGTGGTTCTCTCGGGAACACGACCGTTCCCTCCGGTATCGCATAGATATCTCCGGTAAACCGGAAATCCCGCAGGTACTCCAAAAAATCCGGCCCGAAGATCCCCAGTCCCGCCAGGTAATCGATATCTTCCTTTTCAAAGTGAAGCTCCTTGATATACTGTATGAGCTGATCCAGCCCGGCAGCAATGGCAAAGCCTCCGTCACAGGGATTGTTGCGGTAGAACGCATCAAAGATCACCGTCTCGTTCTGATCCTTGTTTTTGAAATATCCCTGCATCATGGTAAGTTCATATAAATCCGTAAGTAGTGTCAGATTCTGTCGATCCATGGTCGCTTCCTTCCTGATTACTATTTTGCCTTGAGCAATTTTCTACGAAACATAATCAGTGTACCACATCTTCTCCAACAACTAAAGTTTCTTCTGCACTTTCTTACCGGTTCAGATCTGCCAGCAGCAATTCCGACAGATATTCCGCTGTCCGGCACACTACCGGGATCTCCACCCGGAAAGCCGGATGATGGATCGGATGTCCCACACCCGTTCCGATCTTCACATAACAGCCCGGCACCTCCCGGTCCATGGTATCGCGGTCAATATAAAAGGCAAAATCGTCTCCGCCCATGGAGCTTTCCTCCGGGACAGTCTTCATTCCCAGCTTCGCCGCAGTCTCCTCACACAGCTTCGCCATAGCGGCGTCATTACAGATCGCGGGCGGACCGGCGATCCACTCCGTCTCCGCCTTTGCGCCGTAAGCGGCGGCGATCCGCTCTGCGATCTGCGCCACCTTTGTCTCAAATAAGATCCGGTCCGCGTGATCCATCGTGCGCACCGTTCCTTCCAGATACGCCTCAGCCGGTATCACGTTCCAGGTATTGCCCGCCTCGATCCTGGTCACGCTCAGCAGCGCCGGGTGAAACGAATTCACGTTGCGACTCACGATCGACTGTAATCCCTGTACGATCGCTGACGCTGTCAGGATCGGATCGATCCCGTCGTCCGGGTGTGCCCCATGGCAGCCAACTCCTGTCACCTTCACAACAAACCGGTCGACGGCAGCCGCCACATATCCCTCCCGGATCCCGATCGTATCGGTCTCGTTCGTCGGATCCGCATGGAATCCCCAGATATGCGGGATATCCTGCATCACCCCGGTTTCCAGCATTTTCAGCGCTCCGTGCGACTCCTCCTCCGCCGGTTGAAAAAGGAATTTCACGCAGCCGCTGAAGCTCTCTCTCTTTTCATGCAGCAGGATCGCAGCGCCGATCCCTGCCGTGATATGGAGATCGTGTCCGCAGGCGTGCATCTTTCCCGGATGCTCCGACCGGTACGAAACCTCCGCCTGCTCCTCGATCGGAAGCGCGTCGATATCGCAGCGCAGCGCGGTGATCCTCTCCTGTCCCGCTGCCGGCGCCGTTCCTTTCACGATCGCGATCAGTCCGGTCTGCAGACTGCTCTTGCAGATCTCGATCCCTTCTTTTTCCAGAAGCTCTCTGATCCTTGCCGTCGTCTGGTATTCCTCATAGGCCAGCTCCGGGTGTCTGTGAAACCACTGGAACTGCTCTGTCAGATATTCCTCTAATTCCTGCCTTGTCCTCATCCAGTCCTCCTGCTCTGCCTTTTCTATTTGCCGCTGTTCGGATCCAGCGCATCCCGCAGGGCGTCTCCGATAAAGTTGATCGCCATGACCAGTATTACAATGACCAGCCCGGGCGGCACCCAGAGCCACGGCTGCGAAGTCAGCACAGTAAGCGACTGCGCCCCGTTGAGCATATTGCCAAGGCTTGCGGTGGGCGGCTGCACACCCTGTCCCAGAAAGCTCAGCGCCGCCTCGTCCAGCATAGACAGTGCCAGCACCGAGGTCGCATAGACCAAAATCGGCGCCACCGTGTTTGGCAGGATCTCCGAAAACAGGATATGGCGAAGCGGCATCCCTGCCACGATATTTCCCTTGATGAAGTTTGTCTCCCGCAGATTCAGCACATTTCCTCGCACCAGTCTGGCGATGCCCGGCCAGTCCACAAATCCGAGGATCAGGATGATATTCCACATCCCCGGCTTAAAGATTGCCGCTGCGACGAGCACAAGCAGAATATACGGAAAAGACATGACCATATCCGTAAACCGCATGATGATCATATCTGCGACACCGCCGAAATACCCCGCTACAAGACCAAGCAGGACGCCGATCACGGTGGAGATCACGGTCGCCAGCACGCCGACTAAAAGCGATACTCTTGTCGCATACAACAGCCTGCTGAGCACATCTCTTCCGATCTGGTCTGTTCCCAGAAGAAACTGTGCCGAGGGAGCGCCCCCGAACGGTCCTGCCAGCTCATTGGGATCATAGGGCGCGATCACCGGAGCCAGAAGCGCGGCTCCCACGACCACGAACAGGATCACAAGGCTGACCGTCGCCAGACGATGCCTGCGGAAACGACGCCACACCGTCTGCAGATAACTTTCGCTGCTTAGATCTATTTTTTTCGGAATCTCCGGATTCTTATTGGGTTTGACTTCTCTTCCGATCATCTGTACGTCTGAACCTTTCTGCTCTCTGCTTATTTTTATGCAACGCCTGCTGCCTGCGTCCATCAATCCAGCTGGATGGTGGGATCGACGAGCGCGTAGAGGATGTCTGTCACCAGGTTTGCCGCCAGCACGACCACGGCAGATAACAGGCATACACCCATGATGACCGGATAGTCTCTGTTGCTGATGGCGCTCATCGTCATCAGACCCAGTCCCGGCCAGGAAAATACCTGTTCAATGATGACCGCACCGCCAAACAGCACCGGTATCTCCATTCCGATCACCGTTATGATCGGAACCAGCGCGTTTTTCAGCGCATGCTTCCAGATTACCCGGAAGCGTCCGATTCCCTTTGCTCTTGCCGTCCGCAGATAATCCTGCTGCAGGATCTCCAGCACGGCGCTTCTTATATAACGGATGTTGCTCCCCGCCATGGAAAAGGCGAGCACCAGAACCGGCATCACCATATGCTTCGCCACATCGCCTGCACTTCCCGCGGTTCCGAGCGTCGTCATGCCGCTTGACGGAAGCCATCCGAGCTTTACCGTAAAGACGAAAATGAGGAGCAGGGAAAGGAAAAATCCCGGCACGCTGCTTCCCAGAAAGGACAGGGTCACTACCGCATAATCTCCCTTGGAATACTGGTGGATCGCGCTGTAGATCCCCGCCGGTATCGCGAGCACCAGACTGACTAACAGAGAGACGCCCATCAGAAGAAGCGTCGGTCCAAGGTGGCTTCCGATCATCGAACTCACCGACTGATAAGACTTCATCGAGTAACCGAGATTTCCGTGCAAAAGCTGTCCCAGCCACACAAAATACTGCACATAGACCGGCTTATCCAGTCCCAGAGCGATCTTCTTTGCCTCCACGGCAGCCTCCGACACCCTCGGTCCCTGCAGCATCTCAAGAGGGCTCCCTGCCAGACACATGATGGCGTAATCTATAATGGTGATCCCGATCAGCACCGGGATCGCAACCAGAATCCTTTTTAAAATATATTTACCCAAGGTAAGCCTCCCTTCTGTCCGGATCCGGTATCGGCTCTGCTGCAAGCAGCATCTGCGTGTACGGATGCTCAGGCTGTGTGAATACTTTGCGCGCCTCACCGTATTCCACGATCTTTCCCTCGCGCATGACTGCGATGTGATCACTCATATAGTGCACCGCGCCCAGACCGTGTGCAATGAACAGCATGGTAAGTCCCAGCTCTTTCTGTAAATTTTTCAGCAGGTTCAGGATCTGCGCCTGGATCGAAACGTCCAACGCGCTGACCGGTTCGTCGCAGACCAGAAAATCAGGATTCAGGGAAAGCGCCTTGGCGATCCCGATCCTCTGCCGCTGTCCTCCGGAAAACTCATGGGGGTATCTCCCCAGCACCGCCTTTGGCAGTCCCACCATATCTAACAGTCTCTGGACGTCCTGCTGTACGCTTTCCTTCGTCGATATCCCGTGATACAGCATCGGTTGGGAAAGGATCTCATAAATATGTTTCCGGGGATTGAGCGAAGAGTACGGATCCTGAAACACCATCTGCAGCTTCGTCCGGATCTTCTGCATTTCCCTCTTGTCCTTCTCGATCTCCGCCAGATTCCTGCCCTGATAATAGATCGTCCCCGCCGTCGGTTTTTCCAGTCCGACAAGCTGTCTGCCGACCGTGGATTTCCCGGAGCCGGACTCTCCCACCAGTCCAAGCGTTTCCCCTTTTTCTATGGAAAAGCTCACGCCGTCAACCGCCTTGACATATCCCGTCGTATGGGTGATGATCCCGCCCTTGACCGGATAGTATTTCTTCATATCTTCTACCCGCAGCATCCATACCTTGTTTTCCTGTTCCATATCCGTCCGCACCTTTCCGCTGCTCTTGTCTGTCAATCCTGCACCGCTGCGCTTTGCAGTCCCATGTCATCCTGGTTCTGTGCCGCCACAATGCACCGCGCCGTGTGTCCCTCTCCAAAGGTGTAGCTCTCCTGCGGTTCTTTGCAGATCTCCCGGCAGTAGGGGCATCGCGGGGCAAAGCGGCAGCCCTGCATATCGTCATAGTCCTCGGGAACCATTCCCGGTATCGCCAGCAATTCCCGATCTTTGTCATCTTTCACTGTCGGCACCGTTGCCAGAAGCGCCTTCGTATACGGATGCCGCGGATCCCGGAAGATCTCCCAGACGCTTCCCTCTTCTATGATCTGTCCCGCATACATTACGATCACACGGTCAGCCATGTTCGCGACCAGCCCGATGTCGTGCGTGATCAGAATGATCGACATGCCGTTTTCCTCCTGCAGGCTGTGCAGAAGCCGCATGATCTGCGCCTGGATCGTCACATCCAGCGCGGTCGTCGGTTCATCCGCGATCAAAAGCCGCGGGTTGCAGGAGATCGCCATGGCGATCATCACACGCTGGCGCATCCCGCCCGACAAGGTATGGGGATACTTTTTCATCGTCTTTTCCGGCTCCGGCATCCCGACCTTCTGTAATAAAGAAACCGCACGCTCCTGCGCCTGTTCCCTGGACAGATCCATATGCCTGCGGATGCTCTCCGTAAGCTGGTTCCCGATCGTGAGCACCGGATTCAATGAAGTGAGCGGATCCTGGAAGATCATCGTCATCTCGTTTCCCCGGATGCGGTCCAGCTCCTTTTCCGACAGATTAAGGAGCTCTTTACCGTCAAACAGGACCGAGCCGTCTATGACGGCCCCGCCCTTTTTCAAAAGTCCCATAATAGATAAAGAGGTAACACTCTTCCCGCAGCCGGATTCTCCGACAATACACACAACCTCTCCCCGGTCTACATGAAAACTCACATGATCCACCGTGATACTGCTCCCATAATCGGCCTGAAAGGCGGTTGTTAAGTTGTCAACCTCCAACAGATGCGGCATAATGCTACCTCCTGAAACCACTTGCTTTTATTCTGTTACATCCCAGTTCTGTACGTCATTGAAGAAGCCATACACGCTCGGCTCAGCTCCGGTCACGCGGTTGTTTACTGCGCCCATCTGGCTGATCACGTATGCGGTAAACATCGGCACTTCGTCTTTTACCTTCTGATCAACGATGGCGTAGTCCTTCTGGAGCTGTGCCATGTCGGCTGTTCCCTGCGTATCCTCCAGCGCTGCGCTGATCTCGTCGTCTGCGTATCCGGTCCAGCTTCCCTCACCGCCAAGAAGCCATGTGACATCCGGGTAAGGATCGACCGGCGCGTACGTGTACTGTACTGCCATCATATCATAATCTGTGCTTCCTGCAACAGACATTAAACTTGCCAGGTCAAGCGTTGTCACCTGTACGTTGATTCCAACCTGCGCCCACTGTGCCACAAGGATCTGCGCGCCGTTTACAAAAGTGCTGTCACCAGACCACACATAGAACTGAAGCGTCTTGCTTCCATCCCAGCCGGCCTCCTGCAAAAGTTCCTTTGCCTTTTCCGGATCGTAAGGCGTTGCCTCGATGGATTCGTCAAAATACGGGCTTGCAGAAGTCACGAAGCCTTCCGTTACCTCTCCGTGTCCCTTCAAAAGTTCATCGACCAGCTTCTGTCTGTCGATCGCGTAAACCAGCGCCTGACGGACTCTCGCATCCGGAAGGTTTGCGGTCTGCACAAATACTGACTGCGTCGTCACAGGCGATCCGTACACGGCTTTTACATTGTCCAGCGCCTCTATGCTCGCATAATCTGTCTCCGGGATCGCTGTCATCGTAAGCTGCGTGATGTCGATCTCTCCCGACTGCAGGCCCGCATATACCTGGCTGCCGTCAACGATCTTGATGTTCAGCTTGTCGATCTTGGGTGCTCCCTTCCAGTAGTCCTTGTTCGCTGTATAGGAAATGTAGTGATCTGCATCGTAATCGCTCAAAAGGTACGGTCCATTGATCACGTCAGGGTGATTAAACCAGTCTGCCGTGAGCAGTTCCTCCTCGCTGAACTGTTCAATGGACGCCTTCGGGAGCGCACGCAGATATCTTCCGTAGGTATTTTCAAAGGAAGTAAGCGACATCGGATATTTTGCGGTAAACTGCACAGTCTTGTCATCCAGGATCGTCAGACCTGCCATGCTCTCAGCATTTTCCTCGACAAATCCTTCCTCCGAGGTTCCTTCAAACGCATAAAGCATCAGCGTCGTGTTGTTCACGGTCGGGCTTGCCATACGGCGAACGGTATATTCCAGATCCTCGGCAGTCACCGGTTCTCCGTTCGACCAGGTTGCATTGTCGTCGATGTGCACTGTGAAATTCAGGTTGTCATCCGTGGTGATGGAATCTGCCAGCATATACTGGAAATTCGAATCCTTATCCAGCTCTACCAGCGGCAGAAACATCAGATCCACCGCATATTTGTTGATCTCCGTCTGATCGATGACAAAGGGGTTGATCCCGCCAAGGCTGCTGGTGACGCCCACATTGATGATCTTCTCTCCCTCTGCTGCCTCCGCCGGAGCGCCTGTTGCATCAGAAGCATCCGTCATTCCGTTTGCGTCTGTTCCTGCCGCGCCGCTGTCGGCAGATCCGCAGGCTGCCGTCGATGCAGCCAGAGCCAGCATCAAAAACACGCTTGCAATTTTTTTCGATATTTTTTTCATAACGTCCTCCTTGTATTCCTAGTTTACTCGTAGGTTTTGTATGAATTATATGATTGTCACCGGATAATGTCAACAGTTTTTTTGCCAGAATCCGGCTTTGCTGAATCTGCGGTCCGAACTGTCCGCTTTTTGCGACTCCCTGCGGCTTTTCAGTATATCACAATCTTGACAACAAATGCAATGCGATGTATATTCTCAAATGAAAAAGAGGTGTACCTATGAAAAATTTGCTTAACTACCAAAGCAGTGAGTATGACTGCGGCCCTGTCGCCCTCACCAACGCGATCCGTTTTCTGTTCGAGCGTGAGGTCATCTACCCCGATATGATCAAATATATTATGCTGTACTGTCTGGACTCTTATAATGAAGAAGGAGAAGTCGGCAAGAAAGGCACATCGGCCTCGGCCATGATGTTTCTCAGCAACTGGCTGACACAGTTTGGCAAAATGAAAAACTTTCCCATCTCCAGCGAATTTATCAGCGGAGAAGCCGTGACCCTCTCCCAGAACAGTCACGTGATCTATGCCCTGCAGCAGGGCGGCGCTGTTGTTCTGCGCCTGTATCTGGGCGTTCCGCACTATGTTCTGCTCACAGGCATCGAAGGCGACTCCCTGTACCTCTTTGATCCTTATTACGAAGAGGAGGACGATCCGGAGCTGGATGAAGAATACCATGAGCCGGGGATCACGTTTATCTCCGATCAGCCCAAACGCGCCAACCGGCTGATCTCTATCGACCGCCTCAACCGGCTTACCCAGAACTACTACGAGATGGGACCCATGGCAGAGCGCGAGGCCTGCATTGTGTACAACACGCACACCCAGCGCACGCCGGAAACTACGATCGACTATTTCATATAACTATGCATAGTAAAAAGGATGGTTCCCCCATCCTTTTTCTTATTGCTCCATCTGCCTGCCCAGAAAGCCTGCCGCTGACTGGATCAGCTTCTGTTCCACTTCACCCATTTTTGACTTCTGATCTGTCTCCAGCAAAATAACGGCGCCGATCACGTCCCCCTCGCAGATGATCGGACTGATCGCCTCGTGCTGAACCTCGTCCACCTCAAGGCTCACAGGTATAAAACTGCGGTCGCCCCGTGTCGCCATCACGCTTTCCCGGTGATTGATCTTCTCCTCAAGCTCCCGGCTGAGAGGCTTTCCGAGCAGATTCTTGAGTCCACCGGAAACGGCGATAAACTGATCTCTGTCCGAAATAACAGCGACATGCCCGGACACCTGCGCCATGCTCTCGGCATACTGCTTCGCAAAAGTGCCCATCTCCCCGATCGGAGAATACTTTTTTAAAATGATCTCTCCTTCACGGTCTGTAAATATTTCAAGCGGATCTGCCTCCCGGATCCGCAGCGTCCTTCTGATCTCCTTAGGGATCACGATCCGCCCCAAGTCATCAATCCTTCTTACGATTCCCGTTGCTTTCATATTATCTATAGTCCTCCTTGCCTTTCACACACATTTCCACATTTGCGCTGTATGGGTAGTATGTGGAAAATTAAGAAAAACTATGCAGTCGGAAATCATATCCGTTTTCCGGCGGAATCTGTACCTCCGTTTCAAAGCTGCCCGGATTCTTTGCCGCGTTCTCCGCGCTTTTCACATTCCTTTTCAGGAACATTTTATTCAGGGTCTTAGGACTGCTAAATACCTTTCCCATCAGCTTTCTTACAAGCCGCGGCATTTTCAGCGTGTTTCTCTCATATGTCAAGACCATCAGACGCCCGATCTGCTCCATGTTTGCCCCATATTTTTTCAGCACTTCGCCCATCGCAACAAACACATAGGCTCCGGTCAGGTTCTTCGTTCCGCTGGCCTCATCCCCTCCGATATACGGAAAGCGCTCCATCATATCTCTTTCGTAAACATCCCAGATCTCTTTCAGCAGATCCTCATACGGTCTGCCGCTTATCTGCTCAAGCTCCTGTCTGATCAGTTCCATAAATTTGCCCACCATTTTGTGTAGCTTGTCCCGGTTCTTTGCGTAATATGCGTGCATTTTGTCGTCCTCTTTTCTCTTGTCATGCGTAAAACTGTGATAATGGATCGCTGCGGTTAGAAAGCGCTAACCGATGTCATTATTTTATCATATTGGTGGTTGGAAAACTGCGGGGCTACCATTGTGAACAGGTATTTTGTATTTATTATTTTCACCGGGAATCTGTTCATCAATGCGAGGTTCGGGTAGGTTTCACCATATTTTGCGCTCACTATGTTTTTCCGCTCCATCAGCAATTTATCATGATGTCACCATCTACGAAGGGAGACTCACATCTATGAACCAATCTGAAAAAGTATCTACTGACCAAACAAAAGCACTTGCAAACCAGCAATCGAAACAGCCGGAAAAACATTCGCAGAACAAACATCTACCTAATCGCAAGACCCGGATCAAGATTCCAACCTCCGGACCTCTGTCCATTCCCATGACCAACGATTACCTTTTCCGGGCGCTTTTACAGAAGAACAATCATGTCCTCAAAGGGCTGGTCTGCTCCCTGCTGCACCTTTCGCCCGAAGAGGTGCGCTCTGTCACGATCACCAATCCTATCGTGTTGGGCGACGCCATCGATGAAAAGACCTTCATTCTGGATATCCGTGCCCTGCTGAACGATTCTACTATCCTGAACCTGGAGATGCAGGTTATCAACGAACACAACTGGGCTGACCGCTCTCTCAGTTACCTCTGCCGTGATCTGGATCAGTTAAAACACGGCGACGACTATTCGCAGATCCAGCCGGTCATCCAGATCAGCTTCCTGAACTTCACGCTGTTCCCGGATCATCCCGAGTTCTTTGCCACTTATAAACTGTTAAATGTCAAAAATCACACATTATATAGTGACAAGTTACAGCTTTCTGTGGTAGACTTAACAAAGATACAACTTGCTACTTCAGAGGATAAAGAATACCACATCGATTATTGGGCAACGCTTTTTCGGAGTAATACATGGGAGGAACTGACTATGCTGGCAGAAAACAATGAATATCTCAAAGAAGCCACAGAAACCGTCTACGAGATCTCGCAGGAAGAACAGATCCGCATGCAGTGTGAAGCACGGGAGGACTATAACCGGAGGATGCTCGGGATTGGGCGCCTGCTCGCAAAACAGACGCGGGAATTGAAGGAGCAGGCTGCGATTATCGCTGAGAAGAATTCTGCCTTAATGGAAAAAGACTCTGCGCTGGCTACCCAATCTGCCATTCTTGCCGAGAAAGATTCTGCTTTGGCAGAAAAAGATGCCATCATTGCTGCACTGCAAGCTCAACTGATGACTAAAACTGTCTAATATAATATCAGATACCACTCACCCTCAGAAAAGACCGTGGTATCTGATTTTCTACCGGATAATTTGGGGAGCATCAGCTTTCCGCACCTTTCATCATTGACCGTTCATCGGTGTTCCTACTTCGATCAGGTTCCCGTCCAGGTCATAAAAGCGGACTACCTTTTGCCCCCAACTGTGCTCCATAAGGCGATTGACATACTGAATAGAAGGATACAAATTCTCCAGCTTTTCAACAAATGCCTCTATATTCCGCTCTTCAAAATACAACTCGCAGGAATTGTTCCGCGGGATACAGTCCCTTCCCAGAAATTTCTGCCAGATGTTCACATCCTGAAGCACCAGCCCTTCCGTTAAAATCACGTTGCCATCATTGTCCAGCACCATATCCAGCCCGAACAGGTCATGGTAGAACTGTTTTGCTTTCTCTATATCTTTGACAACTATCAAAATATTCCGCAGCCGCATGAATTGCCTCCCTTTCTTTTCCTCACCATTTCCATATCTTTGCCGGACGCTCACCGGACATTCTTTCCTGCATACGAAAAAGAATGACCTGTCAAACCGCTCCGGCGTTCTGCCCGCATCGCTCCATTCAGTCATATGCAAGCCAATCAGCGATCCTTCCCCCTATACTTTCCATGCTTTTTCTGTTACACTTAAGCTGTCAATTAGGAAACCATGTCTGTGTCCACGAAAGAGGGTAAAATTATGTTAAAAGACTTACTGCCAAAATACTATTTTGACCAGAATTACAACTGTGCAGAAACCATTCTTAGAGCAGCCAATGAATACTATGATCTGGGACTGCATGATAAGGATATGATCCTTGTCGGTGCCTACGGCGCCGGAATCCAGTCCGGAAACACCTGTGGTGCGGTACTTTCTGTGGCAGCCGTTCTGTCGCTAAAATATGTAGAGGCAAAAGCGCACGAAAGTGAAGACATCCGACCGGTCGTACAGAAAATGATGCGCAAATTCAATGAAAAATACGGTTCTATCCTTTGCAAGGATATCAAACCGCAATCCTTTAAGCCAGAGTACAGATGTCAGATGACCATCGAAACATCCTGCGATATTCTGGAAGAAACCATTGCCGAATACGAGGCAGAGCGCGCAAAGTGATGACTGTTTTTGTATAAACCGGTTATCTGATATACATCGTCTTTCTACCATTCCCGGATTGCGTCCGCAGCCGTTTTTCTAAATCTTCTCTTGGCTTTGGACATTCCTTTGATACTCCTATTGCCTCCTAAAAAAGAGGCAACAGGAGCTTCCTATCACTTTGCGCCGAATCCATCCATATTATTATGTTTTATTGTTGTTTGCCCGTCCAGCCTTTCTTTTTATATCCACAATCGCAATATGGACCGCCGGATGCCAGCGTATATTCCCTGACAAACTCGGTGCCTCCTCCGGCTTCACTCATGCTGTAGTCCAGCCGGCACATGGCAGGAATCAGCTTTTCCAGTCCCAGCTCTTTCATAAGGGCACAGATACCACATTTACTGAATCTTGCCTCATACCCGCTTCCGTCCGGATACTCATAGAAGTCCATATTCCAGGAATAGGGATTTCTGTCTCCGGCTCTTAGCTTTGCCGTTTCCTTCATTCCCTGAATATCTTTGTTATCTGTCCTGCCTCTGCCGTATCTATCCCCAGTAGATCGGTCAGATTCCGCCGAAACGATTTTTCAAAAACGATCCACATTGCCATCGGCATCCCCACATACTTCATCTTTTGCCATCCTCCTTGGATTTTCTTCATTCGTAAAATGTTTTAAGCCTTTTTACGGTGACAGCACCGCCGGAAAACATCCACAAAATTGATATACCTTATTCGACAAGAGTCCCTTTTTCGATATTTTCCCGGATAATCTCTTCCGTCACTTCATACAGCCGCTCTGAACCAAGCCGGGTCGTATCCTGTCTGCCGTGCACCTGCTCTGCCGTCACCTGATGCTCTCTCCAGTCCCCGCCGCCATTGCTGTTATTGAGGATAAGGGGCTGAAGATTATCCATCGCACGGGCAAATTTCGCCTCCGGCGTCTGGAATTCCTCGAACTCGTCAAAAAGTGCCGTCAGCTCCTTTTTCTGTTCCTCCGGCAAAATGGAAAAGATCCGCTCCTTTGCGGCCTCCTCCCTGACTTTCTGGGTTTTCTTTGCCTCCGGGTCATAGGCGTAGGTATCACCCGCATCAATCTCCACAATATCGTGGATCAGACACATCAGCATAACCTTGGCAATGTCGACCGGCTCATTGGAATACTCTCTTAACAGATACGCCATGATCGCCATGTGCCATGCGTGCTCTGCATCGTTCTCATTCCTGCCGTGCCCGGAAAGATGGGTCTGACGGAAAATATTTTTCTCCTTATCAATTTCCAGTGCAAACTCCAACTGCTGTCTTAATCGTTCTTCCATTGGTTCATTTCTCCCTTTTTGTTTGTCTGTGTCTATTTTATCATAAGGTTCTGATTTGCAGCACGAAAACTTATTGTTACAACTTGAATCATTTTCATGATATAATAATTAAATTATAAATTCTAATTTTGAGGTAAGAGATAATGTTAGAAACCGAAAGACTCCTATTGAGAAAATGGACAAAAACGGACGCGGACAGCTTATTTAGATATGCAAGCAATCCAGAAGTTGGACCTATTGCAGGTTGGCCACCACATAAAAGTGTAGAGGAAAGTAAAGACATCATCAAAAATGTATTCAATGGAGCAGAGTGCTACGCTATTTGTGAAAAGGAAAATAACATCGCAATCGGTGCTGTGGAACTAAAGCTAAATGGTCATACCGATATGACAAAAAGAGATGACGAGTGTGAACTTGGCTATTGGCTCGGACAACCCTTTTGGGGCAGAGGTTATATGCCGGAAGCTGCCAGAGAACTATTACGGCATGGATTTGAAGAGCTTGGTATGACAACAATCTGGTGCGGCTATTATGATGGAAATGTAAAATCAAAGCGTGTACAGGAAAAGCTGGGCTTTGTTTTTCATCACACTTGTGCTGAAGTACCTGTGCCACTCTTAAATGAGACACGGGTTGGACATACAAACATATTGACAAAAGAGCATTGGGAAGAAAATCAAGTCCGTTTGTAACCGCGAAATAATAGCCAGCCAAACAGGATCAGTAATATACTCCCTGCCAGCAGTTCCACAACATATCTCTGCGCTGCAATGCCGTATCCGTTTTCCAGATTAATCACGAGCATCGGCACAGAGACAAGTAATCCCAGGATTGCTGACATAACCAGGGAACCAAAGCCTCTAAAGAGTCTCTTCTGGGACAGCACTCTGTCTAACTTCAACATTCTCTCGGAGAGCAGTTCCCCGATTGCCATCACATTGAGTCCTATCGGCAGCCAGCCTGCCACGAACAGGTTACCTACCATCGGATTCTCCAGATATTCCGGCTGTTTTACCAGAATCAGGATAAATGCCACTGTATACAAAATCCAGCCAACATTTCCCGGAATATCATAGAAGATCCACCTTGCGTCCGATATTTTTGTTTCATATCGATCCTTGCTGCTCCCCGGAAAAGGAATCGCCCGGTTTACCTCCCGGCAATATTCTACGTAGGTCTGCCCGTAAAGATCCGCAAGCCACTTTTCCTCCGTCTGCTTCATAAGGATCGTGAGAAACAGCCAATATGCCACCGGAAGGATCAGCAATCCCACATTATGAAATAGGAACAGCACGCCGGTGCACATCAGCAGGATCCCGGAATAGCAGGGATTTCTTACCCACTCGTAAATGCCATCCGTGCACAGTTCATTGCTCTTGATATACTTATCGATGCGGAAAGCTGCCTTGAACCAGACCAGAAATCCTCCTGCCATCAGCAATATTCCTAACAAAATGAACGCCACTTTTCCATTCTCTATCTTATAGCGGTCAAACATTCCGAGCGCCGTCAGGATGCACGCCGCCACGGTGGCTGCTATGATGAGAACTCCATAAACCGGTCCGACTCCGTATACCGGCAAATGCTCTTTTTTCTCTTGCATCATTTATCCTCCATGTCGTCTTTGATTCCAATTTGCATCCGGCTTCTATGCAAGATGTTTCTCAAGTAGCACCAGATGAATATCCGGCAGCCCGTTAAATGTGGTCGGCACAATACCGCTCTCCTCCGCATCGTGTATTTTGTCGTATATCTTTTCAACTGCTTCCAGATCACATTCCGTCGCTTTTCTGACACAAATTCCGCTCATTTTCTTTTCTCTCCTTACCAGAATTTTTTCTTTTTCATGATCCACATACTAAGGCAGACGATCAGGATTCCCGCTCCTATCACCGCCTCATATCCATATTTCCACGACAGCTCCTTCATCCCGGCAAAATTCATTCCGTACCAGCCCGCCAGCAATGACAGCGGCAAAAAAATCGTCGTCACGATCGTAAGTATTTTCATGATCCCATTCTGCCGGATATCGATCTCCGCCTGAAAAAGCTCCCGCACCTGGATGCAGTGCTCCCGCAAAAGCTGTGTCTCATTTAAGAGCCGCCCGATCCTTTTCTCCAGGATATGATAAAAGTTTTCTTCTTCGTTTCCGAATAGCCCCATCTTATTTTCTTCCAGCTCGCAGACCATCTCGTCTAACTGCGTGTAATACTTCATCCATCCGATCACTTCTTTATAGAGTGCCATGATCTTTGAATTGACATTGTCTAATTCACCTTTCAGTGCCGCATCTTCCATCTGTATCATCTGGTCTTCCAGTTCTTCCAGATGATGAAGGTCCTTGCCGACCAGCTGTTCCAGTATTTCATAAAAAAGCCGTCCGGTGCTTCCGTCCACCCTGCACTTTTCCCGCATCAGGCGTCTGACCAGAGAGTGCACGGCACCGGAGTCATCGCAGATCGCCAGCCTGTCAGCCGTCATCAGATAACTGAATGCGATTTTTTTATCCTGGCGTATGAGCCGTGGTGTGACGACCGTTCCACACAGACATTCCTTCCGGATCTCAGCCTTGCACACGCGGGCGTCCCGCAGCACCGGCATATGGCAGAACTCTTCTTCAAGCTCTGCGGCAGCGGCTTTTCTGTCCAGCTCCTCCGAAGTAAACAGCAGAAACACGGCGCTTCCTTTTTCCGCCGCGCCTTTTACCTCCGACAGTTCCCGGTCAATCACAAACTTCTTCATTTTTACCTCCTTGCATGACCATATCCCACGATCCATATCAGTATGAAAAAGAAGATCATGCTCTCACTCATCAGACCATTGGTAAACCCGATCCGGAATGGCGTATCGGGCAGCATACTCTTTACAACGGATAAGATTCCATAAAACACCAGCACATTTCCGGCAGCCATCCATCTGGGCAGCGTGGTCTTGCCGCGTACCACCACATAAAACCAGTAAAGGAATACCGGAAGCATCAGGACCTCGCTTACTATAACGATCCATGACAGGTGGTCAAACAATGCCTCGCAGGCCGGAAGCGCCGCTTCCTGATACCCGTTGCCATTCATCCAGGAATACAGGTACAGGATCATTATATAAAATAAATGCAGGCACATCCAGGGGGTCAGACCAAAAGCGTTCAGATAATGATAGATCTTCCGCTCTTTTTCTTCCTTGATAAATTTCTCCAGATAAAACAACGCCCCGCCATAGCATAAGATACCTGGAAATGCCAGAAGCATCGCAAGGCTGTTTCTCCAAGGTGCTATCTGTATCGCGCCCTGCGTCAGCCAGCATAATCTGCCGGAATGTGCGATGTCCCCATATATCATCAGCCAGTCGCCGCCACCGTAGCACAGGCAACCTATTATCCCGCAGATCATAGCGATCGTCAGTCCTCTTTTGCGGGGTTCTCCTTTGTTTTCATATTGAGTTGTCATATCTTTTTCCTCCTTTTGTAATGCTTACTCTATGGATATAATAAAAACAGCGTTGATTAGTTTCATCTAACCAACGCCATTATAACACATTATTCCTATTTCTGAGAAACTTTTACTTCTTTTCATGCAGCAGCACAACGCCCTGCTCCGGATTCTTGTCGACCGCTCCCACGATTGGATGTGGAACGTACATTTCTTCCAGATAAGCGATGTCAGTCCCTGTCAGTTTTACCTCAAATGCTCCTGCGGCATCGTCGAGGTAAGCCGCCTTGGTGGCTCCGATGATCGGCGCGGTAATTCCTTTTGCCCACTGCCATGCCAGCGTCCAGTCGTGCATCGTTCCCGCCTTGCCAAAACTCATACAGCCAATGCAGAGCTTCGACACCTCAATACCCGTACTCCCCAGCTTCGCGTACTCCATGCTCCTTCTCCTTCCTATTTCAACCTCTGATACTGCTCCTCCGTCACTGGCTCACATCGCCTCATCCTCATAAGGCAAATCGCCTTCGCCTGTCGTCCACACTTCCTTTGCCAGATTAAAAACTGCCCAGGCTTTGGGCCATCCCGCATAGAAACCTACGTGTGTGATGATCGCTGCGATCTCCTTCTGGGATACGCCGTGGTCCTTTGCATTCTGCAAGTGGAATTTTAAAGAGGAATCGGTAATTCCCTGTGCCATCAACGCCACTACCGTGATAATGCTTCTTGTCTTCACATCAATATCCACGTTGTTCCAGTTCTCCCCAAAGAGAACATCATCATTATAATGCGCAAATTCCGGTGCAAATTCACCAAGCGCATTTCTTCCTGCTGTCTGTACGATCTTTGCCATAATCTCTCCATTCCGCAAACGCTTTTCATCGTCTGCAACACAATCCCTGTTCCTATAATGTCTTTACCCAGTTTTCCATTTCCTGTCTGTTGACGCGGTTGAGAAGTTTGCCCTCCTCAATTTCTGCACCCGGCGCGGAAGGCTGCAATTCCTTCACCGTATTGCCAAATCCGCTTCCCCCTGATGTGGCAAACAGCACGATCTTCTTACCGCTGAAATCGTATTTCTCCAGAAACGTGTTGATAATGGTCGGCGCCACATACCACCATACCGGAAATCCGATCAGGATCACGTCGTAATTCTCTACCTGCGGTTCATTGTCCACGATCTCCGGCCGGATCTTTTTATCACTCATTTCCACACTGCTTCTGGACTTCTTATCCATCCAGTTAAGGTCTGCACTGGTATAAGGAGTCTTTGGTGTGATCTCGTATAAGTCTGCTCCTGCCACTTCTGCAAGTGTCTCTGCCACTTTTCTGGTTGTACCGGTTGCACTGAAATATGCTACTAATTTCTTACTCATAACTTTTTTCTCCTGTCTGAAAAGATCCTGTAAAATTTCGCTCTGAATAATTAAAACGTAATCAAAAAATGTGTAAGATTGGCTGTTCCTCACTTACACATTTATTATAAATCCTATATTCTGTTATGACTAATACTTATATTACATTCTTTTCTATGCCTTAAAAGCATTGATCTCATCAATAAACAACTGAATCGCTCTGGAATATGGGATGTTCCTTCGCCAGGCGATCACGGTACTTGCCTTGATCTCCGGAGAGAGCCGTCTTTGCACCAGCAAATCCTGCTTCCAGTACTTGGCAGCTCCTTCAATAGAAATGGGATAACCGAGCCCGTTCATCGCCATCACGCCTGCATTGGTTCCCAGATTGCTGGTAAAGGCTATCTGTACTTTCTCAAAATCCCTGCCAAACCAGTTTGCCAACTCACTCTGGATACTATACCGTTCCGGCAGGATCAGCGGAAGCTGCAAAAGTTCTTTCTTCGTGATGACTTCCTTCTGTGCCAGCGAGTCATCCGGTCTCATGCTGACAACCCATCTGTCGCTGTCCTGTATCCTGATATAGTCAAGATTCTCCGTGTTCGTCGGTTCCAGAAACAGACCGATGTCAATCAGTCCATAAGACAGCGCCTGCCAGAATCCAGCCTAGATAGATGATCTTTGCACCTACAGCAACTTTTTTCTTTGCTTCCGCAAGCGAATATGCCGGAATTCCTGTTTCGTTTTCCAGCAGCTTTGCATAGCGTCCGGTGCTGCCGGTGTTGGTGGTATAAATAATCGCGTCCATAAAATTTCCTTTCAAAAGTAAGACCTGTACTCTCTTTTACACGGTAACCAATCGATAACCTCCATTATGGTTACCGCTTGGTTACTTGTCAAGAGGTGCTTTTCTGATCTGCTTTTGGATAACCGCTATTATCGAACCATCCCTCCATGAAAATAACATTCATAAATCTTCTTATCCATATAAAAAATCTCTTCGTAACCCTGAAACCAGATAAACCCGCCCGTCACCTTGCAATGATAATGATAATCGCCCTTCGAATAAATCTCCGGTCCACGATACGGCAGCTCTTCCGGTACAGCCCTGAGCGCTTCCTTCAGGAAATCGCCGCTAAAATTTTCTCCGATCACACGGCCTGCATAATTCATGCTCCAGACAGGATCCTTGTGAATCCACACCGCCTCTTCTCCGGCAAAAATCTCCCCGCCTAAATAGGTATCATGGTATGCGTAGCCTTTTTTATCATCATAATGAAAATCATGCGAACCGGTTCTGCTAGAAGCTGTTTTATGGTCATCTGCGGCATAGGTTTTCTTTTTCGCCAGAAGAAGAAACTCGATTATCCTGTCTATATTGCTGCTCACAGCAGACTGTAAGGCGACATTGCACTCGTCATCCTGCTTTACGATGCGGTCGATCGTCACTCCATAAAGTTCACTTAGCAGAACCAAGCCATTCAGTTCGGGTACGGTCTGACCGTTTTCCCATTTGCTGACTGTCTGCCGGGCGATCCCCAGCTTATCCGCAAGCTGTTCCTGCGAATAGCCGTTTTGTTTTCTTAAAAGTTGCAATCTGTCTTTCAGTTCCATCGTGATAACCCCCTTATATGATCTCCATATCATCATAACAAATGTGCATCTTTTATCCACCACTTGTCAGCGGCAAAAATGTCGCCTTAAAGTTACAAGGGGCGCTGCCGGTCTACCATGCAGCACCCTCTTGCCAAAAACAATCTTTTCCTGTCGTGATCCTCTCAAACGGTCTGATCATCGGCTCTGTCACGGTGATCACCGCGTACTCTGCTTCCCTGTTCTGCGCATATTCTACCCCCGGGCAGTTCGTCTGAAATCCGTCCGGAAGCATATAGGCAGCCACATATCCATGAAGCCCAAACCCATACCTCTTATCCTCTATAACTTGTACTGCATAAAATTACCATTATGTACAAACCCAAAATCCGTATACAGCTTCACACCCATATCCGACGCCGTAATCTGCACCGTTCCGCAGTCGTACTCTTTCGCATCCTGCACCACACGGAAAAGCAGCTCTCTGGCGATGCCTTTTCTCCGGTAATCGGGGTTTGTATACATGCTGGAAAGCAGACCCATCTTCCCGCTCGGGCAGCCAAAGTACGGCGGTTTCTCCACAAAGGACATCCCGCTCGTCCCAATGATCCGGTCTCCGTCAAAGGCAAGCCATGACACAAATGTGCCATCTGCCATATGCCGGTCATAATAATCTCTGAGAGCCGGCACCAGGTCGATCTTCTCCTTCGCGCCCTCCTCCCGGAGCTGGTGGATCCGCATATCTATAAACGTATTCAGTTCTCTTTCCGTCAATCTCTTGTATTCGATCTGCATTGTCGCCCTCCTGCTTTTCTGTTCTGATGTCGCTTTCACTGCTTCTGCTTTTCCAGAAATCTCTTGTACGTACTGTCGATCCCGATGGCACCTATCGGCGCTGTGATGAGGATCGCCAGCACGGCTACCGACAGAATTATTTTACCACACGGAAGACCCGCCGCCAACGGCACAGAACCGATTGCTGCCTGCACGGTCGCTTTCGGAAGATATGCAAGCACACAGAACAGCCGCTCCTTGCCGTTCAAGCTGGTTTTCATGGTGCAGATACACACTCCGATTGACCGGAAAAGCAGCGCGATCAAGATCATCAGCACTGCCGCGATCCCAGCCTCCAGCGTGTACCGGATATCGACTGCTGCGCCGACCAGCACGAAAAGCACGACTTCTGCCGCCAGCCACAGCTTACCGAATTTTTCGGACAACCGCTTTGAGACGAAGGCGGTGCTCTTTAATTTGATCACGCAGGCCATGCTCACCACCGCCAGCAATCCCGAAACCGGCACTTTTCCCTCCAGCCATCCCTCTATCGCGATCAGCAGGAACGAACACCCCAGAACAACGATCACCTTCATGCTGTTTCTGACGCAGTGCTCATGCGCGTAAGAGGTCTCAAAAAACAGGTACAGCCCGTATCCCATGAGCGCCCCCAGAAGGATTCCCAGCACGATCGAAACCGGAATGTTCACAAAGTCTCCGACCTTCGCACTTCCGCCCTGTGCCATACTCAAGAATGTAGTGAAAAGCACGATCACAAAGATGTCGTCGCAGGAAGCGCCCGCCATGATCATCTGCGGGATCGCCTTCTCTGTCCCGTATTTCTGCTCCATCAGACTCACCATGCGCGGCACGACGACCGCCGGTGAGACTGCCCCAAGGACTGCTCCCATCACGGCGGCGTCGATCCGGCTGATCCTAAGAAGCGACGGCGCAAACAGGACATATCCGATGATCTCACACGTTGCCGGGACAAGGGACAGCAGCACGGCGCAGCGCCCCGCCTTCTTTAAATCTTTCAGATCCAGCGACAGTCCCGCTTTCAGCAGAATGATGATCAGCGCCATTTTGCGCAGCTCTGCCGAGATTGAGAGGATCGACGGATCCAGAAAATCCAGCACATAAGGCCCCAAAATTATTCCTGTGACCAGCATCCCGATAATACGCGGGAGCTTTAACCGCTGGCAGATTGCCCCCATGGCAAGCCCTACCAGAAAAATCAATGATAACGACGTCAACATCCTTTTTTCCTCCTTATTCCTGTCGCAGCATTTTATTTCCAACAAAAAAGCTGACACCTTCTGCGACTGTAATCATCGTAGAAGTCATCAGCTCAACAAGCAGTTTAGGTTTCCCAAGGGAGAACTTCATTCCCTAACTATCTCATAATATAGCGCTATCCCCGCTCTCTGTCAATATCGGCCGCCTTTCTTTTCTGGTCGAAACAGATCAGAAAAATGCCGCCCGCCATACAGACTATCGCCAGAAACCCCAGCACAGCCAATGCCGGTCGATAGTCTGCCCCTCTCTGAAGCAGGCTTCTGCACAGCAGCCCTCCGAAAAAGGCGCCGATCAGAAACGCTAGGATACCGCCGTCCGAAAATCCCGTAGCGTATTGAAAACCGAACGGCAACAGCAGCAAAGCGGCTGCCGCCAGGATCGGCAGGTAGATCCAGCCCGCCAGATTTCGATCCAGCGCCAGTTCATCGGCAGGATAAATGCTGTCAGGCTCCCCTTTCTTCACATAGATCTCCACCGTGTCGCCCTTCCGGTACGCATAATCATCGTCACCCAGATCGGCGCGCGCGTAACCCTTCGCCCGTTCTTCATCACGGCAGCTATAAGAATGGCTGAAAATCTCGATCTCTTTCAGCGTCCGCTGCCGCTCTGCGCCCTCCGCCGGATAAGCAACCGTCAGATCCTGGTATGCCTTCACGAAATACATCACGCTCGTTCCCGTGCGGTTTTGCGTAACGCTTTTCTCCGCAGAGAGCCATACAGCAGACGCTTCTGTGACCTGCGCCGTCGCGGGAACGCTCGTCCGCATGATTCCGTCTGCCGACCAGGCGATATAGCCGCGGCAAACAAACCACAAGATACACACAGCCGCTATTCCCAACAATATTTTCTGTCTGGTTGAAAGTTTTCTTTTCATATCCTCATATCCGCTCCCTGATCCAGTTTCCCAGAAACTTGCGCGCCGCCACCGTCATATCCCCTGGATCGGGATAGGTGATCCCGATGCGCAGCTCGATCGGCGGATCCGTCGGCAGGATCTTCACGTTGCCCTTCCACGATTCCACCTCCAGGTGATTAAAAAGTGCGATCCCCAGACCGGCCTCCACCATGCAGTATGCCGCAAAGATATCCGTCGTCGTGTACTGTATGTTGTAATCGATCCCCATCTGCTCGATCGCACGGCGGTGATCCGTCTCCCTGTCCGGAAAAGCCGCGATCACGGGCTCCTTCGCATAGCGTTCGAGTGGAAATACACGTTCCTGCGCCGCCGGGTGATCCGCCGGTATACACGCAACCATCGGGTCTGTGCAGAGCTCGCAGAAACGGTAGCCGCTCTCCCGGTACGTCATCACGGCAAAGTCAGCCTCCCTCTCATCGAGCGCATGCAAAAGCTCCGTGCTGGTCCCCTGCATCGTGCGGACCCGGATTCCCGGGTATTCCTCCACAAATTTCCGGATCCTCTGCGACACCACCTTAAAATACGCGGCGTAGGAGATTCCGATCGTAACTGTGCCCGTCTCCAGGCCATGAAGCTGCCGGATCTGCTCCCGGCAGATCTCCGACTGGCGCACCAGATCCCGCATGGCAGGCAGCAGGCTCTCTGCCTCCTTGGTCGCGCGTATCCCGTTTTTCCCGCGGACAAGCAGCTTCATGCCAGCCTCCTCCTCAAGGGAAGCGATGCTCCGGGATATACCCGAGGTCGTATAGCCCAGCAGTCTTGCCGCCGCTGAAAAACTTCCCTCTCTTAATACCGTCAGCAATATCTTTACTTTTTCCGCATCCATCCTTGACTTTTCCTCAATATATCATTGAAAATATTTCGATTTACTCAATCATATTCCTGCGTTATCCTGTTGTCAAGGAAAGGAGCGCTTATGAAACTCACTGAAAAAAAAGCGGAGTTGCTGTTAATGCTCGTCATCTCAGCCCGCGCAACCTCGTTTATGTTCAGCAAACTGTGTCTGACCACCATGGACACCTTCAGCCTGCTTGCCCTGCGTTTTCTGCTTGCCGCCGTGCTGCTTTTTGTATTCTTTCACAAGCGGATCTGTCAGGGTGTTAATAAAAAGACGTTTCTGAGCGGCATCCTGATCGGCGCCCTGTTTTTCAGCGTGCTTACCTGCGAGCTGATCGGACTAAAGACAACCGATTCTTCGACCGCCTCCTTCCTCGAAAACCTCGCCATCATCATCGTACCTCTGATGGAGAGTGCGATCACCCGCAAAAGACCCGAGAAAAAGACCCTGCTCTCTGCCCTCCTTGCACTGGTCGGCGTCGCCTTTCTCACCCTGTCGGCAGACGGCCTCTCCTTCTCACACGGAGAGCTTGTCCTCCTTTGCGCCGCGTTTTTGTATGCCGTTTCCATCATCGTCACCAACCGGCTCTCCCGGCACGGCGATTCCTTCGTGATCGGTTTCTTTCAGGTCACTGCGATCGGCGTGCTCGGATTTTTTGTAAGCCTGCTCACCGGCTCCTTCACTCTGCCTTCCACCCCTGCGCAGTATGGGATGATCGGCATCCTCTCCATCGTCTGCACCGGATTCGGCTTTACCCTGCAGCCTGTCGCCCAGAGCAGACTTTCCGCTGAAAAGGCGGGAACTCTCTGCGCGCTCAGCCCTCTGGTCGCCGGGATTATGGGTGTTGTCTTTCTAAAGGAAGCGCTCACCCTCAATATGCTCCTGGGCGATCTTCTGATCCTGATCTCGCTTGTTTTGTGATCTGCCAGACTTCTTTTTTCTATAAAAATCTTGCTTCCTGTCCTGCAAAATCAGTTCGGTTCATATTGAATCTGTGCAAAATTTATCCTATTATAGGAGTGTAACGCATCCGTCGGAATCTGCCGCTGCGCTTTCACAGCCCTTTCCGCAAAGCCTCTGTATGGCCGTGGATCGTTACCGCTCCGGAGAGCGATCCATACAGAACATCTCTGTATACAAATGATACGACAAAGCATTTTCAGGAGGTACTTATGAACTATGATGAATCTGTTTTCAAGGAAAAGGCCAATCGGAGAGCGCGAAAGATCTGGCTTATCTTTTCTATCCTGTTATCCGCCAATTACGGAAGCGATGTGGCAAACGGTCTGTATCCCGTTCCACACTATATCATTTTTCTGGTGCTGAACTGGCTTCCCATCATCAGCGGCGAGATCCTTCTCCGGGTCAAAGGCTTTGCCACCGAGATCTACAAATACAATCTGGTGATCGGCTACGGTATCTTTTACGCCTTTGTGATCAGCACCACGGCGTCTCCGATCGCCTTCACCTATATCCTGCCGGTTACCAGTCTGTTAGTCCTCTATAAAAATAAAAAGTTTATGGTAGTCTGCGGAATTGTCAATTCGCTGATCATTATCGAAAGCGCTGTCTATCATGTGATCCTTGGCTATAATTCCGCCTCCGATATGAAAAATTATCAGCTGGAGCTTGCCTGCATCATCCTCTGCTATGTCTGCTACGTCATGTCCATCAAGCACCTCAACGAATCTGACGGCGCTATGACCGACAGCATCCGGGCAGATCTGCACCGCGTCGTGACGACGGTCGAGCAGGTAAAACAGGCCTGCAACTCCATTATGGACGGGATCACCGTCGTACAGGAGCTTGCGTCCGAAAATACGCACGGCGCGGGCATCGTCGTACAAAGCCTGCACAAGCTGGAAGCCAACAACACCAACCTGCAGGACAGCACCGCCTCCTCCAACGATATGACCGCCGAGATCCAGAAACAGGTCAACCATGTTGCGGACATGATCGAACAGATGGTAGCGCTGACTGCCACCTGCGGCCAGCACGCACAGGTAAGCTCCGCCGATCTGGACGGACTGATCACCACCGCCAACACGATGGCGCAGGTTTCCAACGAGATCGAGGAAACCCTTCACAATTTCAAAAACGATTTTGCCATGGTAAAGAAAGAAACGGGAACGATCGAAAATATCTCTAACCAGACGAACCTTCTCGCACTGAACGCCTCCATCGAGGCCGCGAGAGCCGGGGACGCCGGAAGGGGCTTTGCCGTCGTCGCAGAACAGATCCGCTCTCTGAGCACAGAAACCCAGACTTCGTCCGGACAGATCCGGCAGGCGCTCGCCCATCTGGAGGAAACCTCCGAAAAGATGACGTCCTCCATGGAACAGACGCTGGAGCTGATCCAGCTCACTTTGGACAAGGTCACTCTGGCTGGCTCCAATGTGACGCAGATCGCTTCCGATACCGTCCAGCTCGGAGAACACATCTCCGTCATCGACGCCTCCATGAAAGACGTCGAAGCATCGAACATCCATCTGGTAGACAACCTGAGCGAAGTTTCACAGATCGTCACCGATATGACCAGATCCATCTCCGATTCCAGCGAGATCAACAACCGGATGCTGAGCAAGTATGACGAGTCTGCGACCAACATTTCCTCGATCGAGACCGTCATCGAGTCCCTCATGTGTGAGTTGGGCATCGGCGGATTTATGGGTACTGAGGATCTTCAGCCCGGCATGAAGCTGAGCATTTCGCTGAACAACAAAGAATATCACGGTACGCTTACCGAACAGAACAACAATACCCTGACCGCGACCTTCCCGCAGACGCCTGCGATATCCTCGCCCGTCTCCTGTAAGCTGAAAGTGACGGTCGGCAACGTCCTGTATCTGTGGGACAGCGTAAAGGTTGCCTCCCAGAGCGGAAATTCCTTCACAATAACGATCGAGTCCAGACCTAAGATCAACAATCGCCGGAAATATCCCCGTATGGATCTGAAAAACGCCTGCACGATAACCTTGCAGGACGGCGGCACCACCATGGAAGGCACGCTGGACAACATCAGTGCCAACGGCTTTGCTTTTCTGACCAGCGACAGCTATTTTGCATCGCACAAAGGAGCTTCCCTGACCATCAGGATCCACAATTTTGACCTCCCGCAGCACGACGTTCTGGAAGGTCATGTGATCCGCTGCTCCAACAACAACGGTCAGTACATCGTCGGCTGTCAGATGCCGGAGGACGACTTCTTCATCCGCGAGTACGTCAAAGAACATACAAAATGATAAGCTGTCAGCATGGCGATTCCCGTAACGACCCATGAGATCGGATAGATGATCATAAGTACCCGGAACTCATGTACCATACGGCACGCCGTAGCGATCCATATCAATCTGAGGACGCAGGACCCTGCGAAGGTGATGATCGCCGGAAGCAGGGAGTGTCCCAGTCCTCTCATCGCTCCCGCGCTGATCTCATAGGAGGAGGTCAGCAGCTCGAGCGTCGTCACGATCAGCAGTCTCTGCACCGCAAATTCCAAAACCGCCGGATCTGTCGTATAGATCCGTAAAAAGAAGCCTCTCCAGATCACAAAAACGCCGGAGAGAAGTCCGCACGACAGAATGGAAAAAAGCATTGCTATCCGGAAGATCTTCCTGCATCTCGTATATTCTCCCGCGCCATAGTTCTGGCTGGTAAACGTGACCGTCGCCTGCGCGAATGCATTCACCATAAAATATGCAAAAAATTCGAAATTAAGAGCCGCCGCCGAGCCTGCCACCGCACTTGATCCAAAGCTGTTGATCGTGCTCTGGATACACACATTGGCAATCGAAAACATGGTTCCCTGAAGTCCCGCCGGGATCCCGATCCGCAGAAGCTGGGAAAGCTCCCCCGGTACGATCCGCAGTTTCCGCAGGTCAAGCCGGATTGGCTCCTGCTCATGCAGTAGGATGTACATCACAATGCTCGAACTGACAATATTCGAAATCACCGTAGCGATCGCCACCCCCGCAACACTCAGTTGAAAAACGATGACCAGGATCAGGTTCAGAATGGTGTTGACGATCCCCGCCGCGATCAGTGCGTACAGAGGCCGCTTGCTGTCTCCCGTGCTCCGCAGGATCGAGGAGCCGAAATCGTACAGCATGATAAACGGCATGCCCACCAGATAGATCCGCAGATACAGGACAGCCAGATCGATGACGTCCTCAGGCGTTCCCATAAGCAGCAGGACCGGTCTTGCGATAAACTGCCCCAGGATCATTACAAAAAATCCGCTTAAGATGGCGACCAGTATCGACGTATGGATCGCCGCCTGGATATTCTTCTCAATCTTCTGTCCGATATAGCGCGCGATCACCACGTTCGAGCCAAGCGAGATCCCGAGAAACAGGTTGATCATCAGCGAGATCAGGGAACTGTTGCTCCCCACCGCGGCAAGCGCCTGGCTGCTCGCAAACCGCCCCACTACCGCCGTATCCACTGAGTTGAACAACTGCTGTAAAATGCTGCTCGCGGCAAGCGGCAGCGCAAAGATCAGGATCTTGTTCCACAGCGTTCCATGCGTCATATCCATCGTATTTTTGTTCGTCGTATCCATCTTCTTTTGTCCTTTCCCATTGCTTCAGACACTCTTAGGACATCAGCATAGCACAAAGTAATGCATTATGGTATATCTCTTTTGTTGCAAAAATCCAGAAAGATGATACCATATCTATACAAAAGTTATCCGGTCTGTCCCTTTTCAGACCTTACCACAGAAAAAATACAGAAATGAGGATTTCCATGATCAAATTGATTGCCAGCGATGTAGACGGTACGCTTGTCAAAGACGGTACGCTCCAGATCGACCCGGAGTACATGACCGTCATCGACCGTCTGCTCGATAAAGGATATTATTTTGCAGCCTGCTCCGGCAGACAGTTCGTCAGCGAACAGAAGCTCTTTGCCCCGATCAGAAACAGGCTTCTGTACATCACCGACGGCGGCACAGTCGTCCGTACTCCCGAAAGAGTCCTGAAAAAATACACCATGCCGGAGGAGACCTGGAAAGGCATGTACCGGATGGTGCGCGATACCCTTCCATCCTGCGACTGTTATATCGGGCTGCCGGACTACTGCCTCGCAGAAGACGCGGGAAGCAGAATGTTCCGCTGGCTGAAAGACTCTTACGGCTTCGATATCCGGGAAGCAGAAAATCTGATGGAATTTCATTCGGAGGACGTCATCAAGTTTACCGTGTATCACCCCACCGCCTGCGAAGAGCTCTGCTCACCGGTTTTCATCCCCACCTGGAAGGACAAGACCATGCTCGCCGTCGCCGGAAAACAATGGGTAGACTGCAACCCTCTGGGCGTGAGCAAATGGACGGCGCTCTCCGCCCTGATGGAACACCTCGGCGTCGCGCCGGATGAGGTCTGCACCTTCGGCGACAATTTTAACGATATTGAGATGCTGAAATCCGCCGGGATGAGCTTCGCCGTCTCCAACGCCCGCCAGGAAGTGATCGACAGCGCCAAAGAGACCTGCGCGCCCTACTGGGAAAACGGCGTGCTGCAGATCCTGAAAGAACGCTTTCTCTGATCTGCGTCTCTGCCTGCTGCCTATATCATGGCTGGGCTGGAAACATTGTCTTTTGCCGCTTTGCCGCAATCAAAAGGCAGGCTGATGATCTCCATCAACCTGCCTGAAACTATCACTGACTGATTCTTTCTTCTGGAAACGCTACAGCTTAAACTTAGCTGCCTGTGCCTCCAGCGAATCGCTCATATCGATAAGCTCTCTCGTCTTTCCGGTACACTCTTCTACCATCTGCAGCAGATGATTCATATTCTCGCTTGCCTCGTTTGTCGAGGAAACGTTTCTCTCTGCATCACCCGCCAGCTTGACGATCGTGCTGCCGACCTCTGTCTTGAGTCCATCCAGCCTGCTGGTCTGTCTGTGGATGTCATCTGAAATGTCAGACACCACCTTGACCTCTGTCCGGAGTCCTGCAAAGTATTCCTGCGTATCCTTAAGCTGCTTCTGCTGTGTCTCGACCTGTCCTTCTACCGCTTCCATCTTCTCTACGTTCGCATTGGAATTGTTGATCAGTTCATTGATCACCGCAGAGATCTGGTTGGCTGCATCGTTGGAGCCTTCCGACAGATTCCGGATTTCCTCCGCTACGACTGCAAAGCCTCTGCCCGCTTCTCCTGCCCTGGCAGCCTCGATCGAGGCATTCAGACTCAGCAGGTTGGTCCGTCCGGCGATTTCTGTGATCACATCGACCGCATTCTGGATCTTCATCGCGGAGTCGTTTGTGAGCTTCGTCTGTACCACAAGGTCTTCCACCTCTGCAGCCGTCTTGTCGCAGATATTGACCAGATTCTCCAGTGCCCCCAACGCCTGCTCTGCGTACTGGTTCATGTTCGCGATCGACTTCTCAAGTGTATTCGCGCTGTTGGCGTTCTCCTCGATACCTGCCTCGATGTGGTTTACCTTCTGCTCAGCGATATTCGTCTCATTTGCCTGTGAATTACTGCTGGACGCGATCTCCTGCACCAGATTGTTCACATCCGCCACATTGCCTGTCATGGTGTCGAACGCATTGCTGAAGTCAGCGCTGTTCCCCTTGATGCTGCTGATGGATCTCTGCAGCTCTGTCACGATCTGTCGGAGATTCTCCTGAACCTCTCTCAGCCCGCGTGCCATATCTCCGATCTCATTCTTATTTTTCAGACTGCCGGCGTCAAATTCCAGATTCAGATTTCCCTCTGCCAGAAGTCCTGTATTCTTCGTCAGTCTCACGATCGGATTACAGATCCTGCTGCCGATCACGTAGATTGCCAGACTGCCCGCGATCAGGAAAACGATACTCAGCACGACCAGTCCGACTGCCAGCTTGGAAGTTCCCGCCAGAGCCGCGCTCTGCTCGCCAACCATGGCAAAAGACCACTGCCCGCCAAGGATCGGCGCATATCCGATAAAGTATTTCTTTCCATCAAACCGATAGGTGTCAATACCGCTCTCCCCGGCGATCATCTTCTCCTCTACCGCCGCAAGCTCCGCATATCTGGGATCTGCCTCGATAGCTTCCACGCCCTCCGCAGCCTCCCGGCCGGTATTGCACACAATATCATTCTGGGAATTTTCAACGTCTGCATAATCAATAGCCGTCATCTTTGTACCCGTCTGATTGATGACAAAGCAGAAACCGTTGTTTTCCACATTGATCTCATTTACCAGATCATTCAGCATGGACGCGTCCGTCACACCGGTCAGGACGCCGATCACATCGCCATTATCATTATAGATGGGTGCGCTGACGCAGATTACCATCTTGAGATCAATTCTTGCAAACAGCACATCGGAAATATTCGGGATTCCCGAAGCCGCCTGCTTGAAGAACGCACGATCCGCCGCATTTGCCTTATCGCCTGTTGTGGAGATGACATCGCCGACTACGTGATCTGCCGTCTCATCTACATAGCAGATCTGAAAACGCTCAAATCCGATTCGCTCTGCCTCCCGGATCAGAACATCCTGCTGGATACTCCAATCCATCGTCTTAATATCTTCTCTGCTCGCAATATCTTCCACCTGTGAAATATAGGTGTTGATCTGGTGCTCCACCAGCTTGGAAGCATCCACCGCACGATTGCTTGTCTCCGTCTGTACATATCCCTTCAGCAGACTGCTGACCGATGCCACTGTGATCACAGCAAACACGATACAGATCGCTGCGATCAGGAGAATTGTACTCGCCAAAAGTTCCGTTTTGATCGACTTTTTCTTTTTCATTTGCGACCCCCTCATCTGTTATTTTCATTTCCCTCTTTTCCCGTGGGAAACTACTAACAGTGTAGCATGTTTTTGTCGCAGTTTGTCGATTGTACTAAGAAAAGTACAATATGCGAGTCATTTTTGTGCAATATGACGGTTTACCAGCTCTTGACACAGCAGTTTTCACATACCAGATCCGCTCTTTTTCTTTCCGATCACGATAAGCCACGCCGTCATAATGATAAGCGCGCCAAGACTCATGTTGGAGCAGGCCAGACCGTTCAGGAACGCGTTTGTCCCGAGCTTGCCGACCATATTCAGCAGAATCTTGAAGGTAAGCGGATTGATGATCCACATCCATCCGGGCAGGCACGTTTTCTTTTTCCCGATGATCAGAAGCATCGTGATGACATTCAGAAAATAGACCGCGAAGAACACAAGGCTCGACGGAATCACATAGCCGAAGAATCCGCCAAGACCGATCCTGGTGTAAGAGAGCTTCTGCGCCGACACAAATCTCCTTTTCCGCGCACGCTATCAGAAAAGGACTCTGCCTCGCAAAACATTTCTTCGATGTTCAGATTCAGATCGGGATCCTGAAATTTCTCTTTGATCCTGGTAAGCGCCTCGTATCCCATCACCGATCCGTCCCGCAGGGAGACGATCGGCTGAAATACCGGATAGATCCCGTTTTCTTCCATCAGATTTTCAATATATTTTTTCTTAGAACGCATCGTTTCCTCCGTCTGTCACTTTTGTCTTTCTACAAAATTATAGACAAAGATGCGTTCCCGTGAAATCATAGTCAGGTAAAACTTGTGTAAATTACTTCTTTACCCCTTTCGCGCCGGACAGGTTGGCGTTCTGAAGGATATTGCTGTCGAAGGACGTCAGCATCCCCTTCTCCTCGCGTTCTCTCTTGAGCGCCAGCTTCACCATATCGTCCAAAAGCTGCGCGTAGGGCTTGCCGAGAGCCTCCCACAGATAAAAGGCGAGCGAACCCGGAATGGGATTGATCTCGTTGACATAGACCTGATCGGTATCCTTATCGATCATAAAATCGATCCTCGACACGCCGCTGCAGCCGAGTACCTGGAACGTTTTGACTGCCATTTCGCGAATCTCTTCCCGTTTCTCCTTCGTCAGGTTCGCCGGAAGCTCTCTTCTGGCTGTCCTCATTCCCTCGGAACCACCCTTGCCGCCTGCCACATATTTATCCTCATAGCTCAGGATCTCATCGCTGGAGATCGGCTCCTCACACTCGGAAGCGGCCGCCTCCTCGTAATCGCCCAGAACTGCGCAGTTGATCTCACGCAGGTTCATGATCGCACGTTCGATCAGCACCTTGGGACCAAACGTGAAGGCGTACTCCAGCGCCTCCTCCAGCTCCTTCCGGTCTCTCGCTACCTTGATCCCTACGCTGGATCCAAGATTGACCGGCTTGACGATGACCGGATAGCTGATGCGGCTCTCAACCTTGCTGTAAACCGTCTCCTGCGACGCCTGATACTCCTTCACATTGGCTGTCACACAATCCAGCACCGGGATATCGTTGTCCTTGAGAACGGTCTTCATCACATATTTATCCATGGTCACCGCTGACGCCATCACATCGCAGCCGGTAAACGGGATATTATAGTGGCGCAGGAATCCCTGCAACGATCCATCCTCCACATTTGCGCCGTGAACTACCGGAAACGCCACGTCGATCTCAGCCACCACCGAATTTCCAAATTTCTTCTCCGGGTACTGGATCAGCTGTACCTTTCCTCCATTGCTCATAAAGAACACTCTGGTGCTTTTTTTGAGGAGCTCCGGGATATTCTTATAGTTTGAGATATCCGCAACAGCCTCCCCTGTATAAAGCTCGTTATCCTTTGTGATATAGATCGCGATCGGTTCATATTTTTCTTGATCAAAAGAGTTGTACGCCTGCAGTCCGGAGATGACTGACACCTCATGCTCCACGCTCTTGCCTCCGAAGAATACTCCTACCCGAATTTTCATATCCCTTACCTTACCTTTCTCATGCCCTTTGCGGCTCATTTCTAAAATGCAGTCTTCCGTTTACAGACCGCCCTTATGCGTAATTATCCGGCAGATCGTTTTCGATCAGCACGACCTTCTGCTTTTCATCGGGTATCGCGTTCACCATCTGGAACGCCTCCTGCAGGGTGTCCACCAGGATCATCCTGTTCTGTGCAAATCCGGCTTCCCGCAGGCCATCCTGGATTGGTCTGGTCTGTTCTTTTCCTACCAGCACCGCATAGTCGCACTTGTCTGCCGCGTAAACTCCTACCTCTTTATTTTCGTCATACTGCTTCTCTCCCAGTTCCACCATGCCGGGCGTCATCAGAATACGAAGTTCCCTGAACATCGCCAGCGTATCCAGCGCCGCCTTAAATCCGCTCTTGTTGGAATTGTAGCTGTCGTCCAGAATGATCCGCTTTCCCTGTCTGAGGAGCTGCAGTCGGTGCGGCACGCTCTCAAGCTGCTTGACCGGATAGATCAGCTTCTCCATCGGGATTCCAAGCGTGTTTGCCACCGCAATCGCTCCGGCAATGTTCTGCACGTTGTGGTTGCCGACCAGCCTTGTGTGGAAAAGATACTCTTTTCCGGCTCTGTCCTTTATCTTAAACTGCGATCCCTCCGGCGACACCTCGATGTCATATGCCCGGTAGTCGAGCTTCTCTTCACCGATTCCGTAGGTCACAACCTTTTTCTCAATAGGATGTTTGCGGATATACTCATTGTCATAGTTTAAAAATACGACGCCCTCCGCCGGCACCGCATCCGCCAGCTCAAACTTTGTTCCGATGATATTGTCGATCGTGTGGAAGCTCTGCAAGTGCTGCGGCCCGATCGATGTGATGATTCCATAATCGGGATGCACCAGATCGCAGATCTCCTTGATGTCGCCGACCTCTCGCGCGCCCATCTCGCAGATAAAGATCTCATGGAAAGGCTTCATCTGTTCCCGGACCGTCCGCACCACGCCCAGCGTTGTATTATAATTTCCGGGTGTCTGCAAAACATTGTACTGGCTGGAAAGCAGCGTGTTCAGGAAATATTTGACGCTGGTCTTGCCATAGCTTCCCGTCACGCCGATGATCTTCAGCTCCGGCATCTCCCGCAGAATCCTTGCAGCGTCATTGATATAGTGCTGGTTGACTCCCTTTTCCACCGGGCGGTTGATCCAGTTGACCAGCACGATGAGCACCGGCTCCAAAATAAACAGAAGCACCAGTATGATCTGCACATTCCTTACCCTGCTGCCCCCTGCAAGCGCCACAAGAAGCGCAGCCAGGACAAACAGCAAACCTGTTGTGAAAAGCATCCGCTTCACTCTCGGGGTATACACAAGCGGCTTCTTCGCCTTTCGCGGTTTGTTCACCCAGATCGTCATCAGATTCAGCAGCCAGGCCGCCACCAGACTGCCGTTTCCTTTTCCGAACACAAGGACAAATACAGCGATCATTCCGTAGATCGACTTGCCGAGCATCCTCCCGATGTTGGAAGTCACCTGCATCCACTCCCGGTATTCCCTCGGTTTATAGGAATTTTGCTGAAACATATGCGCAATGTATAACTCAAACAGGATCGCTCCTGCCAGATATGTCACGAACCATAAACTATTGATTGCCAGATCCATCGGTCTTGGATTCCTTTCTCTCCCCTGAGGATTTCCTATTTGCCTGCAAAGAAGGCTGCAAGCGCGGCGTTTACCTTAGGCGCCTGCTGTGCGAACGAGAAATGCCCCGCGCCTTCGCACACCACCAGTCCCGTATCCGGGATCAGCTCTTCCATCCGGTGTGCGTCCGAGATCGGCGTCGCCGTATCCAGATCCCCCCAGATCAACAGCGTCGGACACGCCACCTTCGGCATCAGCGGCTCCAGATCCTCATTCACGACCTTGACCAGTGTCGCCCGCATCACCGGCGTCGCGCTGTTATAGTCCGCAGATCCCCGTCTGCGCCGCATATCCTCCACCGCGTCGGGGTAGAGAAAGTGCAGGAGCTTCGTGCTCATGACCGCGCGTCCGATCTTATACAGCCGCAGGCTCACCTTCTGTCTGAAACTCTTCTTTGGCAGGATCCCTGCGCTGTCGATGAGTACCGCCCTGTCGATCTCAAACGGCAGGGACTCGCGCGCGTTCATCTTAAAAAACACGCGGCCTCCAAAGGAATGTACTACAACGCTGATATGGGATACCTCGAAAGTCTGCAAAAAGGCAATGACAAAGTCCACGTAATCATCCACGCACCACGGTGCAGGCGGCTCCGGCGTCTTGCCAAATCCCGGCATATCCAGCGCGATCACCCGGTTTGTCTGTGCCAGCGTATTTATGATGCCCTGATAGAGCGTGATATTGGCTCCCCAGCCGTGCAGCAGTACGATCACCGGTCCCTCGCCCTGATCCGTATAGTTTACTGAGATGTCGTTAATCTTTTTGATCACTGATCTTCACCTGACTCTCTTTTCCGATCGAGTCTCCTTACTTTTCATTCTATGCAGCATCGGCAGGGACGTTTCCGCGCCCTGCTCTTTCCAATCTTACTCTTATCTGTCCGATTACGCAAATAGCTTCCTGCCGTATGCTATGTAAAAAATGCTCTTTCTCAGTCCGCGTAGCGCATCAGGCCTTCTATGATCTCCGGATACCGGAAGGTACACATCGGTCTGAAAAGCAGCCCGAAGTTCTCTCCGTCCCCGGAAAAGGCGTTGTTGTCCCACACGCAGCAGCTGATCCCTCTGGCTCTCGCCGCGCCGATATAGTAGGTTGAAAAGTCTGCCCGCGCCTGGAGATTTCCGTTCTTCTCCCGCGCTCCAAACTCGTCGATGACTACTCCTGTACCGTTCTTGACATAAAGCTCATAGAGCTGATCCATCAGTCCGTCTATCTCTGCGCGATCCGCATCACTGTCCATGCTCCACTGCTCCGTATAGCCGTTATCGCCGCTTCCCGCCAGCGCAAATCCATACGGCGTGTAAGCGTGAACCTCCACCATGATCCGGTTCTCCAGCCCGGAAGGATCCTCCGGCAGCCGGAAATACTCGTTCGTCGCCCCCTGCAGGGATGCGGCATAGCCCGGCACCAGCAGATACCGCTCAGCGTTGTTCCCGCCGGACGCTCTCACCGTGTCCACGAAGGTCTGGTTAAACTCGTTGATACACTCCACCGCCTGCACGCAATCCTGGCTGTTCAGATCCAGCCACCACTCATGGGAGGTTCCCACCAGTCTCGGCTCGTTCATTCCTTCCATGATCAGATGCTCGTCATACGAAGCGAAGCGGTCTGCTATCTGCTCCCACACTGCGCTTATATACGCCTTGGACTGCTCCATATGCGCTTCGTCTGGGAAAATATAATTTTCGTTGTTGTCGTGATGAATGTTTAAAATGACATACATGTCATCTTCGATCGCATAATCTACGATCTCCTGCACACGGTCCATCCAGACCTGGCTGATCGTATAGCTGCCGTCCGCCGTGACGTGATTGTGCCATGACACCGGTATGCGCACCGTGCGGAAGCCCGCGTTCTTCACCGCATCGATCATTTCCTTCGTCGTCTTGATCCCACACCACAGGGATTCATAGGAAAGCTCATCCGACCTGTTGTTGTCCGAAGAAGCGTCCAGCGTATTTCCCAGATTCCATCCGATCTTCATATCCCGCACCAGCGCGATCGCGTCGGAATCCAGCATTTCATAACTCTCTATCATCGTGTTTTCTGCTTCCTGCATCTTATCTGTCGCCTCCTGTTCCTCATCCGCAGGCACACTCTCTGCCTCCGCGTTCTCCGCAGTCTCCTGTTGCGCCGCTTCTTCCTGCACAGCCGCCTCTTCCTGTTCTGCAGTTTCCTGCTGCGTCTGCTCAGGCGCCACGGTTTCGTCTGCCTCCTCTCCCTTCGCTCCGCATCCGGTCAGCAGCATCGCCGCCATAAGCGTCAGTCCAAGGATTGTATTTCCCGCTCTATCTGTCCTTCTCACTTTGTGCTTCCTTCTTTCTGTCCATAGCATATATCATTTTTCCTGATCCTATCGAACAGTTCCATTTTACTGTATCGGGAGCACTCCCTGCAATAAGTATTTACTGAATATAGTCCAGATAATCCATCTCGCTTGCAAAAAGCATATATCTTCCGTTCACATATCCCATGTATCCGCTCTCTACCGCATATCCTTTCATAGCTCCTGTCTCCTCTCTGCCTGTGCGCCGGTATTGCCGCCCCTCTGCCCTGTCCGCATTGCGAACAGCTGTTTGTCTGTTGGATACAGGATAACAAAAGGAGAGTCCGATAAACGGGACTCTCCTTCAAATTCTCAGAAAATTTTATTATTTTATCTGTTTTTTATTTTGCCTCTTTCTGCTTCTTCACGAAATCCTCCCAGAGCGGCGACATACTGCGCAGTCTCTCCACGATCTTCACCAGCTCGTCTGCGACAATGTCCATCTCTTCCTTCGTGTTCTCCTCGCTCAGCGTCAGCCGCAGCGATCCATGGGCTTTTTCATGCGGAAGCCCGATGGCGAGAAGCACATGGGACGGATCCAGGGAACCGGATGTGCACGCCGATCCGCTCGATCCGCAGATGCCCTTCATGTCCAGCATGATCAGCATCGATTCGCCCTCAATAAACTCGAACCCGACATGGATATTGTTTGGCAGTCTCTTCGTCCGGTGGCCGTTCAGCTTTGAATAAGGGATCTCCTTCTCGATCCGGGAAATAAAGTAATCCCGCAGTTCGATCTCCTTTTTGGTCTTTTCCTCCATGATGCGGAATGCACGCTTGGCTGCTGCGGCAAGTCCGACGATTCCCGGCACGTTCTCTGTGCCCGCACGTCTGCCTCTCTCCTGCTGCCCGCCATGGATAAAGGAACGGATCTTCACTTTCTTATTGATGTACAGAAAACCGATCCCCTTCGGGCCATTCAGCTTATGCCCGCTGGCGGAGAGCATATCGATATGGCACTCCTCTACATTGATCGGCACCTGCCCGTAAGCCTGTACCGCGTCTGTATGGAAAAGGATCCCGTGCTCAGCCGCGATCTCTCCGATCTCTTTGATCGGCTGGATCGTTCCGATCTCATTGTTTGCATACATGATCGAGATCAAGATCGTGTCCGGCCGGATCGACCGCTTTAACTGCTCAAGGTCTACCACTCCGTCCTCGTCCACATCCAGATATGTCACCTCTGCCCCTCTGCTCTCCAGATACTGGCAGGTGTGCAGGATCGCATGATGCTCGATCTTCGAAGTGATGATATGCTTTCCCTTCGACTGGTACGCCTCGAAGGTCGCCTTGAGCGCCCAGTTATCCGACTCTGAGCCGCCTCCCGTGAAATAGATCTCGTTCGGCTCCGCTCCCAGCGTCTGCGCTATCGTCTCCCGCGCCTCGATCGTTGCCTTTTTGCTCTCGCTTCCCAATTTATAAATGCTGCTTGCATTGCCATAATACTCCGTAAAGTACGGAAGCATCGCCTCCAGCACTTCCGGCGCCGTTTTTGTAGTTGCCGCGTTATCCAGATATATCATCATGTACTCTCCCTTTCTCTTTATTTTCCTAGTATTTCACTATGAATTATAGCCACATTATAAATCAGGAATTTCCAGAAATCAAGTCCCCTGAGGCGGATTCTGCGAAGGATTTTCGAACAGTACCTCTTCGATCTTCTCCAGCGTCTCCTCCGTCAGCGTCAGAAGCATCTCCTCATCCTTCTCCACGACGCCGCAGCGATAGTAGCGAAGCCGGAATTCCGGCGTTCCCTTGGGGTCAAAGGACATCTTGCCATCATAGTGCGACAGGAGCACCGGGATATTTTCGACACGGATCGGCGCATCCGGACGCATACAGATCGTCAGCCGCTCTCCTTTTCCTTTCAGCTCCGTGATAAAAAGACGGTGCGCGTGTGCGCGGATCAGAGAGATCCGCAGCAGGTTGTCGACTGATTTCGGGATCTCTCCAAAGCGGTCTAACAGCTCTTCCTGCATATCCTCCCGCTCTTTCCGGTCCTCTATGCCGGCAATTCGCTTGTAGATGTCCAGCTTCTGGATCTCGTTGACGATGTAGGACGGCGGGATGTACGCATCCGCATCCAGATCCACGGTCGTGCTGAAATCCTCTATGCTTGCGATACCCTTCTTCGCCTTGACTGCCTCGTTGAGCATCTTGCAGTACAGATCATACCCGACCGCCTGCATATGCCCGTGCTGGCTCCTTCCCAAAAGGCTGCCCGCGCCGCGGATCTCCAGATCGCGCATGGCGATCTTAAAGCCGCTTCCAAGCTCAGTAAACTCCTTGATCGCCGCCAGTCTCTTCTCCGCCACTTCCTTGAGCATCTTATCCCTTTTATACATCAGGAACGCATAGGCCGTCCGGTTCGATCTTCCCACGCGGCCTCTGAGCTGATAGAGCTGGGAAAGCCCCATCTGGTCGGAATCGTGGATGATCATGGTGTTGACGTTGGAGATGTCCAGCCCTGTCTCAATGATCGTCGTAGATACCAGCACGTCGATATCCCCGTCGATGAAATCAAACATGATGCGCTCAAGCTCTGCCTCCTTCATCTGTCCATGGGCGAATGCCACATTTGCCTCCGGCACCAGTCTCTGGATTGATGCAGCTATATCAGCAATATTATTGACACGATTATAGACATAATATACCTGCCCGTTCCTCGATAATTCGCGCACGATCGCTTCCCGCACCAGCTCTTCGTTGTATTCGCAGACAAAGGTCTGTATCGGCTGCCTGTCGTTCGGCGCCTCCTCCAGCACGCTCATATCGCGGATCCCGATCAGGCTCATGTGGAGCGTCCGCGGGATCGGGGTCGCCGTCAGCGTCAGCACATCGACGTTCTCCTTGAGCTTCTTGATCTTCTCCTTGTGGGTCACGCCAAACCGCTGCTCCTCGTCGATGATCAGCAGTCCCAGATCCTTGTACTCCACATCCTTCGAGAGAACGCGGTGTGTTCCAATTACAATGTCCACCATGCCCTTTTTCAGATCCGTGATCGTCCGCTTCTGCTCCGAAGCCGTGCGGAACCGGGACAGCAGATCGATCTTAACCGGGAAATCCTTCATCCGCTGCACAAAGGTATTATAATGCTGCTGCGCCAGGATCGTTGTCGGCACAAGATACACGACCTGTTTTCCCTCCTGCACCGCCTTGAACGCCGCCCGGATCGCGATCTCCGTCTTTCCATAACCGACGTCGCCGCAGATCAGCCGGTCCATGATGCGGGTGCTCTCCATGTCTGCCTTTGTCGCCTCGATCGCGTGGATCTGGTCCTCCGTCTCCTCGAAAGGGAACATCTCTTCAAATTCCTTCTGCCAGACTGTATCTTTTCCGTACTGGAAGCCCGCCGTCTGCTGTCTGGCGGCGTACAGCTCTACCAGATCCTGCGCTACCTCGTCCACCGCAGCGCGCACCTTGCTCTTGGTCTTGTTCCACTCCTGCGTTCCCAGCTTATTCAGCTTCGGCGTCGCCGCCGCATCCGCAGACGCATACTTCTGGATCACATCCAGTCCGGTTGCCAGAACATACAGGATCCCACCGTCCCGGTAGGATATCTTCATATAGTCCTTGACGATATGGTCTACCTCCACCTTCTCGATGCCCTGGTAGATCCCCAGCCCGTGGCTTTCGTGCACCACGTAATCTCCGACCTTCAATTCATTGAAGTCGTTGATCTTCTGGCCTTCATATTTTTTCTTTCTCTTCTTTTTCTTCTTCTCAGCGCCGAAAATATCGCTCTCCGAGATGACGATAAACTTCAGCATGGGGTACTCAAAGCCTTTCAGCACCCGTCCATAGTAGGTCATCACCTCGCCCGGCTGCACCTCGCGCATCGGATCCTCGGAATAGAACGCGCTGATCTCCTGCTCGGTCAGATCCTCCGCAAGACGCTTCGCCCTGGTTCTGGAGCCGGAGAGAAGCAGCACCCGGTAGCCCTTCCGCCGGTACGCCGCCAGATCCCGCACAAGTGCTTCGAAGCTGTTATTGTAGGATGAAAGGCTCCTCGCCTGCACCGCATATTTCCGGTCCACTTTAAAAAGTGGATTTCTGCCCTCCATCATGGACACGGACACAACTCTGCGCCCTGCCATATCTGCTGCCACCTGCTCTGTGGAAAAAAGCAGATCCATCTGTCCCGGCAGGAGATACCCCTTTTCCACACGCTGGGACATACTCTCCCGGAATTCCAGCTCCACGGCATCCGCATGCTCCCGCACGCGGATCGGCTCATCCACAAAGATACAGCTTGCTCCGGCGTCCATATTGTCCAGCAGCGTCTCCAGCTCCGGGTAAAAATAGCGGACATAGCTCTCCAGATTCACCGCGTTTCTGGACACGCCAAGCTCCAAAAGCTCCTCGCGAAGCTGGGCGGTCTGCACCTCGATCCGGTGCGCCTCCTCGACTTTTCGCTGCTCGCGTAGTCTCTGCGCCTGCTCTTTTCCCTCCGCGTCGATCTTTTCTAAACCCTGTCGCATGGTATCTTCTGACAAAATTAGTTCTGTCGCAGGATATATCGTCACGGACTCCAGCTTCTCGATCGACCTTTGGCTCAGAATATCGAAGCTGCGGATCGACTCGATATCTTCCCCCCACAGCTCGATCCGGTACGGATTCTCTTCCGTCAGATCAAAGATATCGATGATCCCGCCGCGGATGCTGAACTGTCCGGGCGCCTCCACCTGATAATTCTTCTCATAGCCAAGCTCCACCAGCCTCGCCGCCAGCTCCTTCTCGTTGATGAGCGTCTGTCGGTTGATGGAGATCACGTGCTCCCGCCAAACACTGACGGGCACCTGCGGCGCCATCAGCGCATCGAAAGTCGTGATGACCGTCACGGGCTTGCCCTCATAGAGTCTCCGCAGGCATTTTACCCGCTCCGCCGTCAGCTGGTTGCCATGGATATCTGCCTGAAAAAAGATCAGATCCTTCGCGGGAAACAGCGTCACATTCCGGTCGTAAAACTTGTAGTCCTCATAGATCTCCTTGGCGCGAAGATCGCTGAAGGTCACGATGATCCGGTATCGGAAATCCTGTCCGAGCCCGTAGATCATGTGCATCTTCTGCGAGTCGACGCAGCCGCTTACCGCCACAGACACCACCGGTTTTTTCAGTTCTTTCTTGATCTCTTCATATTCTCCAAGCTCCTCCAAAGGAGCAAGCAAAGCTCTCACATCATACCTCCGTCTTGTTTTTCTGGTTATATCGGTTCATGGCCGCATCCGCGCCCTCTGTCATCATCAGCTCCACTGCCTCTGCTGCTCTTTCAATGCTGTCCTCCAGCACCTTCTGCTCTTCCTTTGCAAAATGACCCAGCACATAATCCGCCAGATCATATCCCTGTGGCTTCTCGCCGACTCCCATCTTGATCCTCTGAAACTGATCGTGCCCCAGATGCAGGATAATATTCTTCAGCCCGTTGTGTCCCCCGGCGCTTCCCTTCTTGCGGATCCGGATCTGACCCACGTCCAGACTGATGTCGTCCGAAATGACGATCAGTTCCGTCCTCTCATCCACCTTATAAAAGTCTATGACGTCACGGACGCTTTCACCACTCAGATTCATATAGGTCTGCGGCTTCACCAGCACTGCCTTCTGTCCGGCCACCATCCCTTTTCCGATAAGCGCCTTATGCTTTTTTTCCTTCACTGTGATATGGTTTTTCTCTGCGATCGCGTCGATCACCTGAAAGCCGATATTGTGTCTCGTATTCTGATATTCTTTTCCGGGATTCCCCAGACCTACTATTATATACATAACATCCTCATTTCCGGACAGCGTGCTGCAAAGTCTTCTCACACTGTTCCCGATTCTGCGGGCTTCTCCGTTCATACAGCCTCCCATGCCCGCCGTCATCTTTTCCTATTGTAACAACATCCCCTTTTTATCTCAAGTGTGTTTTGTACAGAAAGAGAAAAAGAAAAGAGCGCCTGCGCGCTCTTTCCTCTTTCTTTTCCACTCATGCTTTTTCACTCATCATCGCCTGGCAAAAGTGCCTTTTCATAACTATCCAAGATGATCTTCTGAATGCTATCACGTGTCTCGGAGTTGATCGGATGTGCAATATCGCGATATTCTCCGTCCGCTGCCTTTTTGCTTGGCATAGCAATAAAAAGTCCTTTTTCACCTTCGATTACTTTAATGTCATGTACCACGAATTCATCGTCGATCGTGATTGAAACGATTGCCTTCATTTTGCTGTCTTGAGTCATCTTACGCACGCGGACATCAGTAATTCTCATGAAGCTAAGCCTCCCCTTATCATATGATACCGATCAGATGGTCTGTCGGTTTTCACAAGCTCTCCACACAAGTCATACTCTCCAAGCCACGTCGCTTGCAATATTAACAGATACCTATTGTATCATCAAATTACGTATCTGTCATTATGTTCTACAACAATTTCTATATCATTTTCACCCTTATAATAGGAGTTGGCACGGATCGTTCCCCTGCTTTCCACGATACAATTTTCAATGTGTGTATTGTCCCCAATGTACACATCGTTGAGAATGATTGAATTCTTGATGTAGCAGTTATTGCCCACATACGTTTTCTTGAAGATCACAGAATCTTCCACCGTACCGTTGACGATGCAACCGCTGGAAATCAGGCTGTTTTTGATGCTTGCACCCACATTGTACTTCGCCGGAGGAAGGTCGTCCACCTTGGAATAAATGTCCGGATACTGCTTGAAAAAGTAGTCTCTGATCTCCGGTTTCAGGAAGTCCATATTGGTCTTGAAATAGTCGTCGATTGTCGCAATATTGCTCCAATAATCTTTGATTTTATATCCATAGATACGCTTCATATCCTTGTATCTGATGAGGATATCCTTAACAAAATCATAGCGGTCTTCTTCAGCGCAGCGCTCGATCATTTCGATCAGCTGACGTCTTCTGACAACATACACGCCGCAGGAGATCGTATTGAACTTTGCCACCACCGGTTTTTCTTCAAACTCTTCGATGCGGCTTTCCTCGTTCATCTTGATCGTTCCGAAGCGCTCCACGTTGATATCCGGTCCCATATCCTTGCATACCACCGTAATATCCGCTTTTTTCTCAATGTGATACTCCAGGATCTTATTGTAGTCCATCTTGTAGACACAGTCTCCGGAGGAGATCACTACATACGGCTCATGGCTGTTTTTCAGGAAAGCGAGGTTCTGTGCAATGGCGTCTGCCGTTCCGCGATACCACGCATTGCTTTCCGCTGTCACCGCCGGGGTAAATACGAAGAGTCCTCCCTGCTTACGTCCGAAATCCCACCATTTGGAGGAGCTGAGATGCTCGTTCAGGCTTCCCGCGTTGTACTGGGTAAACACTGCCACCTTGTTGATGTGGGAATTTGACATGTTGCTGAGTGCAAAGTCTATGCTCCGATAGCTTCCTGCGATAGGCATCGCGCAGACCGCACGTTTCTGTGTCAGTTCCTTGATCCTATGGTTATTTCCACCTGCTAAAACAATTCCGATCGCTCTCACTGTTTATCACCTGCCTTAATCAAAGTTTTCCCACTGGGAAGTGCTCCATCCGGGTAATCTGCCGCTTCCGTCACGCCGAATACGACGGAATTCTTTCCGACGGAAACGCCCTGGGGCACAACGCTCTTCTCGCCGACTGTCACGATACCGTGATTGTAGATGTGCGGATCTGTCTCGTTGTCTGCCTCTTCACCGATACCGAGTCTGACATTGTCCTCGATGATGGCGTTTTCTGCAACGATCGCTTTATTCAGCTCACAGCCGCTTCCGATCGTCGTCTCATTCATAATGATCGAGTCGCGCACTACCGTTCCTTCTCCGATGGTTACGCCGCAGCCGATCACGGAATTATATACCTTGCCGTAGATCTCCGAGCCCTCGCCGATGATACTCTTCTCCACCACGCTGTCAGCCGACAGATACTGCGGAGGAAGGATCGAACTTCTCGTATAGATCTTCCAGTATTCTTCATACAGATTGAACTCCGGAACGATATCGATCAGCTCCATGTTGGCTTCCCAGTAGGAATTGAGCGTTCCGACGTCCTTCCAGTAACCGTTAAACTCATATGCGTAAAGCGGTGATCCCTGCTTGTGGCAATACGGGATGATATGCTTGCCAAAGTCAAGTCCCGGCTGCTCTGCGTTGGCGAGAAGTGCCTCCTTGAGCGCTTTCCAGCTGAATATGTAAATACCCATGGACGCCAGGTTGCTTCGCGGATTCTCCGGCTTCTCTTCAAAGTCTGTGATCCGGCCGTTCTGATCCGTTATCATGATTCCAAAGCGCTTCGCCTCTTCCATTGGAACCGGCATAACCGCAATGGTAACATCCGCTCCATTCTGCTTATGGAAGTCCAGCATCACCTCATAATCCATCTTATAGATGTGGTCTCCCGACAGGATCAGTACATACTCGGGATTAAAGCTCTCCATGTAATCCATATTCTGATAGATCGCATTGGCGGTTCCTGTGTACCACTCGCTGTTCGTGATCTTCTCATAAGGCGGCAGTACCGTAACTCCTCCGATGTTCCTGTCCAGATCCCACGGAATACCGATTCCGATATGGGTATTCAGCCTGAGCGGCTGATACTGGGTCAAAACACCAACCGTATCCACCCCTGAGTTAATGCAGTTGCTGAGTGGAAAATCGATAATCCTGTACTTGCTTCCGAATGCTACAGCCGGCTTGGCCACCTTCGAAGTAAGCACACCCAGTCTGCTTCCCTGCCCTCCAGCCAAGAGCATGGCGATCATTTCCTTTTTGACCATTTTATCACCCCTTATTTTCTATATTGGTAACTGTCTGATATTTATCAAGTATCACAGCCACGCCTTACATTATTATTCAGTTTCATTATTATAACATAAATATTACGGAAAGTGAATATAATTTACTAGATTTTTCTCTTTTCGCCTCTTTTTGCATATACAAAATGCACAATTCGATCATTGTACCCTTTCTTTTCTTTATCTATTATACACAGAAACCCATTTTACATAAATACCTCCTATTTAAAGAATTTGTAAAATATTCCTAAAACCGTCCCTTCTTTCCCGCTTGCGTGTTTTGCATAAATATCTATTGGTTTTTTTTGGGCAAATGCGTATAATATAATAGAAATAAAGGGAATTGCCCTGCGGCGTTTTCCCACCCATGAATGAGGAGGCTTCCATGTATCAAATCGATTTTCAACATCCTGTTCACATATATTTCATCGGTATCGGCGGTATCAGTATGAGCGGTCTTGCAGAAATTTTGCGTACGGAAAACTTTCAGGTGTCCGGCTCTGACCGCGCTCCCTCCGACCTGACACATACGCTCGAAGCACAGGGTATTAAGGTCCTCTACGGTCAGAAAGAGGAGAACATCACTCCCGACATCGATCTCATCGTCTACACAAGCGCGATCCGGCCGGATAACCCGGAGAGAGTTGCCGCAGACAGGCTGCACATTCCGATGCTCACAAGAGCCCAGCTTCTTGGCCAGATGATGAAGAACTACAAGACGCCTATCGCCATCAGCGGAACACACGGCAAGACCACGACCACTTCGATGGTCTCCGAGATCCTTCTGGAGAACGGCAGCGACCCGACCTTGTCCATCGGCGGGATCTACAAAACGATCGGCGGCAATATCCGTGTCGGCGGCTCCGACGTCTTTGTGACGGAAGCCTGCGAGTACACCAACAGCTTTCTGAGCTTTTTCCCGAAGATCGGGATCATACTTAATATAGAAGAAGACCATCTTGACTTTTTCAAGGATCTGCAGGATATCCGCAGCTCTTTCCACAAGTTTGCGACTCTTCTCCCCGAGGACGGCGCGCTCATCATCAACCGCGACATCGATCACTGGGAGGAGATTGCCTCTGGTCTTAGCTGCCGCGTTATCACCTACGGTTCGACTGCAGAAGCCGATTACAGCCCGTCCGACATCACCTATGATGAATTCGGCCACCCTACTTTTCATCTTATGCGCAAGGGCGGCAAAGAAGAATCGTTTACTCTTCGCGTTCCCGGCATCCACAACGTATACAATGCCATGGCTGCCATTGCGCTCGCCGATCTTCTCGCCATCGACGATGAGATCACCCGCAAGGCGCTCCTTTCCTTCGAGGGAACCGACCGCCGTTTCGAGTACAAGGGCAAAGTGAACGGCTTTACTATAATAGATGATTATGCACATCACCCGACAGAAATTACCGCAACTTTGACGGCGGCGGCAAATTATCCTCACAAAAAACTCTGGTGCGTCTTCCAGCCGCACACCTACACCCGCACGAAGGCGTTCCTGAAGGATTTTGCCAAAGCGCTGTGCCACGCGGATGAGATCGTGCTCGCAGACATTTACGCCGCCAGGGAAAAAGACACTCTCGGCATCAGCTCCGCCACTTTGCAGCAGGAGATCGAAAAGCTCGGTCACAAATGCTATTATCTCCCTTCCTTTGAAGCCATCGAAAACTTCCTTTTAGAAAATTGCACAAAGGATGATTTGTTGATAACTATGGGAGCGGGGGATGTCGTTAAAATCGGAGAAAACCTGCTTAAAAAATAATTATTCACATTATCCACAGAAAAGAACTGCACGGCCTCTTTTTTTCTGTGGATATTTTTGTGGACAACATTCCCTGTATTTCGCGGATCACAGCCAGCTATCCACATTTTCCACATTTGGCAGGGCGAGGCGCTCTTCCCGCATTCTGTCAGTTTGCCTATTTCCTTTTAAAAACCGCTATGCTATAATTTCCTTTGCGTCCAAAGAAGCGGCGCAAATAGGTTCCTGCGGGAACAGGGGTGGTGCAGATATGAGTAAATTGACGATCTATCAGGATAATCAGACCGATTACACAGTGGTTTCCAACCGCTTTATCGATGAGTATATGCGCAGTGCAAACGATGCGCAGCTCAAGATCTATCTCTATCTGCTCCGCATGATGAATGCGCGCCTTTCTACCAGTGTCTCCGACATTGCCGATCTCTTTAATTATACCGAAAAAGATGTGTTGCGCGCGCTTAAATACTGGGAAAAGAACCATCTTCTGGCACTGGATTACGACGAGAATAAATCCCTTACGGGGATCCATCTTCTAGACGGCGTATGTGCTGCCCCCGAACCGGCTCCTGCTCCGGTCATCTCCGCTCCGGTGATGCCGACGATCTCTGCATCGCTTACGGCAGAGCCACCGGCACAGGCCTCCGTTGTGTCCATCTCCTACGCCAAGCCGAACTACAGCCTGGACGAGCTGAAGGCTTTCCAGTCGGATGAAGCCACATCCCGGCTTCTCTTTATCACAGAGCAATACCTGAAGAAAACGCTGAGTCCCAGCGAGATCCGTTCCATGCTCTTTATCTCGGACAAGCTCGGCTTCTCCGAGGATCTGATCGACTATCTGATCCAGTACTGCGTAGACCGCGGGAAAAAGGATCTGCGCTACATCGAAAAAGTGGCGATCAGCTGGGCGGAGCAGGGCGTCAAGACGCCTAAGCAGGCTTCCAGCCTTGCCGGGAAATACGATAAATCAGTCTACGAGATCATGAAGGCTCTGGGCAGGAACGGTACGCCCACCAAAGCCGAGGTAGCTTACATAAATCGTTGGAACCGTGAATTCGGATTTACAGAGGACGTGATCTACGCCGCCTGCGAACGCACGGTCCTCGCCACGGACAAGCACCGGTTCGAGTACGCCGACAAGATCCTGGAAAGCTGGTTTAAATCCGGCGTACACCACAAGAGCGACATCCAGTCCCTGGACGAGAGCTACCGGAAGAGCCGCCCTGCGAAACAGGCTTCGGTCAATAAATTTAACCAGTTCCAGCAAAACGACTACGATTTTGCCGCATTAGAAAAAGAGCTTCTGAGCAACTGAGCTTTGCGGCAGCAAGAGACAATAAGGAGTACCCCATGGCACTGACCAACGCACAGTACGACCTGATCCAGCACCAATATGAAAAAAAGCAGATCAAAAGCAGGCGTGAAACCGAACGCAGGCTCTCCTATGTGTACGACCATATCCCCGGTTATCGGGATCTGGAGGACGCGGTAGCCGCCATTTCCGTATCCCAGGGCAAAAAACTCCTTGCCGGAGACGAGGATGCCATGGAAGATCTTCGCGACTTCCTTGCCGAGCTGTCCGGCCGCAAGGCACAGCTTCTGGAAGACGCCGGGCTGCCTGCCGACTATCTGGAGCCGGTCTACGAATGTCCGGACTGTAAGGATACCGGCTATATCGACGGTCAGAAATGCCACTGCTTCAAGGACGCGATGATCACGCTTCTGTATGAGCAGTCCAACATCCGCGAAATGCTCCAGACAGAGAATTTTAATTCTCTTTCCTACGAATACTATGAGGGCGAAGATCTTGCCCGTTTTAAGAACGCTGTCAACACGTGTCGCAATTTTGTCAAAAATTTTAATTCAGACTACCATAATCTCTTTTTTTATGGTACAGTTGGTACTGGAAAATCATTTCTTTCCGGCTGTGTTGCCAAGGAGCTGATCGAAAGCGGACATTCCGTCATCTACTTCAGTTCCGCCAGCCTGTTTGATTTTCTATCAAAAAATTCCTTTGATTATAAAAACCGTGAAGAGCTCCGCGAGGCTTTTACCGATCTGTATCAGTGTGATCTTCTCATCATCGACGATCTTGGTACAGAGCTGACGAACCAGTTTGTCACCTCCCAGCTTTTTGCGTTGCTGAACGAGCGCCATATGGGAAAAAAGGCGACCGTCATTTCTACCAATCTTTCCCTTGAAGAACTGCGGAACCGTTATTCGGAGCGCATCTTCTCCCGTATTACCAGCAATTATGAGATCTGCAAATTATCCGGTCAGGATATCCGTATGTACAAAAAACGACTGATGAACAGAAAGTGAGGATTTCTTCCATGAACAAACGTGAGGAAAAGCGAAATCTGGAGACCATTCCCGTCGGTTCTCTGGGCATAATTCCGCTGGAGGGCTGTAAATCCCTCGGTGAAAAGGTAGACTACTATCTTGTAAAATGGAGAACAGAAAGGGAAAGCGAGCACAAAGACTCTCTCGCTTTTTCCGGCTATCAGAGAGACAGCTATATTCTGGACGCAAAGGTTCCGCGTTTCGGTTCGGGTGAAGCCAAGGGCGTCATCAAGGAATCGGTGCGAGGCACGGATCTCTACATTCTGGTGGATGTAGCCAACTACAGCCTGACTTACTCTCTGTGCGGCCATGAAAATCATATGTCCCCGGACGACCACTATCAGGATCTCAAACGTATCATCGCTGCTGTCGGTGGTAAGGCAAGACGGATCACCGTCATCATGCCGTTCCTGTATGAGAGCAGACAGCACAAAAGAACGGCCAGAGAATCCCTGGACTGTGCTCTCGCACTTCAGGAGATGGTAAACATGGGCGTAGACAATATCATCACCTTTGACGCCCACGATCCCCGCGTACAGAATGCGATCCCGCTGCACGGCTTTGAGACGGTACAGCCGGCTTACCAGTTTATCAAGGGACTTCTGAACCATATCAAGGATCTGAAGATCGACAGCGATCACATGATGGTCATCAGCCCGGATGAGGGCGGTATGAGCCGTGCGATCTACATTGCGAACGTGCTCGGTCTTGATATGGGTATGTTCTATAAGAGAAGAGACTATACACAGATCGTCAACGGACGCAATCCTATCGTTGCGCACGAATTCCTCGGCAGCAGCGTAGAGGGAAAAGATATGATCATCATCGACGATATGATCTCCTCCGGTGAAAGTGTTCTGGAGGTTGCCGCTGCCCTCAAGGAGCGCAAGGCAGGACGGATCTTCGTATTCTCCACCTTCGGTCTGTTCACTGCCGGTCTGGACCGCTTTGACAAGGCTTATGAGAATGGAACGATCTACCGCGTACTGACAACAAATCTGGTGTACCAGACGCCGGAGCTGCTCTCCAGAGAGTGGTACATTACCTGCGATATGAGCAAATATATCGCATACCTGATCGACACGCTCAATCACGATACTTCCATCAGCGATCTTCTGAATCCGGCGGAACGTATCCAGTCTATTGTTGCAAGATACAACGCAGGGGAGCTTTAAAAGCTCCCCTTTACTTTTTGTCTCAATTACTATATAATGATCGAGCTGACTACTTCCCACAAAAATAAGGTCGATCAGGGGACAGCCGCCGATTCCCGGCGTTAAATGAATCGAGTGTTCGAGACCTTCCACTCGTAAAACAAAACTAAAGGAGAAAAATGAATATGAGAAACAAGAAAGTTACCTATCTGACACAGGCAGCGCTGATCGCTGCCCTCTACGTTGTGCTCACTTATGTGGCCAACGCCTTCGGCCTCGCCAACCACGCCATCCAGGTCCGGTTTTCTGAGGCGCTTACCGTTCTTCCATTTTTTACCCCCGCCGCAGTCCCAGGACTCTTTATCGGCTGCCTGCTCAGCAATATCCTGACTGGCTGTGCCCTGCCGGACATTGTCTTTGGAAGTCTCGCAACGCTCCTTGGCGCGCTCGGCACGTATCTGCTGCGGCAGAAAAAGTGGTGTGCGCCGATCTGTCCCATCGTGGCAAACACACTCATCGTTCCGCTGGTTCTGATCTACGGATACGGCCTGCTGATCGATGGAATGTCCGTCCTTCGCTGCTATGGCTATTATGCCCTCACCGTCGGCGCCGGGGAGATCATTTCCTGCGGGATCCTCGGTATGCTGCTCCTGAATGTGCTGTCCAGATACCGCCAGCAGATCTTTGAACGGTAGTTTTTCATACAACAAATTGTTGTATGAGGTATTGCTGCACCTGTGTCATATCTTCAAAGATCTCTATGCTCATCTCCCGCATCTCATCTGTGGGAGGGAGCATGTCCGGCACCATGACCGGCTTCATCCCGGCACGGTACGCCGCGCGAATCCCATTGTAGGAATCCTCGATGGCGTACGTCTCTTTCGGATCGACTCCCATCTTTTCACAGGTCATAAGATAAATATCCGGTTCGGGTTTGCTGTGCCTGAGCTGATCTCCTCCCATCACCACCTGGAAAAAGGAGAGCAGCCCTGCTTCCTCCAGCTCCTCTCTCACCACCGCAAACCGTGTGGAGGACGCCAGTCCCAGCAGGACTCCCTGTCCGGAAAGACAGCTTAAAAGCTCTCTCACGCCCTTTTTCAGCGGAAGCCCTTCCTGCGCTGCCCTCGTATGAAAAAGCTCTGACGACATTTGACTAAACCTGTCATATGGAAAATCCTGCCCGTACCGCGCAAGCACGATCTCCTTCGTCTTTACTTTATTGGTCCCGATACAGGAAAGGAACACCTCGCGCATATCCTCCAGCGCATGTTCGCGTCCGAGCTGCTCCCAGCACTCCAGTACCAGCCTTTCACTGTCAAAGATTACGCCGTCCATATCAAAGACTACCGCATTTCTTCTGTTTTCCATCGCCTGTCATCCTTTCCTGTCCGGTCTGCCACTGCCCGCGCATCGTCCGGCCGTCATCCCGTTACTCTTCCGTCGTCACATAGGTCACAAACTGATTTCCATTGTCTGTAAACCACTGTGTCGAATCGTTCATTCCCTTCTTGTACAGCGTCCCCGTCTCCGGATCCATCACAACGATATTCAGCTCGTTGAAGCCCACGACCAGAACCGCACTGCCGTCCTCCAGCGTTGCCAGAACCGGTATGTCCTTATTGACGTAATACAGGATCGAATCCAGGCTGCACCCGGTCAGATCCAGAATCGTGCTGCTCTGCAGATTTTTCTCCAGGATTCCCAGCACCGTCTCTCCGCGATCCAGCATCTTCTGTGTGCTCTGGGAAATTCCCTCATACCGCAGGATCGTGTCCAGACAGACTGCCAGCGCGCTGCGCTCCTCCGTGGAAGCGTCCTCCGTGATCGCCATGATCTGATTTCTGGTGCTCCGGTTCTCCCGTTTCCAGATATAGCACGCCCCGTCGTCCACTACGACTCCCGCCTGTTCGTAAGCCAGTTTGACGGCGTCTCCCGCCTTGGTAAAGATCCCGGCAAGATCACCCTGCGCATACACATAATAGCGCTTTTCCGCCTGCTCCTGCTCCGGAACCGTGATGGTACGATCGCCTTCGAACAGTACCTCCTTCGGCGTCAGGCATTTCATCGATTTGCGGTCGATATCGTCCTTTACGGCGATCTGCCGAATCGTCTCATAACGGTCGGTCATTGCCGGACTGAGCACGTTTGTGCCGGTGCGCACCTGCTCCGTGCTCATGATCTGATCATCGTCCGTCTCCTCGTAGAACTGCGCTTCCTCATTCCATGTCACCCGCTTCAGTGTAATCTGATTCTGTTCAATGAGGCTGTCTGTCACATAGAAACCGTCCTTCCGGTATGTCTTCAGCACATCTCCGCGGTCGTTCTGGATCCGCACACAGTACATCGGGAACACCGTCGCACCGGTTCCGCTCTCCATCACATCAGCCTTTCTGGCCAGTCCGTAGATCAGATCCTCATCCATGAAACCAAGCACAGAAATATATTCCCCGGCTCCCGCCTTGATGGTCGTCTGGGATTTTGTATTGAGATTCAGCAGCGTCAGCGACTGCGCGGAATACGCCCGGCCTTCCTCCTGCCATACCAGCATTTCCTGGGAATCCGAAACATGATAGGTTCCGCGTTCCAGCCCGCTGACAACAACCTGATAATCCTTGTCGATCAGGTCGATCGCATACACGCTGTCATCCAGCATCACATAGTACGTTCCCGAATGGTTCATATGCGAAAGAAGACTGATGTTTACCCTGAGCAGTTCGTAAGACTTGTCGTAGGGGATGTACACCTGCTCCTCCACCGTGTTTGTGAGGCTGTTGTAATAGTATACCGCCACCCCCACTTCGCCTTCGTGCCTGCCGCGGTTCATATAGCCGTAGACGACAAACGCCACATTGCCCGCCTCGTCCACACTCAGGATCTGGATATCATGCCGGTCGTAGGCGTCTCTCTCGTCGAGAAGTTCCTCGGTATTTCCGTAGAAGCTGAACAGCCGCGCCAGCTTATTGTCCGTGACGTTGTAGCTGTACAGCTTATCCGCCGCCACGAACGCGAACACATTGCCGCCGTCGCTCTCCTGAAAAGTGACGTCCTGCGAGCCGATGCCAAGAGCGATCTTGTTGTTGGTGAAAAGGTTCGCGCTTTCATCGAATATCTGATCCATATCTCTTTCATAGTCCAGCAGGTACATCCGGTCCGTCGTATAGCGCACGCGGTAATATTCCTTCACGCGATAATAGCTGGTGTCCCTCCCCTCGCGCGTCGTCACATAGTATTCCATGATAAAGGAGCCCGTCTGCGTCGCCAGCTCCTTGATCGTGATCGTCGGCACACCAACTCTGACCGGTCCCAGATCTCCCCAGGTCACCTGATCGAAACTGCTGTGTATCGTCACCTTATGAAAAGAGGTGTTGTCTCCCTCTGCATTTGATTCCAGATACTTCGTCAGCTCTGCCGCCTTCTCCTTGTCGAAGGTTCTGTCGTTAAAATCGGTGATGTAATCCAGCTTTTCACGCACGTGAAGATCCTCGCTCTGGATCAGTCTGGTGTAATACCGGATGGGCTCCCGATCCGCCGGCGTAATCAGAAATACTAGCAGATACTCCGTGTCGGGATCGATCAGGTCCTTCAGCGTGATCTGAAAATTCAGCACGTCTCCGTCGCGCTCATAATCGGTAATGTCCGTACTCTCCACCAGACGGCTTCCATCCAGACTCCGCACTTCAAAGGAAAGCGCCGATATTTCCGTCTGATAGGTATCAACCGCCACAGAAACGGTACGGTCGCTCCCCACCGGAAGCAGGCAGTCCCGCAGATACGCCGTGTTCATGGCCGTGGCATATCCGTGAAGCCTGTTGATGTCATAGCCTTCCACGTGCATAGAAACAACCGGATACGACGCTTCGCTCATCTCCACCGTCATATCCGTATTTCCCTGATTCATGACCTTGCTCAGCACAAGCAGGGCAATGGCAAAAACCGCCGCTATAATAACGCTTTTAATTACTGTTCGCCTCATAAATGATCTGTTCCTCTATCGATAAGCAGTCTCTCCAGGGTTGGATGGATCCCCAGATATTCCGTGAATCCTCTCGTCTCGCGCATCGCCTGTTCTCTGCGCTCCCCGGCTCCCTGCCTGTTTTCTTTTTTGACCGCGCGGATCAGAAGGTTCTTCGGCGTATGGGACATATCGATAAATTCCAGAATATCTGTCTCATACCCCATCGCCTCCAGCAGGTCTGCCCGCACCGCGTCAGTGATCAGCGCTGCCATCCGCTCCCGGATGATCCCGTACTTGAGCGCCGGCTGCAGCTCCTTACTGTGGATCTGCTTATTCACCTCATGCTGGCAGCACGGCACGGAGAGAATGACCCGGGCGTTCCACCTTACCGCCTTTTCCAGCGCGAAATCGGTGGCCGTATCGCAGGCATGCAGTGTCACGACCATATCCACCTGATCGGTTCCCTCGTAGTCCGCAATATTTCCTTTCAGAAACTTCAGCTTTGCATATCCATACTTTCTGCCAAGCTCATTGCAGTGCTCGATCACATCCTCTTTCAGGTCCAGTCCCGTGATCTCCACATCGTACTTTTTCAGTTCATGCAGATAGTAGTACATCGCGAAGGTGAGATAGGACTTGCCGCATCCAAAATCGATGATCCGCACAGTCCTCTCCTTTGAGAGTGTAGGCAGAATGTCTTCTATAAATTCCAAAAAACGGTTGATCTGTTTAAATTTATCATATTTGGCATGCACGATCCTGCCATCCGGCGTCTGCACGCCCAGATCGATCAGAAAGGGAACCGGGATCCCTTCCTTCAAAATATAGCTCTTTACGCGGTTATGCGCCATCGTGATCGCCGCCGCGTCCTGCTTCATTCCGTCTGTCTGCGTTTTCCGGCGCGTGATCGTCAGCTTTCCCTTCTTGCTGACCAGAACCGTCGCCCGGAAGCCGGTGTGCTCCAGCTCACATTGGCGGAAACTCTCCCGCAGAAGCTCCTCCAGGCGCCGTATGGTCTGTTCAGCCTCCAGATTCTGGTGAAACACCTTCGTCCCTTCATACGCCGTCTCCTGAAAGCGCAATTCCCCGCCAAGCATCACCGGACGGATCTTGATCTTAAAGACGCCGTCTTTTTCTCTGGGATTGCTCACGACAATCTGATAGAGTCCGGCGTCTACCGTCTCCTGCAAAAGCTGTTTCAGTTGTTCCTCTGTCTTTGGATTTTCCACTTTCGTTTCCCTCGTTGTTCCTATCTGTGCACATCTTATATTTTAATAAGAATAGCCCGAAATCACAACTAAAATTTCAAGATTCCGTTGTGATTGGCGTGTCTGCGGCGGTAGATCTCATACGACAGCAGGATCTGCACAAAGTTTATCAGCTGCTCCTGTCCCCATGTTTCCTGGTCTGTTCCGCCGTCCTTGTCATCTTTGTCTGTCTCCCTGTCGTCCTTACCGGACGCCATCTCCTCTGCCTCCATCTTGCGGATCTTCTCTGCGATCAGCTGTGTAAGCCGATAGATCTGCCATTTATCCGGGTACTCGTCGTAGATCATACTTCCTTCGTAATCCATGTGATCCAGCATCTCCGCTATGATCTTCTGATACTTCTTGGCCTTCGCCGGATACATCTGCTGCAGATACTCCAGGTCGCGCGTCACCGTGTCCTCCTGTTGATAGTACAGAGGAAGCGGATAGGTCATATAAAAAGGTAAAATTCTCGAATAGTTCATACAGCCCCATTTCTGTGCCTGACTGCCAGCTATAGAAATAGCACATACGGTTTTATACTATCATATGAACTGCCTTTCCCTGCGAACCTTGTCTATTTTCGCCCCTCATTCTTGTGGGCTGCCTTGTCTGCCAGAAAACTGCCGCGGATATCCTGTCGAACAAAAAAATGCTAAGTCACAGGCATGATCCCCGCGGCTTAGCACTCTTTATCATTTGGAAAACTCTAAAATTTTCTTGGCATTCTGAATTCGTTCCTCGCTGGGAGGATCCACCCCCTCGAGCTTATAGGGAATCCCCAGTTCCTTCCACTTGTACTCTCCCAGTGTATGATAGGGAAGTACCTCCACTTTCTTTACAGTATCCAGCGTATCGATAAACTCTCTCGTTCTCTTTAAATATTCGTCCTTGTCCGTGATCCCCGGAACAAGTACATGGCGGATCCACATAGGGATTCCTTTCTCCGAGAGATATCTTGCGCAGTCGAGGATATTCTGGTTGGTGTGTCCGGTAAGTTTTTTGTGTTCCTCGTCATCGATATGTTTGATATCCAGCATGACAAGATCCGTGTACTTTAACAGCTCGTTAAATTTAGAGAAGAACGGCTCCTCTCTGGTAAACGGCTGCGCGGAAGTATCCAGATTCGTGTTAATCCCTCTCTCATGCGCCTTCTTAAAAAGGTCGATCAGAAAATCGATCTGTAACAGGGCCTCTCCCCCGCTGACTGTGATACCGCCTTCTTTGCCCCAGTAGCTGCGGAAACGCTCCGCTTTGTCCAGAAGCTCGTCGGCAGTCTGTAAATTGTCGGTTTCCGGATTCCAGGTATCTACATTGTGGCAATACTGACAACGCATATTGCACCCTTTCAGGAAGATAAGATAACGGATTCCGGGGCCGTCTACTGCGCCAAAAGATTCCAATGAGTGAATTCTGCCTTTGATCATAGTGATAATCTCCATTCTCTGCCATGCAGATCTGCTTTCTGTCAATTCCTGCACGAAATAGTATTGCCAAAAAAGGGGCCGGACATAACTGCCGACCCCATTTCCATCAATTATCTTGGAACCCTGTTAAGATTAAAGGCTCTTATGGCAGGTTCTTGCGATAACATCATCCTGCTGCTCCTTGGTCAGGCTGATGAACTTAACAGCATAACCGGATACACGGATAGTGAAGTTTGCGTACTCAGGCTTCTCAGGATGTGCCTGTGCATCTAACAGCTTCTCTGTTCCGAATACGTTGACGTTAAGGTGATGAGCACCACGATCAAAGTATCCATCCAGAACGCCTGCCAGAGTTGTCTTCTGCTCGTCAAGGTCATGACCAAGAGCGGAAGGAGCCATTGTCTGGGTATTGGAAATACCATCCAGAGCGTACTCATAAGGCAGCTTAGCTACGGAGTTCAGGGAAGCAAGCAGACCGCTCTGCTCTGCACCGTAAGACGGTGAAGCACCAGGAGCGAAAGGCTTGTATGCTTCTCTTCCATCCGGGAGGGCACCTGTAGCCTTACCATATACAACGTTAGAAGTAATGGTCAGGATAGATGTTGTAGGCTCAGAATCTCTGTAGGTGTGGTTCTTCTTGATCTTCTCAATGAAGGTCTTGAGCAGCCATACAGCGAATTCATCAGCTCTCGGATCATCGTTACCATATTTCGGGAAGTCGCCCTCTGTCTTGAAGTCGATAGCGCAACCCTGGTCATCACGGATAACCTTAACCTTAGCATACTTGATAGCGGACAGGGAGTCTGCTACGTGGGACAGACCTGCAATACCGGTTGCAAAGGTTCTTCTTACATCGGTATCGATCAGAGCCATCTCAGCTGCTTCATAGTAATATTTATCATGCATGTAATGGATCAGGTTCAGGATGTTTACATACAGTGCTGCACACCAGTCAAGCATGATGTCATATTTGTGCATAACTTCATCAAAGTCAAGATACTCGGATGTGATCGGTGCGATCTCCGGACCACACTGCATATGCTTGCCATCCTTGTCCAGATGCTTCTCGTCCTTACCACCATTGATAGCGTACAGTAAGCACTTAGCAAGGTTTGCACGTGCACCGAAGAACTGGATCTCCTTACCTGTCTGTGTAGCGGATACACAGCAGCAGATGCTGTAGTCATCGCCCCAGATCGGCTTCATAACATCATCGTTCTCATACTGGATGGAAGATGTTGTTACAGAGATCTTAGCTGCATACTTCTTGAAGTTGTCCGGAAGGGCGCTGGAGTACAGAACGGTAAGGTTCGGCTCCGGGCTCGGTCCCATGTTCTCAAGAGTATGAAGGAAACGATAGTCGTTCTTTGTAACCATGTGACGGCCATCCATTCCGATACCGCCGACTTCCAGAGTAGCCCATACCGGGTCACCGGAGAACAGCTGGTTGTAAGAAGGAATACGAGCGAACTTAACCATACGGAACTTCATGGTCATATGGTCGATCAGCTCCTGAGCCTCTTTCTCTGTCAGAGTGCCTTCCTTCAGGTCTCTTTCAATATAGATATCAAGGAAAGTGGAGATACGTCCTACGGACATAGCTGCACCGTTCTGTGTCTTGATTGCTGCAAGGTATCCGAAGTATAACCACTGAACAGCTTCCTTAGCGTTTGTAGCCGGGCCGGAAATATCATAGCCGTAGATCTTAGCCATTTCCTTCATTCCCTGCAGTGCCTTGATCTGCTCTGCGATCTCTTCTCTCAGACGGATAACTTCCTCTGTCATCGTGCCGTTACCGCAGTTCTTCTTGTCCTCTTTCTTCTTTGCGATCAGGAAATCGATACCGTACAGAGCAACTCTTCTGTAGTCGCCTACGATACGTCCACGTCCGTAAGTATCCGGAAGACCTGTTACGATATGAGTATGACGAGCAACCTTCATCTCATCGGTATAAGCATCAAATACTGCCTGGTTGTGAGTCTTATGATACTCGTTGAAAATCTTGTCGTATTTAGGGTTTACTTCATAACCATAGGTGCTGGCTGCCTGCTGAGCCATCTTGATACCACCATAAGGCATGAATGCTCTCTTTAAAGGCTTGTCTGTCTGAAGACCAACGATCTGCTCAAGATCCTTCATAGACTCGTCGATGTAGCCCGGGCCGTAAGCTGTCAGACTGGAAACAACCTCTGTCTCGCACTCCAGAACGCCGTCATGCTCACGCTCTTCCTTCTGTAACTCCTGAAGTCTGCCCCACAGCTTATCTGTAGCCTCTGTAGATCCCTCCAAAAAGCTTTCATCGCCATCATACTGAGTATAGTTTCTCTGGATGAAATTACGTACGTTGACGTCTACATCCCAATGGCCATCTTTCACAAAGCCTCTCCATGCTTCTGCCATGAAAATTTACCTCCTTTTGGTAAAATAAAAATACTATCAGTGGGAAACTCTATTATGGGGTTTGCCCACTGTTGTTTACTTTAAAAGTGTACTACTAACAAAGCCTCTGTGTCAACCGTTTTGCGCACACAAGTCGCATTGCACGCAGTTTTGTACATTCCCTGTATATACATGGAAAAACGAGGGCAGATGCCCTCGTTTTAAAATCACTGTTATCCCTTTACGACCTCGATTCGCGCAACCGCTCTCTTGAGTGAAAGCTCTGCCCGATCCATATCTGTTCCCGGTGCGTGTTCCTTGATACGTTCCTCTGCTCTTCCTTTGGATTCCTCTGCACGGGACAGGTCGATCTCCTCCGGCCACTCGATGATCTCTGCCAGGATCGTCACCCGGTCCGGAAGGACCTCGGCGAATCCCGAATGAAGCGCCGCGTTGCGGACTTCTTCTTCCCTGGTGATCGTCAGGATCCCCGGCGCAACGATCATCGTCATCGGGATATGGTCTTTGTAGATACCGACCTCTCCCTCGACCGTATTAAACTCCACCATCGTCACTTCTTCCTCATAGAATACTCTGTCCGGAGTGATGATCTTCAGTGTAAAGTTTCTGTCATCTGCCATAGACTACCTGCTCCTTCCTCAAAACGTTTCGTCACACGTATTATTTTACACGTGCAAGTACGTCGTCAATGCTGCCCGCATTCAGGAAGTAGCTTTCCGGAATGTCATCATGCTTTCCTTCCAGGATCTCCTTGAAGCCACGGATCGTCTCTGCGATCGGAACATACTTTCCTTCCAGACCGGTAAACTGTCCAGCCACGAAGAACGGCTGGGACAGGAATCTCTGTACCTTTCTTGCACGGGATACGACCAGCTTATCTTCCTCAGAAAGCTCGTCCATACCCAGGATCGCGATGATATCCTGCAGCTCTTTATACTTCTGAAGGATCTCCTGCACCCCTCTGGCTACGTCATAGTGCTCCTGGCCTACCACTCTGGGATCCAGAATTCTGGAAGTGGACTCCAGCGGATCTACCGCCGGATAGATACCGAGCTCTACGATCGATCTGGACAATACGGTTGTCGCATCCAGATGGGCGAACGTTGTTGCCGGAGCGGGGTCTGTCAGGTCGTCTGCAGGCACATATACGGCCTGTACGGAGGTGATGGAACCATTCTTGGTAGATGTGATTCTCTCCTGCAGCGCTCCCATCTCTGTCTGCAGTGTCGGCTGATAACCTACTGCGGACGGCATACGTCCGAGCAGTGCGGAAACCTCCGAACCTGCCTGCGTGAAACGGAAAATATTGTCGATGAAAAGCAGCACGTCCTTTCCGCCCTTATCACGGAAGTACTCTGCCATCGTCAGACCGGTAAGCCCGACTCTCATTCTTGCCCCCGGCGGCTCGTTCATCTGTCCGAACACCATGGTCGTCTTATCGATAACGCCGGATTCCTTCATTTCATAATAGAGGTCATTTCCCTCTCTGGTACGCTCTCCAACACCGGTAAATACGGAATATCCACCGTGCTCTGTCGCGATATTACGGATCAGCTCCTGGATCAGGACTGTCTTTCCTACACCGGCTCCTCCGAACAGACCGATCTTACCACCCTTCTGATATGGGCAAAGAAGGTCTACGACCTTGATACCTGTCTCAAGAAGCTCTGTGTTCGTCGCCTGCTCCTCAAACTTGGGCGCGGGTCTGTGTATCGGCTCATAGGTTACGTCCGTAGGCGCTGCCAGATTGTCGATAGGCTGACCAAGGACATTGAACATACGTCCCAGTGTATTCTCTCCTACCGGCACCGTGATGGGTGCTCCGGTGGCAACTGCGTCCATTCCACGAACCAGTCCGTCTGTCGATCCCATGGCAATACATCTGACTGTGTCATCGCCAAGATGCTGCGATACCTCAACGACCAGTTCTCCCGAATCCTTCAGAGGGATCCGTACTGCATCGTTGATTTCCGGCAGATTGCCTGCTGAAAATTTAATATCCAGCACTGCACCGATGATCTGAGTGATTTTTCCAAGATTTTCTCTTGTCTTTCCTTCTGCCATCTCTTTTTCCTTTCGCTCTATGATATTGCATTTGCTCCTGCTATAATTTCTGTTAATTCCTGCGTAATCGATCCCTGACGCGCTCTGTTGTACATCAGTGAAAGATCGTCTATCATTTCCTCAGCGTTGCTCGTTGCTGAATCCATCGCCTGCATTCTCGCGCCGTTCTCACTGGCAACCGCTTCCACAAGACCGCCATAGATCAGGCTTGTGACATACTTGGGGATGATCAGATCGAGCGCCTCATCATCCTCCGGCTCAAAATTCATCAGCGTCCTGTCTTCCTCTGTCGGCTGTTCCTGCGCCACCGGTTCTACCGGGAGCAGCTTGAGCAGCTTAGGCTCATGCACCACCGTATTTTTGAATCCGGTGTAGGCAAGATAGATCTCTCCGATCTCGCCTGCCGCATAGGAGTCCAGAAGCGTCTTGCTCAACATCATCGCTTCCGCATAGGAGGGTTCTTCCACCATCTCGGAATACTCCGCTACGATCTCGTACCCGTTCCTCTGCATTGCCTCTCTGCCTTTTCTGCCGACCGCATAGATCTTCAGGTCTTCCTTTTTCAGCTCTCCCCGGGTGATGAGCTTTACAACGTTGGAATTGTATCCGCCTGCCAGTCCCCGGTTCGAGGTGATCAGGATCACTGCCTTCTTCTCAGAAGAGCCCTTCTTGAGATACGGGTGATCCAGATTCCCTGTTCTTGCGAGCATCGAGTTTACTGTCTCATACATACAGTTGAAGTAAGCCTTGGACTGCTCCGCATGCTGTTTTGCACGCTGCAGCTTAACTGTAGAAACCAGCTTCATTGCCTTGGTAATCTGCTGAGTACTCTGTATACTGCTCTTACGCCTTTTAATGTCTCTCATTGAGGCCATAGCGTCACCTTCTACTTTCTGTTAATGCTGCTTATTTGAACTGTCCCTTGAATTCTTCGATCGCCTTCTTCAGCTTTGCATCCGTGTCATCGGAAATGACCTTAGACTCAGCGATAGCCGCCGGAATCTCCGGATATTTGGTATCCAGGAACTCAAAGAATTCCTTCTCAAATCTGGTGACATCCTCAACCGGGATATCGATCAGATACTTGTTCGTCACCACATAGATGATGATAACCTGATACTGTACCGGCATCGGCTTGTACTGGGGCTGCTTGAGGATCTCTTTGATTCTCTCGCCCTGTGCCAGCTTCTCCTTGGTATCGGCATCCAGCTCGGAGCCGAACTGTGAGAACGCTGCCAGCTCGCGGTACTGTGCCAGCTCTGTACGGATCGGCGCCGCGATCTTCTTCATCGCCTTGATCTGCGCTGCTCCACCTACACGGGATACGGAAAGTCCTGCGTTGACTGCCGGACGGAATCCCGAATTGAACATCTCTGTCTCCAGATAGATCTGACCGTCTGTGATGGAAATAACATTGGTCGGGATGTATGCAGATACGTCGCCCGCCTGTGTCTCGATGATCGGAAGCGCTGTCAGTGAGCCTCCGCCGTACTCATCGCTCATTCTCGCTGCACGCTCAAGCAGTCTGGAATGAAGATAGAATACATCACCGGGATATGCCTCACGCCCCGGCGGTCTCTTGAGCAGCAGGGAGAGTGTACGGTATGCCGTAGCATGCTTGCTCAGGTCGTCATACACGACCAGAACGTCTTCTCCATTCTCCATCCACTCTTCTCCGATCGCACAGCCGGAGTAGGGCGCAATATACTGAAGCGGAGCCAGCTCACTTGCGGTTGCAGCAACCACAGTCGTGTAGCTCATTGCCCCGTATTCTGTCAAAGTTTTCACAATGGATGCAACCGTAGATGCCTTCTGACCGATAGCAACATAGATACACTTGACACCCTGTCCCTTCTGGTTAATGATCGTGTCGATCGCGATCGCTGTCTTTCCGGTCTGTCTGTCTCCGATAATAAGCTCTCGCTGTCCTCTTCCGATCGGCACCATGGAATCAATCGCCTTGATACCTGTCTGCAGCGGTGTATCCACCGATTTTCTCGTGATAACGCCGGATGCAACTCTCTCTATTTTTCGATATTTGTCCGTCTGGATCGGCCCCTTGCCGTCTATCGGCTGTCCCAGGGCATTTACAACACGACCGAGCATGCAGTCGCCTACCGGAACCTCTACAACTCGTCCGGTGGTCTTTACGATATCCCCTTCGTTGATGTTGTGCTGGCTTCCAAGAAGAACCGCACCAACATTATCTTCCTCCAGGTTAAGTACCATACCGTAAACTTCGCCGGGGAACTCCAAAAGCTCTCCCTGCATTGCATTCTCAAGTCCGTGCACACGAGCGATACCGTCCGCTACCTGGATAACTGTACCTACATCCGATACTTCCAGCTCTGACGCATATCTCTTGATCTGATCTTTTATAACAGAACTGATCTCTTCTGGTCTTAAATTCATGGATCGTACGCACCTTTCTTTTTATTCTGTCACTCTGTATTTCCGTTCGCTTATGAGACCTGAACCTTCAACAGCTCTCTCTGCAGTTCCGACAGCTTTGTGCGGATGCTGCTGTCCACCACTCTGTCTCCGATGCGGATGATCATTCCTCCGATCAGCGCCGGATCTGTCTGGTAGTTCATCTCCATCGACTTATAGTCCGTCGTGTCAAGCAGCTTCTGCTCTATCTTTTTCTGCTGCTCTGCGCTCAGAGCAACCGCAGTCGTCACTGTTGCAATACCAATTCCCTTGTACTTCTTCACTTCCGCGATAAAGTAGTCGAGGATCTCGTCGATATTTTGGTATCGATCCTTGGTAATGATAATAGTGAGAAATCCCATAAGCTCTTTTGAAACTCTGCTCTCGAAGATCTCCTGAGCCATTCTGATCTTCTCTTCCTTGATAATCTTAGGATGATTCATCAGTCTGCCGAATTCTTCATTCTCGTCCAGGATCTTCTTCACAAGCAGGATCTCTTCCGATAACGCATCAACCTTATCTTCCTCCACAGCAAGCTCAAACAGCGCGTCGCCGTAGGTCTTTGAAATTAGCTTAGCCATGTATCCTCACCTATTTCCTTCAATGTTTCTTCAATAAGACTGTCCTGCACCGTCGTATCGATCGCTGCGCTCACTACCTTGCCTGCCATCAGCGATGCAAGTGTGACCATCTCCCGCTTCACATCGTCGGCTGCTTTCTTCTTCTCAAGCTCTGCCTCGGTGTTTGCTCTCTCTATGATGCGGGCTGCCTCTTCCCGCGCGTCGGCAACGATCTTATTCTCGTTGGCGAGCGCCCGTTTTCTGGCATCTGCAAGGATCGCTTCCGCTTCCTTGTCCACGTTCTTTAATCTGGCTTCGTACTCTTCTTTTAAGGATCCGGCTTCTTCCATATCGGATGCCGCACTGTCCAGCTCTGTCTTGATCTTTTCCTGTCTCTTCTCGAGCATGTCCCTCACGGGATTAAAGAGAAGATGGGATGCCACCAGAAACAGTACAAACACCGCAATGATCATCAGCGATGCGTCCGCAAGAAGCTGAAAATCAAGATCAAACAGACGGGGCTGCATCTCCGCAGAAGCCAGTATGAAACCTGTCGCTACTGTATTCAAGCATTTAGCCTCCTTTCATTATGATTTCTATTCCAGAGGCCTGTTATGGTAATAAAGGCTTTACGAACATCAGCAGCATGGCTACAAGCAGACCGTACAGACCGGTTGTCTCTGCTACTGCCTGTCCAAGAAGCATCGTAGAAGTGATGTCAGACTTTGCACCCGGGTTTCTACCTACTGCTGCAGCCGCATGCCCTGCTGCGATACCCTGTCCTACACCAGGTCCGATACCTGCGATAACCGCAAGTCCCGCACCGATTGCTGAACATCCTAAAATAAAATTGTTGTTGAATTCTGCCATTTTTATTTCCTCCTTAAATTTTTTTAAAATGAAAATGGTTGTTTCTTAACTTCGTTAGCGGTATTACTCTTCCGTCGTGCATGCGTTGGTGATATAAGTCATCGTCAGCATACAGAATACATAGGTCTGGATCGCGCCTGAGAACAGATCGAAGTAAACGTGCAGTGCGGCCGGCCAGATGATCGCGATCTTGGAAAGCAAGCCATAGATCAGTGCCATCATTACCGTTCCCGAAAGCACATTTGCGAACAGACGCAGCGACAATGATATCGGTACTGCGACATCTCCGATGATGTTGATCGGCGCCCAGATCGGCCAGGGATCACACAGCCCCTGGATCACACCCTTCACCTTCTGATATTTAAATTGGTTATAGTGGATGAGCACAAAGGTCATAATTCCCAGTGCAAAAGTCACTCCATAATCTGCTGTTGGCGGTCTGAGTCCAAACAAACTGGATATGTTGCTCAGCAGGATAAAAATAAAGATCGTTGCAATATAATTGCGGAATTTCGGGCTAAACGGCCCCATTACGCCTCCGATCATTCCATCCAGCTTTTCCACCACAAGCTCCACGATGTTCTGAAAAGTCCCCGGGACCTCCGTCGCGTGCTTCACCGCGCGGTTCGCTGCCAGACAAAACGCCAGTATGACAAGCATAACGATCAATACGCACACATGCGTTGTCGTGATCCACAAGGTCTGTCCAAACAGCTCATACGAAAAGACACCATGGATCATAAAGTCTATATCAGCGGCTCCTGACAGTAATATACCCTGTTCCATCTTTTTCACCTCCTTGTTTTTTCCCAATTTTATTGTCTCGGATCACAGGTCTTCCCTTGTCTGTACGGTCACCTGCCGATCCTGAAAAAAGCGTCATTCAGTTTTTTCATAAGTGGATTCAGATAGGCCGCCACCTTTAATCCCATATACCCTCCAAACACAAAAAAAGGGTTGCAGGCATCTGTGACGTACAATCCCACCATCACCGCTATCAGAACCAGATACCTCAGAATACTTCCCGTCCCTATTCTGATGGACGCATCCTTCTGTGCAAGATCCATCCCTCTTGAAAGTGTCCACCACATATGCACTGCGCCTGCTCCGGCCAGCACAATACCGATCCACAATCCGATGCTATAGGAAAGATTTCTGGAAAAACACAGCAGAATCAGTTGAAATACCACACCATACAGAAAAATTCCCAGACACATTTCAAATAAAGTAGCATCAATTTTCTTTCTTATCATGTGGCGTACCCTCACTCTGTTTCCGGACGTCCGTTCTGGGCTTCCGTTTCGCCGGAGGCTGCTCATAGATCTTCTTCGCAAAGCGGAACACATTCGTAAATCCCGCAAGCGCTCCTATAAAGAACAGAAATACCGTCCAGAACGAGGTATTCAGCTTCTTGTCCAGATACATACCGCAAAAAGAACAAATAAAAATGGGAACAAGCATGTTGATACCGAACTGACTTATCATCATTAAAGCCTGATAAACATTTCTATTATTCTTCACAGCCTTTCCCTTCATATTCATTACCGTATGATGATCCGCGTATAATTGTTCCGCGAATATTAAAATTATAAACATTTTCTCGGAATTTGTCCAGTAAAATCACGAAAAAAGACCTTTTTGCCACACGCTTTTCATTGACTTTTGACAAAAGGCAGTGTAACCTAACCATAAGAGCAAAGGAGGTACTCAACGATGCCGATTCTGTATCGCAAACGTCTCATTCCGGAAGAGTGTATTCTGCTGAAGGATGATGTCATTCTGTACCGGGATGACCGGATCATCGTCACTTCGTGGCATTCCCTGAAGCCGCGCAAGGATCTGCACCACGGTTACTCCTGCTATTATCTCGACAAAGGAATCAAGGTAAGTAAATTCTACCGTCCGGACAACACGCTGCTGTACTGGTACTGCGACATTGTCGACTACGACTACTCGCCGGACACAGACACCTACGTTGTGACCGATCTTCTTGCGGATGTGATCGTCTATCCCGACGGTTTCGTGAAGGTCGTGGATCTGGACGAGCTGGTCACCGCGCTGGAAAGCGGGCTGCTTTCTGAGGGCCTTCTGAAAAAATCCCTTCTGCGGATCGACGCCCTGCTCAAGATCATCTACGGAAACAGCTTTTCCGCTTTGCAGGAGCCGATCGATTCCCGCGAACGCGCTCAAAACTAAACTTTAAAAGGTGATGCCCGCCGGCACCACCTTTCTTTATTTTTAGTAGAAAATATGTCCCCCGATCGTGTACTTCGGGCTGATCCCTTCCACCGGCGTTCTGAAAAATACGCAGTTGCCCACGTTCGTTGTCCCGTTCATCACCTCGTCCGCCGCCTGATAGCAGCTCGCCGTGGCACGGTTTTCCGCCAGCGCCAGCGCCAGTCGTCCACTCGCCACCGGCGCAAACTGACCGGACTGATAAATAACACCTGTAACTGTATTAGGGAACACAGAGCTGAGCACCCGGTTCATCACAACGGAACCGACGCCCACCTGACCGGAATAGGACTCTCCTCCCGCTTCACAGTAGATCAGGTTGGCAAGGAGATACCTGTCGCCCTCTGCGAACGACACCTCCGAAATATCCCGCCAGCTCGACTGCGCCGCCAGTTCGGCGAGACGGATCTCCTCCGCCAGCTTCGCCCGCAGTTCACTGATGTTCTGCTCCTGCTCCTTCAAACGCTGCTCATAGGCGAGCGCTTCCTGCTCTGCCTGCGATATCTGACTGGCCGTCACATTCAGCGAGTTGGATGTCTGGCTCACCAGACCGGAAACCCGGCTCTGCTCTGCGACTACCTGTACCTTGTACTGGTCCAGCTCGGCCTTGTCCGCCTCCATCTGCTTCTTGTCCGCCTCAAGTTCCTCTCGTTTCTCCTCGATGGCAGCCTGCGCATCCATGTACTCCTGCAGCGTCTTCTGCTCGTAAGCCGATAGCTGTTCTATATAATTATTTTTGTTCAGAAAATCCGAGAAACCGCCGGAGGACAGGATCAGCTCCAGGTACAGCGAATCGCTTCTCTCATACATGAACTGGATCTGTTTTTTCATCTTGGCGTACTGGTCGTCCTTCAGTGCAATCGCATCCTCCAGATCCCTGTTCGCCTGCTCGATCTTCGCCGTCAGGCTCTCAATATCGTCCTCTTTGTCTGATATTTTGCCCTCCAGGTCGTTCAGATTGCTGCTCACCTGCGACAGCTCCGTGTTCAGAGTGCTGAGTGCTCCCTCCAGATTATCCTTCTGGTCATTCAGTTTATCAAGATTTTCCTCTGTTTCATTCAGCCTGGATTCTGTGTCCTTCTTCTCCTGCTCTGCCTGCTCGATCTTTCGTCTCGTCTCCTCCGTCGCATCTACCGCGATGGGATAACTGCCCGCAAGCAGGACGATCGCAAGGCACAGAGCCAGATTCCGCCTCATCCGCATAGATCTCTCCATTCTTGCTCCCGGCACTTTTGCGTTCTGCCTTATCCGTTGTTCTCTATCTGATCGATCCTTCTCTGGTGTCTTTCCTCTCCCGAAAATGCGGTGTCAAAAAAGGTATCCACAATGCCCATCGCCAGATTTTCACCCACGATCCCGGCACCAAGCGCAAGCACGTTGGCGTCGTTGTGCAGTCTTGTCAGCTTTGCCGACACAGCGTCCGCGCACAGCGCACATCGTATTCCCGGGAATTTGTTCGCCGTGATGGAAATTCCGATACCGGTCGTGCAGATGACGATCCCTTTTTCGCACTCGCCGCTCACTACCGCCTGTGCCACCGCTTTTCCATATACCGGGTAATCGCAGGAGGTCTTGTCATAGCAGCCCACGTCCCTGCACTCCATCCCGCGCTCCTTCAGATGTGCGATCACCTTCTGCTTCAGTTCAAATCCGCCATGGTCACTTCCGATTGCTATCATATTTTTTCTCCTCCCAGATCGATCACTTTATGTCCTGCCGCTTTCAGCAGCCTGTTCATAATAGCCTGTCCAAAACCTTCGGTGTGAAAAGACTCCGAAAAGATGATCTCCGTCTCCTCGTCGTCAAACTCGCGCAGGATCCGGTACAGATCCCGACCTATCGTACTGTCCTTCGTCCGTGTTCCAGCGCTTTTGCAGACATCCGCCCGATACCGGTCGATCGTCTCGTCCGTACCGATCACGCCGACCTTCTTCCCGGCGCCCATAAACTGTCTGCTCTGCGCATTGATATACTCGATCACCTGCTCCTGGTTTCCTTTGATGATCGTCAGATCGCCCTTGGGCGCATAATGTCTGTATTTCATCCCGGGCGCCTTGGGAGCCTGTCCGGAATCGGCACGCATGATCGTGCAGTCCTCCTCCACCTTTTCAAGCACCTCGCCCAGCATTTCTCTGGTGATATACCCCGGACGGAGCACCATCGGTTCGGGAACCGTCATATCTACGATCGTTGACTCCAGTCCGATATCCACGCTGCCGCCGTCAATGATCATCTCGATCCGGCCGTCCATATCCTCCGCCACATACTTTGCCAGCGTCGGACTCGGCTTTCCCGAAAGGTTGGCGCTCGGCGCCGCCACATAGCCGCCTGCTGCCCGGATAAATTCTCTTGCCACCCGGTGTACCGGCATCCGCACCGCCACCGTGTCGAGTCCTCCGGTCGTCTCCCTCGGAACCATATCCGATTTCTGAAAGATCATGGTGAGCGGCCCCGGCCAGAAGATCTCCGCAAGCCTCTCCGCCTCCGGCGGAACCTCTTTTACAATGGCATACAGCGCATCCATGTCCGCTATATGCACGATAAGCGGGTTGTCGGACGGTCTGCCCTTCGCCGCATAGATTTTTCTCGAAGAGTCCGGGTTCAGCGCATCCCCGCCCAGTCCGTATACGGTTTCTGTCGGGAACGCCACCAGTCCTCCCTCTTTGATGATCCGCCCGGCTTCCTGCAGCCCGGACAGATCCATGTCGTCTTCTGTTATATGGATTATCTTTGTATCCACTCTCTACACTTCCTGTTTTTCTGCATTTATTCACAACTGTTCAGATATTGCAAAATTCCCAGATGGATCGCCCAGGCGACCTTCTCCTGATAATAATCGGACGCCAGCTTCTGCGCCTCCTCGTAGTTGGAGAGGAATCCGCACTCCACGATCACGATGGGCGTCGACGTCTTTTTCAGCAGATAATAGCTGTCATTCGCCTTCGCCTGTCTGGTATTGTCCGGATCCAGATCCAGCACCATCGTCTGCTGTATCCGCTCCGCGAGCCTGCTGCTCTCCGTGCTGCCTTCATAATAAAACGTCTGTGCGCCGTGCACATACTCTTCATGGTAGCTGTTCTGATGGATACTGACGGTCAGTCTGGGGTTGTTCCCCTCGATCACATCGACGCGGTTTTTCATATCCTGTACCTTCTTGTTCGATGCGCTCTCGTCATACAGACCGCTGTCCGAGTCCCTGGTCAGGATCACCTCGACGTCCTCCAGCTCCAGAAACTTCTTCAGCTTTTGGGCGATCTGTAGATTGATATCCTTCTCCAGACTTCCATCTACGCTTACTTTCCCTGGATCCATGCCGCCGTGCCCGGCGTCGACCACCACACACTGTCTTGTCTTTTCCGGTGCTTCCACCTGACGCGACACCACCAGTTTTTCCCCTCCCCGCACAGCGAAGTACAGGGAAACGCCCATCATCGCAAGCAGCAGAAGTCTCATCGGTATCTCGTACCTGTCTTTTTCTATTGTATCACGTTTTCGGTTTTTGGCAAAATCCACCAGCTTCATATGCCTTTACACATCCCGCAGAGAGCCTTCTGTAAATTCATATGACGCTATGCGTGTCAAAAATGCCTTTCCGGTCCATTTTACATACAAAATGCGTTTCCGGCGTCTACTGGTTCATATACGCCTCAATGACGTTCCACACATCCGGCTCGTCAAAGCCCAGCTTCCACTCTGCCACACCTGCCAGTCCGTACTTGCTCATGATGTTCAGTTTCACCTGGATAGATTCTTCATCCTCCAGCCATACCTGAAAATAGCTGTCGCCGGACTGATACTCCCCGTAATTCTGACAGGTCGTCTCGTCCCATACCGTGGCAATGCTGTGATTTTCGATATACTGGCGCGCGATCTCCATTCCGACTGCCTGACTGTCTACCGTTGTTCCGCGCGTCTCCCAGATCCTGGTGTAGAACGGGATCGCATTGATCACCTTCTCCGCCGGCACCTGCTCGACCGTATTGGCGATTCCCCGCTCCACAAAGTCGATCGAAGCCACCGAGCCGGCTTCCTTGCTTCCCTTGTAGTGCTCGTCATAGCCCATAATGATCACGTAGTCCGCCACAACGCCCTGCTCCCTCCGGTCATAGTGATCCGTGTGATCCATCGGCACATAGTTGTCAACCGAAAGCACCAGTCCATGCTCGCGGCAGGGGATCGACAGTTCGCGGATAAACTCGATAAACGGCTGTCCTGCCTCCTGGGTGATATTCTCAAAGTCTACGTTGATCCCGTCCAGCCCGTACTGCAGCGCCTCGGCTACCAGTCCGTCTATCAGCTTCGTCCGGTTGGTCGTCCCGGCAAGCACTTCATACGTGTCGACCTGTCCCTTGGTAAAGTTGTCGACCAGACCCCAGACTTCCAGTCCCATATTGTGCGCCCGGTCCACATAATCCTGCGTCGCCGCACTGCTGAAATTTCCCTCGTTGTCGGTCAGTGCAAACCAGGTCGGTGAGATCACGTTGATGCTTTTGGTATTCTGCAGCATGCTCTCCAGCGTGTCGTTTCCCGCCGCGCCGTCCACCCCGTGCCATGCGAGGTTGATCTTGTGATCCCGGGTGTTGGATGTGTAGACCGGCTCCTCGTAATCTGTCACCGGAATCGGCTCCTGCGTCGTTATCTCCGAAAGTTTCTTATTCTCCACATAGCCGATATAGGCGTCCTGTGTCTTTACCTTGCACCATGTCTCCATCTGTTCCAGCACGGTCACGCTCTCTCCTTTGGAGATTTCCCGCAGGATGTCGCTCTTGATGCCGCCCTGATAGCGCACCTGCGTATCCTTCGTCACCGTAGCCGTCTCCCGCTGGTTCCATTCGGTATAGACCTGCATATGGTTTGGATCCGTGAACAGCTCATAGGAAAAGTTTGTGTATTCTTTCACAAAGTCTGCCGCCACGTAAAGCTGCTCTCCCTCATAACGGGCCAGCACGTAATCGCGGCTCTCTGTCTCTCCGTTTTTGGACACCTCCGACGTTCCGATCTGTGTGCGCACGATCGCATCGGGAAGCGTGTACAGCAGAAGGCCTTCCTTTTTATCCTCATAAAATCTATCGTTAAAATATTTCTGCACGGTGGCAAAGTCAAAATAGCACGTGCCATCCCACAGCTTTGCATGCTCTTCTATCTTTTCATCCTGTAAGATCACAGGCACGTCGTCGTCCCCCGTGACCCCGAAATATTCTGCCAGATTCGCCTTTTCCTTTGAGTAGGAATATCTGTCAAGCAGCTTCGCCCCAAACGCTGCGGCTCCCACCACAATAATAAGGACGATCGCAATGAGCACCGGAATTATTTTCTTCATCTGTCCAGCTCCTTTCTGATCGTCCTATATTATAACAAACTATTCTGTCATCGTCATTATATTTTGACATTTTTCCATGGTTTTCTACATGGAAGAACCGTTTGGAACAGGCACCGGGCATCTGCCGGATCACCTCTGCGAAAGCGGGGACTTCCCTGTTATGTCTGTCCTTGGCCTGCCTCGTCTGCCTCTGCGATAGTTTCTGCCCAAAAAGAAGTATCGTGATATACCTGCTGCATATGATAACAGTAGATACCATCGCACGGTCCCAGAATAGCAGAGGATATCTCCGGCGCGCAAAAAATAAATAAAAAATAACGTGAATAACCTTCTCATTCCCTGTGAATTATAATTTGTGAAAAAGATTAAGAAACAAGATACGATTTCGACCAGGCTTTTGACCTATAAGACCTTCTCCGCTTTTGCCATGCGAAGAAGAAGATGTTATTTATGATTTACCGTTATGTGCACTGCCTCCTTTCGCCGCTTTCTGCCAGGAGACATCCCATAATTTGACTATATCTGTAATCTTTGCCAAATGCAAGCATTTTTTCTTGATTTTTTATTAAAATTTGCTAAACAGCATTTGCACAGTATTGACTTGAATATCCGCATCGTATTAAGATACATGTAACCAAAAAGGATGTGATTTTATGAAAATAGAAAAAGTGAACGATCATCAGATCCGCTGTACGTTAACCCGTGAGGATCTGGCTATGCGTGAAATTAAAATAAGTGAACTCGCCTATGGAACCGACAAGACAAAGAACCTGTTCCGCGAGATGATGCAGCAGGCTTCCTTCGAGTGCGGTTTCGAAGCAGAGGACATTCCGCTGATGATCGAAATGATCCCTCTCAACTCAGAATGTATCGTTCTGATCATCACCAAGGTCGACGACCCGGAAGAGCTTGATACGCGCTTTTCCAAATTTGCCCCTTCCATCCACGAGGGAGAGGAGTCCGAGGAAGACGCCGATCTGATGGACGATATCGTCGACGGCGCAGACGATGTACTGAATATGCTGCGCAAGCTCAGCAGCTCCGGTCAGGACGCCGCAGCCCCCGCGCAGGAGGTTGAAACACCTTCCGAGACGGCTGAGGCTGCAGAGACGCCTTTCCATGCTGAAATGATCTTTTCCTTCCGCAGTCTGAAGGATGTGATCCGTCTCTCGCATGTGCTTGGACGCTGTTCCGCAAAGAGCTCCCTCTACAAAGACAACGGCACCGGGAACTATCTGCTCTACCTTGACTCCAACGGCACCGACGTCGGCGATTTTAACCGCCTTTGCAACATTGTCTCCGAGTATGGCACGCGGATCCGGGCTGTCTCCGTCAAAAAGACCTACTTCGAGGAACACTACGATACGATCATCCGCGATGAAGCGCTCACTGCGCTGGGGAAAATATAATTCATTAAAAAAACAGCGATCCTCGGTTGAGGGTCGCTGTTTTCGCCACTCGCCTTAAGCGCCTGTCACTGCATCGATCTTAGCCATCAGATCTTCCACCGGGATGCCATGTACCATCGCTGCTTCCTCCAGCGTCTCTCCCTGTGCGGAAGGACAGCCAAGACAGTGCATACCGATCTCCATAAGTACCGGTGCAATGTCCATATTGATTCTGAGTGCTTCCCCGATTGTTGTATCTTTACTGATCTTTGCCATAATGATTCCTCCATATCGTTTATCCGTGTCAAATTTTCTGACCACTACCTGTTAGTATAGCAGAAATCCGTATTTCCATTCCTGCCGGCAGTCTTTAGTATAATCATAAATACCCGATCATGCAAGCGGTATCTTTACAAATTTTAAAACCTGCGACACAAGGCGGCATCGTCTGCGATGCAGATGCTTTTATGAAGTTAAGGGTTAAACTGCTATTTTAAAAGGATGAATTTCCAGCTTTTTCACTTGTATATTTTGAGGTTTTATATTACAATAGAAAGCAAGAGATTGATAATTTGTTATCAATCTCACATAGTCTAATCATTATTATATTTAAGGAGGATAATTATCATGGCATTTGTTATCAGTGATGCATGCGTTGCATGCGGTGCTTGTGAGGCACAGTGTCCTGTTGGAGCTATCAGCATGGGAGACGGCAAGTTCGAAATCGACGCTACCAAGTGTATTGATTGCGGATCTTGCGCAGGTACATGCCCTACCGGTTCCATTTCTCAGGGCTAATAGAGATGTGAATTTCCCGCCCGGAGAAGCGGGAGACAGATATGGAAATCTTTGGATTTCAGGAAATACCCGGCGCGGCGTAAGTCATGCCGGGTTTTCTTTATCCGCCCCTCGCAGCGCATTGCATCTGATCTGCCAGGAAACAAAAAATTGAGACCTCCGAAGAAGTCTCATTGGTTATAACCCGTCAGAAGCTGATCGGGGATTTTTTTCTGTCTTTTTTGGATTTGTCCTTAAATCCATGGCGCTCGCGGATCATCTCGTCAATTCTGCGATAGTGCTCTTCTTCCTTCTTCCACCTTTCGTCATCCCGTTCCTCCTGCATACGGAACTGATAATCCAGCTCTTTCAGGATGCTTTCTTTTACATCGCTGCACAATTCCTGGTTGGCTGTCCTGACGGCATCGGTGATCATATGCTGCAAAAGGAGCTGCAATCTGGCCGCCTTCTCATTGATCGGGTCGCCCGGTTCTGCCTCCACAGTCGTCTGTACGCTCTGCGTCTGCGGGGCTGCGCAAAGCAGGGTATTCCTATCGTCTCCACCTGCCATCATTTTATCAATCGATTGCCCCTTGGCTGCTTCCGCTTCTTTCGCAGGAACCTGCTCATTCACGACAGGCCCCTTTCCGGTCGCTTCCGCTTCTCTCCCAGATGGCTGTCCGTTCCCGGCTGCCTGTCCCTTGGCTGTTTCCAGTTCTTTACCGGATACCTGTTCGTTTCCGTCCGGCGCTTTCTTTCCAGCCGCCGTTTCCTTCTCCCTCTGGTCCAGCTCCTTCATGGCTTTCACTTTTTCCTGCAGAGCCGCTGCCTGGCTGACGCTCCCGGTTTCTTTCAGAACGTCTTTCGTCCCATCTTCGCCGATCGGATAGATCACCGTCTTGTCCGGATCGGAATCCTTCGACAGCGAGACGATATATTTCTGCGCTTTATTCAAAATATGGTCTTCTCCTTTATCTATGATCGCCTTGATCGCCTTAAGCTGAAGCCCCTGCTCTTTCAGCGCCTTGATCTCCTGAAGCTGTTCTATGTTTTCTTTTGTGTAGCAGCGATGTCCCATCTCGTTGCGATGGATCGGGAGCTTGAGTTCATCCTCCCAATACCTGAGAACATGGCTCTCCACCTGCACCTTCTGCGCCGCCTCTGAGATATAATAGATCGTTTTTTCCATCTTTTCCTCCATACTTTGCAATAACAGATCCTCCGAAAATTGCGCCGTAATATTCCCATTACCCAAAAAGAGACAGGCCACTTCCCATGGCTTGTCTCTTTTGTAGTAGTCTTTTCTTTCCCTAACTGTACTATATTTCAATGGAAAAATCCAGTTTCGTTTATCGCGTCGCCCCGACCGGCTATCCGTTGTTCATCGGCCGGTAATCCAGATTGGCAAACTTGGTGAAATCAGGAAGCCATACCAGCTCGATGGTTCCGATCGGACCGTTTCTCTGCTTGGCAATGATGATCTCGGCAATTCCCTTTTTTTCCGTATCCTTATTGTAATAGTCGTCACGGTAAATGAACATGACCACATCGGCGTCCTGCTCGATCGCTCCGGACTCACGCAGATCGGAAAGCATCGGCCTGTGATCCGGTCTTTGCTCCACGGCACGGCTAAGCTGCGAAAGCGCGATCACCGGCACGTGCAGCTCTCTTGCAAGCGCCTTGAGGGATCTCGATATATCCGAAATCTCCTGCTGTCTTGAATCCGTCGATTTTCCGTTGCCGGACATCAGCTGTAAGTAGTCGATGATGATCATTTCCAGATTGTGCTCCAGCTTGTACTTGCGGCATTTGGAGCGAAGCTCCGATATACTGATACCCGGCGTGTCGTCGATGATCAGGTTGGACTTTCCGATCACTCCGGCGCTCTCGATCAGCTTCTCCCACTCGGTATCGGACAGATCTCCGGTCCGCAGATGCTGCGAGTCCACCTTGGATTCCATCGCGAACAGACGGTTCACAAGCTGTTCCTTCGACATTTCCAGACTGAAGATCGCAACGGTCTTATTCTGCCGGAATGCGACATACTGCGCCACATTCAGCACAAACGCCGTTTTTCCCATGGAAGGTCTTGCCGCCACCAGGATCAGATCCGAGGGCTGCATTCCCGCCGTCTTATAGTCGAGATCCAGAAATCCCGTCGCAACTCCGGTCACATTGCCCTGGTTGTGGGACGCCTTCTCGATATTGTCCATCGCGTTCATGACGACCTGACGGATCGGCACGAACTCTCCTGTGTTTCTTCTCTGTACCAGATCAAATACCCGCTTCTCGGTATCTGCAAGGATATTCTCCAGACTGTCTTTTCCGACATAGCAGTTGTTTGCGATCTCTTCATTTAACCGGATCAGACGGCGCAGCGTCGACTTCTCCGCCACAATGCCGGCATAGTACTTGATATTCGCCGAGGTCGGTACTGCCGTGATCAGATCCCGGATAAACTCCGGGCTGCATGTCTCCGGCGGCACATCCTTTTCGCGAAGCCGGTCCTGCAGGGTGACGAGATCCACGGGCTTGCTCTCATCGTTGAGCTCCACCATCGCCTCAAACAAGATGCCGTACTGCTTATTGTAAAAGTCCTCGCCACGAACGATCTCCGATGCGACCACGATCGCCTCCCGGTCCATGATCATCGATCCGATGACAGACTGCTCCGCTTCCATACTGTGCGGCAATACTCTTTTTAATAATGCTTCTTCCACCGCGCACTGTCTCCTGTTCTGCGTTTCTTACGTGCGTTCTACTCTTCTACCACTTTTACCTTGAGTTTCCCCGTAACCTTCGTATGCAGCTTCACGTTCACCTCATATACGCCCAGCGCCTTGATCGCATCGGGAAGCTGTATCTTCTTCTTGTCCAGCTCCAGTCCACACTGCTCCTTTGCAGCGACCGCGATCTCCTTTGAAGATACCGAGCCGAACGCCCTGCCGCCTTCTCCGGCTTTCATCTTGAGCACGACCTCCTTCGTCTCAAGCTCCTTCGCAAGCGCCTGTGCCGCCTCAAGCTGTTCCTTCGCCACCTTATCGGCATTCGCCTTTTGCAGCTTCAGATCATTCATATGCGTCGAGTTCGCCTCTACGCCGAGCTTCTTCGGCAGCACGAAGTTTCTGGCATAGCCGTCGCTCACATTTACGACTTCACCCTTTTTCCCAAGGGACTTGACATCCTCAAGCAAAATTACCTTCATGGTACTTCCTCCTTTAACTTCCTCTATTCATCCAGTTCGCCTTCTGCGATCATCGCGTCCAGCGTCTTTTTGATCGTTTCGATTCCATTCTCGATCGTTCCGTTTTCGATCTGCGTTCCCGCAATGTTCAGGTGACCGCCGCCACCCATACGCTCCATGACGATCTGCACGTTCACCTCGTCGATGGACCGTGCACTGATATAGACCGTTCCGTTGTACAGCGTCAGCACAAAACTCGCCTTGATGCCTCTGATGTTCAGAAGCTCATTAGCCGCCTGCGCTCCCACGACAGTGGGTGACTCGATCCCTTCCCCGCGGCAGACAGAGATCGCATAGGAATGTCTGTATATCTCGGCCTGGCTGACAGCGTCCGCCTTCGCCTTGTACTCTGCCGCATCGTCTCGGAACAGCTTGCGCACTCTGGTCACATCCGCTCCGTTCCTGCGCAGGAAAGCGGCAGCCTCGAATGTCCGCACGCCCGTCTTGGTCATAAAGTTGCTGGTGTCGATCATAATTCCTGAGTACATACAGTCTGCCTCTTCCGAGCGCAGCTTGAGATTGTCGCTGATATACTGCAATACCTCCGAAACCATCTCACACGCCGAGGACGCATAGGCCTCAATATAGGAAAGCGTCGCATTCTCGATGATCTCCGTCCCCTGACGGTGATGGTCAAGCACAACGATCGACTTACAGCGCTTCAGCAGCTCCGGGCACTCCGTGATGCTCGGCTTGTTGACATCCACTACCACCAGCACCGCGTTGTTGCCCACTGTCTCGAGCGCCTGCGCGTTGTTGATGATCATATCCTCTTCGTATTCACTGTTATTCTGGAAAAGCTCTACCAGCGGCCGCATGGACGCCGTCACATCGTTCAGTACGATATGCGCGCGCTTATCCAGCGTCTTGGCAATCCGGTAAATACCCACCGACGCGCCGAAGCTGTCCACATCTCCCATACGATGTCCCATAACATAGACCTCGTCCTTGACCGAGATGATTTCCTTCAAAGCATGCGCCTTGACACGCGCCTTGACTCTGGTGCTCTTCTCCACCTGCTGGCTCTTGCCGCCATAGTAGATCACGTTCTCCGGGATCTTTACCACAGCCTGATCTCCGCCGCGTCCGAGCGCGATGTCGATAGCGTTGCGCGCAAACTCATAATTCTGCGCATAGCTCAGTCCCCCAAGCCCCACGCCGATACTGATCGTGACTGCCATCTCATTGCCGATGTTGACCGTCTTGACATCCTCCAGCAGGTCAAACCGGTTTTCCTGCAGCTGCGTGATGGCCTCTTTCCGCATAATGACAAAGTATTTGTCCTTCTCCAGCTTCTTGCAGATACCGTCAAGAGCCGCGATATATTTATTTACCTTTCGGTCAATCAGTGCGATCAGCAGCGACCGGCGCACTTCCTCCACGCTCTGCAGCGCTTCCTCGTAGTTGTCCAGATAGATCAGACCCACGGCCAGAGACTGGTTGTCCACCTCGCGCAGGGCGATCTTGAGCGCTGTCTCATCGAACAGATACAGCGCGATCAGATACCCGTCATATCCCTTCGCCTCGATGATATCGCTGTTTTCCGCCATCTCCTTGAGGGAGATCTTCTTGAGTTTCGCGATATAGTTTCCGGACTCGTAATCAATATCGAACTCGACCTCGTCCTCGCCGCCGTTCCCCGGCAGCTTATCCTTTGTGATCGATGGAAAAAGGGCTGTGATCGACTTGTGATACCCCTTCTCCTGGTGTACCACCTTCTCAAAGGCGATGTTCGTCCAGATGACCTTTCCGGTGTCGTCCAGCAGGGCGTGCGGAAGCTCCAGATCGCGCAGCAGCCGTCTCTGGATCTGCCCGTACTGCGTGGCAAAGCTGACCAGCTCGTTCATGATAATAGGTTTATTGTACAGCATCATCGAAAGGATAATGGCAATATAGAACACGATAAACCCACTTAACACCAGACCGGCGCGGTAATCCATCATATAGATCAGAATATCCACTGCTACAAGCAGAAACCCGAGATACAGGGAGGATTGCAAATACGATTTCAATCTCCCCTTCAATTTCACACTATTCTTCATGTCATATCATCCTATCAGAATGTTAATTTCTATCAGAACATCCCTATTATAGCATTGTCTTATCGTTTCTGCCACACAAAAAACGATTTGACACGGCGGCCAAATCGTAGTTTTTTCCCACATATGCACATTTTTCAGGAAGAATTCCCTAATCGAGGACCGGACGGTTGATCGCTGCCAGCCCCGTATCTGCGGCAAAGCCCTGCATCGAGTACAAAAACAGCACCTCGTCGTAGTCTTCCTTTTCGACAAGATTTGGCAGGTTGTAGGCATAGTTCCGATAATCTACAACGCCCACCTGTTCATAGTTTGCCAGCAAAAAAGGCACAAAACAGTTCGCATAGCTGTCCTTGACCACAAGGATCCTGCCTTTTCCCTCTCCGGGAATCGTGGAATAGCCGTTATTCCCGTCAAGAAAAGCGGCATATTTGTCATATTTTTCAAACTGCTCCTCGTTGATGACCGCCTGCTCCTCGTTTGCCTCAAAGGCAGCGTCCCCGGTCACCCGGTACACTGTCATGGGCTCCTCCACCGGGAAGTAACAGATCGTATCCGGTTTCGTCAGGGCATATCTGGTCTTGGCATAATGAGTTCCATAGAAGTCCGGCACGCTGACCGCCTGCTTCCAATCCGGTTCGCAGGGTTTCAGCCCCTTTGCCTCACAAAAATCCGCATAGGCATAGTACGCCCCCAGCGTCGTCCAGTGGTGATCGGTCCGGTAGAAAATATACTCGTCCCTGTGTGCTTCCAGCGTACCTCTCTCTTCCAGAACCGTGCACTGCGGCGCAAGCTCACTCTTCAGCTCTTCAAGCATTGCATCCTCAGACGCCACCGGCGCATTTGCAGGCAACCGGTCGGAAAGGATCGTCGCAGGAGACGGGATGATCATCACCGTGACCGGTACCCCGGACGTTTCGGCAAAGGTCGACAGTGCGGCGACATTTTTCGTAAACTGCTCATTCTCCCCGGCTGATTCAAATGTCCCGGTAAACATTTGTCCGTCTTTTCCCAGAAGGATGCCGCTCTCCTCAGTCATTCCCAGCAGCATCTCATCCACAAAACACTTCGCGCTGATCCATGTCTGCCGGAGCGCTACCCGGTCGTCGACATAGCTCTGCAGCCGTTCCGGGTAGTCGTCCGTCACCCAGTCCTCCATTGAAAACGCGGGCAGTGCTGCTGCCTTCCGGTTTTCGATCGGCAGAATCTCCTCCTTTGGCAAAGCCAGGCTGCCCGCAAGGAGCAGCACGATAACTCCAAAGATCACAAGTCCCGGAATCATTTTCCGTCGTTGATTCTCCATAAGCTCTCCTCCCTAAAATCCCGCATACAGCGCAGCCCGGCCGGTGCTTCCCACCACGTAGGCCATGCACAGCAGAAACAGCACCGCCAGCCAGAGAGTTTCCAGCCACCACGTTTTCTCGATCCGGCTTTGCAGCTTCTTTCCGCAGCCTCCGGCGACCGCAAGGGACAGGAGCAGACTGACCGCATAGCACCGGACAAAATACAGCGCAGGGACGCCGGAAGAAAATACAAACATCTTTCTGAGCAGAGGCAGCACCGCGATCTGCGTTCCGTCCGCCGCAAAGATCCCCCAGCCCGTCACCGCGATCAGCAGCGTATAAATGTGACTCACGACCGGATGCTTTTTCAGGAATTCCTTCAGAATGTACTTTTCCAGTACCAGCCACACGAAATAGTAGACGCCCCAGATCAGGAAATTCACCGTATGCCCATGCCAGATTCCCGTAAGCAGCCACACCGCCAGCATATTCAGGATATGGCGCACAACTCCTTTCCGGTTTCCTCCAAGCGGGATATAGACATAGTCGCGGAACCACTCCGAAAGCGTGATATGCCATCTGCGCCAGAAATCCGTGACGCTGTTTGCCAGATAAGGATCGTTAAAATTCTGCTTACAGGAAAATCCCATCAGCGCCGACAGCCCGTTGCTCATCTCCGAATATCCCGAGAAATCCAGATAAAGTTGAAGCGAATACCCCAGAACTGCGAGCCATACCAGTGCAGACGACGCCTTGTCCAGTCCGATCCCGTCCGCTCCCGCAAGCTGGCTCCACAACATGCCGAGCGTATCTGCCAGGATCACTTTCTTTGCAAGTCCATACACAAACAGCCTCGTTCCGCGCTGGACATCCTCCGGCCGGATCCGTCTGTCCCGGTTTTTCAGATCGTCCCGGATATCCACGTAACGGATGATCGGTCCCACGATCATCTGCGGATACATGAGCACATAGACGGAAAAGTCGATCAGATTCGTTTCCGGGTCGCACTTTCCGCTGTACACATCACACAGATAGCTGATCAGCTTAAACAGATAATAGCTGATCCCCAGAGGCAGCATGTCGAAGAAGGTAATATCCCCCTGCGTCATCCGGTTTAACAGCTCCGAAAGATAACTTCCATACTTGAACGAGATAAGCAGAAGAAGGTTAACTGCAAGCCCCGCTGCCAGCCAGATGCGCCGCTTTCCGGAATGCTCCGATTCTTTTCCCATCATACGGGCAGCCAGATAGTTCCACACGACCAGACCTGCCGCGAGCGGCAGATACCGCACATTCCCAAACGCATAAAAAACAAGGCTCTCCAGGAGCAGAGCCTCATTTTTATATTTGTGCGGGGTAACATAGTACAGCAGCAACGCTGCCGGTAAAAAAAACACGATAAACGTCACACTGTTAAACAGCATCTTTTCTATTCTCCAAAGGCTTCGTTGACCGCTGCCGTGACAGCGCTGTAATCGGTGTCAAGTCCTGCTATGACAAGCACCACGTAATCATCATAGATCAGCACTTTCGCTTCCTTCGTCTTTGCTATCTTGTCAGCAAATTCAACATACAGATCGTTCGAAGTCAGGCTGTCCAGATATGTCGAAAGTCCCTGCTTGAGTTCTCTGGTCTTTCCGTCGTTTGCCTTTGCGACGAATATCAGCGCACAGTCGTTCTGCGAGTTCGTGATAACGCCCTCATACTCTGCAATATCATCCATAGAAAGTCCCATTTCATTTTCCACGGCAAAATCGTCGATCGCTCTTTCGTCTGCCACCGGGTTTGCCTCTTTGATCTTCGCAACCACATCACTGATCACAACCTCTTTTGCCCCTTCCGAAGCCTGCCCGTCTGTGCTCTCCTGCCCGCAGCCGGTCAGCAGTGCGACCATCGCTCCCATCACAAGTACCATCTTCCAAATGTTTTTCATAAAAAACCTCATTTCCGCGCACGCTCTTTGCGCATACCGAGTTTGTGTCAAGTGCGCGCAGACACAAATCTCGTATGTGAAAAATCTTTCGTATCTGGATTTTTCACACTAGTCCTCCTCTACTCCAATCTCCACAGATCCACCGAAATATCGCGGCCGCTGTACTTTGCGAGCATCTCTTCCCACGCCCGCATCGTCTCTTCGTCGCCGTACCATACGGTGCGAAGTCCTTCGTCCGCAGAATAGGTGTACGTAACTGCACCGCTCTCATCCCTCACCGTCTCTGCGCCGCTCTCCTGCGCAAGGCTCTGCGCCTGACGGGCGGTAAGCGATTTCACAGCCTTTCCCTGTTCGTCCCATTCGTATCCGCCGTTGGCGATAGCAAAGATGACGTCCATCTTCGCGTAACGATGCGCCATCTCCTTCAGAAACGGCTCATCCGCCTTCGGTCCCGGCTCCGAATGTGTTCCGTAAAGATTATAGCACATTACGACATACTGAGGTCCCGAAATAAATGAATATTCATCCACCGGCGCATAAGCTCCCAGCACAACGCGCAGGAAAAGTCCTTCCTCCTCCGTCCTGTCATAGAGCCTTCCCAGAAAGCCAAGATAATCGCTCCACAGATCTTCACCCTTGTGCATATTCTCGTAATCCAGCTCCACGCCGTCAAGTCCCCAGCTTTTTGTCTGGGCGATCATATCCTCGATCAGCCGGTTTCCCAGCTCGTCGTCCTTCAGCGCCTGCTCCAGAAACTCCACAGACTTCTGCTGCGATGTTCCGTCCTCCTGCATCACATCGTTGATAAAGGACAGATAAACCTTCGTTCCGGCATCCTCCTTTGGAAAGCCCTCGTACAGCTCCACCAGCTCCTCGGGAACATACAGTGAAAAATCCTTTTCATAGACGCATCCAAACAGGATCATCTCGTCATAGCCGGAAAGATGATCCGCGACAGCCTGCGCTGAATTTTCATCCCAGTAGACGCACCATGCGCCCCTCGACGACACCGTCGGCGCAGGTGCTTCCTCCGGTTCTTCCGTTTCCTGCGGTTTTTCTATCTCCACTGTTCCCTCCTCCGTCGCAGTCTCTTCCACCTGCGCCGGCGAGTCAGCCTTTTGGCTGCTGCATCCTCCAGTCGTCAGCAAAGCTGCGGCCGCCAACATATAAACAATTCTTTTTCTCATAGTAATTTTACAGATTTCTGATAAACCAGTTCACAATCTTCGTCCAGCAATCCCCGATAAAATACTTCACCTTATCGAATCCATGCAGACGGTTATCGTACAGGACCGCTGTCTCCTTCTGTGAAAGATCCGAGATCACAAGATCCTCGTATCTGGCTTCGTAGACATCGTCGGTCAGATTGCGCTGTCTATACTGTTCCTCCTCCAGAGTTTTTGCTTCCAGCATCACTTTGCCGGCGTCGGTGACCGCTACCTCCAGCCCGTCTACAGCTACGCGGTCATTTACCGTAACCTGAAGCCTGTCGTCCTGCAGCCTTACGCCGACCTCCCATGTTCCTGCCTGATTTGCCTCGATCACGGGGATATAAGGCTCAGCCCCCTCCGCAACCGTTTTGACCTCATCCTTTTTTACATCGGACTTCTCCATATCGTAGGCAAGACTCTCCTCAAGGCTTCTGGCATTGTCCGCGCGCACTTCATACTCCTTCGCAAGCGCGTCCCTCTTATCTTCCTCGATGGAAAGATAATCTACCTGCATCAGTTCGTCCAGATCCACCCGCGCAAGTTCTCTGCCAGCCTCTGTCACGATCAGCTCCTTCTCGCAAAGCGTGATCCCGATCTTCTCCCCGGAATCCTCCTGTGCCCTCAGATAAATGGTCTGTTCGCCACAGTAATTTCCCGTCAGTGTGACCGACACCTCCACATCCCTGTAGGCGTCGCTGTCCTTGAGGGTGAGCAGACCTCTCCCCTTGGGCAGAGATGTGAGATAGATCTTATTTTTCTTAAATTCCGAAGCACCGACCTTCGTATTCCAGTAATTCCTCCGGTCTGCCTCCCCGGTCACGAAATGGATATTCGCTTTGTCCTCGCCTTCCAGATCATCCCAGATACGCATCAGCAGGTGGTTTGTAGACCAGTATGCCTGCGACTGCAATCTCGTCAGGTCAAAAATATCGGATTCCGAAGTGTTGAGCGCAAATCCTTCACGGTTGATATTCATATGGAACAGCCGCGTCATATTCTCTTCATTGACTTCGCTGACACGCTTGTTATTTCCAAACATATCCGTATTGGAGTGCATCAGGATGTACAGCCCCGGCACATATCCCAGCTCCTCCGTGTACGCCTTCTCCATCAGCTCGTAGTCGTAGCTGATACGCTCCTTCATCGCGCCGTAACTCTCGATCGGCATATAGTTTTCATCGCGGAGATAGTCCATCAGATAATGGTTGTACTCTCTTCCCAGATAGCTTTTGACCGCATTGTATTCCAGGGAGTTCATCTCCCCCAGAAAACGATCGTACCGGTCAAACACATTGATGTAGGATAAGCGGTAGCCGTTCGTACCGTTTTCCCAGAAGCTGCTCTTTTCCAGGCTCACCAGATCCTCACCCTTGAGCATCTTGGAATCCCTGCTGGTCAGGTTGCTGCCGTAGCTGCACATGGATGCTATGTAATTTTCCCTTTCCATGATCGGCTGGGAAAAGATCGCCGTGTCGGTGCGTCCGTCCTCAAAGACCAGCAGCAGCGCTTTGTCCGGCAGCGCCTTTCCCTTCTCATAATAGTCTATCACATCCTGCTGCGTAATGGTAATATAACCGCTGTCGTGCAAGGCGGTAAGCTGCTCCTCCAGATCTGCCGTCGACACCAGAACATCCGTCCCCGTCCGGTCGATCCCGAAATAGGATATACACAGAAATCCTTTGTCCTCACCGGAAACGATGCTCTGATCGTTCGCATCGTACGGTTCATATTTTTCTCTGACCAGAAACGCCTTCAGGATCAAAAAGACAACAGCCAGCACCACCAACGCTTCGCAGACCGACCTGATCAGTTTATAAACATCCTTCTTGGTTTCAATCCGTTTTGTTTTCATATGCCCCTTCCTGCGCCTGCGCATCCTTTCGTCTGCCTTTCCGGCTCTCCCTCTTCTGCCTGCGCTTCTCCTTCTTTTCCTCCGCCTCCACGTCGTTGGAAGTCATACGGGTTCCCCATGTCGACTTCCAGAAGGTAAGGATCGCGATCGGCATCTGCCACAGAAGCACCGCCTCATAGTAAAGACAGAACACAAATCCAAAGATCCACGTTGTGCTCTTTCTGAGAAAAAGCTGCGCGGAGCTCATCATCATCGCCATCATCAACATTCCCACCATGAACGTTGTCGGGAAGGCAAAGGTCGTGATCGGCACATACAGCAGATTGTAGATCACAACAAGCGGCGCCAGGATCGGAACGCAGAGTCCCACATAGAAAAATACCGCCGCAAAAGGCTCTTTTTTCCAGATAAAAGTACCTGCCGTAAAAGATTCCCGCAGCCAGGAGCGCTTCCACCGCATCTGTTGCTTCAGGAATACCTTGTTGTCATTCGGAACGATCGTGGAACAGACCGCCGTATCCTGATAATACGTCCGGTGATGACGCAGCATCAGATTCGTCAGCGCCCGGTCGTCGCCAAACGTCGCCTTCTGTCCGAGGAAGGTCTGGTTCAGCCACTGGTCCAGATATTCCAGCACCAGCTCCTTCTTGTAGCAGGAGAGCGGTCCGGAAAGGCAGGTGACACAGTCAAAATAGCTTTCCGCCGCCTTCATGATACGGAAAGCGATATAATATCTTACCGACTGGATCTTGGTAAGTGCATTGGTATAGGTATTGGCAACGTCCGTTCTTCCGGTTACGCCCGCCATCTTCGGATCCTTGAAAGGCTGCACCAGGTTCCTGACCGCAAAGGGATCCAGGAAGCTGTCCGAATCGACAAAGACCACATACTCATGCTTTGCGACCTTCACTCCGGCTGCCAGCGCCTCTCTCTTTCCGGCGTTCTGCGGCTGCACGATATACGAAATGCGTTCGCTGATATTGTACCTGGAATCCTCTGCTTTCGTCAGCCGCCCGATGATATCCTTGATCTGCTCCACCGATCCATCCGTGGACTGATCATCAACAACGATCACCTCCAGCTTATCCGCCGGATAATTCTGGTTGATACAGCTCTGTATTGTCCTCTGGATCCATTTTTCCTCATTAAAGCAGGGAATGATCACACTCACCCCCGGTGTGAAATCCGGATCCACCTTCTTCGGCCGGTAAAGCGCACCGAACAGATAGCGGCTCATCAGGAAACACGCCGTGATGATACTGTACAGATACAGCCATTTATTATATTTAAAATAAATAATACTCTCAGATCTCATCAGCATGATGAACGCGCTGATGAAAAACAGCATCAGGGAAGACATCGTAAGCATGTATCTGTCTTTCCGACGCTTTGCATAGTCCATCAGATCCAGTCTGTACTCGAATCCAACCAGCCACTTGCCGTCGTCCTGTTCCACCTCCCGGACAGGCTGTGCAAAGATCCTGACATTCATCTCGTAGCCCTCCGGCAGCGTGCCGGGCTCCACATGAAATTTCAGCCTTACTTTGTCTGCCTCCTTGATGAGGTCTTTCTCCTCCGCGCTGACGACCAGCCCAAGACCGCCCAGCGACACGTCCCGTGACTGTCCGCCGAATCGTTTTTTGACGCCCTTATGATAGGCGATGACCTGTATGTCATACGTGTTCAGATAGCGGATCCCCAGTTTTCTCTTCTTGCTGATTTCCTCAAAGCTCAGTCCGGAATCTGAGAGATTTCCCCTGCGGTCTGTCAGCTTCCGCTCGCCGGTCAGCGCCGGCACATCCGGCATCAGCCGCCTGTCGGTCTGTTCGCGGAGCAGTATATCTTCCTCTTTATTTCTTCTTTTTTTCTTTTTCCGATTCACCCTGTCTAAAAATTCCATTATTCCCCTTTTACGTCCTCAACCGTGTGACACAACAAATATGCGATCCATTCCCTGCAGCCTTCTTCGTTCATATGTATCCCGTCCTCCTGCGCGATCTCGTCCGGGAGACACCGTTCCTCATCTGCCAGCGCCTGATACAGATCGATATAGTAACAATCCTGTTCCTTCGCCATCTTTGCGATCTCCACATTGATCTTCCGGATCCGCCCGTTGGTAAGTGTGATCCTTTCCATCGACACCTTGCCCGTCACCGGTGGGATTCCCTCTATGTACACCGTGGCTTTTGGAAACTGCTCTCTGATCATCCCGATCAGCTTTTCGTAGTATAAGATAAAGGACGAATTGCTTCCGCTCGCGAGCGCATTGGTCCCCAGCAGAATGTATATCTTCTTCGGCTTTTTCTTACACACCTCGTCCCAGATCGCGACTTCCTCGTCGTCGGACACCGCAACCTTCGTATTGTTCACAAACTGCATCGGCGTGATCGACTTGTAGGCGCAGAACTCCACATCATCCTCGATCACCGGATAGTAGGACAGAGCAAGCGTCAGCGAATCTCCGATAAAGAGCGTATCGTCAAAATACCCTTCCCCTGCCGGTTCAGACTCCGGCACCTCATAATCTGCCGCATCCTCCCGATCCTCAAATCGTCTGGTAACCTCTATGTCGGGTTCCATCTCCAGCCTGTCAAGCGGTACTACCGCCGTCTCGGTCGTATCCAGCGCTTCGAGCAGAAGCTCTACTGTTTCCGCAATCGTCAGCCTCGCCGTCGGAATCTCATTTTCGCTCACAGACGGCTGCTTATCCTCCGCCGGTCTTTCATCCACCTCATACGGTTCAAATTCGATCTCATCCAGATTCCCGTCGATCTTAATGCAGATGATCGAACCGCCGTCTACCTTCTCAACGAATCCTAACGCGCCGTTAAAGTCCTTAAAGCTCGTATCGTTGATAAATTTGGTCGCAGAAATATAGTGATCCAGACCCGCGCAGGCCGCCAGATGCAGGATCCGGTCATCGACCGTCGTTGCATTTGCCAGCACGTACTGCGGCGTATTCTCTGTGATCCGTTTGATAACTGCCTGCGTCTGCGCAAGGGAGGTAAGTATTTCCTCGTCCGTCCGCTCCTCCCAGTGCGTCTCTCCGCTCATGCCGTAATTTCCCACAAGATTACCGCGCTTTACCATATCCGTGACCGTGTCCGGATCCTCTGCGGCGGTCATTCCGTCGCAGATAAAAGTCGCCTTCGCCTCATAGGTATCCAGCAGATCCAGGATCTTCGTCATCTCCGTAGGAGTCGACATTCCACAAAAGACAAGCGCGACCTTATGCTGGGACGCCTGATAGCCCTCCACAAGCTCTGCCTCCTGCGTGTTCTCCGGATCCTGATACTTCCGGAAAGCCTCGTCCGTCTCCTGCTCCGCGTCATACACGATCCTGTCCCTGGAATTTACCGACAGATCCGGGTGCTCCTCACGGATCTTTCCGGCAAAGTAGATTGCCGCCAGAACGCATACAAACAAAAGCAGTAACAAAATAAATGCGGCTGCCTTCCATCTCTTCTTTTTCTTCATTTTCAATTCCTCATTTCCCATTTCCCACATAACACTACTGTACACACCAGTAAATTTCTGCGCAATCGCAAGGTATCGCGGAAATATCTTTATACGCAGTTTCCTTTCCCGATGCGAATTTTTTTAATTATATCATAGCTGTTTCGGGTGTACCAGTGCTAATTTTGTTTATTTTTTCAATATCATGACCGTTCAGCCATTGATGATCTGCGGACTGTCTCCGAGTGCCCGCACACAATAAACACCTGCAAATCATTGTATGCCCCGAGCTGCCTGTTCATGCGCAGAAAAAGACCAACTATTCTTTCGAATAATTGGTCTTTTTGTCTGCATCATTTTACGCCTCAAAATCGTTGAACCGATAAAAATTAGTCCTGAACGTAAGGCATCAGTGCTACGTGTCTTGCACGCTTGATCGCTACAGTAAGAGCTCTCTGGTGCTTTGCACAGTTTCCGGTAATTCTTCTGGGAAGGATCTTACCTCTCTCAGATACATATCTTTTCAGCTTGTTTGTGTCTTTGTAATCGATCACATTATCTTTACCACAGAATACACATACTTTTTTTCTTCTGCGCATTCCGCCCTTTTTCTTAGGGAAATCCGGCTTATCTGTTTTATTAAATGCCATGATGTTTGCCTCCTTCTTCATTCGACCTGTCAGCACAGGTCTGACAATTAGTTGAACGGCAGTTCTTCGTCGATTCCATCCGGAATGTTCATAAAGCCATCTCCGGCTGCTGCCGGTTCCGGTCTTCCCGCAGGAGCAAATCCTCCGTCACCGTTTCCGGCGCTGTTCTTGCTCTCGGCAAATTCCTGTTCTTCCACAACAACGTCGGTAGTGTACACCTTGACGCCATCCTTGTTGGTATAGCTTCCCGTCTGGATCCGTCCGGTGACTGCTATCTTGGTTCCCTTGTGGAAATATTTCTCAGCAAACTCTCCTGCTCTGCCAAAGGCAACACAGTTGATGAAATCTGCTGTCTGTTCGCCATTATTACGGTTAAATCTACGATCTACAGCCAGTGAATATCTGGCTACTGCCATCGCGTTCTCCCCCTGAGAATACCGTACCTCGGGATCTCTGGTCAAACGCCCCATAAGTATAACCTTGTTCATAAATACCTCTTTCTATTTCTCGTCTTGTCTAACGCACAGGTATCTGATGACATTGTCCATAATGCGGATACGGCTTTCGATTTCAGCCGGAACATTACTTTCAGCCTCGAACTGGATGAAGTAGTAGTAAGCATCTTTCATCTTCTGAACTTCATACGCTAATCTCTTCTTACCCCAGTCGTCAACATTTGTAATCTTTCCACCGAATCTTTCTACTAAAGCTTTTGCTTTCTCTAAAGTAGCAGCTCTTTCGTCATCTTCGATCTTTGCACTAACAACAACGGCTAATTCATATTTGTTCATGCTTCGTTACCTCCTTTTGGTCTCTGGCCCCTTCTCTGAAAAGGAGCAAGGATGTTTTGACAATATGCCAAATTAGTATATCACGATTTCTAATGATACCATAGTTTTCAAGGACAGGCAAGCACTTTTTACTCTTTGTGGCGTATTTCTTTCACATTTTTCTCTGCCTGCCTGCGCGCGATCATGATCTGATGCCCGCACCCCATGCACCGCAGCCGGAAATCCGCTCCGATCCTGAGCACCTCCCACTCTCTGGATCCGCAGGGGTGCTCCTTTTTCAATTTGAGAATATCTCCTACCTGAATGTCCATGTTGCCTCCATGTCCTAGTCTCTGTCTTTAGGGGAGTCTGGAAAAGATCTCTCCGATACTGCCCTGTATCACCAGATCGGCCATCGCGTCTTTCGGCGTTGCCGTCTTATTGACAAGCACCAGTTTACTTCCGTTATAGTAGTCCAGCAGTCCTGCCGCCGGATAAACCGCCAGGGAAGTTCCCCCGACGATCAGGACATCCGCGCGGCTGATGCAGGATACCGCCTCCGACAGCGTTTCCTGATCCAGCCCTTCCTCATAGAGCACGACGTCCGGCTTGATGCTGCCGCCGCAGTCGCACTTAGGGATTCCCTCCGAGTGGAGGATATATTCTGCGTCGTAGAACTTTCCGCACTTCTCACAATAGTTCCGCAGCACGCTTCCGTGAAGCTCCAGCACCTTTTTGCTTCCGGCTTTCTGGTGCAGTCCGTCAATGTTCTGCGTCACCACCGCCTTCAGCTTTCCATCGGCCTCCCACTGCGCCAGCTTGTAATGCGCCGCATTAGGCTTTGCATCCAGACACAGCATCTTCGCACGATAGAACCGGAAAAACTCTTCCGGCTTCCTCCGGTAAAATGTGTGGCTTAAGATCGTTTCCGGCGGGTAATCGTACTGCTGATGGTACAAGCCATCCACACTTCTGAAATCCGGTATGCCGCTCTCCGTGGAAACCCCGGCTCCGCCAAAAAATACAATGTTGTCGCTTCCCTCTATCCACTCGCGAAGCTGCTCTGTCTTTTCCATGCTGTGTCCTTCCTTTCCGGGTACGGTCTGTCCGCTTCCTGTCTCTGTCCGTCTCTTCCTCTTTATCTATTCTGTCCAAGCCCCAGACGGTTGATCGCTGAGAAGATCGCTCTCACGGACGCTCTGGTGATGTTGGAGCTTACGCCCACGCCGTAGGTCACTTTTCCGCTCTCTACATCCAGCAGGTGAATGTAAGCCGCCGCCTGTGAATTGGATCCACTCTGCAGCGCGTGCTCTTCGTAATCCAGGATCTTAATGTCAATGCCAAGCTCAACCTGCAGACCTCTCTTGACCGCGTCGATCGGGCCGTTGCCGACTGCCTCGAAGTTCTTCTCTACGCCTGCGTTCGTGTAGGTCACGAGCACCTTCGTGTCGAACTCGGAATCGGTCTCCCCGCTCAGGTCGTCTACGCGAAGTTTGCGGAAGTGGATCGGCTCCTTCTGATCCAGATACTCTCTGCGGAAGTTTTCCATGATCTGATCCGGCGAAACCTCGCCCTGCTTCTCCGAAATGCTCTGGATAACATCTGCAAATTCGCGGTGCATGCCCTTAGGCAGTTTGAAACCAAAGTAGGTATCCATGATAAAGGCAACGCCGCCCTTTCCGGACTGGGAATTGATCCGCACGATCGGCTCGTACTCTCTTCCGATGTCCGCGGGATCGATCGGAAGATACGGTACCTGCCAGATATCGCCGCCTCTCTCCCGAAGCGCCTGCACACCCTTGTTGATCGCATCCTGATGGGATCCGGAAAAAGCGGTGAACACCAGCTTGCCGGCATAAGGATGTCTGGGATGGATCGGTATCTTACAGCATCTCTCATAGATCTCGATACTTTCGTTGACATGCTCGATCGCCAGTTTGGGATCGATACCCTGGGAAAACATATTGTATGCGATATTCAGTACGTCTACATTACCGGTTCTCTCGCCGTTGCCAAACAGAGTTCCCTCCACACGGTCTGCTCCTGCCAGCAGCGCAAGCTCTGCGCTCGCCACACCGGTTCCCCGGTCATTATGCGGATGCACGCTCAGGATAATGCTCTCGCGATCCTTAAAGTGCTTGTTCATCCACTCGATCTGGTCTGCATAGACATTCGGCGTATTCATCTCCACGGTAGACGGAAGATTGATGATCATCGGGTTCTCTTTTGTCGGTTTCCACTCGTCCTGCACTGCGGTACAGATGTCCAGCGCAAAGTCCAGCTCTGTTCCGGTAAAGCTCTCCGGAGAGTATTCCAGTATGATCTTTCCCGGGAAATCCTTGGCATAATGCTTGACCATCTTGGTTCCTTCCACCGCGATATTGATGATCTGTTCTCTGTCCATATGGAACACAACGTCCCTCTGCAATGTGGAGGTGGAATTGTAGATGTGCACGATCGCCTGCTTGCAGCCCTGGATCGACTCAAACGTCCTTGCTACCAGCTCTTCCCTGCACTGTGTCAAAACCTGCACTACAACATCATCCGGAATCATCTTGCGGTCGATAAGCTGTCTCAGAAAGTCAAACTCGATCTGGCTTGCTGCCGGGAAACCGATCTCGATCTCCTTGAAGCCAAGTTTTACCAGATAATTAAAGAACTCGATCTTCTCTGAAACCACCATCGGATCGATCAGCGCCTGGTTTCCGTCACGCAGATCTACGCTGCACCAGATCGGCGCTTTCTCGATCTCTTTGTTCGGCCATTCTCTTTCCGGGTAATCGATCACCGGATTCTTGCGGTAATGCTTGTAATTCAACATCTTAATCCTCATTTCTGCGCACGTTTTTTTGTGCATGCCGGGTTTGCGCCAAGTGCGCGCAGACGCAAATCCCGTGTGTGAAAATCTCACATATATTTTTCACACGATACTTCTCCTGTTTTTGCTTCCTCACTGTCATTGCCCTTCCACGAGGTACGGGCAATTTCTTAAATTACATAACAAAAGCCCGTTGAAAACACAACGGGCTTACTAACTATTCTCCAAGACCACTTTCCACTGCGTTGACCAGTGTTTTCAGTGCTTCCTCTTCGTCTTCGCCATCACACACAAATTCGATCTCATCCCCACACTTAACACAAGCACCCAGCACACTTAGAACGCTCTTGGCATTCGCTGTATTCTCTCGAAACGTAAATGTTATCAATGATTTAAACTGCATCGCTTCCTTACATAGGATGCCTGCCGGTCTTAGGTGTAGTCCTGTAGGATTTTTGATGACTACCTTCTGGCTTACCATACCCTTATTCCTCCATCTATCTCTCATCACAGCCTCTCTCATACTGTGATCTATATCAACTATATCATTTTTTTCTTCTTATCTCAAGTATTACAGCAGAATATTCTGGATCAATTCCGCCAGCTTCTTCGCCTCTGCGTCGATCATCTTCTGATCTTTTCCCTCGATCATAACACGCACAAGCGGTTCTGTACCGGACGGTCTGATCAGCACTCTTCCCTCTCCGGCAAATTTTTTGTTCAGCGCGTCGATCGCCTCTGCGATCTCCGGATACTCCATGTAATGCTCCTTCTTGTGGTTGGGCACCTTCGCATTGACAAGCGCCTGCGGCATTACCTCCATAATCTTTGTCAGCTCCGACAGCGGCTTTCCTGTCTCCACCATCACCTGCAGAAGGTGCAGTGCGCTGAGAAGTCCGTCTCCGGTCGTATTCTCATCCAAAAAGATCACATGTCCGGACTGCTCTCCGCCGAGACTTGCGTTGATCTCCTTCATTCTCTCCAGCACGTAACGGTCGCCGACCTTCGTCTGCTCCATATGGATCCCGTTCTTTTCTCCCATCAGGAAAAAGCCCAGGTTGCTCATTACGGTCGCAACGATGGTATCCTTTTTCAGCCTTCCCTGCTGCTTCATGTGATTGCCGACAAGCGCCATGATCTGATCGCCGTCCACAATATTTCCCAGTTCATCTACTGCCAGCAGTCTGTCTGCATCTCCGTCAAAGGCAAGACCTACATTTGCCTTCTCATACACTACTCTCGCCTGCAGCTCTTCCATATGTGTGGAACCACAGTTTGCATTGATGTTCGTTCCATCCGGATTGTTGTGGATGGCTACGACTTCCGCGCCGAGCTCCTTCATCGTCTCCACGGAAGTATAGTAGGACGCGCCCTCCGCACAATCCAGCACCATCTTGAGTCCGCGCAGATCTACATTGACTGCCTTCATCGCATGATTGATATATTCTTCCCTTGCATCGGTACGGTATTTGATCTTGCCGACTCCTGCCCCTGTGGGAAACTTCACGCCCTGCATACCGCTCTTGATGAGCGCCTCGATCTCGTCCTCCAGCGAATCCGGAAGTTTGTATCCATTTCCATCGAAAAATTTGATCCCGTTATATTCAACCGGATTGTGTGATGCAGAGATCACAACGCCCGCATCGACCTTATATTTTCTTGTCAGATATGCGACTGCCGGCGTCGGCACAACTCCTACATACACGGCGTTGGCTCCCACCGAGCAGGCTCCCGCCATCAGCGCGTTAGCCAGCATATCTCCGGATATTCTCGTATCACATCCTACCATGATCGTCGGCTTGTGTTCATTTTCTTTCGTCAGGACATACGCTCCTGCCTGCCCAAGCTGCATGGCAAGCTGTGGTGTCAGCTCCTCGTTCGCAACTCCTCTCACTCCATCCGTTCCAAACAATCTGCTCATATGCTTTACCTATTCCTTTCCATAAAATGGATCCGAACATCCATCTCTTCTTTCAGCGTCAGGTTCTCATTTCCTACCATGATATCCAGCGGGAGCAGATGGCTTCCCTCTGTCAGTTCTTCCATCTCCTGCTCATCCATCCAGGTGGCGACGTCCACTTCTGCGGTGATCTCTCTGGCGCTGACTGCATCCAGTTCTGCAGCAAGTCCGACTAGAGTAATGGTATATTCGTTCTCCGGCTCCGTGATCTCCGCCTCGAAACCGTCCGGTATATTCTTGACAATAATATCCTTTGCAGCCAGCGTGATCTCACGCTCTTTTTCCTGCTCGATATACGCCGTCACATTGACCTTGCCCGTAAAGTCATCCTCCGCAAAGATTACACCGTCCGGAAGGTAATCCTCCAAATCCAGAGTGACTGTCACATCCTCTGTCGCGTCTGTCACATCCAGCACCTCTCCCGGCACATTAATCGAACTAATATCATCAACCACCTTCGATCTTCCGGCGATCACAACGTAGTTGTGCGTTCCGCTGACCTCCCCGGTCAGCTCATATCCATCCCTGGGTGTGCCCGATACCGAATAGATCACCGGCACAGTCTTGGTCTTGAGGATCTCCACATTCACCCGCACCTTCGTGATGCTGCGGTCCAGATTCCCCGCCGATACCTCCACCGCGTTTTCATCGTAGAAACGGATGTCGCAGTCGGTACTGATATTGCTGGTAAAGCCGGATACATCCACCTCCGCCTGTGCCTTGGTGATTCTCGATACGACTGACTCCGGCCCTGAAATCTTCACCAGATTCTGGTCAGTAGAGACATCCCCCACTATATAACCTTCCTTCACATCGCCGACCGTGCTGGTCTTGAGCGGGAAGGATTTTGACTTTTTCTTCTCAATATTCAGTCTCACGCAGTCGATGCTTCCACGGATACTCTCCAGCTTGTCATTGTTCTTATTGGTGGAAAGCTTGATACTGATCGTATTGAGACTGGTCAGATCATTCATATCCGCAACTGCCACAACGTTACTTCCGTCCGCGGCAAAAGAATCAATGATCGAACGCGGCGCCATGATCGTCACCGTATCGATCACATCGGTTCCGTCCAGCACCTCATAGATCTGTCCGTTGTCCGTGATCAGATTGGCGTTCCGGATCGTTACCGGAACATCCGACACCTTCATGGAGATCACCGGATCATTGATATTTGTCACGATGATCCAGAGCGCCACTGCAAATAAAAAGGATCCCAGTTTTAAGCCCCAGTTTTTTGTCAGTCTATTCTTCATTCTTAGACCTGCCTTTCCACAGCTTGCGCTTCTTCTCTTCAACAGGTTTATTCTGAATATCCAAAAGCCGCTGTTTCAAGCGTTCTGCATCCAGTCCTCGCTCCAGCTTGCCGCCGTAGGCGATACTGATCTTTCCCGTTTCCTCCGACACGATCACCGTCATGGAATCGGTCACTTCCGATATACCGACTCCTGCCCTGTGCCGGGTTCCCAGGTCCTTACTCAGTTCCATGTTATCTGAAAGCGGCAGATAGCAGGTGGCGGAAACAACACGGTTTCCTCTGACGATCACTGCTCCATCGTGCAACGGTGTATTGTGTTCAAAGATATTGATCAGAAGCTGGCTGGAGATAATACCATCCACATCGATCCCGGTTCTCTCATATTCGCCGAGAGACTGCTCCTGTTCGATGACGATAAGCGCGCCGGTCTTGACCTTCCCCATCTCCACGCACGCCTTGGTGATCTCGTTGACCGTCCTGTCCGAGAACCGTCCGTCCTCTGCCTTCCCGGAATCGAAAGACAGGATCGAGGAAAAAAAGTTCTTCCTTCCCAGCTCTTCCAGCGCCTTTCGCAGCTCGGGCTGCAACACGACCACGATCGCGATCGCGGCAATGCTGAATACGTTCGTCACGATCCACAAGATTGTGTTCATATTGAAGATCGCAGCGATCAGCACAAACACACCGATCACTACGACGCCTTTAAGCAGCGCCCACGCCCTCGTATTCTTGATCCAAAGCAGGATATGATACAGCAGAAAGGTGATGATAAAGATCTCAACAATATCTGTCCAATGGATTGTTGGCATATGCAATTTTGAAAGATATGTTCCGACAAAAAGATTTAACTGCTGCACAGTCACTCCACCTGCTCTCAGTTTTTTATATTCCGGCTATCCTTTATTTATGTGCCGTCTTGCCCCGCACTGCGGTTCTCGTATTCTGGCTGTTGATCTTCTTCACCTTTTTCTCCGGCCTTGTCACCGTAACCTTAGGAACAGCTTTTACATAATAGTAATATTCATCGTCCTCGAACTGCACCTTCTCTGTCCGGTTATAGTCCACATGAAAGACAAAGAATTGCAACGCGATCGACAACAGAAGCGCTACAATGCTGCCAAGGATCACTCCTGCCAGTGAAATGTTCGTCTCGAAGATCAGATCGCCGACCAGAAGAATGATAATGTTGGACACAGCGCCCGCAAAGGCCGCGATCGTCCACGCGTAATCCACGCTGAGACGACGGATGCAGTATACCAGAAAAACCGTAACCGCAAAGGCTGCGATCGTCACCATCATCTCTTTATTCTTTAATAATCCATCGATCACAAATTTGAATTTGGCCGCTGTCTCTTCCTCTGCCATCGCGCTGATGACCGGAGCATTCTGCGTCACATAGTGTATCATGTAGTACGCAGCCACGCCGCAGCCGACAGAGATCACTGACGCCGGTGTTCCCAGAAATCCCATGGCAAGCGGGATCACATACGGCACGTGGAGCACAAAGAAAACAGGGGTCAGCACCACGACCAGCGTATCCTTCGGCGAAAACCTGAGATACAGCAGATACATCAGCAAAAAGGCTACACCGATGATCGCCGCGCACTCAAGGCTGAAGGAATACAGGTGCAGGAGCACAAAAGCGGCAGAAGCCACCAGAATAAAGCCGGTGGGCATAAAAGAACACATCAGTGCCACGATCAGCACAACCGCCACCTTATTGATCCCGTCCATATAACCCAGATGGGAATTGATCATCGACAATGTTATCAGTGCCAATATAAATTTCAAAATAGGGGTGATGTACACCTCGTACTTGCTGTACAAGGTCATCACAATCTGTTTTGCAACCAGTAAAGTAGTCATTCTTTATCCTTTCACGTTCCATGACGTCACGCAAATTTATTGTTTATACATGCCTGCCAGCTTTTTCAGATTTGCATAGAACAGCTTCAGGCTCTTTTGCGCCTTGCTGTAGCGATAAGCGTACACCGCATAAGAGATCAGCGCATACACTCCCACCGCTACCAGATAGTAGGTCAGAACCTTCCTTCCGAACTCCAGAAGATCCATCTTGTAGATATCTGTCATGAACAACTCAAAATCATAAAATATATAGATGGCAAACACCGCTGCAAAAGCGATCGTTACGCTGATAATGGATTTCAGGACCTGCCATCCGATATAATCACTTCTGAAGTAGCTTCCTATCGCCACGTTCTTCTTGCCCTCGTTCGCTTCATAGGACGCCAGCTTAGTCATCAGAATGACTCTCTCTTCATTTATCATAATCTAACACATCCGTTTCCCGGTTTCCTATAAGAACCGCATCTTTGGATTCTCTCTCGAGTCCTTGGGAACCTTTGGCTTGGGCGCCTCAGGTCTGCGAATACTGCTCTCGAGTCTCTCTGCCATGGCAGCCTTACACTTGTTGCAGTAGCGTCCGGTCAGAATGGATGCTCCGCAGTTCTCACAGAACAGTCCGATCCCGGATCCCTCGCAGAGCTCCAGTCTCTCGTCGCGCAGCCATGTCTGGATCTGCGATGTCGTGACGTCGCACGCCTCGGAAACCTCTGCCACGGAACATCCTGTGTGATCCTGAATATATTTTTTTACTTCCTGAAATTTCTCTTCCTCTGCTTCTCTGCACGCAGGGCAGATCGGCGGGCCTGCCACATAATTAAAGATTCTTCCGCATTTTCTGCAATTTCTTACGTTCATTCTTTGCCCTCCCACACTTATATGCCTTTTCCGATCGCCAGCGCCGCATAATAGATCCTGCGCACCCCGGCTTTGCGTAATTCGCAGCTTATCGCATCGATCGTGCTGCCTGTGGTATAAATGTCGTCAATAATTACAATCGTATCTAATTTTACATCATTACAGCAGATTTTGAAAGCCTTTTTCAAATTATTTTGCCGCTCCAGGGCAGACAGATCTTTCATCGGCGTGGTTTTCTTCACCCTCTGCACCAGATCATCCCGCACCGGAATTCCGAGCTCCTCCCCCAGTCTCCTGCAAAGAAGCTGCGCCTGATTGTACCCTCTGCTGCGGTATCTGCTGGCATGGATCGGCACCGGCACAAGCGCCTGTACCCCCATCTCCCGCATCCATTTCCCAAGATGCGCCGCCATACACGTTCCGAAATAGTCGGCGTATTCCTGTCTTCCGCGATACTTAAACCGGTAGACGGCGTCGGCGACCGTCGGATACTCAAACACCGCTCTTCCCCGGTCATACAGATGCCTTTTCGCCGCACAGTCCGTACAGTATTCCTCTTCCTCCTGCGCAAGCCTTTTCCCGCATTTCATACAATAAGGTTCACGGATAAGCGTAAATTTCCCCCGGCACTCTTCGCAGACCAGCTTCCCGAACGGGCGCACCGGAAGGTCACAGACAGGACATCTGCGCGGAAAAAGAAGATCCAGCAGCGTCCCATAGAATTTATTTTTCATTTTAATCCCCACTTCTGCGCACGTTCTTTGCGCATAACTTCTATTCTCAGAAAACCAGTTCCCGGATCCGTTCATCCAGCCCGGTGTATCTCCTGTTCTGATCGTTATTGTCAATCATCTCCTGCAACGTCTGGCTGCTCCCCAGAATGGTCACGCAGCTCTTGGCGCGCGTCACGCCGGTATACAGAAGATTCCGGTTAAACAGCATCTTCGGTCCCGAAAGCAGCGGCATGATCACCGCCGGGTATTCGCTTCCCTGCGATTTGTGGATCGTGACCGCATATGCCAGCTCCAGCTCGTCAAGCTGCGCAAACGGGTAAGTGACCGTCCTGTGCTCGTCGAACTCCACCTCTACCTCCCGCGCATACTCGTCGATCCTTTTGACAACTCCCGTATCGCCGTTGAAGATCCCCATGCCCTTGTCGATCGGAATTCCGTACCTGCTGACAACCTCCCACTCGATCTGATAGTTGTTCCGGATCTGCATCACCTTGTCGCCCTCGCGCAGGACTCCCTCGCCTGTCGGGTGCTCCTTCTTGCGGTCAGACGGCGGGTTCAGATATTTCTGCAAAATTCCGTTCAGCGTTTCCACTCCGAGCTTCCCCTTCCGCATCGGCGTAAGCACCTGGATATCGTAGGGCTTCGCGTGGACGTAAGGCGGCAGCTTTTCCAGGATCAACTGGATCATATGCTTGTAGATAACGTTCACATCCTTGCGCTCCAGAAAAAAGAAATCGCGGCTCCGGTTGTTGAGCTGAATCGCCTCCCCCGCATGAATCCGGTGCGCATTCATCACAATGTCGCTCTCTCCGGCCTGCCGGAAGACCTTTTCCAGAATGACAACCGGGAATCTTCCGCTCTCGATCAGATCGTGCAGCACCTGTCCCGGCCCGACGGAAGGGAGCTGATTGACATCCCCTACCAGGATCAGCCTCGTCCCGACCGTCACCGCCTTCAAAAGCGCCTGGAAGAGGAAAATATCCACCATCGACATCTCATCCACGATCAGCACATCGGCCTCCAGCGGATTTTCCTCATTTTTCTCAAAGCGGACCACCTTGCTCTGCTCCGAAACTGCTCCGTTCAGCTCCAGCAGGCGATGGATGGTTTTCGCCTCATACCCCGTCGCCTCCGTCATTCTCTTCGCCGCTCTTCCGGTAGGCGCCGCCAGAAGGATATCCATCCCCTCTGATATAAAATAACGGATGATCGTGTTGATCGTCGTCGTCTTTCCTGTTCCGGGTCCTCCTGAAAGGATGAAGATCCCGTTCCGGATACATTCCAGAACAGACCGGCGCTGCAGCTCGTCCAGTTCAATATCCAGCTCCTTTTCGATCCGTCCGATCCTCTCCCGCAGCTTTTCTTCCTCCGACGGAAGCATACTTTCCTCCGATGCAGACACATTCAAATCATGCAGCATCTTCGCGCAGTTCATTTCTGCATAGTAGTAGGAGGACGCATAGACGCGGTTGCTCTCTCCCTCCGTCTGTGGTCGCTTGATCACCAGCTTCTTGTCCATCGCCAGGTTTTGGAGCTGCGGACTGCACTGCTCCGCCGGTATTTCCAGAAGCGTCGAAGCTCTTTGCAGCAGCTCATCGTCCGGCAGGTAGCAGTGTCCCTCCGCCCCCGCCTGTGTCAGCACATACAGGATCCCGCTTCGGATCCGGTAATCGGAATCCGCATGAAAGCCCGTCTTTGCCGCAATCTCGTCCGCCAGCTTAAAACCGATCCCGTCGATGTCCTCCGCAAGCTGGTAAGGATTCTCCTTCATGATCCCATAAAGCCGCATGCCGTATGCCTCGTAGATCCGAATCGACAGCGTATTGGATATGCCGTATTTCTGCAGGAAGGTCATTGCCTCTCTGGCGTCTCTCTTCTCGTAGACGAGCACGGCGATCTCCCTCGCTTTGCGCTCGCTGATCCCCTTCACTTCCGCAAGGCGTTCCGGTTCTTCCTCAATGATCCGGTACGTATCCGCTCCGAACCGCTTCACGATCCGGGCTGCCAGCGCCTCGCCCACGCCCTTGATCGCGCCTGATCCCAGATACCGCTCAATGCTCGCCGCATCGTCCGGCGGCACGATCCGGTACTGTTCGATCTTAAACTGCTCCCCATATACCGGGTGGGACAGATAACTGCCCTCGGCCTCGATCATCTCTCCCTGATCCATCGTCTTAAAAAAGCCGACGCAGGTGATCTCGTCCTCCCCGCAGACCAGATTCAGCACCGTATATCCATTGTCCGTATTTCTGTATATCACATGTTCTATATATCCCTTGATCGCTTCCATCGACATCCTCTTTATCGTCCTTACAGCACAAAGGGCCGCCCTCACAGGCAGCCCTCATCTTTTCAAACATTATTTCTTACACACTATAATTTCTTTTCATCTGTTCATAAAGCATCTGGGACAAAGAATTTGATCCCTGAGTTGTTGCCTGACTTGAAATTTCCTGAATCCACGAATCTTTGAAATAGTCCACCATATTTGTCGCGTATTTATCGCCGTCCTCGTCGTCGTTAAATACCTTGGTGGTCTTCTCCATCTCCTTGAAAACCTGCTCCCAGAGATACGCTTCAAATTCTTTGCAGGCGCTCAGCAGTTCATCGTCCGTCGAAACCCTGGTCGTCGAATTGTTCAGTTTTCCCTTTAATGCTTCCGCCGAAGCGTCTGCCGACGGCTTCGCGTAATCCGCATAATAATTGATCCCTGTTAAATCCATACTCTCCTCCATATCCGGTCCGCATAACACAGCGCACGCTGCCTGTCATACGTCCTCTCTACCCGGCACGAACCCCGTCATTATCTCTTGAGGTTATTCGCTGTATCCATCATGGAATCGGATGTTGTGATCGCCTTGGAGTTTACTTCATAAGCACGCTGTGCAACGATCAGGTTTACCATCTCGTCTGCAACCGATACGTTTGAACCCTCCAGATAACCCTGGATAACGGAACTCTTCTTCACATTCGCATTCGTCGCCTCGTTGATGGCTCTTCCGCTGGCTTCTGTCTCTGCCCATCTGGTATCTCCCACTCTCTCCAGACCGCCCGGGTTGGAGAACTGGAATAATCCGATGGTAATTCCTATCGGCTGCGGGTTGTTGCTCGCATCCGGATAGCAGACCTCGCCGTCTGCGCTGATCGTGATCTTGCTTGCTATGTAATTCCGGTTGAGTGCGATTGCTCTTCCTCTTGAATCAAGCACCGGAAGTCCGTCGGAATCCGTAAGGGTCATTCCTCCGTTTGCTCCGATCGCCCAGATAAAATCTCCGTTTCTGGTATAGTAGGTCTGTCCGTCTTCGCCTCTGACTGCAAAAAACGCGTCGCCCTGAATGGCAAAGGCTGTATCGCTCTGGGAATCCAGAAGGCTTCCCTGCGTAAAGATCGAATTGATGGAAGAATTTCTTACACCAAGACCTACCTGCGCGGTGGTCGGCTTGGGATCTCCGTTCGCCGTTGTCGTCACCGTCTGTAAGTTCTGATACAGAAGCGATTTAAACTGTGCAACCTGCGCCTTATAACCTGTTGAATTTACGTTTGCAAGATTGTTGGCAATCGTATCTACATTTGTCTGCTGTGCATTCATACCGGTTGCCGCTGTCCATAAACTTCTAACCATTCCCCGTTACCTCCTAAATTTTACCAAGCTGATTTGCTGCTATGTCAAGTGAGCTGTCATAGGTCGTGATCACCTTCTGATTGCTCTCGTACTGTCTCTGGATCGCGATCATATTTACCATTTCGGAAACGATCGATACATTTGCCAGCTCCAGATATCCTGCATATACGTTGGTGTTTTCCGGTTCAATCTCCGTCGCTCCGTCCACCTTGTCAAACAGGTTCTCCCCGTATCTCTCCAGATAATTGTAATCCTCAAAATCGGTCACGCCGATGGTTGCTACCTGATATCCATCCTGATAGATATTTCCGTATCTGTCTATGCTGGTATCCAGCGCCGTATTCAGACGGATGTGACGTCCACGGTCATTCAGCACATAATCTCCGTCCTGTGTCCGCAGATTTCCCTGTGTGTCCAGCGTAAAGTTTCCATCTCTGGTATATTTAACAGAAGTCTCTCCTGCTTTGTTCGTGTACTCGATCTCAAAGAATCCCCGGTCTGACAGTGCAAGATCAAACTGGTTTCCGGTCTGCTTCAGACCTCCCTGGGAATAGTCCACATAGTTCTCGCCGATCTTCACTCCCATATTCATGCCGCCCAGTTTCTTGGGAAAGCATCCGTCCGTGGAGTCCTTGATCTTATACGCCAGCACCGTGTCAAACGACTGGCTTGTTGCCCCCTCTTTTTTGAAACCGTTCGTGGATACGTTTGCGAGATTGTTCGTGATCGTATCCATCCTGTGCTGCTCGTTGAGCATCCCCGTGTACGCTGTGTACAATCCTTTTAACATAAATTGCTCCCCTTCTTCTTATGCTGCCCTCTCTGTATCTGATCCGCGTCTACTCTTCGCGGTAGCCTGCCAGAAATTCCACATATTTACCGGTTCCGATCGCAACGGCTGTCATCGGATCTTCGGCTGTCATCGTATTGATGCCTGTCTTGGCAGCGATCAAGTCTTCCAGTCCCCTCAGCAGACTTCCGCCGCCTGTCAGGACGATTCCTCTGTCCGCGATATCCGCAGCAAGCTCCGGCGGTGTTTTCTCCAGAACGCTGTGGATCGTCTCAACGATCTGCACCGTCGTCTCATGAAGCGCCTCCTCTGTCTCCTCCGAAGAAACCTTTACGGTTCTCGGAAGTCCTGTGACGAGGTTTCTTCCTCTGACATCCATATAGTCTACGGACGACCGCTTGTAGGCCGATCCGATCTTGATCTTCAGATCTTCCGCTGTTCTTTCACCAATCAGCAGATTGTGCTTCTTACGCATATAGCGCACGATCGCTTCGTCGAAATCGTCTCCCGCGATCTTGATGGAAGCGCTCACAACGGTTCCCCCCAGCGAGATTACCGCAATATCAGAAGTACCGCCCCCAATATCTACGATCATGTTCCCACACGGCTTGGAAATATCAATGCCTGCGCCGATAGCAGCCGCAATCGGCTCCTCGATGATGGACACCTCCCTTGCTCCTGCCTGGTAGGTTGCATCCTCAACCGCCTTCTTCTCCACTTCGGTAACGCCGCTCGGAACACAGACCGCAATGCGGGGCTTCCGGAAGGTTCTCTTGCCGAGTGCCTTCTGGATAAAATATTTCATCATTTTCTCTGTAACCTGATAATCCGAGATAACGCCCTGCCGAAGCGGTCTTACCGCCACGATATTGCCCGGCGTCCTTCCAAGCATCAGTCTCGCATCCTCACCGATCGCTTTGATCTTGTTGGTATCTCTGTCGAACGCTACCACGGACGGCTCCTTCAGAACAACACCCTTACCTCTTATATAAACCAGAATACTTGCTGTACCAAGGTCGATTCCTATATCTGTGTATTGCATCGCTTATGGTCCCCTTTCTGCTCACCATATCCAAATATTGTTATCTATTAAAAGGAAGGCTTTCCGTTCCTGCCTCCTTTTTTGTCCACAAAAAGCGCAGTGCGCTTTTTATATTATAACCGAAAGACATGGTTTTTCAAAGGGCTTTATGATTTTTTTAAGAATTTTATTTCTCCTATCTGTTTTTATCGGCCTTTTCCAGCATTTTCTTTATATAGATGCCCGTATAAGAAACCGGATTCTTTGCGACCTGCTCCGGCGTGCCCTCGGCGATCACCGTTCCGCCGCCGTCTCCGCCCTCCGGTCCGATGTCGATGATATAGTCTGCCGTCTTGATGACGTCCAGATTGTGTTCGATCACCACGACCGTATTGCCGCTCTCTGTCAGCTTGCGCAGAATATCCACCAGCTTGTGTACATCAGCGAAATGCAGTCCGGTGGTCGGCTCGTCCAGAATATAGATCGTCTTGCCTGTGCTCCGTTTGCTCAGCTCCGTCGCCAGCTTGATTCGCTGCGCCTCGCCTCCCGACAGCGTCGTCGAAGGCTGCCCCAGCTTCACATAGGACAGGCCGACGTCGTACAGCGTCTCGATCTTTCTGCGGATGGACGGCACATTTTCAAAGAAAGGAACCGCCTCCTCCACCGTCATATCGAGCACGTCATAAATGTTCTTTCCCTTATATTTGACTTCCAGCGTCTCCCGGTTGTATCTCTTGCCGCCGCACACTTCACAGGGAACGTACACATCCGGAAGGAAGTGCATCTCGATCTTGATAATTCCGTCGCCGGAACAGGCCTCACATCGTCCGCCCTTGACATTGAAGCTGAACCGACCCTTACCGTAACCTCTCGCCTTGGCGTCCTGCGTGGAGGCGAACAGATCCCGGATCTGGTCAAACACGCCGGTGTAAGTCGCCGGGTTGGATCTCGGCGTCCTTCCGATCGGGGACTGGTCGATGTCTATCACCTTGTCAAGCTGCTCCATCCCCTTGATCCCTTTGTGCTTTCCCGGAATACAGCGCGCACGGTTCAAGTCTCTCGCCAGATGCTTGTATAGGATCTCGTTTACCAGCGAGCTCTTCCCCGAACCGGAAACGCCGGTCACACAGGTCATCACACCGAGCGGGAATTTCACATCAATCTTCTTCAGATTGTTCTCCTCCGCACCGAGGACCGTCAGATAACCTGTCGGTTTCTTCCGCTCCTTCGGCACCGGGATCTGCAGCTTACCGCTCAGGTACTGTCCGGTCACGGACTCCTCCACCTGCATGATCTCCTCCGCCGTTCCCTGCGCCACCACGCGGCCGCCGTGGGAACCGGCCCCCGGTCCGATGTCAACGATATGATCCGCCGCGAACATCGTATCCTCGTCGTGCTCCACGACGATCAGCGTATTTCCCATGTCTTTCAGATTTTTCAGCGCGGCGATCAGCTTGTCGTTATCTCTCTGGTGCAGTCCGATACTCGGCTCGTCCAGAATATAGCAGACTCCTACCAGACCAGATCCGATCTGCGTCGCCAGCCGGATTCTCTGCGCCTCGCCTCCCGACAATGTCCCTGTTGCCCTGGAGAGTGAGAGATAATCCAGACCGACCTCCATCAGGAAGCCTACCCTGGCTCTGATCTCCTTCAAGATCTGCTTTCCGATCAGCTCCTGCTGCTTTGTCAGCTTCATGTTTCCGATAAACTTATGCAGCTTTGCGATGGAAAGGGAAGTGATCTCATATATATTTTTATCGCACACGGTCACTGCAAGGGATTCCTTTTTCAGACGCATACCCTTACACTCCTTACAGGGCGTGATCCGCATAAAGCTCTCGTATTCCTGTTTGATCGTCTCCGATCCCGTCTCCCGGTATCTCCGCTCCACATTTTTCAGAAGTCCCTCGAACGCGATCGGGTATACGCCGCTCCCGCGCTGACCGGTATAGTGCACATCCACCTTCTCGTTCGTTCCCAGGATCAGGAGATTCTGTACCTTCTCCGGAAGCTCCTCGAACGGCGTGTCGAGACTGAATCCGTACTTTTCAGACAAAGCCTGCAGCAGCGCATTGGTAAAGCTGCCCTTGTCCATGCAGGACTGCCATCCCATGACTGTGATCGCACCCTGATTGATGCTCAGGCTTCTGTCGGGTATGATGAGATCGATATCGAACTCCATCTTATATCCGAGTCCGAAACATTCCGGGCAGGCGCCAAACGGATTGTTGAAGGAAAAGCTGCGCGGTTCGATCTCCCCGATGCTGATCCCGCAGTCCGGGCAGGCAAAATTCTGGCTGAAATTGATCGCCTCTCCGCCTATGACGTCCAGAAGCATCTGCCCCTCTGCCAGTGCAAAGACGCTTTCGATCGAATCCGTCAGTCGTCTTTCGATCCCCTCTTTTACCACAAGACGATCGACAACGATCTCGATATTGTGCTTGATATTTTTATCCAGCTTGATCCCCTCCGACAGTTCATAGAGGCTGCCGTCCACGCGCACCCGCACATATCCGCTTCTTCTGGCGCGCTCAAACACCTTGGCGTGCTCTCCCTTCCGTCCGCGCACGACCGGCGCCAGGAGCTGCAGCTTCGTGCCCTCCGGCATCGCCATAATCTGATCGACGATCTGGTCTACCGTCTGTTTTTTGATCTCCTTACCGCATTTCGGACAGTGCGGCGTTCCGATCCTGGCGTACAGCAGTCGGAAATAATCGTAGATCTCAGTCACTGTTCCCACCGTTGACCGCGGGTTTCTGTTCGTCGATTTCTGATCGATAGAGATGGCAGGCGACAGACCCTCTATCTTCTCCACGTTTGGCTTTTCCATCTGTCCGAGGAACTGCCTTGCGTAGGAGGACAGCGACTCCATGTATCTCCTCTGCCCCTCCGCATAGATCGTGTCGAAGGCGAGCGAGGATTTCCCCGAGCCGGAAAGTCCCGTCAGCACCACAAATTCATTTCTTGGAATATCCACATCCAGCGATTTTAAGTTATGTTCGTTCGCGCCGCGGATCTTGATGTATTCTCTCGGGCGCATCTTCGTTGCTTCTGCCATGTTTCCCTCCGTGTCTGAGCCGCGCAGTTTCCTGCTGCGCTCTGCTCTCTGTATTCTTCCATCCTCAGGCGTCAAAATCCTGAAGTTTCTTTTTCAGTTCTACCATATGATCACGCAGCTCTGCTGCCGCCTCGAAGTTCAGGTCTGCCGCCGCCTTCTTCATCTGCTTCTCCACATCCTTGATCAGCTTCTCCAGCTCCTGCCTGCTCATGGATTCCGGATCTTTCTCGAACCGCAGCTCCTCCTTGGTGATCGTCTTGGAAATGCTGATCAGATCCCGCACAGCTTTCTTGATCGTCTGCGGTGTGATCCCGTGCTCCGTATTGTACTCCTGCTGGATCTTCCGTCTTCTCTCCGTCTCGGAGATCGCCGCCTGCATGGAGTCCGTCATATTGTCGGCGTACATGATCACGTGTCCCTCCGCATTACGGGCAGCACGCCCGATCGTCTGGATCAGGGACGTCTCCGATCGCAGGAATCCCTCTTTATCCGCATCCAGGATAGCTACCAGAGAGATTTCCGGAATATCCAGTCCCTCACGCAGCAGGTTGATACCAACCAGCACATCGAACACATCCAGCCGCATATCCCTTATGATCTGTGCACGCTCCAACGTATCCACATCCGAATGAAGATACTTGACGCGGATGCCGACGTCCTTCATATAGTCGGTGAGATCCTCCGCCATCCGCTTTGTCAGCGTCGTCACCAGCACCTTGTTATGCTTTGCCGTCTCTTTGTTTACCTCCGAGATCAGATCATCGATCTGTCCCTCTACCGGGCGCACTACGATCTCCGGATCGAGAAGTCCGGTCGGACGGATGATCTGCTCTGTCCGCAGCAGCTCGTGCTCCTGCTCATATCGGGAGGGAGTCGCAGATACAAACAGCATCTGGTCGATGTGCTGCTCAAATTCCTCAAAGCAGAGCGGACGGTTGTCCAGTGCAGACGGCAGGCGGAACCCGTAATCGACCAGCGTTGTCTTTCTTGACCGGTCGCCCGAGTACATGGCGCCGATCTGCGGGATCGTCATATGCGACTCGTCAATGATAATGAGGAAATCGTCCTTAAAGTAGTCCAGCAGGGTGAACGGCGGCTCGCCCTCCTGCATCCCGTTCAGATGTCTGGAATAGTTCTCAATACCCGAGCAGAATCCCGTCTCCCGCAGCATCTCAATGTCGAAGTTGGTGCGCTCCGAAATGCGCTGCGCCTCCAGGAGCTTGTCCTCGCCCTTAAAAAACTTTACGCGGCCTTCCAGCTCATCTTCGATCTTCCGGCACGCCTGCCGGATCTTTTCCTGCGGCACCACATAGTGGGACGCCGGGTAGATCATCACGTGCTCCAGCGTCGCCTGCACCTGCCCGGTCAGCGGATCCGTCTGCACGATCCTGTCAATCTCGTCTCCAAAAAACTCCACCCGGATCAGATAGTCTCCGCCCTGTGCCGGGAAGATCTCCAGTACGTCTCCCCTCACGCGGAAGCAGCAGCGCTCCAGATCCATATCGTTCCGGTCGTACTGCATCTCGATCAATCCGCGGATGACGTCATCCCTGTCCCGCTGCATCCCCGGACGCAGCGACATACTCATCCCCGCATATTCCTCCGGGCTTCCGAGTCCGTAAATGCAGGACACGCTGGCTACCACCACGACATCCCGTCTCTCCGTGAGGGATGCGGTCGCCGACAGACGCAGCCTGTCGATCTCATCGTTGATCGACGAGTCCTTTGCAATATAGGTATCCGTCGAAGGCACATAGGCCTCCGGCTGGTAATAATCGTAGTAAGACACAAAGTATTCCACAGCGTTTTCCGGGAAAAATTCCTTAAATTCACCGTAAAGCTGCCCTGCCAGCGTCTTGTTGTGCGCTATGACAAGCGTCGGCTTGTTCAGCGCCGCGATCACATTCGCCATCGTAAAGGTCTTGCCGGAGCCGGTCACGCCCAGCAGCGTCTCAAACTGGTTTCCTTTCCGGAATCCTTCCACAAGCTCACGGATCGCCTGCGGCTGATCTCCCGTCGGCTGGTATTCACTGTGAAGTTTAAATATACTTTCTCCGCTTTGCACCGGCAACGCCTCCCGTCCGATATGTTTTCTATTGATAATTTTCATACAGCCTTAAATGATCGTATTTCAATATACCACATTCCATCCTGTTTGTACAGAAAAATCAGAACATTTGTTCCTTGTGTTGAAGTAGTTTCCCACGACGAAACACAGATAGCTATAGGTTACCCCATAGCTATCTGTTCTATCAGCTTTCGCTATAAAATTTCGCATGATTTCAGGAAGCCGACAACTCCCTGCTTTGATCATCTTCCCCTGCCTTCCCGGCCCTGGATCTTGTCAGCATACATGTTGGCATCCGCCACTTCCACTACTCTCCGGACATATTTTCCTTCTCCGGTGCTCCAGCCAACCGCGCTGGAAACTTTCATGCCTGTTCCGTTTCCGGTGTCCACCGTACAGCCCAGCAGTCTTTCTTTCACGTTTGCGATCGCCTTCTGCGGTTCATGCAGCGCCGGATTGTCGATGACCATAACGAACTCATCTCCGCCAAGCCGGTATACACGGTAGCGTTCGTCGCCTTCCTCCTGCAGACAATGGCTGAACGTTGAGATCAGCGCATCGCCCACCGCATGTCCGTATTTGTCATTGGTCTTTTTCAGATTGTTCATATCCCAGAATACCGCAGCGATCCGCTCTATTGTGGGATAATACTCATCCGACATCTCTTCATATTTATTCTTATTGTAGACGCCGGTGTTCAGGTCTGTCTCCTTCCTCCAGGTAAGCTCTGCGATGCGCACGGCGTCCTCGATGCTTCTTAGCACCGTATAGCGGAGCATCAGTGCAAACACCAACAGGATCATAGCTCTTGGAAGCACTTCAAATACTATGATGATGAAGACATAATTGCCTCGAACCGGAATCTGTAAGATCCCGCCCGGCGCCATCTTCATATAATTTTTCAAAGATAAATTTTTGCCTGCCAGGATATTGAGATCACAGATCCCATAATAGAATCCGAACAGCGAGCTGAACAGCATCGTAACGATATTGGTCACGTACGTGAACCACAGCACCTTGCTCTGACGGCACTGTACCGCAAAGAGCAGCGGCAGCACGTAAGCGAGCACCGCATGGATCGTGAAGATTCCCGCGATCGCGCCCGTCGCAACGCAGATGATCGTCAGAAAGACATATTTCAGCCACGGCTTTGACAGTTCGTGGTGATTCCCGATTATCTCCGGCACGACCAGCAGCGGCAGCATGACAAACAGCGTGACCGTCATCTTTCCTCTGTCCATCTCAAAAAAGCCCACCATCGACAGAAACCACACGGCCACATACGTTGTCGTAAAATAGCGGAATCCTGCCAGGATCCTCTTGTTGGCCTGTATCTCCTGCTGTACCAGTTCTCTTTTAAATTGCTCCTTCTCCGTTATCATCAGCTACCCCCTGCCGCACCATGTGTCCTGCACCCTGTACTTTCAATAGGGATTTCTTTTTTCAGATTCCCATGCCTGCAGTTACTCTTTTGCCGATTGTAATGCTTTGATCTCTTCTTTTGCTTTCTCAAGCTGGTTGTCTACGCCGTTATCATAATATGATTCTGCGTCAAATTCGCACTCGATGTCCGGCTCAATGCCGATCCCATGGATATTGTTTCCTTTGGGCGTATAGTATGCGCTGATCGTCAGCTTCAGCGCCGTGCCGTCTGTCAGAGGCAGGATCCTCTGTACGATCCCTTTTCCGAATGTGGTCGTCCCCACCAGCTCGCCGATTCCGTAGTCCTTGATGGCTCCGGCAAGGATCTCCGAAGCGCTGGCAGAATTTCCATTGACCAGCACGACGAGCGGGATCTGCAGCTCATTCTTCCCGTCACAGGTAAACTCTTCCCGTTGTCCCTTTTTATCCTCTGTATACACGATCAGTCCCTTCGGCAGGATCTGCTGCGCAATATCCACAACTGCGGACAGACTTCCCCCCGGATTGCTCCGCAGATCGAGGATCAGACCGGTCGCCCCGGCTTCCTTGACTGCATCCAACGCCGTCTGGAACTGATCGACTGTCACATCGTCAAACTCCGTGATACGGATATACCCTGTTCCATCGTCATACATCTCATAGCTCACCGTCGGCGACTCAATTTTCCGGCGGTCAACGTCAACCTCCAGATAATCCGTCTCGCCTTCCCTGATCAGCGTGAGATGTACCGTCGTTCCTTCCTCTCCCTTGACGCGGGATACGATTTCCGACAGTTCCAGTCCCTGTACGGATTCTCCATCCACCTGATAGATGATATCATTTTCGCGAAGTCCCGCTTCCTCTGCAGGCGTATCCGGGATCACGCCGCTGATCTTCGCCAGAGAGGTCGCCGGATCCAGGCTGATATACGCGCCGATCCCGTAGTAGATCCCCTCCGTCTCCTGCATCAGCTGATTCCACTCTTCTGCCGTGTAGTACACCGAGTAAGGATCGCCCAGCGACTCTACCACTCCGGCGTACATCCCGTCGATCATGGCCTCCGTATCGATGTCCTCATCTTTATAATAATACTCTTCGATCACATCCTCGATCGCTTCCAGCTTCTCCAGGGACTCCTCATTGACAAGATCCTCCTGCCCCTGTCCCGCCGCACTCGTCTGGGTGGTCGCGCGGCCTTTCACGGCGCTGTACAGCCTTATCCCGGCAAAGGTTCCCGCACCGATCAGCGTGGTGAGCAGGATGCCCAGGATCATTCCGAGAAGAAGATTCCCGATCTTATTATTCTGCTGTTCCAAATGTGTCATCTCCCATTCACAAATATCATAACTGCCCAGAGCATCCCCGGACAAATTTTACTTCAGGTAATTCCATGGGCTGACATAGCTTCCATTCAGTCTGACACTGAAATGGAGATGGTTGCCTGTCGAGCGTCCCGTCGTTCCCACGGCCGCGATCGTATCTCCCTTGGACACGGTCTGCCCCTTCGATACATACAGCGCCGAGGCGTGCATATAGATCGTATACAGTCCGCTTCCATGATCTATCATAACGTAATTTCCCATACTTCCGCTGTAGGCTGCTGCGACCACATCCCCATCGTACGCCGCAAGGATGGGCGAACCGGCCGGCGCCGCCATATCCAGCCCGCTGTGGAACTGCTGCGTTCCCAGGATCGGGTGGATTCTGTTTCCGTACTCGTCGGAAATCCTGGTGTATTTCGGACACGGCCATGCGAACATTCCGCCGTTGTATACTCTGGCCGCCGCATTTTCTGCCGCAAGTCTCGCCTTCTCCTCCGCAACTGCCTTCTCCAGTGCGGCGATCTCGGCGTTCTGCTGCGCGATCATAGCCTCATACTCCTTGATCGCCGCCTCTTTGTTACTGATATCCGAGGATACGGATTCGATCTGCGCTTTTTTGGACGCGATCAGGTCTGAGACGTTAGCCTCCTCCACCTCCACGGCGGCTTTGGCTTCATCCAGCACCTCTTTCTCCGCCTCCAGCTCCTCTTTGCAGAGTGCGATCATCTCTTTCGTGGCAACATATTCGTCCAGCTTATTCCGGTCGTACTTCGCCAGCGCTTCAATGTAATCTGCCTTGTTGGTCAGATCGGAGATCCCGGTGGAAGAGAGCAGAAGCTCCAGATACAGCGTATCTCCTCTCTCATACATAAACTTGATGCGTTCCTTCATTGCCTGATACTGCTCTTCCTGCTGTTTGACCGCCGCATCGAGTTCCTCTGTCGTCCGCTCGATATCTTCTTCTTTTTCTGCAATCAATGTATTATATTTCTGAATTTTATCCTGTATGCTGCTCAATTCGCCATCAAGCTGCGTGACATAGGTCGTAAGATCGCTCTTGGACTTCTCCAGTTCCTTCTTGAGCGCCTCCACATCCGTCAGATCGGACTTCAGGCTGGAGACCTCCTTTTTGGCCTGCGCGATCTCTTCCTCCTTCTGTCTTATGCTCTCGTTCGTCTCCGTCGCATACACGCTGACAGGCTCCGACGACATCACCGAGGGAATAACCAGACACACGCTGCAGATGAACGCTATGATTTTTTTGCGTTTATTCATTCGATGGTCACGTTCTCTTTCCGCTCAATTAAACTCTCAAATGCTTTCTTACGGTTACGATACTTCCCAGGAAACCAATGCCGACGCCGATGCCGAGAGATACCGGTGCAAGCATCCGGAAGATCTCATCTACCGTCAGAAAGCTCAGCAGCTGGGACAGCATGGAGAAACGCTCCATCACATACTCGATCACCATATTGTAGAGGGCGTAAATGATCCCCAGCGGGATCGCCGAGCCGATCAGACCGATCAGCATGCCTTCCACGACAAAGGGCGAACGGACGAAGAAATCCGTCGCACCGATATATTTCATGATATTGATCTCCTCTTTCCGCACCGAGATACCGATGGTTACGGTATTGCTGATGAGGAAGATGGACACGGCAAAAAGGATCGCTATGATCCCCACTGACACATAGGCAACCAGTGCGTTGACGCCGGTAAGCGTAGTCGCCGTCACCTCAGAACGATTGACCTGTCTCACCCCGTCCAGGGATTCCAGATAGGTGACAAGCGCCGACTGCATCGACACATCGTTCAGATAAATCTGGTAGTTGGCAGAATCCTCCAGCGGATTTTCTGTAAATCCATCCTTGTACTCTCCAAGATACTGCTCGCTGAACGTCTCCCAGGCTTCCTCCGCCGAGATAAAATTGATCGCAGAGACCTCCGGTCTTTTCTGGATCAGATCCCCGATCTCCTGGATCCTGGTATCGTCGATCCCTTCGTCGAAGAACACCGTGACAGAAACGCCCTCCTCCGCTGTCTTTACGATATGCTGAAAGTTCGTCACGATCGCATAGAACAGGCCGAACAAAAACAGGCACGCGCTGATCGTCGCGATCGAGGCCAGCGTGAACCACTTGTTACGGAAAAGATTGCGAAAGCCCTGACGAAGCGTATAAAACAATGTACTAATCCTCATCGATGTAACCTCCCTTTTCCTCATCGCTCACAATGACGCCCTTCTTGAGGGTTACCACTCTCTTCTGCATCGCGTTTACGATCTCGCGGTTGTGCGTTACCACGATGACGGTGGTCCCGCTCTCATTGATCTGCTCAAGGAGCTTCATGATCTCCCATGAGTTCTTGGGATCCAGATTACCGGTCGGCTCGTCGGCAAGCAGAATGGTAGGCTTATTGATCAGCGCTCTCGCCAACGCTACCCTCTGCTGCTCTCCACCAGAAAGCTGTCTCGGCTTCGCCTTATATTTTCCTGCCAGGCCCACGATAGCCAGTGTGCTCGGCACGTTTTTCTTGATCTCTTTTCCTGACTTCTGGATGATCCTCTGTGCAAACGCCACGTTCTCATAGACGTTGCGGTCCTTCAGCAGACGGAAATCCTGAAAGACGATTCCCAGATTCCGCCGGAACTTCGGGATCTTCCGGTGTCTGATCTTCGTGAGGTCATATCCCATCACGTTGATATAGCCGCTTGTGATCGTCAGCTCCCGCAGAAGCAGCTTGATCAGCGTCGATTTACCCGATCCGCTGTCCCCTACGATAAAAACAAATTCTCCTCTATTGATATGAAGATTGACATCCTTCAGGGCAGGCGCCCCTGTCGAATATGCCTTACATACGTTTGTGAGTGTGATGATCTCATTGGATGCAGGCACACTCCTTCTTCTTTTCTTCTTCGTTTCCACCTTTTTCACCACCCTGTATCTTAAAATTCAAAACTTTCCATATATTTCATATACTTGACTACCATCAGCGCGATCTTGAACGTGATGGCGTCCTCAAATACGCGCAGATCAAGTCCGGTACTCTTCTGCAGCTTATCCAGCCGGTACACCAGCGTATTCCTGTGAATAAAAAGCTGTCGGGACGTCTCCGAGACATTCAGCGAATTTTCGAAGAATTTGTTGATCGTCATCAACGTCTCCTCGTCAAAATCATCCGGTCCTCTTCCGTCAAAGATCTCCTTGATAAACATTTTGCACAGCGGGATCGGAAGCTGGTAGATCAGACGCCCGATTCCGAGTTCACTGTAGGCGATCACATTCCTTTCATCGAAAAAGATCTTTCCGACATCCAGCGCCATCTTCGCCTCTTTATAGGAACGGCTTACCTCCTTGAGTTCGCCGACCACAGTTCCGTAAGCAACGCGGGCATTGCGCATCCCTTCCTTCGTCAGATAGGCTACGATGCCTGACGCCGTCTTTTCGATCTCCCGGACGCTGTCCCCCTCCGAGAGGTCCTTCACGATAATGACATTGTTCTCATCCACCGCCGTGATAAAGTCTTTGCTCCCCGTCCCAAAATAGGCACGGATTGTCTCCAGCACGTTGCTGTCCTTGGCATCCTCCGCCTCGACGATGAGGGCGACGCGCTTCACATCGGTCTGGATATGTAACTTTTTGGCGCGGCTGTAAATGTCGACCAGAAGCAGGTTGTCCAGAAGCAGGTTCTTGATGAAGTTATCCTTATCAAAGCGCTCTTTATATGCCACCAGCAGATTCTGGATCTGGAACGCAACCATTTTGCCGATCACATAGACGTCCTCGCCGACGCCCCCGGTGATAAGCACATACTCCAGCTGCTGCTCATCAAAGATCTTAAAATACTGATGTCCCTGGATCTCCTGGGAATCCGCCTGTGATTTTGCAAATTCCGCCGCCGCTCTTCCGCAGTCCTCGATCTCGCCGGAGGTTGCCGCTACCACCTTGCCGTCGACGTCCGTCACACACAGTTCCACTCTGGCGATCGCCTTAAGCCCCTCTATCGTGTTCTGCAAAATCTGATTTGATATCATAACCCCACTCCTTGTCATCCCTGTGGCAATTTACACAAAACCGCCTGTAATCTATCATGTAAAATAACAATACCTTATCTCATTTTAATCTATATATACAAAAAAATCTACCTTGATTCGTGATTTTTTTGTGTATTTTTGTAACCTTTTTGTGCCAGATTATTGATCGCGCGCCAAAAATCCGTTAGACATTTTCCCTGATCCGTGCTATATTGAAATCAGGAATACATAAGACATTCCATATCAGAAAGGACAGGTGATCCGCATGAATATCGCTGCTTTGGCAAGTGCCATGTCGGTTTCCAGTGTACAGAGCGCATATGGCGTCGCAATGCTCAGCAATACGCTTGACGCAGCCGCTTCGACAGGCGATCAGATCGTAGAAATGATAGATACCGCCGCAATGGAGCGTTCTGTATATCCCCACATCGGCGGTAACTTTGACGCGACCGTATAGCACGGCGCTCAGAAGATCAATTCAATACTTATGTAGGCTACACAGATTACGACAGCCAACAGCAAAGGAATACTCACAAGGTATTCCTTTTTTTCTTTTCTCCGTCTCCAGATCTCCCGCAGTGTCTCCTTCCGGCCCTCATTCCCGGCGATCCACGCAAGCACGCAGAAAGCCAGAGGCGTCGTTATCGTCGCCACCACGAGATAGACGCACATTCCCATGATCAGGATCTCCGGCGTCACGGCTGCCTCCGCCTCCGCGACCGCATTTTCCAACGAAGGAGCTAACAGTCTGCTGGAAAGGAACATCAGGCACACCTGGCTGGAATTAAACACCACATGGCAAAAGACCGATGTCCAAAGGCTTCCTGTCGCCTCCACCAGAAGGGCAAGCAGGATCCCTATGACGAACGCATAGATCGCCTGATTGACATTCAGGTGCATCAGCCCGAACAGCGCCGAGGAGAGCAGGATCGCCCAGAAGGCGCTCCCGGATTTTTTATAACCCCGGAAGATCAGCCCCCGGAAGACAAACTCTTCGCAGAACGGTCCGTAGATCCCGATCAGGGCAAGCATCCCCGGAAACCCAACCTCCAGAATATCTCCCTCCATGGACGCCACGGCGTTGCTTGAAAAAAGCATGGAAAAGAGATTCAGCACCGTGACCAGCGGCATGCACAGAAATGTGAACAGCACCACCATCAGCAGCGATGTGACCTTCACCTTATGAAATCCGAGTTTGTCGTTCGCCCGTCCTTTCGTCCCAAGCAGGAACATAGCTCCGGGGAGCAGGATGATCATCTCGCTGACGATGCAGTTCACCGCCATATTGAAATTGATCCGGTCTCCCAGCCAGAGCAAAACGCCCACGACTGCAAAATGTGTCAGTATAATCACCAGAAATAGCCAGTTTGTCTTTCTGCTGTCCATGGTTCCCCCTTTGCATTTCCTCTTACGTCTTTAGTGTTTCACCCGGATCGCCCTCTCCGTGATCTCGATCCGTCCCTCTTTGAGAAGGTGCCCTACCGCACGCTTAAATTCGTTTTTGCTCATCTGCATCTCTCTTCGGATCACCTCCGGCGACGCCTTGTCCGTAAAGGGAAGCGCTCCGTCGAAGCTGTCGATGACCGAGAGCACCTTTTCCGCATCCTTCTCTATTTGCAGATACGCCTTTTCCCGCAGGCTCAGATCCAGCTTTCCGTCCTCCTTGACCGCGGTCACCCGCGCGCTCACCCGGTCGCCGATCCTCGCATTTCCATAGTATTCCTTCTTAGGAACCAGCGCGCTGTAACGGTCGTCTACCGCCACAAATGCGCCGAAATTCTCACTGATCTCGTAGATTGTTCCCTCCACCATATCGTCTTTCCGGTAAGAGCTGTCTTTTTCCAGATACGGGTACACGTTCATCGTGGCGCACAGCCGGCCGCTCTTGTCAATATAAAGCGCCGCCAGACATTCTTCCCCCGCCGTCACCTTTCTCGTCTGCTCTTTAAAGGGCAGCAGCAGGTCTTTTTCCAGTCCCCAGTCCAGAAAAGCGCCTACTCTTCCCACCTGGGCGACCCGCAGCCTCGCCACCTGATGCAGCGTGATCTTCGGCTCTGCCGTCGTCGCGATCAGCCGGTCTTTGGAATCGCGGTAGATAAACACCTCCAGCCTGTCCCCGGTCTGTACGCCGTCCGGCGCCTGCTTTGCGGGGAGCAGCACGCGCTCCTCTTTGTTCTCTCCGTCTCCCAGATATACTCCAAACTCTACTTTTTTGACTACCTGCAGCGTCTGCTTTTCTCCTAATTTGATCATATTCGTCCTCTTCTCTATGCCTGTTTCTCCGTCAGCTCCACAATACAGTACGGCTTTCCGTTCTCCTGGTTCAGCGATACCGTATAGCGCTTTCCATCGTCGCTGACTGCCACCGCAGGGTACACCATATCTCCCAGCAGCGCCTGACTGCGGTACTCCGCCCTAAGCTGCCAGATCTGGAAGTCCTCCGGCACGAAATCCATCGCCATTCTCACATACTGGCCGTTGTTCACATGATGGTTGCAGTCCAGATGATGCTGTCTAACCGCAAAGGGTTCTCTGCTCTGTCCGCCCTCCGGGATATCGATCTTGCGCGGCGCGTACTCCATCGGATATTTCTCACCTATACCATACCCTTTTATGTCCTCCATGTCCACCTTGGCGGGCACCATTTTTGCCACATCCATAAGCGTCCAGATCGAATTGGCATAGGCGAGCACTTCCCCGCTCTCCGATTTCATCTCAAAATTACGGCAGCCTACGAACCACTTGAATTCGTACGGCACGGTTCCCACCGTGATCCTCTCGCACAGATGCGGATAGCGGTTCACGCAGATCTGCCACGCCGAGAGCATCCATATCTGGTTTTTCTCCTTAAAATGCTCTACGCCAAGCCCTGCGTCCTCCGAATGAAAAGTTGAACAGTCCTGAAAATAATCCAGAAGGGATTCGATCGTCAGGTTGCAGTCCTCCCCCACCTCACTGTATCTCACTCTGCTGTCAAAAGTATACATTTTTTCACCTCATCCGCTGAAACCAACAAAATTTTCTTATGATACAAAAAATCCCGAAGGATAACTCCTTCGGGGTTCTAAACTGGGCTACAAGGATTCGAACCTTGAAATGACGGAGTCAGAGTCCGTTGCCTTACCGTTTGGCGATAGCCCATCAACAATTAGTGATTATATATGATATTTTTTCATTTGGCAAGTGTTTTATTCAAAATTTTTCAAAAAATTATAACAATTTCAAATTTCACATGCAAAGCAGTCCTTTTGAACAATCTCCTGTTCTTAAAATTGAGAGGGCGGATACATGACCCGCCCTCCCATAAAAAGGGGATTGGGATACGCTGCTTAAATTTCGAACATCAACTCTCCGTATGTAGGGATCGGCCAGATGTTCTTGTCTACGATCATCTCGAGTTCATCTGCAGGTGCACGCAGCTCTTCCATCAGCTTCTTCACCGTATCTTTGTAGAAGAATGCCTGCTCTTTTGCGTCCTCGATCACGGATGCCTCTTTCTCTGCCTTTTCCAGCTCTACAAGCGCTTTCTGCATTGCGGAAAGTTTCTCGCTCGTCTCCTTCAAAAGCTCGATCTGGGTCCCTGCGTCTGCCCCTGCAGCTTTCACTGCATTGACAGTATCCGCAAGCGCCTTGGTATATTTCACTACAGCCGGGATGATCTGCTTGCCGGCCATATCGATCATCGTAAGTGCCTCAATGTTGATCGTCTTCGCATAGGTCTCGTAAATGATCTCCTCGCGGGACTCCAGCTCAACCTTTGTAAAGATTTTGAACTTCTCAAACAGCTTGACCGCCTTGTCTGTCGTGATGGTCTTTGCCGCCTCGATCATGGATGTGATATTCGGAAGTCCTCTTCTCTCTGCCTCAGCTACCCACTCATCGGAATAACCGTTGCCGTTGAAGATGATCCTCTGGTGCTCTGTCAGGTATTCCTTGATCAGATCATGGATCGCGATCTCTTTGTCCTCTGCCTTCTCCAGACGGTCAGCCGCCTCGCAGAATGCCTCTGCTACGATCGCGTTCAGTGTGGTGTTCGGGCTCGCGATCGAATCTGCGGAGCCTACCATACGGAACTCGAATTTATTTCCGGTAAAGGCAAACGGTGACGTTCTGTTCCGGTCTGTCGCATCCTTCTGGAAATCCGGAAGCGTCTTAACACCGGTGAGAAGTTTTCCGCCTTCCTTTACGGAAGTTGCCTCTCCTGTCTCGATAAGCTGTCTCACCACATCCTCAAGCTGTTCACCCAGGAATACGGAGATGATAGCCGGCGGCGCCTCGTTTGCGCCAAGTCTGTGGTCGTTTCCGACGTCGGATGCCGACTGACGGAGCAGATCTGCATGAACATCGACTGCCTTCAAAATACATGCCAAAACCAGAAGGAACTGTACATTTTCATTCGGTGTATCGCCGGGATCAAGAAGGTTCACACCATTGTCTGTCGTGATCGACCAGTTGTTGTGCTTACCGGATCCATTGACTCCGGCATACGGCTTCTCATGGAGAAGACATCTCATATTGTGGCGGACGGCAACTCTCTTCATCGCCTCCATAACGAGCTGGTTATGATCCACGGCAATGTTTGCCGTCTCATAGATGGGTGCCAGCTCATGCTGTGCCGGTGCCACCTCGTTGTGCTGTGTCTTGGCGGTAACGCCCAGCTTCCACAGCTCCTCATTCAAATCCTTCATATATTCGCCGACGCGCTCGCGGATAACGCCGAAGTAGTGATCCTCCATCTCCTGTCCCTTAGGAGCCGGTGCACCAAAAAGGGTACGTCCCGCAAACATAAGATCGGTTCTCTTCATATATAAGTCTTTATCTACCAGAAAGTACTCCTGCTCCGGACCAACGGATGCAACGACTTTGGTTGCCTCTGTGTTGCCGAACAGTCTGACGATACGGAGCGCCTGCTCGCTGAGCGCCTCCATCGAACGGAGCAGCGGTGTCTTTTTGTCCAGCGCCTCGCCGGTGTAGGAGCAGAAAGCTGTCGGGATGCACAGGATCGTGCCGCAGCCGGATTCCTTCAAAAATGCAGGGGAGGTAATATCCCATGCGGTATAGCCTCTCGCCTCAAATGTCGCTCTGAGTCCTCCTGACGGGAAAGAAGATGCGTCCGGCTCACCCTTGATCAGCTCTTTACCGGAAAACTCTGTCAACATTCTGCCTTCTTCATCGGGATGAGCAACAAAAGCGTCATGCTTCTCTGCGGTAATTCCTGTCAAAGGCTGGAACCAGTGTGTATAGTGTGTTGCTCCGTTTTCAACAGCCCAGTCCTTCATGGCCTTTGCCACTACGTTCGCGGTGTTCATGGAGAGCTCTCCGCCCTGGCTCATAACTTTTACAACCTCTTTGTACACATTCTTGGGAAGACGCTCCTTCATCTTGCCAAGCGTGAATACGTTCTGTCCGAAAATCTCTTCAACATTAAATACTTCGCTCATTCTCTCATCATCCTTTCCTCGTTTTAAGGCTATCCCGAACCTCCCTTAGCCTGTGTGTCAATACTCTGCTTCTCTATGCAGATATATTTTTCATCACACAAAAAAATGCTCCAAAATCACCTTTTGGAACATCCTCGTTCTAGATACCTTTATATCAGGTCGTCGACCTTTTCTATTAAGATACTCTACTTTTTTTGAAAATGCAATACCTAAATTTATTTTTTTCTGAAAATTATCCTTCTCGGCATGAAAGAGAGCCTTTGCAGCTAAATAAAACAAGTATTGTACACGTGAGGCAGTTCCGGCGGTTCGCTGCTCACATTGTACAATACAGACGTTATAACGGTCAATGATATTTTTTCATATTGTTCCATGACTGCTCACACGCAGAATATCGTACACCTGCGGCAGTTCGGATAACAGCACGTCGATGACCTGTTTGGAATGAGGACACGACTCGACCGGATTCCCTTCCTCGTCGTACATGGCGAGCACTTTCACCGGCACATTGCTTCCGTCCGGCTTCATGATCTCGATCTGATCTCCCACGCAGAACTTGTTGCGCTGCTCGATCCGCGCACAGATCCCGATCTCGTCCCCCGGTCCCTGACGCAGCTCCCCGACGATGCCGAGGTAAATATATTCGTTCACATAGGTGTTGTTGTCATAGATCTGCGTATTCTCATCCGGCCTGCCAAAATAAAACCCCGTCGTAAACTGGCGGTAGGTGCACTTGGCGATCTCTGCCCGGTACCAGTCCATGTTCGCCCGGTACTTCTCCTCCGACTCCAGATAATCGTCGATCGCTTTCCGGTAGGTGCGCGCTACGGTCGCAACATAGAGCGCCGTCTTCATGCGCCCCTCGATCTTAAAGCTGTCGATGCCCGCTTCGATCATCTCCGGGATATGTTCGATCATGCAAAGATCCTTGGAATTAAAAATGTACGTTCCCCGCTCGTTCTCATAGACCGGCAGGTATTCACCCGGCCTCTTTTCCTCCACGACCGCATATTTCCAGCGGCACGGATGAGTGCACGCCCCATGGTTCGCATCGCGGCCCGTGAAATAACTGCTCAGAAGGCATCTTCCGGAATATGAGATGCACATCGCGCCGTGGATGAAGCTCTCGATCTCCAGATCGTCCGGTATGTTCCTGCGGATCTCCGCGATCTCCTGCAAAGACAATTCCCGCGCGGAGACAACGCGCTTTGCGCCCTGTCTGTACCAGAACTGGTAGGTCATGTAGTTGGTGTTGTTCGCCTGCGTCGAGATATGAATGTCGATCTCCGGGCAGATCTCCTTTGCCAGCGTAAACATTCCGGGGTCTGCGATGATCAGCGCGTCAGGCTTTAACTCCCTGAGTTCATGGAAGTAGGCTCTCGCCCCCTCCAGATCATAGTTATGCGCCAGGATGTTGGCTGTCACATGAACTCTCACCCCATGCTCATGTGCGAAGGCGATCCCCTCCGCCATCTCCTCCGGCGAAAAGTTTTTCGCCTTTGCGCGCAGACCGAACGCCTCGCCGCCAATATAGACTGCATCCGCTCCGAAAATAACTGCCGTCTTTAATACCTCCAGGCTGCTCGCCGGAATCAAAAGTTCTGGTTTCTTCATCGTTTCCTCCATGCCCTTTCACACGGACATTCCTAAGTTTCCTGTTTTCTGACACTGACCGTCACGCCGTCGCCCACCGGCAGAATGACCGTCTCCAGCTCCGGATCGTGCTTTAACTCATACAGATAATCTCTCATCCTGCTGTGGATGGTGCGGTTTCTCCTTGTTACTGCAAATCTTGATTCGATGATGTCTCCGTCCTGCAGCACATTGTCGGACACCAGGATCGCTCCGGGTGCGAGAAGCCTTTTGACATCCGGAAGGAAGTGGATATACTGTCCCTTCGCCGCATCCATAAAGATCATGTCGTACGGCTCCGTCAGCTCCGCCAGAATCTGCGTGGCGTCTCCCTCCAGCAGCGTGATCTCCTGCTCTTTTCCGGCGCGTCTGAAATTCTCCCGCGCGATCGGAATCCTTTTTTCATACTTCTCTATCGTTGTGATCCTGCATCCCTTCGGCGCATATTCACTCATCAGAAGGGCAGAAAAACCAATGGCACATCCTACCTCCAGAATAGACATCGGCCTGTGCATTGCCAGCAGAAATTTCATCAGGCTCTGTGTCTGCGTCCGGATGATCGGCACATTGGTTTCCTTCGCTTCTTTCTCTATCTTGTTCAGAAAGGGAGTGTTGCCGGTATCAAGGGAATCAATAAATGCGCTCATGCGTTCCTCTGCTATCATTCCCCTTCACCAGCTCCTTCCCCGGTTCCTTCTTCCGCTCCGATCGCAGCGTTTTCCTCGATCAGCGCCGCCTCGTCCTGCTGCGTCTGCTGATCCGCAGTCTCTCCCGGCTGGCTGCTTCCCGCTGCCGTCGTATCGTCCGCCGTCTCCTCGTCCGTGCCCGCCATCACGGCGATCATCTCCTGACTGGTCATGGATGTGTTGAGATCGTAGATTCCCGGTTTGATCTTTCCGTGGTTCTCCGAAAGCATCTCCTGGATCCAGAAGAGCCTGCCGTCCCGGATCAGTCCTTTTTCCTGCAGCATATCCCCGATGTCTCGCACCGAGGCGGTATCCTCCACATAGACGCTCAGCGTTCTTCCCTCGCCCTGGGACACCGGCTCCTCCGCAAACACCCGGTAACCGTAGTCGTAGGCTGCCACAGCAGTCCGATATACAAACATTATGATAAATACGAAGATCACGACCTTGATGATCAGTTCGGCCGTCGTTCCCACAATCTGTTTTACATTCATAAAACGTCCATGCCTTTCTCTGTCATACCGTAAACGCCCTGCGCATGTGTCCTGGCTACTCAAAATCAAGTTCCGTTGTCAGTTGTACATTGATGTCCTGCATCATCCGGCAAAATGCCAGCTCTGCCTTCAGAAAATCATCTACCAGCGGATTTTCCCGGAACATTTCCCATTCCTTTTCAAACTGCTCCATCTTCTCGTACAGCGCTTCTCCCTCTTCTTCCTGCTGGAGGTCATAGTTTTTCCGCCTGTACTCGTTGACTTTCTGGAAAAGATCCGGCTGTCTCTTCAGTTTGTTTTTCTGAAAATCATATTCTCTGTAGATATCCGTCTGTCTGATCAGCGCCGCAAAATTACTGGTCACTCTCCTCACATCAATGTCTGACATGCTGCTTCCTCCTTTGTTCCAAACCCCGCTATACTTCCATGATGATCGGAAGGATCATGGGGCGCCTCTTTGTCTTTTTCCAGACAAACTCGCTCAGAACGTCCTTGATGGTGGATTTTAATTTGCCCCAATCTGACTGTCCCTTATCCAGACAGCCCTGTATGGCATCATTGACTAAAAGTCTTGCCTCGTCCAGAAGCTCGTCGGATTCTCTCACATACACAAATCCTCTCGATACAATGTCCGGCCCGGACACAAGCTGGTCGCTGTAGGAATCCAGCGCAAGCACGACGATCAGGATACCGTCCTCCGCAAGATGCTGTCTGTCCCTGAGCACGACGTTGCCGACGTCTCCGACTCCGAGTCCGTCGACCAGGATCGCGCCGACCGGCACCTTTCCGGTCACGACAGCTTTCTCGCTGTCCATCTCCAGCACATCTCCCGACTGGAGCATATAGATGTTCTCTTTCGGGATCCCCAGCTCTGCGGCAATTTTCGCCTGCGCTTTTCTGTGCTTGTACTCGCCATGAACCGGCACTGCATATTTCGGCTTTACCAGACTGTAGATCAGCTTGATCTCTTCCTGGCAGGCATGTCCGGAGACATGCACATCCTGAAAGATCACGTCTGCGCCCTTCATCTGGAGCTCATTGATAACGTTGGTGACTGCCTTCTCATTACCCGGGATCGGATGGGATGAGAAGATAACCGTATCTCCCGGCATGATCGAGATCTTCCGGTGGCTGTCGCTCGCCATACGGCTCAGCGCCGCCATACTCTCTCCCTGACTTCCGGTCGTGATGATGACCGTCTTGTCGTTCGGATAATTTTTCAGCTGTTCGATATCGATCAGCGTCTTATCCGGAATATTCAGATAGCCCAGCTTGGACGCCGTATCGATGATGTTCACCATACTGCGGCCTTCCACAACGACCTTTCGTCCAAACTTGTAAGCGGAATTGATGATCTGCTGCACACGGTCCACATTGGACGCGAAGGTCGCAATGATGATCCGGGTGTCCTTATGTTCGGAAAACAGCGTGTCGAACGTTCTTCCCACGGTCTTCTCAGACGGGGTAAAGCCCGGTCTCTCCGCGTTCGTGGAATCACACATCAGCGCAAGCACACCCTTTTTTCCGATCTCCGCAAAGCGCTGCAGATCGATGGCGTCACCGAATACCGGCGTGTAATCTACCTTAAAATCGCCTGTGTGCACCACAACGCCTGCCGGCGAATAGATCGCAAGCGCTGCTGCGTCCACGATACTGTGGTTCGTCTTGATAAACTCGATCCGGAAACTGCCGAGGTTGATCGACTGTCCGAATTTAACTACCTTCCGCTTGGTCTTTCCGATCAGCTCATGCTCTGTCAGCTTGTTCTCTATAATACCCATCGTGAGCTTCGTCGCGTAGATCGGAATATTCAGTTCCTTGAGCACATAGGGGAGTGCTCCGATATGATCCTCATGACCATGTGTGATAACAAAGCCTTTCACCTTGTCTGCATTGTCTTTTAAATAAGTTATATCCGGGATCACAAGATCTATTCCCAGCATTTCATCTTCCGGGAATGAAAGACCGCAATCCACCACAATAATACTGTCTTCATACTCGAAGGCAGTAATATTAAGCCCAATCTGCTCCAAACCACCCAGAGGGATAACCTTCAGTTTGGAAGCTGCTTTTCCTTGTTCAATTTTTTTCAAAAAAATTTACCTCCATATTTCTTTCCATATTTTGTTTTTCCGCAAGCCTCTTGACGATCCGGTCACTCGAACGAGACATCGTCCAGCATATTCTCGAACACTGCTGCCACGGCGTCCAGTTCCTCATCATCCGTCACGATCTCATAGAGCGCTTCCTGCTCGTCAGGGGCAGATGTGTCGCGCAGGATCAGCGCTTCTCCATCTCCGTCCTCCGAGTCTGTTACTAAGATGTAATCTATTCCGCCCAGTCTCGTCTGCTCCAACACATAGAACTCGACTGCATCTTCTCCATCCGGTGTAAAAACTATCTTCTCCACTTACACTGTCTCCTTGTCCTTCCCAGACAGGGCACGATAATCCAGATATCCCTGTAAGATAAAGGTTGCCGCTATCTTGTCCACATACTCTTTGCGGTTCTCTCTGCGGATCCCCGCCTCCATCATTGCCTTGTCTGCGGCAACGGTGGTCAGTCTCTCGTCCCACATCACAACCGGAACCCCGCATCTTCTCTCAAGCTTGTCCTTGAACTCCAGCGAAAGCTCCGCTCTCGGTCCAATGGTATCGTTCATATTCTTCGGAAAACCAAGCACGATCTCCGACACTTCGTATGTAAGGATCAGTTCCTCGATCCGCGCGAGCGTCTGCCGCAGCTTATTCTCCTCTTTTCTTCTGATGATCTCAAGCCCCTGTGCCGTGATCAGCAGCGGATCGCTCACCGCCACTCCCACTGTCTTGGAGCCGAAATCCAGTCCCATGATCCTCATTCTGCCTCCTGCCCTGCGTCCGTCTTCAACTGCTGACCGGCGCCGGTCATTACTTCTTCAGAGAATTTTTGATGTACTCTACCAGCATTTCCTCCACCAGCTCATCTCTTTCCACCTTCATGATCAGGCTTCTTGCATTCTTGTGGCTGGTAATGTATGTCGGATCGCCGGACATGATATAGCCAACGATCTGATTCACGGGGTTGTACCCCTTCTCTGTAAGTGCCTCGTATACGGTAGACAGCACGATCTTTACGCCTGTCTCAGCCTCTGTCTCCACTTTGAAAAATTGTGTATTGTCTAAATCCTGCATTATCTCACGCCCTTATCCATCGTTTCAGTCTGTCTGTTTTTCACATAATGCCAAACTGCCCCTATTGTTACCATAATACTCTATCGGCGCACAAAATTCAATCCTTTTTCGATGCGCTCTCCCGCAGCAGCACCACATCGTCCTCCAGAAATCCCTCTGCCACGCCTCTGACCAGCTCATTGCTCCGCCCGGCGTCGTCCTGTGCAGGAACCGCCACCCGGACATACTGCGGCGTATGTCCGATCCAGTACCGCTGCCCTCCGATCTCCTTTGACTCCTCCAGAAGCACTTCCACTTCGGTTCCGATCAGGCTCTCGCGGTATTTGTGCGACATCTCTTTTTCCAGCTCCAGCAAGACAGCGCTCCGCGCCGCCTTCTGCGCCTCGGTGAGCTGACCTTCCATCTCCGCTGCACGCGTTCCGTGTCTTCTGGAATATTTGAAAATGTGCATCTCAAAGAACTGCACCTTGCGCACAAACGCTTCCGTCTCCCGGAATTCCTCTTCCGTTTCCCCGGGGAATCCCACGATGACGTCCGTCGTGATCGCCGGATTGTGGAAATACTTTCTCAGAAGCTGTGTTTTTTCATAGTATTCCCCACTGTCATAGCGCCTATTCATCCGTTTGAGCACGCTGTCGCAGCCGCTTTGCAGCGACAGGTGAAAATGCGGACAGACCTTGGAGAGGGACGCAAGCTCTCTCGCAAACTCTTCCGTGATGATCCTTGGCTCCAGCGAACCCAGCCGGATCCTCCGCAGTCCTTCGATCTCCTGCAGCTTCCGGATCAGTCTAAGCAGCTCTGCCTCGCCCCGGTCGATCCCGTAGGAGCTTAAATGAATGCCCGTCAGGACGATCTCCTGATACCCGGCAGCCACCAGTCCCTTCACCTCGTTCAGGACGTCCTCCTCCTGCCTGCTTCTGACCCGTCCTCTCGCGTAAGGGATGATACAGTAGGAGCAGAACTGGTTGCAGCCATCCTGGATCTTGATATAGGCTCTGGTATGCTCTGCCGTCTTTTGCAGCGTCATCTCTTCATACTCTTTGGTATCATTGATCTCAATAATATCGTCGGACCCATCGTGCTTACTGCCGCTCTCCCGCTCTTCCAGGAATTTCTCCAGAATGGCGGCCATATCCTTCTTGCGGTTGTTGCCGATCGCGAGGTCGATCGCCTCGTCCTTCTGCACGTTTTCCGCGTCCGTCTGCACGTAACAGCCCACCGCCACGACCACGGCGTCCGGGTTCTGCTTCTTGGCACGGTGAAGCATCTGCCGGCTCTTCCTGTCCGCGATATTTGTCACCGTACAGGTATTGATGATATAAATGTCCGCACGTTCATCAAATGGTACAATATTATATCCTTTTTCTTGTAACATTTGTTGCATTGCGTCCATTTCGTACGCATTTACCTTACAGCCCAGATTATGTAATGCTACACTTTTCATAGTAATCTCCGCATTTTTTGTATTGTTTTATCATTGACTTTTAATCTGCCAGCATTTAGTATATAGGCAGAAGGTATTAAAAATCAAAGGAGGTAATTCTTAAATGAAAACAGTACAGATTTCATTAAATTCTATTGATAAGGTTAAGTCTTTCGTAAACGATATTACAAAGTTTGATTATGACTTCGATTTAGTATCCGGAAGATACGTTATCGATGCAAAATCCATCATGGGTATCTTCAGCCTGGATCTTTCCAAGCCGATCGACCTGAACATCCATGCAGAAGATGGAACAGACGAAGTGATGGCTGCATTAAAGCCTTATCTGATGTAAGCAGGTTTTTCGAACATAACGAAGGAACAGGAAGGATGACCAGTGGTCATCCTTTTCTTTTTCCTCTTTTATGCCTGAACGATCACCAGTTCATCGGTATCCAGCGCCGTCTGTACCAGCTCGTCGATCTTCTCAGAAAGATTCTGCTCATGTCTGCGGATAATATTCACATTCGGTTTTGTCACCGGATGCTTTGCCACAAAGATCGTACAGCAGTCCTCATAAGGCAGGATCGACGTCTCATAGGTGTCGATCTTCTCCGAAATATCTACGATATCCATCTTGTCAAACGCGATCAGCGGACGGTAGACCGGCAGCTCGCAGACCTCGTTGGTCGCGACAAGGCTCTGCATGGTCTGGGACGCTACCTGACCAATGCTCTCCCCTGTCACCAGTCCGATGCAGTCGGTCTGTCTTGCGATCTGCTCAGCGATCCGCATCATGTAGCGCCGCATGATGATCGTCAGTTCATCGTGGGGGCATTTGTCGTAGATATAGAGCTGGATATCCGTAAAGTTGATGATGTGCAGGTAGATCGGCCCGGTGTAGGCGGCTACCTTTCTGGCAAGATCCACGACCTTCTGCTTCGCCCTCTCACTGGTATACGGCGGCGCATGGAAATAGACCGCATCGATCTTCACGCCCCTTTTGGCGATCATCCAGCCGGCAACCGGCGAATCGATTCCTCCGGACAGAAGCAGCATCGCCTTGCCGCCCGTGCCTACCGGCATTCCTCCCGGTCCCGGAATGATCTCCGAGTAGATATAGATCTTATCGCGCACTTCGATATTCAGCAGGATATCCGGCTTGTGCACATCCACACGCATCTCCGGATAAGCGTCCAGGATGACGCCTCCCATCTCCACATTGATCTCCATCGAATTGAGAGGATAGTTTTTGCGCGCGCGTCTGGCCGCTACCTTGAAGGTCTTATTCTTATCCGGATACACCTCGTCAATGTAGCGCACCACGCGCTCGCCGAGCTTTTCAAAGCCTTCGTCCTCCACGTAGACCACCGGACAGATCCCGGATATTCCGAACACCTTCTGCAAAGCGGCAACCGTCTCGTCATAGTCAAATTCCGAGACGGCGTCCACATAGATCCTTCCGTCTGTCTTGCGCACCGCGTATTCTCCATCGCATTTTTTCAGTGCATATTTGATCTGCTTCACCAGCGCGTCCTCGAAGAGGTAACGGTTCTTACCCTTCACACCGATCTCCGCATACTTTATCAAAAAAGCCGTAAACATGTTCTCTCACCTTTCCATTCTCTAATGTCGTGTGTACCTGCGCAGCATCGGGATCAGCTCATGCAGCGCCTGCACGGTATATTGGATCTCTTCCTCCGTAGTAAATACAGACAGGCTGAACCGCAGTGTGGAATCCAGCAGTCCCTTTTCTACGCCGATCGCTTTCAGCGTTGCCGAAGTGTGCGGTCTGTTGGAGGCGCAGGCGCTTCCCGCCGAGATGTAGATTCCTCTGTCCTCCAGCGCATGCAGCATTACCTCGCTGCGGACGCCGGCTACGGAAAGACTCACGATATGCGGTGCAAACTCTCCCTCCCGGCAGCCGTTCACCTTCACATCCTCGATCTTCAACGCACCCTCGATCAGCTCCTCCCGCAGACGATACATCTGCATCCGGTCCTGCTCCAGATCGCGGTATATCATTTCAGATGCCATCGCCAGTCCGGCAATCCCCGGCACATTCTCCGTACCGGAGCGCATCCCTTTCTGCTGTCCGCCGCCATAGATGATCGGATGGATCTTCGTGCCGTCTTTTATATATAAAAATCCAACTCCCTTAGGCCCATGGATCTTATGCCCGCTCACCGACAGCATATCCACGTGCATCCTGGAAGGATAGATCGGAAACTTTCCGAATCCCTGGACGGCGTCTACATGAAAATACGTCTGCGGATTGCAGCGCTTAATGAGCGCTCCCGCCTCGGCGATCGGTTCTACCGTGCCGATCTCATTGTTTGTGTGCATAATGGATACCAGTATCGTATCCTCGCGTATCGCCCCTTCCAGCTCCTGCAGATCGATCCTTCCCTGCCCGTCAACCTTCAGGTAAGTCACCTCAAAACCCTGTTCCTCCAGATACTGCATCGTCTGCAGGATCGCCGGATGCTCAATCTGCGTCGTGATCAGGTGCCGCCCTCTTCTGTGATTTGCCATAGCCGTTCCGATCAGCGCGATATTGTCTGACTCTGTTCCACCGGATGTAAAAAGGATCTCCTTCTCGTTCACCTTGAGCAGTCTGGCGATCGTCTCCCGCGCATAGCGCAGGTACTTCTCAGCCTCCACGCCCTTGTGGTGCATACTGGATGGATTCCCATAGTCTTCACACATAATCTTCTGCACATATTGACCAACCTCGTCAAAGCATCTTGTAGTTGCAGAATTATCCAAATATACTTCCATTTTGTCATTCCTTTCGCCCTGCCCCAAAGCCGATACGCTGTGTGGAGGGCACTTTATTCTCGCTATACCCTATTTTATGCGGATTGGACAATGACCGCCACGGCATTGTGCCCCTTACTCCAGCAGATATCCAAGCCACGCCAGCACCGTCATGCCTGCCGTCTCCGTCCGCAGGATCCTCCTTCCGAGGGTGATCGGCTCGATGCCTGCCTGCAGAGCCGCCTGGATCTCGGTCTCCTCAAAGCCACCCTCCGGTCCGATGAATATCGCCACGCTCTGTCCGGGTCTGACCGCACCGATCAGCTCCCGCGTATGTCCCATATCCTCCGCCAGCTCGTACGGTATCAGCCGCACATCCATCTGCTGTGCAAAAGCGATCGCCTGCTTCATGTTCATCACTTCCCGTATCTGCGGTATGATCCCTCTCTTGCTCTGCTTGGCTGCCGCTTCCGCAATGCCCTGCCAGCGGCTTCTCTTTCCCGCCGCCTTCTTTTCATCCAGCTTTACCACACAGCGCTTCGCCGCCACGGGAATAATCTCGTAAGCGCCCAGCTCCACCGCCTTCTGGACGATCAGCTCCATCTTATCTGCCTTGGGAAGTCCCTGAAACAGATAGATCTTCGAGGGCAGCTCGACTCCGTCCTCCTTGATAAAGCGAAGGGAGCAGATGACCTCGTCCGCGGTAAACTCCTCGATCCCGCACCGGTACTCCCTGCCGTCCACTCCGTTGCTGACCGCAATCTCCTCCCCCACACGCATGCGGAGGACATTTTTAATATGATTAACGTCGCTTCCCTGAATCACGATCCGCTTTCCCATGATCTGTGACGGTTCCACAAAAAACTGATACATCTCTGTATTCTCCTGCTTTTACTCTGTCTTCTGGCGCTGCTTCCGCCGCCGGTGCAGCCAGATGCACAGGGTGCAGATCCCCACGCCGACCAGCGCTCCCGCCGAGTCGATCAGCACATCGCTCACACGCCCGGCTCTTCCCTCAACGAAAAGCTGATGGAATTCATCGCTCGCAGCATACGCAGCCGCCATTGCGACCGCAAGCAGTTGTCTGCGCCCTCGCCGGAACTGCCATGTGCCCAGCCAGACATAGAAAAGAACAGCCAGAATCGCATACTCCGTCATATGCGCCGCTTTTCTGACAGTTCTCTCGATCGAACCCGCTATCTCCCGGATCTGGTCCTCATCCAGATTCAAATGAAAGAGGAATCCGGTAGAGCTCACCAGCTCGTAGCTCACACCCTCGCTGACTGCACCGGACTCCTGTTTATCCTGTGCAGAAAAGGCAAAAATAATGCACATCCACACAAGTGCCAGAATCCCTGCAACCGGGTGGATCGCCTTCGCCGGCCTACACATTCTTGCGCGCCGTGACGGAAACCCACTCTCCCTGATACGTCACTTCCAGTATTTCCAGACCAGCGTCCTCCACTGCTTTTCTGACAACATTTTCCTTATCGTTGATAATGCCGGAGGTGATATAGATTCCTCCCTTTTTCAGCTGGTGCACGATCACCGGTGTAAGCGGCACAAGCACATCTGCCAGAATATTCGCTACCACGATGTCATAGCACGCATAGCCGACCCGGTCCTGCACTTCCCTGTCCGTGATGATATTTCCTATCATCATCTCAAAATCCTGCGCCGGGATTCCGTTCGCCTCCATATTCTGGGCAACCGCCTCCACCGCGCAGGGATCCAGATCGGTTCCCACCGCGTGCTTTGCCCCGTACATCAGAGCCAGGATCGCCAGGATCCCGCTGCCGGTTCCCACATCCAGAAGCTCTGTCGTGTCCGTCAGATGCTTTTTGATCTGCCGGATACAGAGCTGGGTAGTTTCGTGCATACCGGTTCCGAACGCCGTCCCCGGATCGATGTGAAGGATCTTCTTATCCTTATCCTCTTCTTTTACCTCTTCCCAGGAGGGGATGACCAGAAGGTCGTCGATATAGAACTGATGAAAATACTGTTTCCAGTTGTTGATCCAGTCGATATCCTCTGTCTCGGTCACTGTCACACTGCCCTCTCCGATCTCCATGAAAAAGCTCAGCTCCTCCAGTTCGTCCCTGATCTGTGACAGGATCGTCTCCTTATCCGTCGGCACGCCTCCCACTTCCAGACTGCCGTCCTCCTTCTCTTCCACGAAAAAGCTCAGGTATGCGATCCCGTCGTCCTCCGGGCCATCCGGCAGAATGTCCACAAACATCTGCTCCTTCTCCAGCGCCGTGAGTGGGATCTTGTCCTCTATCTGCGCGCCCTCCAGCCCAATGTCGTACAGCGTGCTGATAATGATATCCTCCGCATCGGTAATTGTCTTGATCCTGAACTTCATCCATTTCATACTGGCTGTTTCCCTTCCTGCATTGCTTCTTCTATTTTGTGCTGATCTCAAGCAGCTTCTGCTTCAATTCCTCTTCCATCTGCTTCATCTCTGCTTCCGCGATCTTTCTCTTCTCTCTTCCGTCCGCCTGGATCTTCATCACTTCGTCCAGTGTCGCGATCAGATTTGCATTGGTGCTCTTGAGCGTTTCCATATCGACGATACCTCGCTCCGATTCCTTTGCGCTCTCGATGGACGCCGTCTTTAAGATCTCCGCATTCTTTTTCAGCAGTTCGTTTGTCATATCCGACACTTCACGCTGTGCCTTTGCAGCCTGCTCCGCATGGCTTACGCCAAGTGCAAGGACCATCTGGCTCTTCCAGAGTGGAATCGTGTTGACGATCGTCGACTGGATCTTCTCCACCATCATCGTATCGCTGCTCTGCACCAGCCGGATCTGCGGCGCTGTCTGAATGGATACCATTCTTGTCAGCTCCAGATCATGCAGCTTCTTCTCGAAGCGGTCGCACAATGCCTGTACGTCCCTTGCCGCCTGTGCGTCCTCCGGCAGATTGCTGACGCGCGCCTTCTCCACAAGCTGTGCAAGCTCCCCTTCGCGTGTCTCCTGCAGCTTCTTCTTACCTGCCAGAATGTACATGGACAGTTCCTTAAAGTAAGTCAGATTCAGCTCATACATCTTGTCCAGCATGGAAATGTCCTTCAGAAGGAGCACCTGATGTCCTTCCAGCGTCTCGCAGATCTTATTGACATTTGTCTCTGCCTTGCTGTACTTTGCCTTCAGTCCTTCCAGCTTATTGCTGGACTTCTTGAAAAAGCCGAGGATTCCTTTTTCCTCCTCCGCGTCAAAATCACGCAGCTCCGCTACCACGCCGGAAAGCATATCTCCGACCTCGCCAAGATCCTTTGTGCGCACGCTCTCAAGCGCATCCCCGGAAAAATCAGCCATCTTCTTCTGTGTCCCGGCACCGTATTGCAGGATCGCCGTGGAATTGTGCAGATCGATCTGCTTGCTGAATTCCTCAACCTGTTTCAGCTCTTCTGCGCTCAGATTTGTGTCGTCCAGATCTTCCTTCAGCGCAGGCTCCTGTATCGGATCCAGCGTCAGCTTGATCTCATTTAACGGATTCGCGTTCACTACGCTTCCTGTCAGTACACTTTCCTTTTCCATCGTCTCACTCATTTTCTGTTCTCCCTTCTGTCACTCTGATATCTATCCTTTTCCCATAGTTTTTCAGATACTATTCGTGGTCAAAATCTTTCTTGAGATAGCCATCCTGTTTCAGCATTGTGTTCAACACGGAAATATCCGACTGGATATCCCACGCCTTATCCCGGAAAAGTTCATTTAAGAACTTCTCAAACGCTTCGTTGATCGTATCCACCGCCGATTCGATCTCTTTCTTCGTCTGCGCAATGTTATTGACCTCGATCTGCTGCTGATCCAGATCACGGTATGCTTCCAGCAGCTTCTGTGTGGTCGGCAGATAATAGCTGAGCATCTTGCGCAGCTCCGGCGCCAGATCCGGCTCCTTCTCAACCTGATCGAAGATCCTCGTCACCAGAAGCTCCAGCCGGTCGAGCTTGTCGCTCATTTCTTCTCCCGGAATATCATCGTTGCACTTCCGTATCAGCCTTACATAATTCTGTCCTTCTTCGATCACCTTCCGGACGTCCTCGCCCGGCGCAGTCTGGCTCTGTGCCTTCTCCGCCTGCGCGCGTCTTTCTTCCTCTGCCCTGCGCTGCTCCTCTTCGTAGCTTTGCTGCGCCGCTTTGTACTGTTCATACATTTCGTCGCTGGCGATCAGACAGGTCTCCTTACTGTCCAGATGCGCCTGACGGAACATGCCAAGCTGCATCATCTTCTTCAGATCCTTGCGGATATATTTCTCCGCTCTCCCGGTCCGGGACGCCATATCAGCGATCGAGCAGTACAGGTGCTCCTTTACCAGATCCACATACTGGCGATAACGCTTCACCCTGCCTCGCAGCACCGATCCGTATGAACCCATTCCGATCCCGGCTGCCAGCATTGCCCCCGCAATTCCAAGCCCTGCGCCGACTTCCCAGCCGGCAGCAAACAGTATCGCTATAATGGCAACTGCAGCCGCTGATATTCCGGTCGTCGTATACCCAAACACCATGTACAGGATGCCCGCTACACTTCCCTTGGGGCTCCTGTCAAAATACCGGGAATCCGGCCGGATGTTCGGCTTGCGGTACAACGGATTCTGTGCCGGCATATTCTGCCCGTATGGATTCTGACCATAGGACCGATAAGTCGTATTCCGGTACGTCGTCGTGCGTTGGCTGTTTCCTCCAAACGCGTCGCTGATGGAGTTTGACACATCACTTACCGCGCGGTTCACCGAGTCTCCGATCATCTTTCCAAGCTGCGAATAATTGCCAGTGTCGATCGCCGACTGCACCTGATCTCTTATTTCTTCTCCTACTTTATACCACTCGTTCTTATCCATTGCTCCTCTATTTCCGATGGCTTATGTCTCCGAATCAGTCTGCCTCCGCTGTAGCTGCCGCCGCAGCGATCTTAGCCTCGTCATCCGCTGCCGCAGTGTCAGACGCCTTGGAGAATCCATCTCCCTGCAGATTTCCTTCTGTGCCGAACTCTACAAACTCGCCATATTCTTTCCAGATATTACATACCCAGGTCTTACCCTGATTGAAGATGATCTCGTCGCCGTTCTCATCATAGAATTTAGCTGGCGTAAAATCTCCATCATAACGCGACCAGGTTCCCTTGATCGCCTTTCCATGCGTAAACACGATCGCATCGCCCTCTCCGTGAACGCCAAACGCCAGATAATCATGGTCATCTCTGACCTCTCCGTGGCAATACTGGAATACGACATTCGTAACCGTAAGCTGTTCGCCGGTAAGCTCGTCCGTCTGCGCCTTGCCATCCTGATAACGATAGTACAGACCATCGTCCTCATGGTATTCAAAATACGGGTGATATGCTCCGTACCCGCCGGAATTGCTGCTGGACTTGCCGCCCGGATAGATCAGGAACGCATCGTCGTTGTCTGCGTAATCTGCCACAACATCATCCGCTGTAAATAAGAACGGCGGCACATAATCTGCGTCATAACTCCAATCATACCCCTGTCTTTCGACTGCGTCAAATAATCCCTGGATATCGAGATATCCTGTAAACTCCAGCGCATAGCCCGGACGCTTTACTCTCTTGAACGCCTCATCCGAAGGATTGTGGATCCCATCGACTGCCGCGCTGATATTGTAATAATCCGGACGATTGATAAGCTCCTCCACGTAGGGCTTCGCCAATCCCCAGTTACAGTAGATCGCCTCATATCCCATTGCCACATAAATATAGTAGTCGCGGCTGCTCCGCACCGGTCCGATCCGGTCCAGATCGTCAAAATTCTCCACCACTGCCATCAGTCTGGTAATACGTCCCTCCACCGGAGCCTCATAGATGATCCCGGCTCTGGACAGTCCATACTGCGGCATTGCAGGCGCATTGTTCGGTATCATAACAGCGATCGGTCTGCGCAGGGACTGTGACTTGTCCGTCCACTGTCCGGTAAGGTAACTCTGGGTCTGTCCGTTGACTTCCTCCCTGCCTTCGATCACCGGATATGCCGTGGTCGGTTCCTCCTCTACGGGTTCCTCCTCCACTTCCGATTCCTCCTGCGGGATCTCCTCCACGATCGGTTCCGGCGTCGGCTCCTCCTGCTTTGATCCGCATCCCGTCATACCCGCCATAACTGTCAGGGTAGTCGCTGTCAGCAGCGCTGCTCTTTTTAATACCATATATTCCTCCATTCCGTGTCATGCACGTTTTCTTCTTTATCTTTTCATTTTTATAAATAGCAATTATTTCTTAGTCTCCACATCGTCCGGGACGACCTTGAACACATACGTGATCTTCGTACCGCTTCCATCCGTCGTTGAAAGCGTGATCCTGGCAGTGCCCAGCTTACGCGGCGTGAGGTACATATAACCGTTGCTCGTCGTCACCTCAATGATCTTGCTGTTCGATGAGGAGACGGAATAGTATTTCTTTGCGCTGTCTGTCGCGCCGTCGCTCTCGATCTTGTACTTCATCATCTGCTGTACGCCATTATTGTCCGGCAGTACATGACAAAGATAGACTGACTGTACCGTCTTGCCATCCTTTTTCTCATAATCAGTCAGAACCACGCCCGCGGTCGTCTTTGCCCTCACATAGGTTGCCGGAGCTACGATCTTCACGGTGTAAATACCCTTCGTACCGCTTCCGTCTTTGGCGATCGCCCTGACTTTATAGGTCTTATTGGTTGCCGCATTCTTTGCCGCCTTCATTTTTCCGCTGGCGGATATGCTGACGCCAGCCTGCCTCTGTGCCGCCGCATCCATCTTCTGCTGTCCCGAATCGCAAAGCTCCCAGGTCACGCCCTTGTCCGATACCGCGCCATAGCTTGTCGCTACCCTCGCCTTCATCTGCAGGCTTTTCCCCGGAACGATCGCCGCATCGCAGGATCCATCGCTTTTCCAGGACGTCACGGTGCTTGCGCTGACATCCACGCTGGCTGCCGGGTTGCAGACAGTGACCGTGCTGGAAGCCTTCTTGCCGCTCCCGTCGTTTGCCTCGATCGTGACCGTCGTTTTGCCTGTCATCTTTCCGGTCGCCGTCACCGTGATCGTAATGATCCCCTGCGTCTCACTGCTGCTCACTTTCGCTACCGCAGGATTGCTGTTCTTGACCGTATAGGCGCTTTTATCACAATCATTCGATCCTTTGATCTCCGCCTCTATCTTCGCGGAGGTCGGCGTATCTGCCGTCGCCTTCACGCGGAAGATCTTGACCTTGCTGTAACTCTTGTCTGTAAACGCGATCTTCTGGATCGCTCCCGTCTTGACGGTGAATACCGCGCTGTCCGCCTCCTGACTTCCGTCCGCCGCCACAGCCGTAACCTTGTATTTTCCTCCGACCGCCTTCTTTGTAGTCGTCACTTTTCCATTTTTGTTGATGCTGACGCCCTTACGTCTCTGCGCCGTAGCGGACATTTCATCCCCGGTTGAATAGTCGTAGAGCGACCATGTCACCTTCTTATTATTCGCCGTTGCCGGTGCTGCAACAGCCTGAAATGTCGCTGACTTTCCTGCCGCGATGGTGCTGACTCCCGTCACGGTCACGCTCTGCACAAGCTGCTTGACCGTCACCGCCACCGTCGCCTTCTTGCCGCTGGAATCATTCGCCATGACAGTCACGGTCGCTTTTCCTGCTTTCTTTGGAGAGAGTGCGCCGATGGAAGAAACCTCCACCACCGCCGGATTACTGCTCTGCCAGATCATGTCGGACGCTTTGAGCGCATTGCCCTCCACATCAACTGCCTTCAGATCATTGGACAGATAATAATATCCCTCGTAAGGCAGCGTAAAGTCCTTTTTCGAGATACCCAGCCCCACGCTCTTGACCTTCACCGATTCCAGAACCGTGACCGTCTCGCTTTTCGACGCTTTTTTGCCCGCATCCTTCGCGATCGCGCAGATCTTGTAATTTCCGGTCGTCGCTTTTGCACTTGCCGTCAGCTTACCACTGCTGCTAAGGCTGACGCCCAGCTCTCTCTGCTGTTTTGCATCAAGAGCTGTACCGTTTATATCGCTTAATTCCCAGGTCACCGCTTTGTTCGTCGCATAGGCAGGCAGCACTTCCGCCTTGAGCTGGATGCTCTTGCCTCTTGCCACCTGACGGATTCCGGTGATGGTGATCCCTGTCACATAAGGCTTTAACTGATAGGTGACCGAACGCACCGCGCTGGACACGCCGCTCGCGTTCACCGCGATCGCCTTGATCGTCCCCTTCGCCGCATCATTGATCGTGAAATCTCCGGTGAAGAGCTTTGTCGATCCGGCTCCGGAAGCCGGAGGATTCACATATTCCTGATAGGACGGCGTTTTTCCATTCGTTGTATAATAGATATCCACATCTCCATAACCCTGCATGGAAACGCTTACCCGCTGCTTGTCCGCGTCCGGCGTCAGCGTAATGGCGGGCGTCTTTGGCTTGTCCGCCGCCCCGGAGATCCCAAGCGCCTTCGTCAGACTGGTAACACCGGCGCCCATACCGGAAGTTCCCGTGGAAATGGCGTTGTTCTTCATCACCCGTTCCAATTCATCCACACGTCTGCTTCCCTTATCTGCCTTGATCTTTCCGGACGCCAGAAGCACAGCAGCCTCTCCGGCTGCAACCGGACACGCCATGGATGTTCCGCTCTTTGTACCTGCTCCGGTTCTCAACGTCGAGTAGATCGACTCCCCAGGGGCACTCAGATCTACCCAGGAGCCATAATTGGAAAAGCCTGCGCGCGCGCCGCCCCTGTTCACAGCTGCCACGCAGATCACGTGCTTGTAAGCTGCCGGATAAAGCATACCGGACGTCCCGTCATTTCCCGCCGAAACAAAGACCGCAATACCCGCCTCGTAAGCCTTGTCGATCGCATCCTGCATCACCTGATTGTAACCCGGTCCGCCCAGGCTCATGTTGATGATATCCACATCCTGCTTGATGGCTTCCTCAATACCGTTACAGATCTGCTTATCATTTCCGCCGCCATTATCGTTCAGCACCTTAATATTGTAGATCTTGCTGTCCGGCGCTACACCTGCCCCGTAAGATCCGTTGTTTCTCGTCGCCGCTATGATACCCGCCACATGGGATCCGTGTCCATAACTGTCATCGGTGGAGCCGGCAGTTGAGCAGTTCACATTCGCCACCACGGTAGACGACGGCAGATCCGCATTTCCCGGCGTAACTCCCGTATCGAGAACCGCAACCTTGACATTCTGACCGGTATAGCCATTTGCCCAGGCATAATTCGAGCCAATATATTCATGCTGCCACTGGTAATTGCTGCTGGTAATGCTCAGCGCCGGATCGGAAACTGCCTGTGCAGAGCTGTCCTGTGCATTTTCCTCTTCTGTCTCCTCCAGCACTTCTTCCGTGACCTCCAGCCCCTCCGGCGTGGTATAGGTCTGCTCTTCCAGAATTTCCTCTTCATGCGCATAGCGATAATAGTTCGGCCATACCGCCGGAAGATTCTCTTCCTCTGACGCCCCCGCGCTTACCGCCTGTGCAACTGTCACTTCCTCTCCAAGTGCAAGGAGTAGAATGTCGTTCTCATAGCTGATGATGTCGGCGCAGTACCCTTCTGCGATCGCTTCAGCCTCCTGAAGCGAATCCGCCGTCGTCATAACCTGTCCTTCCACATACAGAACGCCCTCGTCCTCTTCCCGGATATCTCCCGCGTTCTCTGCCAGTATCGCTTTATCCTCTACCTGCTTGGCACTGAGGCTGTAGGATTCCGCCATCCCTGCAAAAAGGCTGTCCTCCTCCGGAGCTTCTTCTCCGTCCGGCTGCTTCTCCTCTTCCGTCCCGGTGATTTCTTCCTCAGCATCCGCTTCCGGCTGTTCTTCCCCATCAGTCCCTTCGCCATCCTGCGAATCCTGGTCTGGCTCTTCTCCGGACGGTTCTTCTCCCGGCTGCTCTCCATCATTTTCAGACACAGAACCGGGATCCTGTTCTTCCGGCTGTACCGTATTTTCCTCTGCCGGCTGCAATTCCTCTGCCATAACATAGGGCATCGCGCCGCCCGCCGGTTCTGCTGCCAGCATCAGTGCGATCGCCGCTGCTATGATCCTTTTCCCTGCCATTTTCCCTTTCACCTTGGTACCTCCCCTGGTCTATCTCCTGTGGAAACTTGTATATGCCCCCACTTTCTAGTTATAACCGTACACTTTAGCATATCATATTTTGGGAAGAAAGAAAAGGAGTCGATTTCGAATATCAATTCATCCCTTTAAGGCACAAGAACATTTTCATATAAGCAAGCAAAGAGCCAGAACCCGTTAAAAGGTTCTGACTCTTCATTACACCAAAATCCAGACTATCCGAAAATCTTTGTATTACCATATATATCCCTTGCAAAATATCCAGTAAATTTTGCTTTCGCATTTGAACCGTCCTTTAAAGTTACGGTAACTGTCATTTTCACCAAATTATTCACATACAACCGGTTTATATAGACCAGACTTCCCTTAACCGTTTCTTTACCTGGAACCGGCGTCACGATGCAATATCCATTGCTATATGTCACAACATTACAACCAGCATTTGCTCCGCCGGACACCTGCGTATCAACATAGCCAAACATATAGTCAGGATCTCCCATATTATATACGTTGCCATCTTTATCTTCGCCAATCACCCAAAGTTCTCCAGTTACACCTACCACTTGGTCGCTAGCAGTTTTAAGGTTCCTATTATTTGCATCAATGTACACCTTCTTCATCAGAGGCGTAACCGTTACTGTATAGGAACCTCTCACACCGCTTCCATCCGCTGCCGTTGCCGTGATCACAGCCTTCGTTCCTACCGGCGCATCCTTCTTTGCCGTAACCTTTCCTTTATTTACAGTCACATACTGAGAATTAGAGCTCCAGCTTACATTCTTGTTTGTCGGTGTACCAAAGTTGCTGTTGTATTTTGCCGCAAGGTTTATTGACTTCGACTGTGCCACTACCCCATTATATCCATTGGTCGGCGTAACCATGATCTTTGACATCGGTACATTGACATTGACAGTACAGGTAGCCTTCTTACCGCTTCCATCCGCTGCCGCACAGGTGATCACAGCCTTTCCTGCAGATTTAGCCGTAAGAGTCGCCGTCGTTCCACTCTGTGATACCGCTACGATTCCAGGTGCACTCGATGTAAAGGTTACCGCACTGGTATCCACGCCTGTCGTTCCAGCCACAGTTGCCTTCAAGGTTCCGCTTGTCTTTGCTGACGAATTTCCCTTCGTACTAAACAGCGTCATTTTTGTATTGTCCAGCTTAATATCCGTGATAGCACCCGAAACGATCGTCACACTGTAGGCATTGGATTTTATTCCCGATCCGTCTGCTGCCTGCGCCTGAATCGTACAGGTTCCTGTCGCATCTTTTGCAGCAGTTACCTTGCCGCCGTTCACTTTTACCTTGTCATTCCCGGTAACTGTCCAGGTGACTTTCTTCTTCGTTGCAGTCGCAGGCGCCACACTTGCTGTCAATATGATTGTTTTTCCTGCAGCCACCTTAGCCGGACCGCTCACCGTGATCTTTGTCACCGGTGATGTAACAGTCACTGCACAGGTCGCTTTCTTACCGCTTCCATCGTTCGCCGTCGCCGTGATCGTTGCCTTTCCGGCCGATACTGCTGTTACCGCTCCATTCGCATCCACCTTGGCAATCTTCGCATTCGAACTGCTCCATACTACATCCTTTGAATCTCCCTTAGTCTTATCTGTCTTATCCACCACCAGATAACTCGGCAGACCAAAGGTTTTGTTCTTAACCAGATCCAATGTCAGCTTATTGGGTTTCAGCGTTACCTTGCTGATATAAGCCTTGTCTAAAACAGTAAGCTGATAGCTTCCACTCTTTCCATTGTATGTTTTTCCATCGCTTCCGACAGCGGTTGCTGTGATCGTATATGTCCCCGCGGGTGTTTTGCTGGTCGTCGTCACTTTACCGTTAGATACCTTGACCCCCGCCTTACTTGCTGCAGCGTCTACACTCCACTTTACCTTGGTCGATACTGCATAGGTAGGCGTCACCGTAGCACTCAGTGCTACAGACTTACCCGCTGCAATTTTTGTGATACCATTTGCCTGCGTCACACTGACAGCCGTTGGCGTCGGAGCAAGTGTCACTGCCTTCGTTGCCATCTTGCTGACCTTTCCGGTAATGGTGTTGACTGCGATCGCATTTACTGTCACTTTCTTAGCACCGGTAAGCGTTACTGTTCCACTATACTTTGTATTACCTGTAGGTGTGGCCGTCAAAAGCCTTCCATTGGTAACAACACCATTTTTATAACTCGGCTTCTTACCATCTGTTGAATAATAGATTGCAACGCCTACCGGAGTCGTTGTGCTGATCGTAGCTGTTACGCTCTGATTCCGGTAATACTTTTTCGAGCTGTCATAACTTCCCTGTATTTCGATGGTCGGTGCTGCCGGCGCCGTCTGTGTCGTAGCCAGACCGAGCACACCGGGCAAATAGGTGGTTCCCGCACCCATACCGCCGGATGAGCTCTTTGTTGTACTCTTCTTCATTGCAGCCAGCAGGGCATCTACCTTCTGTTTGCCATTCTTGCTTCTGATATCTGATCGCGCGGAAAGGATGACCGCTGCAGTTCCTGCTGCCGCCGGGCACGCCATACTAGTACCGTTCCATGATTCATAACTGCTGGTGCTGCCCGGTGTAGTAGAATAGATAGCCACGCCCGGGAAAGACACATCCACCGTCGAACCATAGTTGGAGAAGGACGCCTTTGCCCCTGTCTTATCTATCGCTCCGACAGAAATCACTCCCGGATATGCAGCCGGATAACTGTTTGCATTCGTCGCCTCATTTCCGGCTGCCGCAAAGACTGCGACGCCCGCCTCATAAGCCATCTTGACTGCGTCCGCCTCATTTTTACTATAGTAATATCCGCCAAGACTCATATTGATAATATCGTAGCCATTTGTAACTGCAGCATTAATCGCTCTTATAATATCGGACTCTATCGCTCCCCCAGACGTCGAAAACACACAATATCCGCTAACTTTCGCATCCGGTGCGATACCAGCACCGCCTTTTCCATTATTTTCTTCAGCCGCAATAATTCCCGCTACATGAGTACCGTGCTCCTGATTATCGCCCGGATGATCTGTACCGTTTGCCGAATTCGAGAAATCTTTTCCAGCCAGTGCATTTGCTGCGAGATCCTCATGTGTCGTAAGAAGTCCCGTATCAATTACAGCAACTTTAATGCCCTGCCCTTTGTATCCTGCCGTCCACGCATAGGAATCTCCCACATAGTCGTGCATCCACTGATAATTTGCACTTGTCTCCACCAGCGCCGGATCATTGGCAACGCTGGCCGCCAGATAATATTGGGAATCTTCTCCAACATACTCTTCTAAATTATCATCTGTACTTTCTGGCGTCTCCTCATCCAGCAAATGGTAATAGTAGTTAGGCCATACTGCCGGAAGGTTTGTTTCCGCGCTCGCCGCAGCCGCAACAGCACGCGCCACAGTCACTCCTTTGGCAAGATTCACCACAGCCACTCCGTAGGAATAGCTGTCAAGCGTTCCTCCAAATGCCTCTGCTACCTGTTCCGCTTCCTCCTGCGAATCTGTCAGATAAACAACCTCTCCCTGCTCATAAATACCATTAGCGTCTGCATATGTACCCGTTCCGTCATCTTCCGGGACACCATCTCCCATGTATTTTGCCAGTTCAGCCTTATCCGCCATCTGCGCGCTCGTCAGTTTATAGTTGTTTCCCATTCCCGGAAACATCGCAAAATCGTCGTTTTCTTCCTCTGTGTTTTCTATATCGTTTTCAGATACCGAATTATCGGATATGGACTCCTCTGTGTTTTCAGACTCTTCCTCGCCATCCGCTTTCTCATCAGCTCCGGTATCCTCGCCGTCTCCGATTTCCTCATCCTCCCCGGACTCTTCACCGTCTCCAGCTTCCTCATCCTTTCCAGACTCTTCACCGTCTCCGGTTTCTTCATCCTTTCCGGACTCCTCACCGTCTCCGGTTTCTTCATCCTTTCCGGACTCCTCACCGTCTCCAGTTTCCTCATCCTTTCCGGACTCTTCACCGTCTCCGGCAGCGTCATTGTCTGTATCGCCGTTTACGTCATCCCCCTGCGTTTCATTCTCCGCGGTCTGCTGTTCTTCCACGGTGTTCAGGTTTGCCTCCTGCGCAAGCACATTGATCCCTGTCATATCAAGAATCATCGATACCGCTAACGCCGCGGAAAGCACTCTCAATTTCCCGAGCTTCATTTTTCTCCTCCTCATTTTTTGAATCTTAGTTTTCTTTATCCAGATAATACGTTTGGTTTATTTCCAACGTAGGATAACCCTCTTCCTCTCCCATGCGGATCACTTCTGCGGGATCCTTATCCGTTGTATATACGGCAACGCCATAAGAATAAGACTTCAATTCAATCCCATACAAATCCGAAATTTCATCCGCTTCGCTTTGGGATTCTACCATTGCCACTAACTCGATTTCTCCATCCACTGTTCTGTCAAGATCCTGTATTTCTCCAGGACCGTCCTCTCTGTATTCCAACTCTTTAAGTTCTCTATTCGTATAACTGTGGTATCCGACCACTCCTGCTGCCACAACCGCCAAAATCACAACTCCCGCTATCACTTTTTTCAACACCTCACCTCCCTGCCATGTCCTCTTCCCTGACCGAAAACTGCCGCTTCCAAATTTTTTTTCATAGAAGCGGCAGCCTTTTTCTTCCATATTAAAATACGTTACACTAGGAACCGGATCCTGTCAACCTATTTCCAGCTCATCGTCTGCGGCAGAATACTGAAAGTCACCTTCTTGGTTCCGCCGTATCCCTTGCTCTCCTTGCCTTGTATGATGGCTGTTGCCTTACCTTTCCGGTCATTGAGCTGATAGCCTATGATCACATAATTTTCCGGATCAAGAGTTTCTCTGTTGAGGGTCAGCGTAATGTCTTTCTCTTTGAGAGTCACCTTGCTTCCGTTATAATAGATCTTCCCTCTGACCGTCGCCTTCGCCTTACTGATATCCTTGTTCTTCTCAAGAACGCGGTAAGTCGTGCTGATCGCTTCACCCTCATAACCGCCTGCTGGGGATACGATCACAGTGATCCTGTCTCCCGCCTTAGGACACGCTGTCTTATCCAGTATATTCCCGTCCTCATCCTTATAGACATAACTCTTGCTATAATCTGTACCAGCCTTCAGCTTTGTTCCATCCGGGTCCACAAGAACCGGCGTACTGTAATATTTTCCCGGTCTTAAATTTACTGTCACATCCACAGCCGAGATCGATACCTTCGAAAAGTCCTGCTTCTCGATCTCAAACGGAAGGCTGTAAGTCTTTGTCAGGTTTTTCTTACCCGTGATGACTACCGTCGGAACCTTCTTCGTATTTTCTGTGGTCACTGCCTTATTATTCTGATAAGACACTCTGTAGTCGGTTCCTTCGATCAGTTCTTCTCCGCGGAAAGTTACCGATACCTTGGGTTTCACGCCGCCCTTGGCATAGGGGAATGTCTCTGTTCCCTCTTCAAAGACAACGTCCAGATACTTCTGTTCGTTCTCCTTCACATTATACGGCTTGATCTTGAAGCTCTTGCTCACCGTTCCCGTATAGCCTCCGATTCCCGTAACCGTCAGCTTTGCCGTTCCGGCGCTTTCCGTCTTACTGAAAGTTACTTTGTAATCCGTTCCTTCCGTAAGTTCAACCTTTTTTGCGGTATATACGATCAGATTCTCTTTTTGCTTTGTCTCGATCTCTTCTGCATCGCCGCAGTATACAAGATCTTTCACTCCTTCGATCTTTGCGCCCTTCAAGGTCTGTCCTGTGATCTTAAAGCTCGTTTTGAGCGTTCCTTCATAGTCACCTTTTCCGGTAAGTACGACCTGGTGCGTTCCGATCTTCATCTCCTCATCCAGAATTTTGAAGTCGTAATCTTCCTTCGTCAGCACTGTTCTTCCACAGGTCAATTTGATATCTTCCGGTGAAAGAGACACTTTCGCGCCCTCTTCGTAGGGTTGATCTTTAATTTTTACCTTACATTTACTCAGCAGAGTGCGCTCGGTGATGGTCAGTGTGATCTCCCTGCTTCCGGTAAAGTTGCCTGCTCCCGTAAGCGTGATCGTCCACTGTCCGGGTTTTTTACCCGCGCCTTCTTCCAGTTCATCCGGTGCATACTGCCATGTATATTCCGTCTTGTTTTTGAGAGCCTTTCCATTCCATTTTACTGCAGGAGTCACCTTGACACTCCTGCCCTTGTTATAGGAAACCAGCAGATTTTCGGCTGAAATATCCTCGTCGGCGAGGTTCTTTTTCCGGATGACAAAATATTCTGTGATCTTTCCGGTATAATTGCCGACTCCCTGAATAATAACGGACGGAGCCTTGGCCGCCTTGAAGCCCTCCTCCTGAGAACCCAGCTCATAGGCAGCTTTGTTGTTCTTATAGGTTATCTTGTAATCTTTTCCAGGCGTCAGCAGATCCGCCCCGTTATATACCCGGATCTCCGGCTTGATCGCTGCTCCCGTGTAGGTCTGCTCTCCGATGCTTGCACGGATTGTTCCATCTGCGTCAGTATATTCCATACGGAGACCTCTTCCATCTCTCCACTTTGCATAGAGCGTAATATCTCCCGTATGTCCTGCCGTATATCCGGTAACTGCCTCTCCGCTGTAGTCGCTGGTTTCGTACCATCCGGCAAATTCAAAATCCCCGCTTCCTGTTGCATCCTGAAATACCAGATCATCCTCCACGGTATAGCTGTCGGGATTCGTTCCTTTATCCGAAATGTTCGGATGCTCTCCCGCATCCAGTACATACGTGATCTGATAGGTCCGCAGGGTATAGCGCGCCCGGATATCCATATCCTGCACGACTTTTGTATAATCTCCGTCCCATCCGGAAAAAATCTTGCCCGGATATTCCGGCACTTTCGTCGGAGGCACTGCATCGGCGCCTTCTTCCACCTGCTGTTCCTCAATCAGCACGCCGGTAGCGCTATAGAAAGATACCGTAAACATCTTGGGATTTACCGTAATCTCACAGTTCGCCGTAACTTCTCTTCCCTTATAGTCTTCTACGCTCGCTGTGATCGTCGCCGTCCCGGCACTCACCGCTGTGACCGTTCCCTGCTCTACTGTGGCTATCTCTTCGTGATCGGAGCTCCACTGAACCTCCGGCTCCTCCGTCGCCGTAGGAAGCGCCGTAATGCTGATCTTTTGCTGCTCTCCCTTCGTGAGGGTGATCGCTGTCTGCTCAAGCGTAAACTCGTTTGAGCCTACCTTATACTCGGCAATCGCTCTCTCGCTGTTCAAATAGGTGTCCTTGACCGCCACGGCGGTGATCGTCACGTCTTTATTGATCGTGATCGGACCGGTATATTTCATTCCTTTGCTGACCGGATCATCCTCTCCGATCAGATAGTAAATGTCCGCTCCGTCCTTCGCTGTGATCGTAACGGTATCTCCTTTATCTACGTATCCGGATTCCAGTGAAAATACGGGTGGTGCAAGCTGCCCGTGCACCGTAACTTTGCAGGTCGCCGTAACTTTTCTTCCCTTATGATCTTCCACCGTCGCTGTGATCGTTGTCGTTCCTGCAGTCAGACCTGTGACTATTCCGCCGTCTACATCGGCTATGTTTTCATCCTCGGAGCTCCAGTTCACATCCGACTCTCCCTTGGAGGTAGGAAGCTCCACGATCAGGATCTTTTCCCGGTCTCCCTGCTTCAGTGTCATCTCTGTCTTATTCAGTATCAGATTGTTTGTACAAGGTACAAAAGAAGCACTGGCAATATCGCTGTCCACGCTGCCGCCTTTCACTGCAACCGCATAAATCGTGAGCGTATCATCGACCGGAATAGGCTTTGTGTACTTATGCCCGTCGGCCGTCCTGGGATCACTGCCCTCTGTCGTGTAATAGATATCCGCGCCGTCCTCCGCCGTGATCGTGACGGTATCTCCTTTGTCAACATACCCTTCCGCAGGCGTAAACACCGGCTTATCAAGTTTCTTGCAGACTGTTACTTCACAGGAAGCCTCATGGGTTCCATCCGAAACCTTGATCGTACAGCTTCCCTCTTTCACCGCTGTGATCTTTGCCTCCAGAGAACCGTCCTCCGCTGTGACAGCAGCCACACCGGAATTGCTGCTCGTCCAGTGCAATGCCGATTTATTTGCCCGTGCCGGCTTGATGGTCGCCTTCAGTTCAGAAGTTCCTTTTTCATCCAGCACCAGTTCCGTCCGATTCAGTGTGATGCTTTCAATTTCCGTATCCTCAAAAGTTAATTCTGTGTAATATGACGTTCCCTCTTCATTGGGCGACTGTGCCAGAATATAGAACAGCGTGTCATCCTCACAGTAGCTTCCATATATGTAGCCTTCCGTAATATCCGGCTCAAACAGCACCTTTTTTCCGGTTCCATCCCTGTTGATGGCGTAGATGTTCTCCTTGTCATTATAGACAAGCATATCATCCAGCTGGGAAAGTCCGGTATAGGCTCCGTTCCACCAGCCGCCGCCACCCCAGACAGTCCAGTAGGGGATTGTGGTCAATGTATCAATCGACTCTCCGGCGTAATCTCTCACACGTATTCCTATTTTTGTTGCATCCTTTCCATCCACATAGTAATACTTGTGATCCTGTACTGTGATCTGCGCGTCGCAGTTCGTCCAGAACACCTCGTCATACTGCGTATTGGTCGCTGTGATACCCGTCTCCTCGCTGGCCGTCGTCACTGTCCAGTTAGAGTGTTCCCTGGAACTCTGGAATGCAGCGTCACTGATAAACATATAGTAATGACGCGCCCGCCCGATCCTGTCTGAAGTTGGATCATCCCAGGTCACATCGGCCTGGTAATACTCTCCATCCAGCCTGACGATATTCCACGCATGGTTCATGGATTTACTGCTGACCATATACGCTTGGATTCCTGCCTGTCCAAGCAGATACTTGTAGGCAAGGGCATATCCCTGGCATACGGCGCTCCGTTCCACCAGCGCTCCGTAGGAATTGTAGACCATCTCCGGGAGCGTTCCCGCCTTGTAGTTATCATAATCATAGGCACAGGTCACCGCGATATAGTCATGGAGTACCAATGCCTTCTCCACTTCCGTCATACCATCATTGATCAAAGACATTGCATCCTGTGTCGCCTGTTGAAATGCCTCATCATCAAAATCATAGTCCATATAAACCGGTTTTATCGCCGTGACTTTTCCACTTCCAGTATAACTGTACGAATAAGCCGTCCTGACATAATAAAATTCCGGATGATCATTGACCACGCCAAAGTAAACCGCCTGAAGCGTTGCCAGATCGCTGGTCGTAAACCCATATGCGCTGACATCGATCGACGCCTTTTTATCCCGCAGTCCTTCATAGATTGCCTGGATCGCTTCATCCCTGAGGCTCTGTGCCTCGGCGTCCATCGCGCTGTAGTTATCCTCCGGCGTTTCGATCACGACATCAAAGCTGCCCGCCTGATAGAGTGCATCCGGATCATCGCAGTAACCGGTCTGAAGCTCTCCATCCTCTGCCGTCACCGTGTTTTCAGAGACAGAATTCCCGGAAAGCGTCTGTGTGTCGTCCTCCGTGCTTTCCTCGTCCGCCCTGCGTTCTTCCTCCCCGGTCTCCGCATTCTCTTCGCCGTTTTCTTCCTCCGGCGTATCATTCTCTTCGTCCTCCGGCTGAGAGTCCTGCTCTTCTTCCGCTGCGTCCTCTCCGTCTTCTTCCGGCTCTTTCTTCTCTTCTTCCTGACCTTCGCCTTCTTCTGTTCCCGGCTCTTCCGTCAGTCCCTCTTTCCCTTCTGCCTGTTCTTCCTGTGTCAGCACGGGCTCCTGTGCAGATACTACGGCGCATGCCGCAGGCTCCAGAAACATAGCCGCCGCCAGAATCCATGCCAAAACACTGCTGCCAATCCTTTTCATAAAATGCTTTCTCCTTCCTGAATCCAAACCTTCTATCCTTTTTTCATCTATCCTATCAGGTCTGCAAATGCACCTTATAATAATGCCTGTATTATTTTAAGTATAAATTTTTTTGTCCCGGAATACAATCCAAAAAACATGAATTTCACGGTGAAATTTCACAGACCACATCCCCGTGTTAAGATTCTGTAAAATTCCATTTTTCGTGATTGACGTTTTTTTCTACAAAAGATAAAATTATTTTGGTATTTTGTAACTATTAACCAGACAACAGAAAGTGTGTGATATTATTTGAACAAAAAGTTAAAAGAAAAAATTGACGAATCTGTCAGCGCCGTGCTGCCGATCACCGTCATCATGCTGCTCCTGAGCATTTTCGTAGTACCTATGGAAACCGGAACGATCGCCCTGTTCCTGGTCGGCGCTTTTATGCTGATCATCGGCATGGCTTTCTTTCAGCTCGGCGCAGAAATGTCCATGACGCCTCTCGGCGAAGGCGTCGGTGCACAGATCATGAAAACAAAACGGCTCTCCATCTTAGTGATCGTCTGTTTTGTGATGGGCGTCATTATCACGATCGCAGAGCCTGACCTGCAGGTTCTCGCCAACCAGGTGCCTTCTATCCCTAACGAGGTGCTGATCTGGACCGTAGCTCTCGGCGTCGGCCTGTTTCTGGTCGTGGCCGTTCTTCGTATTATCTTTAAGCTGAGCCTTCCGGTTCTGCTGTGTGTGCTCTATGTAGCGCTTTTCCTGTTATCGTTCGTGGCTCCCACGGATTTTATCGCTGTCGCATTTGACTCCGGCGGCGTGACCACCGGCCCGATGACCGTACCTTTCATCATGGCTATCGGTGTGGGACTTTCCTCTACCCGTAGCGACAAGAACGGTTCGAGCGACAGTTTCGGTCTGGTTTCCTTTTGCAGTATCGGTCCGATCGTGATGGTTCTGCTTCTCGGCATTTTTTTCCATCCCACCGGGGCCTCCTACAATGCAACCGATATTCCGGACGTCGTCACCATGCAGGATGTGATGAAACAGTTTGTACATATGCTGCCGGACTATGCCAAGGAAGTTTTTTCTTCCATTTTCCCGGTACTTCTGGTATTCCTGCTTTTCCAGCTCATCTCCAGACGTTATCACCGCAATCAGATGATCAAGATGCTGATGGGCTTCCTGTACACGATCGTCGGTCTGATCCTTTTCCTGACCGGCGTCAATGTAGGATTTGCCCCGGTCGGAAGTCTTCTCGGAAGCGACCTGGCAGGCCAGCCCTGGAAATGGGCGCTGATCCCGATCGGCGCGCTGATCGGATATTATATCGTAAAAGCGGAGCCTGCGGTGCAGGTGCTGAACAAACAGGTAGAGGATATCACAAACGGCTCTATCTCCCGTTCCGCTATGAATCTTTGTCTTTCCATCGGTGTTTCCGCCTCCGTGGCTCTTGCCATGCTGCGCGTGCTGACCGGATTGAACATTTATTTCCTGCTGATCCCGGGTTATATCATCGCTTTGGTGCTGACGCGCTATGCTCCTAAGGTGTTTGTCGGTATCGCCTTTGACTCCGGTGGTGTTGCCAGCGGTCCGATGACTTCGACTTTCCTTCTGCCGCTCGCCATGGGCGCGTGTACCGCAGTAGGAGGAAATGTCGTGACAGACGCTTTCGGCGTAGTGGCAATGGTAGCCATGGCACCCCTGATCGCCATACAGATCATGGGCGCCCTCTATCAGATGAAGCAGAAGCAGGCGCTCTCTGCACCTGCCGTTATGGCTGAAATTGACGATGATGTGATTATCGACATGGAGGAGGAATAGGTATGCAGGATTCCAACAAGCAAAATACAAACAGCAAGCCGGCATTTCGATGCCTTGTGATCATCATAGATTCCAATATCCGGGATAAACTGACCGAGTTTCTGATCGATTCCCACATCCCGATCTACTACCAGATGCACGGGATCGGCACCGCAAGCTCCGACTTCCTGAATCTGTGTGGTCTGGGCGATACGCAGAAAACGATCATGCTGTGCTTCGTTCACCGTCACCACACAAAAATGCTGCTGGCCGAGATGAATCAGGCATTGCAGCTCCACAAACGCGGTACCGGTATTGCCGTCAGCATTCCCATCAGCGGCGTACAGGGATGGCTTTACAAGCTGCTGAACGCAGCAGAATCGCAGCAGACAGAACATGCACTGGAAAAAGAGGAGAAGAAAATGAGCGAATCGATTACACATGCAATGATAGTAGTGACAGCAAGCCAGGGTTACAGCGACAATATTATGTGTACTGCCAGAGCGGCAGGAGCCACCGGAGGCACGATCCTGAAGGGTCTGCGCTGCAGCCCGGCGGAGATCGCAACCCATTTCGGACTTCCCATTCAGGATGAGCAGGAGATCGTTGCCATCGTTGTCCCTCAGGCAAAAAAGACAGAGGTCATGACCGCGATCAGCAGTCAGCACGGGATCAACACCCCGGCTCACGCCGTAACCTTCTCCCTGCCGGTTGACGCCATCATGGGACTTGGCTGATCCTGTTTTTCACATAACATAAGGCGGGTTCTTCGCGAACCCGCCTTACTTTTATTCTTTCTGTCACTCCCGTTTCGTTCTACCGGATAATAAAGTCTTTCTCAACCGTTCCGCTGTAATTGCCGATACCGGTGATCTGTACGACTGCCGTTCCCCGCTTTGTGTTGCCTGTGTAGGTGACTGTGTAGTCCTTTCCGGCTTTCAATGTCTTGCCGTTTACCTTCACTTTCACTGCCGGAGTAACCGCTTTTCCTTTGTAGGTCTGCGCCGCGAGCTCCGTCACGCAGGATGCGTCGATCTTTGCAGTCGCAATGGTGAATGTCAGCGTCTTGCTCTGCTTTTCCGTCGCCTTCGCTTCCCCGTTAAGACCTTTTTCTTTGATGACTACACAAGGATTCTTGCTGCTGTTCTTTCCTGCCGCTTCCTTGTTGTTCTTATAGCTGATCGTATATGCCGTTCCGGCCTTGAGATCCACAATAGTTCCGGTCTGCTTATCCACAAATTTAACGGACGGCTTGATCGCCTTGCCTGTGTATGTCACCGGATCGATGGAAATGACGAAATCGTCGAGCTTCCGGTTCTCCACCTCAAACGCTTCCTTAAAGGTGACGCTTCCGCTGTAATTTCCTTTTCCGGTAATCTTGATCTCAGCCTTATCCCCGGCTTTTACATTCTTCTTGTACGTTACCGTATAGTCTGTTCCCCTGGCGAGAACTGCCGTCTTGCCGTCGTTGACTGCCGTCACCTTCAGTTCCGGTGTCAGCGCATAGCCGGTATAATACTGCGTTGTACCATAGGTATCGTCCGCAACGATCTGATAGCTCAGATAGCCAGTGGATGCTTTTTTATTCTCGGCAACAGAAACTCCTGCCGCTACAAGGCTTCTCTTTGCGATCGTAAAGGCTGCGCTCTTGCTTCCTGCATATTTGCCCTGTCCGGTGATCGTCACCGTCGCTTTTCCAGCCTTGATATTATTGCTGTAGGTCACGTTGTAATCCGTTCCCCTGACAAGCTGCGTGGTTCCCACTTTAACGATCAGCTCGCTATCGTCCAGCGTCACCGTCGTTCCGGTATAATACCTGCTCTTGGTCGTGATCCTTGCGCCGCTCAGAAGATACGACTTATCCACGATCCGGAAGGTCACTGTCTCTTCTCCGGTGTAGTTATCTTTTCCTGCCACGGTCACCTGATATGTGCCGACGCCTTTCACCGTCCATTTCCTGCTGTCTGCGATCTTCGCATCCTCTCCGGATACGACCTCAACCTTTGTGATCGTATAGTTTGCCGCCTTAAGTTTTGTCGTGCCGTCCTGTACAGTCACCTTGACAGCCTGTGCTTTGGTCGACGCTCCCAGATTCTCCGCTGTCACTTTGACGCTGATGTCCTCCAGGGACTTCGGACTGATACGGAAATACTTTTTGTCCGTCGTGCCCGCATAGTTCCCCATACCGGTCACTGTCACGTAAGCGCTGTTTTCCCAGACGCCGTCCTCGTTTTTACGGCTCGCCTTGATGTTATTTTTGTAAGTTACTTTATAGTCTTTGCCAGCCTGCAGGACCTTTCCGCCATACCGCACTGTTACCTTGGGCGTCACTGCCTTGCCGGTATAGACGGCGCCGGACACCGCACCGATCGTAAGCTCAGATACCGGACACTTCACAATGCTGAAATTCCTTGTATAAGAGCCGCTATATTTTTCTCCCTTCGCAATCAGGATCACTTCCGCTTTCTTTCCGACTTTACTGTTGTTCTGATAGTAACAGTCATACTCGGAAGCGTCGATGGTCTGAGTCTGATTGTCCGCGTCGATGTAAGTCACGGCTGTCACCTTGGGTTCGATCTCTTCCCCGGTGTAATAGTAACTGTCCTTAACCTTTTCATCAGGGCCTTCCTCAAGCACCACCGTCAGTTTGTTCTTCTTGTTGTTCAGCGAAGCCAGACTGATCCTCTCATCCTTCACGATCCGGAAGGTCTGACCGGTCGTTCCGGTAAACCGGCTTGCTTTGGCTGTAGAAGCCTTGATCGTCACTTTTGCCGTTTTATCGTCCGTGCTCAGTTCTTTATTATCCGCGTAAGAGGTAGTATAGTCTTTTCCTTCCACCAGGGTATATCCCTGATAGGTCACCACAACTGCCGGCTTGATCGCCTTTCCTGTGTAATACTGATCCTCGATCGCTGCGACCTTCACCTCTTCTGAGGCGAGATCCACCTTTTCATCCCCGAAGATCGACGCAAACTGTGCTGTCAGGGCCGCGACGCCGTCCGGCATCTTAAAGACTGCCTTCGTTTCGCCCGTCCGATCCTGGTAGCTCACGCTGGCCGTCCCTGTCTCCTCGTCATAGGACGACGTTCCCTCTTCGCTGGAAAGGATCGCCTCTTCTATCGAGTTGCCGGAAATGCTGATGCTTTTCAGTGCGTACCCCTTCTCCGGCTGCGCAATGACGGTCACGGTTTCTCCGCTGGTTGCCTCCAGCGTGCTTACCGAGATCTTACCGCCCTTGATATTCTCATCCACGGAAATCATATAGCTGCCGTACAGGTAGCAGTCGTCGATGCTTCCCCACGCCCCTGCGACACTGGAATTGACCTGGAATCCGACCTCTATCGTGTCTCCTTCTTCTACTGCAATTCCTTTAATCTCCGGGTTCGCCCAGTTCAGCCATCCGCTCAGTGAGCACTCTGCCTTATAGGACGCTGTACTTCCATCTTTCTTCTGCACGGTCACGATCGCATACTGCAGATCCTTGGATCCCGCAGAGCCCCCCTGGATATAGCCTCCAAAGGTATATATTCCGGGCGCTACATTTTCCAGAGTCTGTGTCACCCGGAAGTTCATCACGTCGTCTCTGTAAAAGTTCAGTCCGTACGCTCCGCTTCTCGGATTCTCCGTAGTCGGCGCGATCGTATATCCCTCGCCCTCTGTGGCGATCGTCCAGTTCGCGCTTCCTGACTCCTCAAAGCCGGGGTTCTTCAGAATGTTGCTGGTGGACGCCACCTTGATCTCCAGCGTTACCGGATATCTCTCGCTTCTGGTCACGCCCTCAGACTGTTCATAGGTGCATACTGCCGTTCCTTCCACCGTATAGGTTCCGGCCTTCCCTGTATCTACAAGCTGTTTCTGCTGTTTATTCCACGTGATCGGACAGTCTGCCTTTGATCCGTCATTGAAGGTTGCCTCCGTCGTCTGCGGGTACACCGGCTCGTCTCCTACGTTGACAGAGATACTCAGATTCGTCTTTACGCCGGAGATCGCTTTGTCCGCATATGCTCCGGTACGGATCATGCTGTACACGCGCGCTGTCGGGAGCGCCGTCCCGTCAAAGTCAAACCACGACTGGTTATCAACCGCGCTGCCGCCGTACCACAATCCCGCGTCGGACGGGTCGTATTCGTAAGAATAGCTGGACGCCCAGCCGCTGCCGTATTTCTCCCAGAGCGCCTTATTCTGCTCGTATGCCTTTGTGTTGACAGTACCGTCTGCATTGTATGCGTAATGTACGGACAGCCATGCCGGCTCCCAGTAGAACACGCCGATTCCTTTGCCTGCCGACTGATCGTTCACCGTGTTGACCGCATTTACCACGTCGCGGATCTCGTCTGCCTGTCCCTGCACGGAAATATCATAATTCAGATCCTGTCCAACGGTCTTGGGCGCAGAGTTTCCATGTCCGTCTCCGTCATCCCATGTGGTCGCCCAGGAAGTCTCCGCAACCATGACCTTCTTGTCGTAATTCTTGGCAACATTTGTCAGAACAGCCGTCAGATTGGCGGTCGTTCCATGCCAGTACGGGTAGTAGGAAGCTGCAAACACATCATAATCTACCTCGTTTGCCTTCAGCTTCGCAGCAAGGTTGCTGAATTCGTTCGCAGTCTGCGGATCCGTATAGTGCACTGCCACCAGACAGTTCTCATCGTATTCGCGCACTGCCTTTGATCCTGCGTTAAAGATCTTCGCAATATTTTCCCAGGAAGTCTCTCCACAGACACCGTTGTTTGTCTCGTTTCCGACCTGTACCATTCCGACGTCTACACCGGCTGCCTGCAGGCTTGCCAGACTGCTCTTTGTGAACGCATAGACTGCATCTGCCTTTTCGTCCACCGTCATGCCTGCCCACGCCTTAGGCGCCTGCTGTTTGGACGGATCTGCCCAGAAATCAGAATAATGGAAATCGATCAGCACACGCATGCCGGCTCCTGTCGCCAGTCTGCCAAGCGTGACCGCCTTTTCCAGATCCGAATCTCCGCCGCCGTAGCCGTTTCCATTGCTGTCGTAAGGATCATTCCAGATACGGATGCGGACCCAGTTCGCGCCTCCCTCTTTCAGATACCGGAAAAATTCCTGATCCGAAAGTGCATTTCCCTCTTCATCCTTAAAAACAACGCCGCTCTGACGAAGCGCCACATAGGAGGAAAGGTCTGCTCCGGTGATAAAATCATCCGCAAGCGCCACCTGCTGTACAGAGATCTCTTCCTTCCGCGCTGCCACAAGTCCATCGTACGCCGCCTTCAGGTCATCATATGCCTTCTGCAAAGCCGCTTTCTGCTCATCCGTCCCTTCTGTGACGTCCGCGTATTCTTCCAGAACACTCTCCGCTGTTTCCAGCGCTGTCTGCAGCACGCCCCAGCTCTCTGCCTTGTAATCGCTCTCCGCAAGCGTCTTTACCTTCTCCACCAGCTTCTCCAGGGATTGATACAATGTCGTCCATGCGCCGCCGGGAACCTCTTCCTTCGAGGCATAAAAGGTTCCGTCCTTATAGTAGGTTTTTCCCTCAAATACGGGTGTTAAATCCTTCTCCCAGCTGTTCTCTGTCGCCCCTGCCACAAAATTCACATTCCACTCATTTGCGAAATACAACTGTACGATCTGTGCTGCCGTCTCTGCCGCGGGCGCAATAAAAGTGATCTCATACCATCCGTCGCCCGCCTCGTCCGCGGTAAGATCATAGTAGCTGTTGCTCCACTCATCCGTACTGGATGCGGTCATCTCTGTCTTGACGCCGTCCACATAGGTTGAAAGCGTCCCGCCGTCCTTTTTGATCTGGGGCGTCTTATCTTCCCCATAAACATGAAGCGTCACAAAACGGAATACCGACTGCATCTCCTCTGCGTCGCCGCTGTACAGGACGCTGTCCTTTATCGCATAGCAAGCATCTTCTCCAGCATACATTTTCTTAAATATTTCCGGGTTGCCGCTATCCCAGCCCGAAAATGTCATCAATCTTTCATCGGTACCCTGCTGGGATTTCAGCAATATTTCCATTCCCGCCTGCTGTCCTATCTCCTGGTTCATCTCCAGCACAATGCTGTACCAGCCGGCATAGCCTTCTACCGCGTCCATACGGTAGGTGTCTCCCTCATTCCAAGTACACCACTCTGCCTTGTCTGCAGCGCTGGTGATCATGCCGCCCGCGTTGTCCCACACATATACGCCGACTTCTTCGCTTTCTTCCAGAATCCCGGCATAATAATACAGAGTCTTTGACGCCGCTGCCGCCTGTAATCCCTCGATCGCTGTCTGTAATGCTTCATAGGCGGCCGTGATTGCCTCGCTGTCTGTCGATGCGGCGTCCAGCAGCTCTTTTGCCGACGCGAGCGCCGCAGTCAGTTCTGCGTAACCTGCTGAAAAGTCCGACTCCGTCTTTCCTTCTACCTTTGCCGCGCCTTCTGTGTAAAGTGTCTGCAGTTCTTCCAGGGTATATCCCTCTGCTCCCTCCTGCGTGCAGACCAGTGCTATGTCATCCAGACACACCCAGTCTCTTGCGGCACCTGTAATGCTGATTCCCACCACATAGTCGGTCATTTCTGATTTCACAGTAAACTCTTCACTCAGCTCTGCAAAGCTGTCGCTTAACTCCTTAGCCTCCTGGCTGTAGGTCAGCGAATCGCTGTCATAGCTTCTTCCGTAGAACAGCCTGGCAGACATGCCGTTCTTCACATAGGCAGTCAGCTTATAGGTTCCTGCCGGAAGGCTTTCTGCTACCGTCTGATACACCTCGAAATTACCGTTCTCCGTCAGGTCGCTTTTGAATGTGATGCCAAGTCCGGTATCACTCTCTGCTCCCGCACCATTGTGAGCAGCATACGCATCCAGCTTGACAGAGTCCACCGCCGACCAGTCACCAAAGCTGAAGCTGCCCAGCTTGCCGTCGCTCCACTCCAGGCCGTTAAAGTTGCCGCCGGTTATGTAATCCTTCTGCGTCTCCTCATCCAATGCGCTCCGCTCCGGAGTTTCCTCCTCTGCCTTCCGGCTCTCTGTATCCTCTGTCTCCGTTTCTTCGGCGGCAGTATCCAGAGCAGTCTTTTCCTCCGGCTGTTCTTCCTCGTCCTCTAAATCAGCCTTCTGCTCCTCGTCTGCCTCCTCCGATTCCTTTTCCTCGTCCGGAACTGTCTCTTCCTTCTCTTCGTCCTCTGCGTCGCCTGTTTCCTCCGGATCCAGGTTCTCTTCCTGCTCCGTCAGAGCCTTCTCCTGTGCGTCGCCCTGCTCCAGCTCCGCCGCCAGCGCCGTGCTCTGCGGAATTCCACTCCCCGTCACGACCATGGCAACGGTAAGGATCATACACAGGATGCTTTTCCATGGCTTTCGAAATCCTCTGTTCATCTCTTTCCTCCCATTCTCCATCTGAATTTCTGTTCCACTGTTTCCCGGCTCAACCGCCCTCTCTTGTGCGCAATTCGTTGTGCAATCGGTTGCGCTGCTTACATTTTCATTATATTGAACAAATCAATTTTATACAAGGATATTTCTGTTGTGATTCTGTACAAATTTTATTCTTTGTTTTCGTATCTTTTCCACAGCACATCCAACGAGGGCGGGCATGACCGCTTTCCCTGTTCCCTAACAAAAATCAGATTCTTCGCAATTCTCATTCGACTCAGTGATCGCCAAATATACCTGCACCGGCGCGCACATTTCCCGCCACTTACAGGCAATTTCCCACCGCATGAAAAAACTTGGTAAAAAAACAGCAGGCAGAGTTTCCTCCGCTTGCTGTCTCATCATTTTTATTTATTTCCAGATCTTTTTCTTTCCTTTACCTTTACCGCCCGTGCCCGGATCGTTGTCGCCATCTCCGGTCGCGCGTTGTGCTGCGTTCAGGCTGTCCCCGGTCAGCGCATCGAACTGCTTCAACAGCTCTTTTGCCTCATGGGGCAGTTTATCCGGCACCTGTACCACCAGCGTTACATAATGGTCGCCGCGCACATCTTTGTTGCGAAGCGAGGGAACTCCTTTTCCTTTCAGGCGCACTTTCGTGTCTGTCTGGGTTCCCGCCTTCACCTCGTAGATCACCTTGCCGTCGACCGTATCGATCACCACATCGCCGCCAAGCGCTGCAACTGCAAAGGATACCGGCACGGTTGAATAAATATTTTCATCCTGACGCTGGAAGATCGGATGCCGTCCGACAACCACCTCTACCAGCAGATCGCCTCTCGGTCCTCCGTTCGTGCCGGGCTCGCCCTTATCGCGGATCCTTACGCACTGGCCATTGTCAATTCCGGCGGGAATCGATACCTGGATCTTCTTCTTGCTGGCAATATAACCGGTTCCACGGCAGTCAGGACACTTATCCTTGATGACTTTTCCTGTTCCATGACAATCCGGACAGGTCTGCACGTTTCTGACAGTTCCGAAAAAGGACTGCTGCGTAAAGACAACCTGGCCTTTACCACCACACTTGCTGCAGGTTTCCGGTGATGTTCCGGGCTTCGCTCCCGTTCCGTGGCAGGTCGTACACTCATCCTTCAGGGTGAGCTCCAGCTCTTTCTCCACACCGAATACCGCTTCCTCAAATGTAATGCGCACGCTGGTACGGAGGTTCGCGCCCTTCATAGGGCCATTGTTCCTGCTGCCGCCGCGTCTTCCGCCGCCAAAAATATCTCCGAAAATATCTCCAAAAATATCCCCGAAATCCGCGCTGTTAAAGTCAAAGCCACCGAAGCCTCCGGCTCCCCCGTTACCTTCGAAGGCAGCATGACCATACTGGTCATACTGCCGTCTCTTCTCCGGATCGCTCAGAACCGCATAAGCCTCGGATGCCTCCTTGAACTTCTTCTCTGCCTCTGCATCACCGGGGTTCATATCAGGGTGATATTTTTTAGCAAGAACTCTGTATGCCTTTTTGATAGCGGCCTCGTCGGCGTTTTTTTCAACGCCGAGGACCTCATAGTAATCTCTTTTCTGTTCTGCCATAATCTATGCCCTTCGCTCTATTAAACCTCTCTGTAATCTCCGTCTACCACATCATCTGCTGTCGTGGACTGTGTATCTGCGCCTGCATCAGCGCTGCCGCCCATATTCTCGGCTCCTGCTGCGCCCTGTGCCTGCTGCATATTCTCATACATCTTGGTGAACAGAGCCTGTGCGGAATTTGTCAGCTTCTCCTTTGCTGCCTTCAGCTCATCCAGCTCGCTGTCTGTCATCTCTCTGTCCTTGGTCTTTTCCAGAATATCCTTGACAGCCTGCAGATCAGCCTCTACACCGGACTTCTGGGAAGCGTCGATCTTGTCGCCTACTTCGTCGAGAGCCTTCTGTGTCTGGAATACAAAGGAATCTGCATCGTTTCTCGCATCAATGGCTTCTTTTCTCTTCTTATCCTGTGCTTCATACTCAGCAGCTTCCTTGACTGCCTTATCGATCTCATCATCGGACATATTGGAGCCTGCCGTGATGGTAATGTGCTGCTCTTTTCCTGTTCCCAGATCCTTTGCGGATACGTTTACGATACCGTTTGCATCGATATCAAAGGTAACCTCGATCTGCGGTACACCTCTCATTGCCGGCGGGATACCGTCCAGTCTGAACTGTCCGAGGGACTTGTTATCCTTCGCGAACTGTCTTTCACCCTGAACTACGTTGATATCAACGGCTGTCTGATTGTCGGCTGCAGTGGAGAAGATCTGGCTCTTCTTGGTCGGGATCGTTGTATTTCTTTCGATCAGTCTGGTTGCCACGCCCCCCATTGTCTCGATAGACAGGGAAAGAGGTGTTACATCCAGAAGCAGGATCTCGCCTGCGCCTGCATCGCCTGCAAGTTTACCACCCTGGATCGATGCGCCAAGTGCAACGCACTCATCCGGGTTCAGAGACTTGCTGGGCTCTTTGCCGGTAAGCTGTTTAACCTTTTCCTGTACCGCAGGAATACGTGTGGAACCACCTACCAGAAGAACCTGACCTAAGTCCGCATTGGTAAGTCCGGCATCCTTCATTGCGTTCTGAACCGGGATAGCTGTCTTTTCAACCAGATCATGTGTCAGCTCGTCAAATTTTGCTCTGGTCAGATCCATATCAAAGTGCTTCGGTCCCTCTGCCGTAGCAGTAATGAACGGAAGGTTGATGTTTGTCGTTGTTGCGGAAGAAAGCTCTTTCTTTGCCTTCTCAGCCGCCTCTTTCAATCTCTGGAGAGCCATCTTATCATTGGAAAGATCTACGCCCTCTTTTGCCTTGAATTCAGCCAGCATCCAGTCGATCACCTTCTGGTCGAAGTCATCGCCGCCAAGGTGCGTATCGCCGTTGGTGGAAAGAACTTCGATAACGCCGTCGCCGATCTCGATAATGGAAACATCGAATGTACCACCGCCGAGGTCGTATACCATGATTTTCTGCTCTTTCTCATTGTCCAGACCATAAGCAAGCGCTGCTGCCGTAGGCTCGTTGATGATACGCTTTACATCCAGTCCTGCAATCTTACCTGCGTCCTTGGTTGCCTGTCTCTGTGCATCATTGAAGTATGCCGGTACGGTGATGACCGCCTCTGTCACCTTCTCACCCAGATAGTTCTCAGCGTCTGCTTTCAGCTTCTGAAGGATCATAGCAGAGATCTGCTGCGGTGAATACTTCTTACCGTCGATCGTACGGCCTCTGTCTGTGCCCATATCTCTCTTGATCGAGGAAATGGTCTTATCTGCATTGGTAACTGCCTGACGCTTTGCAGGCTCACCTACCAGTCTTTCTCCATTCTTTGTAAATGCTACAACAGAGGGTGTTGTTCTTGCGCCTTCTGTGTTGGCGATAACGGTGGGCTTACCACCTTCCATAACTGCCACGCAGCTGTTTGTTGTTCCTAAGTCGATACCGATAATTTTACTCATAACTATTCCTCCTGTCTTTCTTACACATATTACCTTTTCTTATTTTTTTATGATCGGGAGCCGTTCTGCCTCTGCGGCACATCCGGTTCCTTTAGCTTACTACCGCCACCATGGAATGTCTCACCACGCTGTCACGGTAGGTATACCCTTTTTGAAGCTCCTGTGCGATGACTCCTGAATCATACTCATCGCTCTCCACCTGCATCACTGCATTGTGGAAATCGGGATTGAACTCTTCCCCTACTGCGGGGATCGGTTTTACTTCCATCTTTTCAAGCTCCTGCATCAGCTGCTTGTAGATCATCTCCATGCCCTGTGCAAATGCTCCGTCCTTTTCCTCCTCCGGCACCGATGCAAGGCCTCTCTCGAAGTTATCCACCACCGGAAGGATCTTTTCGATCACGCTCTTTGCACCCGTCTCGAACATTGCCGTCTTTTCTTTTTCCGTCCGTTTCCGGAAATTCTCAAATTCGGCCATCTGACGTTTCACGCGATCTTCCAGCTCTTCCACTTTTTCTTTCAGTGCATCCTGTTTCTTGTCTGCCTTTGCCTTCTTTTTCTCTGCCTTTTTATCTTTCTTGTCGTCTTCCGCAGCCTCTGCCGGCTCACTTGTTTCTCCGGTCTGCTCCGCAGCCTTCGTCTCTTCTGCCGCCTCTTCGGTCTGTACGGTTTCTTCTGTCATGTCCTTGTTTTCCTGTTCTGCCACTTTACTCATCCCTTTCCGTCTGCTGTATGCACCTCTTCGGTACATATCCCTGTTCTGATCTATTTTTTATAAAGGTCATCCAACTGATTCTTCAAAAGTTTCAGATTGCTGACAACCTTCTCGTAATCCATACGTTTCGGGCCGATGATTCCGATCGTGCCCTTCATGCCTTCATCCAGTTCATAGGTTGCTGTCACGATACTGCAGTCCTTCATTCCGGCAACCGGCGTCTCATTTCCGATATATACCTGAATTCCGGTATTGTTATCGTCGGAGAGGTTTTCCTGAACCAGCTCGCTCAGCACCTGCTTCTCCTCGAAGGTCGTTACCAGTTCGCTTGCTCTCTCATGGTCTGCAAGCTCCGGGTACTTGAAAAGGTTCTTCGTCCCGCTGGTGTAGATCTCCAGATCCTCGTCTGCCTTGATCGCCTCCGCTACGGCGTCGATCACATTGCCTACGATCTCGCTGTGAATCCCTGCCTGCTGTTTCATCGCTGTGATCATTCCCAGATTGATCTCTTCCATCGACAATCCGTTCAGATGCGTGTTCAGCAGGATATTCAGCTTCAACAGCGTTTCGTCGCTGAGCTCCTCATCTACGGTAAGCATCGTGTTCTTGATCACATTGCCTTCCACCACGATGACTGCCAGAAGCTGATTGACATCCACACGGGAAAGCTGGATGAATTTCAGCTTATTGCGGTGGTACTGTGGCGAGGAGATCATTGCCGCGTACTCTGTGTTGTTCGCCAGAAGTTTTGCCGCCTGCTTCAGCAGATGATCCATCTTGTCTTCCTTCTGAAGCAAAGACTCCTTCATCTCTTCCACTTCGCGTTCCTTCTCCTCCATCATCCGGTCCACATACAGACGATAGCCTTTATCCGAAGGAATCCTTCCGGCAGAGGTATGAGGCTGCAGGATATAACCAAGCTCTTCCAGATCCGCCATCTCATTGCGGATGGTCGCCGAGCTGAGATTGAGGTCCGTATATTTGGAGATCGTTCGACTTCCTACCGGTTCTCCTGTCTCCAGGTAGTTGCGAATGATTGCCTGTAAAATTTTATATTTTCTCTCATCCAGCTGCATACCCTTTTCCTCTGTTGTTAGCACTCAACTTGTTAGAGTGCTAACACCTTCTAGTGATAAGTTATCACTTCCTATTTTCATTGTCAACATATCTCCCGAAAAAAATTATTAAAAAACGGTGAACAACTTATAAAATCCTTATGATAAGAAAAACCTCCGGGCCGGGGATCTCTCCACCGTCCGAAGGTCTATGTATTTCTTCTATATTATTTGCATCTGACAGATTAGATTGCAAAATCTCCTGTAACCGTATCGTTGATCACATAGTAAACTTTGCTCTCCTCAGGCTTCACATAAAGCTCAACCTTCTTGAAATCAGCTTCCTTCTGGCTCAGATCGTATTTCCATACATCCTTTGCGATGCGTACCAGATCCTCTGTCGTGTAAGCCTTGCCGGCAAACTCAAGCTGAACGGTCTCCTTAACTGCTGCCTTTTTCTCTGTCGCTTTCTTCTCAACCGCTTTCTTAACTGCAGCCTTCTTCTCTGTTGCAGCCTTCTTAACAGCTGCTTTCTTCTCTGCTGCCTTCTTAACCGGAGCTTTCTTTTCTGCTGCCGCTTTCTTAGGCTCTTCCTTAACTGCTGCCTTCTTGGGTTCTTCTTTGATAACTGCCTTAACCGGTTCCTCTTTCTTTACTTCTGCTGCGGGTACGACTGTTGCCTTAACCTCTGTTGTTTTTGTATCTGCCGCCTTAGCTGCTACAGCTTTAGCAACCGGTTTTGCGCTAACTTTTTTCTTTGTGTCGTCCATGTTTTTTCTCCCTTCCACATGTACAAAAAAGATGCTTACCTAGTTCACTTGTGATATAGTGTAACGTACTAAAAAAGCGGTGTCAACCTGCAAACTGTAATAAAACGCCCTGTTTTTGGCTCTTATTTTAGACGAAATGCCATAAAATAAGCCAAAACTGCGATACCAAGAACGATCCGATACCATCCAAACACCTTGAAATCATGCTTCTTAATGTATCCCATCAGGAAACGGATGACTACCACCGATACCACAAATGCCACGATCATACCGACCAGAAGGATGACTGCCTCCGGACCCGTAAACTGAAAACCGAACTTCAGCAGCTTGAGAAGGCTCGCACCGAGCATGACCGGGATCGCAAGGAAAAAGGTGAATTCTGCCGCTACCGTTCTGGACACGCCGATGAGCAGCGCCCCGACGATCGTCGCCCCGGACCGGGATGTCCCCGGAAAAACAGCGGCGATCAACTGGAAGAGCCCGATGGTCAGCGCCGTCTTGTAGCTGATCTGATCCAGCTCGTTGATTCGCGGTTTTGCGCCCTTGTTGCGGTTCTCGATCACGATGAACGCGATACCAAAGATGATCAGGGCGATCGCCACACACCAGGGATTGTAAAACAGCGCGTCAAACACATCGTCAAACGCAAGACCGATCACAGCCGCCGGAATACAAGCCACCAGGATCTTGAACCAGAGTACGAAGATGTCCTTCTGCACCACCGGCTTTTCCTTGAAATGAAAGGGAAAGATCTTGTTCCAGTAGAGCAGTACCACCGCCAGGATCGCTCCAAGCTGTATGACTACCAGAAACATCTCCCAGAAATCATCCGACACGTTCAGCGTGACAAACTCATTCAGCAGGATCATATGTCCGGTACTGCTGATTGGGAGCCATTCCGTGATCCCTTCCACGATTCCAAACAAAATTGCTTTTAAGATTTCAATGATATCCATATATTCTCCTGATTCCTCTCTTTATCTCTATCTCTCCAGATACTCCAGCATATCCAGATAACATGCCTGCGCGTCCTCATAGCCTTCATGGTAAAGCGCTTCCAGCCTTTCCCGGTTACGGTCCACGCGTTTTACATCGCTGGGTTTCTTCGGTCTTATCACAAATACCTCGCCCTTTTCCTGCTGTTCCTCTATATACTGCACCGTGGTATTGTAATTCAGGTGCCGCTCCCTCATCAGTTCATAAATCTTGGGATAACGGACATAACGCGCCCGGATCAGTCCCAGCTCCGGTCCTGCCGGCTGCCGCACATACCCTTCTTCCTTTGTCATAATGATGACATTCTTGCGGTTGCCGTCTCTCATCGACTGACGGATCGGTATTGAATCGGATATTCCCCCATCCAGATACAGTTCGTCTCCGATCTTCACATTTCTGGCAACCAACGGAAGCGAGCTGGACGCTCTCACTGCGATAATATCTTTGTGCATGTCCTTCAGCAGCATATATTCCGGCTTTCCGGTACGGATATTCGTCACCACCGCATAGGCGTTTCCCTCATACTTTTCAAACGTCTCAAAATCATAGGGATCCAGATAGTCCGGGATCAGTCCATAGCACATATCCACGCCGAAGAGATCGCCCGTTTTCAGCAGACTCTGCGGACTGCAATACTGCTTCTGGTCCAGATAGTTTACGCTGATGCGGAACGCCCTGCCCGGCTGCTTCGACAGATAACTGCACATATGACAGGCTCCCGCCGACACGCCGTAGCAGCTTGTAAAATAGATATCCTTTTCCATAAAGAAATCCAATACGCCCGCCGTATAGATTCCCTTCATGCCTCCGCCTTCCAAGATCAGTCCTGCCTGGTACATAAGCCTCTGACTCCTTTCTGCTCTAATACTCGTTCTTCACGAACCGGCGGAACGCATCCAGCGAGCGCTCCACCTTCTCCGTGTCAATGCAGTAGGCGATCCGGAAATATCCCTCCACGCCGAAGCTGTTGCCCGGAACAAGGATCAGATCGTACTTCTTCGCCTTCTCGCTGAACGCGATGGCGTCCTTCTCCAGCGCCTTCGGGAACATATAAAAGGTTCCGCCGGGCTTGATGCACTCGAAACCGAGCGCTGTCAGTTCTTTATATAATATGTTCATATTTTTTTCGTAGACCGAAAGATCTGCCGTCAGTTCCAGATTTTCCGCAACCGCAAGCTGTATGATGGACGGCGGACAGTTATGTCCTGTCCCGCGCGAAATCTGGCTGCACATCGGACTAATCAGCTCCGCGTCCGTACACGCCGGATTCACTGCCACATAACCGATCCGCTCTCCCGGCAGGGACAACGATTTCGAAAAAGAATAGCAGGACAAGGTATTATCATAAAATCTGGACGGATACGGCGCGTCCACTCCCTCAAAAACGATCTCGCGGTACGGCTCATCGGAGATCAGGAAAATGTCATGCCCGTACTTCTGTGCCTTTTCCGTCATGATCCTCGCCAGCTCTTTGATCGTTTCGGTAGAATAGACCATTCCGGAAGGATTGTTCGGCGTGTTGATGAGCACAGCCGCCACTTTATCTGTCAGCATTTCTTCAAACGCATCGAAATTGATCTGGAAGTTCTCCGTGTTGGCAGGAACGACCTTCAGCACTGCACCCGAAAGGTTGATATACGGCGTATACTCCGGGAAAAACGGCGCAAAGGTGAGGATCTCGTCCCCCGGCTGCGCCACACAGCGGATCGCATGGGCGATCGCACCGGCTGCACCGGTTGTCATAAAGATATGATTCGCCGTATAGTTCATTCCAAACCGCCGGTTCAGGGATCTGGCAACTTTATCTCTCACGGCAGGAATCCCAAGACTCTGGCTGTAGCCGTGAAGCTCCATCGGATTTTTTTCCTGCAGCATCCGGATCATCGTATCCGTAAATTGCTGCGGCACCGGAACGGAAGGATTTCCGAGACTGTAATCAAACACATTCTCATAGCCAATCTCCTCTCCCCGCGCTGTCGCGAACTCCGAAAGCTGACGGATCACTGATTTTCCCTGCAACATTTCCTTATATTTCTGTACGATCATAAGCACGCTCCATTCCGCAGGCTGCCGCGCTCGGCGCATCCTCTGCCTGCACTCATGTGGATATTGTACTCCTCCTCGCCCATCCGCGCAACCGCGAAGCGTTTTTTCTTTTCCGTTCCGCTTTATTGGGACTTTTCAGCCTGCCCAAAAAGTGCTACAATTTTTCCGACAACAGTCCGGAACTTTTCCAAATTCTCCGGACGCGGAGGTAGACATGGATATCGTAATCATACTGCAACAGATGGTCATTATCTTTTTGCTGATCGGCACGGGCATGTTCCTGTACCGCAAAAAGATGCTTTCCGAAAACGCATCGAAAGACCTCTCCGGTCTGATCGTCAACGTGACAAACCCGGCGCTTCTGATCTGTTCCGCTTTCAGCGACGCTCCCAAGGTGTCCTTAAAGGAACTGGGAACCGCCTTTCTTCTATATATAATAGTCTACGCTATCCTGATCCTCGCCGGATTTCTGATCCCTCACCTTTTGCGGGTTCCATCAAAATATCACTACGTATATCAGATGCTCTCCGCCTTTGGCAACGTGGGATTTATCGGGATTCCGCTCGCCTCAGCGGTTTTGGGTGAAAGCTCCCTGATCTTTGTTTCCATCTATAATCTGCTGTTCAATATCCTGATCTACACCTTCGGGATCTCCACCTTGCAGAAGGCGTCTCCGGATGCGGCGTGTCATACCGGTTTTTCCTGGAAAAAATGTATCAACGCAGGAACCGTATCCGCCCTTGTGACCGTCGTGTTTTATCTCGCAGATTTCAAGATCCCGGTCATCATCTCCTCGACGCTGAGCTACGCCGGGCGCGCGACAACTCTCCTTTCCATGCTGGTCCTTGGCATATCGGTTGCCCGGATCCACATCAAGGATATCTTTCGCGATCCGAGGCTGTACGGGTTCACGCTGCTGCGCCAGATCCTTATCCCGATCGGGTGCGTCGTACTGCTGCGTCCCTTCGTGCACAATGATCTGATCCTTCACACAATGACACTGATGCTTGCCGTTCCCGCTGCCAATATGCCGCTGATGCTCTCCACGGAGATGAACCTGGAAACGGAAACGATCTCGCAGGGCATCATCCTCACCACCGTGCTGAGTCTTATCACGATCCCGCTGGTCAGCCTGATGCTGTAGTCATGTTAAGCAGATAGCAAAAGGGCGGCATACCCTTTCGACTATGCCGCCCTTCAAAACATTTCTTATGATTTTCTATTATGCGATCTGAACCTTGATCATGTTCGTCGTACCGGAAATACCGATCGGCACGCCGGAGGTGATAACGGTGAGGTCTCCCTTTTTCAGCAGATCTGCCTTGACTGCCGCCTGGATTGCCTTGTCAAACAGATCAAAAACTTCCTTTTCTTCCTTGATCAGGATCGGTGTTACGCCCCAGGAAAGCGCAAGCTGACGGCAGACCTTCTCGGTGGTCGCGCAGCTGATGATATCACATTCCGGATGGTATCTGGAGATCATTCTGCCGGATCTTCCCGACTTGGTCACTGTGACGATCGCCTTTGCGTTCAGGTCATGCGCCGTGGTACAGGTTGCATGGCAGATCGCATCGGTGATATCCGGATTTACCTTTCTGTCATACTCAAAAAACCGCTTGCGGTAATCGACATCCTCCTCAGTACGCTCAGCAATACGCACCATGGTCTTGAGCGCCTCCACCGGATATGCGCCCGCTGCCGTCTCGCCGGAGAGCATGATCGCGCTGGTTCCATCGTAAACAGCGTTTGCGATATCTGTCGTCTCGGCTCTGGTCGGTCTGGGGTTCTTGATCATCGACTCCAGCATCTGTGTTGCTGTGATAACCTGCTTTCCTGCACGGTACGCCTTCTTGATGATCTTCTTCTGGATAACCGGAACTTCCTCGTAAGGAATCTCCACACCCATATCGCCTCTGGCAACCATAATGCCGTCTGAAACTTCGATAATGTCATCTATATTGGCTACACCCTGCGCGTTTTCGATCTTGGAGATGATCTTGATCTCCTCGCCGCCGTTCTTCTCAAGCAGCTTGCGGAGCTGTAAGATGTCCTCTTTTTTCTGTACGAAGGAAGCCGCTATGAAATCAACATCCTGGCTGATTCCAAACAAAATGTCCTCACGATCCTTGTCGCTGATATACGGCATGGAAAGGTCTACCTCCGGAACATTGACTCCCTTGTTGTTGGAGATGGTTCCTCCGTTGATGACACGGCAGATAATGCTGTTTCTGTCCACCTTCTCAACCTTCATCTCGATCAGACCGTCGTCGATCAGAACCTTCATGCCCTCTTCCAGATCCTCATACAGACGGCTGTAGGTCACGCTGACCTTTTCCTTGGTTCCCTCTACCTCATCGGCTGTCAGGGTAAAAAGCTGTCCCTCTTCCAGAACGACCTTTCCGTCCTTAAAGCTCTTCAGACGAACCTCCGGTCCCTTGGTATCCAACAGAATGGCAACCGGCAATCCAAGCTCCTTGCGGAACTTCTTGATCCTGTCCATTCTCTTTTTATGTTCTTCATAACTTCCATGTGAGAAGTTACATCTTGCAACATTCATTCCTTCCAGCATCAACTGACGGAGCACATCATCCTTATCGGTGGACGGGCCCATAGTACACACTATTTTGGTTTTTCTCATAATTTCCTTCTCCTGTCTGTTCTTTTACCTTACAGAGTATACCACATCTGACAGAAATATCCACATTTATAGCAGTATTTTAGCACAATTCTTACTCGTCCTCTTCCTCCTGCGCCCAGTATAGCGCACATTTGACCGCTTTGTGCCATCCCCGCAGCAATTTTGTGCGTTCCTCTTCCTCCATGTCCGGGTGAAATTCCCTTCCCTGGTTCCAGTTTTCGCAGATCTCTTTTCTGTCCTTCCAGTATCCCACAGCCAGTCCTGCCAGATACGCCGCCCCGAGTGCCGTCGTCTCAATGCACTTCGGCCGGTGCACCGTCTTTCCCGTCACATCCGCCTGAAATTTCATCAGGAAATTGTTTGCGCTCGCTCCGCCGTCCACCTTCAGATCCGTAAGGGAAACCCCGGCGTCCTGTTCCATGCTCTGCAGAACGTCCGCCGTCTGGTAGGCGATGGACTCCAGCGTTGCCCGGATAAAATGCTCCTTGGCACAGCCTCTCGTCACACCGACGATCGTTCCCCGCGCATGCTGGCTCCAGTACGGAGCCCCCATCCCGGTAAACGCCGGTACAACATAGACGCCCTTCGTGTCAAACGCATTGTCGGCATATTCCTCCGACTGCGCTGCCGTCTTGATCATCCGCATGCTGTCCCGCAGCCATTGGATCGCCGCACCTGCCACAAAAACGCTGCCCTCCAGCGCGTACTCTACCTCATCTCCTGTGCCGGCTGCGATCGTTGTCACCAGACCGTTTGCCGAGGTGATCGCCTCCCGCCCGGTATTCATCAGAAGGAAACATCCGGTTCCGTAGGTGTTTTTCGCCTGTCCTTTTTCGAAGCAGCACTGTCCGAACAGAGCCGCCTGCTGATCTCCTGCCGCGCCTGCGATCGGGATCTCTCCACCCAGCACCGAAGCGTCGGTCATCCCGTATACGCAGCTTGATGGTCTGACCTGCGGCAGCATTTCTTCCGGGATGTCGAACAGGGCAAGCAGCTCCTTATCCCAGCAAAGCCTGTGGATATCGTACAGCATGGTTCTCGAAGCGTTCGTGTAGTCCGTGACATGAGCCTTTCCCTTGGTCAGGTTCCAGATCAGCCAGGTGTCCACCGTGCCAAACGCCAGCTTTCCTTCTTTTGCGCGCTGTCTTGCCCCTTCTGCATGATCCAGGATCCACGCGATCTTACTTCCCGAAAAATAAGCGTCGGGAACCAGTCCGGTCTTTTCACGGATCCGCTCCGTGTAACCGGCTTTCACGATCGCATCGATCTTCTCCGCCGTCCTGCGGCACTGCCACACGATCGCGTTGTACACCGGCTCTCCCGTCTCGCGGTCCCACACGATCGTCGTCTCCCGCTGGTTCGTGATCCCGATCGCGCAGATATCTTCCGCCTCCGCGCCGACGTTCGCCATCGCTTCCGTTGCCACCGCAAGCTGGGACGACCAGATCTCCCTCGGGTTGTGCTCCACCCAGCCCGGCTGCGGGTAGAACTGTGTAAACTCCTTCTGCGCCATGCTGCATATCCTGCCTTCATGGTCAAATAAAATACAGCGGGAACTTGTCGTCCCCTGATCCAACGCCATTATATATTTTCCCATAGAAACCTCATTTCTGTGCCGCTACGTTCTTGGTCACGATCACATCCACGCCGCTTCCTGCCACATTCGAAACGGCAACGTCCCCTATGCTGACCGGCGCCTCAAGCACCGCCTGCTTGATCTGCGCCATACATTCCATAATCTTTTCCTTCGGGATATCCTGCGCCGTCTTTACCGATACGACAGGCAGTTCCCCGCCGGTCAGCCGCACCGTGGAGGTGACGATCCGCGTCGGGCTTACCAGCTCCTTGCGGGCGTAAGCGTCTCCTCTCGGACACGTATTGCCGGTCACCGAAGTGACGACTCCATTTTCTATCTGTGCCGTCAGCGCACATCCCATCGGGCAACAGATGCAGGTCAGTTCTTTAATCTCTGCCATCGCTTTTCCCCCTAATCCTCTATTGTGATCGTGATATCCTGCAGCTCTCCCGCATCCAGGATATCCTGCTTTTTCAAAAGAATCTGCTCCATCTCCGCCGGCGCCATCACTTTCTTCGGGATCTCCATCTTTTTCTGTCCGCCCAGATAAACCGCCAGCTTCTTATTTTTGCAGACGCCGCCTACCCGGAAACGCACAACCTGGAGGTCTGCCATGTGGGAAGGCCGTATCATAGAAGGAACCGTATAGCGCACGCCCCCGGCTGCCTTGACCGGAATCGCCCGTTCCTCCGTCTCTGTCTGCCCGGCTGTCCGGATATATGCCGCCGCGTGGATTCCCGCATTGCCGGACTCCTCTGAGACATAATCTACCAGATCATGCACGTGGAGCACGTTGCCGCAGGCGAACACTCCCGGAATATTTGTTTCCAGGCTCTCATTCACCACCGGTCCGGAAGTCACAGGGCTGATCTGGACTCCCAGACCTGTCGAAAGCTCGTTTTCCGGGATCAGTCCACAGGACAGAAGCAGCGTATCGCATTTGATCTCCTCCTCTGTTCCCGGGATCGGTTTCCGGTTTTCGTCAACCTCCGCGATCGTGACGCTCTCGACACGTTCCTTTCCCTTGATGTCAACCACCGTGTGACTGAGCAGCAGCGGGATCCCGTAATCGTCCAGGCACTGTACGATATTCCGCTTGAGTCCTCCGCTGTAAGGCATCAGCTCTGCCACCGCCTTGACCTTCGCCCCCTCAAGCGTCATTCTGCGCGCCATGATCAGACCGATGTCCCCCGAGCCAAGAATGACAACCTCTTTCCCCGGCATCCTGCCCTCCATGTTGACATAGAGCTGCGCTGTCCCTGCCGAATAGATCCCCGCCGGGCGATACCCCGGTATGTTCAGCGCTCCTCTGGGACGCTCCCGGCATCCCATCGCCAGGATGACCGCCTTTGCCTCGATCGCAAAAAGGCCGTCCTCCTTGTTCATCGCCGTAACGATCTTGTGTTCCCCGTCAGCCGCCATGGAAATGTCGACCACGATCGTGTGCAGCTTATAGGGAATCTCTGCCGCCTCCGCTTTCTCGATAAAACACGCGGCATACTCCGGTCCTGTCAGCTCCTCCTTGAAGGTGTGAAGTCCGAAGCCGTTATGAATACACTGGTTCAGGATCCCGCCCAGTCTGGAATCTCTCTCCAGGATCAGAATATCCTGCGCTCCGGCCTCTCTTGCCGAAACGGCTGCCGCCAGACCAGCCGGTCCTCCTCCTACGATCACCAAATCCTTCTTCATACTCAACCTCATTTCTGCCCGCCAGGGGCATATTCCTCATCGTCCCGTCAGATACAGACATTTTCCTACTCGATCAGCCAGGAATCGCCTCCGCACTTGCTGATCTCCCGCATATCCTTATGCAGCTCACGCGCCAGTATCTCCACCGTCTTAGGGGCGCAAAAGCCCGACTGGCATCTTCCCATACCCGCACGGGTACGCCGTTTGACGCCGTCCAGCGTCGTCGCTCCGAGCGGTCTGTTGATCGCATCGACGATCTCGCCCTCTGTCACCAGTTCACAACGGCAGATCACATTCGCATAAAGCGGATTCTGCCTTATCAGCTCTTCTCTTGTGCTCTGATCCGCAAGCGCCATACAGGGAATCCCTTTTCTTGTTCTGTTCACATTCTGTTTCATAGCGGCCGGACATTTTTTCTGAAGCAGCTCTGCCACATACTCGCCGATCGCAGGCGCACAGGTCAGTCCCGGTGACTCAATCCCTGCCACGTCGATGAATCCCGGCGCATCCTCCGGCTCTCCTATGATGAAGTCTCCTCCGTCCTCATGCGCACGGAGCCCTGCGAACGAGGTGATCACATTTCTGCTGCCGGGAAGTTCTTTGACGCTCATCGCGCCCTTTTCCAATACCTGCTCCAGCCCGTCTGCCGTCGTGTTTATCTCCTCCGGGCTCTCCACATCCTCCGCGGTAGGCCCGACAAGCAGATTCCCGTGTACCGTCGGCGTGACAAGCACTCCCTTGCCGTACGCAGTCGGAAGCTGGAATACGGTGCTCTGCACATAGTTTCCAACCTTTTTGTCCATCAGACAGTACTGCCCTCTTCTGGGGGTAATATGGATCTTCTTTTCACTGACCATATTGTGAAGCACATCCGCGTACACACCCGCCGCGTTGATGACCAGCTTCGTTCTGACCGTTTCCGGCGCGCCATTCTTTGTCTGCACCTGCAGATCGTAGCCTTCCGCCGTCTTTTCAACCTTTTCCACCTGTGTTTCCAGCCGGAATTCCACGCCGTTTTGCACCGCATTTTCCGCAAGGGCGATCGTCAGGTTAAACGGGCAGACAATTCCGCCCGTCGGCGCGTACAGCGCCGCCACTACCTCGTCCGTAATATTCGGCTCGATCCGGTGGATCTCCTCCGGTCCGATAATGGAAAGCGGCTCCACACCGTTTTTCCTGCCGCGTTCGAGCAGCTTTTCCAGCGCCGGTCTGTCCTCTTCCCGGAAACACAATACCAGCGATCCATTTTGTTTAAATGGAAAGTCCAGCTCTTTTGCAAGCTGTGCCATTTTGCGGTTTCCAAGCAGATTCAGCTTCGCCTTGAGCGTGCCCGGCTTCGCATCATAGCCTGCATGGACGATCCCGCTGTTCGCCTTCGAAGTCTCCTCGCATACATCGGAATGTTTCTCCAGCACCAAAACTTTTCTGTCCTGTGCGGACAATTCTCTCGCAATCGCGCAGCCCGTCACACCGGCTCCGATGATCACTACATCATACATGTTTTTCCCTCCAGTAAACCTCTATCGCTTCTTTTATTCTCCTGCCTGTCACGATCTGTACTCCGCTTCGTCAGATCGATCTGTCTTATGTATTATTATATCTTTTTTTGCTGCTTTTGGGAACCATAAAACGAGCCCCTCAGCGGTGGAAGCGCCAAGGGGCCCGTTTTATCTATACAAACTAAGGGATATAGGTGTACGCTTATTCAACGTCCTGCAATGCTGCAAAGTTTTCTTCTCCGGTACGGATCTTTACAACCTTTGCGACATTGTATACAAAGATCTTTCCATCTCCGATATGACCGGTATAAAGCGCTTTCTTTGCAGCCTCGATCACCGCATCAACCGGGATCTTGCTTACAACAACTTCAACCTTAACCTTGGGAAGCAGGGTTGCATCCATCTCAACTCCACGGTACATCTCGCCTGCACCCTTCTGGATACCGCAGCCCATAACCTGTGTAACCGTCATTCCCGTTACGCCCAGATCGTTCATTGCCTTCTTGAGCTTGTCATGGGAAGCAAGTTTGGCTATGATCACTACCTTGTACATACCTGTCGTTTTCAGGTCGACATCCGGCGCTGCCGTCACTTCAACAGCCGCATCCTTCTGCAGCTTGCTTGCCGCACTGTAATCGTCCGTTCCAAGACTTGTGTTCTCGTTGACATCCATTGTCATGGTGTTTGAAACATCCATGATGCTGAAGCCTGAGTATGCGGACGGAAGTCCATGCTCTGTTGCATCCAGACCGATGATCTCTTCCTCCTCTGTCACACGAAGTCCGACAAGAGCCTTAATAATATAGAAGGTAATCGTAATCGTTACGAATGTAAATGCTACGATGCACAGCATACCGAGAAGCTGTAAACCAAGCTGTTTGAAGCCGCCGCCGTAGAAAAGTCCTTTTGCGGCGATCTGGTTTGCACCAAAGGTAACGCCGTCGCCATAACCTCTCGCAAAGGCAGGCGCTGTATCTGTAGCAAACAGACCAACTGCGATCGTTCCCCAGATACCGTTGAGGCAGTGTACTGCAACCGCACCAACCGGGTCGTCTATTCTCAATTTATAATCCAGAAGCCATACGCCAAATACTACCAGAACACCGGCAACTGCACCGATCACGATCGCTCCGAACGCGTCTGTCACATCACAGCCTGCCGTGATCGCTACCAGACCTGCAAGGGAAGCATTCAGACACATTGAAACATCCGGCTTGCCATATTTGATCCAGGTAAAAATCATACATACAACGGTTGCGATAGCCGGTGCGATCGTTGTTGTCACAAATATGGAACCAAGCTCTGCAACAGAGGTTGCCGCTGCACCGTTAAATCCGTACCAGCCAAGCCATAAGATAAATACGCCGAGCGCGCCGATCGGAATGTTATGTCCCGGAATGGCGTTGACTTTTGTGATCTTTCCATCTTTATCCTTTGTATACTTACCGATACGGGGTCCAAGGATCTTTGCTCCGACAAGAGCGCTAATACCGCCTACCATGTGGATACAGGCAGATCCTGCAAAATCGTGGAAGCCAAGCTGTGCAAGGAAACCGCCGCCCCATGTCCAGTGCGCCTCGATCGGATAGATCACTGCGGAGATCACTGCGGAATAAATGCAGTAGCTGAGGAACTTCGTTCTCTCTGCCATCGCCCCGGATACGATCGTTGCCGTCGTCGCACAGAATACCAGGTTGAATACAAAGTTAGACCAGTCAAAACTTTCATAGGATGTGAAAATATCAAATCCCGGCTTGCCGATCAGTCCTACCAGATCCTCTCCGAGCAAAAGCCCGAAACCGATCAGGATAAATACTACTGTACCAATACAGAAATCCATCAGATTCTTCATCAGGATATTTCCTGCATTCTTCGCTCTGGTGAATCCCGTTTCCACCATCGCAAATCCGGCCTGCATCCAGAATACCAATGCTGCGCCGATCAAAAACCAGACTCCATACACTTCGCCTGTTATGGCACTTAAAATTTCTTCTGTCATAATCTTTTCCTCCTCACTTCTGTCTTGTTCCACTCAAGCCTGAGGTCTGTTCCAAGCACCTCTTTTGCATGCCGTCCTGTCATGGCAGCCTCCTCTTACCGCCCATGAGCAAGATTGTAAATCACATAGCTTTTATAACAAAAACGGAGCACAGGGTTTCTTCACTCAAAGCCCCTTTGCTCCGCTGTTTTCGTCTATATAATTTCCGGCATTTCCTTTGTACCGGATCTGCCCGCACCGGTTTTATGCCTCAGGCAGAACCCTTGTTATACAAAAGAAAAAGGCACTTTGAGGAATTTCTCAAAGCGCCTTTGCTTTTATGAGCATTATCTTAGCACTGCATTTTGTATCTGTCAACAGGAAATTTCAAATTTTTCACTTATTTCTTCTGAAACAGTTTCTTCGTGTTCGCAGACTCGCGGACATAGCCCACCAGTTTATCGGATACGCCGACTACGCGGCCGGTCGCGTCATTGCATTTCCCGACTGTGTTATCCAGCTCGTTCATATGCTCGATCGTAACCTGCGCGCTCTCCGCATTCTGATCTGCAAATTCTTTCAGGGAAACCGTATCCTGCTCAATCACATCGCTGTGGTTCTTCAGCTCTACGATCTCCGAGCTGATTCCCGAAATAGCGCTGCCAACCTGGCCAATCTCTGTATTCAGGGTCGTGAAGATATCCTTTGTCTGGTCGATCTTCTGATTCTGCAGACTCACGGCTTCCGACACCTTCTCCGTGATCTCTACGCTGACGTCCGCCTTGTCGATCAGATCGGCAACCAGCTGATTGATCCGCTCCGTAGATTCTCTGGACTGGTCTGCCAGGCTGCGGATCTGCTCTGCTACCACGGCAAAGCCCCGGCCATGCTCTCCGGCTCTTGCCGCCTCGATGCTGGCGTTTAACGCAAGCAGGTTCGTCTGGCTGGATATATCCGCAATAATATCTGTCACCGTCTGGATCTGCTGTGCAGACTCGTTGGTCAGTCTCGACTGCTCTCTTACGTTTTCGATCTCCTCACCGTTCTTCTTGCTGATGGAAATCAGCTCAGACATGATGTCATCTGCCGACGCATTGCACTCCTGCATCTTATCCGCGCTGGCATTCAGCGCGTCCACGTTCTCAGAGATCATCGCGATAAGCTCGCCGATCGCGTCAATCTTTTCTTTCATATCCGTCGTGTGCGACGCCTGCGTCACGGTGTTGTCCGCGATCGTATGTACGGAATCCTGCGTGATCTCCAAAGACTTCTCCATATCATGGAAAATGTCGTTAAAATCAGAGGACACGGATTTCAGTTCTTCCGTAGCGCCCATAATTCCGTTGATCACCGTTGCAAAAGACCGGATCGAATTGTATACCGAACGAAGGATCTCGCCGATATCATCGTCCCGCTCCATCATTTTCTTTGCTTTCTCTTCTACCTTCGTTGTGCTCTGCTTATCCGTGACATTGCCCTGCACGATCGTAAAGAACTGCGTCAGCATCGATTTCACCACAAAGAAAACCACTCCGAAGATCGCAACGCTGACCGCAATGATCAGGATTGCCGCAACAAGTGTACTGATGAACCCTCTCTTGAGAAGCTCCAGCACCGCCACCTGACACAAAACAATCAAAAGCAGCAAAACGATCAGCGGTCTGAGCGCTTTGCCCCATGCAACATTCTTATTTTCCTGCTCCATAGCTTAACCTCCACGCGTTTTATGTAATTAGCTATATTCTACCACAAGTTGACAGATATTTACACGTATTTCTGGCATTTTCCCTCACAAAAATGCAGTCTCTTCTCATAACGGTCATACCAGATCCCATCGGCAAGCTGTGCTCTTTCCTTTTTACTAAAACCAAGTTTTGCGCACAGCGCCGCGGATGCTGTATTTTCCGGCTGCACAAACGCCTGTACCCGTTCCATCTCCAGCTCCTCCGCCGCCAGCTTCAGGATCGCCCGGCAGACTTCGCAGGCATACCCCCGCCGCTGCCACGGGACGCCGATCACAAATCCAAGCTCCGCCAGATCATAGCCCTCCCGTTCACTGACGCCGGCTCTTCCGATGACTTCTGCGCTCTGCTTCTCGATCACCGTCCACATCCCGTATCCGTAGAACGCATAAACCTTTTCCCGATAATCCCGGATATAGGCAAGCTCCTCCTGCCGGTCCGCATAGAGCTCCTCCATATATTCTGTGACAGATGGCTCCGCGTATATTTTATAGAACGAATCCAGATCGTCCTCCGTCGTTTCCCGGATCAGGCACCGCTCTGTTTCGCAGATGTTCCAGGGAAGACCAGCCAGCCTGCGGTATATCCGCTCCATCGCCTCTTCGTCTATCTCCTCCGGATTCTCGACGGCATATCTTGCTCCCGGAAAAGTTACCTCCCGGTTTCCATCGTGAAGGCAGGGAACGACACAGCTCCCCTTTTGCCGCAGCGCAAGATACTGGCTGACATCATCCGTCACATACAGCCGCCCTTTTTCATCAATATCGCTAAAATCATACTCTTTTAACATATGCGCACCCGATTCTCCCCGTTTTCCGTTCCTGGTTCTATCCTTTTGACCGATTTTTCGGTAAGCCTCTTTACCATTTCCCTGCTATCCTATAAAATAGAGTGTAAGCCAATCCGCAAGGCGAGGCAATCTATTCTTTACAGGAAAGGGAAAATACAATGGCACAGAATCCTATTGTTACTTTTACAATGGAGAACGGCGATGTGATCAAGGCAGAATTATATCCAGAGATCGCTCCCACCTCCGTCAACAATTTTATCAGTCTGATCCAGAAAAACTTTTACGACGGACTGATCTTCCACCGGGTTATCAAAGGCTTTATGATCCAGGGCGGTGATCCGGAAGGCACCGGAATGGGCGGCCCGGGTTACTCGATCCGCGGCGAATTTGCACAGAACGGCTTTCCAAATGACTTAAAGCATACCGAAGGCGTTCTCTCCATGGCAAGAAGCATGATGCCCAACTCTGCCGGCAGCCAGTTCTTCATTATGCACAAAAATTCTCCCCACCTCGACGGAGCCTACGCCGCATTCGGTAAGGTGATCGAAGGCATGGAAAATGTGAATAAGATCGCAGAGTGCAGAACCGATTATTCCGACCGTCCTTTAGAAGATCAGGTTATGAAAACCGTTACGGTAGAAACCTTCGGTGTAGATTATCCGGAACCAGAAAAAATGTAATTTACGAGTCAGATATGCTTCACCATCCATATCTGACTCTTTTTATTTAACGCAGTTTCCCCCGGCTTCGCTATTCGTTGTACAAGAGCTGGCGGATCGTCCGGCTGTAATATGCGGCGGTTTCCTGCGTAAACGGGATCACTCTCGACCACATGCGAAGTCCCTGATAGTAGTACAGGATCATATCCGAAATCTGCCGGGCATCCACCTGCCTGAATTCCCCCGTTTCCATACCATATTCAAGCAGACTGGTCCATCTTTTCTGTGCTTTTTCATTGATCCTCCTGAAAAAATCCTCTCTCCCGAGGCTGGCATTGTTTGCCAGTTTTATAGTTGTCTGTACACTCTGGTAAATTATTTTCCATAATTTCACCCAGTAGTCGCTTTGATTATTGCATCGGATCCGTTTTCTGCGAATCATGTCCGCAGGTCTTCCTATCCTGCAAAAAATGCTGTCCGTCTGAACTTCCATGTTAAATCGGAAAAATACCCCAGAAAAGGGAGGATGCCAAGTAAAGTAAACTTTACTTGGCACTTATTATGAAAAAGTTTAAGTTAACCTGTTAAGCGATGTTGGTTTTGATAAGATAAGCAGCGGAGCTTTTGTCGTGCCCGTTTGCTTTTGTTATCTTATGATGTTAGTATACGCAACAGAAATGTCTAAAAAATGTTGACCTCGTAAAGAATCTTTAAATTAAATATGAACAATTTGTAAACGTGGTCGGGGAAGGCTCCTCTCGCACTCTTAATCTACCGGCGCTGTAAATCTGCATTTAGGATAACCGCTGCATCCATAGAATTTTCCATACTTCCCATTCCGAAGTATCAATTCACTTCCACATTTGGGACAAATACCAGATGTGAAATAGAATAAATAGGAACAGCTTCATACCCATTTCTCCGCAGCATCGACTCCAGCGCTTTTACGTGCGCATAATTTTGATGAATCGGATTCATGAACTTGTATTTATGTCCATAAATGCTCTGTGTCCATTGTTTAGCATTCTCCGTACCACAAATCCAGCCTTTGTAATTCTTTGTCTCTATTGAAAATATGCCATACACGGAAACTACAATATGGTCAATCTGCGTGGTGCTCGTGTTTCCTCCTTCAGAAGATAATATCACATCATTTACTATTTTATATTTATCGCTCGCAAGCTGTTTCAGCAACAGGCTTACTGCTGCCTCCCCAACTTTTCCTTTAATCATAGGTCTAACAACCGCTATGATTATCGAAATGACAAACATCGCTATTATCCATACATATATGGTACTCATTATAACTTCTGCCTGTATATTCTTCATCATCCAGCACATCAATAATTCCTGATGCTTTATCAGTACCAAGGAACTCATGAAGCTGACTCTGGAGGAACGTCTGGCGCACGGTGGTCATCCGGTGCTTCTGTCTACGATGACAGGGGCATTTTGTTTATCTAATCTATGTATATTTTCCCTTTATTTACATATAATATTAAGGGAATTTTCTCTTAATTCATTGCATTTTCCCTTATTTTTAGCTATATTATAAGGGAATCAAAGTGAGGTGAGGGAATGAAAAACTTTAATTATTCTGAAATTAAAAATCAAAAGTGGGACTCTGATATTCTTGGATTAATTGCTGCTATATATAAAGAAGCCGGAAAGCAAGAGATGTCCCTTAAGCAAAAGCCTCAGGAATTGGAGAAGCTTGTAGAAATAGCAAAGATACAAAGCACAGAGGCATCTAATGCCATTGAAGGTATTATTACTACAAGCACCCGTATCAAACAACTCGTAGAAGAAAAAACAACACCGAAAAATCGTGATGAACAGGAAATTGCCGGTTATCGCGATGTGCTTAATATTATTCACGAAAGTTTTGATACTATTCCTATTTCTCAAAACTACATCTTGCAGCTTCACAAGATTTTATATAGCCATATGAATAATCCTATGGGTGGCAGAACTAAAAGTGTACAAAATTATATAAGTGCAACCTATCCGGATGGACATGTAGAAACATTATTTACTCCTCTTTCCCCTTTTGAAACACCGGAAGCCTTGGATAAAATCTGCGAGGAGTATAATCGTGTGATTGGAAATATGGAAGTAGAACCACTCATTATTATTCCTATCTTCATCCATGATTTTTTGTGTATCCACCCCTTTAATGATGGTAATGGCAGAATGAGCCGTCTTCTCACCACATTACTTCTATACAGAAATGGTTTTTATATTGGAAAATATATTTCCCTGGAAGCAAAAATTGCTAAGAATAAAGATCTCTATTACAATGCACTTTCTCAGGCACAACACGGATGGCATGAGGGTACTGAGGATGTAGTCCCTTTTATTAAATATTTACTTGGAACCATTCTTGCGGCCTATAAAGATTTTGAGGATCGCTTTTCCCTTGTTGAAACTAAACTTCCTGCTCTTGAAATGGTAAGACAAGCAAGCATGTATAAAATAGGTCGTTTCAATAAACAGGATATTCGGGAACTTTGCCCTACCCTTAGCAATAGCTCAATAGAAAAAGCGTTTAGAGATCTTATTTCATTAGGAGAAATTAAAAAAGAAGGCAAGGGTAAAGGAACCTGTTATTACAGATTAAGGTAATCCCTTTAAAGTTCTTTTTCCCTTATTTATGTTTTACTTTTAAGGGAATCATTTATCATTAAGCTAAAGCATCTCTTCAGAGGTGCTTTTCTTATACCATTTTTATACTAATCGATCATTTATGTCCAGATCCACTATTAACCTTCCAGGTTTGTAGCCGTTGGAAGTGATGCCATATTGGACTATCTCCTGATTTTCGGTATCGGATCACTCCCGGAACCTGGTGCACGAGGACTGTTCCTCATAAAATGCGTCCTTCGCCTCAACCGTCAGGTCATCCAGTTCCGAGAAAACCTCATTGAAATTTTTAGGGAAGTTGTTTTCACCGAACGCTTCTATCCTGCTTCCGTCCACAAATTCCGCCTGAAATCTCATGCTATAGCCATCTAGTGCATTGGGATCCTCTCCGCGAAAGCCTGCCCAGGACGCAACGTTATAATTCTCCAGAATCGTACGTGCTTTATCAAGGGTCTCTGCAGCCACCGGATAGTCAAAAAACTCCTCTTCTTCTCCATCCCATGGCTCCACCCGTACGAGCGCTCCTTCCTCCTGCCGGATCAAGCTTATGCTCCAGATCGGTTCCACCATCGTTCCATGCACATAATATGTCAGTTCCTGAATATCCGGAAGCGGTGTATTCTGACTGTTTTCCTGATTCTCCGTGCTCTCAGTGTCTGCTCCCACCATCGTGTCTTCTGGCATTTTATCCGGCTTATTTCCAGTCCACTTTCCGCAGCCTGTGATCAACGCCGTCCACATAGTAAATGCCATAAGCAATATCCAGCCTTTCTTTCCCTTTTTCATAAGCCACTTTCACCTTCTTTTTGGTCACGCTTCTTCAAGAGCATCCGAATGCCTGTCGACAGCAGTAAAACTGTTAATACGACCCTGAAAATGCTGACTCCACCAGAAGACATGCCACTTTTTTTGAGTGCAGTTTTTTTATCCAGTTCCCCGCTTAACATATTGGGTGTCGCCCCTTTTACATAGGTCAGGGCGCCCTGCTCCTGAATGCCGATTACCGTCACCATATCCCCATCACTCTGGTGAGGAACGGAATACTGATAACGCCGATCGCCCTCCTCGAAGACTTCTCTGCCCATTCGTTGTGTTCCGATGAACTTCTCTCCTCGGTGTTTACGGTCTGTAAGGATAGTAAGTCCTGCCTTCTCCAGCGTCTCCTCATCAAATTCGTATTCTTTTCCCAGCATAAGATTGTCGAGAAACTCGTCTGACAGATGATAAGTTCCCACATCTGCTTTTCCCAGGAATATTCCCAGACCGTCCAGATCGGAATCCCATTCCATATTTTCCTCTGTCACAGGACCGTTCCATTCTTTCAGCTTCATTTTTTTTGCGCTTCGCATGGCACGTGGGGCATAGATCGTAAGTCCCAGTTCGTCATCATAAGCCGGTTTCAGAACCTTCAGTTCTCCACAGACAATCACGGTCTTTCCATCATTTGCCGGATTATAGCTGCCCTGTCCCACATATACCACATCATCCACTTTTCCTTGAATGGCCGCACGCTTTGCAGCACACGATTTCACTGTAGAGACAGCGCAAAGTAAGCCGAGCAGTACCACAATTACCGCACCTGTTTTTTTGTTTTTCCCCGGTTTCTGGGTTTTCTTCATCTTCACCCCCCTTTCTTTTTAAATCATCCACCACTGCTCTTTTTTGTTGCTTTATGGCTAGGGATTCATGATCATATAAACAGTCATAGCATACAATGGTAATACAATGAGTAATGGCAGTGCCCAGTTTCCCATTGTCTCCCTGACATTCTTCCAACGCATAAGTAACGTTTTCCTGTTCTCCCTCTTCTGGTGAATGCGTTTTCGTTTTCCGTTTTCCAGAAGCTGAAAGATTACCGGTGAATCATAAACCTCTATTCGTCCAAATACGGCAAATCCTGCCATCGAAATGGGAAGAGCCAGACATAGCCAGATGATATTGTAACTATAATCCAGCTGCTGAAACATCGTCCAGTCACCGGAACCAATACACTTAAATGTGGTGAGGATCCATGCCAGAATGCAAGTGGAAGCATTCACCAACAGGAGGATCATCGCAATCTTTGCGATACGCCCCAACGAGTAGAACACCAGTTGTACTGGAAGTTCCTTTCCGCCAATTGTTTCAAAGAACACCGGTTTTATGGAGTCATCTGGTCTTTTCTTTTCTTCCTCGCTGATACTCTTAAGAATCTTTCTCCGAACTCTGGCGTCTCTTCCCTTACTGAACACCGTAAACAGAATCAGCGCCGCCACCAGTCCTGCCATGCCAACCAGTTCAAACAGTTCCTTCAGATTCATCGGCACACCGCCATAATTCCGGAATGCAAAAAAGAAAAAAATCATCACTGCCAGCGTTCCAAGCAGCGGCTCAATCACCCAGGGATAAGTCCTAGTTTCTTTTTCTGCCAGTACAGATACTTTGCCAGTCTGCCCATTCACTGCTGCCTGTACGGCTCCGCAATCCATAAAATAGACTGGAAGAAATGCCGGCAGGCGAAGCAGTGCCTCTGAAACCGGATGAATACCCAGTCCGGTTGTCTGCATCGTGCGTTCCACAGTTGGACGATACTCCTCTGCCACCTCTTCAAACACACGGCGTCTTAACTCCGCGCCATCTGCAGTCGGAACCTCTGCTGCATGGCCTGCAATATATCCAAATTGGAATGGCTCCAGTTCATCCCACAAAAATGGTTCCATTCCATTGAGCAACAGATTATTGCAGCGATCCGTCACATTGACTGCCACATGCTCCAGAAATCCTCCGCATTCATAATGTCTGTTAGAATTGTCTCTGGTCACAGTGAAACGGATGGGTCCACGAATCAGCTCATAAGGAAGATATATCCCTTTTAAGTTTTTCTTGTTTTCTTTTAAAATCTGTGCTTCATTTTTATCATGATGCTGTTCAATCCATTCATCCAGCCGTTTTTCTGCCTGTTTCCTGTTCAGCTTAAAAGGAATCAGCATCTCCGGGAATCCTTCTCCCATCTGGACATCTGAGCGCAGAACCTTGGACTGGCAGAAAATACAGGTCTCCGCCACTTCATGTTCTTTTACAATGACCCTGGCCCCACAATTCGGACACTCACAGGCAATTGTCCGGCTATCCGGAAGTTCCTGCTGCAACAAGGTTTTCGTAAGACTCCGAAATTCCTGAAGCTCTTTTAACGGAATCTCTGTTCCTGTATTTCCTCCACAGTTTGAACAGTGGTAATTCTGTGTCAATACATCAAACTGGGCAGGTGCGCCACAGGTGGCACAGTGGATGGTCATAATCTTCCCCTGATTCATACCCTCTCCTCCCTTAATCCTGTTTTTATGCCCAGGGATCTGCCTCTTTTGGTATGCGGATTCCGGCTAGGAGCTGCTGTTCCCACAAAAACCACTGTCTTGTAGATGGTTTCATCCGGAGCTTTAATGGCCGCGGACTATCTGCTCCGCTGCACGCCACATACAAGGTCAGATATCCTTCTCCTATCTGGCTTCTGCTGTAGGCGTTTTCCGATACCGCTACCCGGTAGGGCTGTACTGGAGTATAATTATTCTCCGGAGACGAACCGGAAAAATAGGAATCCATCAAATACTCTTTTCCGCGGAATCTATCTCTTATAAACTGTTTGTCAATTCCATTTAACGGTCTGGGTCCACGCAGAAAATCCAGCATTTTTTCTGTTTCTGATGGATTTTCAGGATAAAGGGCAAGGGCTGCTACCGTTAAAGCAGCCACTTCCTCCGGGTTTGTCAAGCCTGCCTGGGGCATTGCCTGTAATTCCTGTAATGTTTTTGGAAGTCTGTTCAATGTTATCTCGCTCATCATATCCCTCCTTTAGATCGGTTCCCATTCTCCGGTCAGATAATCCATTCGATAAACGAGTCCGGATGGAGACACCGCATAATAATATTCTGCTACGAACTGGTCCGGATGCTCTGTTCCAAGGGCAAAGAGCACACAGGCTTCACCCCGGATTGTTTCCATGCCGTCCACATCCCGGAGTGCCATACCCAGTTCCAGCCTCTCCTGTACTTCAGATTGTGCAAGAAGCACCTCGATTTCATTGCCGGAATAATCATAGTTTTCCCCGGCCGCTGCTACGGGACGCAAGTAGAATTTTTCCACTGACCCGCTCGTAAATGGGAAAAAGGCTTCTCCTTCCATTTCGTGAATGGTCAGGCAGTCTCCTTCCAGCTCCAGCCAGATCGTACCGCTTCGGGTTCCATCCGGTGTGTTCAGCCAGAATTCCAGTGACTCCCCAAGGGGATCCCCATATGCATAATAGCCATCCCAGAAAAAACGGATATCCTCCATCTCTCCATCCAAAAAACCTCCATAATACCACATATCTAAAGGATATCCATCCTCACCGGTCATGAAAGTAACGCTGTAAAAATAGGGTTCACCAGCATCTGTTTTAGCAGAATCGCAATACCAGCTTCCCTCCATTCCATAGAGATATCCCTCCTCCGGTATGTAGGAACCCGATAAAAGCTGCATCACTCCGTCTGTCGGCTCGATTTCTCCGGCATAAGTAAGGTAATAGGGATGCCAGGAAACTTCCCGGCTTCCTTTTCTGGCTGTGACCCGTACATTGGAATAAAGATCACTGAGATTACACCGTAAGATCAGAGGAAGACCATCGTTGCTTTCCCATAGCAGATCTTCTGTGCTGCTCTCAGTAAAGTCATCATTCCAGCTGCAGGACTCTATGGACATCTTCCATCCCTCCTGTGCCGGAACGATCACATACCACTCATCTCCTGTATATTCTATAATATGGTCTTCTGGGATCCCTTCCAAATACGGATAGGTCTCAGTTCTTTGATATTCTTTTCCCGGAAAGCTGTAATCTGGCGTATAACCCAGAAATGAGGCTCCAAATACCGCCCCATAATCTCGCAGCCATTCCTGTTCTTCCACTAATGATGCTTTCCCCGCCTCGGTAAGCCAGGAAGTCGCAGCTTCTTTTGGGGACTCTCCCGAGTCCGGGGATTCCGTATGGCTGCTTGTGGTTGATTCTTCTTCCGGTTCCACATAGTCTGGATTGGTCATTCCCTGCCCACCGTCTCTGATATCCAGGAAAGCGCAGCCGGTAAGAAATGTACAGAACAATACCAGTATTGTCAGAAACACACCTTCCTTTTTTCCAGTCTTTCTTTTCTTTCCCATTTGCTATCCCTCCTCATATCATAATAAAAATTTAACCACCATAGTCTGAATAATCTTCTATCAGGCGCACCGTATGATAAGCTTCCGTCCCATACATCTGGATCATTAAATCATTCCAGTGAATAGACGGATAAAACCAGGCAAATTCCTGACCGGACACATCCTCAATCACATAGCCGTCAGGAGAATTATATACATACATTGCCTCCTTTGTGTAATAGGGATTCATCTCCTGATCGTACACGGTATAATCCACTGTTCCGACCTCAATCCTCTCGTCCGGGCTGTTGAAAAATCCAGAATCTCCTGCTCCACTATACATATTGAAGCTCCAGGTCTCATATCCTTCTCTCTCTGAATATGCCGGCATGGACTCATAAAGCCCTGGTGTAACCAGCAACATCCCTATCTGCCACACTTTTCTTCCATTTTCATCCGTATACCAGCCATCCGGAGTCATATGGTTACGCAGAATATTACCTGTTTCATCCAGATACCTGTCGGTTCCATCTATCTCTGTCATCCAGCAGGAGGCATCTTTTTTTCTGTAGTACTCTCCCTGCATAAATGGAATATATGCTGTACCGGAATCTACAGAAAGGACATCTCCCGAAAGTGTATACACTGCTGTTATATCCTGGGTTGCAGAAACTGCCTGTGTTTTTCCGGCATCTGTAAACTGCAGAATATCTATCATCTGCTCGTAGTTACTCTCCGGGTATGAAAGAAACAGATAATCCTCATCCGTGTCATACACTGTGATATATTCTCCGTCTTCCCGGTAATATGTACCATTCCAGGCAGACTGATTTGCCACTCTTTCAAATCCCTGTCCGACCGATTCCGTGATTTCTATAATTTCATCGTCAGCAGATTCTGCCGTTTCTTCATACTCTGATTCTGTCATCGGTTCATTTGCCATTTCTGATTCTTCATGAACAGATTCTATCATTTTCCCGTCAGACACTTCCGGCTTTTTTCCACAGGCTGTCACGGCAGCCATTGATAATACAATCACAGCACCCGTCAGAACTTTCATACACATGCCATCTCCTTTTCCAAACACTTTTCAGCGTCACTTAAAACTTTCCGCCGCCTCCGCCGTGGGTTGTTCCCGAAGAAGAGGTATGGGTACTGCTTTCGGAACTGTCCTTTTCCGGTTTCTTTACCCGATCCACTTTACTGTACAGGAACAAGTCCTGCTGGGTTGCCAGCTTCATACTTCCTTTTTTTACATAATTTGCTGCAGCTTCCTGTTTCCGCACCGTTTTCAGCTGCGCCTTCATGCTGCCCACGATAAGAAATGCTCCCACCAGACCAATCACAATACAGATAGGAAGTACCAGTGGTGATAACGGTGCATGGGGCAGATCCTTGTTTGAAAACGGATGACCTTCTCTGGCCATCATGATCAGCTGATCACACTCAGACGCATAGGTGTGGAATGCGGCAACGTAATTTCCGGAGGAAAGGTCTTCTTTCATCGCACTTTCCAGATAACTGATTCCCGCATCTGTAAAGGCTGTAATTCCATAACCACAGGTGGAAATATACCAGTCACGTTCTTCCATACTGATAAGAAGCAGCACTCCGTCCCTGTTTGCTCCATATCCGTAGTCACAGTAATCATAAAGATCGTCCGCATAATCCTGAATATCACTGTAACCATCCATGTCTTCTGACGTGATCAGTACAATATCCATTTCCTGTCGTTCACTGATTTCATTTAAAGTTTCAAGTAACTCAGACTCTTCCTCATAGGTCAGAAGATCCGCCATGTCTATCAGACGTTCATATTCTCCCGTAAATCCTTCCGCATTCACTATCGCTGCCGGGAAAGACCATGCCGCCAGAAGCACAGCTGCCGTCATACCCACAAGTTGTTTCCCCATCCTTTTCATCTGTCTTGCCCTCCTTTCTATAAAATACGTGCCAGCCACAACAGCCAGCTTATACCATAAGCCGCTGCAGCAATGGCAGCTGTTGAAAGAAGCATCCAGCGGTTTGCTGCTTTCTTATCCACCGGAAGATCTCCGACAAATTTACCATTCTGCCCATTCATGGCAAACCGGTACTGTTCTCCATTCCACGTGGTATTTAAAATCCATACCGGATACAGTACGTATTTAGCACTACCATCATGAAGCTGTATCCTGCTTTGTTCCACAGTTACAGTGTTGTAGCCTGTCACCGTGGATCGGAAATTATCTTCCGTTGATTTCTTCACGCGGACATTGGCGCGTTCCACACTTTCTTCAGCAGATACATCATATTTGTCAGCCATATAACCTGCAAGATATGCTGTCTGGAATGGAACCGCTTCGCTAAAATCGAAGGGTTCAATTGATTCCATCAAATCGTCCTCCATCTTGCTGGAGCCATCTACCGGCACCCTCTCAAATCCAATGGTTCCGCCTCTGTTTAACAGGAAAAACCGCGTCTCTGTGTAATCATACTTGCTGTCACTCCAAGTTCTTATCTGTGTCCCCCGATATCTGATATTGGCATCTACATTGGTGTCAAACAGCCAGAACGGCACATATACACCTTTAATCTCATCAATATGGTTCTGATCTTTAAAAATCCTCGGAAGAAGACGTTTTCCACTCAAATGCTTCATGAGACCTGCCTTCGCCGCCTTTTTATCCAGCTTAAACGGAATCACATAATCCGGGCGAAGCTCTCCCGAAAACTGCCCCATCAAAACAATCGGATTCCCACAGTATGGGCAGGAAGAGGCGGCCGTACTTTCATCTCCCACAATCTCACCGCCACAGGATTTACACTGATAGGTACGCAGTCCCTTTTCCTCTCCGTCCTGCCACTCGCTTCCTGCAGCAGTATCCCATGTCATATCATCGCCCTGCTCCTGCTGTTTTAAAGCCTCATCATATCCCTGAAGGGCCTCCATCTCAAATTCTGTGTCACAGCAGGGGCACTTCATTTTCTGAATGGCGCTGTCAAAAACAATGGCACCGCCACAGCATGGACATTTATATTCCTGAATATTTCCCATACTCTGTCCTCCTTTCTTCTCTCTGCCTGGATTTACTCAAACCATGAGTCAACCGGTTCTCTGAATTGAGCTTCATTTAACAGAGTCTCCAACAGATCCAGAGATTTCTGATAATAGGTATCCGGATCATTCTTCACGATGTCCGCAGCAGCTGCCAGCATCTCAGCCAGTTTTTCTGTACCTGTCGCCGTCAGCCGGATATCCATTCTCAGTGAAGTACCATCTGCATTTTCTGATTTATACACATATCTCTGAGGTACATTGACCGGATCCTTTTTGTTCAGGCATTGTATTTCCCATTCCTTCGCTTCATTCGGGAGATAGAAACTTGCCTGTGCCTGAATCTTCGGATTTGTCAGCAGAAACTCTGTGGCATTCTCCGGAATCTTGGGCTGAGGTTCTTCCGTCTCAGTCTCTTTCACTTCCACTTCTCCCTCTTTTGATTCGTCCTCTTTTGATTCATCCTCTTTTGTTTCTTCCGTTATTTCTGTCGTTTCAGGATTAGCAGCATCGGTCTCAGCCGGTTTATTCCCTCCACCGCATGCAGCCAGACCAAATGCCACAATCATTGCCAGTACAACGGTTAAAATTCTTCTTTTCCCCATATAGCAGCGCCTCCTATTGTTGCTCTTTCTGCTAAAATGGACTTCCGCACTGCGGACAGAATTTCGGTAGATGCGCCGGATCTGCAGGCTCCCAGCCACAGCCGCTGCAGCGGAAACTCCGCGCTTCCGGCTGCGGAGAACCACAGTTCTGACAGAATCTTCCGGTGTTTGCCACGCCACAGGAGCAGGTCCAGATTCCATTCTGCATCATATTCGGATTCTGCATGCCAGCCTGCCCCTGCATCATTCCGACACCAGCCACGCCAGCGCCTATTCCGTTCACAACGGAATTGACGAATCCCTGACCATCTGCCATATTGTTGATCACATTCGCCGCTACACCTCTTGCTGTCGGCTGACCGGTCAGAACAGCTACGATTTCATCTGCCATTTGCTGATATTTACGGTAATCCATATTGTATTCCGGATGTACCATGCTCTGGCGGCGGCTGCCCATCATTCTTCCCATGCCGGCACCCATACCGGTAACCTCATCTACAATCTCAATATCACTCGAGTTCAGGCGGAAACGAATCTGGCTGAACCAAGGATGTTTGACTGAAATCTCAATATAGAAGTTATAGGAATAACAGAATCTCGGCGGATTATAACTGACTTCCTTTCCCTGGGCATCCTCCTTCTTCAATTCCGTGTCATCCACCTGCAGATCCAGATTACAGGAAATTACATCGGAAAGAGGAATGATATCCGGATTCGCCTTTAAAATATCGCTGGAAGAGGTGACAACAAAACGTTTTCCAAGTTCATCAACCATCACCTTCATCCGATCACCGATGATACGGGTTGCCCGGAAGCTTGCGATCTGACGCTGGTTTTCTTCACGATAAGCCAGCTGCTGTTTGATCTCTTCCACCGTAGAAGATTTTCTCTCAGAGAAAAACGGGGAAAGCTTTGCTGCACAATCTTTACAGAGATTTCCATCCTCTAACTTTCGGTTTCCAAGGAGACCAATCTTTTCTCCACACACATCACAATACTTTTTATCAAAAAATCCCATATTGAAACCTCCCTTCTTTTTGTCAGGTAATTTTTAGTTTATAATATCTCCATCATCGAACGGATCACCGCACTCCGGACAGAATTTTGGCGGATGTGCCGGATCTTCCGGTTCCCAACCGCATTTATCGCAACGGTATAAAGGTGCTCCGGCCGGTTTCTTTGCGCCACAGTTCTGACAGAACTTTCCTTTATTCACCGTTCCACAGGAACAGGTCCATCCGTCACTGTCTGCCGGCTTTGGTGAACCACATTCCGGACAGAATTTTCCGGTAGCTGTGGCTCCGCATTTACACGTCCAGCTTCCTGCTGCAGGCTGTGGTGCTGCTGCCGCCTGTGGCTGTGCCGGCTGTGGTGCTGCTGCCTGGTTCTGCTGCTGCCCCATTGCAAACAGGTTCTGTGCATTCATGCCGCCCATTCCGCCTGCATTCATAGCCATACCCATGCCCATGAATCCGGTCATCGCTCCTGCATTGTTGTTTGCTGCTGCTTTCATAGCATCGATCTGTCCTCCTACCAGGCGGGCTGCCGCAGTGTTCGGATTGGTTGTCATTGCATTTTCTTCCCACTCGGTCAGTTTCAGACGCTGATCATCCGGAATACTTAAGGAATTGATATTAAATGAAAATACCTCTATACCACGTTTTTCCTTCCAGGTTTTTGAGAGGACATCATTCAATGCATCCGAAAGCTCCAGAGTATGTGCCGGAATTTCATAATACTGAATTTTCTTTGCAGAAAGAGTTGACAGTGCCGGCTGCAACGCTGTCATCAATTCACCCTTTAATCGAGGTGCAATCTCCGTACTTTCATAGTCACTTTCTACATTTCCGCAGACATTGGTATAAAACAGGACCGGGTCACTGATGCGATATGTAAAATTACCGTTACAGCGAAGATCCACTGACAGTTTATATCCCAGATCTTCATTTACAACTACACGGAACGGAATAGGTGTGGCCGTTCCATAAAGGATCTCACCCATCTCTTTTGTATTAATGTAGTAAACACGCTGATCCTTTCCGGTATCTCCACCAAATGTGAAACGTTTGCCGACTACCTTGAATGTCTCGCGAATGCTCTCGCCCAGGTTTCCTGCAAAGATACTAGGTTCTGAAGAAGTATCGTAGGTAAATTCCCCCGGCTCAGCGCAAACCTCAACGACCCTGCCCTGTTCTACGATCAGCATACACTGTCCGTCTGCAACTGCGATCCCACTTCCATTGGAAATAATGTTATCATTTCCTTTTGTATTGGACGAACGTCCCGTAGTACGTTTCTGTCCTTTTGTTACCAGTACATCTTTTCCCAGCGATTCACAGTAGAAAAACTCTTTCCATTGATCCGCAAGTGTGCCCCCCAATGCTCCCATACCAGCTCTAATCAGACCCATAAACAAATCTCCTTTCTCGTCTTTGTTTTCACTTACTATCCGAAGTCAGCATATCAGTTTTTGCAAAAAAAATATATGCGAATCATTGGAATATCTAACGCTTTTAGTAATTTTCCAACAATTCGCATACAATATATTGTGGTCTTTAATTCTTTTATGCTATATATAGTAATAGTGGAATCCTGTGGGCAGGATTCTCCTCTTATCCGTTTTTTAGTTCCTCCAGCCTGCCACATCGCCGGAAAAGGTCGACATAAACCATCAGCTCCTCTCGATTGGACACCTCCAGTTTTCTGTTGATACTTGTATTATGCTTACGTACCGTCGCCACGCTGACAAAGCTTCGTTCTGCAGCTGTCTGCACATCGCATCCATCAATAAACAGCTGAAAAATAAACCGTTCCGCAGGTGTCAGTTTTCCAACCCGGACTTTGAATTCCTGGAGCATTGTATCAATCTCCGGTGGAAGTTCACTGGTCTTTAGTTTTTCACTTCTGGTCTGCAGGAACGATACTAATGCATCAATTTCTGAGATCCCTGAACGGATTCTGGCATGCTGCCCATCTTCTCCGGTCTTTCCCTGCTGCACAGCGTTTAAGCTGCGCACAATCGGAGCTGAAAAATGCCCCGATACACCTCCCGCCAAAAGAAGGATCAGGATCAGGAACACAGCTGCTCCTGCAAACCAGATCTGACGAATTCTATGTGATGCCTGCTGATAACTATCCTCCGGCAGCAATGTTAAAATCATCGGCGTCTGACCACTGACTAATCGTGCATCCAAGGGGCTGGAAAGACCAAAATAACGCTCAACCTCAGTGGCAGCTGTCTGATAGTATTTTCCACTTCTGATTTTAAGTAAACCAGCAGATTTCAAATATGTTCCTGATGTATTGCCAATCATAGCTTTTGACAAGTCATATTTTCTGCCCTCTGCAGGAGCAAGAAGAGTAACCATATTTCCAAATCGACTTTCTGCCGCCGGATAAGAAAGAACAAAATACAGCTGGCTGAGTTCTACTCCACAGATACCACAGGGAACTCCATTCTGATCCAGAACCGGTACACACAGCAGAATAACATCTTCCCATGTATCTCTCAGTCGAAACCGTTCCGTCCACACCGCTCCTTCTGCCAGACGATTCTGATTAAAATCCAAAAGTGTTTCATAACAGGGAATCAATGCCGTATCAAATTCCAGATCCCAGCGATTATGCATCTGAATCTGTTTTTTTCTGGCGATATCTGCCGCACCGCGAAAGTACACCATATGCTGATCGGCTGTTCCAACAGCTTTCAAATCAGAAAACCGCAAATAGACTCCCATCCGTGATGTATCTGCTGCTTCTGTCTTTGTATTCACCGTAGCATCCAGTATAAAAAATGCTCCGCTGCATGCATTGGAACGTAAGACGGTTTCCAATGCTCCATACAGTGAATCCTCAAGATCCAGAATCAGCTGTGGGTTATCATTGACATCCTCAAATATTTTTCCATGCTCAATTAGAACCTGTTCCATTGTCCATGTGATCTCCTCAGACAAGTGGATGCTTCTTGCTGTCAGAAGATCCATCTGCTTCGTCATGGCTGAAACCGTATTCTGATGCTGTACTGCCAGTGTCTCTCCAAGATTACGTTCAGACCCCGGCATAATGCCTGCCGTCCGGATCAGGACAACTGCCGCCACAAATACGACCAGAACCGTACAGGCAAAATAAACGGTCAGCTTCCGCTGCATGGCTACCCCAACTTCACTCCAGTGACGCAGCGAATAACCAATTTTATGAAACAAGTGACTCATTACGTCACCACCTTTCCTGTTCTCATGGCTGATAATCCCGCATAAAGCTTTCCAGTGTTGCCCTTACAAGCTCCACCGTTGACTGTTCCGGCAGTTCCAGGTAGGAACGTCTGGCAATTTGAAGCTTCTGACGAATCTGATCTTCAAATCTCGTTTCCAGTTCCAGATAATCATCATATTGGGGTGCCGTGTAAAACGTATATTGTTTCTGAGTCTGCAGGAAGGCCTGATACAATGACTGATACATGGGATCCTGCAGCTGCTCGATGGCATCCGGAAGATATTTTTCAAAAGATTCCTGCTTTACTGGCATATATCCAAGCTGCGTCACAAATTCCACGTTCCGCTCGGCATCTGTCAGCCATTTCAAAAATGTCATACATGCTTTTTCTCTCTCTGGAATCGATTTTACAGTACAGATTCCCGCACCTCGCTGCATGACCAGGTTTTCTCCATTTTCAAAAACCGGACATGGCATGGAGATAATATTCACCTTCTCTGTCGTATTATCCGCATAAGTCACCGTATCAGAGTAATACAGGACGCTGGCAGATGATGCCACTGATACAATGGCATCCCCTGTACGCAATGGTTCAGTAGCATAGCCTCCTTGAAGCCAGATTCCTCCCTGTACCGCTGCACTGGCATAAGGTTCCCACACCTGTTCAAAGGCAGGTCCAAAAGCAAGCCCGGTTCCATCCTTCGTAAAGAAAGATTCTCCTAAGGACTCCACACCTACCTGAAAATAATTAAAGTGATAATCATGGACAAAAAATGGCTTTCCATCTCCCTCTATATCTGGTGTCTGCTCATCCGTCCATTTTGTATAATCGGCGGCCAGACGAAAAACACCTTCCCAGTTTTCCAGATCCTCAAGAGAGGCTCCTCTGTCTTTTGCATAGCGGTCAAATGCTGTTTCATTTACAAACATGACCTCTGTGGACTTTGCAACCGGAAGGATAAGCTGTCTGCCGTTAATCTGTCCTTCCGTCAGGAAGGCCGGAATAAAACTATCTAATTCTTCTTCCGAAAAATAATCCCGATAGTCCACCAGTACGGAATCATCCGGCATGGCCAGAACGGTCTTTGGATAAGAAACGAACATATCCGGCAGCTCTTCAGCTCCAGGATCATCAAAAGCAGATGAAAGAACGCTCTCATGAATCGTGTTTGTATTCGTAACACTGCCCACCTGCACCTGTATATTTTCTTCTTTTCCCACTGTCTCATTGAATTGGGCAATCATATCATTAAGCGGTGATTCTGCCTGACCTCCGTATACATGCCAGATTGTAACTGTAACAGGCTCTTTCATTGTCCCTTTGCCGCATCCGGACACTCCCATGACAATGAGAACCCCCAGAAAGCCATATCTCAGCAGATCATGAACTTTCTTCTTATTTTTTGAGCATTCCCCCATATTCGATATTTTCTCCTCTACAGAATATGTAATTGCCTTTATTATACCTTCTTTTTCATGATGCGTATACTCTATATGGAGATTTTACCTGGATTTTGTACAGAAAAAGAGTCATTGTTGCACATTTTTCTGATATTTTGTGCAACAATGACCTTCTCTCTTCCTATCTATTCAACACTCTATTCACGAATTCTTACCGATATGACACTTGCGTAATCCCCTCCGGATAATCCAAATCCTGACTTTCATCCTCCACTGTACAGTTGGTAAATACGATAGTATTGTTCGGCGGGTTATATCCTTCCTCCAAAAAGACCTGGTACTTATTGCCTCTGAACTGGCAATTCTCGAAGTCGACCCCAAGAGACTCCTGACAGGTTATGAATGGACTGCCCTCTGATTTTGTTTCATTTCCTATAATCTTGCAATCATCCAGAACAATACTGTAGCAGCCAATGAAGGAAAACATACTGTACTGTTCACTGGTCATGAAATTGCAATTCGTAAATGCTGCCATTTCTACCGCTGAAAACCATACAAGACCATAGGTACACTCATAAATGTCTGTATCATCTACTGTTAAATTAAAAATACTATAAGCTTCTATTCCATAGGTTCCACTTCCATATAAATTACAGTTATCAATTGCTATATAGCTGCATCGATTAAGATAAATCACACTGCCGGTACAATATCCGGGTTCCACTTCATGGCCGCAGGTCAGGCCGCGTAGTGTAATCTCATGACAGTCTTCAAATCCCAGCGTTCTTGCATAAGAATTTTCTGTACTGAGTTCCACTCTGGCACCTTCTTCCGCTTCGATACATAGATTCTCCACATTTTGCACCGTATACTCTGCCAGACCCTCATAACTCTCTATCCAGTCAATATTAGGATTTTTTATGCTATCACAGTCAAGATCGCTGAAATTATACGTTCCTTCTTTCAGGATAATCTTGGTCCGGTTCTGAATCGCCTCTGCCAGCTCCTGAACTGTAGATACCGTTACCTCATTCACATACTGATATTCTTTTTTCTGCTCCATTTCCTTTGAACCTACCCGCAGATATGTGCAGATCATTACATGCTCCAGTCCCGTTTCCTTCCATAACTCCTGTTCGCAATAGCGGAGTTCATTTTCTCCAATCAGCGTCAGGGTTCGCACTGTATCTTTTTCATCACGCCGGTTTTTTAACCGCGCCACAGGCTGACCATCCGAAGTAGGATCCTGTTTTACAAGGGCCATTCCATTTATTGATTGCATTTCGTATCCAGTGCGGCTATAATCCGCATACAGGCTGTTTTCTTCCTCGTATATGAGAATCTCGGAGAAAATCCACTCATGCTCTGCATAATAGTACGGATTATTAACCGATGGTTCTGTATCATCTATAGAATCGCTATACTCAAAACCAACAAGCATCCAGTCTCCACAAAAATCATCCCAATCACCGTCCACTGATCCAGCAGTTTCTGTTTCCTCTTCTGTTTCTGTTTCCTCTTCTGTTTCTGTTTTTGTTTCCGTTTCCACATCTGCTTCCTGCTTTGTTCCTGGCTTCGGAGTTAATTTTTTATCTTCTGGATTTTTCCCACATGCACTTAATAATACTGCTGAAAGCATGGCTGTTATAACCAGTATCACCCCTTGTACTTGTAATTTTTTCATATTAATCTCCCTCCATCATTCATATGCTTTAAAATCTGTTTCTTTCCTCCTTTATACCTGATTTCAATCATTCCGTATATACTAATGATTGGAAAAAACCCTCTATAAACAAAAATTCCAATCATTATCATACTATATATAGTGTAATAATGATTGGTTTTTCTAAATGTAGTGTTCCACTAGACCCAGACTTTCCAGAAGAAATATCCACATCATCAAGTTCAATCGTGACATTAATGTAATCATCCAGCTTTTATTTCAGTTGGGACAAAAGAACTACCGTCTCCACATGCACCGTCTGCCCAAACTGGTCCACCGCCCTCACTCTCTTAAGCTCATACCCGCCTTCACACAATATCTTCAGATCCCGGGCAAGCGTCGCAGAATCGCAGCTCACATAGACGATCCGCTCCGGGCACATTGCCAGCATGGTTTCCAGGCACTTCTCATCGCAGCCCTTTCTGGGCGGATCCACCACGATCACATCCGGATGCAGCTTGTCCGCCTCCGCCTCACTTTGCTGCGCAGATGCCCGCTGATAAAACTCCGGCAGTACCTCCTCGGCCTTTCCGACATAAAATTCAGCGTTCGCGATTCCATTTCGGCGCGCGTTCTCCCTGGCGTCCTCGATCGCCTGCGGAATGATCTCCACGCCGCACACCCGCTTCGCCTTTTTTGCCATAAACAGCGAGATCGTTCCGATTCCGCAGTACAGATCCCACACGGTTTCCCTGCCTGTCAGTCCGGCGTATTCCACCGCCAGACCGTACAGCTTTTCCGTCTGCCTCGGATTGACCTGATAAAAGGAAAGCGGCGAGATCGCAAACTCAATTCCCCCAAGCGTATCAATGATCCGCTCTTTTCCCCACAGCAGCCGGATTTCTTTTCCCATGATCACGTTGGTTCTCTCGGTATTGACACTGACTGAAATGCTCGCGATCCTCCGCTTCTGCGTCCTATCCTCCACAGAGAGGTTCCGCAGTCTTTCGGTCAGCCGCTCTTCTGCCGGCAGCTTCCTGCCATTTATGACAAGGCACACCATGATCTCTCCGCTGCAAAAGCCGGTTCGGATCAGCACATGCCGTACCAGTCCGGTTCCTTCTTTTTCGCGGTAAGCCGTCACGCGGTTTTCTTTCATATAATCGAGAATCGCCTCCAGAATTTTCTGATTCTCGGCAGCGCCCAGCGCACAATCGGTATTGGCAATGATGTCGTGTGTTCTTCCTGCGTAAAACCCGGTAACCAGTTTCCCCTCGCGGTCGTATCCTACGGGGAATTGCGCCTTATTGCGATAGTGCCACGGCTCTTCCATTCCAACGATCGGCTCCATAACTGTATCGATCTTTTCTTCTTCAAATCCACCGATCCGCACAAGATGGTTTTTCACCTTGTTCTGCTTGAAGGCAAGCTGCTGCGCATAATCCATGGCCTGGATCTGGCAGCCGCCGCATCGCTTATGGAGCGCGCACTTTGGCTCTACACGAAAAGAAGAAGGTTTCAGAACCTTCTCCACTCTGGCATATCCATAGTTTTTCTTGCATTTTGTGATGCGCGCCTCGACGATGTCCCCCAGCACCGCATCTTTTACGAAGAGCGTATAGCCGTTCGTCTTTCCGATCCCTTCACCGTCGTTTCCGATATCCTCAATGGAAACCGTGACGATGTCATTTTTCCTGTATTCCATACACTCTCCGCCTCCGGATTTTTATTATTCCATCTTCGTCCATGCCACGTTGGACTCAAACAGTCTGTTGAAGCCGAGCCAGCCGCTCTCTTTGCTGTTTTCCAAAAGTTCTGTAAACGTCTCCATCTTTGCGTCCGTGTTATCTGCAAAAGTCAGCGCAACCGCCTCCACGATAGCCGGTTTCTTAGGCGACCCAAACTCCAGCTCTCCATGGTGGGACAGGATACAGTGCTTCAGTTCATTTGCCAGCACCGGCGGAAATCCCTGGATCTGCCGGATCTTTTCGCTCACCATCTCACTGCCGATCACGATATGCCCCAGGAACTGTCCATCGTCCGTATAGTCATTTTCCGGGAAAAGCGAGAGTTCCTTCGTCTTACCGATATCGTGACAGATCGCCGCCGTCAGCAGGAGATCGCGGTTCAAAACGGGATACTGCGTACAGTAATAGTCGCACAGCTTCATTACGGAAAGCGTATGCTGCAACAGGCCGCCGACAAATCCGTGATGAACGGTCTTTGCCGCCGATGACTGGCGAAATCGTTTTACGAACTCTTCGTCCTCCACGAAAAACATCTGCAGCAGTTTTTTCAGATATGCATTCTGCACACTGTTGATCAACGACAACAGCTCCTGCATCATTCCATCAATTGGGAAGGGGCTCACTGGGAGATAATCCGCCGGATCGTATTCTCCTTCGCGGCACTTGCGGATGCGTTTCACGTTGACCTGCAGCGCTCCCTGAAAGCTCGTCACATCTCCATAGACTTCTATGTAATCCAGCGTATCAAAGTCCTCGATACCTGCGCTGTTTGGATCCCACACTTTCGCGTCCACCGTTCCTGTCTTATCCTGAAGGATAACGCTGTCGTATGCCTTTCCGTTCTTCGTCACTGCGGATGTCTTATGCTTGCACAGATAAATGTCATAGACTCTGTCGCCTTCTTTATAGTCCTTAATGTATTTCATATCCGTCTCCATTCCCAGGCGCTCTGTCCTGTCTTTCTTATCTATTCTGCCCTGTCTGCTGCGCCCTTGGCAAACGGGTCTGTTTCATCCTTAGCGGTTTCCCAGCGTCACATCTGCCTCCATCTCCCGTCCCTGCCGCGAAATGGTGAGTGTCAGCACATCCTGCGGTGCGGAATTGTTCAGCACATTCAGCAGTTCGGCATAAGAAAGGATCTCATTTCCGTCTGCAGCGATCACGACGTCTCCGCTCTGGATTCCTGCTGCCATCGCCGGAGAATCCATCTCTATCTTTTTAATATATGCACCGGCAGGGATTTCTATCTGCATATCCTGTGCCACCTCTTCCGGCACATCGCACCCATGTACGCCAAGATAGCCGCTTTCCCTGTTGTTGGACAGCCTTTCGATCGTCTTTTTCAGCTCCGTGATCCCATATGCGGTAAGCAGATTCGGCATATCGCTGTTCCGGGTTGCCGAATCGATCACGCCGATCACCATGCCGTTAAGATCGATCAGTATGCCTGTCGCGCTGCTGCCTCCGTAGATATCCGTCATGATCATCCGGTAGGCTGAATCCGGCTGGTCAATGTAGCTCCCCGCAGAAGTCACAATCCCATAGGAGATAGAACCGCTGGTTCCTAACGGGCTTCCCAGCGCGATGACCGGACTCCCCAGCAGGTCTGCCTTGTTGGAGCTTCCGAGCTTCGCGATGTCGATCACATCCATCGTATCTTCCCCGATAGACAAAAGCGGCACGGAAAGAACCGCCAGCCCGGTGATGCTGTCGCGTTGGATCACGGCTGCCTCTGCCTTTGCCTGATCGCAGAATGTCACCTCGATACTTTCTGCTTCTTTGAGCGCCCTCTCACTGACAAGGATGAGTATCGCCCTTCCGTTGTTGGCAACGATCACGCCCGAAGCCGACGCCTCATTTTCATACGTGTCGTTAAACCAGTCCACATCCGAGCTTACCCCGGTAACTGTCACCACTGCCCGCCCCGCCGTGTTTGCCAGCGCCGCGAGCTGTTCATATACATTCTTATATTCATCCAGACCGAACTCCATCTGTGACAGGATCTGTTCGATCTGCTGTGTCTCCTTCTCCTCTGTGACGGCCGCTTCTTCCTGCTGTACCTCTTCTTCTACCAGCATATCTTCCGGCTTCATCTCTTCGCTGGCTGTCTCTTCCGGGAACTGCACTTCTTTTGCCTCTTCCTCGGGATACAGGTTATTGCTGATGACCGGCTCCAGGATCAGAAAGGTGAAGCACGCCACCAGTCCAAAGACAACCGCCATCACCACTGTTATGACCGTCCTTCGAAGCAGCTTCTTCTTGTTGACGGGCTTTTGTTTGATCTTTTCTCTCAGAAAATCGGGTTCTACCGAGGGCGTGTACTGCGCCTGCTCTTTGGCCTGTCCTGCCGCTGTCTGCGTCTGCTCCTGTGATATCTTATTCTCCTGCCCGGGCATAAGTGATCTCCTTCGCTTCCCTGTACCATGCCATGATCCGACATTTCACAGAATATCCATCGTGCAAATTCATTCTCAGTATAGCGGTTTTCCAGATACTTGTAAAGAAATCTCAGACAGGGATTGTAACTCTGTTGTACGCTCCCCATGATTTACATATCTGTAACTGTAAAATGTATTTTATATAAAATGCAAAAAGAACTGTAACACACACCTATATGTCCAGTCCTTTTTGCCTTATTAAAATGCTAATTTGAAAATAAGAATAAAAAAATTTATTGTATATACTGGCTTGCCACATACCCCGCTATCGGAGAAGATATATAATCCCATCCATCAGGTGTTCCTGGTGGTTGCATAAAAGGTACCTCTACGATTGTTCCATTAGGAATAGATCCTATGATTTTCCCCGTTGTTGTACTTGGATAATCCCGTACATTCAGATTTCCTCCATCTGTAACTACTCTATATTGATAACGTGGTTGAATGACACTTTTTTCTTTTGTACAGATTTTTGTTTCCTCTGAATTTTCTTTCTCTGTATACGTCTCATCTATAATCACCGCATTTTCTGTTTGAGATTCTGCCGCCATTGCCTGTAATGGCACCAACATACCCAATAACACTATTGCAAACAGTTTAATCTTTATATACTTCATGCTTTTCCTCCTCTATCATTTTGTTTTCTTATTTTCAAATAGCAGCATTTTCCTACCTTATCTTTTCTCTCTCCATGCGCCCGCTCGCCGGATTGTAATAATATAAATATCTGCCGACAGCGCTCATCTGCGCGTGGACCGGATACGTCGCATCCTCGCTTTTTACTTCAAACAACGGAGCTATCTCGCCGTCCCATCCGATTTTCACCGCCTGAAACGTTCCGTCCTCTCCCTTCGCCATCCCAAAGAGACCGTCCTCATTATAGGTATTGTATCCAATATACACATCTCCGTTTTCGGATGCTTCATAAATCTTCTGTTTCGTGCCGCCTGCCTCATCCCAGAGCCATATATCATTGTATGCGCCCGGATCACGTCCAACGATGCCTTTTCGGGTAACCAGGATATCCGTAATCCCTTCTGTCTTTTTCACTTCTCCCTCTTCTGTGATCTGATACAGCAGATCGGTCGGAACGCTCCAATCGCCCTGTGCGTCTGACGCGGTGATAAATACGCCGTCATATCCTTCCCGTCTGGTATAGACCGGCGAATAGACCGAGCACCGTTCTACGGACTCCTGCTCTGTCAGCGCCGTCATTTGCTGCTCCATGGCTGTCGATGGATTCCCTGTCAGATAGGTTCCCGGGATTTCCTCTGCGCTTTTCGCAAGCACACCGTTTTCCAACACATCCATACTGATGATCTTCCGATCGGGCAGATATTCGCAGCAATACAGTTTCCCCGCTTCATAATACATCTCTGCATAGGCGTTAAGATCCTGTCCCACGTTAAGCGCGGTCGTTATCTTGTCGCTTGCAGTATCCAGTGCCAGGATCGCCGTCTTTTCCGTCTCCTCCGGGTATCCGTAAAAGAAAACAATGCCATCTTCAAGCTCCGGGCAGCTTATGCCAAGCACCGCCGGTTTGTCATAAATGCGCTCCCAGTTCTCCTCTGTACCGTGCTGTTTTGCATCGTCCTTCGCTATAAAAACTCCGTTTTCTGAAAAAACATAGGTCTTATCCCCACAGACGACCGCCGACACGTTATACGGAATATCCTGAAAGGCTTCTTCTCTTGCCGCCGTACTCTCCCCATTCTTCTCAGGTAACGGCTTTTCCGCAGGCTTATCCTGCTTCCTCGCCGCTGTGTCCTGCCCGGGAGCTTCAATGGCCGCTGTTTCTGCGGCGGTGTCAGTCTGCCCTGCAAAAGCGCAGCCGGTCAGCAGCGCCAGCGCCAGTATGGAGCTTCCGCACAACACCCGGGACGGTTCCTTCCGTCCGTGTATCAGTTCCAGCCGCTCTTTCATCTTTCTGACCTTTCCCCGCATAGGCGACGCCGCAAGCCCATCCGTCTTTGCATTGCCGCTCCTTCTCAACATCTGCATCAGCGTTTGTCCGTATTCCTCCCTCTCTTTTCCACTCATTGCAGCAAGCACCGCTTCGTCGCAGGCAAGCTCGCAATCTCTCTTTATATAGCTGTTTGCGATCCACACAAACGGATGATACCAGTATAAGACGATGCACAGCATCCTGAGGATCGTCCAGAAATTGTCCCCATGCCGATAATGACAGTATTCGTGCTGTACCATATACCGTAGCTGCTTTTTCTCCTCCTGCATATCCTCGGGAAGATAAATGCCTCTTCCCAGCAAAAAGGGTGTCTCTATCCCCGGCAGCAGATAGATCCTAAGTTTTTGCTGCGGGATTGAACGCAGGAATCTTCGGCTGCGACGGCATCTGCCATAAAACAACAGATTCTTTGCCGCAATGACAACGCCCATGCAAAGGGAAACGGCCGCCGAAAAAAATGTCCACGCTCTCTTTGGATCCTTTCCCAACGCGTAGGACCATTCCTGCTGATCCTTTCCATTCGGCTGCGGCGCGATGCCCTCCGTCATCTGCCCCTGCTGCGCAGACAATCCTCTTTCTTCCGGAAACATCACATAAGCATGATCACCCTCTCCAGTCTTAATCAGGTTTTGCGCTGTATCTTCTCTTTGCCCCTCTGCGGTCTCCTGCGTTTTTTCCTGTCCATTTTCTTTCATCATGGAAAAATTGCGCGAAACGCTGTAAAATACCCCCTGCATACTGAAACGGCTTTCTATCTGTACAAAGGGTTGCAGCAACAGAAACGCCACCGGAAAAATCCAGAGCGCATACTGGATTCTTCTGGAAATCCGGTTCCACAACAACTTTCGAAGCAATATCATAACGGTTACCAATACGCTGTATTCCACTATTTTCATCGTTCAGTCAGCTCCTCCTATTCTTTCCCCATCTGCCGGCTCCTCTGTTTCTCACTTCTTTTTCTGCGTCAGGATTTCCTCCAGATACTGTATTTCTTCCTGCGTAAAATCGCTCTGCTGCAACAGGGTACTGACCATCAGACCTGCATTGCCTCGAAAGACTTTGTTCAGGAAATGCTCCTTCTCCTGCAAAACCGCCTCGTCCCGCTTAACGTCTGCGTAATATAATTTGGCCCTTTCCCCTTCGGTGTGATGCACCAGCCCTTTTTCTTCCATCCGCTTCAAATACGTGATCACCGTGTGCTTGCTCCACTTCATCGACTCCTCAAGCGCCTTCGTCATCTGCGTGATCGTCTGCGGCTCGTTATTCCACAACAAGCTCATGATCTGCCATTCGGCGTCGGTTATCTTCGTCATTTTCTCCTCCATCGGACATTCTGTTGTTAATTAGGTTGACATCTGTGTACCTTTATCATATTTCATAGGTGTACATTTGTCAACCTTTTCATTTTGCATTCACATGACCATTTATTAGGAATCCGGAGACTGCGCTGTTACCATATTTGAGTCATTTTCTATGGAAATGACTTTGAAAATACTCAGGATGTGGTACAATAAAAAACGAACTTACCCGATTACTGCTTTGAATTTGAAACGGAGAATTTATGAACGAAAAAGTTTTACGCGTATTAGAATATACAAAGATCATCCACCAGCTCACGGAAAAGGCGACCTCCGAACCCGGAAAGGCTCTTGCCGCCTCGCTTGTTCCGATGACTGATCCGGAGCAGATCCAGACCGCACAGCAGGAGACTGCCGACGCATTGAGCCGTCTGTTCCGGCAGGGTTCCACCTCCTTTGGCGGCAATAAAGATCTGGGCTTTTGCATCAAATCCCTGGAGGTCGGCAGCGCTCTGTCTGTTTCCGAGCTTTTGCGGATCGCGGCCTTTCTGGAAAATGTCAACCGGATCAAGACCTACGGCCGCAGGGACCGGGACGATATTCCCGGCGATTCGCTGGACGTCTATTTCGACGCTTTGGAGCCGTTGACGCCGCTTGCCGGGGAGATCCGGCGCTGCATCCTGTCCGAGGACGAGATCGCGGATGACGCCAGCCCGACGCTGAAGCACATCCGGCGCAGTATTTCTCTGACAAACGACCGGATCCACTCGCAGCTTAACTCCATGATCAACGGCTCGTACCGCACTTATCTGCAGGACGCTGTTGTCACTATGCGGAATAACCGCTACTGTATCCCCGTTAAGTCGGAATACAAGGGGCAGGTTCCCGGTATGGTGCACGACCAGTCTGCCTCCGGTTCGACCTTCTTTATCGAGCCGGCCGCCGTTGTCAGCATGAACAATGAGCTCAAGGAGCTTTCCATCAAGGAACAGGAAGAGATCGAAGCGATCCTTGCCGGGCTGAGCGCGCAGGCTGCCGCCCACACGGACGCCTTTTCTTCCAACCAGAAGGCGATGACCACGCTGGATTTTATCTTTGCAAAGGCGTCTCTCGCCATGGAACAGAACGCGACGATGCCCCTGTTCAATACCGAGCACAGGATCAATATCCGCCAGGGACGTCATCCTCTGCTGGATAAAAAGAAGGTTGTCCCCGTCAACATTCCGCTTGGCACGGACTTTGACCTTCTTATCATCACTGGACCAAACACGGGCGGAAAAACTGTCTCGCTCAAGACGGTGGGACTTTTGACGCTTATGGGGCAGGCTGGACTCCATATCCCGGCGCTGGATCGCTCCGAGCTTTCCATTTTCCGGGAGGTGTACGCCGACATCGGGGATGAGCAGAGCATCGAGCAGAGTCTCAGCACCTTTTCATCCCATATGACGTCCATCGTATCTATCTTGAAAGACGCAGACGAAGCTTCCCTTTGTCTGTTCGATGAGCTTGGAGCCGGTACGGATCCGACGGAGGGCGCTGCCCTCGCGATCGCCGTGCTCGATCATCTGCACGGAAGAGGGATCCGCACGATGGCGACCACCCATTACAGCGAGCTGAAGGTATACGCTCTCTCCACGCCTTTTGTGGAAAATGCGTGCTGCGAGTTCAGCGTGGAAACGCTGCGCCCCACCTACCGTCTTTTGATCGGTATCCCGGGTAAGAGCAACGCCTTTGCCATCTCCTCCAAGCTCGGTCTGCCCGACTACATCATCGAGGACGCCAGACGGCATATCACCGAGGATAAAGAGAGCTTTGAGGATCTTCTCGCAGATCTCGAGAGCAGCCGGCTCACGATCGAAAAAGAGCGGCAGGAGATCGAATCCTACAAGAACGAGGTCAAGACGCTGAAAGAGCGCCTCGAATCCAAGCAGGAAAAGATCGACCAGTCGCGCGAACGGATTCTGCGCGAAGCCAACGAGCAGGCGCGGGAGATCCTGCAGGATGCCAAGGAAGTTGCCGATGAGACGATCCGTACCTTCCAGAAGGCAGGCGCGTCCTCCTCTATCAAGGATCTGGAGAAGTCCCGGCAGAAGGTCCGCGACAAGATTTCCGAAAAGAATGATAAACTGGCACTGAAAAACGATAAAAAACAGACGCACAAGCTGCTCAAACCGAATCAGCTAAGACTCGGCGACAGCGTCAAGGTCGTCTCCATGGGACTCAAGGGAACCGTAAGCTCCCTTCCCGACAAGAGCGGCAGACTTTTTGTGCAATGCGGCATCATCCGCTCCCAGGTTTCCCTGGACGATCTGGTCCTGATCGACGAGGAGACGGTGAGCACCGGAAAAATGCAGCGCACTTCGTCCGGTCGTCTGAAGATGTCCAAATCCTTCTCGGTTTCCCCGGAGATCAATCTGCTTGGGAAAACGGTGGATGAAGCTCTGTCCGAGCTGGACAAATATCTCGACGACGCCTATCTGGCACACCTGCCGAGCGTGCGCATTGTCCACGGCAAAGGCACCGGAGCGCTCCGCAGCGCCGTGCAGAATTACCTGCGCCGCAACAAGGTAGTCAAAAGCTACCGTCAGGGAGAATTCGGAGAAGGCGACGCCGGCGTCACCATCGCAGAATTTAAAGACTGATCCACGATACCTGTTCCGGGCTGCAAAACGCCCGGGATCATTCACTGTATAGAAAGGCGATAACCCATGGTAAGCAAACAGAAAATCCTGATCGTCGATGACGACAATAATATTGCAGAGCTGATCTCTCTGTATCTGACCAAGGAATGTTTTGAGACGATGATCGTCAACGACGGAGAATCCGCCCTGACGGCTGTCGAGACATTTGAACCAAACCTGATGCTCTTAGACCTGATGCTTCCCGGCATCGACGGCTATCAGGTGTGCCGGGAGATCCGCACGCGCTCCACGCTTCCCATCATCATGCTTTCCGCAAAAGGCGAGGTCTTTGACAAGGTACTCGGCCTTGAGCTGGGCGCAGACGACTATATGGAGAAGCCCTTCGACTCCAAGGAGCTTGTCGCGCGTGTAAAGGCCGTCCTGAGACGCTACAAGCCTGCCGCTGCAGAACCCAAGGCGCCGGATGTTAAAAGTGTGGAATACCCCGATCTGGTCATCAACCTGACCAACTACTCGGTAGTCTATATGGGAAAAAATATCGATATGCCCCCGAAGGAGCTGGAGCTTTTATATTTCCTTGCCTCCTCTCCGAATCACGTATTTACGCGTGAGCAGCTTCTGGATCAGATCTGGGGCTATGAGTACATCGGCGATACCCGGACGGTAGACGTCCATATCAAGCGTCTGCGCGAGAAGATCAACGACCATGAGCACTGGAAGATCGCGACCATCTGGGGGATCGGCTACAAATTTGAGGTTAAAAACTGACGTATGCGAAAAACACTTTATCTGAAACTTCTGCTCGCCTACCTGATCTTTGGTCTGTTCGGGTTTGTCGCGGTGGCTACCTTCGTCTCAAACATGACGATGGATCATCTGAAAAAAGAGAAGGCGGACTCCCTTTACCGGGAAGCCACGCTGATCGCCAACACCTACGCCTCCGACCTTTACAACAACGAGGCCACGCTGGAGTCCGTAAAAGATCAGCTCGACGCGCTGGACACCTACATGAACGCGACTATCTGGATCATCAACCCTTCCGGGCGCATGATCCTGGATTCCTCTTCCCCGGTGGATGTCGAGACAGAGATCGTGGTGGAAAACTTTGATCCCACCGTGACCGCCGGCTCGTATTATACGGTCGGAGACTTCTTTGACACCTTCGATAAGGACGTTCTGAGCGTGTTCGCCCCGATCACCGCCGATTACCGCGTAAAGGGCTATGTCGTGATCCACTACGCGATGAGCAGCCTGGAAGCGGAGGCAAACAGCCTTCTCAATATCTCTTACATCATGCTGGTGATCCTGTTTCTTCTGTCCCTGATCATCTTGATCTTCTTTACCGAGATCGTCTACATTCCTCTGCGCAAGATCACAGAGGCGACGGAACAGTACGCCAGTGGGAATATGCACTATGAGTTCAGCGTGGAAAGCGAGGACGAGATGGGTTATCTTGCCGCTTCCCTTTCCTATATGGCGAGCGAGATCGCAAGGTCGGAGGATGACCAGAAAAAGTTTGTCGCGAATGTCTCCCACGACTTCCGTTCTCCACTTACTTCGATCCGCGGCTATCTGGAAGCGATGATCGACGGCACGATCCCTCCCGAGATGCACGAAAAATATCTCACGATCGTGCTGAACGAGACGGACCGGCTGACAAAGCTGACAAACAGTCTTCTCACCCTGAACAACTTAAACACCAACGGCATGATGCTCAACAAGACGGATTTCGACATCAACCGCACCATCCGCAACGTGGCGGCCTCCTTCGAGGGAACCTGCCGCCAGAAAATGATCGCAATCGAGCTTGTCCTGACCGGCGATGAAATGTACGTTGTAGGTGACGTAGACAAGATCCAGCAAGTCCTCTACAATCTGCTGGATAATGCGATCAAATTCAGCCATCACGATTCGGTCATCAAGATGGAAACGACGGAGAAGCGCAGCAAGATCTTTGTCAGCGTGAAGGACAGCGGGATCGGTATTCCCAAGGACGACCTGAAGCTGATCTGGGATCGGTTTTACAAATCGGATCTCTCCCGCGGAAAAGATAAGAAGGGTACCGGACTGGGTCTCTCCATCACCAAGGAGATCATCCAGGCACACGGCGAACATATCAACGTCATCAGCACGGAGGGCGTCGGCACGGAGTTTATCTTCTCCCTCCCGAAATCTTCCATGGAGGACGACGACTGAGTTTACGGGCAATACAGCGAATTGGAAATGAGGTTTATCTATGCACATCATATTACATCAGCCGGAAATTCCGGCAAACACCGGCAATATCGGACGCACCTGCGTTGCAACGGGCACATCCCTGCACCTGATCGAGCCGCTTGGCTTCCGTCTCGATGAAAAATCGATCAAACGGGCGGGTATGGATTACTGGGAGCATCTGGACATGACAAGATATATCAATTTTGCGGATTTTCAGGAAAAACATCCCTCCGCTAAGATCTGGATGGCCACCACAAAAGCAAAACACGTCTATACAGACGTGTCCTTCGGACCGGATGACTTTATTATGTTTGGAAAGGAGAGCGGCGGGATCCCGGAGGAAATTCTGGTCGATCACGAAGAGACCTGTATCCGTATCCCGATGCTTCCGGCGATCCGCTCTCTGAATCTTTCTAACTCTGTGGCGATCGTGCTCTACGAGGCGCTGCACCAGCAGGGTTTTGACCAGATGCAGCTGGAAGGCGAACTTCACAGGCTGCACTGGAAAAATAATTAGCTTATTTTTGCTGCTCTGCACGCAGCTTTTCTACGAAATCTTTTAAGCGGCCGATGGCTACCTTGAGATTGTCCAGCGAATATGCGTAGGAAATCCTGAGGAAGCCTTCCCCGCAGTCTCCGAAAGCCGTTCCCGGCACGACAGCCACCTTTTCCTCCTGTAAGAAGCGGTTGGCAAACTCTTCACTCGTCATCCCAAATTCCTTGATGCACGGAAAGACATAGAACGCGCCAAATGGCTCAAAGCAGTCCAGGTTCATCTCCTTGAAGGCGTGCATCAGATACCGCCGTCTCTGGTTGTAGGCGGTGCGCATCTCGACTACGTCCTCTTCCCCGTTCCGAAGCGCCTCCACTGCGGCATACTGGCTGGTGGTCGGTCCGCACATGATCGCAAACTGATGGATCTTCGTCATCTGCTCGATGATCAGCTTCGGTCCGCAGGCATAGCCCAGACGCCATCCGGTCATCGCAAACGCCTTTGAAAAACCGTTGATGAGGATCGTTCTCTCCTGCATCCCCTCCAGCTCTACGATCGATACATGCTTGTCTGTGTATGTAAGCTCTGAATAGATCTCGTCAGAAATGACAAATATGTCATGTTCTATGATCACCTTGGCGATCGCTTCCAGATCCTTGCGCTCCATGATCGCTCCGGTCGGATTGTTCGGGAAAGGAAGGATCAGCACCTTCGTCTTGTCTGTGATCGCGTCCTCCAGCTCCTGCGCCGTCAGCCGGAACTCATTCTCCGCCTTCAGCTCAATGATGACCGGCACACCGCCTGCCAGCACTGCACACGGCTCATACGAAACATAACTGGGCTGCGGGATCAGTACCTCGTCCCCCGGGTTCAGCATCGCGCGCAGACCGATATCAATCGCCTCCGAACCGCCGACTGTCACCAGCACTTCTTTGACCGGGTCATAGCTGACGCCCTGTTTTCTTTTTAAATAGCGGCTGATCTCCTTCCGGAGCTCCATCAGTCCCGCATTGGATGTGTAGAAGGTGCGTCCCTTTTCGAGGGAATAGATTCCCTCGTCGCGGATATGCCAGGGTGTGTCGAAATCCGGCTCTCCCACGCCGAGAGAGATAGCATCCTCCATCTCACTGACGATATCAAAGAACTTCCGGATCCCGGACGGCTTGATGTCAACAACTTTATCTGCTAATGGATTTCTCACGGTGTCACCTTCTCTCTGGTGTCCTCGTACTTCTTCGTCAGTACGGTTCCGTGGTCTTTGTATTTCTTCAAAATAAAATGAGTTGCCGTGCTGAGCACCGAATCGAGCGTGGACAGCTTATCGGAGACAAACCCTGAAATCTCCTTCAGCGACTTGCCCTCCAGCGTCACAAGCAGGTCAAATCCTCCGGAGATCAGATAAACGGACGTCACCTCCGGATACTTATAGATGCGCTCTGCTATGGTATCAAAACCCTGTCCTCTCTGCGGCGTCACGCGCACTTCGATCAGCGCGGAAACCTTCTCGATCGAGGTCTTTTCCCAGTCGATCATCGTGTGATATCCGCAGATGATCCCTTCCTCCTCGAGCGCAGCCAGCTCATTGACTACATCGATCTCCTCTACTCCTAATATGACCGCCAGCTCCTTCAGGTCAATACGACTGTTTCTCTCTACAATCGCAAGCAATTCTTCTCTCATTTTCTTATCCTCCTATCGCTATGCGCCGCAGAAGCCTTCCACACTTCCGAGCGCTATTTTTCTACGGCATAGATCTGATCCATCTTCGGCATATCCAGAAATCTCCGCTCCTCTTCATTGAAAAGGATCCGGTCATTTCCCGCCGTGGTTCTCCCGATGATGACCGCCGGGATCTGACTGCGCTGCAGTTCTCCCACCAGGCCGTTTCCGTCCTGCGTCACCATGATCAGACAGCCTCCCGACAGCAGTTCATACGGATTGATCCCAAAAAACTCACAGATCTCCACCGTCTCCTGCTTTACCGGAATCTTCTTTAAATCAATTTCCAGTCCAACGCCCGCGCCCGACGCCATTTCCCAGAGCGCGCCAAAAATGCCCCCTCTGGATACATCGTGCATCCCGCAAACGCCGGACTTAATGGCGGTGGCAGCCTCCGGTATCACAGACAGATACCTGTCAAAGTCTGCCGCTTCCTCCACCATGCGGACCGGATATCTCGTACACAGCTCTTCCTTCCGCTCCCGCGCAAGCCGCGCTGTGCCTTCCAGTCCGATCCACTTGCTCACTACAATATCCTGATCTTCTTTTATCCCTTGCGGGTAACCCGCTCGTGCGGCCTCTTTCTTTCCGATCCCGGTCACCTGGACAAGCGGCTCCCGCACCACAGGACTGACCTCGGTATGTCCGCCGGCAATGGCTACGCCAAGGCTTTCGCATACCTCCTGCGCCTGCTTCATAATGCTTTGAAGCTCCTCCTCCATGGCGTCTGAGGGAAGAAGCACCGTCAGCATGACTGCCACCGGCGACGCTCCCGCCACCGCCAGATTGTTGAGCGCCATCGGGATCGCATATCCAGCCACCCGGTCTGCGGACGCTGATACCGGCGTCGTGCAAAGCACCGTCTCCATCCCGTCTCCAAGCGCCAAAATGGCGCAGTCTTTCCCTATGCCTGCGCCACTTATCAATTCTTCTCTATCCGTGTTTATCTGTCTTAATACGGAGCGTTTCAATACATTCTCCGATATTTTTCCATCTCTCATACGATTTTGTCAATCCCCATCCCAAAGCTGTCTCCACCTCTTGCTCCGGGTCGTCTCATCGGCTCTGTGCCGCATTACTGCGGCTGTGCCGGATCGGCCTGTTGCTGCGCTGCCGGATCAGCCGGCTGTGGCTGCTGTGCCGCCGCTTCGGCTGCTGCCTGTGCCGCTGCTGCGTCGGCTGCCGCCTTGTAGGACGCTGCGACTGCCTTTACCTGATCGATACTGTTCGTCGCAACCGCCGCCATGATCGCCTCATACGCTGCCGGATCGGCTGTCGCCACACCAACGGTAGCGCTTCTCGGCGCTTTCATGTAGGTACTGCTGTTCACCTGTTCACGGCTGACCTCCACACCGTTTTCCTTCACAACCTTCCAGAGCTGCGCCTTGTATCCGATATGGGCAGACTGCACCGAGCAGAATCCCACCGGCTGGGAGGCATCCGTGTAGATCACCTCTGTATCGGGCACGGTCTGTTCCAGCACGACGCTCTCATAGGACACCTCGCGCCCCGGGTCTCTTGTCTCCACACCATAGATCGTAAACGTGATCTGCTTATCCGGCGTGGTAGTTCCCTCTATATAGATCGGGTAATCCGTATTGTTCTTAAATTTGAAGTCCTTACCGGAGGACTCAGCGATCGCTGCATCGGCAGAAGGATCTACGTAGGTTACGATCATCGAGTGGTTAAACCGCTCCGTCACCTCAAGCTCCGCTTTCAGCACCGCATTGTACAGCGTCGTAGACACCTGACAGATGCCGCCTCCAAGACTGTCCACAACCTGTCCGTTCAGATAGGAGCCTGCCATATAATATCCATTCGCCTGTGAAAAAGGAGACACCGTCTCATAGGCAGAAAACTCATCCCCGGGATACAGCAGTGTCCCATTGATCAGCCGGCAGCCATTTTCCACATTGGCGCTCCGTGAGGAACCGGATGTCGAATAGCTTGTGGAAAAGTTTCCCAGCACATCCTTCACCTTCTGCAGATCCTCTTCGCGCCCCTTGGGCTCTTCCACAACCGTCACAAGATCGAGCGTCGGATCTTCGCCGTTCCAGACCTGCGTCAGCCAGTCATACACCGAATTGACAGAGGCATCGACGTCGATCACGACACCCTTCTGACCTCCGACTACCTCGAAGCCATTCTCCGTCTTGGTCAAAGTCGCATCGATCGCATCCTGATTGTACTCTTCGGCGCGCTCTTCAATGATCGACCGGATCTTGCTCTTATCAAAATCAAAGGCTACCTTGTATACCTTATTCGTATATTCGAGATCCTTCAGCTCTTTATAGCATTTCAGAATATCCCCGTCTTTTCCGAAGCTGCACGCCTCGTCCAGGATCTCCGGATTTCCCCATTTCAGACCAAGTTCTCCCGCCGTTGTAACGATCTGATCTCCCGACTCGATCGTCTCCGCATCCAGAATGATCTGCACATCCGCATGGGAATCCACATAGGCTTGTATCTCTTTTTTTGCCTCGGAAACCGTCTTGCCGGACAGATTCATATCGTTCACATAGATACCTGCTTCTATCGTATCTTCCTGTGCATTTACCGGCGCTACCCACAAAGCCGCTGCTGCCAGTGCAGCGGATACCAACATAGACCACTTTTTCAAAATGACACCTCTCCTCGCTGTAATTGCCCAACTGGCAATTCTATGGTACACTGAAATACAAGTTATACGGCGACGCTCAAAAGCATCGGAACCACCATCGCCAAGATCAAAATCGCGATAATGATGGAGGAAATAATTTTCCTGTTTTTTCTATTAAACATGGCTCATGCCTCCTGACTTACATAAACACTTTGAATGGAGATAATTATATATGAATTTTATTATTTTGGCAAGTGTCCTCCTCCTGGGTCTGCTGGTCTTTGTCAGCAATTCCCGCACGAAAAAAACAGATGCAGACACCGTTGCGCACTTCTGGGAACGCGAGCGCGAGGCGAACCTCACGAGGCGAAAGCCTCTGGATGACCTGGACTACATCTCGCTCCCTCTGGACACCTTTCCCATGACCCTCCTCAAAGAGGACGAACAGGTCGCAGAATGTATCGAAACCATCCGCACGCTCAGCGCCGAGAAGATCGTCAACTTCACCGGCTTTACCAACACTGATCTCAAGCTGCGCTACGGCGCTCCCAACATCAATCTGCTCACCGCCTACGACCAGAATTACACTCTTCTGGTCCGCACACTGCAAAAATGGGCTGACCTGCTGTATCAGAATGGATACCCGCAGGAAGCGCGCACGCTGCTTGAATTCGCAGTATCCACAGGAAGCGACGTTTCCGGCACCTATCGTCTGCTGTGCAGGATCTACCGGGAAAGCGGCTGCCCGGAAAAGATCGACGGTCTTTCGGTGATCGCCGACTCGCTGCAGTCTGCCTCCAAAGGCACTATCGCCCGTATTCTTGCAGAATCTTCGAGATCTGACGGCTAGCCTCGCTTCTGGAGAGGCTTTCTATCTCATACGCTAATACCAGTTTATGCCTGTCCACCAGTTTATATAACTGCTCTTTCTGCGGAATGGTGATAGGCTTTTCTTTTTTTACCTGATGGATGAGCGGATGCGGACAGAAAAGATTCTTTCCGGGCGTCAGCAGGTTCTGTTCCCATTCCTTTTCATAAAACTGCTCCGCCAGCCGCCCGTAGAGCACGGCTGTGGCGCGCGCATCGCCAAGCGCCCTGTGTGCCGTATGTGGGATCTCATAATAAGAACACAAAAATCCCAGACTCCGGCTCTCCAGCTCCGGCAGGTATTTTCGTGCGATCTGCAGCGTATCCACTCCCTTTCGTTCAAAAGGATACCCCAGATTCACCGCCGCCCTTTTCAAAAAAGAAAAATCGAACAGGACCGCATGTCCAAGCAGAGGCAATTCCTCCGCAAACTCCAGAAATTTTGGCAAAACTTCTTCGATCCGAGGCGCATCCTTCAGATCTTCCGCCTGAATTCCGGTCAGGGTTACGATCCGCTCCTCCAGCTGTCTTTGCGGGTTCACAAGCGTGGAAAACTCCTCCTGGGGCACGCCGTCCCGCACCTTGACTGCCCCGATCTCTATGATCCTGTCTCTTTTCGGCTCAAGCCCGGTCGTCTCCAGATCCACGCACACATATGTCCCGGTCATTTCCGTTTCTCGTTCTCTTTCCAAGTGGTTCCCCTTTTCTATGCACTATAGACGGACGGCAGCCGCACGGCTCTGGCGTCTCCCGTGAGTGGATCTCTCTTCTGATAATCAAACAGCACGGCCTCCGGCTCCTCGTACCGGCCGCTGTCCGGCGTAAGCTCTTTTTTCCATACCGGATAAGCGAAAAATTCAATATGCGTCATCCTCGCCATCTGCCTGCTGTCGTATGTCTCATAATCTTTCAGAAATACCCTGTTTTTCTCCTCTTCCTCATAAAAGGCGCGGCACCATCCCTTCTGTTCCTCGTTTGCGCCATCCTGCGCGGCAAATTCCGGTCTGCTCTTACTGTTTTCGCGCAGATACAGATCATAGAGCAGCGTCTCTTTCACCAGTTCCTCTTTTCCAGCAAGGGCTGTGGTCATACAGAACGCAAACAGCACCTGGTAACGATTTGCACGCGACGGTGTCTGCACGAACAGACCTTCCTGCTTATAAAATGCCGCCAGCGCTTCGTAGATCCCGAACGCATCCGGGTAGACCTTTTCGAGAAGTGCTATCGTGTGCACGTACTGGTTGCTGTTATAGTAGATTTCCACCATCTCCTCCACTTCTTTAAGTCTGAGAAGTTCCTCATAGGAAAGCCACTTCGTAAAAAGGACCTCATACGGAGGTGAATCCAGATATGCCAATCCGTATTCCTCCGCTTTTTCATACATCGGCGATCCCTTCAGCACTTTGAGAAAGCCAAGCTGGAGCTGTTCCGGGTGCAGCGCGTATACCTTGTTAAACGAATCCCGGAACGTCTCGTAATCCTCATAGGGCAGACCGGCTATCAGGTCCAGGTGCACATGGATATTATGTTTCTCCCGAATCGAATTGACAACATAACACAGCCTGTCCATATCCGTCGTCCGGTTGATTTCCCGAAGCGTCTGCGGATGAAATGTCTGCACGCCGATCTCCATCTGCATCAGTCCAGGGCGCATCGTGCCCAGAAGGGCAAGCTGTTCCTGCGTGATCAAGTCTGCTTCTATCTCAAAATGAAAGTTCGTAACACCATTGTCATACTCCTGCAAAAACTTCCATATTTCCGCTGCATGCTCCCGGTTACAGTTAAACGTCCGGTCCACAAACTTGACCTGTTTTACCTGCCGTTCCAGGAAAAAGGTAAGCTCGCGTTTCACAACCTCAATATCCCGCAGTCGAACCTTCTTATCGATCGAGGACAGACAGTAGCTGCACCGGTAAGGACATCCCCGGCTGCTCTCATAATACAGGATCCGATTTTCAAATGGCTCCATATCGGAATAGAGAAAAGGCAGCTCCGTCAGGTTCGTCAGTTCCCTTTTTCCCGTGTAAACGATATTTTTCTCCTCCCGGTATACAAGCCCACGGATTCTGCAAAGCTCTTCCGGATTCTCCGACTGTCCGTCGTCCACAGCACTGTTCTCCATGGAATGGTAGTATTGCCATAGCTCGCGAAAGGTTTTTTCTCCCTCTCCAACCATAATTCCCCTGACTCCGGGAAACTTTTGCAAAACCTCCCCGGCACAGTAAGACACCTCTGGGCCGCCCAGCCAGATTTCTGCTCCCGGAAGGATCTTCGAAAGCTCCGGCAGAAGCTCAGTCACCATCTTCCAGTTCCAGATATAGCACGATATTGCAACTACATCCGGGTTATGTCGGTAAATACCGGCCAGAATGTCTTCGCACCGATGATTGATGGTGTACTCGGCAATCTGTATCTCCTGCTGCGCCTCTTCTCCTGCATAGGCGCGCAGACTGTAGACCGCCGGGTTTGAGTGGATATATTTCGCATTGATGGCTGTCAGCAATATCTTCATGGATTCTCTCCCACATTTTTTCGCTATTTATATTATAGCAAATTCCCGCATTACCCGCATAAAATGTTTTTCGTCGTACAACATATTGTTGTACGCAATCAGGACACTATACTCATTTCGCAAAATTAAGATAACTTTTCTGAGCTTTCACCCAGCTGCTACCCCCAAATATGCAAAATTGCATATCCGTATATAAAATTCGCATATTTTTCTGCTCAGAATAAACTATAATGAGGAAAAGGGTATACAAATGAAAACAAGAATAAGGGAACTTCGACTGGAAAAAAAGCTAACTCAATATGCACTGGCTGAATGTCTCGGCACCACACAGACGACTCTGAGCCGTATCGAAACTGGCGGTGGTATGCCTGACGCCTTGATGTTAATTTCCTTGTCTCACATATTCCATGTCACGATTGATTACATCTTATTTCTGTCTGACGAGAGAATGACTGCGGATTCCCTTCTGGCAGAAAATCTTTACAGTATCAAAAAGTATCAGCGACTCATTTCCATCTATCAGAAAATGAACAACAAACAACAGAACGACTGTTATGCCTTTCTTTGCAGCATGACCGGCCACCCGGAGGATTTCTGATCCCGCCGTGCCGTTTTCCCTGTCGTTTCGCCCTATCCGGTTGTCTAATCAAACTATTTGTGTAAATATAGCATGTCTGACAGACAGAGCATCACCCCAATTTTACATCTGTCTGATCTGTTCCGCAGGCTTATTCTCGCTGTGGCATATCTAAAAAGGGCTGTCACAGCATTGCTGTACAGCCCCATTTCTTATTTCTGGAATCTCTCGTATCCCTATCCTGTTTTCAAAGCCCTGCTTCTTACAGAGATTCAATAAAACGGTCAAACGCCGCCTGTCCCTCTTCCGTTCTCTTATAGACTCCGGCATCCTCAAGCACCTGCATAAAGACGTCTCCGATCTCCTTGTGCAGAATATCCATGATATTGCTCTCATCCACCTTCTCATACCGTGGAAGGAATTCTTCCACCCAGTCGGCATGCTTCTCCAGCACCTCATCCTTGCGGATATCCGCGCCGCTAAGGATCGCCTTGGAAAGCTGCTCCATCTCACCCTTTAACCGCGCCGGAAGCACTGCCAGTCCCATCACCTCGATCAGACCGATGTTTTCCTTCTTAATGTGGTGCAGTTTTGCATGCGGATGGTACACGCCAAGCGGATGCTCCGGCGTGGTGATATTGTTGCGCAAAACCAGATCGAGTTCATAGTTTTCGCCGCGCTTTCTGGCGATCGGCGTGATCGTGTTATGCGGCTCGCCGTCTGTCTCTGCATAGATAAAAGCCGCCTCATCCGTATAACCTCTCCACGCTGCAAGGATCTTATCCGCAAGCGCGATCAGTCTTTCCGGCTCTTTCGCTGAAATACGGATAACCGACATCGGCCATTTGACGATGCCCGCCTTGACGTCCTCAAATCCGCAGATCGTGAACTCCCTCTCTACCGGAGCCTTCGCCATGGGGAATTCATAATGTCCGCCCTGAAAATGATCGTGACTCAGGATCGACCCTCCCACGATCGGCAGATCCGCGTTGGAGCCGACAATGTAATGCGGGAATTGCTTTACAAAATCAAAGAGCTTGCAAAAAGTATCGTGTTCGATCTTCATCGGGACATGCCTGGAGTTAAACACGATACAGTGCTCTGCGTAATATACATAGGGTGAATACTGGAATCCCCACTGGCTGCCGTTGATCGTCACCGGTATGATCCGGTGATTCTGTCTTGCCGGGTGGTTCAGTCTCCCTGCATAGCCCTCGTTCTCCACGCAGAGAAGGCACTTGGGATAGCCGCTCTGCTTTGCATTTTTAGCTGCTGCGATCGCCTTCGGATCCTTCTCCGGCTTGGAAAGATTGATCGTGATATCCAGATCGCCATATTGGGTCTGTGTGATCCACTTCTGATCCTTCTTGATCCGGTATCTTCTGATATAGTCCGTGTCCTGGCTCAGCTTATAAAAATAATCGGTTGCCTCCTTGGGACTTTTCTCATATTTTTCATGGAAAATGCGGATCACTTCACTCGGTCTTGGCACAAGAACGGACATGATCTTCGTATCAAAAAGATCCCGATAGGCTACACTGTTCTCTTCAAGCAGCCCCTTCTCATACGCATAATCCAGCATCTCGCCGAGGATCGTCTCCAGCTCCTCCACCTGCACGGACACATTTTCCTGCTCTCCCGGCTCATCCAGTCCGAACAGCTCCAGCAGTCTGTTTGTCGTATATATTTTATCCGCAGGCTCGATCAGCCCTGTAATTAACCCATACTGTACCAGTTTTGCAATATTTTCCTGAATCATCTCTTCGCTCCTTATCTGCCTTACAGCTTAGACGGGCCGTCCCCGATCTCCACTACATAGAAATCTGCGGTCTTGCCAACGCGCTCCTGATATGCCGCGCCGACCTTTTCCTTAAAGGTCTCCACTGCCTCGTCCTTCACAATGCTCACGGTACAGCCGCCGAAGCCGCCGCCGGTGATACGGGAACCGATCACGCCGTCGATCTTCCATGCCTCTTCGACCAGCACGTCGATCTCCTCGCAGGACACTGCATAGTCGTCCCGGAGCGATACATGGGAAGCGTTCATCAGCTCTCCAAACAGCTTGAGATTGTTCTTCTTCAACGCTTCAACGGCACGGATCGTTCTCTGGTTCTCATACACAGCATGTTTTGCTCTCTTAACGCGCGTCTCGTCCTTGATCGCAGCCTTGTTCTCTTCAAACTCTTCCTCGGTCAGATCTCCGAGCCCGTTGATCTTCACAACTGTCTGCAACTCCTCCAGAGCTTTCTCACACTCGCTTCTTCTGACATTGTACTCCGAATTGACGAGCGAATGTTTTACGTTGCTGTTCGTCACAACGATCTTCGCTCCCTGAAGCACCAGCGGCGCATACTCATAGGAGAGATCCGCGGTATCCAAAAAGATCGCGTGATCCTTCTTTCCCATGGCGGATGCAAACTGATCCATGATACCACAGTTCATTCCATTGAAATTGTTCTCCGAATACTGACCGATCTTGGCAAGATCAATGTTGGTCACGTCAAAGCCGAACAGATCCCTCAGATAATAGCCGGTCAGCACCTCAAGCGATGCGGAAGAAGAAAGTCCGGATCCGTTGGGAATATTGCCGTTCAGCACAACGTCCAGTCCGCAGTCCATCTTCATGCCACGCCCCGCAAAGGCCCACATAACTCCCTTGGGATAGTTCGTCCATCCTGCCTCTTTGCCAGGCGTCAGCTCATCAATACTGGAAGAGATCACCCCCAGCTCCTCAAAATTCATCGAGTAAAAATGAAGCTCTCTGTCTGCTCTCTTACGGACTGCCGCATAAGTTCCGATCGTCAGCGCACAGGGAAATACATGTCCCCCATTGTAATCGGTGTGCTCTCCGATCAGATTCACACGCCCCGGTGCGAAATATACCTGCACGCCCTGCGCGTCCCCGAAAATCTCTTCAAACTTCTTGATCACTGTTTCTTTCATACCCCGTCTCCTTTTCCTTTTTGTTGTTCTGTAAGCCCCTGTTGTTTCCACCGGACGCATCACGCGCACCCGGTTGTTCTTCTTTATTTATCTACCCTTATAATAAACAAAGATAACCTTTTGCAAAAGTTATCTTTGTTGTATATACCTGTCAAAATGTTATATTCAATTCTTGTATCCTGTCAGAATCCCACTCGCAGAACCGGCTTTTCCAAACAGCCCACGCACCTACAAGCGGTTGATCTGATTGATAAATTCCTCCACCTGCTTCAGATCTTCTTTGTTCCGCCGTCCCTCACCCTTGAGCATCTCCTTGCGGTAGCCTGTCGGAGAGATCTTTTTCATCTGGCGGAAAGCCTTCGTGAACACCAGCGGATCATGGTAGCCGCAGGAGATCGCTATACTCTCGATGGGAAGCGATGTAAGCTGCAAAAGCTCTGCCGCCTTGGTGATCCGAAACGTAGTCAGAAACTGCTGCGGCGACATCCCCATCGAATTTTGGAACAAGGTGTAAAGATAGCTCCGGTTGATGCAGACATAGTCCGCCACATCCGTCACCTTGATCGGATTGCAGTAATTACTCTGGATAAAAGAGATCGCCTTGCGCACGTAAATATTCGCCCGGTCCACCTCGTCTTTTTCCGCCACCTGCGTTCCGTTCGCTATGACAGAAAGAAAGATACCAAGCTGCCCATTCCTCCTGAGATCGTTGGAAAGTCCATAGGTGTTATGTTCCATCATATCTTTCACGATATGATACAGCTCCTCCGACTCCTCCGAGCGGAAGATCGGCTGCCTGACGGACAATCCGATCTCTTCCACATACTCTGCCGCCTGCGTTCCGCTGAATCCTACCCACGCATAAGTCCACGGATCTTTCTCGTCCGCCTGATAAAACGCAAGCTCATCCGGCGTGATCAAAAAACCGCATCCCGCCTCCAGCAGGTATTCTTCCCCGCCGATGACCGCTTTTCCCTTTCCGCTGAGAATATAGTGGATCAGATAATGCGGCTTCAACGCCGGCCCGAAGCTGTGCAGCGGCTCTGTCTTGGAAACCCCGCAGCAGTTGACGTACAGCGCTCCCGTCTGACCTCCCGCGAACTCCAGTTTATATGCCTTTTCCATGCGCTCCCTCACTCGCCTGCAGCGTGTATCCGCTGTAGATCTGCCAGACTATCCCTGCATCTCCATCAGCTCCTCACGCCATTCTCTGATCGTATCCTTACAAAGATCATAGTCAAAACCGTTCATGGCTTTTGCGATCTTCACCATATAATTTTCCCAACCATCCGAATAATCATACGCGGAAAGTTTCTCCACCAGCTCTTCCCCGCGGATCGAATCGTACTGTTCCATGCTCTCATAAAGCTCTCTGAGCAGGGAAAGGACTTCCTCTGTGTCAAAAGGCTTTTTCTCGCTTTTTCCCTTATCTACTGTGTGATACGGCCTGATCTGATCGTACAGCCTCCGGTACATCGTCAGAAGCAGCGGCGTTCTCGCCTCGATCGGCTCCCACTCGCCGTTCTTGCCGCAGCCTTCCAGCTCCTTTGCCAGATCCGACAATTCCACCGCTCCGATGGACCGCGAAAGACTCTTCAGTGAGTGTACCTCGATGGTATAAGTTTCAATATCGTGCTGCTCCAGCGCTTTTTCGATCATGCCGGACTTTTCTTCTATGCTGTCCATAAAATCGGAAAGGATTTCCCGGTAAAGCTCGACATCCTCCCCGGAATATCCCATTCCCACCGTAACGTCAATGCCTTCCAGCTTCCACAGCGTCGGATCCGTCTCCTTTGCTGCTTCTGGCACCTTCTCCGTTTCTTCCTTCGGCTCCTGTTTCTCCGCTTCCTCTTTCAGGGTATGTATCTTATCTGCCGGAAGCCATCTCCGCAGCACCCTGTCCATCATACGCATCTCGATCGGCTTTGGCACGAAATCGTTCATGCCCGCCTCCAGAAACATCTCCTTGGCTCCCCGCACCGCATTCGCTGAGAGCGCCACGATCGGAAGCTGCTTATAATATGGATCATCCAGCTCACGGATGATCTTCGTCGCGTCTACGCCATCCATCTTCGGCATCATGTGATCCATAAAGACCAGATCGTACTCCTTGCCCTGGATCTTCTCGATCGCTCTACCGCCGCTGTCGGCCGTATCGACCTTCATCTGATAGGGGCGTAGAAGTCCCTCCGCCACCTTGAGATTGACCTTATTATCATCGACGATCAGAACCCGCGCCTCCGGTGCGGTAAAGCTCGTCTGGAAGTTCTCTTTCTTGCGGATCTGTGCCCCGCGCAGAGTTCCTTTCTCGCTCACTACTTCGCTGCCCGTCAGAACCTTATCCTGATCCAGACACGGCGTATCCTCCACTATGGTCTGCGGCAGAGAAAATGCAAACCGGGATCCTTTCCCCACTTCGCTCTCCGCCTCGATGGTTCCCTGCATCAGCTCCAGCAGCTTGCGGCATATCGCAAGTCCCAGTCCGCTTCCGCCTGCGTTTCGGTTCCGTCTGCTGTTCGCCTGCTTAAACTCCGTAAACAGATCCTCTATCTGCTCCTGCGGGATACCGATTCCGCTGTCCGACACCGCCACGCCAAGACGGAGCTTACCGGGCTCGTCCACCATGCGCTCTCCCGTCACTTCAAGCAGGATCCATCCCTTTTCCGTATACTTGACCGCGTTTCCAAGCAGGTTCATCATGATCTGCTTAATGCGGACGCCATCGCCTTTGAGCCGGACAGGGATCGACGGGTCGATCTTGACCTTCAGAACAACTTCCTTGTCCCCCAGCATTACCTGTATCATATTCGCCACATCATGCACGATCGATGTGATCTCGTAATCTTCCTCTGTGATCTCCAGATTGCCCGATCCGATCCTCGTCACATCCAGAATATCATTGATAATTGAAAGAAGGTCCTCGCCCGCTGCCTGGATCTCGTTAAGGTACTCCTCTTCCCCCTTGGGCAGATCGTTGTTGCGCAACGCAAGCTCCACCATACCCATGATCGCGTTCATGGGCGTCCGGATCTCGTGACTCATATTGGCAAGGAAATCATCCTTCGCTCTCGCCGCTTCCTCGGCCTCCCACATCTTCTTTTCCACGATCCCGATCAGCCGGTTCTGCTGCGTGATATAGGTGATCATCAACAGCTGGATCACGTACACGCTCAGAATACGGATAATGACCGCGATCGACGTGTCCTTCGACGTTACCATTTCCCAGCCGCCCTGCCAGAACAGACCGTATATGATATATAAGGTACTGAGGATCACCATGACATAATTTACCCGGGGATTCCGGTAGAATGAGATCAGGCACACTGTAGCGCACAGGGCCGCAAACGTCTCCGTAAATTCATTAAAAAGAATACTGTAACACAGGATATTTACTACCGCCAGCACCATAATGGTATAGGCGTGGAGTTTCTGGTCATCCTTTCTGCTCCGAAGTACCTCGGCGCAGATCGCAAAGCTGAACACAGGCGCGGTAAGCCACCGCTTATCCTCTCCAAGATACAGGATAAGCGCAGCAAAATACACAAAGTAGATCCCTGCAATACAGTAGAGGTACAGCGACAACCGTCCTCCCAGTTTTTCCATTTTCTCAAAATTTTCTGTCTGTTTCAACGGACAATGCCCTCCAACTGCCCCATTCCTACATTTCCCGGAACACTGCGTCCAGCTTTGCCAGCAGCGCATCCTTGGCAACCGGCTTTACTATGTATCCTGCCGGATTCAGAGAAAGGCACTCCATCACCGTCGCCTTGTCCGTCTGCCCTGTCAGGAAAAAGACCGGAATATTCTTCGTCGCCTCCCGGCTCTTAATAATTTTCAGTACTGCCGCGCCATTGTACATCGGCATCAGGTAGTCCAGAAGGATCAGATCCGGAACAAATTTCAACAAAAATTCCACTGCCACCTTACCGGAACTGACTACCGAAACTTTGTAGCGATCCTGCAAATAATATCTGAGCGTCTTCAGCGTCTCCGGATCGTCGTCGATCACCAGAATATGCTTCCGGTTTGACATCTCCCTGCTCTGTTCAAATATAATCGGCTGTTTATTGTCTTCCATAATTCTCTCTCCGTATAAAAATTTACACTAACCCCATAATGTATTTTATCACGCGTAATGTACGCGTGCAATCCGCAATTTACTCTGGTTTGCTCCCGGATTTCACCCGAGCTACATATGGAACATATCCCACGGGTACTTTTCCCCCAGCCCGATGTTGATCAGCTCCCCCATCTGCTCGTCGAACTCATCCGTCGGATGGTAGAATTTCAGCATATGATGAAGCCGCCTGAGCCTCTCGTCCTCAAACTCCTGATCCGCAAGCGCCTCCATTACCTTCGTCTGCAAGTCCTTTATATCCTCATAATCTCCCGGAAAAAGGATCCCTGTCTGATTCACGATCAGCCCCAGCGCATACGCCAGCTCATAATTGCCGGTGATCACGCTCGTATCATTTTTGCACTTGATAATAACTGCCTGTCTGGCAAGTGAAGGTACCATGGCATTTCCCTCTCTTTGATCCCAGATTATAACAAAACCCTGAAAAGATATCCTTCCAGGGTTACAAAGCCTTTTTTACCACGTAAAAAAGCGGGTGATGGGAATCGAACCCACGTATCCAGCTTGGAAGGCTGGTGTTCTACCATTGAACTACACCCGCTTAAAAACTAATTGCTCTTGCGAACTGTTAAAAGATACCATACATTTGACTTGTTGTCAAGGTTTCCTGCGGAAAAAAATCACCTCACCCCGTCTCCGAATTGCTCCTCGCGATCTGCTCGGCCAACTCCTCCAGATACATCCAACGGTTCATCCGCTCCTCCAGCTTCGCTGCCGCCTCCTCCTTCTGCACGGTCAGCTCGTTCAGCTTTCCAAAGTCTGTCGCGTTCTTCTGCATCTCCAGTTCCAACTGCTCTATCTTTTCCTCCAGACCGGCGATCTCTTCCTCTATCGTCTCATAATCCTTCTGCTCCTGATAAGAGAATTTGAGCTTCCGGTTCGCGCTGCTCTGCCTTTTCCAGTCCTCCCGGCTCGCCTTCTTCTCTTCCGCCGACCTGCCGCCACTCAGCTGCATCTGGAAAAGCGGATTCACGCTGCCCTCTTCCTCCATCTGCAATTCATAATCGGTGTAGCCGCCCTCAAACTGCCGCAGCGTTCCATCCGGCTGAAAGGCAAAGATCCTTGAGGCAGTCCGATCCAGAAAATACCGGTCATGGGATACCATGATCACAATTCCTTGAAAATGATCCAGAAAATCCTCCAAAACCGTCAGTGTCGTGATATCCAGGTCGTTTGTCGGCTCGTCGAGGATCAGCACGTTCGGCGCTTCCATCAGCACCCGCAGAAGATTCAGTCTCCTCTTTTCTCCGCCCGACAGCTTCCCCAGCGGCGCATACTGTGCATCCCTGGCAAAAAGAAATCGTTCCAGCATCTGGGACGCCGATATGGAGCCTTCCGTTGTCTGCACATACTCCGCCGCATCTCTGATGTAATCGATCACCCGCTGTTCCGGGTTCATTTTTGCCTCTGCATCCTCTATCATCTGGCTGTAGTACCCGATCTTTATCGTCTGTCCGACGGTCACCTTTCCGGAATCCGGCTCCAGCTTCCCGGCAATGATCTTCATAAGCGTTGTCTTTCCACACCCGTTCTGGCCGATGATCCCGATCCGGTCATCCTTGAGAAAAACATAGGTAAAATCCCGGATATACTGTTTTCCGTCAAAGCTCTTGCAGATCTGGTCCAGCTCGATGGTCGTCCGTCCCATCCGGGTTGCGATCGAGCCAAGCTCCACCTGTCCGTCCCTCTCCGGGCCGCGCTGGTTTTTCAGTTCTTCATACCGGTTCAGACGGAATTTCTGCTTCGTCGACCGGGCTCTTGCGCCTCTCTGCACCCATGCAAGCTCTGTGCGGAGAAGCGACCGTCTTTTCCTGTCGCTTGCCGCCTCCATCTCTTCCCGCTCTGCTTTCAGTTTCAGGAATCCTGAATAGTTTTCCTGATACGTATATATCTTCCCTTTGTCCACCTCCGCGATCCGGTTGCAGACGCAGTCCAGAAAATACCGGTCATGCGTGACCATCACGATCGTCTTTCTGGATTTTTTCAGCATATCCTCCAGCCATTCCGTCATCATCTGATCCAGATGGTTCGTCGGCTCATCCAGCAGAAGTACGTCTGCGTCCGACAGAAGGATCTCGACCAGTGCCAGTCTCTTCTGCTGCCCGCCGGACAGCGTTCCCGCCTTCTGCTCAAACTCGTAGATTCCAAGTCCCGTCAGCATCGTCTTTGCCTTCGTCTCTTTGTCGATCTTTTCCTGCCCCTTCGCATCGCCTGCGATACACTCCAGTATCGTGTCCTCCGGGTTGTATTTCGGATGCTGCGGCAGATACCGGACTACCACATGATTTGCAAGGATCCGCTTGCCCTCATCGGCTTCCTCCAGCCCTGCAATAATCTTCAGGAGCGTTGATTTCCCGGTGCCGTTGATGCCGACGACTCCGACCTTCTCCCCTTCCTGCAAGAAGAAATCCGCCTCTTCAAATACTTTTCTTTCCGTAAAAACTTTCGAAATATGTTCCAGTGTTACAATATTCATCGATCACTCACCTCTGCCGATCCCGGCTGTTCCTTCGCACAGCCGCAAAAAAGGGTTCATCCGCTTCACTATGAATACACCGCTAAGCCCACGCTATAGAAAAAAGTGTCATGTGAAAGCCCGAAGGCCGCATCTCTGCACGAATGAACCCTATTTATTTTAACACTGATCTTAAAGATTTGCCACAGGAATCTCCTTTTGGGAGCACGCTGCATCCTGTGAAAAGGTATTACATAATGACCTTGCTCTACAAAGTAATCTTAATTTTTACAAAAGCTTATTTATATTCCCGTTATTCCCCTTCGCTTATTCTTAATATTACCAAAGTATTTTTATTTTCCTTACCTTTCCCATATATCTTTTCAACATTTTCAAATGCACATTTTAAATTCAAAAGGGTTCCATAGTTCATTCTTATAATATTGATATTTATATTTTTTTTAGAAATGTAATCTTCGATTTTTTTATACAATTATTTCCTGCAGCAATAGCATCTAAATTTAATTTTTTAGCCATCTCTATTGCCCGCTCCGGAGAAGTGTCGGGAGCCATTGGAACGATTATACCATTTGAAATAATAGTAGCATAATAAATAAGTAGCCAATCATAGCAATTCTCTCCCATTATACCAATTCTCATACCATTTATGCTATGAGACAATACCATTACATCATTTTGTAACTGCATATATGTCTTTTCTATTTCAACATTTTTATTCTTATATTTAATAGCAACAATATTACCTCTTTTCCTCGCATTACACTCAATAATATCCTTTAGTTTTTTAACTTGTTGCATTATACTGTTCCTCTCTATCCTTCATCACCCAAAACAACTCAGTACACTTATTACCATATTTTGCATATATAAGCAGCTAATGTAAAACTCATTAAATATAAAACTTTCCATCATTCATATAAATCTTTTTTTCACCATATTTCAAAACTCTTTGATCATGCGTTACCACAATCAAAACCGCATCACTTTCTTTCTTGATTTTATCTAATATATTCATAAAAATATCTACATTCTCTCCATCCAAACTAGCTGTTGGCTCATCACATAGTATTACTTTTGGTTCGGAAATCAATGCTCGAATAATAGCAATACGCTGCTGTTCCCCACCAGACAGTGTTTTTATACTATTTTTCCCAATCTGTCCCAGATTCATCAAATCTAAATAATAGTTTACCTTTTCAGTAATTGAACGATCAATTTTGGTTTTTTTTGCATATAACGGCACTAAAATATTTTCTTCTACATCCATAAAAGAAAATAAATTTAAATTCTGAAAAATCATACTTATATTATCTAACCTAAAAGAATCTTTCTCTTTTTGCGTTTTTATTTTATTATAATTGATTCCATTGATTATTATTTCCCCTTCTACATCACTTAACAATCCTGCCATAGAATGTAATAAAGTTGTCTTCCCAGATCCGGATGGTCCTGAAATTACAGAAATACATGATGCCTCAAAATCATATGAGATATCATCCAAAATCCTTCTTTCTTTTTCTCCCTCCTTAACTTTATATACAATATTTTTTAAAGAAACTACATTATTGCTCATTATCTACTCCCCCTATATGAAATTATTGCACTTTAATTTGTCTGTATATGTTTTACTACATGCTGCTTTCCACACAAAAATAAGTTCAGCAATAATAGAAATTATCGCCACTAATATTACGATTGCCGCAGTTAAAGCAGGTTTCTTTGCATACCCTTTATTGAAGTATTCCGATGCAAGCATAATATTACAGGCAATCTTACAAAAAAAGGAAGAAAACGGGATTATCCACACTACAGAAAAAACAATTGGCATAACTGCATGTATTATATAAACTGTTGTCACTTCTTTAGAACTAATCCCAATTGCTCTAAATCTAATAATATCGTTATTATTTATGGATGCTGTTATCGCATAAAAATTAACTAAAGAAATAACTGAACAAATAATTATAATCATTGTTATCATTTCTACGATTTCTGTTCCGCCTACTGCCTTATTTAAACTCTCGTTAGAAATATCTTCTTTACTTTGATAAAATCCTGTCTTTCCTCGCAAATCTTCCAAATCAATATTTTGATCTTTTATATAAGCAATATTATATTTTCCTGATAAATCTAATTGCTGTCTAATATACGTATCATCAACATAACAAATCAATTTGCTAAAATCATTAGAATAGTAACCTCCCAATATCCTAAATGTAACTTCATAATCTCCTATCTGTACCCTCATTTCTTTACCTATATCATCTTTTGTTATAAAAAATTCCGGTAAAATTATTCCATTGTTTACTGCCCTATTTAATTCAAACAATTTCTCCGAATTTTCATCCACAAAACGAATTTGCTCATAACTATCTAGATATTGTTCATTGATTCCCGCTATAAATATGTTTGTGCCCGTTTCTGTTTTTGTTTTGAACCGTACTCCCCAAAATATGTCCCGCTCTTCTTGTTCCTCTGGTTCTTGTAATTCATCCCAAGTTATGACGCCATCATACTTGATATTATCATATACAGTATAGCGACCTGCATCCCTTACCGTTTCATACAGCATTTGAAGTCCTGCAAATATAGTTGTACTAAAAATAAACAATAGACAAACAATTTTTACTCTATAAAAATATCCATAATTGATTTTTTGAGCCAACAGTATATCATAGGTCTTTAATTTCAAAGCTCCAAAACATACAATCTTATTAAAGAGATACATTATGGGATCATAAAAAAAGAAGAAACTCAAAAAGATAATTAGTTTTGACATCCATACAGTTTGACGCATTGTAGCGCCTTTCTGCAGGATATATGACACCGCCATAATAATAACGCCTACTATAAAATAAACTATTAGTTTTCTTTTTGACGGTATACTTTCCATGCTGGTGGTTTTTCTTAATTGTTCGGCAATTCCCCTTTTTGTTAATTTTACGATTGTCACTGTTTCACATATAATTATTACTAACAGATGAAATACCGACGCCAAAACAAGATATGTTATTGAAATATATTTTTCGCTCAAATCAAGTATTGACGCTAAAATTTTATATACGATTTCCGATATTACCATACCAACTGGAATTGTAAAAATTTGCATAAATAACAATTCTTTTAGGTATAGTTTACATAATGTTGTTCTATTTACTCCAATCAATCGAATATTTACATTAAATTGATTACGCCTATTATATAATGCCCGAAGTTGCATACTGATAATCCATTGAAAAAAAATAATGGTAAGCACTGAAACCAAAACAATTGATGAAATGATTGTCATTAACTGTGACATATCATTTTCACTCAAATATTCATTCTTAATATTACTAACTCCTGTTGCAAGCATAAAAAATATATTAATTATTACTAAATTAACTATGTATGATATATATAAATAATAGACTTCATGTCTGCAACTTCTATGAAATAATCCTCCAAGCTTGGACATACTTTTCCCCTCTATAATTAATCTTCTTCAACTAACTCATACTTACTCATGCACAATACTTATTTTTTATACATCTTAATGCAAAAAAGCCTATTTAGCCTTTTATGTAATATCAACTCATCTACTCATTAATTTCTGTCTTTGCCTGTCGTTTCTTTTTATTAAATAAATATCTATGTATAAAATTAATTTCTCTATACGGCTTCTATTTCCTTTGCAATTTTTTTATTGCCTCAGGTACTGGTGGCTGATATGTCACGCATGGGCACGCTGAATTAGCATCTGCTGTTGCCACTTTAATTGCCATTTTCTCAATCCATGCTCTAATATGTTTTTTCATAACTTTTTCCTCTCTTTCATGTGCATGATCATATCACTATTTTTTTTAATATTTTTTACATCTGCGAAATTCATACATATTTTGGCGAAATTCATATATAAATGACAAAAACAAAAGAGTTGAATTTTCATCAACTCTTTTATCACAAATAATTTATATGCTTTATGTCGTATATAACATCACCTTAACATCAAATATTCTATTTTCATCTTTTATCTGTAAAATGCCACTATAGCCGTCTATTACTTTTTTAACATTTTGCAGACCTATTCCATGATTTTTCCCGTCCTGTTTTGTCGAAAGATAACGCTCTCCCTTCTTTTGAATCTCCTCATCATAGGTATTTTGTATATGAATAAAAAGCACACCTTTTTCATAACTTAGAACAAGAGACAGCCACTTTCTCTCTGACTTACTGGATGCCAATATCGCGTTTTCTAATAAATTACCCATAACCACATTAAAATCAAAGGGGCGTATTCCCAATTTTTGAGGAACGCTTACTTTATATTCCACCTGATCCAGAACACTCTTCGCTTTGTTTAACATATAATTGAGCAAACTATCTACGCCCTCATTTCCACTACTGACATGCTCATATGGATTTTTCATATACATTTGCATACTATAAATATAATTTTTGATCTCTTCAACATCCTTTTTTTCTGCTGCAGCTAACAACTCATTTAAATGATGCTTCATATCATGCTGTAGCGCTCTCACACTTTCTTCTGAAGACATCAGGACATTCAACTGATTTGCATAGCTATCAATCTGCCTTTCAAACAAAGCATTTTCCTCTAGTTGCAAATAGGCTCCCAATAAAACATCATATAAATAAAATATAATAAGATTAATAAACAATATCCCTGCACTTACTGAAACCAATATGACTCTATTATTCAAGTTATTCATAATTAAAATGGTAAGCAATATAATACTTATGATCGGAATCGTTATTAATATATTCCAATAAAGTGGTACAAAATCTTCCTTTCGCCTTTTTACCAAAAATCTTTCTATAAAAAACTCACAAATACCTATAAGAAAAACCGTAATATACGACGCAATTTCATTATAGGCTTCTCCTACAATATAATTATTAAATGAATACATTGACAAAATATCACAAAACATATTTATCCCGTAAATCAAAAGCGTTACAGAAACTCTTTTTTTCAATGTTCCTGGATATAATCGTGTAATCAAATAAATCAAAAAAATATTTGTTAAAATGTTGGCCGGTGGATAGTGAAAAGCCAGATGTACACTCACTGTGCCAAGGACAAAAATAAAATATGTGATGTTTCCCTTCCACTTCTGTTCAATATCTATATCAAAAAATAGTGACATAAATCGTTTAATAATAAATGCTCTAAATATATTCGTACTTATGGCGGTTATAACCTCATACATTACTGTATCTTCTCCCATTCATTTTTCATTATCTGTTCACGAACAATTTTTCTATAAGGTTGGCTTATATTCAACATAGAGCCATCTCTCATTTTTACTGAATCATAAGAACACTCAACAACAAAGTCCAAATTTATTAGATATGACTGATGTATCAAAATAAAGTTATGCGGCACTTTATTGGCAAGTTCTTTTAATTTTCCATTAAACTGCATTTCTTCATTTTTTAAAACAATATTAATTTTTTTATTTTGACTATAAAAATATATAATATCTTTGTATGGAATTTTAAAATAATATCCGCACGCATAATACTCAAAAAGCAAATTTTTTCTTTCATATATTTTGATACTTCTTTGCATCACTTCATATACATCATCTCTCAACAATGGCTTAATTAGAAAATCTAATGGTTGAATACGAAATAGACTCATCGCATAACTACTTTTCGATGAAATATAAATAATTATAGTTTCCATATTATCCATCTCATCTCGGATAAACTTTCCCACCTCGATTCCATCCGTACTGATCAGTTCTATATCTAAAAACAATATATCAAGCCTATAACCATCTCCTAAATAGTTACATAATCCTTCTCCTGTATACCAAATATCTATTTCCATTTTTATCGTTTGTTTTTGTGCGTATTCATAGAGCATATCCTCTAATGCCGCACAAGTTCCCTTTTCATCATCACAAATTCCTATATGAAGCACCTTATAGCCTCCTACATTTTTCGTCCCATTTCTTACAGTTTACCCTTATATCTTCCTCATTTTCTCCTTACTCCATCTCCAAATTACTCCTTGCAATTTGATCGACCAGTTCCTCCCGCCCCGCAATGAACTTCATGAGCGTTCCGTAAAAACTTTCGAAATATGTTCCAGTGTTACAATATTCATCGATCACTCACCTCTGCCGATCCCGGCTGTTCCTTCGCACAGCCGCAAAAAAGGGTTCATCCGCTTCACTATGAATACACCGCTAAGCCCACGCTATAGAAAAAAGTGTCATGTGAAAGCCCGAAGGCCGCATCTCTGCACGAATGAACCCTATTTATTTTAACACTGATCTTAAAGATTTGCTATAGGAATCTCCTGTATATAAAACCTTTATTTCGCGGAAAAACTGATGGTGTCCGTTTCCGCCCTGCTCGTATAATTTTCATCTATTATCTTGAATTTAAGCTCGATCTCATCAACGCTTGTGATATTGTTTTCCTCCAGTTCAGACGACATCAGGGTTATCTCGTCAATGGCTTTCTTTCCATCATACACGGTAGATGAGAAGTAAGGCGTAACCATAAAGCCGTTGATAGACATATCATCGCACTGAATGATACGGTTCTCTCCGCTGTTGTTTTCGATGTAGAGAAGCACTGCCGCCCCCCAGAAACTGTTTTCGTCTACATACTTACCGACAATTCTGATCCCGTCGGCATTATACAATTCCTGTCCTGCATCATTTGGCGTTGAATCCATAGAATCAAATGCGGAAGTCTGGATCGTAACGCAGTCCAGATCTGTGATCGTCTTATACGTGTCCGGATCAAACGTGTGGAAATAGATCTCGATCTTTCCGACATTGTCAATTCCGGCTGCCTTTAAGCCTGAGCTTGAGAGATCAAGAGTCTCATAATCTTTCTTTCCTGCTGCCACGGTAGCGGAGAACAGGTCTGTGATCATGTAATCATTTACAATAAGTGCGTTGCAGCCAAGACCGATATCGGAAGTGCCGTCGTTTTCAATTAACAGCTTAACCCCATCACCCCAGATAGGATCCACAACATATTCGGTTGCCGTTACCTTCAGTCCGTCCTGCTCAAACAAAACCTGTTCCTCGATCGTGACCGCTTCTGAAGAGTCTGCGTTGTCTGCCGTTTCCTCCTCATTTGAAGCTGCAGCCTCCTGTGTATCTGCTGCATCATCGGCTGCCGTGCTACTGCTGTCGGCTACAATTTCCTTCTTTTCGGAATCGGAACTGGAACCGCTTCCAAGCGACATCATGCCAAATACGAGCAATGTTGCCACAAGTCCAATGACCTTAATCCTTCTCATTTTTTAATCTCCTCCTGAATAATAATATAACTAAGATGTCTGCGGCAATTTCCATTCCAATATCACAAACATCGAAAGTCCCTTTTACAAACGGAAACACTTGGATCATCTCCATCATAATTTCAAACAGAACAATTCCTATGACTATTTTCCTGTCCGTTCCGAATGAACAGAGCACAAAGCTCATCATTGCGTATGCCCATAAAAAATCCATTAAATAGAACCGGATCAACCTTACAAAGACATTTTCAAGATTTAACGACACATGACAGTCAAGACCGAATATGTCATCGATCAACCTTACAAATATCGTTTCCTCAAAGAAAACATAGTAAATAACTGCTCCAACTATTAAAGGGGCCATTACGTTTAAAATTACAAAAAACCTTTTCACGTTATCCTGCTCCAACGCCTTTTCAGACAGGCAGATACATCGTACCATACTTCTCATCCGGATATTCCCCCCGCAGCGGTGGAATTATTCCTGTGCCCCACACGACCGCAGCACTTCCATTCCATTCTTTTTCAGAAAGCTGTTCACATCGATTATGCTTCCCGGTCTTACGTTGATCGCGATCATGATCAGCGCATCCCTTGGAACTTTTGCATATAATTCCGGCATCCTGTAATACTTTAGCGCATTTTGCGTTTCGTCAAGGCTCATATGCGCGGCATAGCACAGCCGTAGTATCACATCCCTCTGGCGGGTATGTTTTTCTTCTGCGATCAGCTTGTAGCCATATCTCTCCGGAATATCCGCGTCCAGGAAAATATCCTGCTGGCGCAATCCTTTTTCCTTAATAATGCCTCTTATGTAATCTGAAAAGGGCCTGTCCGACGATAATATGCTATCCGCATTTTCCGACAGATACCCCCCGATATTGTCTATATGAGTTGATCCCAGTATCTTTACTAACTCCTCTGTGCTTTTTTGGTTCATATATCGATACTCCTCTGCTATAATGAGTTGGTAATATATAAAAGAAAGGGTTGATCCTATGGATTATGAATCAAGGTTATCCATATCTTTTTATAAGCAAATAGCTACCATAAGTGAAGCTCATAAAATATATGTCGTTCAACATATACAAACAAATAAAATATACATAAAAAAAGTATTGGACGTATACAATAAAGCCGTTTACGAATACCTGCAGGCGAATCCGATCTCTCATACTCCCAGGATTTATGAAGTGTATGAAGAGAACAATCGTCTGACGATTATCGAAGAATACGTTTCTGGAGATACCATTGAACAGCTACTTGAAAACCAAACGCCGTTTTCAAATGAGAAAATAAGGAAAATTGCAATCCAGCTTTGTTCGATCGTTAAAAATCTTCATAACTGCAGCCCGGCGATCATTCACCGGGATATCAAACCGTCAAATATCATCCTTTCGCCGTCGGGAGAATTATTCCTCTTAGATTTTAACGCCGCGAAATACCAATCCGACGGAAAAAATGAGGACACCTCTTTGTTGGGCACAAAGGGCTACGCCGCGCCTGAACAATATGGTTTTGGCGTTTCAACCACCCAGACCGATATTTATGCGATCGGAATGTTTCTCAAGGAGCTGACAACCTGTGAAGCATACCTTCAAAGCAAGCAAAAGAATGAATTTTCTTCCATAATATCGAAATGCACCCGGTTAAATGCGAATGAACGATATAAAAATATATCCTCTATTCTTCGAATCCTTTCCAAGAATGATTCAAATGTAGTTGAACAGGCAAGGGATTTACCCCGCTGGATGAGTTATCTCCCTCCGGGTTTCCAGAAATTATCACCCATAAATATGATCTTCGCCGGAATCGGGTATCTCTTTCTCTTCTGGCTGTGCCTGACATTGGAGACGAAAAATGCTACCCCGGGCGTACTCATCATCGAGAGGAGCTCCTGCCTGTTAATGTTTCTCTCTATCATATTTTGTTCGGCAAATTACAGGAATGTCCAATCCTATTTCCCGCTATGCCGGACAAACAATATTTTTCTTCGAATACTTGCCGTCATTCTTTTGGATGTACTGATTTTCTTTGCTTTTATGTTTATAATGGTTCTTGCTGTTTCAGTCATATCGTAAAATATTATATCAAATAGAAAATAAGTTTGTTGCCACCGTAGAAGTGGCATTGAAATACCGCACAGAACGATTAAAATAGAAAGCAGAACAACAGACAGGAGTGAAGTCCATGCAGACAATTACAGGACAATCCATTTCTTCGGAAATCGCGATCGGTATCATCCGGTTTTATCAGCATAAAAAGAATATCATCCAGGACGCCGTCACGGACAACCCGGAAGCAGAGCTTTCCCGTTATCAGGTGGCCTACCAGACCGCCATGGAACAGCTTCGTCTTTTGCAGGAAAAGACAACGGCGCAGGTCGGCGCGCAGGAGGCCGAGATCTTCGAAATGCACCGCATGATGCTCGGCGACAGGCAGTTCCATCAGGCGATCATCCGCTCCATTCTCGAAAAGCAGAAAACGGCGGAATACGCCATCTACAGTGTCGGGGAGGAGCTTTGGAACCGGTTTCAGAACATGCAGGATCCCTATCTTCAGGCACGCGGCGCTGACATACAGGACATCACCAACCGGCTTCTGTTTGTCCTCTCCGGCAAGAAGGAAAGCTCCCTGGATACATCGGATCCCTTTATCCTGATGGCGGAGGATCTCTCCCCCAGCGAGACGGTACAGATCCGCTCCGACAGACTTCTCGGCTTTGTCACAAGGCAGGGCAGCCCTTACAGCCATACCGCCATCCTTGCCAAGACGATGAATGTCCCGGCGCTGATGCACATCGACATCCGGGAGATATGGGACGGACACCTTGCCGTGATCGACGGGGAGACAGGTCATCTCTACCTTGACCCGGACGAAGCCTTTGTCGAAGAGTATCGGAAACGGCAGGACATCCGCAGACAGGAACGGCTCCAGCTTCAATCCCTCAAGGGACTTCCCACCATCACGGCCGACGGCCGCTCCCTGCAGCTCTACGCCAATGTCAACTCGCCCGCCGATGTAAGCGCTGCGATCGCGCAGGACGCCGAGGGAATCGGTCTGTTCCGCTCCGAGTTTCTCTATCTGAACACGCAGGAGTACCCGGACGAAGACCGGCAGTACCGGATCTACCGATGGGTTCTGGAGCAGATGCAGGGACGGCATGTCACGATCCGTACCCTCGATCTTGGTGCAGACAAAAGAAGCCCTTACCTCGCACTTGAGCCGGAGGAGAACCCGGCTCTTGGCTATCGTGCTATCCGTATCTGTCTGACGCAGCCGGAAATCTTCCGGGTACAGCTCCGCGCTCTCCTTCGTGCCAGCGCGCATGGCAAGCTGCACATTCTTTTTCCTATGATCACCTCCCTGTGGGAGATCCGCAAGATCAAGGAACTGGTAGCTGCCTGCAAAAAAGAACTCGCCACGGAGAAGCTCTCCTACGGAGATCCTGTTCTCGGTATTATGATCGAAACTCCCGCTGCGGTCATGATCGCGCCCGAGCTGGCAAAGGAAGTCTCTTTTTTCAGTATCGGAACGAATGACCTCGCGCAGTACACGCTAGCTCTCGACCGCAACAATGCGCAGCTTCTCCCGTTTTATGATGCACACCACCCCGCCCTCCTGCGGATGCTTGACATGACGGTGCAGGCTGCCCACAGCCAGGGAATCCCTGTCTGCGTGTGTGGAGAAGCCGGCGCGGATCTTTCGCTGACACAGACCTTTCTTTCAAAGGGAGTCGATTCCCTGAGCGTCGCGCCTGGCTCTGTCCTTCCCCTCAGGAAGCACATCCGGTCGCTCTCGCTTTCCGACTGATACTGACAGCAAAATACCTATAACGACACAGACCGCCGCGATACGCGACGGTCTGTTATTATTCTTTCATTATCTCCTACTGGGACGCTCCATACTTCCGGTACAGCTCCTCGAGCTGCGCTCTGTCCTCCTCTGAGACATTTCCCTGTAAATACTCTTCCACTTCCGCAATGGAATCCTGATTGACGCCATCTCCCACGATCTCCAGACAGTCGGAAATGGTATCTCCATCGGCGTATTTTCCGATGATCTCTTCTGCTTTCTGCTTATCTTCCTCATCCATATTCCGGATGATCTCCTTCGCTTTCGCGGAGGCGTCCGCATCGCCGGAGCTTTCCAGCGCCTTCTCCACTGCCTTTTCCATCACGGACTGCGTAACCTTCTCCGTCACCTTGTCCGTTACGGCCTTCGGCAGCAAACCGCCGATCTGCTCTCCAAGCGTGCCTCTCACAAGTCCTGTCAGCACGAAGAGACAGCAGACGATCAGCAGGCTCAGGAAAATAATAAGTCCTACGCCCTTTTTCTTACGTCTCGTTTTGGGTCTACGCTTTCTGCTCATACCAGTGCAACCGTCTCTCTCGCGATCGCAAGCTCCTCATTCGTGGGAACCACCATCGTTGTGACTCTGGCTCCCTCGTCGGAGAGGATCACTTCCTCCCCACGGATCTTGTTCTTCTCCGGATCGATATTGGTTCCCAAAAAGCCGATGTACTGTCCGATCAGCTCTCTCACCGCCGCGTTATTTTCGCCTGCTCCTGCAGTAAAGACGATCACATCCACGCCGTTCATCGCCGCCGCATAGGCTCCGATATACTTGCCGACGCGGTACGCATAAGCCTCCAGCGCCGTCTGCGCCGTCTCATTTCCCTGTGCCGCCGCCTCTGCCAGATCACGGAAGTCACTGGAAAGTCCGTCGGACAATCCCAGCACGCCGGATTTTTTGTTGCAGATGTCGATCACTTCCTCCGCACGGATCCCTTCCTTCTGCGCGAGAAATGTGATGATCGCCGGATCAAGATCTCCCGAACGGGTTCCCATGATCAGTCCTTCCAGCGGCGTAAGTCCCATGGAGGTGTCGACAGACTCGCCGTACATCACCGCAGATACGGATGCTCCGTTACCGAGATGGCACACGATGATCTTGAGATCCTTCACATCTTTTCCAAGGATCTGCGCCGCTCTCTTGGATACAAAATCATGGCTTGTTCCATGAAAACCATAGCGGCGGACCTTATATTTTTCATAGTAGGACAGCGGAAGTCCGTACAGATACGCTTTCTTAGGCATCGTCTGATGAAATGCCGTATCAAACACCCCGACCATCGGGGTATCCGGCATGATCTTCTTGCAGGAGTTGATGCCGATCAGGTTTGCCGGGTTGTGAAGCGGCGCCAGATCGTTACATTCCTCGATCGCCTTCATTACTTCGTCGTTCAGGATGACGGAGGAAGCAAATTTCTCTCCGCCGTGCACGATCCGGTGTCCTACCGCATCGATCTCCTTCAGGGAGGAGATCACCCCACATTCCTTGTCGGTAAGTTTCTCGATCACAAGCTGTACTGCCACCGTATGATCGGGCATGCTCACCTCTGTCTTGACCTTGTCTCCGCCGGCTTTCTGATGCGTGATCGCGCTGCCGTCGATCCCGATACGCTCGCACAGACCTTTTGCCAGAACTTCCTCCGATTCGCTGTCGATCAGCTGATATTTCAGTGAAGAAGAACCACAGTTTATCACCAATACCTTCATGCTCTGCACCTCCTAGTACGCTCTGCCCCAGTAAACCATCTTCTTTGCAGGCTTACCGCAGCATACGCAGGTGTCTGCCAGATTTTCCTGTTCAAAAGGCATACAGCGGCTGGTGACTGCAAGCTCCTCTTTGATCTTGTCCTCGCAATCCTGCTCGCCGCACCACATCGCCTTGACAAAGCCGGACTTCTCTGCAAAGATCTTGCGGAACTCGTCCATATTCTTAGCCACATAGGTATGGGAATCCCGATGTGCCCTTGCGCGCTCAAGCATCTCCTTCTGTATCTGATCCAGGATCTCTCCTGCCTTAACCTCGATCTCATCCAGGGAAATCTCTATCTTTTCTCCGGTATCACGGCGGCAGATCACGCACTTGTTCGCCTCGATATCCTTAGGTCCGATCTCCACGCGGATCGGAATACCGCGCATCTCCTGCTCCGAGAATTTCCATCCCGGACTCTTGTCGGTGTCATCCACCTTAACACGGAAGCCTTTCAGTCTGTTTTTCAGCTCGTAAGCCTTGTCCAGAACGCCTTCCTTCTTCTGCTGGATCGGAATGATATCGATCTGTACCGGTGCGATCTTAGGCGGCAGCACCAGACCGGAATTGTCTCCGTGCACCATGATCACCGCGCCGATCAGGCGGGTCGTCGTTCCCCATGAAGTCTGATGAACATATTTCAGCTTGTTGTCCTTGTCTGTAAACTGGATTCCAAAAGCTCTGGCAAAGCCGTCTCCGAAGTTGTGGCTGGTACCTGACTGAAGCGCTTTTCCATCGTGCATCAGCGACTCGATCGTATAGGTTGCCACTGCGCCTGCAAACTTTTCCTTGTCGGTCTTGCGACCCTTGACTACGGGGATCGCAAGCACCTGCTCGCAGAAATCCGCATACACATTCAGCATCTGGATCGTTCTCTCCTCTGCTTCCTGCTCTGTCGCATGCGCCGTATGTCCCTCCTGCCACAGGAATTCGCGGCTGCGCAGGAACGGTCTTGTCTCCTTCTCCCAGCGCACGACCGAACACCACTGGTTGCACACCTGCGGAAGATCACGGTAGGACTGGACCACATTCTTATAGTAATCGCAGAAAAGAGTCTCCGAAGTCGGTCTGACGCAGAGTCTCTCCTGCAGCGGCTGCAGACCTCCGTGCGTCACCCAGGCTACCTCGGGAGCAAACCCTTCCACATGGTCTTTTTCCTTATTCAACAGGCTTTCCGGGATAAACATCGGCAGATATACATTCTGCACGCCCGTCTCCTTAAATCTTGCATCCATCTGCTGCTGGATCAGCTCCCAGATCGCATATCCTGCCGGCTTAAATACCATGCAGCCCTTCACGCTGGTGTAATCCAAAAGCTCTGCCTTCTTCACCACATCGGTGTACCATTGCGCGAAATCCTCCTCCATTGAGGTGATCGCTTCCACTAATTTCTTCTCTGCCATTTTCTCCTCATTTCTGCGCACGCTTTTTGCGCATGACAAGTTTGTGTCAAGTGCGCGCAGACACAAACCCCGCGACTGAAAAATTTGTTTTTTTACAGGAATACCCTTTCCGGCGAAATAAAAAACGCCGGATCTCCAATCCCAAAGGGACCGAAATCTCGGCGTTACCACCCTGTTTAGTGCTTCTGCACTCTTCTTCTCTTACCGTTATCGCCGGTGCTACGCTGCGCTCCTCACGCAGGACTCCGAGGTGGGTTCCGGATAGTTCCTGTAGAGATCTCTCACCGCCGATCTCCTCTCTGAAACATTTCCCGTCCGTACTGTTCTCTTCATCGCCATGTATTTTCATTTTAGGTGCCGGATCCTGTTTTGTCAACCCTCGTTCTTTGCACGGCGCAGAAGGTACTCCCCGATTCCCATCCACAGAAATACAAAGGGGGTACACAGCACCTGCTGATAGCAGAAAAAGTTATACGCCATGTAGGAGACGACAGCCGCCGCCACCCCGATCAGCAGGTAATTCTCATCTTTTCTCTTCATGCACCTTCCGGTCAGCGTCACAAAGATACCCGCATAGGCGGCAAGTCCCATGATCCCGCCGTTGATCAGCATGGTGAACCATTCGTTGTGCGCGTTCGTCAGCGTCTTTTCTCCCCAGAGCAGGTTCAGCTCCTGCGCATAGTTCGCCTTCACATAGCTGTTCAGGCAGTCCGGTCCTACGCCGCAGAGCTTATTCCAAAGACTCTCCTCCCGGAACACCTGCACTGCAAAGGTCCAGATCCGGCCGCGCGCATTGCCCCAGTCGTCCCCCCAGCGGAGATAGGATATTTTTCCGGTCAGCCCGCCAAGCGCCGCCGGCAGCTCACCTGCCGCTCCCCAGACCAGCACTACCACAGAAAACAGCAGTCCGGCGCCCGTTACAGCATAAACCGCATTTCTTGCACGCCGCATCCATGCCTGCGGATATTCTCCTTTTTCTCTCCTGCACAAAAGGATCACACAGCACACAACGCCTGCTGCCAGAAACGCCCATCCCCACGCAGAGTAGAGGACTACCTGCGACACCACATCCGGCTCAAACGCCGGGTTCGGACGGATCTGCAGCAAAAGCCCCATGATCCTGCCAATGCCCCAAAAGCCCGTACAGATCTCCGCATACCGCAGCAGGGTTTCTCTCCGCTGCGCGGCGTCCCAGAGGAACACCAGCATACATCCGAAAAATGCGACATACGCGCTGTCGCTGTTCTGCGTCACAAGCGTCGCTATCCCAAAGGTTAGCCAGCTCCCGCTCAGAACTCGTTCATACCGCTTTTCACTGTATAGAAAAACAGCGGCGCCCACCGGCAAAAGCACGATCAGAAAGCTCGCGTACCAGGTCGCCTGACCGAGAGTGGAAAGGAACTGCGCCTTCTGCTCGTAGGTAAGTCCCTCATAATATCCGATCGGATCGATCAGCATCCGGTGCAGGATCCCTATGCCAAATACGACAAAGGACGCTGCCCCGAGCGCTGCCACTATGCTTCGATACCACCGTCCAAAGCGGGATACAAAAAAATACAACAGTACAAAACTCAGTTGCGCCATCATTCCCATATTCCAGCCCCGGCTTCCCCACAGCGCGTCCTCACGGCAGCCGCCGCACAGCGCGCTCACCACCGTAAGCGCCAGATACGCCAGCACAAACCAGTCGGTTACAGATCTTCCTTTCCCGGCTTTTCCTCTTATGCCTCCTATCAGATAGACCAGCTCCATCACAAGCAATAGCGCCATCCCCGGAAGCATGACCCTGCGATATGCGTCAAACTTGGCGTTGCCGATCTGGTAATAGCCTTCCTTTGCATAAAACGCCACGGCAAAGACCATCACGACCAGCACCATTGCCACTATGTATTCCATCACCCCCGCGATGATCTCCGCGAAGCTGTTTTTTTCTTTTTTCTTTTCTCTGATGACCTTCGTACTCAATGTCTTTTTCCTCTCTGCGTTCTCTTTCTGTCTGCGTCCCCGCTCTTTCCCGAAGTGGTCTTTTCCGGCGTGCTCTCTTTGAAAACGGTATGCTCCCCTCGCAGGACCTCCTCCCCCATTCCCAGAAGGATAAATGCAAACGGCGTGCTGAGCACCTGCTGAAAGCTGACCATGTTATGAAACGTATATACGCAGATACAGGCGGCGCACAGCACCGTCTCCTTCTTCGCTTTTCGGAGCAGTCTGACAAATGCCGACACAAAGATCCCGCCATAACAAACCATACCGCCAAGTCCCGTCGTCACCAGTATTGTGAGCCACTCGTTATGCGCGTTCGTCAGCCTCTCGTTGGCAAAGTCCTCCCACAGGCGCTCCGCGATCTCCGGCGTATCATAGCAATACTGGGCAAAGCAGTCCGGCCCGGTCCCGACCAGCTTATGAAGCAGATCCATGGATGCGTAGGCCTCCGCTCCGGCTCTCCAGGTAGCGCCCCTCGCGTTTCCCCACTCCTCGCTCAGAATGAAAAGCCGGTTATCCCCGATAAGCGGCAGCCCGCCGGGACACAGGGTATTGATCCCCGTCACGATCAGATACAGCGCCACGATTCCAAGGGCGGTTCCGGCAAGTCCTCTCCCGAACGGCCGGTATCTTTCGATCCGAAAAGCCTTCTTTTTCTCTGCCATGCACAAAGCCGTGTAGAAACCTGCTGCCAGCAGCGCCACGCCGAGCGTCAGACCCGTATCGGTCAGCAGTTCGCCGACCGCCGACTCATAATTACAGGTAAGCCCCGGCAGATACCGCATCAGCCTTCCCATCTGGCAGCCTGCTCCGAACAGGATGCACAGTACCAGAAAAGTACGCGCCCGCGCATTTGACTCAAACGCCATGAGAAACAGCAGATAAAACAGTACGAGCAACGCCAGAATCCCGCTGCTGCTTCCCTGCGTGACCGTCGTCAGAAAAGCGAGAACGCAGAAGCCACCGCTCAGAATCTTATCCCTTGTCTTTTCACTGTTCCAGAACAGAAGCACCCCCATCGGGCACATCACCGACACATACCCGCTGTACCAGTTTATATTCCCAAGTGTGGAGATAAAGGTTGTCATCTGCCCTTCCATGGCAAGCGGATACACAGAATAGCGGTTCAGGATCCCCAGAAGAAATACCACAGCTGCGCCTGCGCACCAGATCGCCAGGTATTTTTCCGTCCAGAAAAAGCCGCGGGAAAATACGTAGTAGAGCATCAGAAAGAAAAGCTGGGTCACAAGCCCCATATACCAGCCTTCCGCTCCCCAGATGGCGTCCTCACGGTACGGCGTACACAGATACGAAAGCAGGACCGCGAGAAAGTAGCCATAGGCAAACCGGTCTGTCACCGAAAGCCCGCTCAGAGCCTGCCCGATCGACAGTCCCTTTTTCCAGCCTTTCCCGGCGATATACGATAAGATCCACACCGCCGCCAGGATCCCCAGCGTCGCCATCGTCATATTCCGGAACAGCAGAAACTTATCGTTGCCGATATTTCTATATCCTTCTGTATAATACAGCGGAAAGACCAGACCCATGACGGCAAAATATGCCAGCAGGATTCCCTGACCGACGTCTCTGCCGAAATTCCCCTCTCTCCGCGCGCGTACATTCTTTTGCTTTTTCACAGGTATCTCCTATCTAATTTTATATCAGCTCCTTCCATCATAACCTCCCTTTTCCGGTTCGTCAATTTCTCCGCTGCTGCCGGACTTCTGCTCCGGCAGATGACTGTCCTCCTGGTTCTTCAGGATCTCGTAGAGAATGACCAGCCCCAGCGGACCCTTGATAATGCCCGCCGCCCCAAAGAGCCTGACCCCTGCGTAGATCCCAAGAAGCAGGCAGACCGGGGCAATCCCTACCCGCCTGCCGATCAGCTTCGGTTCGAGCCACTCCCGCAGCAGCGCACAGGCTCCGTACAGGACCAGGCACACCACCATTTTCCCATAGTGGAGATTAACGAGCTGCCACACCGACAGCGGAACCAGCACGATACCCGTCCCGATAAAGGGCATCATATCGAGAAATCCTGCCAGCAGGCCGATCCCGACCGCCCCCTCCACCCCGGCGAGTTTCAGCACAACGATACACATAAGACTGATCGCTGCCAGAATGATCCCCTGCGCCTTCAGGAATGTGACCAGATAGGAAATGACGCCCTCCGTCACCCGCCAGACGATCGCTGTGTCCTCTGAGCTTTTCAGCTTATCCAAAAAGGCGGCATAGTCCTTTTCCAGAAGGATCATGGCGATCAGCGTCACCGCCAGAAATCCCGCAAAGGCAATCAGATTCCTAAAACAATAGTAGGAGGAGGACACGATGCCCGGCATGATCTGAAGCTGCAGGCTGTCCATCACCCCATCCATACGGTCGGTCAGCATCTCCTCCATCTCCTGTCCGTTCCATCCCATAAGGCCGTCGATCCGGCAGCAGCACTGATGAAAGAACTGCTCCATCTGTCCTTCCATATCTCCCCACAGCCGCGGGAGCTTTTCCAGCTGATCGCAGCCCGCGGCGCACAGTCCCCACAGAACCCAGAATAAAAGGATCAGAAAGGGAACGGCGACTGCCACCGCCAGGAACTTTTTTTTGACCGGGACTTTCCTCTGCAATCTCTGCAAAAAGGGGTAAAACAGGGAGATCACAAGAAACGCCAGCACAAACGGCGCTGTCAGCGGCAGGATATACCTCAGAAACGCCCACACAAAAAGCCCCGCCAGCACGCCTCTCACCAGCCTGTTATTCCCCCATCTGCACAAAACGCTTTCCGCTCCGTACTGCTCCTTTTCCGGTGACTTGTTCATCCCCTGCTTCCCCTTCTCTCCACTCTATGCCGACCTACGCTCCAAAAACAAAAGAAGCAGGATTTTCTCTGCTTCTCTTGATAATGTGTAGTATATGGAAATACAGGGCTTCTATTCGGGCTGACCGCTCAGGTCTGCATTTTTGACAGTTCGTGAAAAATCTTTCCCTCCGGCTCGATCCGGAAATGCAGCTTCTTTCCCGTCCCTGGGTGCTTCAGATATAACTCTGCCGCGCACAGCGCGATCTCCTTCACCTTTTGGCTCTCGGAAACCGCTCTTGCCAGCGGATCCGCGTATTTGTGATCTCCCAGAAGACTCATTCCCGCGTTCGCCATCTGCACACGGATCTGGTGATGCCTTCCGGTCAGAAGATGGATGCGAAGAAGCGCGATCTGAAAGGTTTCCCCGGTATCGGGCATTTTCCCTTCTGTTTTCTGCTTTGTTTCATAGGTGAGCTTTGCCAGCTTTGCATCCTTCACCTCTTTTGGCACTACGCGGGAGGTATTATTCCTGCCATCTTTCAGGAGGTAATCCACAAGCTCTCCCTCCGCCGGGATCTCTTTTCCACAGACCACCGCCTGATAATACTTGCCCATCTCGTCAGCCGCCATCTGCCGGCTGAGCTCGCCTGCCGCCTTCTTATCCTTCGCAAAAACCAGAATTCCTTCCACGGGCTGATCCAGGCGGTGTATCACTCCCACATAGGGCACTCCGCGCCCGGCGCCCTGTTTTCCGGCCAGATAACCGGTCACTTCACTGACCATGTCCCGTTGCCCGATCCGCGCCGTCTGTGTCGCGATCCCCGCCGGTTTATGACATACGAGCAGCGCCTCGTCCTCATACAGAATCCGCGTCTCTATTCCCATGTTTTCTCACCTTTTCTATAAAATCTCTTGCTCTATCTATTCCATTAGTGCCATTATATACAAATTTTCTCCACACCTCAATATGCGGCTGTCTGCTCTTAAAATATGCGCTTCCATTTTTTCTATCCTTATAGAGGAAGCCCCCGAAAAATACGGAGGCTTCCTTATCTGCTATTCTGTTTCTGTTGTTTTTCTCTTACGGATCACAAACACGGCTACCGTTATGCAGACGATGCCGGAAACAACGGCGGCAACAACCTTCCACGCCCCTGCGCCCGTCGGTTCTGTCGATTCTGCTTCAGGAGAAAGCGTCTTTGCATCGACCATGATCTTCGCTAAGATCGTATCAAAGCAGGTGATCTCTTTCTTTCCCTCTGCGTCGGCAAAAAGTCTTCCGCAGGCATTGCAGCGCCAATGCTCCATAGTACCTGTGTCAGCCTCCGTTGCGGGAACTTCCTCCACCTTTTCCAGTTCGCTGTGATTATTTGCATCAATCTCACCATACTCCGCGTGGCAGACCTCACACTCCGCTTTTGCGATGCACGTAGCCGTTCCGCCGGTATGATTTTCCTTCGCGTCGATCTCGTCACAGCGGGAGCATTTGTTCCAGTGCTGCATCTCGTCATGCTGTAACACCTTGAAGTCGTGGCCGAGCTTATCCGCGGTCTTGACATTCTCTTTCTTTTGGACGGCAAACGCCGCATTTGTAAAGACTGCCGTATAGGTGGACAGTTCGTCCAGCGTACAGGTCCGGGGCTGTGTGACGACAACCGTCGCCGTGACAGTCTCTGTTTCCTTATGACTTGCGTCGCTCACGCAGACTCTTTCTGCCGTGCAGCTTGTACCCTTCCATGTGTAGACCAGCTCGCCGTAGCTGTGACTGTGTTTATCCGCCGTCTTTCCATTTTCTTTCTTCTGCGCATCAGCCGTTGTATTGGAAGAAGCTGCCGTTCCGGAGGATTGTCCTGTCCCGGTACCTGTGTCTGAGCCTGTATCTGTTCCTGTGCCCGTACCTGTACCCGTTCCTGCGCCTGCCGGATTGCCGCGCTTCGTCCACTTCGCCGTGAGGGTGATGTCCTTGATGACGGAGGTCGCAAAATCGAACGCTTCGCTGCCGTCCATCCATCTGTCAAAAGTATATCCCGCCTTGGTGGGAGCCGTGGGCGCTGCCGCTTTCTGACCGCGCAGAATCTTCTGCGTGTCAACCGCACTGCCGCCATCGGTGTCGAAGACAACCTTAACCTTTGCGCTGTCCTCGATCGTGCCGCTGCCCGAAACGGTGCCGTAGAAGATACCGCCGCTGATCTGACCGTAGTTGACCACCTCGCCGTAAAAAGTACCGCTTATGATCCTGCTGTTATACAGGACAAGTCTGGAGCCCGACTCGGTCTTAAGCTCCCCGAAACTGCCCGTCGTAAGACAGTCAGTGACGGTCATCTCGCCGTCAATTCCGAGTTCCGTGCTGTCGCCCACGCCCTTGACTGTCTTTCCGTTCAGGCAAAGATGTACGCCGTCTGGCAGGCTTGCCGTGCCCTTAGGGAGCGTCACATTATTTTCAAGATAATAGTTGCCCTTAGTGTCGGGAAGTTTATCGATTTCTGTCCATGGCTGCCACACTATGGCTGTATGGCTGTCATGTCCTTCATATCCCGTTCCACCACAGATACAGTGATAGTGCGCATTCTGTGATATCCATTTCGCCGTAAGCGTCAGATTTGCGGTGACCGGCGTGCTAAAATCCCACTCTGACTCACCGTTGTACCAGCCGCCAAAGATCCCATCACTTCTTTCCGGGTCGTCGGGTTTTACCGCCGTTGCATCCTTTGGTCGCACCTGCGGCGGCACTTCTGTTCCGCCGTCGGAGTCAAAGGTGACGGTATATACACCTTCTGAACCTTCCGATGCGCCCGGATTAGCATTTTTAAAGCCGCCGTATATCATCGCAGCGGCGCCCATGGAAAAGCTGCTGTTCCCGGCATTATACCCGTTAGCCATAAACAGTGCGTCTCCACCGTCTGTAGTAGCTGAGACACAGTCGCTGATCGTGCCGCCGTTCATCGTAAATATACCGCTCACCACATACACACCGCCGCCAACTCCATGTTGCGGATCCGTCACAGTACAGCCGCGGATGCTGCCGCCATTCATCGTAAATTCGGCGTTGTCGCCCACACACACACCACCGCCAAATGAACTGTAGGTGCAGCCGACGATATTGCCGCCGTTCATCGTGCATCGCGCTATATAAGCAGGCTTATTCATATCTATTGCCTGGAGCACCAGTCCCGTTTTGACTGACCCGGTAATGACACCGCCGCTTACTGTTTTATCCCCATTCGCCTCGTCCAGATGCCATAACCCCGTACCGTCTGCCGTAAATTTATGGATTGCATCCGGTCGGCTGTCCTGAATAGTCAGGGTACTGCCCTGATATACATGGATTACAGGAAATTCCTGATTGTTCCCTTGCCGCAAGACATATCCGTTCAGATCCAGAGTCACATTCACATCAGAGAAATCAACATAGGTAAACTGCCCCTCACAACCAATGAGCAATGTGTCATCAAGAGTGATGTCCCCCATCAGGATATAACTGCCGGATGGAAGATAGTATTTGTTAAAGCTGCCAAGATCCAAATGGGATTTATAAGTATCCTGCGTCAGTTCTATGAGGTTTCCCTCCTCAGCGTTTGCCGTGACCGGCATAAGGCTGAGTACCACCCATAAAGCGAGAAGCAGTATGCTGCGTAATAGATTTTTCATTTTCCGTTTCCTCCGTTCGAATATTCATTCCGGTATCTGTCCTCGAACAGATTTACTCCCTGTTTCAGGACCTCCATCTGCGCTTTCAGATAATATTCGTCCTCAAACATCGCGTAGTGAACGCATGCGCGGACGAAGATAAAGATCAGCGGCGTGATGGTCGTATAGGGAATACCGATCTTCGGCTCAAGCTGTTTCGCATATTCGGTATAGCGCTCATTGACACCCTCGAAAAATTTCTTGCCATGCTCTATGTATTTCGGATGCGTATAAACCTGATACATCAGCCGGTATTTCTTTCCGTGTTCCTTTGCCGTCCAATAAGGTACTTCCTCAATAAACCGCATGACGTCCTTCGCGTCGGTGGGCGCCTTCTTCATAAAGTCATCCTCCACCTTCGCCATGCAGTAGGCGGTGGACTGGATGATCAGATCATCCAGATTCTCAAAATAACCATACAAATTTGCCTGCGTAAACTCGCAGGCGTTTGCCAACGCTTTGATTCCCGTGCCGTTCAACCCGTTTTCGGCATAACATGCAAAGCATTTTTCCATAATCTCCTGTTTCTTTTCATTATGCTGCTGTTCCGTCGTCTTCATAAGTACCTTTCTTTTCATAACTGAACGTTCGTTTAGCATTAAGTATAACACACATTTAAAAAAGAACAATAGCAAAAGAAGCCTATTTATGACTAAATAGACTTCATTGACCACAATTTTCAATTATTCTTTCATTCCGCTACAATATTATTAGCATGAGCTGTTTAACTCTTTCATATATTCCTCGATCATCGTCAAAATTTCAGTCGCCCGCTCATACTGTTCCTCAGCATCCTGCTTGGAAACAATAAAAAAATCATCATAATCACAACTGTTTCTGATTTGAAATGCCTGCTGCAAATATTTCGAGTATTTCTTATCAAAAATGCCTGTCTTTATAAATTCCTTTTGAAAATAAGCAATTACCCCCGCGTGTTTTAAAAAATCAACCTGTCTTGCAGCAAGAATAGCCCTTATCGCAGAAAATATAGCGTAATAGGATCTTCCAATGGAATCCTTATATAGTCCCGCTTCCAAAAGCAGCTTTGCAGACGTCAATTTTTCTCTTGCAGAGGATAAACGATAGTGAATCAAATCATCCAATCTTTTTGCCCTCCTCTGCAATATTGCGATAATATGGAAGCGACTGTTTATATTTTACAAATTCATCGTAGGGAATCACCGTCGGAGAAACTATAATATCATTTTCCAATCCAAGTTCTGCCGAAACATCCCAAACCGTTTTTAATTTTTCTTGCAGATCCACGCGTGAACCATGTACGACTGCAACAAAATCAATATCAGAATCTTCTTTATAATCTCCCCTTGCATAAGAGCCATAAAGAACAATTTCAACAATATCATTACCATATACATTCTTGTAACATTCTACCATTGCTTTCGAAATACTGCTCAGCTGAGATTCTGTACACATCCATATCACCTCCTGCTACTTTATCAAATTTTTCTTACTTCGATTATATTCTCACCAGGAAACTATTTCCATTCCTTTACACCTTGAAGCGGTACCCAACGCCCCAGATCGTCTCAATATACTGGGGTTTGGAGGTGTCAAACTCGATCTTTTCACGGATCTTCTTGATATGCACCGTCACCGTTGCAATATCGCCGATGGAATCCATATCCCAGATCTCGCGGAACAGCTCTTCCTTGGAATACACATGGTTCGGATTCTCCGCCAGAAAGGTCAGAAGGTCAAATTCCTTCGTGGTGAATGTCTTTTCCTCCCCGTTCAGATAAACACGGCGCGCCGTCTTGTCGATCTTAAGTCCGCGGATCTCAATGATATCATTCGTCTTCTGGTTGCTTCCAACCAGTCTTTCGTATCTCGCCATATGCGCCTTGACCCGCGCCACCAGCTCCGAGGGACTAAACGGCTTCGTCATATAGTCGTCTGCGCCCAGACCGAGTCCTCTTATCTTGTCGATATCATCCTTTTTCGCCGATACCATGATGATCGGGATGTTTTTCTCTTCACGGATCTTCTTGCAGACCTCAAATCCGTCGATCCCGGGAAGCATCAGATCCAGGATCACCAGATCAAACTCCCCGGCAAGCGCCGTCTCCAGTCCCTTGTCTCCGTTGTTCTCGATCGTCACCTCAAAACCGCTAAGCTCCAGATAATCTTTCTCCAGATCTGCGATAGCCTCTTCATCTTCCACAATCAAAATCTTACTCATATCCGTCACCCTCGTTTCTGCGCATCTCTCTGTATCGTTTCCCGTGCCCGACGCGCCCGGCACATCTATAAAATATTCGGTATCCGCCTGCTACAACTGCTGTGCCTGCGTGTGTTCATCCTTCGGCTGTTCCTGATATTTCCTTATGACAAAGTGCATACAGGTGCCCTCGTTTTCCTTGCTGGTTGCCCAGATATAACCGCCATGGTCTTCTATGATCTTCTTCACGATCGACAATCCGATACCGCTTCCTCCCTTGGAAGAATTACGGGACGCATCCGTGCGGTAGAATCTCTCAAAAATATTCGGCAGATCCTTCGCGGCGATCCCTTTTCCGTTATCTTCTATCTCAACGCGGATCGAATCGACCTCGTCCAGAATCCGGATATCGATCTCGCCGTTATCCCGCTCAAGATATTTCACGCTGTTTCCTATAATATTGTTGATCACCCGCTTAAGCTGCTCCGGGTCCGCTATGATCTGCGTTGACGGCTCTACCAGATCCTCATAGTTGAGCTTGATATTCTTGGATTCCAGATCCAGTCCTACCTCCTCCACGCAGTCTCCAAAGTAATCTGCCACATTGATGCGGCGGAAATTGTAGGGAATCCGGTTATTGTCGATTCCCGAATAGGTCGTCAGCTCGTTGATGAGCTTGTCCATATCGTTCGCCTTGCTGTAGATGGTCTTGATATACTTGTCGATCTTCTCCGGCGTGTCCGCCACGCCGTCCATGATCCCTTCCACATAACCCTTGATCGCCGTAATCGGGGTTTTCAAATCGTGGGAAATATTGCTGATCAGCTCCTTGTTCTTTTTTTCATGCTCGATCTTCTCGTCTGCCGATTCCTTGAGCCGGAGCCTCATATCCTCATAATTCCGATAAAGCTCGCCGATCTCTCCTTTTTCCTCTGTCGTGAGCATGTATTCCAGATTTCCCTCCGCAATGTTCTGCATCGCCGCATTGAGGTGATTGATCGGCGTGAAGATTCCCTTCTGGATCCATCTGGTGAGCAGGATACTGGTGAACACCAGCACCAGGATAAACGCCAGCGCGATCCTGCTCAGCGCACTTTTCGAGATCAGGGTGCTGACGCTGGTCACGATGAAAAAGCTGCCCTCACCGCCATCCTGAAAGGTAAAGTCTACCTCTTTTACCAGCTTTTTCAGATCTCCATAGTAAATTCCGACCTCGGCGTTTGGCATCTTGTTTCCATATTCTGGCAGCTTGCTAAAAATTTTCTTCGCCGCGCTGGAGTTGCCCGTGTACAGGATGTCTCCATTTTTTCTTACAATAATAAAGGAATTTTTCAGGCTCGCGGATATTTCATCGAGATAGTCGGTATCCTCAATCTTTCCGGGATCCTCTGCGATCTGCTGCTTCACGCTCTGGAGAACCTCGTCCGTTATCCGGCTGTAATGCTCTATCGTATAGGTAAAAGCAGGATTTGCTCCCGGCATGACCGCCTGCGTTTCCGCGTCGTCGATCCGGCTCGCCAGCAGGAAAAAGGCGATGCTCGTCAAAAACAGCGGTACCAATATGATAGAAAGCGATGTGATTAACAGTCTTGTCCTGAATTTCATAGCCGCCTCATTTCCACAATCCCTCCCGATTTGCGCATCCCCGATCCGACCTGCCAGCAGGAAAAAGGCAAGGCTCGTCAAAGCGCAGCGCTCTCATCGGGCTTTTCGAAAGTGCACTTATAATATACCACACTTCTCCGCAATAAAAATAAAACATATCCGATATTCTTATTAAAATTCCATAAACCAGTTGACAAACCAGAATGTTATGCTATAATAACAATAACAGTAATGATTACCGTTTTGATTTTAAACGATTTTCATTCCTGTTTGAAACGCTTCTTTACAGAAAAGCAAAAAGGGGGAAAATTTGGCAATGGCTATGAAATACAGCCGGCAGCGACAGCTCATCAAAGATTTCCTGATGACCCGCAAGGATCATCCGACCGCCGACGTTGTCTACACAAACGTACGCCTGCAGGATCCGAACATCAGCCTTGGCACGGTTTACCGGAATCTGACGCAGCTCGCCGATATCGGTGAAATCCAGCGGCTTCGCATGGGCGACGGTGTGGATCACTTCGACGCAGATATCTCCGATCACAACCATTTTATCTGTACTTCCTGCAAGCAGGTCATCGACCTGAAAATGGACACTATCCATTCGATCGTAGATACCGCCTCCGCTTATTTCGACGGAGAGATACAGGGTCATGTGACCTATTTCTATGGCTTATGCGGCGAATGTTGCCGCCAGAAGGGTAACTCTCAGAAGCAGCCTTCCTAGTCAGGCGTCTTCTGAATAAACAAAATAAAAAAAACACATTCTAAAAAGAAAAGGAGAATAAGATTATGAAGTATGTATGTCCAGTATGCGGTTATGTTCACGAGGGAGACAATCCTCCGGAAAAATGCCCCCAGTGCGGAGTTCCGGGAGATCGCTTTAAAAAGGTCGAGGGAGAGATGGTTCTCGCAGCCGAGCATGAATTCGGCATCTATGGTTCCACAGTGAAAAACAACCCCGACATCAGCGAAGAGGATAAGAAGTTTATCTTCGATCAGCTTATGGCCAATTTCAACGGAGAGTGTTCCGAAGTAGGTATGTACCTTTGCATGGCGCGTATCGCGCACCGCGAGGGTTATCCGGAGATCGGTCTTTACTGGGAAAAGGCTGCTTACGAAGAAGCTGAGCACGCCGCTAAGTTTGCAGAGATCCTCGGATCCGATCTGGAGCCTAATATGTCGGCTTCCACCAAACAGAACCTTTCCTGGAGAGTCAACTGCGAGTTCGGCGCTACCTCCGGCAAGACGGATCTGGCAAAGTGCGCAAAGAAAAACAATCTGGATGCGATCCACGACACTGTGCACGAAATGGCAAAGGACGAGGCTAGACACGGCAAGGCATTTGAGGGAATGCTTAAAAGATACTTTGGCTAAATCGCAGGATTACAAAACAGGTGCAATGGTCTTATGGCCTCTGCACCTGTTTTCTTTGATCATAAATAATATTTTATTCTATACACAGCGCCGCAGCACTTCCTCCGGCGTATCTGCAAAAACGCTTGCTCCATGCTTTTCCAGCAACGCCCTGTCGCGGAATCCCCAGGTGACGATGATACTGTCCAGTCCCGACTGCTTCGCCGTCGCAACATCTACCTCGGAATCGCCCACGTAGACCGCGTCCGCAGCGTTCACTCCCAATTTCTCCAGTGTGAGCCACACCATATCCGGCGCCGGTTTCTTCTGTACGCCTTCGTGCTCTCCTACCGCATAATCGAACATTCCCTTGAAAAACCGCTCGCACAGCTCCTGCACCGCCGCGTCCGCCTTGTTGGACACCACCGCCGTCAGACAGCCCGCCTTTTTAAGCTCCTGCAAAAGTTCAACGATCCCGGGATACGGTTTCGTCTGATCCATGCAATGGATCTGGTAATGCTCCAAAAACGTATGAAAAACCGCTTCGACCGTCTGCGCGTCCGTGCCCTCCGGCACTGCCCGCTCTATCAGCTTGTGGATCCCATTTCCTACAAAGATCCTCGTCTCTTCCAGTGTTCTCTGTCCCAGACTATATCTCGCGAGGGAATAGTTCAGCGTGTCTTTCAGATCCTCCAGCGTGTTGAGGATCGTTCCATCCATATCAAAAACTACGAGCTTTCTCATGCTTTCCTCCTCAGAATATCCGCCCTTTCTATCCGTCGCATCCCGGCAGATCCACCGAAAGGCTTTTTCTTATATGGGTGGATGCGAACTCCTTGTCCGACTTGTTGTAATAGTCATACTCTCCACCAGGCGTATCGTCCCAGGTCACATCTACATTATAATAGATATCTCCCAGTTTGACGATATTCCACGCATGATCCTGCCCGGCGTAGCCTGTACAGTAATAACAGGGAATCCCAAGCCGCTGCATCAGATATTGCAGCCCTCTGGCATAACCGGCGCAGACGCTCTTTTTGTTCACCAGCGCACTATAAACGCTCTGGTTCATATCCGCCGAGGTATCATACTCTACCTCCTGGATCAGAATGTCGTGCAACGCCTTTTCTTTCTCCTGATCACTTCCCAGATTCTGCACCTGCGTCAGGATACGGTTCGCCTCATTGCCAAGCATGCGGCTGTTGTCTGCCAGATTTTCTGCCAGCTGGTTAAACTCCAGCGCCAGCTCCGCACAGATCTTGTTTTTATCATATTTACAGGTAAACGCCGTATTCAGCCAGAACAATTCCGGGTGATCGTTGTACACGGCCTCCACCACATTCTTGATCTGTGTCACCGGAACCGCTTCGATCGGCACAAACTCTTTGTTTACCGCCAGCGCATTTGCATAGATCTGGCGGTAAAGATGCTTGCCTTTTTCATCGAGCATATAGTAATAGGGATACATGGCGCTGTCGAAGGTAAGACCGTCCCCCGTCTCACCGTAGCCGAGACTGCTGGTGTATTCGCCTCCATCGGCGCCGGTCAGTTCGACGGACGTCTCGGAGATCGGCGTATACCCGCCCTTGCCGGACACCGCCTGCGGGATCTGTATCGAGCTCTCATCGGGGATCTCATACCCCTCGGCTCCGCGTGCCGGTTTCTGTTCCTCCAGAACGGTCTGCTCCGGCGGCTGTACGCCGCTGTTCGCTTCCTTTACATCCTGGCTGTTTTCGGCCGGTTTCTCCTGCTGCTGGATATTATCAGTCGCCTCCTGCTGCGTATCTCCGGTGACTGCCCCATTCGTATCTTCCGGCTGGGCATCTGTCTCTCCGGCCGGAAGTGTCTCCTCCGTCGCGGTCTTTTCTCCGCGGATCTTTTTTCCCAGATTCTCCGACAGATCCGGATTGGCTGCACACAGCAGGATCATTCCGCCCAGCAGTACCATCAACGCCACGATCACCGCAAGTATTCCCTTTAGTACCTTCATACTTCCCTCCATGACGATGCTTTTGTCTCAAGCATCACACAGATCCACTCCGGCACTTACCGGTCTTACAGGAAAAGTGCCTGCACGATCATTACAACGACCCAGAAAATCGTGTAAAGAAGCATTCCGGAGTTTCCGATGATCGTGCTGAATCTTTCGTTTTTCTCAATTATAACTTCTCCGGGCTCTACCGTCAAAAGAGATTTGCGTTTTACGATCATCATTACGATTCCGGCGATCGCAATGCCATAGATACAGATCGAATAAATACCCATTCCGATCATTCCAGCGCTTGTTTCAAGATCCAGACTTTGCATGATAAGGACGCTCACGACCGTACCCATCGCATTCACCATCATATGCAGTACAATGTTATATTTGACATTGCCTGTCTTGACATAGATAAAAGCAAGGAACAGTCCAAGGAAAAAGGCGTAGAAGAACTGGCTTAAATTTCCGTGGAACAGTCCGAAGATCAGGGCAGAGGTAACGATCGCAACGCCCTGTCCGTATTTCACCAGCTTGCCGCAGATAAACTTACGGAAGATGATCTCCTCAAAGATCGGCGCCAGTATCACGGTGTAAAGCGCATTGAGCCAGACATTTCCGCTCTGAACGATGTTGAACAGCGGGTTAGTCACTTCGCTGCCCTTTGCCAGTCCGATCACGGTGGTGATACCGATACCGATCCAGTTGCCAATGATAAGAAGTCCGTAACACATCATAAAAGCGACGATCATATCTTTTACGGACATGGTGTGCTTCTCCAGCGTGTCCATGCCCTTCTTTCCAAGCATTGCGATAATGACCGGATAACCGATGACAAACACCGGAACCATCGTTGCAGCAAGCACAACATCATAATTTTCGATCAGATCCGGCGCAGCCATTGCTACGACCGTCGATCCCGCAACCTGTAAAACTGTGATAAGTATCGCACCTATCAGCATCACCATACCGATGCGGGAAAAATCTTTTTTCATTTCGATTTTCTTTTCCATTTCTCATTCTCCCTCTATGTTTGTTGTTCTATTTATCTCAAGCCGCCCGGCGGCAATTAAGATCCATTATCCTGCGAACCATCCCCACAGCATTCCGCAGATTCCTCCGATCACTCCACAGGCTATGATCGTTGCCCCAAATTCTCCGATCAGAGAGATCAGGCGCAGGCTGTTATCATACTTCGCGTCGTTGAGCGGCTCCGCCTGCCCCGGATCACCGCGATAGATGATACTCCGGTTTTCCAGTGCGCAGACAAACGTCCATCCCTTCTCCTCTGCTTCCTTTACGCTTTGCAGCTCCCAGTCGTTGTTCAGCCCCATCCAGTCCTTGCGGTCGCCCAGATTCTTTTCTCCAGCCTTCTTGCGTCTCTTATTCACTAAGCCCTTGGTATCCATCGTGTAGATCTGCCCCTCGCCGGTTCCCCGCACGAAGCTGTAACTAAGCGCCGTCACCTCCGTGAGGATCCAGCCTTCCTGTGCCTGTTTTCGCAGGAACCGCCCCAGAAAACGCGCTGTCAGGATCAGCTTATGGACGGTCTTGTGCGTTTCCGGATCGATGTTTTCCATCCACTCCTGCCGGGACATCGTCAGCTCCTTCTCGGTCTTTACACTGAATTTAAGCAGGAAATAACACCAGAACCCGAACAGCGAGACATACGACAGAACAAAGATCAGCCATCCTCTCATCTCCGTCAACTGTCCCATAAGCTCATAACACAGACACATCAGAGACAGTAGCGCCAGAAACGGCATCATTATGGTCGCCTGCTTCCGCATGTGACTGCTGAATTTCCGCGCCCGGTACGCCCTCGACGCCTCATCGTTATGAAGCTCGTTGACATCCCCCTCCACATACTCTTTGGCAAAATAGTAGGTGAGGGATTCGTCGTGCGTGATCTCCTTCCAGCCCATTTCCTGTGCCATCTCCAGAAACATTTCCTTATGGCGGATCTCCTCCAGCGTCGGCTTCTTGGGAAGGTTAAACCGGTCAACATCATACAGCATCCTGACCGGAGCGCTCTTTCGGAAAGTGTAGATAACGCCCACGCTGATATTTTCTAACAGCCACCCCTGTATTGCCATCTTCTCCAGGTAGCACAGCTCCTTCTGATAGCTGAGAAAAAACCGGAATTTTCTTGTCCGTGATTCCTTACTCATAATCCTCTTCCTCCTCCCAGCACGGAATGACCGTCCTCAAGCTGGTTTTCAAGCCGCGTCGTCTCCATCCTCAAAAGCTCGCGTCCGTTGTCTGTCAGGTAGTATGTCTTTTTCCCTTCCTCGCCGGGCACCACCTCTATCACGCCGTCTGCCACAAGCCTGCCCACCATCGTGTACAGGGTTCCGGTTCCCAGCACGATGCGATGCTTTGTCAGCTCGCTGACATACTGCATGATCGCGTAGCCATGCCTTGGCGCAGAGAGCGCCAACAGGGTATAATATGTAGTCTCTGTCATAGGAATATATTTTTTTATCAAGGATTCTTCCATGCTTACCCCGTTTCCTTACCACTATCATTGCACGACATGTCGAGGCTCGACATATCACAGGTAAATAATAAAATACACCCTGTCGACATTTCTGTCAATAGGGTGTATCTGAATATCTTCTCTTATTCTACATCCGGGAGGAGCTCAAAGCTCTTCTGAAGCTCTTCATCCGTCGGAATATAGTCTGTCATCTCGCCGTTGTGGAACTTCTCATAGGCAACCATATCGAAGTAACCGGTTCCTGTCAGACCAAATACAATGGTTTTCTCCTCTCCCGTCTCCTTGCACTTGAGCGCTTCGTCGATCGCCACGCGGATCGCATGCGAGCTCTCCGGAGCCGGAAGGATACCCTCTACGCGGGCAAACTGCTCAGCCGCCGCAAACACGGAGGTCTGCTCTACACTGGTTGCCTCCATCAGGCCGTCATGATAAAGCTGTGACAGCGTGCTGCTCATTCCATGGTAACGCAGTCCTCCTGCGTGGTTTGCCGAAGGAATGAAGTTGCTTCCCAGCGTATACATCTTCGCCAGCGGACACACCATACCGGTGTCGCAGAAATCATACGCATATTTTCCTCTGGTAAAGCTCGGGCAGGACGCCGGTTCTACCGCTATGATACGATAGTCCTTCTCCCCTCTGAGCTTCTCACCCATAAACGGTGAGATCAGACCGCCCAGGTTCGAACCGCCGCCGGCGCATCCGATAATGATATCCGGCGTGATCCCGTACTTGTCAAGCGCTGCCTTTGTCTCAAGTCCGATTACCGACTGGTGCAGCAATACCTGATTCAGCACACTTCCCAGCACGTAACGATACCCCTCCGTGTGGGTAGCCACCTCTACAGCCTCCGAGATCGCACATCCCAGACTTCCCGTTGTTCCCGGGTGCATTTGCAGGATCTTGCGTCCGATCTCTGTCGTCTCTGAAGGTGACGGCGTCACGCTTGCGCCATAGGTGCGCATTACTTCTCTCCGGAACGGCTTCTGCTCATAGGAAACCTTTACCATAAACACTTTGCAGTCCAGATCAAAGTACGAACATGCCATGGAAAGAGCAGTTCCCCACTGACCGGCTCCCGTCTCTGTGGTAACGCCCTTCAGCCCCTGCTTCTTCGCATAATAGGCCTGCGCGATCGCCGAATTCAATTTGTGGCTGCCGCTGGTGTTGTTTCCCTCGAACTTATAGTAGATCTTCGCCGGAGTCTGCAGCTTTTCCTCCAGACAGTATGCCCGTACCAGGGGAGACGGACGGTACATCCGGTAGAAATTGCGGATCTCCTCGGGAATCGGTATCATCGCCGTTGTGTCGTCCAGCTCCTGCTCGGCGAGTTCGCGGCAAAATACTACGCTGAGCTCATCCAGCGTCATGGGCTGCTTTGTTCCCGGATTCAAAAGCGGCGCCGGCTTGTTTTTCATATCCGCGCGGACATTGTACCATTCCTTCGGCATCTCGCTTTCTTCCAGATAGATCTTGTAAGGTATTGTCTGTTCTTTCATGGCTTTTGCTTGGACCTCTCTTTCGCTATTATTTATTATACTAGCATTTCCAGTAATTGCGTGTCAAATAGAAGCTCATTCTTCACACTCCCTCTGGACATCAAAAAAAGCACTACACTTACGTGCAATGCTTTTTGATGCCGGCGACCGGAATCGAACCGGTACGGGAGGTTAGTCCCGCAGGATTTTAAGTCCTGTGCGTCTGCCAGTTCCGCCACGCCGGCATGCAATGGATGGAGGTGGATTCGAACCACCGAAGCAATTTGCAGCAGATTTACAGTCTGTCCCCTTTGGCCACTCGGGAATCCATCCATATTTCCTGTAACAGTTTAACCCGCTAAACTGTTACAGTTATATCATATCATTCCATGAATTGCAAGAAATTTTTTGTTCCCTCTTCCTCATTCTCATAGTGCAGAATGATCGCCGAAGTCGCCGGAAGAGTGATCAGCAGCTTACCCGCAACCACCGGGTATTCCTTGCTCTCCACCGTATATCCGTCCGCCGTCGTGAGGAGAAGCTGCTTGAGGGTACATTCCTTGGGAATTCCCAGATACCACACGGTAAGCTCCTTCATGATCTCATGGTTGTTGTTGTTTACGAGAATGACATTCTGCGCTTCCCGGTTGAACCTTCCGTAACCGATCACATTGTAATCCGCTTCCAGATATTTGAGCGACCCGGTCAGGAATTCCCGGTGGCTTTTGTGGATCCTGATTATATCCCGGTGGAACTGGATCAGTTCCTGATCTTCTTTTCCCCATGGGAATGTCCGCCGGTTGTCCGGATCGGTAAAACCGCAGACGCCCGCCTCATCACCGTAATAGATCGTCGGCGCTCCCGGCCAGGTCATCTGGATAACGACCGCTTCCCGCATGACAGCCTTATTGATTCCCTGGTTCGCCGCCTCCGGTCCAAGCGTGTTTGTTCTTCCGACCTTATGATTGGTTCTTGTCAGGAAGCGGGAATGGTCATGGTTGGACAGCTCGTTCATCGCCGTCTGTAAAGAGGGCGTACTGAAGCTTGCCCCGTGGTGCTGCATTGCGCCCCAGAAGCTGTCCGCATTTCCCAGAAGATCCTCCCGGTAATCGTCACTGTGCTTCTGCATACCGGTCAGAAACCAGGTGACCGGCTCCATAAAGGCGTCGTAATTCATAACGGTATCCCACTCATCACCCTGAAGCCAGTCCTTGGGACACCCGTAATGCTCTGCCAGAATGATCGCATTGGGATTCGCCATCTTCACGTTGCGCCGGAATTCTTTCCAGAAATTATGGTTAAATTCCGGGCTGTGCCCCAGATCTGCCGCCACATCCAGTCTCCAGCCGTCCGCATTGTACGGCGCGGAAACCCATTTTCTCGCAATATACAGAACGTAGTCATACAGTTCTCTGGAATTCTCATAATTCAGCTTGGGCAGCGTATCATGTCCCCACCAGCCGTCATAGGTTGGATTGTACGGCCAGCGATTCTGGTCGTGGAAATCAAAATAATCGTGATACGGGCTGTCCTGCGCAACATAAGCACCCTTTTCATAGCCCGGCGCATTTTCATAAATCCGCTCTCTGTCCAGCCATTTGTTAAAAGATCCACAATGGTTGAACACGCCGTCCAGAATGACCTTCATGCCACGGCGGTGCGCTTCCTTTACGACCTCCGCAAAGAGCTGGTTGCTCGCCTCCAGATTTTCCTTGTTGGAAACCCGGTCAATGTATCTGGTTGCAAACCGGTTTTCGCTCTGATCCGGGCGCAGCAGTTCTCCTTCATCATGGACGATCTTTCCAAAATGTGGATCGATATAGTCGTAGTCCTGAATATCGTATTTATGGTTGGAGGGAGAGACAAACAGCGGGTTAAAATAGATCACATCAATCCCCAGATCCTGCAGATAGTCCATCTTGTCAAGCACACCCTGCAGATCTCCGCCGTAAAACTCTCTGACGCCCATCGTGGCAGGATACTTGTTCCAGTCCTCCACCTTCACGGTCTTATCGCCAATGTACTGGTACTCTCCGGTCAGCACATCATTTGACGGATCTCCATTGTAAAAGCGATCCACATAAATCTGATACATGACCGCGCCTTTCGCCCAGTCCGGCGTCTTGAAGCCCGGGATCAGTTGGAAATGGTAGTATTCGTTGATATCCTTGCACACACCGCGCGTATCGTAGAAGCAGGACAGCTTTCCCACCTCTGCCACAAAATAATAGACATACTTTTCATTTTCAAGCTGTACAGTGTGTGAATAATAGTCAAATTCTTCATCGGAATCGGTCTTGAGCATCAGATGTTTTTCATTCCCGTGAACCAGAAAAACACGGTCTATATTATTCTTTTTTGATCGGAAATGGATCACAACCTCACCATAGGCACTCGGTTCCGGCGGGCACACATAGTCTTCCGTCATATCAGAATACAACGCCTTCCGGTCAAACACCGGCCGCATTCCTACGATATACTGTTGTTTTTGAAAATCGTCAATATCCATTGTGCCTCCCTATCCTCTCTGCATCCAAAGCACCAGATCTCTCCGATTTGCTGCTCCTGAAATTCATTCAAACAATCTTCATTTTATACTATATGTAGGGGATATTCAAGACAGTAAAAAAGACAGTTTTCGAAGACTGTCTTTTTTAGAGAAGGTATTTCTTTCTTATGGGGTATAGCAAAAAACTATATAATGTATTGGGGGGTTACAAGTAGTATAATAGCATAGCACCTACCCTGCCACAATACTAAGGATTCACAAATATTACAATTTTCGACTAGTGTTTTTGTGCATTTTTTACAATTTAGTCTTCTGCAACCGTCTCTCCCGGCTCATCGGGCTGCGGATAGTACGTGTCAAACAGCGCTTCAAACTCTGCACGGTTGATCTTTTCTTTCTCCAGAAGCAGCTTCGCACACTTGTGAAGAACGTCCTCATGCTCCATGATGATCGCTTTCGCCTTGCTGTAACAGTCGTCGATGATCGCCTTGACTTCCTTGTCGATCTCCCCGGAGATCACCTCGCTGTGATTCTTGGCATGCGCCAGATCTCTTCCGATAAATACCTCGTCGTCGTCATCGTCGTAGTTGATCACGCCGATGTTCTCCGACATACCATAGCGCGTCACCATTCTGCGGGCAACCTTCGTCGCCTTCTTGATGTCGCTCGATGCGCCTGTCGTGATATCGTCAAAGATGATCTCTTCCGCGATTCTTCCGCCCAGGGATACCATGATATCCTCGATCATCTTACCCTTTGTCATAAACATTTCATCTTTTTCCGGGAGGGGCATGGTATAACCCGCCGCTCCAAGTCCTGTCGGGATGATCGAAACGGTATACACCGGTCCGACGTCAGGCAGTACATGGAAAAGAATCGCATGACCGGCTTCGTGATAGGCCGTGATCTTCTTCTCCTTGTCGGAAATGATCCGGCTCTTCTTCTCCGCGCCGATACCTACCTTGATGAATGCAGCCTTGATATCCTCCTGCTTCACAAACGCCCTCTTATCCATTGCCGCGTTGATGGCCGCCTCATTCAGAAGGTTCTCCAGATCTGCTCCGGTAAAGCCAGCTGTCGTCTGCGCGATCTGTCCCAGATCCACATCGTCACCGAGTGGCTTGTTCTTGGCGTGCACGTTAAGGATCTCTTCTCTTCCCCGGACATCCGGCGCTGCGACCGTGATCTTACGGTCAAACCTTCCCGGACGCAGGATCGCAGGATCCAGAATATCCACACGGTTTGTCGCCGCCATCACGATGATTCCCTCGTTGATCCCAAATCCGTCCATCTCTACAAGAAGCTGATTCAGCGTCTGCTCTCTCTCGTCATGACCGCCGCCCATCCCGGTTCCACGTCGTCTCGCCACCGCGTCGATCTCGTCGATAAAGATGATACAGGGCGCATGTCTCTTCGCCTCGGCAAACATATCACGCACACGGGATGCACCGACGCCGACAAACATCTCCACAAAGTCAGAACCGGATATGCTGAAGAACGGCACATTCGCCTCTCCCGCGATCGCCTTGGCAAGAAGCGTCTTACCAGTACCCGGAGCGCCCTCCAACAGGACGCCCTTCGGGATCCTCGCGCCGACCTTGGTAAACTTGCCGGGATCTTTCAGAAATTCTACGATCTCCTGCAGTTCTTCCTTTTCTTCCTTGAGTCCCGCAACGCCGTCCAGCGTCACCTTATTTTCTCCGCCCATCGTAAGGCGCGCCCGGCTTTTTCCGAAATTCATCATCTTGCCGTTGCTGCCGCCTCCGGAATTCTGTGCGTTCATCATCACAAAGAAAAATGCACAGGCAACTACCACGATCAGGATCGGCAGGATACTGTTCAAAAACCAGTTTTCCTGCGGTACATTCTCCACCGTGGGATCCAGCCCGTAGCTCCGCACCAGACTCTCCATCTCGCTGACATCGGTCACGTACAGGACTCTCTCTTCGCCGTTTTTCAGTGTTACCTCCAGCGATCCCGTCGGCGTATCCTTGTTGGGGCAGATATTGACTCTTGCCACCTCTTCGTTTTTCAACTGCGACTCAAACTGTCCCTTTGTGTACCCCGTGTTCTGGACTTTCAGTGTCCCGATCCAGACGGTGAACAAAAGCAGCCCGATAATGAGCACAAAATATAAATAAAAACTTCTACTATTCCTACTCAAAGCAAACCTCTTTCCTGGTCAGCCTCCCGACATACCATTTTATAACATTTCTCTCAGCCGTCCTCTTCCCGCATCCCTCGCACGTTTCCGGAAGCCTCGCGGCTCTGTGTATTTTTACTTGTCGTCAAACTTGACGATTCCAATATAGGGAAGGTTGCGGTATCTCTGATCGTAATCCAGTCCGTAGCCTACCACAAACTCATCCGGGATCTCAAACCCGGTATAATCCACATTGACGTCCACGACTCTGCGCTCTGGCTTATCCAACAGCGTACACAGCTTCACATCTGCCGGACCTCTGTCCTTCAGCATCTCCAGAAGATAGCTCAACGTTCTTCCGGAATCTACGATATCCTCCACGACCAGAACATTCTTTCCGCCGAGCGGCTCGTCCAGATCCTTCACGATCTTTACCACACCGCTGGATTTGGTATCTCCGCCGTAGCTCGAAACCGACATGAAATCCAGGGAAACCGGTACTGTAATGCGCTTTGCCAGCTCACACATGAAAAAACTGCCGCCCTTTAAGACACATACCAGATGGATCTGTTTGCCGGCATAATCTTTCGAGATCTGATCTCCGATCTCCTGAATCCTCTTATCTACTTCCTCTTCTGTCAATAAAACTTCAATCCGTTCTGCCATTTTCTCCTCCTCTTAGACACACTTTCAAAATGCGTCTGGTATTTTCATCCACTTTATAATACTGACTGATCCGATATCCCGGAACCCACACGATATGCGCGCCGTCCGCCAGCACCAGCATACGGCTCCGTTTCCATTTGGGGATTTTTTCGTTGATCATGTACTCTTTCAGTGTCTTCTTATGCAAGGCCATGTCGATCGTCAGATAATCGCCCGGCTGTCTTGTTCTTAGAAGCAAAGACGTAGTTATTTTATCATAATCAAAGCATTTCGTATATCTATTTTCACTAATATTTTCCTTTCTTTCGGAAAAAAAAGCCTCTCTGTCGATCACCTCAAAGGAAAAATCCTCCTCCCGCGGCTCCGCTTCCTCTCTGAAAAACAGTTTTTCCAGATATAGCCTGTCGTATACCTTCCGTGCCCTAAGTTCATAGGGAAGAAGAAGTTCCTTGCTTCCCTCCCTCTCTTTTAGGGAAAGCAGATCTTCGATGTGCTGACGTGTGATGTCCTTACCGTGCGGGGTCAGTTCCCAGAGCATTTTGCGCAGGATCCTCTTTTGCAGGATCTCCGGCTCCTTTTCAAACGCTGCAAGCTCCACGCACATAGCCTCTTCCTCCCGGACAACGCACCTCGCAAAGGATTCATCCGTCTGCTCCTCCAGATACTTCTCCGCCTCGGAAAGTATGTCCGCCAGCTCGTTCATATGCGGCACAGCCGCCGTGCAGATCTCCTTCTCCGCATAGGGCAGGATATGGTGCCGGATCCGGTTTCGGGCATAGTGATCCTCCCCGTTGGTGCTGTCCACACAGTAGGTCAACCCCTGCTCCTCCAGATACCCTTCTATCTCCGCCCGCGTCAGGCACAGGATCGGCCGGATGACCTCTTCCCTGACCGGCGCGATCGAACACATTCCCTTGAGACCGCTCCCGCGGAACATATGAAAAAGCATCGTTTCCGCACGGTCCTCCGCGTTGTGGGCGACCGCGATCTTCACATCTCCGCCCAGCCGCGCCGCCGTCTCACGAAAACACTGATACCTGAGATGTCTGCCTGCCTCCTCCGGTGAAAAGTGCATTTCCCGCGCATAGCCTTCCATATCCACCTCTCTCAGAAAAAAGGGCACTCCCAGGCGATTGCAGAGGCTCTCTACATACGCCGCATCCGCCGCCGCGTCTTTTCGCACGCCATGATTGATATGTACCGCCTGCAAAGTCAGCTCATACGCCGCAGATAACCGCCAGAGCAGATGCAAAAGACACACGGAATCCGCACCGCCGGAAACCCCGACGACCACCTTTGCTCCCCGCTCAAGCATATTATGCTTTTCTATATATCTTTTTACCTTTTCCGGTATCGCTTCTCTCATGTTCTCCATTCCTGAAATCTGCGCCTGTGGGCTTGTCCGCCGCCGCACAGACGAAACGGTCCCTTTGCGCTCCTTGTATCATAACACAGCCCCTTTTCATTCTCAACCCGCGGCCTGCTCCGTCTCCCAGATCCCCATCACAAGCACGGTCATATCGTCCCGGATCTGTCCCTTGCTCTGTTTGATGCAGTAGGTCAGCAGCTGGTTTGCGATCTCGCCCGGGTTGCCGTAGTCCATCTGTCCGATCAGCTCCGGCAGGATCTCCTCTCCCATTCCCTGCGAAAGCGCATCCAGCACGCCGTCGGAAAGCATGATCACGTAATCGCCGCTCTGCAGCGAACGGTGGATCGTCTCCGTTTCCATCTTCTGAAAAACGCCTAACGGAAGATTCCTCGCCGAAAGCCTGTCCACAAGCTGTCCTCTCTTAATATAAGTGCACGCCGCGCCTACCTTGATAAAATCACAGGCTCCTGTATAGAGATTGATCTCTCCGACGTCCAGTGTAGACATATTCTGCTCTTCCCCCGCCATCGCAAGCGCGCCGTTGATCATCTGCACCGCCGCTTCCTTCTGGAATCCCGCTTCCAGAAGGCGTTCCATCAGTTCGATCACCCGCTCGGAATCCTGGCATGCCTTTTCCCCGGATCCCATGCCGTCGGACAAAAGCGCCGTCATCCTTCCCCTTTCCTGCTCACAGAAGGAATAATTATCTCCCGAGATCACCTCCGTCTCCTTGATCGCCTTCGCCACGCCTGTAAGAAGCTGATACGCCGGTTCTTCTACGAAATAATAGGTGTTCCACTCTCTGGTGAGATACTGCGGCGTGTTCCTTGCGGTGCACAGCCTCGTATTCATTGCCACAGAAACAAAATCCGCCACCTCTTCCATGGAAACGTGCTCTCTGTCCCGCGCCCAGATTCCCGTATCGTGGAGGCTTCGCATGGTGAGGCTTACTTCCATATGTCCGTCCTCGCCTTCCAGCTCAAAAAAGTTCTTCAGCAGGATCCCGCCATCCCGGAGCAGCCTTGCCATCTTGCGGAACCTTCTCTCGCTGACCGGCCGGTAAAGGTAGGTTTCCTTTGCGACCTTCGCCATGATATGGGACATCTCCTTTAGATGCCCTGCCAGCAGCTCCTGATTTTCCTGCAGTCTTTTCCGGCACAGATACTCCTGCCTGTCCACGATCGCTGTCTCCTGCGGTTTCTCCTCTTCTCCGGATTCCTCCTCCTCAAAAAATTCTGCCAGCTCCCGAAACGAATCCGCGTACATCAGAAGCCTTTGTCTCCCGTATTCTGGAATAATGCTGATCCTGTTCTCGTCCCTCGCCGCCTCCTGTTTTCTCATACTATACTCTCTCACTTTCTTGAATTCGATTCCATCCGATCCTTGCGCTATTCATAAATCCTTGCACGCTTCTGTCACGGAATTACAATTTCGCAATTATCTGGGTTCTATTCAATATATGAGAGGGTTGTCCTTTTTATTCTTGCATCAGCAAATCAAAAAAACGAAAGCAGATCCGGTTTCTCAGATCTGCCTAATTTTCGTCCTTAAATATAATTTCGCCCTGATACACAAGTCCCAGCTTTTCCTTGGCTACTTCTTCCACGTACTTTTTGGTCTGTGTATATTTTTCATACTCTGCAATATCCTCCGATCTCGCCTCCTCGGACTCGATCTCCTGCTGCAAAGCCTCTTCTTTTGCCATGTAGGTCGCTCTCTTCTCCCGGAGCTCTACACTCTTGACCGTTACCACCAGCAGCATCATAAGCACCACTGTGGTGACCAGAAGCATTCCCATGCGATTCTGGTGTTTTCTTCGATATGCTGCTTTCCTCGCCATACCCCAAAAACATCCCCTTTGTCCGTTTTATAAACGGCTTTTCTAATGTTTACATAAAACCATTTTAAGCATTTTTATGCAAACCGTCAACTTCTTTTTAACATATTTTTGGCATATTTCTGATTTTTTCACCGCACATCGAACATACCTTCGAACCGCTAAAAATAGCCATTTTACCGGTTTTAGCACAACTTGTAGTATACGAAAAATGAAACACATTATCTTGTATATACACGTTGACATAATATTAATAAACGACTTTTTTATTACCGCCTTGTAAAAGCACATTCCCAGGACGGCTCCCACGACAGCAAACCATCTCAGGATCCCGTTGTTCTCCCTGTAGAGCATATAGAATACACCGATCCCGCACGTGATCCAGAAGATCAGATCTTCCAGCGAGACCAGGAGCCTGCTGTGGCGTATCAGTTTCCTGCAAATCAGAAACCAGTCATAAAAGAACGTGATGGCAAGCCCCATCACGACGGAGTGGGAAAAGAACGTGACCTCCTTTATAATATCCTGACTCATACCGCACGATCCTTTCCTCCTCTATTTAAAAAGCCGTGTCAGAAGCGACTCCGTCTTTGCGCTGTATCCGCCGTTCTCAGAGTAGGTAAAGCTGTCAATCCGTCCGTCGATGTCCACTTCGCCCTTTTCCAGAGACAAACGGCTCACATGCAGCTCATTTCCTTTGATCATAAGCATTCCCTGTTCTGTCTCCAGCAAGATTTCGTTGACATCAAAGGAAAGTACATCGTTGACACCGTTTATCGTGCAGTTTTTTCTGTTCGTCAGCATCAGCTTGTGCGGCTTCCTGCTGCTGTTGTTCAAATCCTCCATGCACATGTCCTCCCAAATTCTCTATCCTGCGGCACTTATTAAATATATGCCGCGCGACCGCCGGATATGCACACCTCTGGCGCCCTTACGCCACACTGCTCCCCGTCAGGGCAGATAGCGGAACAGCTCCTTCGCATCCTCCTTGCGCACAGTCTCCTGTACGTCCAGAACCTCCACCTTTACTTCCTTGTTGCCAAACTGGATCGTGATGATATCCCCCGCCTTGACATTGACCGACGCCTTGGCCGGCTTGTCGTTCACCAGAACACGGCCTGCGTCGCACGCTTCGTTTGCCACGGTACGGCGTTTGATCAGCCGGGATACCTTTAAATATTTATCAAGTCTCATCTTTTTCTCCTTCCTTTCGATATAAAAAGACCTGTATGGTTCGCATACAGGTCTTTGACAGATTCATGTATTGAAATTATGCGTTGAGCATGTCCTTCAATGCCTTACCAGCTTTGAACTTAGGAGCCTTGGAAGCTGCGATCTTCATAACTTCACCGCTCTGAGGATTTCTTCCCTCTCTGGCTGCTCTCTTGGATACCTCGAAAGTACCGAAACCAACTAACTGAACCTTCTCATCCTTCTTTAACTCAGCAGCAACAACATCTGTAAATGCCTTTAATGCCTTCTCTGCATCTTTTTTGGATAATCCAGCCTGATCAGCCATAGCTGCAACTAATTCTGTCTTGTTCATATCGAACTCCTCCTCTTGATATTGAGTTTTCATATTTGCCAGATGTTTCTCTCGCGAAACGCCTATACATATTTATAGACTTTTTTCGTACTATTGTCAAGGAAAAAATGCCATTTTTAGGGCATTTTTCGGGATTCGCAGTCATCGATCAGATCGTCGATGCGGTCTGCCAGTATCTGCTCTGCTGTCAGCTTGCTTTTTCTGGCAATATCCGAAAGGGAAAGCAGCATATCTCCCATGATCTTTTGCAGCTCTTCCGTCGCCTCTCCACACGAAAGATCCTGCAGCTTCGCCGCGCAGTCCTGCAGTTCCTTCACGTTCTCCTCATAGCTTTTACCCGGCTCGTAGAGCTTGTCTATCTTCTTGAGGACCTTTGTCGCCCTTGTAAGGGATGGCAGCTCTCTTGGGATCTCCTGGAGGGGCGACTTGATCCAGTCTTTCCCCTTTTTCTCTTCCTTCTTGATCTCCTCCCAGTTCGCCAGCACCTGATCCGGCGTGTCCGCCTTCACTGTGCCGAAAATGTGCGGGTGTCTGCGGATCATCTTACGGCTTACCTCGTCCACCACATCCGTCATATCGAACAGCTTCTCTTCCGTCGCGATCTGCGCGTGCATGACTACCTGCAACAGGACGTCGCCCAGCTCCTCACGCATATTTTCCGCATTGCCCGTCTGGTCATAGATCCGTATGGAGGCGAGAAGCTCCGCCGCCTCTTCCATCATGCACGGCCTGAGACTGTCGTGCGTCTGTACCTTGTCCCACGGACAGCCGTTCTCACTTCGCAGGTCACGAATAATCTGCAAAAAATCCTCATAGGTATATTTTTCATCAGAACTCTTTAACGCTATCATCGCAACCCACTGCTCTCTGTCTTTTCGATCGTATTCTCCGAAGGACTCACCGGCTGCTCGCCGCCCTGTCCCGGGTCTTCCCCGCCGCCTTCGTCTCCTCCGATTCCGGCAGAACGATCGGGATCATCCCCGCTGTTCTCGTTCCCCTCCTCATCGTCAAGCGTACGCTCGTCGCCGTCGACGATCTCCGTCTCTTCTTCTTTTTCCTCCGTGGTCACTTCCGAAGTGGTACTGCTGTTGTTGTCGCTGACTGAACTCGTCTCCTTGACCAGATCTGCGAAGGAATAGGTGATGTCCTCTCCATCATTGTACAGATAGATCGTGTAGCTCCTGGTCTTGTAGCCTGCCTTGCGCAGCGTAAGCGTATGACTTCCCGTCACCTTCTTAAAGCTGACCGGGGACACACCCACATAGCTGCCGTCCAGATAAACCTCAACGCCCTTCGGCTTGTCCACATAAATCTTGTTACCTGTCTTATTTGTAGCAGTCGTTGTATTCTCACTGATACTGTTTCCGGACACCGTGCCCGTCGTAGTGTCATTTAACGTCGAATCTGCGGACGTCTGCCGGTAATCTGTCTCCAACGAATTGTCGCTGATCCCGGAATCTTCCTCCTTGGGATCCAGCGTAAAGCTGATGGTCGCAAATTCTGAACCGACCTGAATATACTTTTTCAGAGAGGAATAACCCTGCGCCTCGATAGACACCTGATGGATCCCGTACGGGAGCTCCACTGCAGAGCTGATATCCACAGCCTTTCCATCCACGGAAACGCTCGCTGTTGCCGGGGTTACCGCAAAGAGGATCTTACCGGTCTTATCCTGTGCGATCTCCACATCGCTCACATCAAGGACCGTCTCCTTGTTTCTCTCGATCACCACATCCTTCGTACAGCTTGCCCTGCCGTTCGACAGAACCACCTGATAACTGCCCTCCGGCACTGTGAGCAGCATGCCCTCTGTGATCGTGCTGATCACCGCGCTTCCGACCTCGATCCATCCGCCGACCAGCGCTTCGTCGCCCTTGAGCCTTAAATATCCATGTCCCTTCTCTACTTCCACACTGTAGATCTTATGGTCGATGCCCCGGATCGTTACCACATCCTGTTTTACGACATCCATCGCCTCGACCCGTCTCCCCTCCGAGAGGATCGCCGCCTCATCCGGCAGGGAATACACGGTAGAACCGATGCTGGCCGTGTGGTTGATGCCGCCCAGATCATAGTTGTCGATCTTGTCATAGCTCCATGCCTTGGGCGAGATCTGGACGCTCGCGATCTGACGCTTTCCCTTCAGGAAGTTGACGTCCACGATATCTCCCGCCTGAATCTGGGAAACCGTCATCGGTCCCTCGTATTTATCTTTAAAATAAGTCGTTCCATTATAATAGAGCGTATACTGTTTTCCGGTGTCCATGTTCAGGAACGTGATCCCTTTATTTTCCTGATCTACCGCCATCACGACCGCCGTATCTGCCGAATCATAGCTTCCCACGGAAGTCACAGTGAACCCGGTGTCCACCACATTTTCCTGTTCCTTTGCAAACCCTATGCTGCTTGCCTGAGAAGTGCAGCCGGTCAGCAGCATCATTATCCCCATCACTGCCGCAGCGCCCTGTATCCTTCTTCCGTACATCATCCCCACTGTTCCTTTCTCTTCCGGTCACCGCGCGTATCTGCGCCGCTATTCCCGGAATATCCCTTCCATAAATAACTGCTTTTCTCTCTCCTGAGCAAAAAGTTTCTCTATCTTTTCCATATTTCTGCCGGGAATCCACGCCTTGCCCGAATTGTAATAAAAATTCACGATCTTCCAGAATTTCTCCGGATAGGCAAACCGGTAATAGAGCTGCCTGTAATCCTCCGCAGACAAAGGCTGCTCCTTACTGTATGTATTCAAAAGGACGTCTCCCATCGTCTGCGACCAGTTGTTCTTCTCCAGCAGCTTGCGCAGGAAAAGATACAGATCGCGGATCGGATAATCCCGGACACACTTTTCAAAATTGACGAGTGCATTTCCTCCCGGCGTGCGCAGGATATTGTGATACTGATAATCCCCATGGCAGACTACCGGAAAAGAAAATGAACTTCTCTCATAGGAATAATACCTCAATTCCTCGGTAATTTGCAAGGCTATATCCAGAAAATAGTCATAGTGCTTCATCAGATAGATCTCAAAATCCGTCTTTTGACTCTTTTCCCGCAGGAAACGCCTTACCTTTTTCAGCTCGCGGTTGTGCTTGTCGTACTCATCCTCCATGCGAAAAACCGGCTGCTCCTGCAAACGCTCGCAGTCTCCCAGATCAGACACGCTATGCAGCCGTGCCAGCGTCTGCACCGCCTCCTTGCACTCATCCATGTCGCGCTGGTTACACTCTTTTCCTTCAAAATACGTCTTAACGACATAAGGCACTCTGTCCTGATCGTAAACGATCAGCGAATCGTCCTTCGCGCGCAGGATCCTCTCCACCCTGTCAAAGCCTCTTTCCGCTATCGTCGCCAGATAAAATTCCTGAAAAAAGATCTTCTCGGCAGGGCCAAAATACTCTTTTAATATCAAAAGTCCCCGGTCGGAATCGCAAAGGATCGCCCCTCTGCCCTTCCAGGTTCTGTTCACTTCTATCTCATAATTATCAAATAAACTGACAGCTCTGTCATTCACATCCTTGCCCTCCGCTCGATCGTCTATCCTATCATATGAGGTGCTTTGGCAAAGTATGAATTTGAATGACAATTTTCTCTGTGTACGCTCTACTGCGCGCGTCCCGCGCCTTCCGCCATATGCCGCTTGGCAAACCGGAGAAGCTCCTCGCGGCTGTTAAGCGACGGATCCTCCAGCACTGCCTCCAGCATAGTGCCCAGCAGTTCTCCGATCCCTCTGCCCGGCTTCATCCCGAGCGCGATCAGGTCCGAACCGTTGACGGCAAGGCCTTTTAGACTGACCGCATCGCCGCTTTTGCAGATCTCATCGTAGATCTCCCGCAGGCGGCGGAGCTTTTGCAGCTTTTCTTCTCTCTGATAATCGCTCTGCGCGCAGATATCTGCATAGTGCACCGGAAACATCAGCGGAAAGATGTCCTCTCCCATCCGGTTGACAGCTTTTCTGACGCCGGCCTGTGTCAGCTCGATCTGCTGATCGTGGAAACGCACGATCTTTGACACCTTATAGATCGTGTCATTGTCAAATTTAAGCCGGTGCATGATCTGGCGCGTCATCTCTTCCCCTACGACCGGATGATTTTTGTTGTGGGTAATACCCTTTTCATCGATCGTCAGCGTCTGTGGCTTCCCGATATCGTGAAACAGCATACCGAGCCGCAGGACCTTGTCCGGCTCTGTCTCCAGCATCGCGTGCAGGACATGCTCGCCCACATTGTAGCAGTGGTGAGGATTATTCTGCGGCGTCTCCATACAAAGGTCAAACTCCGGCAGGATTTCCCGGGTGATGCCCGTCTCATACGCCACGCGCAGATAGTCCGGATGCGGCGATGTGACCAGCTTGACCAGTTCCACCTGGATCCTCTCCGTGCTGATCTTCTGCAAGGTCGGCGCCAGCTCCTGTATTGCTTTCCTTGTCCGCTCTTCTATCTGATAGCCAAGCTGCGCGGAGAAGCGCACGGCGCGCAGCATCCGGAGCGCATCCTCCGAAAACCTCTCGCGCGCATCTCCCACGCACCTTATCGTTTCTCTTTCGATATCCTCTGTTCCACCAAAGATATCCACCAGTCCGTCCGTCTCGTTGTACGCCATGGCGTTGATCGTAAAATCCCGTCTTTTCAGGTCTTCCTCCAGACAGGCGGTAAACGTGACCTCCTTGGGATGTCTGGAATCCTCGTACTCTCCGTCTATCCGGTACGTTGTGACCTCAAAGCCCTCCCGGTCCAGCAGAACCGTCACCGTACCGTGCTGGATCCCGGTGTCGATCGTCCTCGGAAACAGCCGCTTCGTCTCCTCCGGCTTCGCCGAAGTCGTGATATCCCAGTCGTTTGGAACCCTTCCGAGAATACTGTCCCTTACGCACCCGCCGACGGCGTAGGCCTCAAAGCCTGCTGCCGTCAGCGTATCTATAATCCTCTTCACCTTATCCGGCAGCCGTATCTCCATGTGCCCTGTTACTCCTTATCCTCTGCCTATAAAATCTCCGGCCCGTCAAAAACATCTCTCACCCGCTCCAGGGAAAGATCCGGTTCCTCATCGTCCTTCGCAAGCGAGCCGACCAGCTCGTCCATCTCATTCTGGGAAAGGATGCCGCGGCTCCGCTCTACAAATTCCCGCTTCTCGTCGTCGCTCATGCCCGCAAAACGATCCATCGCCAGACGGTTTGAGGCAAACGCAAGCCCAAGATTCATTGGCAGTTCATTATAATTAAAATCCATATCTGATACCTCTTTCATTCTAAGATTGCGGCAGCAGTCTTCTTTCAAAGCCAGAAAACCTGCCGCTCTTCTTTCCTTAGAATGTACCCGGTATCTCAAAATATACGCGGCGTCTGCAAACGATGTAAAAGCCGCTCCGATCGCAGACTACTCCAGCGTCACGATCCCTTTCAGCCGGATATCTCCCGACGACGCTCCCACAAGGATCTCATAATCGCCTGTGTCAGCCACGAAATCATGCACATGCACATCAAAATAAGCAAAATCCTGCTGATGCAGTGAGATCGACACCTTCTGGGATTTTCCGGGCGCCAGAGTCACTTTTTCAAAGCCCTTCAGCTCCTTGTCCGGTCTGTCTTCCTTGTGTGAAATCGGCGCAACGTATACCTGTACCGTCTCAGCGCCGGCTTTCTTTCCGGTATTTTTAACGGTAAAGGTAAGTTTTACATTCTTATTTTTATCTGCCTGCAGCTTCAGTCCGCTGTATTCAAACGTCGTGTAGGATAAACCGTGTCCAAAGCAGAACGCAGGTGCGATGTGCGCCCTGTCAAAATGTCGGTATCCATAATACAGTCCCTCTTCCAGCTTGATCTCGCCCCACTTGCCGAACTGTCCGTTCTTCGCCGTCGCACAATCCTCATATTTTGCAGGGAATGTCTCTGCCAGCTTACCGGACGGATTGATGTCTCCGAAAAGGATTCCTGCAAAGGCGTTTCCTGTCTCCATTCCGGCATAGTAACTCCAGAGGATCGCCTGCGCCTTGTCCCGCCACGGCATTTCTACCGGCGAGCCGCCCACGAAGGTAACGATCATATCCTTTCTGACCTGCAGCAGTTTTTCGATCAGAATATCCTGCTCATAAGGCAGCTTCATATCCGACCGGTCAAAGCCTTCGCTGTCAAGGTCATGATTCAGACCGCCCACAAAGATGACGGCGTCCGCATCTTTGGCAGCCTCTACTGCCTGCGCAAAGAGCGCCTCGTTCTTCTGATGGATCTCCACGCGCTCCTTCTCCAGCTGCGCAAGACGCTGTTCCTCCTCCTTGCGGTGGTTCTCGTTCGCATGCTCCTCGTCACGGACTGCCTGTCCTACGGTAGTGTTTTTCAAGTCGTCCAGACTGGTTGCCTGCCAGTTCTGCTCAAAGGTCTTTGGCTTATCCGGAACATAATATCCCTGCACATACTCTACCTCGGTATTTCCACCCAGATAGGACTTGATTCCCATAAGCGGACAGATCTCATAGAGCGCCTTGATCTCGGCGCTTCCGCCTCCGTCAGAGTGGATCTTGGCCGCGTTCTGACCGATCACTACCAGCTTCTTGATCTTGGACGCATTCAGCGGAAGCAGACTGCCCTCATTCTTAAGCAGGATCATGGACTCCTTTGCCGTGCGCAGGATCGCCTCCCTGTGCGCCGGAGAATTGTAGGTGCCGCGCTTTCTCTCCTCCTTCTGCTTTCCGATCATCTTCAGACGATACATCATTCGGAGCAGGTTTCGCACCTTCTTATTTACACACTCCTCCGAAACCTCTCCCTTTTCGATCAGTTCCTTGAGCGGATTTGCCAGCTTGTAATTTTCAAAGTCAGGGAACACCGACATCTCCAGATCCATGGAGCACTCTGCCGCCTCCTTTGTCTTATGTACGCCGCCCCAGTCGCTGATCACGACTCCATCGAAGCCCCATTCTCCACGCAGGATCAGGTCTAACAGGTTGCGGTTCTCGCAGCAGTGGTAACCGTTGAGCTTATTGTAAGCGCCCATGATCGAATAGGCTCCGCCTTCCTGCACCGCCGCCTTAAACGCCGGCAGATAGATCTCATACATCGTTCTGTCGTCAATATCCTCATCGACCATCAGACGGTCTGTCTCCTGCACATTCGCCGCAAAATGCTTAACGCACGCTGCCACATCGTTCTCCTGCACGCCCTTGACAAAAGGCACTGCCAGCTCTGCCGTCAGCTTGGGATCTTCACTCATATACTCAAAGTTCCGGCCGCAGCGGGGATCTCTCTTGATATTGATTCCCGGCGCAAGGATCACATCCTTTCCACGCCCTCTGGCTTCCTCTCCAAGAACGTTTCCCATGTCATGCGCAAGCGCTCTGTTCCACGTAGACGCCAGCGCACTGTTGCTGGGAAGATAGGATACGTTGTCGTCATTGTTTCCCGAAGGGATCCACCGGTCCTTCATAAATTCCGCGCGCACGCCCATCGGTCCGTCCGAAGTTACTACCGGAGGAATCCCGAGTCTTTCCACAGCGCCGGACTTGAACAGCGTCGCTCCGTGTATCATGGAGAGTTTCTCATCCAGTGTCATCTTTTTTAGCAGCTTGTCAATTTCTTTATCTACCTTTTTGTCTGTATTTTTTTCCACTTTCAGCATCGTTCTGATTCCTTTCCCTGATGACTTCGTCGGTACGCAGCCACTCTCCCATAGCCGGAAAGCCTGCCGCACCCCGTCTATATTCTCTTATAGGTAGTATATCGGGAAATTTCCGGAGATACAATCACGTTTTTTGTCCCGAAGCCCAATTTTTTTTAAAACATTACCCCTTCCGCCCGTTCCATCCGCGCCCGGGCTATGGTATCCTTTGTCTAAAACTGCTATACTGAAAGTCAGTCCCCGCTCTTTTGTACAGGATCCGTGGGATTGCATGATAAAGAAAAGATCAAAAAGGAGAAACACTGGCAGCATGGAAATAAAGACAAGTAACGCCATCGTAACTTTAAAAAAAGGAGAAGGCCGCACCTTGAAAGCAGGAGGCGCCTGGATCTACGATAATGAGATCGACAGCATCCTCGGCAGCTTCGAAAACGGCGATATCGTGATCGTACACGATTTTGACGGCTATTTTATGGGATACGGCTTCATCAACACACGCTCTAAGATCACCGTCCGCATGATGAGCCGCTACAAAGAACATCCGGTTACGGAAGAACTTCTCAGAGCTCGCCTGCAGGCGGCGTGGGATTACCGCAAACAGGTGATCGACACAGGAAGCTGCCGTATTGTCTTTGGTGAGGCGGACTGGCTGCCCGGTCTGGTCATCGACAAATTTTCCGATGTGCTGGTCGTAGAATCCCTTGCTCTTGGCATCGACCGTCTCAAACCCCTGCTGCTTGCCATGCTGGTAGATATCCTGAAGGAGGACGGCATCACGATCCGCGGTATCTATGAGCGCAGCGATGCGAAAGTGCGTGAGCAGGAAGGTCTGCCCCGCTATAAAGGATTTATCGGTGAACCGTTTGATACCAAAGTAGAGATTGTAGAAAATGGCGTGAAATATATCGTGGATGTTCAGGATGGGCAAAAGACCGGCTTCTTCTTAGACCAGAAAAACAACCGTGCAGCCATCCATAAAATCTGTAAAGATAAGAAAGTTCTGGACTGCTTTACTCATACCGGCTCGTTTGCTCTGAATGCAGGGATCGCCGGCGCCTCCTCTGTTCTCGGCGTTGACGCCTCGGAGCTTGGCATTGCGCAGGCGCGGGAAAACGCCCGTCTGAATCATCTCGAGGACCGCGTGACCTTTACCTGCGCCGATGTTTTTGATCTGCTGCCCGCACTGGAGGCGGAAGGCGAAAAATTCGACGTTGTGATCCTGGATCCTCCGGCATTCACCAAATCAAGACAGGCTACCAAAAATGCCGTCAAGGGCTACCGGGAGATCAATCTGCGCGGCCTGAAGCTGGTCAAGGACGGCGGATTTCTCGCCACCTGCTCCTGCTCCCACTTCATGGACCCGGAGCTCTTTGCCAAGACGATCCGCGAAGCTGCCAGAGGCGCGCACAAGCGGCTTCGTCAGGTGGAATTTCACACGCAGGCGCCCGATCATCCGATCCTGTGGGCCGCGGAGGAAAGTTATTATCTGAAGTTCTATATCTTTCAGGTTGTGGAGGAAAAGTAGTAAGGACATGGCAAAGCTGAATGCCAAACTCATCGAAGGAAAGAGGGTTTTATATGATACACGAAATTTCTGCAATACCATGCGTTGGAGCGATAATTGAAAAGGCGCATTAAGAAAATATTTAAACCTAGAGTGATAGCCGCATATCAATTATCTCTTTTTTCATAAAGATCTGCGGATTTAACGAGGATATTACAGACATTAGAACATAGCCTGAACTTGGAAATGCGATAACAAAACAATTACGGAGGAGCGCAATGGTTCGAGAAATTTATGAAAAAGAATTAAATGATTTATTAGAATTATATTTGCATTTGCACGAAACCAGTGTTCCAGAGATGTCAGAGCATTTAAGAAACACATGGGAAACCATCATTCAGGATAAAAATCACCATATTATTGTGAATGTTATAGATGATAAAATCGTCTCGTCCTGTGTATGTGTAGTGATCCCTAATCTGACAAGGAATGTGCGGCCGTATGCCTTTATAGAAAATGTTGTCACGCATGAAGAATACCGTGGGAAAGGATACGCAACACAGTGTTTAGATTATGCAAGAGAGATCGCAGAAAAAGAAAACTGCTATAAAATGATGCTGCTCACGGGTTCAAAGAAAGAATCAACCATAAAATTTTATGAACGCGCAGGATACAACAGTTCTGATAAAACAGCATTTATACAGTGGATCGAGTAGACGTGCAGGGAATCCGGCAAAAAAATTGGAAAATGATCGTTTTTCCTATCGTCGCTTTCATCGTGATCGTTGGCGGGATATACTGGGGCTTGCTCTGTCTCATTACATCTATGTAAGAGAAAGGACAGCCAAGTAATATTTCGACAGAACCCCTACTTTTTGAAAAATTCCGGATCTATATTTCCGAAAGCAATCGTATTTTCTATCCACAGCTTGAAAGATTCGATCGTCAGGGACATTCCCTCAAGATATTCTTTAATTCTCAAAAAATCTGAAATCTCGTCTTCCGTGACTTTTCCGTCTGCGGCAATGTCGATCATGCGGTCTTTTTCTTTCGAGAGAGTATTTAAGGTCGAAAGCATTTCAAGAGTTATCATAGACAAATCTTTTGCCGTAACCTCGGGAACATACTCCTTTCCAATCGGACATTCATGCGAACAGTAATAATTGCACAGCGAGGGATTTTTATAGCAGTCTGCCATCGCAAGAATTTCGTCCGGGTGCGGAATACTTTTTTCACTCTCAATTTTCTCTATACGGTCAGCAGATATGTATTCGAGCTGCTCTGCGGCCGCTTCTCTTGTAAGATTGAGGTTTTCGCGGCTTATCTGATAAATGTTTTTGTTTTCCTTTGTCGATTTTCTCCCCATACTGCTCTCTCTCCTTATTGCTATATCGTCATTTATTATACATGAAAATCTTAGATAGTGAAACCATAAAAGGGATCGGTTCTCATTCGCAGTATAATTTATTTAGTTGTTCTTTTCTATGATGCTCTCTGTATTATTTTATTATGGAAAAGGCATTGTTATATGTTATAATTAAAATAATATACCAATTTAGAATTTATAAAGGGAAAAATTTACAGTCTATTGTTACAGAACCATACTAATGCGATGGAGAATTTGGCTATTTTGATGGCTATACACTCCACGATAACATTCCTTTGGCAATTGCAAAATTACTTGATCTAGAAAAAGATTTAAAAACAAAAGAATTTGCAATAAAAGATGGATGTTATGTACTAGCTTCTTACTAAGATGCAATATTTTTGACTGATATAGACAGAAAATAATCAATAGTTATAACATCCCTGATATACAGACACATTTCAAATAAGGAGAATTATAATGACCGAGTTTAAAGAATGGCTGATAGAACGGCTTAAAATAGAAAGAAAGCGATTTGACCGGTCAGGAATTTATGCTTATACACAACGAACTATGGCATATAATTCAAACAAAATAGAAGGAAGCACGCTAACTCCAGAACAGACCGCATCACTGTTTGATAATGGAACTTTGCCCAAAAGCAGTGATTATTATCGGGCAAAAGATGTTGAGGAAATGAATGGACATTTTCTGATGTTCAATTATATGTTGGACACATTAAACGAAGATCTATCTCAAGAAATAATTAAACAGCTACACTATGAATTGAAATCCGGAGTATTCGAGGATCGGGCAAATGGATATGCGATTGGTGATTACAAGAAAAGACCAAATATGATTGGCATATATCACACGGTATCTCCACAACAAGTAGAGCAGGAAATAAAGGAACTGTTGTCATGGTATAAAAAGCAGGAAAAAGGATTAGAAGTATTAGCAGAATTTCATGCAAAATATGAATCGATACATCCATTTCAGGATGGAAATGGACGAACGGGACGTATGATCCTTTTTCGGGAAAGCTTACGAAATATAAATACTTTGCCTATAATTATATTGGATGAAAACCGCAATGATTATCTTGATGGGTTAAGTCAGTATAGAGAAACTGGAAAATTAGATTTACTGATTAAACTTATGAATAAAGAAGCGGAAAATTATTTTCAGCAATGTAGATATTTTATGTAAGTAAAACAAGTTTCATAGCAATGAAAACTGACAGACGCAAGCAGAGGCGACAAGGAATATCTTTATCCCATGTCGCCTTTTCCACACCTTAATTCATCGGTAATTTTTCTTTTATATTTGTTCTTCCAACAATATAATCTATGTTCACTTCAAACAGATCTGCTATTTCCATCAGAATATCTATCGGTATTTCCCTTGTCCCGGCTTCATAGTGAGCATAGGAACGCTGGGAAATATGCAAATATTCCCCTACCTGCGTTTGTGTCATATCCATATCTTCTCTCAGATTTCTTATCCGCTCATACTTTTTCATTCAGCTCACCACTTCTGGGTAGTAAAAATCCCATTACTCTAAGTATATTAAGAACGGATTGTTCTATTGCATTTTAGAACATATTGTTCTATACTGTAAAAAACTGCTGATAAAAAGCCAGCGTCATTGATGAAAGCGGAGAAATTTTTTGTACGAATGCGAGCTTTTCTATTGTCCGGGTACACTTTTTTTATTTACATGTTTCATATGTTTATCATTGAGAAATTAAACCTGATCGGAATAACTACCGTGTCTTTTCGGCAGTCCTTTCCATACCGGCTATAACTCTGTTTACCTTCGGGGTCAGCCTGTTTGCGGCTTTCGTGGTAAGCCATATCCCGTTTGTGAGGAAAATCGTTATGCTCCACTAGCCTTCACCGGCTATCTGTAATAATGCTTTAGCGTTTCATCCGACCAGACATGTACCTCGATATATCTTTCCGGACCAAATTTTCCATCCTTATTCCATTCCTGGGGATAACCATACTTCTCTATCATTTCGAGGATCTCATCATACAAGTACAGCTTTTTTCTGTATTCCTTTCCATCATTTACTCTGTCGCTGAATGTTGGATGGGAATCTCCATATGTAAATGACAGCGTATTGAGATCAAAATCCCTTATATCAATCTTTATACTATCGCTGTTGACATACCATGACTCTAAGAAATCGCATTTTTCCACTACCATATACTGCGGCACGAACCGCTCCATTCTTCCACCCTTTTTCTGAAATTCGTCCCTCAATATCTGTTCGTAATACTTTCTCATCTTCATATATGTGGAATTTCTTTTGTTGCAAAAGGCATCCTGTTTTTCTTTGGACAATTTTCTCATCACAGCTTCGGCTTCCTTTTCGCTCAGCTCCGACAGATTCTTAAATGGCCCAAGATCTTTATCAAAATAGTGATATAAATTCATTTTTTTCTCCCCTCGTGTGATCATTTTAGATTTTTCAAAGCAAATGGATGGCGTTCTTCCATTATTAATGTTATCATTTCTTATTTTGAAAAACAAAATCTCACGTGGTTTTTTATCTGAAAATCATAGAAAAGCAGGGATAAATGCAGTAAACTTATGAAAACAGTATTGAAAAGGAGTCTGAACGATGTCTCTCTATAAGCTGATCGCATTTGATATGGACGGAACGCTTTTAAACAGCGAGAAAAAAATAACACCCTCCACCGCAGAAGCTGTGCATAGGGCGATGGCGCAGGGTATCTATGTTGTTTTCAACACCGGCCGCTGTATGGCGGAGCTTCGCGAATACTTCTCTGTTCTCGACGTTCCTTATATCAATTCCGTAAGCGGTGCACTGGTGTTAGACCGTCAGACGCAGCAGACAATCTACAGCAATGCCCTTCCTGTCGATATTGTGAGCCGGATTCTTGAAATCGCTGCACCGGAGGATATTATGATCCATCTCCTGATACAGCAGTCGATCGTCCAGAAGGATAAGATTCCGCAGATGGATCGCTATCACATGGGCGTTTACCGCAGTATGTATGAAAAAGTCACCGACAAGTGGAACGATCTGTCTGCCAGATACCAGGCAGACCCTTTTCCCGTCCCCAAAGTCAACCTCTACCACACTTCTCCGGAAGCCAGAACCCGCACCCGCCAGAAAATCCTTGCACAGAATCTCTCCGTGGAGATGATCGATGCGGAAAGCACCTCTCTCGAAATATCCGCCAGAGGGATCGACAAGGGTATCGGTCTTGAAAAGCTGTGCTCCTATCTGCACCTGTCCATGTCTGAAGTGGTAGTCGTGGGAGACGCCGACAACGACGCCGAAGCCATGAAAAAGGCCGGATTGTCCGTCGCCATGGGCAACGCCAATAACCGGATCAAGGGCATCGCCGATACCATTGTCAACGACAATGACCATGACGGATGTAAGGAAGCTCTGGAGCGCTTTTTCTTTGCTTAGGCGTATTATCCTTTTATTTGACACCCCCCTGCCAAAAGATTATAATCATGGCAGTTCAAACGAACCAAATGCGATGTAGGAAGGGAAAATACTATGAAAATACAAAAATATCTGGAACATCATTATCTGGTCTGCGACGGAGCCTTTGGAACCTACTACGCCGCAAAATACCAGACAGAGGAAATGCCGGAGCTTGCAAACATGGCTTTTCCCGACCGTGTCCGCGCGATCCACACAGAATATATCGAGGCGGGGGCAAGGCTGATCCGCACAAACACCTTTGCCTGCAACACTTCACTGCTCCATAAAAGCTGGGGGCGGGTGGAGGAAAACATAGCCGCCGCCATCGCGCTGGCACGCGAGAGCGCCGAGGGCACGGAGGTCTATATCGCCGGGGACATCGGTCCGATTCCCGCCGATGAGAATCACACGCCGGAAGAGATCCGGCAGGAATATGTCAAGATTGCGGAAGTATTCCTACAAAACGGCATCGATATTCTGCACTTCGAGACATTTTCCGACATTGACGCGCTTCTTCCGGCGATCGAGAGATGCCATGCGGCAGACGCTTTCATCAGCGTCAGCTTCTGCGTCAACCAGTTCGGCTACAGTCTTGCCGGGCTGAGCGCCGCTCATCTGCTGCGGGACGCCGCTGCCCTTCCGGTGAACGCCATCGGACTTAACTGCGGCGTCGGTCCCGGTCATATGCTGGGACTGCTGCAGGACATCGCTTTCCCGGAAGGAAAATATATGCTCGCGCTGGCAAACGCCGGCTATCCGGTTATGAGCCGGAACCGGCTGCTCTACGGCAACACCCCTGCCTACTTTGCACAGAGGCTGTCCGATGCCGCTGCAATGGGTATCGACATCGTCGGAGGCTGCTGCGGGACCACACCGGAATTTATCCGGCAGACGGCGCAGAAGATGAACGAATTTCACCGCAAGCACCACAGGCATACCGCATCTGCCTCACAGACCGAACTTCCCCATGCACACAAAGGGTTTTTGTATGATGAAAACGGCTGCCGCAAGCAAAAGAAGCTGATCGCAGTTGAGCTGGCGCCACCCTTTGACGCCAACGATGAAAAGCTGCTGGAATCGGCTCACGCGCTGATCGGCTCCGATGTCGACGTGCTCACCTTTCCGGATTCCCCTTCCGGCAGAACCCGTGTGGACTCCGTTCTGATGGCAGATAAGGTCCATAAAGAGACAGGACTTCCTGTCATGCCCCATATCTGCTGCCGCGACAAAAACACCGTGGCAATGCGCTCGCTTCTTATGGGTGCAAAGATCAATGACATCCACAATCTTCTGATCATCACGGGAGATCCTCTGCCGACCATGGTGCGGCAGACAGTGAAGGCTGTCTTTAACTTTGATTCCGTGGGGCTTATGAAGATCGCGCAGGAGATGAACGAGGAGATCGTGAGGGAAAACCCATTCAGCTATGGCGGGGCTATCAATCAGGGACGGCGCAATCTCCCGGTTGAGATAGAGCGTGTGAAAAAGAAAATGGCTGCCGGTGCAGAATTTTTCCTGACACAGCCGGTCTTTAGCAAAGAGGACGCCGACCGTCTGCGCCAGATCAAGGAAGATACGGGCGCCTGCATCCTTTGTGGGATCATGCCGCTGATCAGCCGCAAGAACGCTCTTTTTATGCAAAACGAAATATCCGGCGTCAATATCCCGGAGGATATCATTGCGCGCTATCCGGAAAAGGGCAGCCGTGAGGAAGGCGAGGCAGTCGGTGTCGCCATCGCCAAAGACATCATCCGGCTGACGGAGGATTTCGCAGACGGCTACTATTTCTCTTTTCCCTTTAACCGCACCTATCTGCTCCGTGAAATCATGGAGCTCTGATATAAAATCTGCCCCCTGTCATTTTTTGTCAGACAGAGGGGCAATTTTCACTCTATAAACTCTTGTGGATCTCCAGGATCCGGTCCGTATATTCCCGGATAACTTTTGTGGATTCCTTGAATCTGGAAAGTTCACCGGGCGTCATATGAATCTCCAGCACATCGGATGCCCCATAACGGTTCAGTACGGTAGGCACACCGGCATACACGTCTTTTTCTCCATATTCGCCCTCAAGAAGAGTGGAAACAGGGATGATGCGGTTTTCATCGTTCAGGATTGCCTTGATGATTCCCGCGCAGGCGGTCGCAATGCCGTAGTAGGTCGTCCCCTTCCGGTTCAGGATTTCCCATCCTTCCTGCGTCGTCTTATAGACCAGTTCGTCCAGATCCACGTCTCCGACCAGCTCCTTATTATCTGCGATCACATCGTAAAAAGGTTTGCCTGCCACTGTGACGGTAGACCACGGAACCATCTGGGAGTCTCCATGCTCACCCATGGAATAGGCATGAACGCTCCTCGGATCAACCTTGGCGATCTGCGCGATCATATTCTGCAGTCTCGCCGAGTCGATCGCTGTTCCGGTTCCGATCACCTGATTCTTCGGCAGTCCGGACAGGAACTGTACATAGTGGGTTATGATATCCACCGGGTTCGATATTACCAGAAAAATACCGTCAAATCCGCTCTCCATAATCGGATCCACGATCGACTTGCAGATCTTTGCACTCAGCTCCAGCGTGTCCAGTCTGGTCTGTCCCTGTTTCGGCGGCGCGCCTGCCGTGATGACAATGATATCCACATCTCCACAGTCTTTGTAGTCACCCGTCCTGACCTTCACATTCTTGTTCAGGTACTCGATCGTATCCTGCAGATCGAGCATCTCTCCGTATGCCCGCTCCTTGTTGATGTCGATCATGATCACTTCGTCACAGATTCCCTGCGTGATCAGGCTGAACGCAGTCGTTGAACCTACCAGTCCGCATCCTACGATTGCTACTTTTCTCTTCGAAATTTTCATATTTATGCCTCCCATCCGTCGCTGTTGCAGACCATTTCATAACGCAAAAAAGCGAAAGCACCTTTTGGGCACCTTCGCTCTTTTCACTCATTATAGGAAAAACGGTGTCATTCGTCAAGAATATTCTTTCCGCTATCTCCTATAAATATTCCTTCCTGTTATGTTAAAGCTCATCTTCAGGCTTCCACCGTACAGCGGACCAGCTCCACTGACCGTCACCGTTCCCTTATTCTTTCCGGCTGTCATGTTCACGCCATAAACCAGACGATAGTCCCTATCCTGCGTCAGCTTCGTGAATCGGTAGTCTCCATCTGCTTTTGTCAGTTCCTCTTCACTGAGAACGGTCTTGCTCTTCCTTGCCTTCTTTATCGCGTTCTTGTCCGCGCTGTAGTAGACCACCATCGCTGGCTTCACCTGTTTTCCGGTATAGACTGTCTGCTGTTCATCCACTACGATATACAGATTGGCGGCAGAAAGCACGGTCTTTCCGATTTGCAGAGGCAGTATGATCTTCTCTCCGCTGTAGCTTCCCTTAGGCGTGAGCACTATTCGAGGAGTTTCCTCGATCGGGATCGTTTCACGGCTTCCGGTTTCTTCCACCTTCTTCAGATACGCCTCAAAAGCCGCCTGATCGTTGCTCATGTACTCGATCGCATAGTCGGTATTGTTTTTGAGTGTCGCCTTTCCTTCCTTCACTGTTACTTTCGGTTTGTAGAGGTACTCCTGTTTCTTCTTGGCGTCATAGGCGACTCCTGCGATCCCGATCTCCACCAGCCCATCTTCGTACTTCTGTTTCAGATCAGACTGCGTAATGCGGTAATTCAGGATCAGCGTTCCTTCAAAGTTTCCTTTTCCTTTTACGGTTACCTTTGGAACCTTTGCCTTGCTGTCCGGCTCTGTCGCCGTCACCGTCTTGTTATTCGCATAGGCGATGGTATAATCGACTCCCTCTGTCAGGGTCTTCCCCTGATAGGTGAACGCGATCTGTCCATCCGGCTTAGCGCCGCCCTTGCAGTACGCCGCCGTCAGGCTCTCTGCCTTTATCGCCTCCGACTTCTGCACATTTTCATCGTTCAGATTCACTTTCGTAATCTTAAAGGTCTTGACTACCTTTCCGGTCAGCCCTGCCTCCGGACGCATGGTGAAGGTCATCTCTGCCTTACCTGCCTTGCTATTATTCCGGTAGGTGATCCGGTAATCGACTCCGTAGACCAGTTCTCTTTCGTCTGCTTTTCCCTCATTATAGACCAGCACCGCCTTATTCTGCGTGATCGGGCTTCCCGTGTAGGTCATGCTCTCCTTAAGCGTTCCCTCCTTCACCGTCACATTCTTGGCAGAAACAGCCGTTCCTGTGATCGTGAAGGTCGTGCTCTTCGTGCCTGCATATGCGCCGATTCCGCTGATCGTCAGTGTTGCCTTTCCTGTCCGGTCGTTGCCGTTGTAAGATGCAGTATAATCCTGTCCATACACAAGGCTGCGTCCGCCTGCTCTGACGGTATAGCAGTCTTTTGCATCGACCGACATGGTTCCCCTTGTTCCATATTTATCCACAATCGGATAATATACGGTGTTCTTTCCTTCCTTAACTATCTCCGCAGGCTGCAAAACCACGCCGCCCGCTGTATAACTCACCTTGCTCTGGTTCTTTCCAAGGGAGATCTTCGCGTTCTTGATAAGATAGCTGGAATTCTCCTTCACCTCAATATCCTGGGTTAATGTTCCACAGTAATTGCCTGTTCCCTTGACTTCCAGCACGTAGCTGCCGCTCTCTCCCTTAGGGATGATGGGATTTCCGCTCTTATCCTCTAAAGCCGCCGATTCTCCCTTTCTCGTCAGAGTGACTGTAAAGTCTGTCTTTGCCTTCAATCCTTTCTTGCGGTATTTCACCGATCCAAAAGGTTTCTGGTCGCTCTTCTTATTGACGACATTCTGATCTTTGCAGGTGAGAACCGTATTCTCCGGCGTCAGCTCTGCCGGAAGGATCACAAAGTTTACAAACAGATTTCCACTGTAATTTCCCTTTCCGGTAATCTTCGCATAGGGAAGGTCTGCCCTGAAAGTGGAACCCTCCGCCTGTTCTGCCTCGGCGGGCGTCGCTCCGCTTCCGCTTCCTCCGACGCTGTCCTCCTCTGTTTTCCTGGAGGCGTTCTTATTATTCTGATAGGAAACCGTATAATCTTTTCCTGCCTTGAGCTGTACATCCCCATCATAGACGGTCATTGTCGGTTTCAGAGGACTTCCCGTATAGGTGAGCGTCGGGATTGTCCGGACATACATGGTTTCCTGATCTCCCTGCGCTGATCCCGTCTTTTCAAGCCATCCGGCATACAACGTCATGTCGCTGCTCACAGCATCCTGTGCAAAATTCCAGGTCTTCGTACGCTCTCTGTCTGTGTACCACCCTTCAAAGCGGTATCCGCTTTCTTCCGGCGTCTTCGGTTCCTCGATCAGACTTCCTGCCTTGATATCCGTATAAGGATTGATGAAACCTCCGTGCCCCATCAGGTCAAAGGAAACCGTATAGCGCAGCAACTCTTCCGTGATACGCAGAACCCCTTCCTGATAGTAGATCAAATAGTTCCTGTCTGCCTCGGCGCTGGATGGTATGATCTGGTATTCCCCTTCGTTCGTTGTTGTTACGGCACTGCAATATAAAAATGGCTCTTTAATCAGTTTATCTTCCCCGATCAGACCGGTTACCGTATATGTATATTTTTGTGGAAGCTCATCTCCCGGAGCAAGCTGTACATCGTTGGCACGGATCAGCACGCGCGCTTTCTCAATCTCAAATGGAAGCTCCAGACTTCCCTCATAGTCCACGCCGACAGCCGTCACAGTCAGCTTATATCTTCCTGCCTGAGTCGGTGCTTCCTTTGTCTGCCCGTAAGAAGTTCCATCCATCAGGGTTCCACTGTAGGAAATATCTATCTCCAGCTTGTCGGTGATGTCTTCTTTCCATGTGTTTTCCACCCGGACATCTCCCCGGTAAGCGTAGGCTGCGCCGTTATATACCTGATTCGGCGCGTTGATGTCAAGTATCTTCGTCTCTCCCTTTGCCGTGAGATCCGGAACCGCCTTCTTCTTTGCCTTCTCTGTCCGATTTCCAGCGCGATCCTGCGCGGCATACCACAGGCTATAGCTTCGGTTTGGCTTTAGTCCGCTTACGGTAAAGTGCGATACCCCCGCGCTTAATTCAGCCGTTCCGACGCCTTCCCCTGCGGCAAACAGCACTTCTGCCTTGTCCGCATCATTATCCGGCAGTTCTCCGTTGTTGAGCACTACCTGGTAATAGAGCGTACAGTCCTCCGACACATCGACTACATATTCGATACTGCTCTCTGTGCAGACGCCCCCGGTCTTCCATGCGTTCTCCGGATCGATCTCCGGCGCTTTCCGGTCGATCACCACGCCTTCGGTACAGATGTATCCGCTGGCATTTTGGGCGTTATCATATGCGATCGCATAGATCACATATCTCTTCTCATCACTCAGCCCGGTCAGCCGTACCTTATCCTTTTCCGTCGTTGAAACCTTTGTAAAGTCCAGCTGATCCAGCTCGCTGTCTGTCTTTACACGATAATTTTCCATCGATTCCGGAATTTCTTCGATGTAATAATAGTAGGTTCCCACACCACTGGTAACATCGTCTGCCTTGATATAAACATCCACGGTGTCATCCCGGAAAAATGCACCGAAAGTAAAGTCGCTGAGCAGTGTCTTCCACCAGCTTCCTTTGATCTCAATACCACCCTTTTCAAAGGACGGCTGATCCGCATCGACCTTTACCCTCACCTGCTTCCTTGCAGAGACGCCGCCGGTAGCCTGATCCTTCAGATAGTAGGAGATAATCGTTCCTTCCTGACTCTCACTGCTCTTATTATATGTAAAGTAGTCCTCATAGCTGCCATCTGCTGTCTCACAGATCTGATAACCCTCCGGCGCATAGAGCATAACCCCTTTTGTCCAGAGGTTTGTATCTGTCAGAAGAGAACCGCTCATTCTTTTCAGCACTGCCTCTGCTGTGATCTCCTGATTCACGATACAATACCGGATCACAAGCTCTCCGCCGTAATTTCCGATTCCTTTTATCGTGACGCACGCTTCTTTTCCATCCTCCGTCACTCCATCGTTATTCTGATAGCTCTCCTCGAGGATCTGAAAATCTTCTCCGGGGTTCAGATATGTGGACGCCTCTGCTCCCTTCGGATATACAAGGATGTCCTTTGCCTGTAATCTGGCAGGCTCCCCCGTATAGAGCTGATCCGCTACCGGCTTATAAAGACAATCTGCAAGATCGCATCTAAAGGATACCGTTGCCTTCTCACTCTCGACGGTGTAGCCGTCACAGGTAACTTCACAATAGTAGACGGCTTCTGTTCCGATCTCCTGTCCCGGTACTTTCAAAGCTGCCTTTGTCGCCCCTTCGACAGCCTCGCTGTTCTCTTCTCCCTTGCGATACCACTGATAGGACACGCCTTCCTGCGTATCGGTACCTACTGTAAGCTCTACCGACTTTCCGCTAAATGCCTCTACGCTCTGCGGCTGCTCTGTGATCGCAACCGGGATCTTCTGTACTTTTACGTTGTAGATAGATGTCGCATCCAGTCTGTCATCCCGGATCCAGCTATTATCCTCGATGGAACGGAACGCAAATCCCTCCTGAAGCAGATCCCCCACCCGGTTTCCTCCCCGAGTAATGCAGATACTGCCTCCTTCTCCCGTTCCTGTATAAGTCCCTCCACAGAGCTTCACTTCCCCCGAATAGATTGCCAACCGCTGCGAGAAGGTTCCATTCAGGATGGTCAGCTTACCGCCATCGACCCCAACCGATCCCTTCGGCACCTGCGTGCCGTCTATCTCGGTGTCGCCACCGATCGCCCGAAGACTATAGCCATAAAAAGTTTTGTCATCACATGATAAAATCACGCTCTTCTCGACCTTGAGCCGTCCTCCTGATACCGTTATCAGATCAGGTTTATCAGATCCAAGCGCCGTTCCGTTTTGCAACGTAATATCTGCCGTTCCAGATACTTTCAGCAAGGATCCATTTCCGTTATGGTAACTGTGTCCACCCAGATCCAGTACAACCGTTCCCGCAGCGAGCTCCAGTGCCGGCGCCTCCTGCAGTTCCTGATCCTGATATAACCAGATCACTACCGTATCGTCAGCCGTCAGCGTTTTCACCCTGTCACACAGTTCTTCCCATGTCGGGAAATAGGTCTGCTGCTTTCCTGCCGTGATCTCCGCACAGAACTGCATTCCACATTTCTTACATTTACCGTTTTTATCTGCCGATTTGTGTTCGCAGACAGTCTTTGTATTACAGTATTTACAGAACCCGCTGTCGTTCGCATGCTTGGAGCACTTGACCGGCGTCATCCTTCCTGTAAAGTTCTCCCCATCGATCTGCGCTCTGGTGTAGAGCTTCCCGTTCTGTGGATTTTTAACTGCGTAGCCATCCGGAAAAGCCTCGGTGCGTTTTCCACCCTCATGGCTGATCAACGAACCAATCGTACCACCCGTGATCACCGGAGCTATACCTTTCCAACTTACCTCCTCGACGGATCCCGAAGAGATAAAAATCTGCCCACTATAGTAATTCTTCGTCAGACACTGGATAGCAGCTCCTTCTATCCATAATTGACTGGTACCGTCTCCCGCATAAACCGTCCCCTGCACAGAGACATCCTTACACAGCGTCAGCTCTTTGTCCATCTGCTGCACTATATTACCCTTCACCTGGCCGCCTTTCGCGGAGGACATTACTTTTCCCTTACCGATTATCTGTAAGTATGATTTTTCCACGGTCAAAGTCTTGCCATTTAAGTCAAAGGTGACTTCTGTGCCGTCAAATGAAATATCCTCTTTCTGTGCGCAATCCTTCAACAAAGTCAGCGTCACGCTGCCGTCTACAGCCTGAGCCGCATCCTCCAAGGTAAAGTAATTTGTCACCTCACCATCCTTCGTAAGGCTTACTACACATTTTGTTACATCCGTCACAGCCTTCGCCGTGATGATCATATCGTCTGTGATATGCTCCCTCGGAATCGTCAGCATACCGCTCTCTGCGTTATAAATATAATCTGCCGGCGCAAGCGTATCTCCGCCTACTTCAACCGTAATATCGCTCTTGGTGAGCAGATAATCTTTCTCCGGTGTCAGCGTGCAGATATAGTCCTCCGATCCGTCTTCACTGAGCTTAAAAGCCGTCTCTCCATCGGTTGTCACGTGTTCCATGTGAAAAGTAACCGCCCGCATCTCATAAGTATAACGGTTAAACGTCATATTTCCTGTAATTTCTGCCTTGTCAGTCTGTGTATACCGCGTTCCGCTCTCCGACTCAATCCAGGTGTAAGGAGTTTCTTCCTCCAGATAGGGAAACCCGCTGGCCGCATCCCACTCTGTCCCGGCATAAGCCGTTCCCGATGCGATATCCTCGGGCAGTACATAGCGCGCTGCCACCTCCTCGTCATCCACCTTCATCGTGATCTTGTACGCTGCATTGCCTTGACTGTTAACCTCTCTCGCATCACAGAGATAATACACGGTCTTACTGGGATATCCGCTAGAAGTTGAAAACGCACTTCCTCCTATATACGTTACCGTAGGAGGTATAACGATCGACTCAATCCGGCTGGTCCTGAACGCATTATCTCCTATCTTCACCAGTCCCATGGGAAGCTGTACACTGGGTATTTCCGAAGCCGTGAAAGCTCCCTCCCCGATGCTCTTTAATCCCTCGGGAAAATTCATCTGCGTAACCGATGACCCATAAAACGCTCTGTCTCCGATCCATTCAAGTTTTGATTTCCCATCTCTCGTCTCAACCTCAACCGTCGTGAGATTCCCATTAAACAGTGATCCATTATTAAAATTATAAAAGGCACTTCCTCCGATCCCGGTAACGCCATACTTAATCAGCAGCTTTCTGATGGATACGTTCGTTCCGTCTATCCAGGGTCTGCTTTTATCTCTTTGTGCATAACCAGCCATTGCACCTTCGCCGCTGATGACCAGCAGATCGCCGGTTCCATCCGCGTCGGTATCATAGATGGTATAGATACATTCACCCGTCTCGCCCGTGGAGATCTGCGTGCCGTACTCGTCGGAGAGTGCTGCCCGCTCCCCCTCTGTCGTTTCTTTTCCGTCCGTTTCTTCTCCGGGCGCCTTATCGGGATTTTCTTCTGTCTCGCCTGCTTCTTCGTCCGGTATCTCTTCCGGGGCATCTTCATCCGGATTGTCGGGATTTTCCGCCCCTGCGGATTCCTCTTTTCCGTCCGCATCCCCGGCTTCCGGCTGTTCTTCGTCCTTTCCCGGCTGTTCGTTCTCCGGCTCCTCGATTTCCGTATCGATCTCCTGCTGCTCCGGCACATCCATGATCGTACGCACAGACACTTCATCCGGCGTGTTCACGGTAAGATTCTCTGTCTCTTCCTGCTGCTTCGTCTGCGCTGCTGCCTGCAATGTCGTTACGTCCACCGTACCTGTAAGCATAGAGGCTGTCAGTGCAACTACTAACAGCCTCTTTCCAAACATTCCCCTTGTTCTCTTCATTCCCGGTCTCCTTTTACTTGTCTGATATCATGGGGCATAATTTACCTGCCCGATATCATCCCCTGCAATTCCACATGGCTATAGATATATTAAGTGTACAATAGATCGTTGTAGGAAACAAGCGCATTTTCTATTTCCACATGCTATTTCAAAGACCAGTCTTTTACAAAACGGCTTCCGGACACTTTTGCAGATTACAGAAAACTACTCTTCCGGAATCCACACGCGCATCTGGTTCAGCCCGCGGTTGCCCCAGGTATAGTATGGAACGAGAGTCACCGTGCAGGCTTCCCGCGCCGGCTCCTCGAAGCTGTACAGATCTTCCTGGACTGCTTCGCGGTATCCTTCCGCATACAGCTCGCGGATTCCACAGAGCTTGTCGGGAAGATAATTGCTCACTTCCACCTTTCCATCCCGCTTCAGGCTGACAGACAGTACGTCATTCTCATTATCCACGCCCTCTGCACAGTAGATCAGCGGACCTCTCTGCAATGCAACCTTTCTGGTATCGGCTGCCACTTTATTGCTCGCATAGACTCTCCGGACATCCATCTCAAACTCTACCGTAAGTTTGTCATCCGCCGTGAAATCCTCATGCAGATACGCATAACCGTCTTTGATCCTGCACTCCAGTTCCTGTCCGTTCAAACAGATCTTCGCCTGTCTCGTCCAACCAGGAATACGGATCGCGAGCGGCACAGACATACTCTCTTTTACAGGCTCAAACCGGTAAGTCAGGACATTGTCATACGGATAGTCCGTTTCCAGCGTGATCTTTCCGCCCAGGCTCTCCGTCAGGTCCAGCGTACCGTCTATATACAGATTCGAGAAGATCGTTCCCGGTATCATATGCCACGCATACTCTGCGACAGAGGACAAAAGCCTTGCCACGTTGGGCGGGCAGCAGGCACAGGTAAACCACTTAGGTCTTACCGGAAGCGCGTGCTTATGGGTCTGCGCTTCCCCGGAGATACCCGGAAGCACCTCCAGCGGATTTACATAGAAGAAACGCTTTCCATCGAGCTGCATACCCGCAAGTACGCAGTTGTAAAGAGCGCGCTCCATCACATCAGCGTACTTGCCGCTACGCTCCAGATAGAGCATCTTATTGGAAAAGAAGATCAGTCCGATCGCCGCACAGGTTTCCGCATACGCGGTATCGTTGGGAAGATGGTAATCCTTTGTGAAAGCCTCCCCTTCATACGCCGAACCGATCGCTCCGGTCACATACATTCTCGCCTGCGTGATATTATTCCACAGTGTCTTGCACGCTTCTGTCAGCGTCGTGTCGCCTGTCTCCATCGCCGCATCTGCCATACCTGTATAGAGATACACGGCGCGCACCGCATGTCCGACCGCCTTATCCTGCTGCCGCACCGGCGCATAATTCTGTTCGTACTCCTTGTTGGTCTTATCATTTCCCCAGAGTGTCCACTTCGCTCTTTCTTTCTCTTTGATAAAGTAATCGCTGTCCACGCCCCGCACATTGATGAAATGCAGCGCCAGCTCCTTGTATTTTTCTTCCTTCGTGCAGCGGAACAGACGCATCAGCGCCAGCTCGATCTCCGGATGCCCGGAATAGCCTTCTGCTCCTTCCTCAATGAAGCGCTTATAAATATGGTCAGCCATCCCGCACATGATCTCCAGAAGTCTCGATTTCCCGGTACATTCCGCATAGGCAACCGCCGCCTCGATCATATGTCCCGCGCAGTACAGCTCATGTGCCTCCTGCAGATTTGTCCAACGCTTCTCCGGTGACTTCACGGTAAAATACGTGTTCAGGTATCCATCCTCCTGCTGGGCTTCCCCAATCAGTTCGATGATAGCGTCACACCGTTTTTCCAGTTCTTCATCCGGATGCTGTGCCAGCGAGTACGCAGCGCCCTCCAGCCACTTAGCTACGTCGCTGTCCTGAAATACCATCCCATAAAACTCTCCGTCGCACTTTCCGGTCTTGATCTTCTCTGCCGCCATGCGGAAATTTTCGATACAATGACTTTTCTCTGCACCTTCGATCTGGTCGTTCAGCGCCTTCTCCTGATAAGGAAGCACCACATCCCTTACCAATGTCTCATAGCGTTCCCAGAATCCGTTGTTGACTTCAAATTTCTTTACTAACTTCACATCGCCCATCTGCTTACCCTCCATTACCGCATCCCGCATTTCTCCCACCGGGATTTGCTGTTTCGTTGCTTTATACATGTATTATAATCTTGTGTCATTTGGCTGCAAATGGATAAATTTCTCATTTTTTTGTAGTATTTTCCGATCAGAAAATTTATAACTAAAAAACAGGTTCGCCCGAAAGCGAACCTGCCTTACTGGATGATCTCGAAGGATTCGAGCTCTTCCATCTTTGTGAACATTTCTACAATATCCTCTTTGCTATACTTTGCCGGAACAAGTACCTGACAGCGGAGCTGGAAAACATTTTTTCCCTTGCGCTCCCACTTGAACTGGTTGATACTCACGTTGTACTCGTTCAGCTCTCTGGTAATCTTTTCAAATCCCTTTTTCTCATTCGTGATCTGGAACACAACTCTTGCCCTGGTCGCCTGCTTTACCACCCAGAGATTCTTGTGGAAAAGCGCCTGAACAGACACAACCAAAATCGTTGTTGCGATCCCGACCGGGTACATCCCGGCGCCGATCGCCATCCCGACTGCAACCGTCACCCACACGCCTGCTGCCGTTGTGATACCGCTGACATATCCCTGCTTTCCGATAAAGACAAGGCCCCCACCCAGAATACCGATTCCGGTGATGATGCCGGCTGCCACACGGGACACATCCACGGACGCGCCCGCTACGTTCAGCACATCGAAAAATCCGTATTTGGAAATCAGCATCATCAGCGCTGAGGCGAGCGCGATCATCACGTGGGTTCTCGTCCCTGCCACCTTTGTGCGGAGCTGGCGTTCAATGCCGATCACCCCTCCGCACAGACAGGCCAGCAGGATCCGGATCAAAAAGGGTATCTGTTCCATCAAATACGCGTTCATAGAACCCCCTCTTTCTGCTTAATCAGTTATCTCAAGCATCTTCTGTTATCCCCAAACCTTACTCTAAATGACATGTACATCGCAGGCGTCAAACTTCACGTATGCCTTATCGCCTACCTGATAGATCTTCTTATGCTTCGGGTTAAAGTCTGTGATCTTGACAAGCGTATCGCCGACCATCACATGATAATTCTGATACTCTCCCATGAAGCAGCTCATAACGACTTTGCAGGGAAGCTGTCCCTGGTCTGCCAGCACAGCAGCCTCTGGACGGAGCACGATCGTGCACTCCTTGCCAACGGGGAAATCCCCGATATCTTCCACTTCAACTTCGCTGCCCTGGATCGACAGAACACCTTTTCCCTGATTCTTGCTGGTGAGCGGTCCTCTCAGGAAATTCGCCTCGCCGATAAAGTCTGCCACGAACTCATCCGCCGGGTGATAATAGATTTCCTGCGGCGTTCCGATCTGGGAAACCACGCCCTTGTTCATGATAATGATCTGATCGGAAAGCGCCATCGCCTCGCTCTGGTCATGGGTAACGTACACTGCAGTGATACCCACCCGCTGCTGGATGTTCCGGATCTCTGTACGCATCGACACACGGAGCTTTGCATCCAGGTTGGAGAGTGGCTCGTCGAAAAGAAGGACACTCGGCTCTACCACCAGCGCTCTTGCAAGCGCTACTCTCTGCTGCTGACCACCGGAAAGCTGATTTGTCATACGGCCTTCCATACCGCTGAGCTCGACCAGATCCAGAATCTCCATAACCTTGTCATGGATCTGCGCTTTGTCCATCTTGCGCAGCTTGAGTCCATATGCCACGTTGTCAAACACATTGTAGTGAGGGAACAGCGCGTAGCTCTGGAACACCATCGCTGTATCTCTCTTGTTCGGCGTCAGTTCGTTGATCGCCTCGTCCCCCAAATAGATTTCACCCTCATCCGGGCTTTCAAATCCCGCTATCATTCGAAGTGTAGTCGTCTTTCCACACCCGGAAGGCCCCAGCAGTGTGACAAAGCTGCCCGGCTTGATCTCCAGATTCGCATTGTCTACCGCCTTGAAGTCCTTTCCTGTCTTTGGATCCTGATATATTTTTGAGATATGCTCTAAACGGATTCCCTTGGATTCTTTCAGCATATTATTTGTCCTCCTTTATCTTTTTGCTTGTACCGAAGAACCGGATAAACAGGTTCATCAGCAGAACCGACAGATACACGATCGCGATCAGGATCGTCGCATATGCGCAGGCTACACCGTAATAGCCCTTCTCCGCAAATTCGTTGATCTGACAGGTAATGAGAAGAAATTGCGGCGTAACCAGAAGGATGATCGCACTGATCGCCGTAATGCTTCGCACGAAGGAAGTAACCAGACCACTGAAGAAGGAATCCTTGATCAGCGGAAGCGTTACTGTCGTAAATACACGGCCGCTTCCCGCACCGAGATCATAGGCGGATTCTTCAATGGACTTATCGATCTGACGCAGTGCAGAGATACCGCTTCGCGTTCCCACTGGAAGACTTCTCACGATAAATACGATCACGAGGATCAGCCCTGTACCGTAAATGCCGCTGAGCACGCCGCTGTGGAAGATTCCGTTTGCATAGCCGCGGATATAACCGATACCAAGTACCGTACCCGGAACAGCCATCGCAAGCATGGATACAAACTCGATAAAGCCCTTGGACTTAAATTTCTTCTTTACTACCAGATAGGAGATCACCATCGACAACAGCGCTGTGACCGGAGCTGCGACGATGGACAACAGGAACGAATCCTTAAACGCCTTGAGACCGCTGTACTTAAACAGGTAGTCAAACCACTTGAACGTCAGTGAGTAGTCACGTCCCCACAGCTTAAACAGAGCGCCAAAAGGGATCATAATGTACATAATGATAACGAACAGAGCTACCAGACAGCAGATTACCGTCAGCGGGATCGTCACACTCTTATCCTCGATCAACATTCTGGCTCTGGACGCTTTACCGGTAAGGGTTGCCGCCGTCTTGCGCTCCAGATAATACTTCTGGATAAAGAACAGCACCAGCGTCAGGGACAGGAGCACTACGGACATGGCTGCCGCGCCTGTGGAATCGTAGGATCCGGTTACCTGTAAGTAGATCGTGGTCGCCAGCGTATCGTAATCGCCGCCGATCAGCATCGGGTTTGCAAAGTCTGCTACCGACTCAATAAAGGTTACCAGAAAGGCATTACCAAGACCGGGCAGAAGGAGCGGAAGCGTCACCGTAGTGAACACCTTCATTCTCGAAGCGCCGATGTCGCGGGCTGCCTCCTCCAGCGAAGGATCGATATTCTTCAGAAGTCCTTTTAACATCAAATAGCATACCGGGAAGAAGGTCAGCGTCTGTACGACCACGATTCCCTTTAAGCCATATACATTCGAATCATAGATATGCAGCAGGGAGCGGGTAATGATACCGCTGCGCCCGAACAGCATAATGGTTGATAATGATAAAACAAACGGCGGAGACACGACCGGAAGCAGAGATACGATATTAAAAAGCCGTCCGACCGCTTTATTTTTTACCTTAACATAAACATCCACATACGCGAACAGAAGTCCAATCGCCGTGGAGAGGATTCCTGTCAGGAACCCGAGCACCAGCGTGTTGGAAAATGCGGTCCGAAACCGCTTCATGCTGAGAACTCTCTGAAATACGGAAAGCGTCAGCTTTCCCTCTGTGTAAACACTGTCGATCAAAAGAACAAATAATGGATATACAATAAACAGCACCAGAAAGATAAGCAATACCCCGATCATGCCTACCATCACCGGATCCGAAAACAGTTTTTTCCGGTCCAGCTGTGCACTTTTACTTTTGCCAGCCATCTGTGTTCCCCCTTTCTCACCCCATAAAAGTGTAAAAGGGAGATGGTGTCTGCACCATCTCCCCTGCTTCTTGTCATTACTCGGTCAGGAATCTGCTGCTGTCGGCATCATCAGAAGATCCGTTTGTTACTGCGTTAAAGAAGTCTTCAACGTAGGTTGCCGTATTCTGCTTAGCATCTTCAAAATCATAGTCGATTACGTTGTCGGGATCAAGACCGAACTGGATAGCCTCCTGCGGCTGCTCTGCATTGTCCAGTACCAGGAACTGATAGGACTCGTTCTCTTTTGCGATATTTACACAATCCGGAGAAAGTGCGTACTCGATCCAGAGCTTTGCAGCGTTCTCGTTCTTGCAGCCCTTAAAGATAGCGGTTGCACCGATCTCGAAACTTGTTCCGGATGCCGGAATGATCAGCTCGATGTTGTCATAACCGGACAGGATCTGTGTGATACCATCGTGAAGGAAACCAATTGCGATAACACACTCGCCAGGTCCTACCATCTTGGACGGACCGGAACCACTCTTGGTATACTGATATACGTTCTTATCCAGCTCTTTGAAATACTCCATTGCCTCGTCATGGCCTTTCATCTGTACCATGGTGTTGATAATCAGCTTCGCTGTTCCTGCGGTAGACGGGTTGGACATTCCGATCAGGCCTTTGTATTCCGGTTTGAGAAGGTCATCCCAATCCTTGGGAGCTTCCAGTCCCAGTCTGTCAAGTTCTTCGGTATTTACCATGAATCCGAGGATTCCTTTGTAGATACCATACCAGTTTCCATCTGCATCCTTGTAGGTGTCAGAGATCAGATGGGAAGCGTTCTGTGCCTGATAAGGCTCCAGCAGCCCTGCTGCAACAGCCTCATTGTAAGGATCGGTTGTACCGCCGAACCATACATCTGCTGACGGGCTTCCTGCCTCCTCCTCAATCTTTGTATAAACCTCACCGGTAGAAAGTCTCTGATAATCTACCTGAATACCATAAAGCTCTTCGAACTTCTGACAAGCTGCGGATAAGTAAGCCTCCTCGCAGGAGCCATATACGGTAAGTTTTCCATCAGCCTTTGCCGCCTCGATCAGCGCGTCCATATCGGAACCGCCTGCGGTATCTGCTGCCGCATCCTCTGTGCTCTCCTGTGCTGCGTCTGCGGTCTCCTCTGCGGGAGCTTCCACTGTCTCTTCCGGCGTTGCTGCCGGTTCTGTCTCAGCCTTTGTGTCTGATCCGCCACAGCCCATCATCGATAAAGCCATTGCAGCAGTCAGGATGGCTGCCATCACTTTCTTTCCCTTAATCCGTTTCATAAAAATCCTCCTTTTCTTGAGTAAAATCTACATTCCACTCCAATTTGTACATAAGTTACAAAAAATCTTATGAACGTATACTTATTATATAAATAATATACAACCATGTATACTGGACAAAACAAATATCCTTTTAATAATTCTGACATTTCTATCCATTATTCCCGATATCGGTCCTGATATTCCGACGGAGACACCCCGACCTGCTTTTTAAAGGTGACGCTGAAATAGGTAATGTCCTTGTAGCCGACCATCTCTGCGACCTCATATACCTTCCGTCTGTGGTCCTTCAGAAGATTCTTTGCTGCCCGCATCCGGCACTGCATCAGATAAGACAGAAAGGTGAAATCTGTCTCCTTGCGGAAAAGGTGGCTTAAATGCCCCTCGCTGATCGAAAGCTGTTCCGCCGCAGAGCGCACAGAAATATTTGGATCCGCATAGTTTTCTTCTATGTAAGCGATCGCACCCATGATATATTTGCTCTTATCGCCCTTCTTGAGCGTACACTCCGGATTCTTCTCTTCCTCCTGCGCCTTCTTCCGGTTCTTTTCCAGAATCCGCTCTACCGCCGCCTCCAGGTCGCCGTCCTCAAACGGCTTGAGAAGATAGTCTGCCGCGTCCAGCCGGACCGCCTTCTGGGCATAGGAAAAATCCCCATACGCCGTCAAAAATATGACAACCGCGTCATTCCCTTCCTCCCGCAGCGCCTCGACCATCTCGATGCCACTCATATGCGGCATACAAATATCTGTTATGATCACGTCCGGGTGGTATTTTCTGGCCGTCTCCAGCCCTTTTTCACCGTCCTCCGCCTCTCCGACCACCATACAGTTGATGCGCGTCCAGTCGGTGCCCCGCACGATTCCCTGTCTTACCAGCTTTTCATCCTCTACCACTACTACCTTATACATTCTATCCCTCGCTTTTTATCCTACTGTACCCTGCTGACCGGATCCTTGTCTGTTCTGACCGGCAGTATCACATAGACGCTGGTTCCTTCCCCCTGCCGGGAAACGGCATGCAGCCCGTATGCCGGTCCGTAATTCAGACGGATGATCTCATTGACGTTAAAAAATCCGATGCTGTGTTTATCCTCCCGGTTCACCTGCGTCTCCTCACAGTGATTGAGCCGTTCGACCTCCTCCTGTGTCATTCCTACTCCGTCGTCGCGGACAAGGATCTGTAATAGCGTCTCTTCCTGCCCCTCGATCTGAGACGCCTGTATCATAACTCTTCCATTTTCCCGCCCTTCCAGACCGTGTATGATCGAATTCTCGATCAGCGGCTGAAGGATCTGCTTGGGCACCAGACATTCTTTCAGTTCGTCCGGCAGATCCACGATGAACTCAAACCGATCCGCAAACCGGATCTCCTGTATCTGCACATATGCCTCCGCCAGCTCGATCTCCTTTTCCAGCGTGATCTCCGCTCTGGCAGATATGCTCATCCGCAGGATCTTGGCAAGCCCCGCCGAGATCGTCGCGATCTCCGGTATCTCATTCGCCTTTCCAAGCCACTTGATCGTATCCAGTGAATTATACAGAAAATGCGGGTTGAGCTGCGCCTGCATCATCTTGATCTGCGCCTCGGAAAGCTCTCTCTCCCGCGTCAGCAGACATTCCATATTTTCTTCCAGGTGCTCCGACATCACATTGAAGCTCTCCGAGAGCTGGCCCAGCTCATCCTGACTCTCCACCTTGACGCGCGCCTCATAATTTCCATTCCGGATCTGGGAAAATCCGTCCTGCATCCGCTTGATCGGCCGGTAGATAAAGTTGCTGATATAGCCGGAGAGCAAAATGCAGATAAAAAGCCCCGCCACCCCGGACAGGATCGCGATCGTCCTTGAGGCATTTTTCATGTGATCCAGCGCGGCGACCGGCTGCTGATAGAAAAGATACAGCCGGCACGTATCGTCATAATGCGTGTAAAAGAAGTATTTTTTGTCCATGCTCAGACAGGAATTCTGCTCCCGCTTCCCTTCCGACGTCTCCAACAGCTCCTGCCTTGCATGCCGCAGCTCCTCCTCGTCGTAGGAATCCGCAGAAGAGTACACCAGCTCGTTGAAGTTATCCACGCCGTAGATCATTCCCTGCTCTTCTTCCACCAGATCGTTCAGCATATTGTCAAACAGACCGTTGTTGATCGTCGCGACAATATATCCTGTGATCTCGCCGTTCTCCCCGCAGACCGCCGTGGCGATCCGCAGAAATTCCACGCGCCGCTCACCCTGATACAGTCTGGCATTTCTGACCACAACCTCTCCGGGCTTCTGCGTCGCCTCGTACAGCACGCTCCAGTCTAACGGCAGCTTTTCCTTAATATAGGCGTTCTCTGCCACCGACACGACCTTGTGTCCCTGCGCGTCATAGATCGAAAAATACGCGTAATCGGTGTATCTTGAGCTGACCGCGTACAGTTCCCGGTATACCGCCGTCTCCGTTCCCTCGCCGTTCTTTAGCTTTTCCCGGATTGCCGGCGCCTCCGAAAGCTCCCTGAGCGCATCGTATATATTGGAAAAAGCCGAGTCAAAGGACCCGGCTACCGCATTTAATATCGTCTCCGCCTCCTGATTCAGATTGTTTTCGTACGTGATGTTGAACATCTGAAGCATCACCAGATACCCGATCAGCATCGGCACGCCCGCCGCCATCAACATTCCGGCGAAAATCTTCCTGCGGAAAGAATAATTGTTCAGTATTTTCATCTGTCCCCCCACGGGCAACGGCTTTTCCGTCCCCTCTTCAGTATAAGACCGATTGGCAGATCTGTAAACCGCGCCATCCTAGATCCCCGGAATATAGCTGTGCCGATACTGGCTGGGAGAACATCCCCTCTCCCGGTGAAAAATCCTGCTGAAATAAAAGACGTCGGAAAATCCCGTGAGCAGCGCGATCTCACTGATCTGACGGTCTGTCTCGCGCAGAAGCCGCTCCGCCTGATCCAGCCGCAGCATATACTGGTACTCCTTGATCGTCCTTCCGGTCGCCTCCTTAAAAAGGGTCCCCGCATACTTGTAAGACAGCCCGCTCACCCTCTCGATATCCTGCGCCGTAAAGTTCTCCGCGTAGTGCCTTCCCACGTATTCGACCAGATTCTTCGCATAAGCATTGTCCGTCTCCGGCTCTCTCGCCGTCCGGGCGCTCCCCATAAAAATATTCCAAAGGTGGATTGACGTCTCCGGAATGTTCCCGCACCGGTGCGCCCCCACAAGTTTCCGAAATTCCCGCTCCACCTTGCCCTCCTGCGCGCAGTCCGTCAGCTTCGGCAGCGTGATATAGCATGTTTCGTTCTCTCTCTCTGTATAAACCAGCTTCTCCTGCCGGTTGTCTGTCAGAAACTCTCCTGCTGCCCTCAGCGTCAGCTCCCTGCCTCCCGGCTGCGGTCCGTCACAATAGAAGTGCGCATAGTACCACGCCGAACCCGGCTCAAAGGAGCGTTCTCCCCAGTGCCGGACTCCGCTTTTCAGGAAAAAGAGCTGATGCGGTGCAATCTCATGCGCCGTTCCATCCTCGATAATCTCCATCCATCCCTTCAGAAGATAGATCGCAACGTGAAAGGGCGCCGTCCTGTCCACATGGATCATCGGCGCCATCGCTACGCTGTAATCCGCCTCACATATAAAGGGCATTGCGCTGCATGGAATCTGTAATAAATGCTTTTTCATTCTTCTCTCCCATCGACGATCAGGGTCGTTTGATTTTTTATGTGAAAAAATGTATTTTATCATTGACAACCAACGGTGATATGTTGTAATATACTAGTTGTTCGCAATATCGGGGTGTGGCTCAGCTTGGTAGAGCGCTACGTTCGGGACGTAGAGGTCGCAAGTTCGAATCTTGTCACCCCGACGATCAGAAACAGTGGAAAAGAAGTTTTCCGCTGTTTTTTTGTTGTGGAAACGGGGTACTGCGCGTATTTTGGCAGATGCTTTTGGCGACCTGCGATCAGAGGGGACGCTGTCTCTGTGGTGTAATTATCTCATTTTTGAGGGAGAGAGGCAATGAATTTTTAGGGGCGTATCCGCCAAATAGAACCGCAAAGACAGCCTCACATGTGCAAGCACCTGTCGGGTTTTTGCGGGTTCGAAGCTTTTTGTTCAGAGGCAAGGCTCGTAAATGCCGGCATTTACTCGCTTTGGCGTATCCGCCAAATAGAACCGCAAAGACAGCCTCACATGTGCAAGCACCTGTCGGCTGTCTTTGTGGTTCTGCTTGCCTCTGAACAGAAAAAAATAAGGAACAGATCACCGGTTGACAGCTTTCCGCTCCTTATTTCCCCTTTTACAAGTAAAGCCTATGCCCTTGTGTGCTACCAAAGTGCTACTACTTCGCAAAAATACGAAATTCTTTACGATTTCTTAACACCAGAAGTTGACACGATCACTTTTTGCGCTATACTTATTTAAGAAAAAATTGATAAAAATGAGGGGGAGCGGCTCTGCGGCCGTTCCGGAATGGAGATTACCATGGAAGCATATGAAGTATTGAAGGATCTAGCGATCATATTATTCTTCGCAAAAGTATTTGGCATACTTGCCAGAAAGTGCAAAGCGCCTCAGGTCGTTGGACAGATCGTTGCCGGTCTGCTGATCGGTCCGTGCCTGCTTGGCTGGGTCGGACAGACGGACTTTATCGCCCAGATGGCAGAGATCGGCGTTATTATCCTGATGTTCGCCGTCGGACTGGAGACGGATCTGAAGGAGCTGATCAAGACGGGGCCTGTCGCCTTTCTGATCGCCTGCGCGGGCGTCTTTATTCCTCTGGCTCTCGGCACCTTATTATATATGGCGTTTTACGGCGTGGCTCCCTGGGGCAGCGAGGAATTCTATAAGGCAGTCTTTATCGGTACGATCATGACCGCCACCAGCGTCAGCATCACCGTAGCCTCCCTGCAGGAGCTTGGCAAGATCAAGACAAAGGTTGGAACCACGATCGTCAGCGCGGCGATCATCGACGACGTCATCGGTATCGTGGTGCTCACGTTTGTCATTGGCTTTAAGACGCCAGATTCCCACCCCGGAACCGTGATCCTCAAAACATTGATCTTCTTCGTGATCGCGATCGTGGGCGGTTTTATTGTATATAAGGTTTTCCTTGCGCTGGATCACCGCTACCCGCACACGCGGCGTATCCCGATCGTCAGCCTTGCGTTCTGCTTCGGACTTTCTTATATCGCGGAAAAATATTTTGGCATCGCCGACATCACCGGCGCCTATATTGCCGGTATCGTGCTCTGCAACCTGAGCGATAACGAATACATTGAAAGCAAGATCGACGTCAGCTCCTACATGATCTTTGGCCCGATCTTCTTTACCAGCATCGGTTTAAAGACCTCCTTCGACGATATGAATCCCAAGCTGTTTGCCTTCTGTATCTGTTTCGTGATCGTCGCGCTGCTTGGAAAGATCATCGGCTGCGGTCTGACAAGTAAGCTGTGCCGGTACAGCTTTTCGGACTCGCTCAAGATCGGCGTGGGTATGATGACCAGAGGCGAGGTCGCGCTGATCGTCGCCCAGAAGGGACTTGCCGCGGGGCTGCTCACCGCAGACTATTTCACCGCTGTTATCCTTCTGATCCTGGTATCCTCGATCTCAACACCTATTGCTCTCAAACTGCTTTACAGCAAAGAAAAGGTATCGGCTGCGTCTTAGCCGATACCTTTCGTTTTCTTAGCCTAATACCTTTGCGATCTCGTCTTCCAGCTCTGCCTGGTCGACCAGTCCGACTACCGTTGCGACTGCCTCTCCTTTTACAAAGATCTTGATCGTCGGGATCGACATCACACGGTAGGTTCTGGCAAGCTCCGCTTCCTCATCCACGTTGCATTTCCCAACCTTCACCTTGCCGTCGTATTTCTCTGCAAGCTGCGCCACCACCGGAGCCATCATCTTGCAGGGTCCGCACCAGTCTGCATAAAAGTCCACCAGCACCGGCACATCCGATGTAAGCACTTCTTTTTCAAAGCCTTCTGTTGTAAATTTGTGTTCCATAAAGATCTCCTTTCTGAAATGTTCCGTACATTCCTCTAACGTGATATCACATATTTGTAAATCGGGTTTCCCTTCGAAGAAAAGCGTTCCTCATACTCCGTCATAATGTTTCCCTGCATCATCTTTTCATCGTGGTGCAGATCCTCCGTCATCTGATCCAGACGCCACCCCGCCGGTTCGATCTCCTCCAGCGCAAACCGGAAAAGCTCCTTGTTGTCCGTCTTAAACTCGATCCACCCTTTCTGATCTAGTATGGCATCATACCGCTGTAAAAATTCACGGGACGGCAATCTTCTCTTGGCATGCCTGTCCTTCGGCCACGGATCGGAAAAGTTGAGATAGATCCTGGCAACCTCTTCTTTTCCAAAAACATCTGCGATCTCCTCCGCCTCCATGCGGATAAAATACAGGTTCGGCAGCGGATCCTGCTCCATCTTCTGGATCCCGCGGATCAGCACGCTGGAATATTTCTCGATCCCCACATAATTGATCTCCGGGTGAAGCCTCGCCAGATCCATGATGAATCTGCCCTTCCCCATCCCGATCTCAATATGGATCGGATTGTCATTTCCAAAAAGCTCTTTCCACCTGCCCTTATATTCCTTCGGCTCATGCACGACAAAATCGCTGTCTGCGATCACTTCCCTTGAACCTGTGACATTGCGTAATCTCATAAAATAGTATTCCTTTCCTTTGGTATCGCCTCTGGCAGTTACCATTATATCTCTTTTTTCTGAGAAGTCTCTACATCTTTTTGAAAAAATAGTGTATGATGTTATACAGAACGCTTTACAGCCGTTCCTCCCGCAAACGGGATTCTTCACTATTCTGATACGAGGTTTACAGACAATGATCTTTTTCCATAGAAAAAAAACAAAAAGGAGCTTCTGCCTGCTGCTTGCCGCCTGCATCTGTGTGAGCAGCTTTCTGTGTGATTCGTTCACATCCTGCGCCACCCTGGCAGAGCTGGAGGCCGCCGCCGAAGAGCGCAAGTCCCTCCCGATCCAGTCCAACGAAATCGAAGGATGGCCTACCGGTCCCGAGATCTCGGCACAGTCCGCGATCCTTATGGACGTCAATACCGGCGTCATCTTATATGCAAAAAATATCCACGAAAAAGCCTATCCCGCCAGCACTACGAAACTGCTGACCTGCCTTCTCGCCATGGAGAACGGCAACCTTGACGATATGGTCACTTTTTCAAGGGACGCCGTGTACAGCGTTCCGGCAGACGGCTCCAACATGGGTATGGACGCCGGGCAGGCGATCACACTGGAGGAATGTCTCTACGGTATTCTGGTCGGCTCCGCAAACGAGGTCGCCAACGCCGTAGCAGAGCATATCAGCGGTTCCATCGACGGGTTTGTCTCCCTGATGAACGAGTACGCCGCTTCGATCGGATGCACGGACAGCCATTTTATGAATACCAACGGGCTGCAGGATGACAACCACTATACCACAGCCTATGACCTTGCACAGATCTCACGCCGCTTTTTCCAGAATGAGATGCTCTGCAAGATCGGCAACACCGCAAGGTATCACTTCGAGCCGACTTCTACACAGCCGGACGACTTCTATCTGAACAACAAGCATAAGCTCATCAGCGGTGAGATCCCCTACGACGGGATTCTCGGCGGCAAGACCGGATATACGGATGAAGCGCGCCAGACGCTGGTAACCTGCGCCGAACAAAACGGCATGAAACTGGTATGCGTCGTCTTTAAAGAAGAATCGCCGGCGCAGTTCACCGATACCGTTGAACTGTTTGACTATGGTTTCAACAATTTTCAGACGATGAACATCTCTGAAAAAGAGGAAAAATACAATATCGAACCGTCCGGCTTCTTCCAGACCGGCAACGATATCTTCGGAAGCTCCAAGCCGATCCTGTCCGTTGACAGCGACAGCTATGTGATCCTTCCGAATACCGCTTCTTTCGATGAGCTGGACTCGGAGATCGTCTACGGTGAAGAGGATGAGGACTATCTGGCGCAGATCAATTACACCTACCAGAATACCTTCGTAGGAAGCGCCTATGTGGAGCTTGTCACCGATGCAGCCTCCAGCTACGAATTTGACACCGTGCAGGAGCCTGTGGAATCCGGCGACGCCGCTTTGCAGGAACCGGTTGAAGATACCAAGGGACCGATCTTTATCAATGTAAAAAAGCTCCTTCTCTTTGTCATCGCCCTGGCGGCGGTCACGATCGTGCTTTTTATCATCCATGCGCTTATTCTGAACAACGGCGCTGCCAAGAGGCGCAGCAACCGTGTCAAGCGCAAGAAAAAGCGCAGAGATTACATTCGTTCCGATTTTAACGATTTTGATTTTTAGACATAAAATACCGACCTCCAATCGTTAGATTTTTCGATCTGACTTTTGTGGGTCGATATAATTTCCGGTCGTTTCAGACTCTTTTTTAGAGTCGTTTTCACTTTTTCTTCTTTTTATAGATCCGCCTTTCGCGGCGCTGTTCTCTGGCCTTCTCCTGTTTTCCGCGGATATCCTGCACTTCCTCCGGCGTGATGAACTTTTCAGTCTTTACCACGTATACCCTGTCATCCTCCGTTTTGCGGATCCTTATCTTCGCCTTCATCAGACCGTGCTTATCACAGCAGGAAACGCTGTAATAATGCTTGCCATTCGGGCTGAACCACCGGATCTTTTTCCGCAGGTTCCTGTGGCAGAGATAGCACTTCGTAGCGATTACCGTCTTATCCTGCATCGCCTCCGTCTTGTCAGCAAAGCTCCTGGAAATATACTTTGCATAGGTGTCAAATACAATGTGTATCTCATCTTCCCTCGTCCGGGGAAGATGAAATACGTCAAAGGACACATTGGCAAGCACGCTCTCCTCCATGCGCGCCAGCACCTTTGCAGTGTAATAGGCGTCGCTGAACGCCCGGTGAAAAGGGATGTCCTTTTCAATGTGCAGAAAATCGATGGCATACTCCAGCGTCCTGCGCAATTTGCGATCCTCGTAGGCGATGCTGAACAGCTTCTGCACATCCAGGTAGGCGATGGGTCCGTCCCCCAGAGGCTCCAGTCCGTAATATCGGATATTTCGTTGCAGCTCCACCAGATCAAGCGGCCCCCAGGTGCAGAACAGGTAATCTTCTCCACACCACTGCCGGAATTTCTCCTCGATATCCACAAAGGGCTGCCCTTTTTCCAGTTCGTCCATCTCCAGATGGATCAGCTTCCCCGTAATGTGGTGCATCTCATGGTAGACCTGCGGCCTGATCAGCTCGGAAAACTCGCCGATCATCTTTCTTTCGCTATTTAGTTTTATGGCACCGATCTCTATGATCTCAAAGGGAAGTACCTTGCAGACCTCCTCCGAGCCATCGCTGCTCTGGTTCCACTCCAGATCCATTACTATATAATTCATGCGGTATTTCGGACTTCCTTTTTGTCTGAGTAAATATAATAAGATTACCTACATTATATGTAATCGGAATGGAAATAGCAAATATAAATAAAAGCGCGTCAGCGGTCACCCTTTCTCCTCCACTTGAGCAGCAGCGCCGAATTGACAATGACAAGGACGGACCCTGATATCCGCCGGTTTCGCTCTGCAGCATCTTTGCAATGCGTTCCGTATTTCCATTTGACCATGAATAATATACGATCACTATCTTTTTCATTGCTGATACCTCCTGTCGTAGTAACCATAGCACATGGAGTTGACTCTAAGTCAAGAGGTGGGGTGGAAAACCGTGTGAAAAACATATCCTTTAAGCAAAAACTCCTTTTCCCTACAAAATCAAAGAAAAGACCCCCGCCAGAATGGCTGAGAGAATAGCCATGCCTACCGTTCCTCCTAACCATTTCCGGCATCTGTCATGGCCGTTTATGTAGGGCTTTAAATCTTCCGTGCCGGGAATCGTCCAGGCTTTCGTGTAACCTACCCACACCTCATCGATAAAGATCCTGTCAATTATATTCAGCACGGACAAGATCAAAAACATCTGCCAGAAGCCCTGTACAAATCCCCGTGCACCGTTTACCGCATATACACACACCAGCGTGTAAACAAGATACAATATGATACCGCCAATTTTGAATACTTTGCCGTCCTTCTCTATCTTGTCATGGGTTGTCAGACCCATTGACACACAGCGGTCCTGCACATCCTTATGATAGAGATATACCATTTCGACAGCTCCTTTTCGAATACCAAACGCGCATATAAGCAGCAATATCACGCTCAATACGATTCCTTCCAGCAACACCATTCCCAACATGACTTTCTCTCCTTCTCTTTCCGTTCTTTTTACGCAGAGATATTACGCCCTTTTCTTTTCCACTGCATAATATCTGCTACCATTTATGTTAGTTCAGACTAACCTACGTGTCAATAGATTTCCCGCCGCCTGTGTCCTGCGCCTTGTTTCCTGGATAACAAAACAGACTACAGCCCTGATTTTTCATCCTTGCTGTCTTTTGCCCTGTTATCGCATCCCGATTTCAGGAATACATACTCAGCCACGCCGCATTTGACATGATGCCCTGAAGCGACGATACAGAAAAATGCACACATCACAAACATGATCGCGCCCAGTATTGGCGACTGTTCATAGGTATAGATCGAAAGACCGCAGGGAAACGTCCCGGATCCGGGTTGTTCCCTGCGGCTTCTCTTTTTCTCATCTTATTTGTTGTAGACCACCTTCACCGTCACATAAGAAGGTTTTGCATCCATTGCACTGTCTTCGAAAGTAACCTCCAGCTTCAGCGTGTAGGTCTTGCCTGCAACCATAGAAGCCTTCTCCTTCACGTACAGGATGCCCTCTCCGCCTGCATCGTATGTATAACCAAAGGTATCCGAATCATCTGCCAGTCTGATGTTTTCGATTTCGGCCCATGTATCTTTTGCCGTTATCGCGGTGACTGTCAGTTTCTGACCATATGCTTTTCCTTTGGCTGTTTCATACAGCGTCACTGTCTTGACATTGGACGCCAGCTTGGAAATCTTCTGTCTGGGCGTGGTCTTCACCTGCGTCTTTAATTCCACGCCGGAATCCAGAGTAACCTTGATTCCCAGAGTATAGGCAACATTGGCTTTTAATTTTGCATCGTCCGCCGCGTAAATATGGAACGTATCATCTCCATCTACGATACCCAGTTCAAACTTGCCTGCATTTGCTCCATACAGTTCCGCTTCTACGATTTTTCCTGTATAATTCTTGAGCTTCGGTCTTAATTCCACATGGGTGCCCAGACGGTTCAAAAGGTTGATCTCGCCCTTTGTCGAAAAGGTCAATACAGGCGTATTCTTTTGCAGCACCACATTGATCTTAAGGACACCCTTCGCCGATTTGCCTTCCGCCGTAGACGCTGTTACCTCATAGCTGTAGCTTCCTGCCTTTTTAAAGAAATCCGGATCAGCAAGTCCTGCCTTGATCTCTCCATCTTTCATATACAGTACAATGGCGCCACTGTCCAGCGCTTGCTGAGCCTGTGCATTTTTGCCGGTAAACTGTGCGCTTTTATCCACAAAGTTCGTTCCTTCAAAATTCTTTATATAAGCGCGCACACCTACCGGATCAAAATCCGGAACGGTATATGCCGTATTCAGGATGACCGTCGACGATTCGAAGGACAGGGTCGGCGCTTTTCCGGTCTTCATCTTACAGGTTACCTGCGGGCTAACGGTATCGAACCAGTTGTCATCCGTTGCCGTCAAAACGACGTTCCCGGCCTTGGCGCCGTGTAATGCCTGCAAAGTTATCCAATTTATACTCTTGACCGTCGCATTATAATTGTCCGGTGTTTTCACAGTAACGTGTCCACTGTCTCTATTGATACCTCTTATGACAATACTCGTGGTATCTGCCGCTGTTTCCGGATACAATATGGAAGATTCCGCACCAGCCACGATCTTTGGCGCCTTGTTTACTGCCAGCGTGATCTTTGACTCATACGCAACGTTACTCCGGTATCCCTCAAATGTTACTCTCAGCGTTCCTTTATTTGCCGCCTTCGCAAAATTATCAGCCTGCGCATTTTCTGCCTTTACCGTAATGCTGTTGCCAGTTACATCTGACGTATCCTGAACCAGACGGACAGCCCCGATTCCGGCAGTCGGCGTGTAGGTGATACTCTCGACGTCTGCATCTGTATTTACATATACCACGCCTCTTCCATCTTTTTCATATAAATTGATGGGCTGCTGCTGGAATGTTACCTTGGGCTTCTGCTCGATCACCTTGACCGTGATCGGAAGCGCGTAGCTCTCCTGCTCTCCGGCATTGGTCTTGACAAGGATCTTCACGGCATAGCTTCCCTTTTTTGGTGCGTCTGTACCCTCCGTCGTGATCTTATAGGTATCTCCATCTTCCTTCTGGATCTTAAAAATAGACGACCTACCATTTTTTGCATTGACTACCGATAAGCTGCTCTCATCAATCGTAAATCCATCCGATGGAAATATGGTAACCTCCGCGGACGGCTCGGACCGAAAAGCGTTCATCGTCACCGTCTTCTGCACCAGCCGGGGCTTGCTGTCTTTGACCACGACTCGGAAGGAATAGGTGCAACCACCATTCTTTGATGCCGTGACCGTGATCAGCGCAGCTCCTGTTCCTGAAATCTTCAAAGATGTAGTCCCTGTTTTTTTATCGGTCTTAACAGAGGCAACCTTGGTATTGTTCGATTTCCAGGTCAATGCTGCGTCTTTAATCAGTTGCTTTTCTGCATATGCCTGCGCTTCCATTATATAAGTCTGATTGGAGGGAACCTGGCATAAGCTCTCCAGCGCCTCTAACTTTATCTCTCTTTCATCCTGCTTTGCAGTTACCTTTATGTCGTCTACAAGACTGTAATTACATACCGTAACCTTCGTCGTCGCTGTAAACCAGATTTTTCCGAGATTATTCTTATCTACGGAAACGGCTTTTCCATCCCGCTTCAGAACAATTTTTACGGTGACCGCTGTATTTTTGCTGACCTTATTTCCGGTAACTACTGCCTCTAACGGATTTTCCTGTGCTGTTACCGATACATTGGCAGCCTTGGCGCTGTTCCACTCCACCTGATAATCCAGAGCCACGTCCTGCGCCCCTTCCGTCAGGAGCTTCACCGATACCGGCTTCTGTTTCCCTTTCTCCACAGAGATTGCTTTTTCCATCTGAACGCCGGTAACGGTAATGCCGCGGATCGTAAATCCGTCAAAGTCTGTCGTCTTATATCCGTCCTTCTGCAAACGGAGCATATACGAATTCTCTCCCGCCTGCACCTCTTCCTCCGGCTCTTTCCATTCCACGGTCACGCCATCCGGCGCATTGAGCTTGATGTCGCTGACGCTGCCATACACATTGGTCAGCAGGTCATGTCCATTATTTTCAGAAAGATATTCCCGGACAGCGTCTATCTCTTCCTCTGTAAACACCTTTAAAACGCTTACCTCACAGTAAGCCTTGATCGACTCATTCTCTGCGGAAGCCGCACAGATCCGTGTCTGTCCGTATCCGGTGATGGTGACCGTTCCTTCCTCGTCTACCTTTGCCACCTGCTCATTCTCAGAGGAATAAACCACGCCCTTATTGAGCGCCGTGCCCGGCAATATCGTTGCCTGTAAAAAGAACTCGTCGCCTATGGAGTCCTCGCCCGCCACCGAGATGGTCTTCCGGTCTAAACGGATGGAATTTACGTAAATATCAAGCTCCTGTTTCTGCTTAAACGGAATGTTATGGCTCTTTGCAAAACGCTCGGCTTCCGTGTCCGGATCGCCATAAATGGTCAGATTCTTTTTGTCACAGTCTTTTAAAAATCCGTCGTCAATGCTCTGTACACTGGCAGGGATATATAGTTTTTCCAACATTGGGCAACGGGTAATGACATACTGCGGAATCGTCTTAAAGCGATCCGGTAAATATACCCGCTTCAGATTCTTACAATCATAAAATATTTCGTTACCGCTAAATTCCAGTGTTTCCGTAGTACCATTTGCAAAGAAAACCTCTTCCAGATCGGTACAACCATTGAACACCGTACTGCCCATCTTATAGACTGTACTGGGGATCGTGACTTTTCCAGAAGTCAGTTTCTGATTATCATCCCTGCCACCTAAAGGAGTCGACGCAAACGCTCTGTCGCCGATCACCTGAAGCCCCTCATTCAGATAAAGCTCCCGCAGCGCGGTACAAGAAGCAAAGGCCTCTGTATTGATCACCTTCACGCTGCCCGGAATCTCTATCTTCCGCAACGCTTTACAGTAAGAGAAAGCATATTCTCCGATTTCCGTCAGGTTGTTGGCAAACTCCACCTCTTCTAAGGCGCTGCACTCCCAAAAGGCGTTTATCGGAATTACCTTTATTGCATCTGACAAAGTGACCTTTTTCAGACTGGGACATTCCCGGAAAATCTCCAACTCTAATGTCATTTCTTCGATAGCGCCATTGGCAAAGGTCACTTCTCCAAGGTATGGACTTTTCCAAAAAGCACGCGCTCCGATCGAAGTCACTGTACTCGGTATGGTAAGCGTTCCATATTCGGTTGCCTGCGTCTGGGTTTTTCCTCCGAAACCTGCTCCTGCAAAGGCTTCCTCTCCAATACTCGACAGACCTTCCGGTAACTGTGCCTTACGTAATTCTGTACAGCCGGAAAAAGCTCTGTCTCCGATGGTAGTCAGGCTTGCCGGACATGTTATCGCCTTTAAGGCACTGCAGTTCAGAAAAGCATCCTGGGAAATAGTCTTAACTGCATTTCCAAAGAGAACCTCTTCCAGTAACACATCACTGGAAAAAGCAGATGCCGGAATCACCTGAATAGAGTCTGATAAGGTAACTTTTTTCAGACCGGAACACTCCTGGAAAACAGACTTCTCTAATTTCACCTCCCCTGCGGATCCACTGGCAAAGGTCACTTCTCCAAGGTACGGACTTTTCTCGAAAGCCCTCTCTCCGATCGTCGTCACCGTGCTCGGTATGGTAAGCGTTCCATATTCGGTTGCCTGCGTCTGGGTTTTTCCTCCAAAACCTGCTCCCGAAAAGGCTTCCATTCCAATGCTTAACAAGCCTTCCGGTAACTGTGCCGTCCGCAACTCTATACAGCCGGAAAAAGCTCTGTCTCCAATAGTAGTCAGGCTTGCCGGACATGTTATCTCCTTTAAGGCGCTGCACTTCAAAAAAGCATCCTGGGAAATGCTTGTGATTGCTTTTCCAAATACCACTTCTTCCAGTGACTCATCCTCGCGAAACGCTTCTTTGGGAATCACTTTTACAGAATCTGACAGAGTTACCTTTTCCAAATCCCAACAAAATCTAAATGCGTACTCTCCAATAGCTAACTCTTTTTCTGATCCGTTTGCAAACGTTACCTCTTCCAACTGTGTGCAGGATTCGAAGGCGCTGACTCCTATTTCTATAACAGAACCAGGAATCGTCAGCGGATCACGTAAGCCTGCATTATTAAATGCCTCATCCTTAATCTCGGAAAGGCCTTCGTTCATTTCCACTCTTTCCAGACGGGAGCAGCCCTCAAATGCTCTGCTTTTCACCGTCCTCAGACTGCTCGGAAATTTCACATACTCAATATTTATATTTCCGCTAAAGGCATCATTATCGATTATCACAACGCCGTCCGGTATCACCACTTTGGAATCTGTCCCGTTGTATCGAACCAGGGTAGTTCCACTAATCTCAAAATCTTCCGCTGCATTCGCCGTTCTGTCTGCCTCCTGTGCCTGAAGATCTTCTGTGGATTCTTCCGTTCCGTTTTCCTCTATTTCGTCACCGATATCATTACCGGACACTCCATCCTCTGATGCACCGGGCTGTGCGGGTTCCGGATCTTCCTCCGGCTCCTCACCCTGTTCCGGTTCCCCGGCGTCTGCATCCTCCTCCGGATTCGAAGTTTCTGAATCCTCTTCTGAATCCGACGGCTCCGAAACCTCCTCCGGGTCTGTGGTCTGCCCGGTTTCCAGAACTGTTTCCCCCTCTCCGGTCAGACCGGGAACCTCAGCCGCTCTGCTGACCGTAGATGGCTCTAGCAGCATGACCGCAATTAACAGCAGGGAAAGAACTCTGTTCATCCATTTCTTCCTGTGTTCTCTTGACATAATTCCTACCTTCCTCTCATATGTACTTTGGCTTCTGATAGCTGTCGATAAAATAAAATCTGTGTAAAAAAAGTCTTGCCATCATTATAGCAGAATACGAATCTTTTTTCATCAATGCAAACAGACAATTCCGCTTTCTTCGTTTGCTGCTGTATATCGCCTTACCAGTAATAGTTTATCCAAGCAGCCGCTCGTAAATCGTCTCATCCTCTTCTTTGAACACGTTGAAAACAACCTTTATGCTTGAGTTTGTTTTCTCTTTATATTGCTTCACTGTCCCGACGGCAAGCTCAGCCGCCCTTTCATTTGAAAACATAAACACGCCGGTGGAAATGCAACAGAACGCAATGCTCTCCACTTGCCGTGATCAGTGTGTAAATAGGTCCGTAAAAGTGTACTGCCATGACCTCATAGTCTGCCTCTATAAAATTTCCTTTTTCCGCCAGCATTCCAAACAGCTTTTTCTGATAGGCGATCGCCCCGTCGTAATACTGCCTTGAAAACTCTGCCGCGAGCGCCGGGTTATGAAATTGCTCAATGGTCAGCATCTTGCGGTACATTTTTGTATAATCATCATGTGCAAAAAACAAAAAAAGCTGCTCCCCGATGGCGTATAACTGCTCCGTGGAACAATTTTCATATACCGCAACGTCTGCGCTCGGATTATTTCCATCAAAATGCGCATAGAGGGAAGCAGACGTTCACAGCATAGCATTCCCCATAGAGTAAAAAATGGGAGCATTTGCCCCCATCTGCTTTATCGCATAATTTTTAGCCTTCACTGGCTGTTTTTTTCCCTGCAATAATAGCCTTTATCTCTTCTATTGTTTTATCCGTAGCAGATGCAATCTGTTCTGCCGAGAAACCGTTCTTATACAATTTTGCGATAATTTCTGCATGCCCAATCTCAATGCCTTCCTCTTTAATTCCCTGACTCAAATTACACATGGTACTCACATCCTTTCTGAAATTCTCTTCCATAGGAATATCATATTCATTTCCGATAATCTGCAGCTTTTCGTCTATCGTAAGATTCCTGGATAACAAAGCCCCTAATAGACGATGTAATTCATAGGTTTCATCATGTTCCGGCAATTCTCTTGCAAGACCTAGCATAACGATATTAAACAGTTCCAGATTGCCCTTCCACTCATAAGTGCCAACCAGATCATCCTTGGTAAGATGAATACGGCTCATAGTATTTTCCTCCATATTCATACACACCCAAATTGAATATACCTGTTTGATGTCATTATATCCGGAATTTTTGAAATCTCGCTCCTTTTGCGAAGAGATCAGTCGGCTCACATAGAAGATTGCCCGGTTCAGGATGTCGTATTCGCTCGGTTCATTTTTTTGCGCTTCCACATTGATAATGATCTGCGAAAGCCCATTTTTCATCCGCACATAGAATACGATGTCAAAGCGTACAAGCCCTTCGTTCACTTCCTGATTCTCTGTGTTAAAACCAACAAGGCGTTGACCATTTTGCTGATGAACATCATTCATCAGTCCTGGTTCTATTGGCACGGTACTGATATAAGGACTTCCCTCTATACAGTCTGCGACATCCCTTGGATTCATTCCTCTGAATTCCTCCACCGTTTTTACCAGTATCTGTGCCAGAATAACCTTCTGTCCTATCAACCGCTTCGCACTATTGTCGTACTGCGCGTCCTTGTCCGTTGCTTTTACTGCATTTTTTAATTCCGTATTCAATGGTTTCCTCCTTTTGTGTCAGCTAATCGTAGATACTGACAAAAATAAAAGGATTTCGCCGTATCTATATTATAACCTACCTGTTTTTGTGATACAACCGGCTTTCTGGTTTAAGCTATACCTTCCTATATTTGTCTATCGTTATTTTGAGGGAGTTAAACGGACTTTCTCATATTCCGCAGAAAGTCAAGACATCAGCTTTCACTGATATAGATTTTATAAATGAAAGATATTTATAGTTGGAGTATATCTTAGTTTTATAAATAATGCAATAGACGGTAACAAAATAATTTTTTCCGCTCCAAATTTACGGCTGATAATTCCTGATGTAGGCGGAACGGTTGCATCTCCGCTCATGCCAAGAAGCGCTGTAAACACGCATCCTCTTTAGCAGAAAATCAACTCTCCTAATCGTGCGTACATTTTTAAGCATTATTTTCTGTGATCTTCATAGTTTTAAAAGCATAAAAAGATGGAAGCGTCTGCTCCCATCTTTACAATACTTATTATTTTGACAAGCTCTCCATTACATACTTCCTATGTACCGTTTACTTCAATCTGAACAAAACAAGGCAAACCACAGGCACCATTCTTTTTTGGTTAAATTTTTTATTGGATTATTCATTCTGTCCTCCCAGACTCACTTTTTTCAAAATAAAACGCCAGAAATTTCTATCTTCTCAGACCTGCAAGAAAATCATTTTACAGCCTTCCTTGAATACTCTTCAAATACCCTGTCGATCTCCTGCCAACCCCCGCATCTTACAAAGTTGTCATTTGGAAGCTCGACCTGCCGATTCCAGGGACGGTCAAATACTGCCACCTTACATTTTTCAAAATGCAGAACATGTTCAAAAGCCGCCGGTGAATCCTCTATTGCAAAATCAAATGTCATGCTGTAAAGCTGCTCTAATGTCATATTATATATAAAATCCTGCCCGAATGTTTCACGTCCATATTTGTCTACGCAAAACAATGGAACTCTTTCCAACTGATGCTCGTCAAGCCATGTTCTGGATGGTTCATAGGAATTAAAAGGTCTTCCGGTAATGATAAAAACCTCATGCCCTTCATCAACCCACTTGTTGATCGTCCTTGAAGCTCCCCCCGTTTCCTCATAATTTAACAGATTCTCCGGGGTATGCCCTGCTTCCATCAGCTCATCGTACTGCGTATCACTTAGATCAAAGGATTTCTGAAGATTAAAAAACTGAACCTGACGGTAAGGCACATCAATTCCAAACAATTCTTTCGCTATTTTCGTAAAATATTCTGCAGTTTCACAGATTACATCATCGAAATCGATATAAATTTTCATTACTCCTCCTGTTATGAAATAAATATTTCTTTTTCTACATATTAACACATAACATTCTTAAAATGAAACTTTTCCAGCCATGCCTGCTTATTTCGGTTTCTCTTTTTGCTATTCGTCGAGGTATGTCAAAAAGCGGCAATGAAACCTATTTCATTACCGCAAAATAAAATGTTGCCCGTGCTAATTAAACCTACAATTACAGCTTAGGAGGTTAACATACATTCTGTCAGAACAAACCAGTGTAAGTACAGGAAATCATCTTTTTCAAACTTTTCTGTCATTTTCTATCAAAATAAAAAACAGATTTTATCTTTAATTCCATAAAGTTCATTTACAGAATTATAATTCCTTTTTTACCAGAGGTTTTAGGTAGTTTTTTCTCAATGTCCTTTCATCTCCAAAGAAAAAAATCTCTGATTTGGACATAGTATGATTTTTCATTTCCAACTCGGTAAGTTTCAACGTACAAATCAAATCAGCAACCTGAAACAATCTATAATCAGCAGGTAATACCTTTCGAAATTCCACATTTTCAAGCAATGTATTAAATACTGATGATAAGATTTTTGTTACCTCTATCTGACCATTATCATAGTAAATTTTTACACAATCAAAATCACAAAAGAAGCTGTAATTATCCCGAATAAACAGCACTAATTGCTTACTGAGTTTACCTGCCGCCTCTACAGAATCTTTAATATGCTTTTTCTCAATATATATAGATTTGAAATTGATATCTGCATGTCTAACAAAAGCCATCATTTTCATTAAAATTATTTGTCTATCTTTTAACGGATAACCGCGATATTCATCTTCTGAACGTATGACCGGACCCGCATGAATACAATGATTATCCCAGCCAATATTATTAAGTTCATTTTCCAACGCCTTTAAATTTGTCGAAATATCAATATCTTGCTTATGTATTACCATCGAAATAATATAATACGGCGCATGATAATCATATTCTCCAAAATCACCCGATTCATCTACAAATATGCTTAATTCTTTCATTTTATCCCCATAATAACAAAAATGGCGGGTGTCTTACCCGCCGTTTGGTGGACCCGGGTCTTCCGACCAGCCCAGTATAAACGCATCTTTCCACCAAGTTTTTATCTATGCAATTATTATATGCAACGTTGCAGGAAAAATCAATAATTTCTATGAAATATTTGTATTTTCTAAATTTTTTATTTAAATTCCACCGTCCGCTTGGGCATGCGGACATTTTTTTAGACCGCTATGCCTATACTCCTTCTATAATCTAGAGGACTAAGTCCTCCGAGTGTT
>CAKRSV010000002.1 GCA_934401915.1 uncultured Lachnospiraceae bacterium
AAGAACTCAGAGAGGAAGTCAAAGAGGAAGTTACACAAGAACTCAGAGAGGAAGTCAAAGAGGAAGTTACACAAGAACTCAGAGAGGAAGTCAAAGAGGAAGTTACACAAGAAATTAGAGAAGAAGTCAAAGAAGAGTTTGAAAAGGAGTTGCTTACCCGCATGATGGAGGCAAATGTTTCTCTCAGCCAGATGGCGCAGTATACCGGCAGGACGGAAGACGAGATCAAAGCGCTGCTGGATGGGATCTGACAGGATCCTGGAAAGAACATATGGCGATAGGGACATAGCAGGACGAGGTGAAAAGAGATGGAAGAAAAGGATACGGAGGAATTGAAACCGAAAAAGGTTTCCGAGTCGGAGACGTCACAGCTCAGAGTGGTGATCTATCCGGATATCAATGGATTTGGAAGGCTGTTCGGGGGAAGGCTTCTGGCGTGGATTGACGAGGTGGCGGGTGCCACTGCCAGAAGACACTGCGGCAGGGATGCGACAACGGTTGCGATCGACAATCTGTATTTCAAGTCGGGGGCATACTTAAATGACATCATTGTCATAATAGGAAAAGTGACCTATGTGGGACATACTTCTATGGAAGTCCGGGTTGATACTTACCGGGAGGATGCCGATGGAACGAGGCATGTGATCAACCGCGCTTATTTTGTGATGGTAGCTATGGGCGACGATGGAAAGCCGACAGCGGTTCCGCCGCTGATCCTGGAGAACGACGGCGAGCGTATGGAATGGGAAAACGCAGAGAAGCGGCGGGAACTCAGACTGATCCGCAAGCGGGAGGGCTATTGAAAAACAGAAATGGCAATCATGGTTTATTGTCTGAATCACTAGTTTATTTAGAAGAACGAAGAAACAGGTATAGAAAACAGATTTTTCAGGAATAATACCATTGTAGTGTGAATTCTATAGTAAGAAAGGAAGAAGAAGCGATGGTATTAAAGGAAAAGGAACGCGCAGCGATCAAGGATCTGCAGACACAGGAGAAGAGCTGTGTGGAAAAGTATGGAAAGTACGCACAGCAGGCGAAGGATCCGGAACTGAAAAGTCTGTTTCAGAGACTCCAGAAGGAGGAGCAGAAACACTATGATTCGCTCGGCATGGTGCTCGACGGGACGGTTCCTACCTGTAACTGTAATGACAGCGATGGAAAAGACTATCAGCCAAAAGCAACATACACGGCGATGAGCAATCCGGATGACAAAGAAAATGACAATTTCCTTGCGACCGATTGTATCGGCACAGAAAAGCTGGTTTCCGGAGAGTACAACACGGATGTGTTTGTGTGTGGAGAGAGCAGCCTGCGTAAACTTCTGGCAGATATCCAGATCGAAGAGCAGAACCACGCGGAAATGCTCTACAAGTACAAAATAGCGAACGGTATGGCGTAGGGAAAAGAATAAAAAAAGAACTTGCATAATAAAATGCCCTGTGCTATTATGACATCATTCGGGAACGGTCATGTCCGTACCGAAAATAGTTAGAAAGAAAAGGTGAAGGAATGCGGCGATAATAATTGACTTTGGAAAATGCAGATGGATTGAGAGATGGACTTGCCGGATGGCGAGGCCTGCTTTTGCATATACCGGATTCAATTATTATGCGTATTTACTGAAACCTTCCGTCGTGGTCTGACCATGACATAATAGATAAGGTTTATTTTGCGTGTGAATCTGCTTGCGTATATGCGTGAGCAGATTTTTTTGTGGCTGGGCGATGGAGAAAAATCTCCGGTCAGAAAAATGCCTCTTTGCGGCAGGTTATGCAGAGGAGGTTGTTAGTGTATGGCACAGATCAATGTGACGAATTTAACGTTCTGTTATGACGGTAGCTTTGACAATATTTTTGAAAATGTTTCCTTTTCGATCGACACATCCTGGAAACTGGGATTGATCGGAAGAAACGGAAAAGGAAAGACTACGTTCTTAAATCTGCTTCGCGGCAGGATGGAGTATCAGGGAACGATCAGCGGCAATACGGTATTTGATTACTTCCCGTATGTGGTGGCGGAGCGCGACCTGGTAAAGTCGGCTTCGGAGCTGATGGGAGAGTGGAAGCCTTCGGTGGAGGAGTGGCGTGTCCTGTGTGAACTGGCGGGACTTCGACTGGATGCGGAAGTCCTGTACAGGCCATTTGGGACGCTCAGCCAGGGAGAACGCACGAAGGTAATGCTTGCCGTTCTGTTCGGCGGGGAGCAGGACTTCCTTCTGATCGACGAACCGACGAATCATCTGGACCGGCAGTCACGGGAGACGATCAAGGAGTATCTTGGATCGAAGGAGGGATTTATCCTGGTATCGCACGACCGGGATCTTCTGGACGCCTGCGTGGATCATGTGCTGGTTCTGAATCGTCAGACGATCGAGGTGCAGAGTGGAAACTTTTCAAGCTGGTGGGAAAACAAACAGCGGAAAGATAACTTTGCCAGGATGGAGAATGAAAAGCATCTGAAGGAGATCGGAAAACTCAGGACGGCGGCAGATCGGTCCGCGAGATGGGCTGAGAAAAATGAGAATACAAAAATCGGCTTTGATCCGGTGAAGGAACCGGATCGGATGGTCGGGACCAGAGCCTACATAGGGGCAAAGACGAAAAAGATGCAGTCGCGCGTGAAATCCTACGAGGTGAGAATGGAGCGCGAGATCCATGAAAAGGAGGGGCTTTTGCAGGATCTGGAAACCTGTGTGGATCTCAAGATCAAGCCGCTTGTGTATCACAAGGAGAGACTGGTGCGGGCATACGAGTTTGGCCTCAAATACCGCGATGCCGGACAATGGCTGTTTGAAGATATGAGCTTTGAGCTAAGCCGCGGGGAGCGGGTTTTTCTGGCGGGAGATAACGGCTGCGGAAAGTCCAGTCTGATCAAGGCAATCCTGCAGACAGCAGAGGAGAAGCCGGATGAAAAGTTGGAGAAAAAGGGCGTGCTGGAGACGGCCTCTGGACTGGTGATATCCTATATCAATCAGGACACCAGTTTTCTGAAGGGAACGGTGAAGGAGTTTTGCAGGGCAAGGAAGCTGGAGGAGAGTCTGTTTCTTGCGCTGCTGCGAAAGCTGGACATGAACCGGGAACAGTTTGGCAAAAATATGGAGGAGTATTCCGAGGGGCAGAAGAAAAAGGTGTTGATCGCGGCAAGCCTTATGACGCCGGCGCATCTGTATATCTGGGATGAACCGCTCAACTATATCGACGTCTTTTCGAGGATGCAGATCGAAAAGCTGATCGCGACTTATGAGCCCACAATGCTTCTGGTAGAACACGACGTCCGCTTCCGGGAGGAGATCGCGACCAAGGTGCTTGAGATATATCGTCAAACAGTGTAAAATGACAGTATGTGTGACAGACACAAATTTGAGATGCACAGGTAAGGTGCATGGAAACGAGGAATCTTATGAAGTATGAAAATATTTTAAAACATGTGGATCACACCCTTCTGACGCAGACGGCTACCTGGGATGAGATCAGACAGATCTGTGACGACGCGATCGCTTATCAGACGGCGTCAGTATGTATTCCGGCGAGCTATGTGAAGCAGGCAAAGGAGTATGTGCAGGACAAGATGGCAGTGTGCACAGTGATCGGTTTCCCGAATGGATATTCCACGACGGCCAGCAAGGAATTTGAGACGAAGGATGCGCTGATGAACGGCGCGGATGAGATCGATATGGTCATCAATATCGGCTGGGTGAAGGATGGAAAGTACGATCTGGTACAGCAGGAGATCAGCACCCTGAAGAAAGCATGTGGGGATAAGATCCTGAAGGTCATCATTGAGACCTGTCTCCTGACAGATGAGGAGAAGATAAGGATGTGTGAGATCGTCACGGCAGCCGGAGCAGATTATATCAAGACTTCCACCGGTTTTTCGACAGCCGGAGCGACCTTTGAGGATGTGAAGCTGTTTGCAGAGCATGTCGGCCCGGATGTAAAGATCAAAGCAGCCGGCGGCATCTCCTCGATCGAGGATGCAGAGAAGTTCCTCGATCTTGGAGCAGAGCGCCTTGGAACAAGCCGTATCATCAAGATTCTGAAGGCGGAAGCGAAGTAAGAAAATCAAACTGTGACATATACAGTTTATAGTATTCCCCTTTTTGGGCGAGCAGTTCTTCATGCGTGCCGCGCTCCAGGATATCACCCCGGTCTACATAGAGAATGCAGTTCGAGTTTTTGATCGTGGAGAGCCGGTGCGCGATGATGAAGGAGGTTCGCCCTTTTAATAGTTCACTCAGTCCTTTTTGCAGGAGAAGCTCTGTCTCGGTGTCGATACTGGAGGTCGCTTCGTCGAGGATCAGTACCTTGGGATCTGCCAGGAGCGCTCTCGCAAAGGAGATGAGCTGTCTCTGACCGGCGGAGAGCCGGCTTCCACGTTCGTTTACTTCCGTGTAATATCCGTTTTCCATTTCCATGATGAAATCATGCGCACAAACTGTTTTGGCAGCCCGGATGACGTCTTCGTCGGAGGCGGTGCGGTTGCCGTAGCGGATATTGTCCATGATCGTTCCTGAGAAAATAAAGCTGTCCTGCATCATAACGCCCATCTGCGCGCGAAGGGAGTGGATCGTCACCTTGGAGATATCCACATCGTCGATCAGGATCGTGCCGGAGTCGACATTGTAGAACCGGCTGATCAGATTTACGATGGTGGTCTTGCCGGCTCCGGTGGGGCCGACAATGGCGAAGCTTTCTCCGGGGTTAGCCGTAAAATTGATATTCTTCAGGATCGGATGTCCCGGATCGTAGCTGAAGCAGACGTTCCGGAATTCGATCTTTCCGGTGATCGGAGGCATTGCAACGGCGTCCGGCGCATCTTTTACCAGAACTTCCTCATCGATCGTCTCAAAGATACGCTCCAGATAGGAGATGGCGGTCAGCAGAGAGTTATAAAAGCTGGCCAGCGTGTTGATCGGATTCCAGAAGCCGCTGATATAGGCGGTAAAAGCGACCAGAACACCGACCGTAATGCCGGCGTTACCGCCCATCATCCAGCGGATGCCGAGCACATACACGAAGGAGGTAGTGATGACGGAGATAATGTCAACACTCGGTCCCATCAGGAAATTGAATTTCACGGCGCGCATCCACGAACGCCGATAGCCGCTGCTGAGGTTGTTGAAGATATCGGTGTTGCGCTGTTCGCGGGTAAAGGACTGCGTGACGCGGATCCCGTTGATGCTTTCGGCAATGTAGGCGTTCAGATTGGACTGCTTGTTGCTCTGGATCTGCCATGCACGGCGCTGCTTTTTCTTGATCAGGACCACGACCAGAGCCAGCACGGGAAGACCGCACAGGCAGATGAGCGTAAGTCTGACATTGATCAGAAACATGAACACCAGAATGAATATCAGGTTACATAAGTCTGTGATCGTATTGATGATACCGTTGGAGAGAAGGTCACTTAAGCTGTTTACATAATTCACCACTCTGACCTGGATCTTGCCGTGCGGGCGATCGTCGTAGTAGGAGAAGGGCAGCTCCTGCAGGTGAGAAAAAATGTCATAGCGGAGCTGGTGGATGATATTCTGCCCGATCTCGTTGGTCACCTTGATCTTATAGCGGAGGCTGATGCAGGCATACAGGGCGATTAGCATCGTGAAGCCCGCATACATCCAGATCCCGCGCATATTTCTGGCGGGGATACATTCGTCCATCACGCGCATCAGAAACTGAGGGATCAGCATGGAAAGCGCGGAGGAGGAGAGCATGAGAAAAATGACGCATGCCATCGCCTTCTTGTAAGGCGTGATATAACCGGTCAGACGCTTTAGCTGGTTGAGATCGAAGTGATCTTCTAATATTTCATCTACATCGTATTTGTTGCGTGCCATGATTGTTCTCCTTCTGAATATAGAGTGATGCTAACGGGGAATTTCCCCGTACTGGTTATGAAAAGCGGTCGCATAATAGCCATTCTGCGCAAGAAGCTGGGCGTGCGTGCCACGCTCGATGATCCGCCCGTTGTCCATGACGAGGATCAGATCCGCGTCCTTGATCGAGGAGATCCGGTAGGCGATAATGAAGATCGTGCAGTTGTTGCGCAGCTTTTTGAGCTGGGTCTGGATATAGCTTTCGGTTTCCATATCGACGGCGGAGGTCGTGTCGTCCAGAATGAGGATGGACGGATCCTTCAGCAGGGCGCGGGCGAGTGAGATCCGCTGCTTTTGTCCGCCGGAAAGACCGACGCCGCGCTCGCCGACAATCGTGTCATAGCCATCGGGAAGCGCCTGGATAAAGTGGTTGGCGTCTGCCATGATGGCGGCTTTCTTTACTTCCTCGAAGGGGCAGTCCGGTCTGGCGTAGGCAATATTTCCCTCGATCGTGTCTGAGAAGAGAAAGACGTCCTGCATCGCCATGCCGATATTATCCCGCAGATCGTAGAGATTCAGGTCCCGCACATCGGTTCCATCGACCAGCACCCTGCCGGAGGTGGTGTCGTAGAAACGGCAGAGCAGGTTCATAATGGTGGATTTGCCTGCCCCGGTGGAACCGATAATGCCGACTGTCTGGCCCGGTTTTACGGAAAAATCAATATCGTGTACGATATCCTCCCCGTCTGCCTGGTAGGAGACGTCCTGAAATTCCACATAACCCTTGAAGTGCTTGCGAGCAGGCGCATTTTCCGGCGCCTTGACGGAGGGCTCTTCTGTGTAGGTGTCATAGATCTTTTCTGCTGAGGTGACAAAGCGCTGGATATCATTGACCCACCAGCCTGCCATACGCAGAGGCACGGTCAGCATCCAGAGGTAACCGTTCACTGTCACCATATTTCCGAGGCTGATCTCGCCCCGGATGACCATGTAGCCGCCGTAGACCATGAGGATGATCGTCAGGAGGTTTGAGAGCATTTCAAAGACCGGAACATACTTCATCCAGATCTTGGAAGCGTCAAGCTGGGAGGCGCGGAATGCGTCGTTTTCCTTATTGAATTTTTCAATCTCATAGTCCTCTTTGGCAAAGGCCTTTACAACCCGGTTGCCGCTTACGTTTTCCTGTACAAAGGCATTGAGGGAGGAGAAGCAGTCCCGGTTTCTCTGAAAAGCAGGCTTTACCTCGCGGGCCTGCAGGTAGGTGGTGATCGCCGTGAAAGGAAGGACAGCCATCATAAGCAGCGCGAGCTTCACATTTACGGTGAAGATCATGATCAACGCAAAGCCGAACAGCAGGATATTTTCGTACACAGAATAGATCACGTAGGCGACAAAATGGCGGATGGCATCCATGTCGCCGGTCTGGCGGGACATCAGATCGCCGGTGCGCTTGCGGTTATAGAAGGCAAAATCCTCCTCCAGCAGCCTGCGGTAAACCGTGTCACGCAGGGTGTAGAGTGTGCCCTGTGAGCAACATTCAAACACGACCTGATAAAAGAAACGCAGGACGCCCCGGACTGCCGTTACGACAAGCAGCGTGAGAATGAGCCTGGGCAGCAGGTCAAACTTTCCGCTGGTTATGACTTCGTCGACGATCAGCCCGGAGACATAGGGATTGATGATCGCAAGGACCGAGATCATTGTCGTCAGCACCAGTCCCAGAAGCATCATCCATTTGTATTTTTTCAGATAGGATAAAAACCATCGGATCGCTTTCATATCGAAACCCTCTCTTTGTCAGACTGATTATAGTATAAAAAATCCCACTCAAATGAAAATGTAATATCTTGCAATATAACTGTACATTTTTGTTTATTTTTAGTACCATAGAGAGCGGAGGAGTATAAGTGAAATGTGTGATATACAGGACATTCTGACAGAAGAGTTGAATCCGACGTTCCTGTTCACCTGGACGGGTGTGCGGACAAGGGATGAGCAGAATTATCACTGCCATGAAAATCAGATAGAGATGAGCCTGATCCTGTCGGGGAGCGGCAGATACCGGATCGACGGCGAGATTTTCCAGATCGCAGAGGGGGATCTGCTGATCCTGAATCCGGGCTGTTACCATCAGGCGCTGACGGACGGTGGTGGCAATCCGATCGTGGAGTTTTTCGTCGGCTTTACGGACATCGCGCTCAAGGGAATGGAGAAAAACCGCTTTGAGATCAAGGGGGCTCCGGTCATCCATACCCGGGGAGAATTGCGGCAGCGTCTTTTCCGGATCGCGCGGAATATGCAGATGGAAAATGAAACATGGCAGCAGGGGAGATATTTCATGCTGCGGTCGTATCTGGTGCAGATGCTTCTTCTGCTGATCCGGGAACAGGCGGAGCAGGTGAAGCCGCGCAAGGGCTATGCCTTTGAGTCGGTCAGCAAGAAGTACGTGGTGGAACAGATTCAGAATTATTTTGAGGATCATTACGCGGAGAAGATCTCGCTGGATCAGATTGCGGAGAATATGTACCTCAGTCCGTTTTATATATCGAAGATCTTCAAGAGTGAGACGGGAGATACCCCCATCCATTATCTGATCAATATCCGTCTGGAGCGGGCGAAGGATATTCTGGAAAAGGGAGAATGTAACAGTATCCAGGAGGTCGCGTCGATGGTGGGCTATGAGGACGCCTATCATTTCAGCAAACTGTTTAAGAAAAAATATAAGGTGCCGCCGTCGCGGATCAGCAGGGGGAAATAAGGGGAAGATGAAAAAGATTTCTATCAGCGGAGCAGCGATCAAAAATATTGCGTATGTGACCATGCTTATCGATCATTTTTTTGCAGTTCTGTACTGGGCGGTCACAGAGCGCTTTTTTGTGGGGGCGGAGCCACAGACTTTGCAGAGCGTGTACCGGGCGGGAAGAGCGGTTGGAAGGGTGTCCTTCGTGCTGTTTGCTTTTATGATCGCAGAGGGCTTTGTTTATACGAGAAACCGTGCAAGATACTGTATGCTCATGGCTGTCTTTGCGGTGCTGTCGGAGGTGCCGTTTGACCTTGCGTTTTCGAATGTGTGGTTCGATCCCAAAAGTCAGAATATTTATTTTACGCTGTTTCTTGGCGTGGCGGCACTGTATCTTATGGAGCGGTGGAAAGACAGAAGACTTTTGCAGACCGCGGTGCCGATCCTGGCGTGCGTGTTTGCGGCGCTGCTGCGGACCGATTATATGTTTATGGGCGTGCTGCTGATCCTGGTGTTTTATTATACCAGAGGAAAATTTGGATGGCAGGTGCTTGCCGGAAGTGTGGTGCTGTATGCCGGGATCGTGGCAGTCTATACGGTGCGGTATTTTGGCCAGGGCTACACGATGGCGTCCTATGCAAAATCGGGGCTGCGTGAGATGTACGGCCTTTTTGCCTTCGTGTTTCTCAGCCTGTATCACGGGGAGAAGGGAAAAAGGATGCCTAAGTGGCTTGCCTACGGCTTTTATCCGGCGCATCTGCTGCTTCTGTATGGGGTGAAGCTGCTGCTCGCGGCGTGAGGCAGAGAAGACTGCGGAACATGAGCAGCCGATAGCGTGGGACAGGCTGGATTTAGGAGGAAAAATGAGCTTTTGGCAAACGGTTGGAGAAAGGATCCGGAAAGACGTCAGAACCTATGGCGCGGCAATATTGCTGGCGGCGGTGCTGCTACTGGTATGCAGAATCCTTGGAAAGACGACCTGCCCGTCGGTGGTTGTGCTGGGAATGCCCTGTCCCGGATGCGGGATGACGAGGGCGGCTCTGTGCCTGCTGACGGGAAGGCTGGGGATGGCATGGCAGATGAATCCGGCTGTCTTTCCGCTGGCGGCATGGCTGCTTTTCTTTCTGGTGGAGCGATATGCGTTTGGAAAAACCGGAAAAGGAGTGAAAGCAGGGATTGTCATGGTGCTGCTTTTCATGGTATTTTGTTATATAGTGCGGATGTGGCGTTATTTTCCGGAGAGAGAACCTTATGTCTACCGTCCGGATAATCTGCTGCAGAGACTGCTTGGCAGGGCGCATCCCTACTATTATCTGTTTCAGGGCAAATAGCTTTTTATTATGGAAGAAATACAGAACACAGGAAAAGAGGATGGAGATGGACGAGAATTTCAACAACGACACAAACAGAAGAATGGAAGGCGGCTATCAGAACAGTGCAGAGCCGGGAACAATGAACCAGACAGCGTATCCATATGAAGCAAATAACGGCCCTTATTCGGGAAACGCGGGTCAGGATAATCAGTATTACGGCGGCATGAATCAGGGTGGATTCCAGGGGTATCCGGGTTACCAGAATGGTTACCCGGGTTACCAGAACGGTTACCCGGGGTATTATCAGATGGGAGCGCCGGAGGGCTATGAAGAACCGGTCACAGTCGGCGAGTGGATCATCACGATGCTGCTTTGGATGGTGCCCTGCGTGAACATCATTCTGATGTTTGTCTGGGCATTCAGCAAGACGGAGAAGAAGAGCAAGTCGAATTTCTGTAAGGCACAGCTTATTATGATGGGGATCGTGCTTGGAATCTATCTGCTGATCGCATTTCTGGTGATCGTCATGGGAGTAGGGATCGGGAGCAGTCTCCTGCGCTGATCCGTCGGGAATCAGCGCACAAAGCGGCCGGAAGCGCCACAGGGGAGAACCAGTCCGTTGCCGCTCACGGGAAGTCCGATCTCTGAGGCTTCTACGTGGCCTCCGAATCGGGGAACCAGAACGGTATTCATCATGTAGGTGAGAACCGCAGGCTGCAAGCCGGTGGTATAGGAATTGATCAGGAAAAACAGAGCATCTTTGGACAGAATCTGGGACGCGAGTTCCACGAAGGGAAAGATGCTCTCCTCTATTTTCCAGATCTCGCCCTTAGGACCTCTTCCGTAGGAAGGAGGATCCATGATAATGCCGTCGTAGGTATTGCCGCGTCGGATCTCCCGTTCCACAAATTTTACACAGTCATCTACCAGCCAGCGGATCGGTGCATCGCCGAGTCCGGAAGCGGCAGCGTTTTCCTTTGCCCAGGTCACCATTCCCTTGGAGGCGTCAACGTGGGTCACACTGGCTCCTGCTTTTGCGGCAGCAAGCGTAGCCCCGCCGGTATAGGCGAAGAGGTTCAGAACCTTAACCGGTCTGCCGGCGTTCTTTATAATAGAAGAAAACCAGTCCCAGTTGACCGCCTGTTCCGGAAAAAGTCCGGTGTGCTTGAAGCTGAAGGGCTTCAGATGAAAGGTGAGCCCCTTATAATGAATACTCCATTCCTGGGGGAGGTTAAAGAACTCCCATTCCCCGCCGCCCTTGGAGCTTCGGTGGTAATGGCCGTTCATGTGCTTCCAGCGTTTATCTGTTTTGGGCGTGTTCCAGATAACCTGCGGGTCCGGGCGCACCAGAATATAGTCGCCCCAGCGCTCCAGCTTTTCGCCGGCAGAGGTATCTATTACTTCATAATCTTTCCATTGGTCTGCAATCCACATACTAATCCTCGTTTCTGATCTCTTACATGTGTTTCTTCTATATATAATACATCCATGAGCATAACACACTTTACCCGTGGAGACAACGCAGAACATTGTATCTAAAAAAATACAATTTATTTTAAGAAATTTCTATTGCATTTATCAGTAAAGTCATATATACTATTCATTGCTGTGGCATGATAGCTATGAAGCGTGAGGTTGCTGCCCATCGTGGCAGGTTTTCCGTGGAGCGAATGTCAAGTTAGGAAACTGACGACAAGTCACTGTACAAGCAAAAATGTCCGGCTCGTCCGGAAACAACGTGTTGATCGTTCTGTTATGAGAAACTGCAGGACACACACGGGAGAGTGTACAGTCACCGCTTGTCGTACTTAGAAGTAAAAAGTGCGAAAAGGAGGCGACTTTTTTTATGGCAAGTCAAGTAATGAGAATTACACTTAAAGCCTATGATCATCAGTTAGTTGATGCATCTGCAAAAAAAATCATCGAAACAGTAAAGAAGAACGGATCTCAGGTGAGCGGACCTGTACCGCTTCCGACTAAGAAAGAGGTAGTTACGATTCTTAGAGCGGTTCACAAGTACAAGGATTCCAGAGAGCAGTTCGAGCAGAGAACCCATAAGAGACTCATCGACATCATTGCTCCGACACCGAAGACGGTAGACGCTTTACAGAGATTAGAGATGCCTGCAGGTGTTTATATCGACATCAAGATGAAAAACAAATAAGACCCCTACTAGTATGATTCCGTAAGGGAATCCGCTGTAGAATAACAGGAGGTAAAGGAAATGAAGAAAGCTATCTTAGCAACAAAAGTCGGAATGACTCAAATCTTCAACGAAGACGGCACACTGACACCGGTTACCGTACTTCAGGCTGGCCCTTGTGCAGTAACCCAGATCAAGACAGTTGAGAACGATGGTTACAGCGCAGTTCAGGTTGGTTTTGTTGACAAGAAGGAAAAGATCGTCAACAAGGACAAAGGTGGTAAGAAGGAAGTAATCCACAGACACGGCGTAAACAAAGCCCAGAAGGGTCACTTTGACAAGGCCGGCGTTTCCTGCAAGAGATTCGTAAGAGAGCTCAAGCTTGAGAATGCAGAAGAGTACACACTCGGAAGCGAGATCAAGGCTGACATCTTCGAAGCAGGCGACAGAATTGATGCAACTGCGATCTCCAAAGGTAAAGGATTCCAGGGTGCGATCAAGAGACACGGTCAGCACAGAGGACCTATGGCTCATGGTTCTAAATTCCATCGTCATCAGGGTTCCAACGGCGCATGTTCTTCACCTAGCCGCGTATTCAAGGGGAAAGGCATGCCGGGACACATGGGTTGTGTCAAAGTTACAGTTCAGAACCTTACCGTTGTAAGAGTAGACGCAGACAAGAATCTGCTGCTCGTAAAGGGAGCTGTACCGGGACCTAAGAAAGCCTTAGTAACTATCAAAGAGACAACTAAGGTAGATGCGAAATAGTGACTTGAGTCACAGATGAAAGGAGGACCATTTCAGATGGCAAACGTATCTGTTTATAATATGGAAGGTAAAGAAGTCGGCAAGATGGACTTAAACGATGCGGTGTTTGGTGTTGAGATCAATGAGCACCTTGTACACATGGCAGTTGTTCAGACACTTGCTAATAAACGTCAGGGAACACAGAAAGCAAAGACACGTTCCGAAGTTTCCGGTGGTGGTAGAAAGCCTTGGAGACAGAAGGGAACAGGTCATGCAAGACAGGGTTCCATCAGAGCTCCTCAGTGGAAGGGTGGCGGAGTTGTATTCGCACCGGTTCCGAGAGATTATTCTTTCAAACTCAACAAGAAAGAGAAGAGAGCAGCTCTTAAGTCTGTTCTGACAAGCAGAGTACAGGAAAACAAGCTGATCGTTCTGGATGAACTGAAGCTTGACGAGATCAAGACAAAGAACTTCAAACAGATCATGGACAACCTGAAAGTAGAGAAGGCTATGGTAGTTCTTGGAGCACAGGATGCAAACGTAATTGCTTCCGCTAAGAATCTTCCGACGATCTCTACCGCAGTAGCAGAGAATATCAATGTATACGATATCTTAAAGGGTGACACCTTAGTGCTCACCAAGGATGCCGTAACCAAGATCGAGGAGGTGTATGCGTAATGGCAGCAATTCAGTATTATGATGTAATCCTCAAACCGGTAGTAACAGAGAAGAGCATGGCTGGCATGGGCGAGAAGAAATATACTTTCTTAGTTCATCCGGAAGCAAACAAGACACAGATCAAGGAAGCTGTTGAGAAGATGTTCGAAGGAACCAAGGTTGCAAAGGTCAACACCATGAACCTTGACGGCAAGACAAAGAGACGTGGAATGGTATACGGCAAGACTGCTAAGACCAAGAAAGCGATCGTACAGCTTACCGAGGACAGCAAGGACATCGAGATCTTCGCAGGACTCTAAAATAAAAAGAGTTCTTCAGAAAAATCACAGCATTGCTGAGAAGAATGAAGGTTGAGAGATGTATGCCTGGGACGAAGTCCCAAGTGACAATATACGCATAACAAGCGTGATAATAAATAAGAAAAGGAGATACAATCATGGGAATTAAGACATATAACCCATATACACCTTCCAGACGTAACATGACTGGTTCTGATTTCTCCGAGATCACAAAGAGCACTCCTGAAAAGGCACTTTGTACTTCTCTGAAGAAGAACGCCGGACGTAACAACCAGGGTAAGATCACAGTCAGACATCACGGCGGCGGAAGCAGAAGATTATACAGAAATGTAGATTTCAAGAGAAATAAAGATGGCATCGCAGCAACAGTTATCGGTATCGAGTACGATCCGAACAGAACAGCAAACATCGCGCTGATCTGCTACGAGGATGGACAGAAGTCCTACATCCTTGCACCGGAAGGCCTTACAGACGGCATGAAGGTAATGAACGGACCGGAAGCAGAAGTAAGAGTTGGTAACTGCTTACCGTTATCGGAGATCCCGGTAGGTACGATGATCCACAATATCGAGTTATATCCCGGCAAGGGCGGACAGATGGTTCGTTCCGCAGGTAACAGCGCACAGCTGATGGCTAAGGAAGGCAAGTATGCAACACTTAGATTACCTTCCGGCGAAATGAGAATGGTGCCGATCGTATGTAGAGCAACGGTTGGAGTTGTCGGCAACGTAGACCACAACCTTGTAAAGATCGGTAAGGCAGGCCGTAAGCGCCACATGGGCGTTCGTCCTACAGTTCGCGGTTCCGTTATGAACCCTAACGACCATCCGCACGGTGGTGGTGAAGGTAGAGCACCGATCGGTCGTCCCGGCCCGTGCACACCTTGGGGTAAACCGGCACTCGGACTTAAGACCCGTAAGAAGAAAAAGGCTTCTAATAAGCTGATTGTAAGAAGAAGAGACGGTAGAGCAATCAAATAGTTAATAGGAGGAACGATCATGGCTAGATCACTGAAAAAAGGACCATTTGCAGATGCGAGCTTACTGAAAAAAGTAGACGCTATGAATGCAGCAGGACAGAAACAGGTTATTAAGACCTGGTCTCGCCGTTCTACGATTTTCCCTTCCTTCGTTGGACACACAATCGCTGTTCATGACGGAAGAAAGCACGTACCGGTATATGTTACAGAAGATATGGTTGGACACAAGCTCGGCGAGTTCGTTGCAACCAGAACCTATAGAGGACATGACAAGGACGAGAAAAAGTCCAAAGTTCGCTAATTTTGAAAGGAGGTTTTTAGGCAATGGCTAAAGGACATAGATCCCAGATAAAAAGAGAAAGAAATGCGAACAAAGATACCAGACCTTCAGCTAAGTTATCTTACGCAAGAGTGTCTGTACAGAAAGCTTGTTTCGTATTAGATGCCATCAGAGGAAAGGACGTAGCAACAGCGCTTGCTGTCCTGGAGTACAATCCCAGATATGCATCCAGCATTATCAAGAAGTTGCTGGAATCTGCGATCGCTAATGCAGAGAACAACAACGGCATGAATCCGGAAAACCTTTATGTTGCAGAGTGTTATGCAAACAAAGGACCGATCATGAAGAGAGTAAGACCGAGAGCACAGGGTAGAGCTTATAGAATCGAAAAGAGAATGAGCCATATCACGATCGTTCTTGATGAAAGATAGGATCATATTAGGAAGGAGAACAACATGGGACAGAAAGTTAATCCACACGGCCTCAGAGTCGGTGTTATTAAAGATTGGGATTCCAAATGGTATGCTGATGCAGAGTTTTCTGATTTCTTAGTAGAAGACTATAACATCAGAAAATACTTAAAGAAGAAATTATACAGTGCCGGTATCTCTAAGATCGAGATCGAGAGAGCTTCCGACAGAGTAAAGGTTATCATCTACACTGCAAAACCGGGTGTTGTCATCGGTAAGGGCGGCGCAGAGATCGAGGTAACCAAGAAAGAGCTTTCCAAGCTCACCAATAAGAAGGTTCTTGTTGACATTAAGGAGATCAAGAGACCTGACAGAGATGCACAGCTTGTTGCAGAGAACATTGCACAGCAGCTTGAGAACCGTGTATCCTTCAGACGTGCTATGAAGTCCTGCATGGGAAGAACCATGAAGGCTGGCGCACAGGGTATCAAGACTTCCGTTTCCGGACGTCTCGGCGGTGCAGATATGGCTCGTACAGAGTTCTACAGCGAGGGAACAATTCCGCTTCAGACACTGAGAGCAGATATTGAGTATGGTTTCGCAGAAGCAGACACAACTTATGGTAAAGTTGGTGTTAAGGTATGGATTTACAAGGGCGAGGTACTTCCTACAAAATCTAACAAGGAAGGGAGCGATAAATAATGTTAATGCCAAAAAGAGTGAAACGTCGTAAACAGTTCCGTGGTTCTATGGCTGGTAAGGCAAGCCGTGGCAATACGATCACATACGGTGAATATGGTATTGTAGCATTAGAGCCGTGTTGGATCAAGTCCAATCAGATCGAGGCAGCCCGTATCGCCATGACACGTTACATCAAGCGTGGTGGTAAGGTCTGGATCAAGATTTTCCCGGATAAGCCGGTAACGGTTAAGCCGTTAGGAACACGTATGGGATCTGGTAAAGGTGCCGTGGACTGCTGGGTTGCAGTAGTAAAACCGGGCCGCGTAATGTTCGAGATCTCAGGAGTAGATGAGGAAGTGGCAAAAGAGGCGTTACGTCTTGCGACACATAAGCTTCCATGTAAATGTAAAGTCGTTTCTAAAGCAGACTTGGAAGGCGGTGTATCAAATGAAAACTAATAAGTATGTAGAAGATTTAAAGAAAAAATCAGATGCAGAATTAGCACAGGAATTAACAGATGCTAAGAAAGAACTTTTCAATTTGAGATTCCAGAACGCAACAAATCAGTTAGACAATACTGCAAGAATTAAAGATGTTAGAAGAAACATTGCAAGAATTCAGACCGTTATCACGGAAAAAGCAAAAGCAGCGAACTAATAGTATTGTTTAAGGAAGGAGAGCAATCGTGGAAAGAAATTTGAGAAAAACACGTACTGGTAAGGTTATCAGTGACAAGATGGATAAGACAATTGTTGTTGCTATTCAGGACAACGTAAAGCATCCTCTTTACAAGAAGATCGTAAAGAGAACCTATAAGCTGAAAGCACACGATGAGAACAATGAGTGTAATATCGGCGATACCGTAAAAGTAATGGAAACAAGACCCTTATCTAAGGATAAAAGATGGAGACTTGTAGAGATCGTTGAGAAAGCAAAATAAAAGGAGAAAAATAGCATGATTCAACAGGAAAGCAGACTTAAGGTCGCTGATAATACTGGTGCTAAAGAACTTTTATGTATCAGAGTTATGGGCGGATCTACAAGAAGATATGCACGTATTGGTGATGTTATCGTTGCTTCGGTCAAAGATGCAACACCAGGCGGCGTTGTAAAAAAAGGCGATGTTGTTAAGGCTGTCGTTGTTCGCAGCGTAAAAGGTGCTCGCCGTAAAGACGGTTCTTATATCAAATTTGACGAAAATGCTGCTGTTATCATCAAAGATGACAAGACTCCGAGAGGAACACGTATCTTTGGACCAGTAGCAAGAGAGCTTCGTGATAAACAGTTTATGAAAATTGTTTCACTGGCTCCGGAAGTATTATAGGAGGTGCCGGTATGTCAACATTCAAGATTAAAAAGGGTGATACAGTTAAGGTGATCGCCGGTAAAGATAAGGACAAAGAAGGCAAGGTTGTTTCCGTTGACAAGAAGAACAACAAAGTTGTTGTTGAGGGTGTCGGAGTGGTTACCAAGCATGAGAAGCCTTCAGCAGCTAACCAGAACGGCGGCATTGTCCAGAAGGAAGCTCCTATCGATGCTTCTAACGTTATGTATGTTCATAAGGGAAAAGCAACCCGCGTCGGCTTCAAGGTAGAGAATGGCAAGAAAGTCCGTTTTGCAAAATCCACCGGTGATGTAATCGACTAATACTAAGAAAGGAGGTCTAAAACGTTGAGTAGTAGACTTAAAGAAATGTATAAAAACGAGATCGTAGACGCTATGATCAAAAAGTTTGGATATAAAAATATTATGGAAGTTCCGAAGCTTGACAAGATCGTCATCAATATGGGTGTCGGCGAGGCGAAGGAAAATGCCAAGGTTTTGGAGACTGCTGTTGGTGATATGGAAACGATCACAGGACAGAAGGCAGTTCTGACAAAGGCTAAGAATTCCATCGCTAACTTCAAGATCAGAGAAGGTCAGGCAATCGGCTGCAAGACAACACTTCGTGGCGATAAGATGTATGAGTTTCTTGATCGTCTGGTAAACCTTGCACTTCCCCGAGTTCGTGACTTCAGAGGTGTAAACCCGAACTCCTTCGACGGAAGAGGAAACTATGCACTTGGTATCAAAGAGCAGCTCATCTTCCCGGAGATCGAGTACGATAAGATCGACAAGGTAAGAGGTATGGATATCATTTTCGTTACCACAGCCAAGACAGACGAGGAAGCTCGTGAGCTGTTAAGACTGTTTAACATGCCGTTCGCTAAATAGAAGGAGGTAAATTCATGGCTAAGACAGCAATGAAGATTAAACAGCAGCGCAATCCGAAATTCTCCACAAGAGAATACAATCGTTGCAAAATTTGTGGTCGTCCACATGCTTATTTGAGAAAATACGGAATCTGCAGAATTTGCTTCCGTGAGTTAGCATATAAGGGCCAGATTCCTGGCGTGAAGAAAGCAAGCTGGTAAAACAACGAAAAGAATTTCTAAGTCAGCGAAGAACGCTGACTAAGAAATACTAAGTTTCGTTGGAAAGCATGATTCAAGTCAAAATGATAAAGGAGGAAACTAAATCATGACAATGAGCGATCCTATTGCAGATATGCTTACAAGAATCCGTAATGCAAATACTGCAAAACATGATACAGTAGATGTTCCGGCATCCAAGATGAAACTTGCAATCGCACAGATTCTCTTAGATGAAGGATACATCAAGAAATTCGATATTATCGAAGATGGCAATTTCAAGACAATCCACATCACATTAAAGTATGGTGAGGATAAGAATGATAAGATTATTTCCGGTATCAAGAGAATTTCCAAGCCTGGACTTCGTGTGTATGCAGGCAAGGAAGATCTGCCGAGAGTTCTTGGCGGACTGGGCGTAGCGATCATCTCTACAAACCAGGGCGTTATCACCGACAAGAAGGCAAGAGAGCTGCAGGTTGGCGGCGAGGTACTTGCATTCGTTTGGTAATATGACAAAGAGTTTTTCTGATGCGACAACATACGCCGCATAAGAAAAACGAAACTTTGCCGGAAAGAATGTCAGGCGACGTTCTTTCGGCAGGAAGCTAATAATTGTTATTAAAAATAATAGGAGGTACGGGCATGTCACGTATAGGAAGAATGCCAATCGCGATTCCTGCAGGCGTAACTGTAGAGGTTGCAGAAAATAACAAAGTGACTGTAAAAGGTCCCAAGGGAACACTTGAGAGAGTGCTTCCGTCTGAGATGGATATTAAGGTAGAGGGTTCTGAAGTAGTAGTTACCAGACCGAACGACTTAAAGAAGATGAAATCTTTCCACGGTCTTACCAGAACACTGATCCACAACATGGTTGTCGGTGTTACGGAAGGCTTTGAGAAGAAGCTGGAAGTCAACGGTGTAGGTTACAGAGCTTCCAAGTCCGGTAAGGTGCTGACACTGAACCTGGGTTACTCTCATCCGGTAGAGATGACAGATCCTGAAGGCATCGAGACAGTAGTTGATGGACAGAACCTGATCATCGTTAAGGGTATTGATAAAGAAAAAGTTGGACAGTTTGCGGCTGAAATCAGAGACAAGAGAAGACCGGAGCCTTATAAGGGCAAGGGTATCAAGTATGCTGATGAGACAATTAGACGTAAAGTTGGTAAGACTGGTAAGAAATAATAGATAAGGAGAGTATGAAAATGGTTAGTAAAGAGTCAAGACAAAAAGTTCGTGTAAAAAAACACAACAGAATGCGTAACCGTTTCAGCGGCACTGCTGAGAGGCCTCGTCTGGCTGTGTTCAGAAGTAATAATCATATGTATGCTCAAATTATTGACGATACAGTTGGAAATACTTTAGTTTCAGCATCTACACTTGAGAAGAGCGTAAAGGCTGAGCTTGAAAAGACCAATAACGTTGATGCAGCAGCATATTTAGGAACAGTAATCGCTAAGAGAGCAATCGAAAAAGGCATTAAGACTGTTGTCTTTGACAGAGGCGGCTTTATATATCAGGGCAAGATTGCAGCATTAGCCGACGCAGCCAGAGAAGCTGGCTTAGAATTCTAGGAAGGGAGAAGAGAGAATCACATGAGACGTACAATCATTGATGTAAGTCAGTTAGAATTGACTGAAAAAGTTGTAACAATCAAACGTGTTACAAAGGTTGTTAAAGGTGGTCGTAACATGCGCTTCACTGCTCTTGTAGTAGTTGGTGATGGCAATGGTCATGTCGGCGCAGGCTTAGGAAAAGCAACTGAAATCCCGGAAGCAATTCGCAAAGGTAAGGAAGATGCAATCAAGAACTTAGTTTCTGTTGCACTTGATGAGAATAACAGTATCACACATGATTATATCGGCAAGTTCGGTTCCGCATCCGTTCTCTTAAAGAGAGCTCCGGAAGGTACCGGTATCATCGCTGGTGGTCCTGCTCGTATCGTCTGCGAGCTTGGCGGAATCAAGAACATCCGTACAAAGTCCCTTGGCTCCAACAACAAGCAGAACGTAGTACTTGCTACGATTGCTGGACTCAGCCAGTTAAAGACTCCTGAAGAAGTAGCTAAGAATCGTGGAAAATCTGTAGAAGAGGTTCGCGCATAAGCTACACAGCGTATTGCAATCAGAAAATTTAGGAGGAAAAAAAGATGGCAGCAGCTAAAACATTAAAGATTACTTTAGTTAAATCTACAATCGGTCAGGTTCCCAAGACCCGCGCTACAATCGAAGCAATGGGACTGAAGAAGATCGGACAGACTGTTGAGTTACCTGACAACGGAGCAACTAGAGGTCAGATCCAGAAGGTCAGACATATGGTTAAAGTAGAGGAAGCATAAAAAGGAGGTGTCAGAATGGAATTATCAAATTTAAGACCGGCAGAAGGTTCTGTACAAAGTGATAATTTTAGAAGAGGTCGTGGACACGGTTCAGGAAACGGCAAGACAGCCGGAAAGGGTCACAAGGGACAGAAGGCACGTTCCGGAGCACCCAGACCGGGTTTTGAAGGCGGTCAGATGCCGTTATACAGACGTCTTCCTAAGAGAGGCTTTAAGAACAGAAATACAAAGGAGATCGTCGCAATCAATCTTGGCGCACTGGAAGTATTTGACAATGGCGCAACTGTTGATGTAAATGCACTGATTGAGCAGGGGATCATCAAGAACCCCAGAGATGGAGTAAAGATCCTTGGAAACGGAGAACTTACCAAGAAGCTCGATGTCAAGGTAGACGCATTTAGCGCATCCGCAAAAGAGAAAATCGAGGCACTTGGTGGAACAGCAGAGGTGATCTAATGCTTAAAACCTTAAAGAATGCGTTTAAGATCAAGGAAATCAGAAAGAAAATCTTTTTCACATTTGCAATGTTAGTTGTGATCCGTTTCGGATCACAGCTTCCAGTGCCCGGTGTGGACAGATCTTACTTCGCAAACTGGTTCTCACAGCAGACCGGCGATGCGTTCAATTTCTTTGATGCTTTTACAGGTGGATCGTTCCTGAATATGTCAATCCTGGCATTGAACATCACACCATACATTACCTCGTCCATCATCATGCAGCTTATGACGATCGCGATTCCCAAACTTGAGGAAATGCAGCGTGACGGTGTGGACGGTCGGAAGAAGATCGCATCCATCACAAGATATGTGACGGTTGCCCTCGCTATTATCGAGGCGAGCGCGATGGCGATCGGCTTTGGCCGTCAGGGACTTCTGGAGACTTACAATGTGATCAACATTATCACGGTTATCGCAGCGCTGACAGCGGGAAGTGCATTCCTGATGTGGGTCGGCGAGCGGATCACCGAGAATGGTGTCGGCAACGGTATCTCGATCGTGCTGACGATTAACATTCTGTCCCGTATGCCGCAGGACATCACAAGTCTGTTTGAGCAGTTTGTAATCGGCAAATCGATTGCGAAGGGCGTGGTAGCGGCAATTATCATTATTGCAATTATCATCCTTATGGTAATTATGGTCATCATCTTAAACGATGGTGTACGCAAGATCCCTGTTCAGTATGCCAAGAAGGTACAGGGCAGGAAAATGGTCGGTGGTCAGACGACAAACATTCCGCTGAAGGTAAATACAGCGGGTGTTATCCCGGTAATTTTCGCATCCTCTCTGTTACAGCTTCCGCTTATCATCTGTTCGCTGTTCAGTATCAACAGCACAGGCGTGTGGGCTGAGATCATGAAGGGTATGAATTCAAATTACTGGTGTGACCCGGACAATATGGTTTATTCCATTGGTTTGGTCGTGTATATTGCATTGGTTATCTTCTTTGCATATTTCTACACCTCCATTACCTTTAATCCTTTAGAGATTGCAGAAAATATGAAGAAGCAGGGCGGATTTATTCCCGGTATCAGACCTGGTAAGCCTACCAGTGATTATCTGACAAAGCTCCTGAACTACATTATTTTCATCGGAGCAGTTGGTCTTACGATCGTGTGCGTCGTTCCTTACATCTTTAACGGTGTATTCGGCGCGAGCGTATCCTTCAGCGGTACAAGCCTTATCATTATCGTGAGCGTTGTTCTGGAGACGATCAAGCAGATCGAATCCCAGATGCTGGTTCGAAACTACAAAGGATTTTTGAACGACTAATACTTAGAAATGGTGGGGACGGGCTTATGGGTGCGTCCCTACTCTTATGGAAAAGCGCAGATGCGTGCGCAGAAATGAGGATCACAATGAAGATAATTATGCTTGGAGCTCCGGGTGCAGGCAAAGGCACTCAGGCAAAAATGATCGCTGAGAAATACGGCGTACCGCATGTTTCCACGGGTGATATCTTCCGTGCCAACATCAAAGAGGGAACAGAGCTTGGAAAAGAAGCAAAGCAGTATATGGATCAGGGCCTTCTGGTTCCGGATGAACTGACAGTCAAGATCCTGCTCGACAGAGTTGCAAAGGATGACTGCAAGAACGGCTATGTGCTGGATGGATTCCCGAGAACCATTCCGCAGGCAGAAGTGCTTGACAAGGCGCTGAACGAGCTGGGCGACAGGATCGACTATGCGATCGACGTTGATGTGCCGGATGAGAACATCGTCAAGAGAATGGGCGGCAGAAGAGCGTGCCTGACCTGTGGCGCAACCTACCACATCGAGCATGTGCCCCCGAAAAAGGAAGGCATCTGCGACAAGTGCGGATCCGAGCTGGTACTCCGCGACGACGACAAGCCGGAGACTGTAAAGAACCGTCTGAGCGTATACCATGAGCAGACACAGCCGCTGATCGACTTCTATACAGAGAAGGGCGTGCTCAGGACAGTGGACGGAACACAGGATATGAAAGATGTCTTTGCGGCAATCGTAAAGATTCTGGGTTAAAAGAAAGAGGCAGGTATCGATATGGCTGTAACGATAAAGTCAGCGAGAGAAATTGAATTGATGAGGGAAGCAGGGCGGCTGCTTGCGCTGGTACATGAGGAACTGGCGAAGATCATCCGTCCCGGCATTTCCACCAAGGATATTGACAGGGCGTGCGAGGAGATGATCCGGAGCTATGGATGTACCCCCAATTTTCTGAACTACCAGGGGTATCCGGGATCCGTATGCGTCTCGGTCAATGAGGAGGTCGTACACGGGATCCCCACCGACAGGCACATCATTCAAGAGGGCGATATCGTCAGCCTGGATACCGGTCTTATCTATCAGGGTTATCACTCGGATGCGGCGCGGACCCACGCGGTGGGCGAGGTCAGCAGCGAGGCGCAGAAGCTGATGGATGTGACGAAGCAGAGTTTTTTTGAAGGGATTAAAATGGCAAAAGCCGGGAATCATCTGTTTGATATCTCAAATGCGATCGACGCCTATATCAGACCGTACGGCTACGGGATCGTAAGAGATCTGGTAGGACACGGGATCGGGACGCATCTCCACGAAGAACCGGAGATCCCCAACTTTGCACAAAGGCGCAGGGGACTGCGGCTGCAGCCCGGAATGACGCTGGCGATCGAGCCGATGGTGAATCTCGGTACGGCGGACGTCAGGTGGATGAAGGACGGCTGGACGGTGATCTCAGCGGATCATTCCCTTTCCGCGCATTATGAGAATACGATCCTGATAACGGAGGGCGAACCGGAGATCCTCACACTCAGGGCGTAGGTTCTCTGTCAAAAGGACAGACAGGGTTAAGTCATAGTTAAATGGTAGAAGAGAAAAGATCCTTCCGGGGTAGGATCCTATCGCGGAAGCAGGGAGGAACATATGGTAGGAATGCTTGCAACCTCGAGAGCGGGGCATGATAAGGACACCACATATGTCATAATCGGAGAAGAAAAAGAATACGTTTATCTAGCGGACGGCCGCCTGAAAACGGTCGGACAGCCGAAGAAAAAGAATAAAAGGCATATACAGATCATAAAGAAGGTACAGCTTCAGAAGAACGAGGATGGGTGGAACGACCTGGAAATCAAAAAAATCCTCAAAGAATATCACAAAAATCTTGACAGAGAAGATAATTAAACTTTATCTTATATAGGAAATCAGTATTATGACATGAAAGAGGAGGAAACAAATGTCAAAAGCCGATGTAATTGAAATTGAAGGAACTGTCATTGAAAAGTTACCTAATACCATGTTCCAGGTAGAACTTGAAAACGGACACGTGGTGTTAGCACATATAAGCGGCAAGCTGCGTCAGAATTTTATTCGTATCCTGCCCGGTGATAAAGTGACTTTGGAATTATCACCCTACGATCTGTCCAAGGGAAGGATCATCTGGAGAGATAAATAAAAACATTGATTTTTTCAGAAATTCCCTTGCATGAGTGGTACTTCCGTGTTATAATGTAAAACGGTCTTTTTGAAAGGAGGGTTTGAGATGAAAGTCAGATCATCAGTAAAACCGATTTGCGAAAAATGCAAAGTCATTAAAAGAAAAGGAAAGATCAGAATTATCTGTGAAAATCCGAAGCACAAACAGGTACAAGGTTAATCCCTAAACGAAGTAAAGCAGGGGTTCTTGTGTGGTTATATTATGAGCGGCTGCAGTACCGTTCTTTTGTCATGTAATGGAAAATATTACCATGGCGGAGCGGATACTGATTATAATATAGATGGAAGAGCCTATGGGAGAATACTTTTTGATACCAACCTGTGTTTGGAAAGATCGGATACTTTGATCCGGTTGGGCAGAGACTGCCCCAATCAATTAGTGTCGTATATGCGGAAAAAGCCCGCATACACATCATGCAGCAGTATACGCATGGGATCCATGCCGTATACATGCAAGTGTAAAGAAAATGGAGGAAACGTAAATGGCTCGTATTGCAGGTGTTGATTTACCTAGAGAAAAACGTGTAGAGATTGGATTAACTTACATCTACGGAATCGGCAGAGTAAGTGCCGGCAAGATTCTGGAGGCAGCAAATGTTAATCCCGATACCCGTGTCAGAGAGTTGACAGATGATGAAGTAAAGAGACTTGCAGAAGTAATCGACAAGGATTACACAGTAGAAGGTGATTTGAGAAGAGAGATCGCTCTCAACATCAAGCGTCTTCAGGAGATCGGATGCTACAGAGGTATCCGTCACAGAAAGGGACTTCCGGTTCGTGGTCAGAAGACAAAGACCAATGCCAGAACAAGAAAGGGTCCTAAGAGAACTGTAGCAAACAAGAAGAAATAAGTAACAGGCAGAAAGTAATTATAGGAGAAAGTAGGTTAGTTTATCATGGCTAAAAAAGTTGCAAAAAAAGTAACAAAAAAGCGTATAAAGAAAAACGTTGAACGTGGACAGGCACATATTCAGGCATCCTTCAACAACACCATCGTTACTCTGACAGATAACGAAGGAAATGCACTGAGCTGGGCAAGTGCCGGTGGTCTTGGATTTAGAGGTTCAAAGAAATCTACTCCATATGCAGCACAGATGGCTGCAGAAACAGCTACAAAGGCTGCGTTAATTCATGGTTTGAAGACTGTAGACGTAATGGTAAAGGGACCTGGTTCAGGTCGTGAGGCTGCAATCCGTGCACTGCAGGCATGTGGTCTTGAAGTAACCAGCATCCGCGACGTTACCCCGGTACCGCACAATGGATGTCGTCCGCCTAAGAGACGTCGTGTATAGTCACAGATCGAATCAATATTTGGAAGAAGGCGCCATGGCGTTGTAAACAAAATTCAGAAAGGAGCCAAAACAATGGCAGTAAACAGAGTTCCCGTATTAAAGAGATGCAGATCCCTCGACTTAGATCCTACTTATTTAGGATATGACAAGAAGTCCAACAGGACATCTGCAAGAGCAGGCAAGAAGGTCAGCGAGTATGGTCTTCAGCTCAGAGAGAAACAGAAAGCAAAATTTATCTATGGTGTACTGGAGAAGCCTTTCAGAAATTATTATGAGAAGGCCGACAGAATGAAGGGTATGACCGGTGAGAACCTCATGGTTATGCTTGAGAGCAGACTGGACAGCGTAGTATTCAGAATGGGATTTGCAAGAACAAGAAGAGAAGCAAGACAGATCGTTGGTCATAAGCACTTCCTTGTAAACGGCAAGGCAGTAAACGTTCCTTCTTATCTGATCAAGGCAGGAGATGTGATCGAGGTCAGAGAGAAATCCAAGTCTTTACAGAGATACAAAGATATTCTCGAGATTACAGCAGGAAGACTGGTTCCTGAATGGCTGGATGTAGATCAGGAAGCTATGAAGGGCACTGTTAAGTATCTTCCTACCAGAGAGATGATCGATGTTCCGGTAAACGAAATGCTTATCGTCGAGTTGTATTCCAAGTAATAGGAATCGCAGGTGTAAGCGTTTGCATATTTCCAGACAGAACTGGAAAAGGAGGGTATTTGAGTGTTTGATTTTGAGAGACCAAATATAGAAGTTGCAGAAATCTCAGAAGACAAGAAGTATGGTAAATTCGTTGTAGAGCCTCTGGAAAGAGGTTACGGCATTACCCTTGGCAATTCTCTTAGAAGAATCATGCTATCTTCCTTACCGGGTGCGGCAGTAAGCCAGGTAAAAATCGAAGGTGTGCTGCATGAGTTCAGTTCCATCCCCGGCGTAAAAGAGGATGTTACCGAAATCATTATGAACATCAAGAGCCTTGCGATCAAGAACAACAGCGACACAAACGAGCCTAAGACCGCGTACATCGAGTACGAGGGAGAGGGCGTTGTGAGAGCTTCGGACATTCAGGCAGATCAGGATATCGAGATCCTGAATCCGGATCTTGTGATTGCTACACTCAGCGGGAAAGATACGAAGCTGTACATGGAACTGACGATTACAAGAGGCAGAGGCTATGTAAGCTCTGACAAGAATAAGACAGAAGATTTACCGATCGGTGTCATCGCGATTGATTCGATCTACACACCTGTTGAGAGAGTCAATGTGACCGTGGAAAATACCCGTGTGGGTCAGATTACCGATTTCGATAAGCTGACACTGGATGTATACACGAACGGAACACTGGTTCCGGATGAAGCAGTCAGTCTGGCTGCCAAGGTACTGAGCGAGCATTTAAGCCTGTTCATCGACCTTTCCGAGAATGCCAAGACCGCAGAGGTTATGGTAGAGAAAGAGGACGATGAGAAGGAAAAAGTGCTGGAGATGAGCATTGACGAACTCGAGTTATCAGTTCGTTCCTACAACTGCTTAAAGAGAGCCGGTATCAACACGGTTGAAGAGTTGACCAACAAGACTTCCGAGGATATGATGAAGGTTCGTAACCTTGGCCGTAAGTCCCTCGAAGAGGTTCTTGCAAAGTTAAAAGAGTTAGGTTTACAGCTGAATCCCAGTGAGGAGGCTTAATGCAGATGGCGTAGAAAGTAAGTCCAAAGAGCATTTGTACGTCAACTCATAATGGAACAGAAAACGCATTCGGCTGATAAGTCCAAAGAGCGTGGCCGTATGTACCATGTCGGGAGAGAACTCCCAAATGAGAAAGGAGCCAATCATGGCAAAATACAGAAAACTCGGCAGAACAGCTGACCAGAGAAAAGCATTACTTAGAAGTCAGGTAACAGCACTTCTGAACAACGGAAAGATCGTTACCACAGAGGCTAAGGCAAAGGAAGTCCGCAAGATCGCAGACGGACTGATCGCACTTGCTGTAAAGGAAAAAGACAACTTCGAGACCGTTAAGGTTCAGGCAAAGGTAGCACGCAAGGACAAAGACGGCAAGAGAGTAAAAGAGGTTGTAGACGGCAAGAAAGTTACCGTATATGACACAGTTGAGAAAGAGATCAAGAAGGATATGCCTTCCAGATCCCATGCAAGAAGACAGATGTTAAAGGTATTATATCCTGTAACAGAAGTTCCTACAACTGCTGCCGGCAAGAAGAAAGCAACAAAGGAAGTTGATCTGGTTGCTAAGCTTTTTGACGAGTATGGCGCTAAGTATGCAAGCCGTAACGGTGGTTACACAAGAATCATCAAGATCGGACCTCGTAAGGGCGATGCAGCAATGGAAGTTGTACTTGAGTTAGTATAATAAGAGTTTCCAATCAAAAATGAAAACCTGCTTGATGCGTCAAGCAGGTTTTTTGTCGCTCTTTTTCAGTTCAAAATCCGTTAATTCAGCGCTTTCTGGAAGTGCTGGTAGTCTTTGCAGGAATTCCAGTCGCCGCCCCAGGTAAATCCGTGCTCCTTGAACAGCTTGTAACACAGGTCGTTCTCGTCAATCTTGTAGGCAAAATCCTTGCTGCGGTCGGCATAGACCTCGCTTCCCGGAGGGGAGATGTAGGTGCTGCCGTCGGCGTTGCGATTGAACACAACGTAGGGATTGTAGAAGGGGTTGATATCGATGGCCAATCCGTAGGCGTGCTTGGAAAGGCTGTCTGTGCCGTCCACGACACGATAGTTAAAGCAGGATGTGTTGTTGTCTGCCATGGAGAGGGTATCGTCCCCGCTGTACTCGTCGATGAGACGTATCTGCTCGATCTGGTAGTCGTTGCGATAGAGCTCATAGAAAATTTCCAGCATATCCTGCGCAACAGCCTTGTTGCAGATCAGCTCGCCTTCCTGTTCTCTTGCATTAAAGTCGATGTAAAGGACGCTGACGTAGCGCAGATCGTCATAGGAGACGGCAGGAGTTTCATTTTCCGCCATGATATTGATGGCGGGAACGGCGGTGTCGTCCGCCTGATCCTCCGGCACCGGATAAGAGATCCCGGTGATCCTGGCGATCAGCTCCTGATCCAGCGGCTCATAATAAAAGCCGGGCTGATAGGTTACGCGATCCGGATGTTCATTCATTTCCAAATCCTCCTTATTTTCACTTTCCAAATCGTTTCTGGTGCTGCCTGCTGTATCTTCTCTGGTATTATATGCCGCAGGCTTGTCCGGGGTTTGTGTTATTTCTTCCTCTGCCATCTGCGTTTTGCTGTCTGTGTCTTTTTCAGCGGTGTCAGAAGGAGATTCTGCGGCGGGTTCCTCCGTCCGGTAGGCGATCTCCGGGTTTTTCTGTGCGTACTCGGCAAGCGTCTCAGAGCCGGACAGGCTGCGCGCCAGAAAGGCGCAGATCATGATCAGCACAAGAAGCAGACCAAGCGGCTTGGCGAGCATGCGCAGGATTTCTTTGTATCGGTTCATGGTTTAAGCACTCATTTCTGCGCACAATATTGGTTGGCAGCTGCATCTTCGTGCGCTCCGGATGCAGAGCTGCTTTTATTTTAACACAGGAAGAGTCAATAGCCTATAGGCAATAATCGACAGGAAACTGCGACTTGTATTTCCGGCGGTTATCTAGTAAAATAGGCGTTGATACAGTGTAATGTAAACCAAACGAGGAATAAGGATAACAATGGGAATAATTAACACAGAGAAACTCGTTTATGAATATATCAGACGCGATGAGGAAGGAAACGTCGAAGGGATCACCCGTGCCATTGATGAAGTCACGCTGGATGTAAAACAGGGAGACTTTGTGGCGATCCTGGGACATAACGGCTCCGGCAAATCCACGCTGGCAAAGCATATCAACGCAATACTTTATCCGACGGAGGGAACGGTCTGGGTCGACGGCATGAACACGCAGGATGAGAGCCGTCTGTGGGATATCCGGCAGGAGGCCGGCATGGTATTCCAGAATCCGGACAACCAGATCATCGGACAGGTGGTAGAGGAGGACGTCGGTTTCGGACCAGAGAACATGGGAGTGCCGACGGAGGAGATCTGGCAGCGCGTGGAGGAAAGTCTGAAGGCGGTAGGTATGTATGAGTACCGCAAACATTCGCCGAACAAGCTCTCGGGTGGACAGAAGCAGAGAGTTTCCATCGCGGGCGTGATCGCGATGCACCCGAAATGTATTATTCTGGATGAGCCGACGGCGATGCTCGATCCCAATGGAAGAAAAGAAGTCATCCGGGCGGCAAGGGCGCTGAATGATGTGGAAGGGATTACGATCGTTCTGATCACACATTATATGGAAGAGATCATCCATGCGGACAAGGTATTTGTGATGGACAAGGGCAGGGTTGCTATGGAAGGCACGCCTAGAGAGATCTTTTCCAAGGTGGAGAGGCTCAAGCATCTCCGGCTGGATGTGCCGCAGGTGACGCTGCTGGCCTACGAGCTGAAGCAGAAGGGACTGGATCTGCCGGACGGGATCCTGACTATCGAGGAGCTGACAGAAGCGCTTGAACGGATCGGCAGGTAGTGGAAAGCAGGAAGGACAAAAGTATGTCTTTGATATTAGATCATGTGAATTATACCTATGGAGATGACACCGCGCTGGCAGTCCATGCGCTGAAGGACGTCAATCTTGTGATACCGGATGGACAGTTTATCGGACTGATCGGGCACACCGGCTCCGGTAAATCCACGCTGGTGCAGCACCTGAACGGACTTTTGAAGCCGACCAGCGGCGCCATCTACTTTAACGGAGAAGATATCCATGCGGATGGATATGATAAGAAGAAGCTGCGCAGCAAGGTAGGGCTGGTTTTCCAGTATCCGGAGCATCAGCTCTTCGAGATCGACGTCTTTTCGGACGTGTGCTTTGGACCCAAGAATCTGGGACTTTCCAAGAAGGAGACAGAGCTGCGAGCCTATGCGGCGCTCAAGCAGGTCGGACTGGAGGATGAGTTCTTCTATCAGTCACCGTTTGAGCTTTCCGGAGGACAGAAACGGCGTGTGGCGATCGCGGGCGTTCTGGCGATGAAGCCGGATATCCTGGTGCTGGATGAACCGACGGCGGGACTGGATCCCAAAGGGCGGGATGAGATCCTGGATCAGGTGGCAAAGCTCAAGCAGGAGACGGGGATCACCGTGATCCTGGTGTCGCACAGCATGGAGGACGTCGCCAGATATGTAGACCGCATCATTGTGATGAATAAGGGAAGCGTCATGTATGACGATGCGCCCAAGAAAGTGTTCGCACATTATAAAGAGCTGGAGGAGGTCGGGTTGGCAGCCCCTCAGGTGACCTACATTATGCAGGCGCTAAAGAAAAAGGGGTATCCGGTCAGAACCGATGCGACAACGATAGAGGAGGCTGTGCAGGAAATCCTGCACGCATATGGAAAATAAAAGATTTCCAGACGATTCCGGGAGATAACACAGGAAAACATGAGAAAAAGCCATGCAGGAATCGTGCAGGAGATCACGGAATGGAGAAGCTATGATTCGAGATATAACGCTGGGCCAGTATTATCAGACCGATTCGGTCATTCATAAACTGGACCCGAGAGTCAAACTGGTTGCGACGATATGCTTTATCATATCGCTGTTTGTGGTAAAAAGCTGGGTAGGTTATGTGGTGGCGGCAATCTTTCTGGGAACAATGATCCGACTGTCCAGAGTGCCTTTCCACTATATGGTGAAGGGAATGAAGGCGATCCTTTTCATCCTGCTGATCACGGCGGTTTTCAATCTGTTCCTCACGCCGGGGGAGCCGCTTGTATCCTTCTGGCGGTTTACGATCACCGTGGATGGTCTGAAAACGGCGGTGATGATGGCGGTGCGCCTGTCCTTTCTGATCGTGGGCTCGTCTGTTATGACGCTCACTACGACGCCGAACAGTCTGACGGACGGACTGGAAAAGCTGATGAAACCGCTCAGGATCTTCAAGGTGCCGGTACATGAGATCGCGATGATGATGTCGATCGCTCTGCGGTTTATCCCGATCCTTCTGGAGGAGACAGATAAGATCATGAAAGCACAGATCGCCAGAGGAGCAGACTTTGAGAGTGGAAACCTCATCAAGAAGGCAAAGGCGATGGTGCCGCTGCTGGTGCCGCTGTTTATCTCGGCATTCCGCAGGGCAAACGATCTTGCCATGGCGATGGAGGCCAGATGCTACCGGGGCGGCGAGGGACGTACCAAGATGAAGCCGCTTATTTATAAGAAGAGAGACAGAGTTGCGTATGCCATTCTGGGAGCCTACTTTGCACTCTGTATCGTGATAAGGATCGCAACGTAAGCGCGGCGTCCGGCAAAAAGGACGAAGGCTGCGCGGGGGAAGTGGACAGGGATGAAAAGAGTTATGCTTACAGTTGCCTATGATGGGACAAATTACCATGGGTGGCAGATACAATCAAACGGAGAGACGATAGAGGGCATCTTAAACAGATGCCTTTCTTCACTTCTGGGGGAGCCGATCGAGGTGAGCGGCGCGAGCAGAACCGATTCCGGGGTACATGCGATGGGAAATCTGGCGGTATTTGACACGCACAGCAGGATTCCCGCGGAAAAGATAGTGTATGCGCTCAATCAACGGCTGCCGGAGGATATCCGCGTGCAGAAGTCGGAGGAGGTCGCGCCGGATTTTCATCCGCGCTTTTGCAGTACCAGAAAGACCTACGAGTATCGGATCTACTGCGCGCCTTTTCCCATGCCGCTCCGAAGGCTGTATGCGCACTTCACGTATGTTCCGCTCGATGTGGAAAGGATGCGCAGGGCAGCCGCTTTTCTGGTCGGAGAGCACGATTTCAAGAGCTTTTGCAGCGCGGACGCGCAGGTGGAATCCACAGTACGGCAGGTTGATCTTGCGGAGGTACGGCAGGAGGGGGCGGAGATCGTCATACGGATCGCGGGAAGAGGCTTTCTCTACAATATGGTGCGGATCATTGCCGGAACGCTGATGGACGTGGGAAGAGGGCGCAAAGAGCCCGAGGATATACAGAAGATCCTGGAACAAAAAGACAGGCAGGCGGCCGGTCCGACCGCTCCTGCCTGTGGACTTACCCTGATCGGGTATGAATTTTTATAGAAGGTATTTACAGGTATTCGCAGCGAAAATCTGTAAATACGGCGGTGTTTTCGCCGATGGCATATAAGCCCATGACAACTCCTGTAAAGCCGCCGGCAACCTCGCTGGACAGGTATTTCGTGTACCCGGAGCCAAGCTCGGTCTTAGTCTCGGAGCCGGACGCGTTTTCGCTGATCAGATAAAAATGGTATGCCAGATGGTCGGCGACCACCAGAAGCCGCGTGCTGTTTTCGGTGAGCGGGAAAACGGCGAGCGTGTGCTTGGCTGTGCCAATATTGATCTTCAGTACCGCCTCATATCCATCCGCGCCGGTGCGGATGGCGATATCATAGTGCTCCAGCTCATCCATATACATTGTCAGCCCGGCTTCGCCCTGATCCAGAGTGACGCGGACGGACAGATTCATGCAGAAATCCTTCTGACGGATCCCGAGAAAAGTCGGGGAATCCACATCTTCGAGTGTTACATTTGTCCCATGCAGGGTGAGACGATCCTTTTCCAGCTGATAGTTGCCGGTGTGGGGATGACGCAGATAGATCCAGTCTAAGTTCCAGTCCGTATTTTCAAAGGTGTACAGCTTCTTTTCCTGCTGTTCGAAATCTCCCGGAATCTCATAAGAAGCGGCGGTCGTGCCGTCACCGGCGGTAAACCAGCCGTCCTGATGGAAGGAGACGGGGGTCAGGAACGTCTCGCGGCCCAGATGGTGGAAGGGCTGCCATTTGTGGATCTGGCGGAAGCCCAGAGTCATAATGTACCAGCTGCCATCTGCCTTCTGTACCAGATCGCCGTGGCCGATGCCCTGGATCTCCTCCGGCGCCTTGTTGCGGTTCGTGAGAACCGGGTTGTGCGGATAGTTTTCAAAAGGACCCCACACATTGTCGGAACGGCTGTAGGAGACCATATGGCCGTATTCCGTGCCGCCCTCGGCAACTACAAGGTAATAGGTGTTTCCGATGTGGTACATATGCGGACTTTCCAGATAACGGCCGCCGGCGCCCTGCCAGATCGGCTTGCTCGGAGACAGCTTTTTGCCGGTTTCAATATTGATCTCGCACTGGATGACACTGTTTACGCCGTGCTCATCCTGCCCGTTGCTGATGAAATAGACATGCCCCTGATCGAAAAGCAGGGACGGATCGATGCCGCCCTGATCGACAGTGATCGGCTCCGACCACTCGCCGTAAATGTCATCGGTATAGACATAGAAATTTTCCGAGGTGGTATTGTTGTTCGTCACCATGTAGAAACGTCCTTCGTGAAAACGGATCGTAGGGGCGAATACGCCGCCGGAGCTGGCAACCTTCTCCAGCATGACCTGACTTTTGCGCGTGAGAACATGACCGATCTGTTTCCAGTTGATCAGATCCTCGCTCTCAAAGAGCGGAACGCCGGGAAAATATTGAAAAGAACTGCATGCCAGATAAAATTTGCCGTTTGCCTCACAGACACTCGGGTCAGGGTAGAAACCGCTGACTACAGGATTGTGGTATCGCATAGTGTTATCCTCCGTAATTGAGATAGTTGTGAAAAGGTCTGCCCCCGGGCGGGACGCCGAAGAGAAAGACCGCTTGACTATGACTGCATTATACCATAAGATAGAAGTGTTCAGAACCCCATTTGCTGAAGTTGGCTGCAGCTTTGACAATGGCAGGTTCTTTTATCATGGTTTATCAAACTATGCTTTTAGAACGAAGCGGGATTTTCAATCGCGGGAATTGTGTCTGCGCGCACCTGGCACAAATTCGTCATGCGCAAGAAGCGTGCGCAGAAATGAGGAGGAAAAATGTATCAGAAAATCGGTTTGGGATTAGGAAAAGGACTGCTGTGGATATGGTCAGTATTTCTTCTGCTGGTGTCGCTCGGCGTTTTTTCAATGTCCGTCCCGGGAGGGATCACAGTCCTGCTGGCGGCAGTCGTGAGTAATCCATTGTTTTTAAAGCTCTATAACCGGTATGGAAAAGCCGGGCGAATGAAAGCAGCCACGGTCGCGTTGTCCGTGGTGCTGCTGTTCGTCGGAGTCATGTTCACGCCGACAAAGGAACGGACGATAGAGGCGCAGGAACAGGCGGCAAGCGCTATGGCAGAACAGACGGCCGCAGATCTTTCAAAGGAAGAGGCCGTGGCTGCTGAGGTACAGGAGTCAGAGCCGGTACTGGAAGAGGAAAAGACGGAGCCGGAAGCGACCGATCCGGAGACCGCCACAGACGAGACGACTGCAAAGGGAAAAGAGATTGCGGACAAGACGCAGGCAGAGGATACGGCAGAGGACGAAAACGCCGATCCTGACACGCTGGAGGTGCATTTCCTGGATGTAGGCCAGGGAGACTGCACATTGATCCGGTGCGGCGAGGCAAGTATGCTGATCGACGCAGGCGTGAACGGAATCGGAACGAAGATCCAGAATTATCTGCAAAAGCAGAGCGTAAAAGAGTTGGATTATCTGGTGCTGACGCATCCGGACGCAGATCACATCGGATCGGCAGACGTAGTCATCACGAAATTTCCGATCGGCAGTCTTTTCATGTCGGACTACACGAAGGACAATAAGACGTATGAACGGCTGATGCAGGCGGTAGACTACAAGGGTCTGAAAAGCACAACGCCCAGACCGGGAGACAGCTATGCCCTTGGAGATGCGCAGATCACCTTCCTTTCACCGGCCGTGAGCTACACAGATCCCAACAACGCTTCGCTGGCGCTGAAGGTATCGCTTGGAGAGAACAGCTTCCTGTTTACCGGCGACTGCGAGGAGAAAGCGGAACAGGAGATGCTCAAGTCGGGTCTGGATCTGTCCAGCGAGGTATATAAGGTAGGGCATCATGGAAGCAAGACCTCGTCCTGCAAGGATTTTCTGCAGGCGGTGGCGCCGTCATATGGCGTGATAAGCTGCGGCGAAGGGAACGATTACGGTCATCCGCACGCGGAGACGCTCAACAACCTGCGCGCAATGGGTGTGAAACTGTTCCGGACGGACGAGCAGGGAACGATCGTTGCCGAGGCAGATGGAAAAGAGATCAAATGGAACTGCAGTCCTACAGAGAGCTGGAAAGCCGGCGAGACTACGGCAAGCAGCACGAAGGAGCAGAGCAGTGCCAAAGCAGCGGCTTCCAGCACGCAGAGCGTTCAGGAGGGCAAGGCGGACGTACCGGTCGTAACCGAAACCCAGCCGTCTGCGGAGGTGCAGACGCCGGAGCAGCCACAGCCAGAACCGGAGCAGCCAGTGGTACAGGAGCCGGCAGAAAATTCGGGAAGCAATTTCGGCGAGGCGCATAGCAATCAATTTATCTTAAACAAGAACTCAGGCGTACTGCACAAGCCATCGTGCAGCTATCTGCCAAAGGAAAAGAACCAGCTTCTCTTTAATACAGTGGAGGAGGCCATGGCGTCGCCGCAGTATGATCACAAGTGCGGTCACTGCTGGTAGGAAAAGATGTGCCGCGGACGCTTTTATGAATTCATGGGCGGAACGGTTACAGAATACAAAAAATCTGTGAAAAACGAGTTGACACACGCGGAACCGTATAATATAATGTTCAAGTGTGACAAAGTAAGAAAATGCTGAGCCAAAGCCCCGGCGAAAGCATTTCAGATAAGAAAACATCGGCATCTTCTCAATGCCGGTGAATCACAAACCAGTTATTCTCCCTTCCGATATGTGGCCGGACATCTGCATGGAGAAGGCGGAGCGATAACAAAGAAAGTCGAAAGACAATTAGCTACTATGGAGGTATTATAATGAAGACTTTTATGGCAAGTCCAGCTACAATCGAAAGAAAATGGTATGTAGTTGATGCGACAGATATGACACTCGGACGTTTGGCGTCTGAGGTTGCTAAGGTGTTAAGAGGTAAGAATAAGCCGATTTTCACACCCCACATCGATACCGGTGATTACGTGATCGTAGTCAATGCAGCAAAGGTTAAAGTGACAGGTAGAAAGTTAGATCAGAAGATCTACTATCATCACTCTGATTATGTAGGCGGTATGAAAGAGACTACTCTGAGAGAGATGATGAACAAGCATCCTGAGAGAGTTGTAGAATATGCAGTAAAAGGCATGCTTCCAAAAGGACCTTTGGGAAGACAAATGTACACAAAGCTTCATGTATACGCTGGACCGGAACATCAGCAGGCAGCACAGAAGCCGGAAGTATTAACATTTTAATTCACAGGGACTGAAAGGAGATAACGATAATGGCTAAAGCAGCAGCAAAATATTACGGAACCGGTAGAAGAAAAAAATCTATCGCCAGAGTTTACTTAGTACCCGGTAAGGGAGAGATCACGATCAACAAGAGAAGCATTGACGATTACTTCGGATTAGAGACACTGAAGGTTATCGTTCGTCAGCCGCTTACAGCTACAGAGACAGCTGACAAGTTTGATGCGATCGTTACCGTCAGAGGTGGCGGATATACAGGACAGGCAGGTGCCGTAAGACACGGTATCGCAAGAGCACTTCTTCAGGCAGATCCGGATTACAGACCGACCTTAAAGAAGGCTGGATACCTGACGAGAGATCCTCGTATGAAAGAGAGAAAGAAATACGGTCTCAAAGCAGCGAGACGTGCTCCGCAGTTCTCAAAGAGATAATCATCTCGAAAGAGACAATACAGTTGGTTACAGATCCCCGAAAGACCTTGGTTTTCCGGGGATTTCTTTATATCAAACTCCATGATTTCCATGCAGATATTTCGTGTCAGGTTTGAAGAGAGAAAGGTGCTAAGATGAGAAGGGTTGTATTTGGACAACTTTTATTTATAGCGGATTCTCTGGCTGATATAGATAGTCATGATGGAAGAAACTGGGGAGACGAACATTTTGCGTATGCTATGACGCTGGCTTTTGATGCAGTTTTGGAGGTGTAATGGTGAGAACAGAAAAAGAAATGTATGCTATGTTTCTGCAAATCGCAAGGGAAGATGAGCGGATTAAAGCTGTTTACATGAACGGATCAAGAACAAATAAAAATGTACCCAAAGATATTTTTCAGGATTATGATATTGTATATGTTGTAACAGATACAAAACCATATGTTGATGATAAAGGGTGGATAAACCGATTTGGCGATATATGGTTTATGCAGTATCCTGATGAATATCCGGATTGTCCGAGTGATAAAGAAAACTTTTATGGCTGGCTTATGCAATTCAGGGATGGGAACAGGATTGATCTGCACGTGGAATCTATAACCCATGCAAAGGAGCATATAACGGACGATAAATTATGTAAAATACTAATCGATAAAGAAGGTATCTTGCCGGATATACCAGAAGCTACGGATAAAGATTACTTTGTTAAAAGACCTTCCAAAGAACAGTTTTTATGTACTTGTACAGAGTTTTGGTGGTGCTTGAATAATGTTGCCAAAGGACTTTGGAGGGAAGAACTGTTGTATGTTAATGATATGATCAGTTTTTGCGTAAGAAAGCAGTTAGAAAAAGTAATATCATGGCAGATTGGAATAAAAACGGACTTTGCAGTAAGCGTTGGAAAGTCTGCGAAGTATATTTATAAATGGATACCAGAAGAAGAATATAAAGATTATCTTTCGACCTATTCATGTGGGACGGTAGATGAATGTTGGAAATCTGTTTTTAAAATGGTAAGTATGTTTGCTGATGTAGCGAGGTATGTTGCGGAAGAATTAGGATATCATTATAATAGCGATGAAGAAAAGAGTTGTATTGAATTTCTGGAAATCGTACATAAGTTACCGAAAACAGCAGATGAAATATGTTGAGGGCAATAAGCTGAGAAAATGTATTTCGGTTCCGGTTTTTTTATTTAGTGGTATTACCATAATATGAATTAAATTTAAAAAATGGGAATAGACATATAACTTATAACTGTGATAGTATATGTATATAATAGTACCGTTAATTTAAAAAATATCAAAAAGTGGGAATAAGATATGAAGCATATTGAACGGATAAGTTATTTGGATAAGTTGAAAAAACTTAATAATACTCCGGATATTAAGGTTGTGACAGGAATTAGAAGAAGTGGAAAATCTGTATTGATGCAGGATTATATTGAATATATAGCGGCAAATGAGCCTGATGCCAATATTATAATGATTAATCTTCAGGATTTGGAATATGATAATCTGCTGGATTATCATACATTGCATGAGTATGTCCTTTCAAAGTACATCAAAAACACTCATAATCTGGTTTTTATTGATGAAGTACAATTATGTAATAAATTTGAATTAGCCATCAATAGCCTTCATAGTAAAGCGGTATTTGATATTTATATCACTGGTTCAAATGCGTTCCTGTTAAGTTCTGATCTGGCAACATTATTTACTGGAAGAGTAATGCAGATAAAAGTATATCCGTTTTCTTTTTCTGAGTATATGGATTATAATGGAAATCCGGAAAATGTTGAGGCTGCTTTTGAAGCATATTCGATTTATGGCGGGATGCCGGGGTCGTACGTTTATGGTGAAAAAGAACAGAGACAGGATTATGTAAGAGAAGTATATAGAACAGTTATTGTAAGGGATTTGGTGGATAAATATAAAATCCGTAATGAAGCGGAATTTAAAAACATGGCTGAATTTATGATGGATAACATTGGTAATCTATTGTCGCCTAATAATGTATGTAATTGCTTAAATAATAATAAAAGCTCTATTACAAGGAAAACGGTATCGAAATATATAGAGTATCTTTGCAATGCTTTTTTATTTTATGAAGCAAAGAGGTATGACTTAAAAGGGAAAAAATATCTTGAAAATAATTGTAAATATTATTTAAGTGATGTATCTTTTCGCTTTGCGGTAAATGGTACAAAAAATATGGATTATGGTCATGTATATGAAAATATAGTTTATTTAGAATTATTGCGCCGTGGATATGAGGTGTATGTGGGTAAACTATACAAAAAAGAAATTGATTTTGTGGCAAAGAAAGGCGGCGAAGTAATATATATTCAGGTAAGTGACTATATAGGCGAAGAAAAGACTTTTGAGAGAGAATACACACCGCTATTGGCGATCAGAGACGCATATACAAAAATTATCATAGCGAGAACTCATCACGAAATGTATAAGTATGAGGGGATTCTTATCTATGATATTGCAAGATGGCTTCTTGATACATGATAGCTAAACTGCTCTGCACAGCCTGTTCTGTATCATTTCGCAGCGATCAAAGAAATGGATAAAACATTTACAGCAGGTATATAGAGGTGCAATATTGGCAGCAAAATCTTAAAAATCGAAATTGATATACGTTTGAGAATATGTTAGACTGTAATCGTTTCAACTTAATGTATCAGACGTAGAGAAAGATGTGATTCGTATGTGTATCAACACTCAAAAGAGAAACAAAGATTTTCTCCATGCAAAGCCAGTAAATTGCGACGGTTGCATGGAGTATAGGATAGTCGCAAGATAGAAATGCTGGCTTTGCAACTTGACCATCATATCAAGGAGGAAGCCTACATGAAATATTTTAATGCACAAGTTATTCTTCCAGACGCATTGGTAAAAGAGTTGCAAACCTATGTTCAAGGCGATTATATTTATGTGCCTGTCGAACAGGAACAACAAAAGCGTTGGGGAGAAGTTTCAGGTTATCGGCAGGAACTGGAGCAACGCAACCAACAGATCAAAGCGGAATACCAAAACGGTATTTCCATGGAGCGCTTATCTGAAAAATATTGCTTATCCGTATATGCTGTTCGGAAAATCATATATCAAAAGTAACCGTAAGGGGCTGACAAGTTGCAGCCTCTTATTTTATCCAAATTGTTTCGGTATCGTATGGTGTATAGAATGTTTATCTAAATGGCAGTAGGATAAAAGCGAAACATAAAAAATTTTATCTGTATAGCAAGAAAGGAATAGCCATGTCACAGATTATTTATCCCCGTTCAATGGACAGGGAAACCGTTTATTTAAAAAGTGTTATCAGCAACCCCAATATTATAGTTGGCGATTATACAATGTATAACGATTTTGCCAGAGACCCAAAAGAATTCGAAAAGAATAATGTTTTGTATCATTACCCGGTTAATCAGGATAAATTGATAATTGGTAAGTTCTGTTCGATTGCCTGCGGAGCCAGGTTTATATTTAACAGTGCAAATCATAGCTTATCTTCTCTATCTACCTATCCATTTCCTATATTTTTTGAGGAATGGAATTTAGATGGAAAAGATATTAAAAATGCGTGGGATAACAAAGGCGATATAGTTATCGGAAATGATGTCTGGATTGGTTATGAAGCTGTCATTTTAGCGGGTGTTACGATCGGAGACGGCGCTGTTATTGGAACACGGGCTGTCGTTACAAAAGACGTTCCGCCATATACGATCGTTGGCGGAGTTCCGGCAAAACCTATAAGAAAGCGATTCGCACAGGAAGCAATAGATGCTTTACTCAAAATGAAATGGTGGGATTGGCCGAAGGAGCGTATTGCACAACACATAACAGATATCCAATCAGGAAATATTGAATATCTGTTATAATTTCCATTTTTCAAGACGAGCCGAAAATCTGTTGTTGAGGAAAATTCAGGCTTATTATTTCAACAAGAGCAATCTGGTCGAATGATAAGTTGCTTATGAATTTTGCTCCAGATGGATTGACAAGTCTTGTTCAAGAATATATAATGTGAGTTATATATAATTCGCGTTATATATGGAGGTACAATATGCCCGCGAAAGTAAAAGTCACAAAAGAAATGATCATTGATGCGGCCTTTGCGGTTGCCCGTGAAACGGGTGCGGAGAACATCAACGCAAGGACTGTTTCGGAAAGGCTGAATTGCTCCACACAGCCGGTCATGTATCATTTTGCAACGATTGAAGAGCTGAAACGGACGGTCTATGCGAGGGCAGATCTTTATCATTCAGAATATCTGATGAATATGAAAAAGCCGCCAAAGGGTGCTGCGCTCGGAATCGGAATGAATTATGTCCGCTTTGCGATTGAAGAACCCCACTTGTTCCGTTTCCTTTTTCAGTCGGATTATTTTAGCGGAAAGACTTTGCTTGAACTGATAGATGCCGAGGAGCTTATCCCTGTTCTTTCAGCCATGCAGAGAGCCTTGGAAATCGGTATGGAGCAGACGAAAAATGTCTTTTTAACTGTTTTTCTGTTTGCCCATGGGTATGCAAGCATTATCGCCAACAATTCACTGAAATACGATGAGGAGCTTATCAATTCCCATTTGGAACGGGCATACAGAGGCGCAATATTGGCAGCGCAGGAGGAAATGATATGAAAAAGATATGTGAAGGCTCTGCATGTGCATTGGCTGACAAGCCAGGCGAGGTATCACAAATGGTTGAAATTCTGAAATCAAAATTGGATTGGCTTTGCTGCCCCAGATGCGGCGGCAAAACGAGAACGCAGATACGGCCACATACGGTGCTGGAGGACTTCCCATTATTCTGCCCAAAGTGCAAATACACCTGCGTGATCCGTTTCAAGGACGGGAAAATTGAAGAAATCAAAATGCCAGGCGCTTAGACGCAGTGCAGACCGATAGATTGGTTTGTGTTGCGTTTATTGCTTTTGACCGGAAGAAAGGAAAAGGACGGATATGCCGTGTGCAGTATCAACAATACAGGAGAAAACGACATGAAAAAGTTATATGAGAAAAACGAACTGACTTTTGCGATTGTATGGATCGTGGTTTACTGCGTTCTACAATCCCTGGCTAACCCACTGAACAAAATAATAGGCATTGAATACGCTGCAAGTGCTGTTTTTTGCATCTTACAGGTCATTGTTCTTTTCGCCTTTATCCAAAAGAATAATTTACAGAAGCGATATGGGCTATGTAAATCGTCTGTCCCTGCCTGCCGGTTTCTGTGCTATGTGCCGCTGCTTATCCTGGCATCGGGAAACCTTTGGAATGGCGTTGCGTTCAATTACACGCCGGAGGAAACGGCCTGCCGTATCGTGTGTATGCTCTGCGTTGGATTTTTGGAGGAAGTGATCTTTCGGGGATTCCTGTTTGCAGCCATCGCAAAGGATAATATAAGGTCTGCCATTGTCATATCCAGTGTGACCTTCGGCATCGGACATATTATTAACCTGTTCAACGGCAGCGGCATGGATTTAGTCAGCAATCTGTGCCAGATCGTCTTTGCGGTTGCAGTAGGTTTCCTGCTGGTCACGATTTTTTACCGCGGAGGAAGCTTGCTTCCCTGCATCATCGTTCATTCCGCCATCAACACACTCGGTACTTTTGCAAATGATGCAGATCTTACTATGGAAATGCACCTGCTTCATCTCGCTGTCCTGATCGTCATTACGGTGGTCTATACTCTGATCCTGACACGGGCGCTCCCGCAAAGTCAATGGGCAAAAGGGGAGTGAAACAAAAATTCAGGAGGGACAAAGATGACATTGTGGAATCCGTGGCGCGGATGTAAAAAGTGCAGTGAGGGCTGCCTGCATTGCTACATACATAAGGGTGATGTTAGAACTTTACGATACAAGGGAAAATAGAAATGAATAGAGATGAAATATTAAAAACAAATAAGCATTACTGGGATACATACGCTGATCTGTGGTTTGGCACTACTGCGCTTCCTGCATATGGGAATATTTATGAGGCTATGAGAGTTGGGACAGAATTAGCAACAGAGACTCTGTCTCATTGTGGTGGATTTTAACAAATTCAAGTTTGTAAGGAACAGAAACTTTGAAGTTGAAGGAGAATATAGAATGTTACAAAAGCTCAATAAAATACAGTATTCCAAACTAATTGATATTGCAAGTACTCATGATTGTGGCTGTGTTTATCCTCTTTCGGTTGCAGAAGGAATTCAAGAGGGCGAAATTTACACGGGTTCGGAACGAAACTATAATAAGATACTTTTTTGGGTACAAAGTGGATTTGCATATCTTTCGGGAAATGTTGACGAGGACTTTCTGAATGATATCTATGACTTTATGATAGATAGAAGCGAAACAGGCGATAAACGCTTTCTTTTAATGTCCAAAAATAAGTATGTGCTGGATTATTTTAAGGATAAAACGGATGTTGTTATGGAATGCAGATATCTGTTTCAATATGCAGGGAAAAACAATGCGGTTGAATTGCCTACAGAATATGAACTGAAAGAAATAAATAAGGAATTATTGATGAAGATACACGGAACAATTGTGCCTTCACTTTTTTGGAACGAAAACAGTAATTTTTTAGAAAGAGGAAAAGGGTATTGTATTAGCCGTGGTGATGATATTGCTTCTTGGGCATTTTCTGCGGCTGTAAGTACAAAAGAGATAGATATTGGAATAGAAACGAATCCGAACTATAAAAAGAAAGGTTTAGGGATGATCGTGGCAAGTAAGATGATACGATATACTCTTGAACAAGGCAAATATCCCGTGTGGGCGTGTCACTGCAAAAATATTGCGAGTGAAAAAATGGCAGAAAGTTTGGGATTTGTCAAAGAGGATGAATGTACTATTATAAAAGTTGCAAATTAAGTGCTAACAAGTGCACACAAATTTCTATTTGGGGAGGTACAAGAATGATAAATCTAGTGGCACTTCCGTGCCTCTGTGTAGATGTTTTTGATGGAACTGATGAACTATATGCTGGGGGTGAAGCCCTTAATTTTGCAGCCCATGCATCAAAATTTGAGGAGTTCAATGTTTCGATATTGGGTGCGGTTGGACAGGATTCTTACGCAAAATTTATTATGGATTCTATTTCTGATAAGAGAATAGATATAAGCCATGTAAGAGTAGAAAAGGATAAAGTAACTGCGAATAATCGTACATATCTTACAGCTGGCGGTGACAGATATTACAAAGATGATTCGTGGACGGGTGATATTGTTGATAAAATGATATTGGACCATGATGAATTGGAGTTTATCAAAAAATCAGATGTTGTATTTGTACATTTTTGGGCAGGCTGTTTTGGACAAATTATAGATTTAAAAAAGAATAATAACTTCAGATTGGCAGTGGATTTTGTAGAATATCGTAATTTTAAAGAGATGGAAAAATATGCACCATATATAGATTATTTCATGATTAGTGGAGAGAAATCAATTCTCCCAATATTTGAGGCGTTTTCAAAGAAGTATAAAGGACTATTTAATGTGTCTTTAGCTGATAAAGGAAGTGTTACATATCATAATGGTGAAAAGTATTTTGTTCAAGCTAATGAAGTTAAAGAAGTAATTGATACTACAGGTTGTGGAGATAGCTACCATGCAGGATTTGTATGTTCACATTTGATAAATGGGAATATTTATGAGGCTATGAGAGTTGGGACAGAATTAGCAACAGAGACTCTGTCTCATTGTGGTGGATTTTAACAAATTCAAGTTTGCCTGGTAATATTTATTGCACTTGCATCTATGAATAGTTTTTATTTGGATTGGAATTACAATGATCCTGAGTTGGCAGTGGCAGGAACAATACTGCATGGGTTTGAATTCTTGTTTGTAAGATTTGCACTAATTGCTTTTTTGGCTTCGGTGGTTGGAATTGTAGTGACATATAAGAAAAGATAAAATCAAGTTTGTTTCGGTGTCATTCGTATTCCGCTGCGCTGCATACTCATGACGCGCTGTCGCGCTATGCGTCTGTTCGCACTGAAATAGTGACACCATACAAAATATAATTCAGAAGAGCCAGACGCAGAGCTTTACCGGCAGGTATTGCTCTGCATCTTTTTCAAAAGGAGTTCGCGTGGAAATACAAACAAAACTGGAGCATAAGATTGAGCTTCGTTGGCTGATCCTGTTTGCTCTGCCAACTATTTTTTCTAATATCTTTGGAAATCTATATACTGCGGTAGACGGCATCTTTGTTGCCCGTTTTGTGGACACGGATGCGCTGTCTGCCATAAACATTTCTATGCCGATGGCCTATCTTGCGTCGGCGCTGGGTATGATGTTCGGTACTGGTGGAAATGCACTGATTGCGAAGAAAATCGGTGAGGGAAAGAGGCAAGAAGCCCGTGAAGATTTTTCCCTGTTGATGGCAGTCAATGTGTTCGCTTCCGGGTGGTTTACAGCACTAAACGACGGTAAGACTTCCGCTATACTGTCTTTTTGCCGCACGATCCTTTTTATGGTAATCCCGGTGCTGGTGCTGCCGCAGATCTTTGAGATGGACGGTGTGTGGCTGTCTATCTCGGCGGGTGAAATGCTGAGCCTTGCCATGAGCATTTACTACTTTGTAAGATTCCGGTATATGTGGCAAATATCAAAATAAGGAATAACAGAATTTGGGCGCATTGCCTGAAGTGCGGTGATTTCTGAGCAAATAACATAATAGCAAGGAACGTCGAGAGCAATTCTGTCCGGTACGGTAGAATGTACGTCGCAGGAGGTGAGAAGAATGAAGGAAGGCAAACACGCCGGGCAAAGGTCTGTCGGGTGGCGAATGGCAACGGCTTTTTATCGTGTTGGCGCTGATCCCACAGCCGGAGCTTGCTGTCTGTTTCTTTCGTTGGGAATAAGCATCTTTTCGTTTTGCGGTAAAGGGCACATAAAATAAAAGAATAGGGGGAGGTGGGAAGATGCCCGGATCCGGAAAAAATCCGGATCGGAGCAATTCACATCTCTTTTTCAAACACGATGATCTTCTGTGCGATTTTCTTCATAAAGGGAAGCCAGGTTACCAGCCTGTAAGCGGGGGTGACTTCCCACATTCCGCGCAGGATATTGTCATTTTTCACTTTTCGGAAGCCCTTCGCAATGGGAGCCATGTCTTCAAAGCTGTTCGCGCCCCAGGTAAATACCGCCCCTGTTGACTGGATGGATTTTTCCACGCCTTCTTTGTTCACGAATTTAGGGCACAGGCACTCCATGAGCACGTAAGCATTTTCAAAACGATCGCGGATGATGGAGAGCATCTGTTCCACCTGTTTTTTGGTCAGATACATGGTGAGTCCTTCAATGATAAACAGCATTTTACCCCTTACGGTAATCTTGTCCGGCCAGGAGGGATCGAAGCAGGAACAGCCGACAGTGGATACGCGCCCATGCTCGTTATAAAGGGAGTCGCGGACTTCGATCGTCTCCGGAAGGTCCAGGTTATACCAGGTGAGTCTGCCGTTATCCATCCGATAAAACCGGGTGTCCAGACCACAGGCGATATTGACGACGGTACAGTCCGGATTTTTGGCTATGAAGTCCGATACCAGTTCGTCGAACACGACGGTGCGGGCGATAACGCCGCTGCTCATCGTTCCGTCTTTGCTTGCCTTGGAAAAATCATAGTCGATCTTATCTACGATTTCTTCCGCCTTAGCGTCTTTAAATTTATGTTTTGGATTTTTGCTGTACATTGCCCTTGCATAAAAGCTCTGAAGCATTGTTTCTGCAGCTCCGTTTAATACGGGCGTTATTTTTTCTTCCATAGATAATCCTCTTTTCTGTGCGCGTTTTTTGCGCAAATGAATCTTCTTTTGTGAGCAGTTTATTTCTTTTTTGGCGATCAAAGGCGATCTGTGTTGCCAGATCCCACAAGATCACAAAGGTTAGATAGAACTAACCAATGACATTTTAGCACAATATCCGGAAAAGATAAACAGGGATTTCCATTCAGATCCGCGTATTCCGGCATTGAAAAATATGCACAATGATATATAATAAAAGCGTTCCGAACAGACTTTGAAAAGATGGAGCACCCAGAAGAAAAGCATCCGCAGACACGGGCGGCGAAAAGCGATATGAAAGGAAGTTGAATGGTTATGAGTATCATAGTCAGGGCATATGAGGAAAAGGATCTTGGCGAGATGATCCGCATCTGGAATGAAGTGGTGGAGGATGGTGTAGCCTTTCCGCAGGAGGAGCTTTTGGAGCAGGAGAGCGGCAGGGCGTTTTTTGCATCACAGACATATTGCGGCGTCGCTGTGGATGAGTCTGGCGGCAAGGTATACGGGCTTTATATTCTGCATCCGAACAACGTAGGGCGCTGCGGACATATCTGTAATGCGAGCTACGCGGTGAGCCGGGAGAGCCGTGGACTGCAGACTGCATATCGGCGAAATGCTGGTGAAGGACTGCCTGCGGGAGGGAAGAAAAAAGGAATTCCGCGTGCTGCAGTTTAATGCGGTGGTTGCGAGCAACGTCCATGCGAGACATCTCTATGAGCGGCTTGGATTTGTCCGGCTCGGCGTGATCCCGGGGGGCTTTCGCATGAAGGATGGACACTACGAGGATATCTGTCCCTATTACCATGAATTATAAGTTGATAAAACAAAAAGCGACTGCTATTCTAAGGGTATAGTGTGAAAAATCCATATACGAAAGATTTTTCACACACGAGCTTTGTGTCTGCGTACACTTGACACAAACTCGATATGCGCAAAGGACGTGCGCAGAAATGGAACAGGCAGACAGGAGAGAATACCATGAACAGAAAGACATGGCAGACCATAAAAGAATACACACTGATCACCCTGGCGGCGGTGATCATGGATATCGGGATCTATGTATTCAAGTTCCCGAATAATTTTTCCTTCGGGGGAGTTTCCGGTCTGGCTGTCGTGGCGACGGCGCTTTTGCCGTTCACGGCTTCACAGATCAACCTGGTAGTCAATATGCTTCTTTTGCTGCTCGGCTTTTTATTTCTGGGACGCAGCTTTGGCGTCAAGACGGCCTATGTGACGGTGCTTTCCTCCGTGCTGCTCGATGTGATGGAGATTGTGTTCCCGATGAGCGGTCCGCTGACCGACGATCCGATGCTGGAGCTGGTCTATGCCATTACGCTGCCGGCGGTAGCGACGGCGATCCTTTTCTATGAAAATGCGTCAAGCGGGGGAACCGATATTATCGCAATGATATTGAAGAAATATTCCACGATGGATATTTCCGGAGCGCTTCTGCTGGTGGACACCTTTGTCGTGGTTGCAGCGTGCTTTGTATTTGATATAAAGACAGGACTTTTTTCCATCTGCGGACTGATGGCGAAAACGCTGGTGATCGATAAGGCGATGGAACGGATGAAGCTGAACAAGTATTTTACGATCGTGTGCACCAACCCGGAGCCGATCTGCGCTTTTATCATGCACGATCTCGACCGGAGCGCGACGGTCTACAAGGCGGAGGGAGCCTACACGCACAAGGATAAGCAGATCATCCTCACGGCGATGGATCCGCGGCAGGCGGTGCTTCTGGAGCGCTTTATCAAGAAAGTGGAGCCGGATGCCTTTTACATGGTGACGAAGAGCAGTGAAGTCATCGGAAAAGGCTTCCGGGGGTACATTTGAGAAACTGAGAAGCCCATTGTCCGGAAAACGTCAGGCGGCGCGGTCGTCTGACACAAGCCGCATACATTTTTTCAGACAGAGCAGGCAGGTCGGCACAATGTAGATGCAGGCGGACAGCCAGGCACACTGGTCGGCATAGCAGATAGCCTGATAGCCGTAGCGGGGAACGAAAACAAGACTTACTACGATCCGGGCGATCATTTCCAGAACGCCGCCGTATACGGCAAGGCCGGAATAGCCAAGTCCCTGCGTCGTCATGCGAAAGACGTTCAGGATGCCGAGCGACCAGAAAAAGTAGCCCATGCAGCGCAGATAGTTGGCGGAGGCATCCAGCACCGCAGTCTGCGCGCTGCTTACGAAAAGCAGGGAGAGTGTGCGGCCAAAGAAAATCAGAACAAGACCGATCAGGGCACCGTAGCCGACACCGAGCACGGTGCCTTTTCTGATCCCCTGTTTGATCCGGTCGATCTTCTTTGCACCAAGGTTCTGGCTGCAAAAGGTGGACACGGCGGTCGCGATCGCATCAAAAGGGCTCATGGCAAACTGCTTGATCCGTGCGCCGGCGGTAAAGCCGGACACATAGGTGGCGCCCAGACTGTTGTTGGCGGACTGCATGACCATGCTTCCGATGGCGGTGATCGAAAATTGCAGCCCCATGGGAAGTCCCATGGTCAGAAGGATCTGAACCTTCTGGCGGTCCATGTAGCGATCCTCCTTCTGTGGATGCAGCATTTGATAGCGTATTATAATATAGAAGAAACAGCATACGCCGCTGATCGCCTGTGCGGTGATCGTAGCGATCGCAGCTCCGCCGCAGCCGAGCTGAAAGACGACGATGCACAGAAGATCTAGGGCGATATTGAGCACCGTGGAGAAGGCCAGAAAGAAAAAGGGCGTTTTGCTGTCTCCGACGGCACGCAGAATACTTGCCTGATAATTGTATAAAATAGAGAAGGGAATCCCCAGAAAGATCACAAAGAGGTAATCATACGCATCCTGATAGATCGCCGAAGGAGTGGAGAGCAGGCGCAGGATCGCCGGGCACAGGATAGCGCACAGCGTCGTGACCAGAACGGCGGCGATGGCGGCAAGCACAGCGCCCTGAAAGATAAAGGCGCGCATCGATTTATGATCCTCGGCTCCATAGCGCTGGGCGACCGGGATGGCAAATCCGACACAGATCCCGATACAGAAGCCCATCACCAGGAACTGGACGCTGCTCGAAGCGCCCACGGCGGCAAGCTGATCCGTTCCGAGATAGCGGCCGACGATCGCCGCGTCCACCATATTGTAGGTCTGCTGCAGCAGATTTCCAAGAAGCAGTGGAAGGGAGAAACGCAGGATCAGTTTTAGAGGATTTCCGGTTGTCATAGTCTCTGTCATGGCAAAGAGTCCTTTCTGATGTAAGATAAAAAGTGGGGCGGTCAGATCCAGCCGCCATCCAGTGTGATGATCTGTCCGGTGAGGTAAGAGGGAGCCTGCAGCAGGGAAAGAACCATCTGCGCAACCTCCTCCGGCTGTCCGAGACGGTCAGCCGGAATTTCGTTTTTCAGGTCGTTCATCTCTTCCTCACTGAAACAGCGGTTCATATCCGTGTCGATCACACCGCAGGCGATGGCATTGACCTGGATACGGCTAGGGGCAAGCTCCTTGGCAAGCGCTTTCGTAAAGCTGTTGACGCCGCCCTTTGAGGCAGAGTAGGCGACCTCCATCGAGGCACCGCAGGTTCCCCAGACGGAGGAAATGTTGATAATCTGCCCGCCGCCTTGACGCAGCATGAGCGGAATGGCGTGACGGCTGGTATAGAATACGGAGGAGAGGTTGGTCTGTATGACGTGCTGCCAGTCCTCCGATTTCATATCCTGTAAAAGACCGATATAAGAGATTCCCGCGTTGTTGACCAGAACGTTCAAGTGGGGGATCTCTGCAAAGAGGCGGTCTGCATCGGAACTGACACCGATATCACTCAGAAATGTCTGGCAGGTTATCCCATATTGCCCGGAAAGATATGATGACAGTTGTGTCAGTTTATCTTCTGAGTGCAGACAGGTGAGATACAGGTGATATCCCTGTGAGGCGAGAGCCTGCGCGATGGCGGCTCCGATACCACGTGACGCACCTGTCACAAGCGCATATTTTTTATTGACTGAATTGGTCATAGTGTTTTTCCTTTCTGATCGAAGAACCGGGTGGCAAATCACCCGCATTTGGGATTATACTCGTATTGGAAAATGAATGCAATGCGGATATTGGTGAAAGAATAATTACAAATGGAAATCCTGATATGGATTTATAGGATATTTAGAAGCAGATATTTAGAGTATAAGGAGGCAGCAGTATGTATGATCTGATCATTATCGGGGCGGGACCGGCAGGTCTGTCCGCCGCCCTGTATGCAAAGCGGGCGGGAATGGATGCCCTTACAATAGAGCAGAGTCCTGTGGAAGGAGGCCAGATCCTGACAACGGATGTAGTAGACAATTATCCCGGGATCCCGGAGATCGGCGGCTTCGAGCTGGGCATGAAATTCCGGGAGCATGCGCTGAAAGCGGGGGCGTGTCTGCAGAAAGGGACGGTAAACAAGGTAGAAAGAACGCCGGACGGATGGAAGCTGGTATGCGGTGATGGAAGTGAGCTGCAGACCCGGGCAGTCATCTTTGCGACCGGGGCAGAGCATATCCCGTTGGATGTACCGGGAGAACTTACGTATCGAGGAAAGGGAGTTTCCTACTGCGCAACGTGCGACGGCGCTTTCTTTAAAGACCGGGTAGTCGTTGTGGCAGGAGGAGGAAACACGGCGGTGGGTGACGCGCTGTATCTGGCGAGGATCTGCAAGAAGGTATATCTGGTCCACCGGCGGGATCAGCTGCGGGCGTCGATGTCCCTTCAGGAGGAACTGAAAAAATGTAAGAATGTGGAAATTCTCTGGAACACTACGGTGGAGAAGATCAGCGGAGGAGATCTGATGGAGAGCGTTACGGTCAGGACGCTTTCGCAGGAAAAGGAATCCGGCGAGATGCAGGCGGCACAGCTTGGAAAAGAGCAGAAGGAGAGCGTGCGGGAACTGGAAGCGGAAGGGATCTTTATTGCGGTCGGCATGCGGCCGCGCACAGCGCTTGCCAGGGAGATCGCAGCCTGTGATGAGAGAGGCTATCTTTGTGCCGGGGAGGACTGCAAGACCAATGTGCCCGGAATCTTTGCCGCCGGGGATGTAAGGACGAAGCGCCTGCGGCAGATCGTGACTGCCGTGGCGGACGGAGCCTGTGCGGTGGAGGCGGTCAAAGGCTATCTCGACACGTTAGGATAAGAATCGTCACATTTCATAAATATTGCAAAATCATTACGAAACCACAAGAAGTAGCACCTGCCATCCTTTTATCGGTACATGCTGTGGTTGACAAAAGAGAAAGGCAATGCTATATTTGTTAATGGATGTAACAATTTCGTAACAAATGAGGTGTTGTATGACGAAAAGAAATCAAGAAGTGAAAGTAGCAGCGTGCCTGTTGGCAGCAGCGCTCAGCTTTGGAAGTTTTGGGATGGACGTCCAGGCGTCAGGAAAGCTCGATTCCGTGCTTCCCTCTGCCGGTATCGATTATTCCATGCAGAACGCCAAGAAATCTTCTCTTTCTCAGTTACAGGAGGATTCCGGTAAGAGCGCATCAGCTGAAAACGGAACGAGTGTAGGAAGCGTACAGGTAGGCGGTTTCGCCGACCTTGCAAGCGCAGGCGGCGGGATCAGCAAAGAGACGCCCAAGAAGATCGAAGATACGATCGTAGTCAGCGAAGGATATACAGAAGATCTGAAGGAGGCATCCGGTTCGGGGCTTTCCGAGGAAGAAGAAAACTTTAAAAATCTTGTGATCGCAAGAGTCAACGACTATGTGAATGTCCGGGATATCCCGAGCGAAGAAGGTTCCATTGTCGGAAAGCTCTATAATAAATCGGTCGGCAATTATCTGGAGGAGCAGGATGGCTGGTATAAGATCAGCTCCGGTTCCGTGGAAGGATATGTAAAGGCAGAGTACTGCGTGACCGGCGACGAGGCGGTAGAGTACGCCAAAGAAGTGGGAACGCGAATCGCGACAGTTACCACGACCACATTGAAGGTACGTGAGCAGCCCGGTACGGACGAAGTAGTTCTGGGTATGGTGCCGATCGACGATCAGCTGATCGTCACGGAGGAGCTTGACGGCTGGGTCAAGGTAAATATCGAGGAAGGTGACGGTTATGTATCGACAGACTATGTCACACTTTCCACAGAGTTTGTAAAAGCAGAGTCCATTGCGGAAGAGGAAGCCAGACTGGCGAAGGAAGAAGCAGCCAGAAAGGCAGCCAAGGAAGCAGCGGCAAAGAAGAAGGCGGAGAGCAGCGGATCCTCCACGGAGAGCACAAGCGGCGGCAAGACTTACGCAAGTCCGACCGGAAGCAGCGGAGCGGATGTCGCACAGTTTGCTTTACAGTTTGTCGGCAATCCGTATGTATACGGAGGAACCAGTCTGACGAACGGAGCAGATTGTTCCGGATTTGTTATGAGCGTCTACAATAACTTCGGTGTGAGCCTGCCTCATTCTTCCGCGGCAGACAGAAGTGTCGGAGCAACCGTTAACGGTCTGGAGAATGCACAGCCGGGTGATATCATCTGCTATTCCGGACACGTGGCACTGTATATCGGAAATGGTCAGATTGTTCATGCGTCGACCTCCCGAACCGGTATCATCGTGTCAAATGCAAGCTATCGTTCGATTCTTTCTATCAGAAGAATCTTCTAACAGCACATTTTCCAGGAAGGGATCAAGAATAATAAAGAGAAAAGAGCCGCTTGGCTCTTTTTTCTTTGCACTTGAGGGCAGAAATTCTTGGAAGGTTTGGTCGCCGGACCAAACCGTAGTGCAGAAGAGAGAACATGTGCTCATGTTTGGTGGGGATCCGGCAAGAATTTCAGAAGGAAATTCTTGGACGTTTTGATCGCCGGATCAAAACGTTTTGTATAAGATACACAAAACCCCATATGGCAATCCTATTTGTGAAATCGTATTCAAAAAAAGTTTTCCACAGAAAAAAATCACCTTTTTCGCGAATAATGGACTTATACACTGATTTATCCACATTATCCACACCTCTTTTTGCTCAAACAGGGAACAAAGTTATGGTAACTTCGAGAACGGATGTTTTGTGAAGTTGTAATAAAAATGTTGTTTTTCACAAAAGAAACATAAAGTAAAATTTCTAAATTGTTGCAAAAAGTAGGACAAATATGGTATACTGACTATACAATAATCCTATGGAAGTTAATTCTTATTTCCGAGGTACAGGAATGGAGGAAATTGTATGAAATTTATAATCATGGGAAAGAACATTGAGGTTACAGAAGGGTTACGTTCAGCGGTAGAGGACAAGATCGGAAAGCTGGAAAAATACTTTACGGATGAAACAGAAGTGCATGTTACACTGAGTGTCGAGAAAGACAGACAGAAGATCGAGGTAACGATCCCGGTGAAGGGAAGCATCATCCGTTCGGAGCAGGTGAGCAGCGATATGTACGTGTCGATCGATCTTGTGGAGGAGATCATCGAGAGACAGCTCAAGAAGTATAAGAACAAGCTGGTAGACAAACAGCAGGCGGCTGCAAACTTCCGTCAGGAATATATCGAGAAGGATTATGTGGATGACGACGAGGTGAAGATCATCCGCAGCAAGAAGTTTGATATCAAGCCGATGTATCCGGAAGATGCCTGCGTACAGATGGAACTGCTCGGACACAACTTCTTCGTATTCTGCAATGCAGAGACCGATCAGGTGAACGTGGTATACAAGAGAAAAGGAAACACATACGGACTCATCGAGCCGGAGGTTTAAGAAAACGACAGGAGGCTGTCACCAGAAAGGTGGCAGCTTCTTTTTGTTTGCAGAAAATCCCAGGTGTGATAGAATGGGACTGAAATAACCCTTGGATATCGTGAGGAAAAGAAATGGCTATAGTCAATATTCTGGCATTTGTAACGGCCGCGCTGCTGATCGCCTTTTTTTGCAGGGAGTGTCTGGTATCGGTACTTCCGATGACGGCGTGCGGGCTGGTCTTTCTGTTATATCTTCTGGCTCTGGCAGGGCATTTATCCTGGATCGATGGGATCGACGCGGGTTTTCTGGCTCTGACGGCGCTGTGGCTTGTACTTGGCAAAAGAAAAGAAGTGGTGCAAGGCTGCCTGCAAAAACTGCGGGAGCCGTCCTTTGTGGCGGGGATGCTCCTGCTGGCGGCGGTCGCGGTCTGCGTATCGGCAAAGACGGTCACGTGGTGGGACGATGTGAATTTCTGGGCGACCGATGTCAAGAGCCTGTACTATCTGGACGGCTTTGCCGGGAAGTATGGCAATGTGGCGCCGGAGTTTGGCGATTATCCGCCGGGTGCGCAGCTGTTCAAATGGTGGTTTTTGCACTTTGACAGGAATTCTTTTCGGGAAGGACTGGCATTTGCGGGCTACCATGTGCTGAACCTGCTCTTTCTGCTGCCGCTCTTTAAGCGGATCTCAGGCAAAAATGTGATTATCTGGATCGGCGCGGGGCTGGCGCTGTGGCTGTTTCCCGGCATTGCGGAGGTGTACGGTTATCAGGGCTTCTGCGCCGATCTGACCATGGCGTGTATCTATGGAAACTTTCTGTTCGCCGTGACGGACCGGGAGGGGCATGCCGCGCCGTTTTACTATGGGAGGCTGGCGTCGTATCTGGGACTTCTGGTGATCGTGAAATCGGTGGGCTTTATCTGGGCGCTTTTCGGGATCATATTCTGGCTTCTGTACACATGGAAGGACGAGCGGGAAAAGAAAAGCGGCAGACTGCTGCGGATGGGATCGGTTGTCCTTGCGCCGGTGCTGACAGGGGGCAGCTGGATGGTGTTCTGTCTGCTGATGCGGCGGGTGACAAAGACGACGACAACGGCGGTCAAGTATGTGACGACCGACGAGTATGGCCTTTCCGGGTACATGGCAGACTTCGCGAGAGCGTTCGCAAAGGCGTTCTTTACGGAGCCGCTTCACAAGGAGCGCAGCTTTGCCGTGGATCTGACGCCCTTTGCCTTTTATCTGCTGATCTGTGCGCTGGTGCTGTTTTTTGCCTGGAAGGGAAAAATGGCGTTTCCGGGCAGCAGGCGTATCCTGTGGTTCAGCGTGGTCAGCGGCGCGCTGTTCTACGCGATCATATTCCTTGCGCACATCACGATCTTTGCCACGGAGACGCAGTATCTGGAGGCGAGCGGGATGATCTCATCCATCGAGCGCTACGGAGCGCCTTTTACGGTGGGAACGCTCCTGTTTCTGTCGCTTGTGTGGATGGAGCACGGCGGAGTCCTTTTTGCACAGCGGGGCAGGTTCCTTGCGGAGTATGGAACGATCCTCTGTCTGATCGTGCTGGTAGCGGTGACGACACAGTGGCAGGCGGCGTACGACGGACTGCTTGGCTACCGCGGCGACGCGCAGAAGAATGATTCGCAGCGGGCGGAAATGCTGGACGAGTCCTCAAGGAGTTTTCTGGAGACGCTCGGTCAGATCCCGGAGGGGACAAGCACCCGGGTACTTTGTATCCAGAAGGAAACCGGCTCCCGGTGGGTGCGGAACAGTTACACGAATCTGGAGGCGTCCCCGGTTTCGGTGGTCTATAAAGGGGTCGATCTGAACGACGCGACCGATTTCTGGCTGGCGGGCGAGATCACAGCGTCCCACGCACAGTACCTCTACGTGGAGAGCCAGGAGGCGGAGATGGAGCCGCTTTTTGGCGGGATGCTGAGAGAAAAGGAGACAGCGTTTGAGGCAGGAACGCTGTACCGCATTGCGGAGAAGGACGGCGCAGTACAGTTATACAAAGTGAAGGAGAACGGCAGATGAGTACAGCATATTTGCAGATACCGGTGATCATTCCGGCTTATGAACCGGGAGAGAATCTGATCCCTTTTATTGATTCCCTGTCAGAGAAAGGGATACAACGGATCGTTGTGGTGGACGACGGGAGCGGAAAAGCCTATGAGTCCATCTTTGACGAGATCACCCGGAGAGAAAACTGTATGGTTTTGAGGCACGCCGTAAATCTGGGAAAAGGGCGCGCGCTCAAGACGGCTTTCAACGAGTGCATGAACCGCTTTCCGGAGGCGGCGGGCGTCGTGACGGCGGACTCGGACGGGCAGCACACGCCGGAGGGCATCCTTTCCTGTATGCAGGAGCTTTCCGGGCATCCCGATGCACTGGTGCTCGGCTGCCGTGATTTTGACGCGTCGAATGTGCCGGCACGGTCGAGCTTTGGGAACAAGTGCACGCGCCGGGTGTTCCGCTATCTGCTGGGGATCACCATCACGGATACCCAGACGGGGCTTCGCGGGATCCCCCGCAGCTTTATGGAGATCCTGATGAACGTCAAGGGCGAACGGTTTGAGTTCGAGACGAATATGCTGATTGAGACGAAGGAGCGGCAGATCCCGATCCGGGAGGTCCCGATCGACACGATCTATATCGAGCAGAACCAGACCAGCCACTTCCATCCGATCCGGGATTCCCTGCGGATCTATCTGGTGTTTACGAAGTTTGTGTTCTCGTCCCTCTCATCCAGCGTTGTGGATCTGCTCCTGTTCGGACTGTTCTGCAATATGCTCAAGGGAGGCGGTGCTCTTTTCGGGGCGTCCTACATCGTGCAGGCGACGGTGATGGCGAGAGTGCTGTCGGCGGCGTACAATTTTCTGATCAATTACAAGGTGGTTTTCCGCAGCCGTGAAAATATGGCGCTTACGGCGGCAAAGTACTTCCTGCTGGCAATCTGTCAGATGGGCTGCAGCGCCTTTCTGGTCGATCTGCTCTACCGGGCGACCGGCGGCGTGGAGGTGCTGGTCAAGATACCGGTGGACGTCCTTTTGTTTTTCCTGAGCTTTGCCATCCAGCGGGAATTTGTCTACCGGAGCCGCAGGAGAGGGCAGAAGCGCGCATGAGTTGAAAAGCTGCCTCATATACTGCAATGATGAGATGATTCGGAGCGGATATGAAGAAGCAGAAAAAGACAGACACATCCTATCGGGACAGATTTCGTGTGCTTGGCGGGATCCTTCTGGCAGCCTTATGCTGCCAGTTTTTGGCTGTAAAGATAGATCAGATGGCGGCGCGGTCCGGCGGGGCGGCGTGGCAGGAGGAGACGGGGAAACAGCAGGCGTACGGCGCGCAGGAACAGACGGAGGCAATCGAGGTCTCGGCGAACGGAAATTTTATCAAATGGGTGGAATTTCATGTGACCTGCGAGGCGATGGCGGCCGCCTACGAGCTGGATACGGCGACCTACCAGGAGGAGAATAAGCTGAACTGGATCGAACTGCTCGCCTACAGCGGGGCGAAGCATGGCGGGAGCTTCGGAAAGGACAGCGTGCGGGAGATCCAGAAGGCGGCGGAAGCGATCCGCAGCGGGGAGACGACGATGGAGGAGCTCACGAAGGATATGGAGTACTATCCTTACTATCTGGAGGCCTACAGCGCCGTGCTGGGAGGTATGGTCGGCGAGTTTTCCATGGAGGGAGAGTCCGGGACGAAGAACTATTATGGGCTGAAGGCTTTTTCACCCATAGCCAGAGGCTTTGACTACAGCCATTACGACGATTTCGGCTCGTCGCGGAGCTACGGCTATGCGAGGCCGCACCTCGGGCATGACATGATGGGGATGGTAGGAACACCGATCATCGCGATCGAGTCCGGCTATGTGGAGGCGCTCGGCTGGAACCAGTACGGCGGCTGGCGCATCGGCATCCGCAGCTTCGACCACAAGCGGTATTACTACTACGCGCACCTGCGGCAGAACTACCCTTACGCGGAAGGCCTGGAGGAGGGCAGCATCGTGACGGCGGGGGATGTGATCGGCTATATGGGACACACCGGGTACAGCACGAAGGAGAATGTCAACAACATTGAGACGGTACACCTCCACTGGGGATTGCAGCTGATCTTCGACGAGTCCCAGAAGGAGAGTGACAACGAGATCTGGATCGACTGCTACGAGCTGACGAAATTCCTTTACCGCAACCGGAGCGAAGTGCAGAAGATCGGAGACACCAGAGAGTGGAAACGCGTCTATGGGATGACGGATCCTGCGGTCGAAAAAGCCCTGCGGGAAAAATAGAATCTTTTGGCATTGCAAAAAAGAATCCGCTATGATACAATAGGAGCGATGGACAATGATAAAAAAATAACAATCATTGCCGGGCCTTGAAAAATAAAGGTTTTAGAAAAAACACGACATTTTATGGAGGAAAGAAAAATGGCAAAAAAAGTTGTTTTGGCAGGTGCATGCCGTACAGCAATCGGCACCATGGGCGGTGGACTTAGCACAACACCGGCACCGGAACTCGGCGCAATCGTTATCAAAGAAGCATTGAAAAGAGCCGGTGTAGCTCCGGAGCAGGTTGATCACGTATATATGGGATGTGTAATCCAGGCAGGACAGGGACAGAACGTTGCCCGTCAGGCTTCTATCAAGGCAGGACTTCCGAACGAGGTTCCAGCAGTGACAATCAATGTAGTATGCGGTTCTGGTCTGAACTGTGTCAACATGGCAGCACAGATGATCCAGGCAGGAGACGCCGACATCGTAGTAGCAGGCGGTATGGAGAATATGTCCATGGCTCCCTATGCGATGATGAAGGGTCGTTACGGATACAGAATGGGCAATGCAACTCTGGTAGATACCATGGTAAACGATGCCCTCTGGGATGCGTTCAATGATTATCACATGATCATGACAGCAGACAACATCTGCAGAGAGTGGGGACTTACCCGTGAAGAGCTCGATGAGTTCGCATTAAAGAGCCAGTTAAAGGCAGAGGCAGCACAGAAGAGCGGCGCGTTCGACAACGAGATCGTACCGGTTATGGTAAAGAAGAAAAAAGAGATGGTTGAGTTCAAGGTAGACGAGGGACCGAGACCGGGATCCACGATCGAGGGACTTCAGAAACTCCGCACGATCAACCCGGACGGCTTCGTAACAGCAGGTAACGCTTCCGGTATCAACGACGGCGCAGCAGCGATCGTTGTTATGAGCGAGGAGAAGGCAAAAGAGTTAGGCGTTAAGCCGATGGCTACTTTCGTAGCAGGCGCGCTTGCAGGATGCAGACCGGAGGTTATGGGTATCGGACCGGTTCCGGCTACAAAGAAGGTTATGGCTAAGGCTGGTTACAAGATCGAGGACTTCGATATCATCGAGGCAAACGAGGCATTTGCAGCACAGTCCGTAGCAGTTGGAAAAGAGCTTGGTATCGACGTAGACAAGCAGCTCAACCCGAACGGCGGTGCGATCGCACTGGGACACCCGGTAGGAGCTTCCGGATGCCGTATCCTTGTTACCCTGCTTCATGAGATGGAAGCAAAGGGAGCAAAGAAGGGTCTTGCCACACTGTGTATCGGCGGTGGTATGGGCTGCGCAACAATCGTTGAGAGAGAGGACTAATTCATGGATTATATTTTATACGAGGTTGACGGTGCAGTCGGCACCATCACGATCAACAGAGAAAAGGCATTAAATGCCCTTAATTCCCAGGTTCTGGACGAGCTTTCCCAGACACTTGACGCGGTAGATCTGGATACCGTACGCTGCCTGATCCTGACAGGAGCAGGTCAGAAATCCTTCGTCGCAGGTGCGGACATCGGCGAGATGAGCACTCTGACCAAGGCAGAGGGAGAGGCTTTCGGCAAGAAGGGAAACGATGTGTTCCGCAAGCTGGAGACATTCCCGATCCCTGTCATCGCAGCAGTAAACGGTTTTGCACTCGGCGGCGGCTGCGAGATCTCCATGAGCTGTGATATCCGTATCTGTTCTGAGAACGCAGTTTTCGGACAGCCGGAGGTTGGTCTTGGCATCACACCCGGATTCGGCGGCACACAGAGACTTGCCAGACTGGTAAGCCCGGGCATGGCTAAGCAGATGATCTACACAGCAAGAAATATCAAGGCAGACGAGGCATACCGCATCGGTCTTGTAAACGCAGTTTATCCGCAGGAAGAACTGATGGCAGCAGCGAAGAAGATGGCAGCAGGCATTGCAATGCAGGCACCGATCGCTGTCCGCAGCTGTAAGAAGGCGATCAACGAAGGACTTCAGGTAGATATGGATCAGGCGATCGTGATCGAGGAGAAACTCTTCGGCGGATGCTTTGAGACAGAGGATCAGAAGGCAGGTATGGGCAACTTCTTAGAGAAGGACAAAGAGAAGAAACTGAAAGTCGTTCCCTTTGTCAACAGATAATCAATAAGGTTTTTAGCAGAATCAGGGTGGTTTTACGACCATCCTGATTGTGTGAAATACAATTCAAATTTTCATAAGGAGGAACTACAATGAAAGTAGGTATTATCGGTGCAGGAACAATGGGTTCCGGTATTGCACAGGCATTCGCTATGACAGATGGCTATGAAGTTTGTCTTTGCGATATTAAAGAAGAGTTTGCAGAGGGCGGCAAGGCTAAGATCCAGAAGAACATGAACTTCCTTGTAGGCAAGGAAAAGATCAGCCAGGAGAAGGCTGACGAGGTTATGAGCAAGATCACAACAGGTCTGAACAACATCTGTGGTGAGTGCGATCTGATCGTAGAGGTTGCTCTTGAGAAGTTAGAGATCAAGCAGTCTATTTTCAAAGAGTTACAGAACATTGTCGGCAAGGATTGCATCTTTGCTTCCAATACATCCTCCCTTTCCATCACAAAGATCGGAGAAGGACTTGACAGACCGGTTATCGGTATGCACTTCTTCAACCCGGCAGACAGAATGAAGCTGGTTGAGGTAATCAGAGGCGAGAACACAACACAGGAGATGGTTGACAAGATCACAGCCATCGCAACAGAGATCGGCAAGACTCCGGTACAGGTTAAGGAAGCTCCTGGATTCGTTGTAAACAGAATCCTGATCCCGATGATCAACGAAGCAATCGGCGTATTAGATGCCGGAACAGCATCCGCAGAGGATATCGATGTAGCTATGCAGCTCGGCGCATCCCATCCGATGGGACCGCTTCACTTAGGCGATATGATCGGTCTGGACATCTGCCTTGCTATCATGGAAGTTCTCTACAATGAGACGAAGGATGAGAAGTATGCTCCGCAGCCGCTTCTGAAGAAGATGGTTGAGGAGAAGAAGCTCGGAAGAAAGACAGGCGTTGGTTTCTTCGATTACTCTAAATAAAGAGAGATAAACATTAAAAGCAATAACCATGCCGGGGATTTCTCCGGTGTGGTTATCAAATAAACATGGAGGAATATAAAATCATGGATTTTACGTTAAGCAAAGAACATGAAATGGCGAGATCTCTTTTCAGAGAGTTCGCTGAAAAAGAAGTAAAGCCTCTCGCTCAGGAAGTGGACGAGACAGAAGTTTTCCCGAGAGAGACAGTTGAGAAAATGGCAAAATTAGGCTTCATGGGAATTCCGGTTCCCAAGGAGTACGGTGGACAGGGATGCGATCCTCTTACCTACGCTATGTGTGTAGAGGAGCTTTCCAAGGTATGCGGCACCACAGGCGTTATCGTTTCCGCGCACACCTCTCTGTGCTGTGATCCGATCATGACCTTCGGTACAGAAGAGCAGAAGCAGAAATATCTGGTTCCCCTTGCAAAGGGCGAGAAGCTCGGCGCATTCGGTCTGACAGAGCCCGGTGCTGGTACAGACGCACAGGGACAGCAGACAAAGGCTGTTCTGGATGGAGACGAGTGGGTACTGAACGGCTCCAAGTGCTTCATCACAAACGGTAAGGAAGCTGACGTATACGTTATCTTCGCAATCACAGGAACCGTTGAGAAGCGCGGCAGACTTCAGAAAGAGATCTCCGCATTCATCGTAGAGAAGGGAACACCTGGATTTACATTCGGAACAAAAGAGAAGAAGATGGGTATCCGTGGATCATCCACATACGAGCTGATCTTTACAGACTGCCGTATCCCGAAGGAGAACTTACTCGGACAGCAGGGTAAGGGCTTCAACATCGCAATGCACACTCTGGACGGCGGACGTATCGGTATCGCTTCCCAGGCACTTGGTCTGGCAGAGGGCGCTCTTGAGACAACCATCAGCTATGTAAAAGAGAGAAAGCAGTTCGGCAGAGCAATCGGCGCTTTCCAGAATACACAGTTCCAGCTTGCAGATATGGCTACCAAGGTAGAGGCTGCACAGATGCTGGTTTACAAGGCTGCTATGGCTAAGGCTACCCAGAAGGTATACTCTGTAGAGGCTGCAAAGGCTAAATTATACGCTGCAGAGGTTGCTATGGAAGTTACCACAAAGGCTGTTCAGTTACACGGCGGTTACGGTTACATCAGAGAGTACGATGTAGAGCGTATGATGCGTGACGCAAAGATCACAGAGATCTACGAAGGAACAAGCGAAGTTCAGCGTATGGTCATCTCCGGCGCGTTACTGAAATAGTCGGAAACAATAAATAACAAAATATATAAGGAGAAAAATACAATGAAAATTGTTGTTTGTATTAAGCAGGTTCCTGATACAAAGGGCGGCGTTAAGTTTAATCCGGACGGAACTCTTGACAGAGGCGCAATGCTTACCATTATGAACCCCGATGATAAAGCAGGTCTGGAAGCAGCACTGAGAATCAAAGATCAGTATGGTGCAGAGGTTACAGTATTGACAATGGGTCTTCCGAAGGCAGAAGAGGTTCTTCGCGAGGCTATGGCTATGGGCGCTGACAAGGGTATCCTTGTAACAGACAGAGTCCTTGGCGGTGCTGACACCTGGGCTACCTCCACAACACTGGCAGGCGCTCTGAGAAATCTGGACTATGATCTCATCGTCACAGGCCGTCAGGCTATCGATGGAGATACCGCACAGGTAGGTCCGCAGATCTCCGAACATCTGAACATTCCTGTTATCTCTTATGCACAGGATATCAAGATCGAGGGAGACAGCGTTATCGTACAGCGTCAGTATGAGGACAGATATCATGTAGTAAAGGCTAAAATGCCCTGCCTGATCACTGCTCTTTCTGAGCTGAACGAGCCCCGTTACATGACTCCCGGCGGAATCTTCGATGCTTACAAGGCAGAGATCACTGTCTGGGGCAGAAAAGATCTGAAGGATGTAGATGATTCCAACTTGGGTCTGAAGGGTTCACCGACCAAGATCGCAAAGGCATCCGACAAGGTAAGAAAGGGTGCAGGCGAGAAGGTTGCTCTTGATCCCGATGAGGCAGTAAGCTACATTGTTGACAAGCTGAAAGTAAAACATGTCATCTAAATGAAATGGAACTATCCAGAGCTGTGCAAAAGTGCTTTCTGTGAAGGCCTGCCTTGATGCAGGACAGCGGTTTTGCGAATGGGGGTCTGAATAGTCGCATCAAAATATATCATAACTGAAAAGCAGATTACCATCACAGCTATATTCAGGTATAGAGAAAGGAATAAAAAAATGAATTTAGAAGAATACAAGGGAGTATATGTCTTTGCTCAGCAGGTAGACAATGAGATCAGCAGCATCGCTCTTGAATTACTTGGAAAAGCAAAAGACCTTGCAAAAGACTTAAATACAGAAGTAACCGCTATGCTGCTTGGTTCCGGTATTAAGAATCTTGCCGATCAGCTTGCAGAGTATGGCGCTGACAAGGTTATCGTGGTAGATGATCCGGAGCTGAAGGATTACAGAACAGAGCCTTATGCACATGCGCTGGCTTCCATTATCAACACATACAAGCCGGAGATCGTTCTGGTAGGCGCTACCGCAATCGGTAGAGATTTAGGCCCCAGAGTTTCCGCAAGAGTGGCAACCGGTCTGACAGCAGACTGTACCGTTCTTGAGATCGGTGATTTCCCGCTTCAGGCAATTCCGGGACAGGAGCAGTTACACAACCAGCTGCTGATGACCCGTCCTGCATTCGGTGGAAATACCATCGCTACGATCGCCTGCCCTTACAACCGTCCGCAGATGGCTACCGTTCGTGCCGGTGTTATGCAGAAGATCGATCCGATCAAGGGTGCAAAGGCAGTTGTAGAAGAGTTCAATCCTGGATTTACACCGGACAACAAGTATGTTGAGATCCTCGACATCGTGAAGTCCGTAGTAGATACCGTAGATATCATGGATGCTAAGATCCTGGTATCCGGTGGCCGTGGAGTTGGAAGCAAAGAGAACTTCAAGCTTCTCGATGATCTGGCAGAGGTTCTTGGCGGAACCGTAAGCTGCTCCCGTGCCGTTGTAGATTCCGGCTGGAAGCCGAAGGATCTGCAGGTTGGACAGACCGGTAAGACCGTTCGTCCGAACGTATACTTTGCAATCGGTATTTCCGGAGCAATCCAGCACGTAGCAGGTATGGAAGAGTCCGACATCATCATCGCTATCAACAAGGACGCAGATGCTCCGATCTTCGACGTAGCTGACTACGGTATCGTAGGAGATCTGAACAAGATCGTTCCGAAGCTGACAGAGGCTTTAAAGGCAGAGATCGCTGCTGCAAAATAAGCTGCTAAGGATAAAGAGAATGACCCCTCGGACAGGATTCTGTCTGGGGGGTATTTTGTATCGTATGGAGAATTTTTCTGATACAAGCCCGGCATGCGCCAAGGCACATTCTTTTTCCGATAAAACATTGACAGTGTCATGCAGCAGAGAATATGATAAAAAAGACTGGTTATAAGATACCGGTGGGAAAACAGGTGAAGAAAATGGCAAAGAATAAAGAGATCAAAACGAACGCAATGCGGATCCTTGAGAGGGAAAAGATTCCCTTTGCGCATTTCACATACGAGTGTGAGGAGTTTGTGGACGGGATCCAGGTGGCAGATATGCTGGGACTGCCGCATGAGAAGGTGTACAAGACGCTGGTCACGGTCGGAAATTCGAAGAACTATTTTGTGTTTGTCCTTCCGATCGAAGCGGAGCTGGATCTGAAGAAGGCGGCAAAATCCGTGGGAGAGAAGGCGGTCAGCATGCTGCATGTGAAGGATATTACGGCTGTCACAGGCTATGTCCGAGGAGGCTGCACCTCGATCGGGATGAAAAAGCAGTATGTGACCAGAGTGGATTCGTCGGCAAAAGAACTGGATCGCATGATCGTCAGCGGAGGCAGGATCGGTTCCCAGATCGAACTGGCGCCGGAGGATCTGTGCAGGGCGGCGCACGCGGAGTTTGCGGATATTACCGTCTGAGCGGGCGCTTCGTAGAGGAAGTTTACGATCACAGGAGAGGGAAGAGAGCATGGGAGAAAATGGGAAGAGTATTCTGGAATATGAGACGGTGGAGCTGGACGATGCGAACAGCCGGATGCTGATCATCGATCAGACGAAGCTGCCGGGTAAGCCGGAGATCCTAGCGCTGAAAACCGGCGAGGAGATATGGAACGCGATCTATCTTTTGCAGGTGAGAGGCGCGCCGGCGATCGGCGTCGCAGCCGCTTTTGGGATCTATCTGCTGGCAAAACAGACAGATGAGACGGACTATGACGCGTTTCTGGAGAAATTCCGGAAGCAGAAAGAGTATCTGAATTCGGCAAGACCGACCGCAGTAAATCTCTCCTGGGCGCTGAACCGGATGGAGCAGGTGTGCATACAAAAGAAGGAGAGCACCGTTGCGGAGATCCTGCAGGCGCTGAAGGAGGAAGCGGTCGAGATCAAAAACGAGGATATCCGGGTCTGCAAGGCGATCGGAGAGTACGGACTGACGCTTGTCAAGCCGGGAGACGGTATCCTGACGCACTGCAATGCAGGGCAGCTTGCAACCTGCAAGTATGGGACGGCGACCGCACCGATCTATCTCGGACAGGAGAGAGGCTATCATTTCCGGGTGTTTGCGGATGAGACGAGACCGCTTCTGCAGGGGGCGAGGCTGACCGCCTATGAACTGCAGTCGGCGGGGGTGGATGTGACGCTGATCTGCGACAATATGTCTGCGACCGTGATGAGAAACGGCTGGGTCAACGCTGTGTTTGTAGGCTGTGACCGGGTGGCTGCCAACGGCGATACGGCGAACAAGATCGGGACCTCGGTGGTGGCGACCGTGGCAGCGCGGTATCATGTGCCGGTGTACATCTGCGCTCCGACTTCCACGATCGACTGGAATACTGCGACCGGAGCAGATATCCATATTGAGCAGCGAAAACCCGAGGAGGTCACGGAGATGTGGTATCGGGAACGCATGGCGCCGGAGGGCGTGAAGGTGTTTAACCCGGCGTTCGATGTGACAGACCATGACCTGATCGCCGGGATCGTGACGGAGTACGGGATCGCAAGGGCGCCCTACACAGAGTCACTGAAGGCGATCCGGGAGAAAAAGCAGCAGGCGCTTGCAAAGTAAAAGAGGAGAGTTATGGCGGGAGAGACATACATGACAGAAAAAGAGGCAAAGAGGGCGATCCTCGACATCGGGCAGCGAATGTACCTGCGGGGCTTTGTCGCGGCGAACGACGGGAATATCTCTGTGCGGACAGCGGAAAATGAAGTCTGGGCGACGCCGACCGGCGTTTCCAAGGGCTATATGAAAAAGAAGATGCTGGTAAAGGTGGATCTGGAGGGCAGACAGCTTGCCGGGACATGGAAGCCGTCCTCGGAGCTGAAAATGCACCTTCGCGCGTACCGGGAAAACCCGGAGCTTAAATCGGTCTGTCATGCGCATCCGCCCATCTGTACCAGCTTTTCCATAGCAGGAATACCGCTGGATACGCCGATCCTGGCGGAAGCGGTGATCACGCTCGGCAGCGTGCCGATCGCACCCTATGCGGAGCTGGGGAGCGAGGAGGTGCCGGAGGCGATCGCCCCCTACTGCCGCACGCACAACGGCGTACTGCTGGCAAATCACGGCGTGGTCACGTGGGCGGAGGACGCCTATGCGGCATATTACCGGCTGGAATCAATGGAATATTATGCCAAGATCCTGATGATCACGGACAGGATCCTGGGACACCAGAACGTGCTTTCCGATCAACAGATCGACGCCCTGCTCGCCATGCGGACGAAGTTTGGAATCAGCCGCGGCGGGGAGCCGGCAAGAAGCAGAACAGACAGTCTTTGATGGTAGAAGAAAATCGTCGGCGCAAAGAGCGTGCGCAGGAATGAGGATTCATATGAAATTAGCGGAACTGAACGGATACGATCCGATCACCATACAATGTCACGACAACCCGGACGCGGATGCGCTTGCCTCCGGTTTTGCGCTGTACCGGTATTTTGAGAGTAAGGGAAAGGAAGTTTCTCTGGTGTACGCGGGAAGAAACCGGGTGCAGAAATCGAACCTGCTGCTGATGCTGGAGAAGCTGCGGATCCCGATCTTCTATATCGAGGATGTGACGGCCTATCTGAGCAAGCTGCCGCAGCAGCGGATCCCCGGGCTTCTGATCACGGTGGACTGCCAGTACGGGGCGGGCAATGTGACGCAGCTTCCCGCCGAGAATGTGGCGATCATCGACCATCACCAGGTGGAGATACGGGATGTCGAGAAGAGTGAGATCAATCCTCATCTGGGAAGCTGCGCGACGTTGGTGTGGAGTATGCTGCGGGACGAGGGCTGGCAGATCACGGACAGCAAGCTCGGTACGGCGCTGTATTACGGCTTGTACACGGACACGAATCAGTTTTCGGAGATCTACAACCCGCTCGATATGGATATGCGCGAGGCGGTTCCCTGCGAGAAAACTCTGGTCTCGCTTTTCCGAAATTCCAACCTGTCGCTGCACGAGATGGAGATCGCCGGGGTAGCGATGATCCGCCATATTTACAACGACGACTACCACTATGGGATCATCAAATCGCAGCCGTGTGATCCGAACATTCTGGGACTGATCAGCGATTTTCTGATTCAGGTCGCGGAGGTAAACTGCTGCGTTGTCTATAATGAGCAGAAAGACGGCTATAAGTTTTCTGTGCGAAGCTGTGTCAAAGAGGTGCAGGCAAACGAGCTGGCGGCGTTTCTGGCGGAGAAGGTCGGAAGCGGCGGCGGACACCATGAGAAGGCGGGCGGCTTTATCAGCCGGGCGCTGTATGAAAAATATTTTCCAACGCTTCACACGGAGGCGTTTTTCAGTGAACGGCTCAACGACTATTTCGATCACTGTGAGATCATCTATGCGAAGGACTATGAGATGGATGTGACCGGGATGCAGTCGTATGTCAAGAAAAGAGTGCCGATCGGCTATGTGAAGGCGACGGACGTCCTGCCGGTGGGAACGCCGGTCACGATCCGTACGCTGGAGGGCGACGTCGATATGGTGGTGGATGAACAGCTTATCATTATGATCGGGATCAAAGGGGAGGTCTATCCGAATCATCTGGATAAGTTTCAAAATTCGTACGAGGCGACGGAGCAGCCCTACTGCAGCGACGCCACGCATGAGAGCTGCCGGACGCTCTACCAGCCGACGCTCCATAACCGGGCGACCGGCGAGGTGCACCAGCTTGTAGATTATGCGAAGATCTGCATAGCCAGCGGCGGCACACACATCCATGCAAGAGAACTGACCGAAAGAGTCAAAGTCTTTACCGCCTGGGATGAGCAGAAGTATATGCTTGGAAAAGCGGGAGATTATCTGGCGGTGCGCTGTGACGACCGTCACGACATCTATGTCGTGGAGAGAGACATCTTCTTTAAGACCTATGAGAAGTGCGAGGCGCGGGAGTGAGAGCGCGCCAGAGAGAGTGACAGAAGGGGAAACAGATCGTGGAAAAGATACAAAACGAAACACAGTGGCATTACGACGCCTTTATAAGCTACCGCCATACGGAGCCGGACAGCTTCGTTGCGCAGACGCTCCATAAGCAGCTCGAGAATTTCCGGCTTCCTGCCAATGTGGTCAGAGCCAGGAAGCAGAGCGGCATAGAGGGAAAGACAAGAATACGGAGAGTGTTCCGGGACCGGGAAGAGCTGCCGCTGGTGTCAAATCTGGCAGATCCGATCACGGAGGCGCTCGTGCAGTCCGAGTATCTGATCGTGATCTGTTCGCCCAGACTGAACGAGTCAATGTGGTGCCGGAAGGAGATTGAGACGTTCATCCATATGCACGACAGGGAGCATGTGCTGGCGGTGCTGGTGGAGGGCGAGCCAGAGGAGGCGTTCCCGGAGGAACTTCTGTACCGCGAGGTAAAAGAAACACAAAATGACGGAAGTGTCATAATCAAGAAAATACCGGTAGAACCGCTGGCGGCGGATGTCCGGGGCGAGAGCCGGAAAGAGGTCCGCAGCAAAATGAAGAGCGAGCTTTTGCGCCTGGCAGCCCCGATGTTCGGGTGCAGTTATGACGAACTCAGACAGCGTCACCGGGAGCAGAGGATCCGCAAAATATTAGTGACATCCGTGTCAGTAAGTGCGGTATGCCTGGCAGCCGGCATGGTCAGCACCACAATGGCGCTACGGATCCACAGCCAGAATGTCAAGATCACCGAGCAGGCGCAGACGCTTGCAGAGCAGTCCGAGAAGATCACGGAGCAGTATGAGGAGGCGGTCCGCACGAACTGCATCACGCAGGCGGGGGCGGCGCAGGAGCTTCTGGAGGACGGGGATCGGATCGAGGCGGTGCGCATGGCGCTGTCGGTTTACCCGGGCGACGGTACGGCAGAGCGCGTCGGCGTCAGCCCGGCTGCGGAAGAACTTCCGTATACGGCGCAGGCAGCTTACGCACTGGCAGAAAGCCTTCGTCTGTATGAGAACGGAGACGCAATCTGTCCGGACCGGAAGCTGAAAGCGGACACGACGATCCGGTTCGTGCAGACCTCGCCCATGGGAGAAAAGATCCTGACGGTGGACGAGTACGGCGGGCTGGTGATATGGGACGCCGGGAATGGACGACGGCTGGCAGAGCTGACGGTGGACGAAGGCGGACTGACGGACGAGGGAGAAATCTGCTTTATCGATGAGGAGCATTTTCTGTACCCGAAAGAGTCCGGCGTGGCATGCTATGATATGCAGGAACAGGCAGACTGCTACAGCATTGACCAGGATAGTCTGCCGGGGATGCTGCGGGAGATCGCGGCGGCAGCGCAAAAGGATCTGGCGGCGATCCAGTGTCAGAACGGCTTTCTGCTGATCAGACCCTCCACGGGCGAGATCTGCCGGGAGGAGAGCTGGGATTCCCTGGAGGATGGAGCGCAGATGCAGGGAACCTGCCGGTTCAGCGCAGACGGAGCGTACTATGCCGTGGCGGTCGAGGAGAACAGCCACGGAGAAAAAGAGCGGAAGGTAAGGGTATACCGTGCGCAGGATGGCGAGCTGCTGTGCAGTGTACCCCTGACATACGCGCACGTCGAGGATCTGCGGTTTGCGGATGGCGTGCTGTACCTTGTGAATGACGGGGACAGCGGCGAGGGGGACGATCTTTTTGACACTGCCGCGATGCGGGGAAAGCTGACTGCTTACGACCTTGCCGGAAAGAGCGTTCTCTGGGAGTACGAACTGGAGGGAGGCTGGCTCTACGAGACTTCGGTAGCGTCTGCGCCGGACAGCAGGTACATGGTGTGCTCCTCCTATGATGAGCTGTATGCGCTTGACCGGACAGACGGCAGGGTGCTGGAGCGGTTTTCCTTCGGCTCCGAGGTGGTGAAGCTTGGAAATTATTTGGATTCCGACGCTTTTCTGGTATTTACCCGGGAGGGAACGTGGCATTATGTAAACCTGGATACCATGACTGATTATGTGGGAAATACCTTTCAGAACTGTACCTCCACCAATGTGAAGGCGTTCGGGATGGGGGACGATTACTGGTATACGCTTCCGTACGGCGAAAAGGAGCTTACCCTCTACCGGATGGTGGAGATGGAAAAGGACGCACAGCTTTGTGAGTTCACCGGGCAGATCCGGGAGGCGGCTTTGAGCGGCGGAGGAGATGTCCTGGTGGCAGCGGTGTACGATCAGGCGCTGGCGGTGGATCTTGAGGTGATCGATACGGACGACGGCACTATCCGGTGGAGCCTTAGACCGGAGGAGGCGTCGGAGGACGGATATTATGTGGCCTGCACCTGCGGAAGTTTTGCCCGGGGAGAGCGGGAAGGCGTATTTGCAGTCACTTCCGGGAATATTCTGCTTCTGGATATGGAGAGCGGCGAGAGGATCGCGGACTGTCCATTCGATGAGACGAGCGGAATCGACAAGAATGAAAAGGTTATCGGAAGCTGGTCGGAGGATGGCGAGACGGTGCTGTATACGACAGGCGACGGGAAACTGCACCGCTATGAGACGGAGGGAGAGAGCCTGCACCGGAAAACGCTGGTTCTTGACGCGCTGGAAGAGCACAGCGGCGTTGCGGCGCGGGGCGAGTTCTTTGCCTACATGGATCGGAAGGACGACAGTCTGCATCTTGTGCGCTGGGAGATTTCGGAGAACCGGGAAGAGTACGGCGAACAGGACTGCCGCGAGGTGGCAAAGCTGACGGATATGCAGGCTGCCTATGTGGAGAACCTGTTTTTCGACGAGGATCTCAGCCTGTATGCCGTCTATCGCAACGGCGATGTGCGGGTGTTCAATCTGCGGGAGACAGACGAGGTGGAGCTGACAGAGCGGCAGGACTACGCCGGTCTGGAGGAGAGCCTGCGCGGCGCAGAGAAGTACTGCGGCAGGGATTACGGCTTCCTTGCGGGAGAATGGAACGGAGGCTATCTGACCACGGCGGACGGCGAACTGACGGCGCATATCGAGGGCGCGCTCGCGGTCGACGGGGAGAAGAATGTCATCTACCAAAGACACGGATACGGCGTGTACCGGATCCCAGTCTATACGAGAGAGGAGATCTACGAGCGGGCGGTCAGGGAACTGGAAAACTCATAAAAATTAAACGCTGCAACAGTTCGGAACACAAATTCATAAAAGCGTCTGCTCCGCATCCGGCGCCGCTTTGCGGCTCATCTTTTATTTTATTTGTAGACGCTCCGCTCATAGAATGATCTGCAAGCTGTTTTTTGTGTGCAAACACCCAAATACAGCTTGAAATCATTCTATGGCCGAACTGTTGCTGAAAATTTTGTCTTTCTATTTCAAAATGCCTATGGTACAATAAAAAAGATGAAAACTCTGATGAAGGAGGCAGTGGCTTTCAAGGGCGCCGTGCGGCAGGATCTGCCTGCACAGACGGACAGGAGCCGGCAAGGAAACAGGATGAGAGGACAGAAAGCCACAAAATAACAGCAATGAGTGAGAATGAGAAGAAGATGATCGAACTGGAAACCCAGGAAAAAGAGACGGTTTCTAAGAATTTTATCGAGCAGATCATAGAGAAGGATCTGGCAGAGGGAGTTTATGATACCGTGCATACCAGATTCCCGCCGGAGCCGAACGGGTATCTGCACATCGGACATGCCAAGAGCATTCTGCTGAATTCGGGACTCGCAAAGGAGTACGGCGGCAAGTTCAATATGCGTTTCGACGACACCAACCCGACGAAGGAGAAGAGTGAGTTCGTGGAGTCGATCAAGGCGGACGTACAGTGGCTCGGAGCAGACTATGAGGACAGACTGTTCTTTGCATCCAATTATTTTGACCAGATGTACGAAGGCGCTGTGAAGCTGATCAAAAAGGGAAAGGCCTATGTTTCGGATCTCTCCGCAGAGGAGATGCGGGAGTACCGGGGAACGCTGACGGAGCCCGGAAAGAATGATCCAAATAGGGACCGGAGCGTGGAAGAGAACCTGAAGCTCTTTGAAGAGATGAAGGAAGGAAAATATGCGGACGGCGAAAAGACGCTGCGCGCCAAGATCGATATGAGCTCTCCGAACATCAATATGAGAGATCCGATTATCTACCGTGTTGCGCATCTTTCGCACCAGAACACCGGAGATAAGTGGTGCATTTATCCGATGTACGACTATGCGCATCCGATCGAGGACGCTATCGAGGGGATCACCCACTCGATCTGTACGCTGGAGTTCGAGGATCACAGACCGCTGTACAACTGGGTCGTGACGGAGCTGGAGTATCCGCATCCGCCCAAGCAGATCGAATTTGCAAAGATGTACCTGACCAATGTGGTGACAGGTAAGAGATATATCAAGAAGCTGGTGGAGGACGGCATTGTGGACGGCTGGGACGATCCGCGTCTGGTGTCCATCGCCGCACTCAGAAGAAGAGGATTTACGCCAGAGTCCATCAAGATGTTTGTGGATCTGTGCGGAGTATCCAAGGCGAATTCTTCCGCCGAGTATTCCATGCTGGAATACTGTATCCGCGAGGATCTCAAGATGAAGAGAAGCCGTGTGATGGCAGTTCTGGATCCGGTGAAGCTGGTGATCGACAACTATCCGGAAGGACAGACCGAGATGCTCGAGGTGGTCAACAACCCGGAGAACGAGGCGCTCGGCAAGAGAGAGGTTCCTTTCTCGAGAGAGCTTTATATTGAACGGGAGGATTTCATGGAGGAGCCGCCGAAGAAATATTTCCGTCTCTTCCCTGGCAACGAGGTACGTCTGATGAGCGCTTACTTTGTGAAGTGCGTGGACTATGAAAAAGATGCGGACGGCAGAGTGACGGTGATCCACTGTACCTACGATCCGGCGTCCAAGGGCGGCAACAGCCCGGACGGAAGGAAGGTCAAGGGGACGATCCACTGGGTATCCGCACCGCACGCCGTGAAAGCGGAAGTGAGACTGTACGAGAATATCATTGACGAGGAAAAAGGGGTTTACAATGAGGACGGCAGCCTGAATCTGAACCCGAATTCTCTGCAGGTTTTAAAGGAGTGTTACCTGGAGCCGTCTGTGAAGGATGCGAAGGCATACGACAGCTTCCAGTTTGTGAGACAGGGTTTTTTCTGTGTGGACTACAAGGATACGAAGCCGGGAGAGTTAGTCTTTAACCGTATCGTATCGCTGAAGAGCTCTTATGTGCTGCCGAAAAAGTGACAGGCGCGGGAGATCAGATAGATGCACGGCTGCGTGCATAAAAGGGAAAGATAAGAATTTGTAGCGGGAGGTTAAGAGATGGCAGGATTGTTGTCAGGATTGGATCAGTTTGGATTGACTGGTCTGGAAGATATGAATCTGTATGAAAAGCCTAAGAAGGCAGAAGTGGGAGAGGACGGCAAAGAGGCACCGCCGGTCGTACAGGAACAGGATTTCCTGTTTGACAAGAGCTTCACGTGCCCCATCTGTGACAGGGAGTTTAAGTCCAGAACGGTTAAGATCGGTAAGGCAAAGCTGGCGGGAAGCGATCTGGATCTGCGGCCGAGATATGAGCAGATCGATCTGCTCAAGTATGATGTGATCATGTGTCCGACCTGTGGATATGCGGCTCTGAGCCGGTTCTTCAAGTTCCTGACCTCGCCGCAGGCCAAGAATATCCAGAGCGCGATCTCCGCTTCCTTCAAACCGCAGAAGGAGACGAAGGAAGTGTACACTTACGACGAGGCGCTGGAGAGATACAAGCTGGCGCTTGCCAACGCGATCGTCAAGAAAGCAAAGTCCTCCGAGAAGGCGTACATCTGTCTTAAGACCGCATGGCTTCTGCGTGGCAAGGGTGAGCATCTGGACAAGAGCCTGCCGGATTACGCAGAGCAGAAGAAAAAGGTGGACGAAGAGGAAAACGAATTTCTGAGCAACGCACTGGAAGGATTTCTGGTGGCAAGACAGACAGAGAATTTCCCTATGTGCGGCATGGACGAGCCGACCGTGGATTATCTGATCGCAGTTACGGCGATGCGTTTTGAGCAGTACGATGTCGCAAGCCGGCTGATCACAGGTATTCTGATGTCAGCGACCGCCAATCCCCGTATGAAGGATAAGGCGAGGGACGTCAAGGAAATGCTGATGAAGAAGATTAAGGAAAAGAATGCAGCCAGAAAGTAGGCTGCGGGTATCTCCATGAAAGAACTTCCCATTCACATCGAGTTACATACGGACAGCAACAAAACTCTGTACGAGCAGATCTACGGGCATATCCGGGAGGAGATCCGTGCAGGAAGCCTTCTGTGCGGTGAAAAACTTCCGTCGGCAAGATTTCTGTCAGATTATCTGCAGGTATCCCGCACGACGGTCGATATGGCGTACGGGCAGCTTGTAGCGGAAGGATATGTGGAAGCGCGCCCCAAACGGGGATATTTTGTGGCGGCACTGGATGGGTTGTATACGATCGAGACAGGCAGCAGAGAGGTGCCGGGAGGCAGAGAGCCGGAGCAGGAGGCGGGACAGATCCGTTTTGACTTTTCTCCGACGGCGATCGATATGTCCTGTTTTCCCTATGCCACCTGGAAAAAGATCACAAAAAATATTCTGGTCGACGCGAACAGCAGTATGTTTTCCCAGGGGGAGGCGCAGGGCGACTTTGAGCTCCGGGAGACGATCTGCCGTTATCTGCATGGCGCGAGAGGCGTCAACTGCCAGCCGGAACAGATCATTATAGGAGCAGGGAATGATTTCCTGCTTCTTTTGCTTGAAAAAATACTGGGGCGGCATGTGCCGATCGCGATGGAGAATCCAACCTATGAGCGTGCTTATCGGATCTTCCGGTCGTTTGCCTACCCGGTTTCCCTGATCCCGATGGATGAGAACGGGATGTGCGTGGACGCTCTGCAGAAGACGAATGCGCGCGTGGCGTATGTCATGCCTGCGCACCAGTATCCGACCGGGATCTCCATGCCGATCGGACGGCGGATGGAGCTGCTCAAGTGGGCGATGGAGCGTAACGAGCGCTATCTGATCGAGGATGACTACGACAGCGAATTCCGTTATAAGGGAAAGCCGCTGCCTTCTTTGCAGGCGTCGGACACCGGAGGAAAGGTCGTGTATATTGGAACCTTTTCAAAGTCCATCGCACCGGCGATCCGTATCAGCTATATGGTGCTTCCCTTTTCTCTTCTGGAAAGATACCGTAAGGAGTGCAGCTTTTATTCCTCGACGGTGTCCCGGATCGATCAGCGGATCCTGGATCAGTTTATCAGAGAGGGGCACTTTGAGCGCTATCTGAACAAGATGAGAAAGCAGTACCGCATGAAGCAGGAGGCGATCGTCGCGGGACTGCGGGATTTTCAGAAGGATTTCACACTGTCCGGTGAAAATGCGGGACTGCATATTCTGCTCACCGATCATAAGGGGAGAAGCGAAGAAGCGCTGACGGAGCTTGCGGCTGCGGCGGGCGTGAAGGTGTATCCGATGAGTGCGTTCCGCATGAAAGGGCAGGATACGAAAACGGCGCCCGGTTCCGATCCTTTCACGGAGGCGACGGTGATACTGGGATTTGGACGGATGACGATCGAACAGATCAGACAGGGGCTTTCACAGCTTGCCGGAGCGTGGCTGTGAAAGCCCCCTTTTTTACTCTATAGGAAATACCGTGCTGCGCTAAAGTGTGAAAGTTGCGTTCCCTATAGAGTAAAAAGCCCTACCGGGCAGGATGCGCACCTCGCGGAGAAGAAGTTAATGCTTTGCATTCCGCTCGGGCGCGTAAGTGTGCGCAGGCGCACACTTTGTTATTTAGCGGTAGGTGATCTTCTTCAGCATATCCAGATAGGATACGATCTCTTCAAAGAGCTGTTCCGGCTGGAAAGAGCCGTCCCGGGAATGCGAATCCATCAACCCGGATATGGTGTAATCGAGCATGGAATCCAGCTTCCCGAAATCGACGCTCGCGGCAAAAAGCGAGCGGTCCGCCTGATTTTTCAGCATACAGAGGACGTCGTGCACCACGCTTCGCTGCTGCTCGGTTGCGAGGAGCGCCTCGCTGACATTCTCCTCGTTGCAGCGGTCGAGAAAATGCTGCATATAGGGATAGTTCTTTAAGACCTGGATCTTGGCAAATTCCATCTGGCGGCGGATCTCATAATAATCGGTCACGGTGGAGGGAATACTGCTGGTCAGCTCCAGCTTCATATAACGGACGCTGTAATCGTAGACAAAGGTGTACAGTCCGATCTTGTTCCCGAAATAGTGGAACAGAAGTCCTTTGCTGATGCCAGCCTCTGCCACAATATCGTCTGTGCTTGCGTGCCGGTAGCCGTTTAATGCAAATATTTTCAGGGCGGCGTTGATCATCCGGTCCTGTTTTTCTTTGTTCAGGTCAAAAAATTTCTCGTTCATAGGTTCCTCAATTCTGATCGTCATCCCCGGGCGGGATGCTGCGGTTATCTGTTGGTGCAGGCAGAAAAATCGCGATTTCTGCCATATTGACTTTGTGAGTCGAAATTAAATATAGCATAAAAGGCGGGGGGATTCAATAAGGATTGGATAAGATTGCATTTTTTACTTCCTTTTTTCACAAAATAGTATTAAGATAGGAATGGAACAAGTATCGAAAGGAGAAACCCCAATGGCAAAGAAATTTGGAAAGTTTTTACTGGCAACAGCAGCCATCGGAGCAGTGGCAGCAGGCGTTTATTATTATTTGCAGGAAAAAGAGAATTTTACAGACGACGATTTTGAAGACGATGATTTTGACAACTTTGATGAGGATCTCGACGAGGACGAGACAGGAAAGTCTGAGGATCGCAACTATGTAGATCTCGGTCTGGAGAAAGCAAAGACGGAAGAGTTCAAGGAAGGACTCGACGCGGCCAAAGCGCAGGCGGAGGAAAAGGTAGTCGGAGCTGTCAAGGATGCGGCAGAGAAGACGGAGACGAAGGTAGAGGAGTTCTTTGACGACGAGGACGAAGCGTCGAAGGAAGAGTAACAGGATGTGCGGACAGCACAGAAAAGTCTGCCGCGAACGAAATAAAGATGAAAACGCAGGGCGCCCGGAGTGATCTTCCGGGCGCTCTTTGTATGCCGCGACAGGTCTGTGGATCATTTGTTCATCTGGTACGGCGGATCGGCGGGATAGCCGCCCTTTAATTTCTGCATGCCACGCTGAATGGCGTCTCTGGAATTTTTCCAGTCGGCGTCCTTGTTGCGGTAATCGAATTTCTCAACCAGCCAGGAGACGTCCTCGGAGAGACGCTTCATGTTCTTCTCCATCAGTGCAAAGACCATGTCGTAGAATTCCTGCTTTTCCTTATCGCCGAGTCTGGTGTCGGCCGCCTCGCACAGATCGCCGAAGTGTGGGAGGCAGAATCCCTTGCTGTTTTTGATCTTTTCGCGAAATTCCGGATCGCGTTTGAACATCACAAAGAAGGTGTCCAGATAGCGTTCGTAGGTTTCGGCGTAGCGCTTGCAGATGTAACAGGATTCCTTTTTCTCCGTCACCCAGACGCCGATCGGGTTGAAGCCGGAGGTCTGCCTGCGCAGCTTGTCCTTCAGAGAGGTTTTGCCCGGTTTGAAGCCGGAAAACTGGCTGTGCATCTCCTTCAGCATCTGCATATAGTGGGTCTTGAGGATCCAGGCGTTGCCGAGCGTGTTGCCGTAGTCAAACATTTTCTTGAAATGTGGGCGGCAGAAGCCGGCAAGGTCTGTCTGTTCCCGGACATCGCTCTCCATGTAGGAGGAGCCGGAGCCGAGCACGAAGTCGAGAAGATCCTGCTCCACATTTCGCTCGATGAAGCAGAAGGGACATTCGTCCTGCGCGTTTACCGCATCGTTTAAGGGAATGGTATATAGCTGTTCTTTCATGGGCTGTCCTCGTTTCTTTCTGCGTCTGCTTTTTCTTGCAGAAGTTCTCTATAAATAGTAACATATAGAAAATGACAGGACAAGGAAGAGAGGAACAAAAATGATCCCGACAGTGAATACAGATAAAGAACGGATCCTGGAGAAAGTGACGTGCTTCGCGCTCGATATGGACGGCACGATCTATCTGGGAGAAAAATGGATCGAGGGGGCGCAGGCGTTTCTGCAGGCGGTCGAGAATTCCGGCAGAAGGTATGTCTTTCTGACGAACAACTCGTCGAAGAACGCCTCCGTGTATGTGGAAAAGCTGCACCGCATGGGACTGGACGTTCCGGAGGAGAAGATCGTCACGTCCGGGCAGGCGACGATCTGGTATCTGCAGCAGCATTTTCCAGGCAAAAAGGTTTTTCTTCTGGGGAATCCGCTTTTGCAGGAAGAGTTCAGACAGGCGGGGATCGAGCTGGAGGAGGAACACCCGGATGTGGTCGTCACGGCATTCGACACTTCGCTGGACTACCGGAAGATGTGCAAGGTGTGCGACCATGTGCGGGCGGGACTGCCTTATCTCGCAACCCATCCCGACTATAACTGCCCCACAGAGAACGGTTTTATTCCGGACGCAGGGGCGATCCATGCGTTTATTCATGCTTCGGCGTTCCGCTACCCGGACCGCATCATCGGCAAACCGAATGAGGACATCATCGCATACCTTGCAACCCGGGTCAATACGCCGCGCGGACAGATCGCCATGGTAGGCGACCGCCTGTATACGGACATTGCCGCCGGGAGAAATAACGGACTGCAGAGCGTTTTGGTGCTGAGCGGGGAGGCGCAGCTTGCGGATGTGGAGCAGTCGGAGGTAAAGCCTCACCTGATCTTTGACTCCGTGAAGGAGATGATCCCCTTTCTGTAAGGCAGCCCGCCCGGCTGGGAACGCAAAGGCGCTGCGCCGGAGGCGGATAAAAAGTAAATACTAGACAATCTGCACAAAAATGACACCGGTTTTCTATCTAAAAGAGCAAAAATGCAAAAAGCATCTTGCGCGATCAGGAAACCGGTGTTATGCTTATCTCAACTTAACGGAAACGTTACCGATAACGATACCGACATCGTTACCGAAAACGATGCCAACCGTGGAACTTCAGGGAAAAGATCAAGATTGAAGCTGGAGGCTGCGGAAGGTGAACGGTACAAGAGAGAACCGTTTAAAGAAACGGATATCGGTCGGAAACGCACCGGAGAGGAACAAGTGATTTAGATTCATTTAGGAAAGGGAGAGGAAACAAAATGAAAAAGAAACTTGTAAGCTCATTACTTTGTGCAGCAATGATCTCTTCAATGCTTGTAGGCTGTGGCTCATCTGACAGCGCGCCGGCAGCAAGCGACGCAGAAACGGATGCAGCAGCAACAGAAGAGACCGCAGAGGCAGCCGACAGCGCAGCAGAGACAACGGACGAGGCATCAGCAGAGACCGAGGCGTCAGCAGAGGGCGGTTCTGTATATTATCTGAACTTCAAGCCGGAGGTTGACGAAGCATGGCAGAAGATCGCAGCCGACTACACGGCATCCACCGGCGTAGAGGTGAAGGTTGTAACGGCAGCCAGCGGTACGTATGAAGAGGTATTAAAATCTGAGATCGCAGGAAGCGATGCACCGACACTGTTCCAGATCAACGGACCGATAGGATACAATTCCTGGAAGGACTACTGCATGGATCTTTCCGATACTGAGCTTTTCAAGGATCTGTCTGACCAGAGCCTTGCAGTATACGGCGAGGATGGAAAGCCTTACGGCGTACCTTATACCGTAGAGTCTTACGGTATCATTTACAACGATGCGATCATGCAGGCATACTTCGCTATGGATGGCGCAGTTGTCACAAGCGTGGATGACATCAACAACTTTGACACCTTAAAGGCAGTTGTAGAAGATATGCAGGCAAAGAAAGATGACCTTGGAATCAGTGGTGTATTTGCATGTACATCCCTTCTTCCCGGTGAGGACTGGAGATGGCAGACACACCTTGCAAACCTTCCGGTTTACTACGAACTGAAGGACAAGGGAATCTCTGATACCGATGAGCTGGAGTTCACATACAGCGACAACTACAAGAACATTTTTGATCTTTACATCAACAATTCCACCTGTGCACCGACTCTGCTCGGCAGCAAGGCAGTTACCGATTCCATGGCTGAGTTCGCTCTTGGCGAGTGTGCAATGGTTCAGAATGGTAACTGGGCATGGGGACAGATCTCCGAGGTTGACGGCAACACCGTAAAGGAAGAGGACGTTAAGTTCATGCCGATCTACACAGGCGTAGCAGGCGAGGAGAATCAGGGCTTATGTACCGGTACAGAGAACTTCTGGTGCATCAACAGCCAGGCAGATGCAGCTGACATCAAGGCTACTGAGGATTTCGTAGCATGGCTGATCACTTCGGATGAAGGAAAAGACATCATGGTCAACACACTTGGCAACTCCGCTCCGTTCTCCACATTCGGCGACGACGAGAAGCCTACCGATCCGCTTGCAAAAGAGATGTATCGTTACATGGAGAATGGCAAGACATCTGTAAGCTGGAACTTCACCATCTTCCCGAGCCAGGATTTCAAGGATGACTTCGGCGCAGCACTTCTTGAGTACTGCAACGGCAACATGACATGGGATGACGTTAAGAACACCGTTGTTACCAGATGGGCAGAGGAGAAGGCAGCAACCAAATAAGGGCTGTACGGATCCGGATAATTTACAAAAGAATGATCTACTTTTCAGAAGCGCTTCGCGGCCTGGAGCTGCGGGCGCTTCTTCCATAAAGAAGCATAAAATGAAAGGAGTCCGGCAAGCATATGGAAAAGACATTAAAAAAATATTTCCTGGTATTTACATTACCAACCCTCATCGCGTTTGCCTTTGCTTTTATTATTCCGTTTATTCAGGGCATTTATCTGTCCTTCTGTGAGTTCACCACAGTAAAGAACGCTAAATTTGTCGGTCTGGAAAATTATAAATTAGCATTTTCAAGTGGACAGGGATTTCTGAACGCGATGGGATTTACAACGCTTTTTACCGTGGTGAGCGTCATCACGATCAATCTTTTTGCGTTTGCGATCGCACTTTTGCTGACCAGAAAGATCAAAGGAACCAACGTTTTCCGTACTGTATTTTTTATGCCAAACCTGATCGGTGGAATCGTCCTTGGTTACACCTGGCAGCAGATGATCAACGCGATCCTCTACCGCTATGAGACGACGATCGTTGCAAGCGCCAAGTATGGCTTCTGGGGTTTGGTGATCCTTATGAACTGGCAAATGATTGGGTATATGATGATCATTTACATAGCAGGTCTTCAGAATGTACCCACTGATCTGATAGAAGCGGCAAAGATCGACGGTGCGACCGCATGGCAGACACTGATCAAGGTAAAGCTGCCGATGGTTATGAGCTCCGTTACGATCTGCGTATTTCTTACCCTGTCGAACAGCTTTAAGCTCTTCGACCAGAACAAGGCGCTGACAAACGGCGCGCCGATGAACAAGACACAGATGCTTGCCCTGAACATTTACGACACGTTCTACGGCAAGACCGGATATGAAGGCGTAGGACAGGCGAAGGCAGTCATCTTCTTCATCCTGGTAGCGGTGATCGCACTCTGCCAGCTTGCATTTACAAGAAGTAAGGAGGTAGAACAATAATGGCACAATCCAAATCGACGAAGTTTGCAAATAAGATCTTTTTTGTATTACTGCTTGTATTTACGGTCATCGTGCTCTACCCGTTGTTCTTTATCCTGAACAACTCTTTCAAGGGAAAATTTTTCATCAGTAAGGATCCTTTTGCCCTGCCAAACAGCGAGACGTTTTCCGGTCTGACCAACTATGTGAACGGTCTGATCAAGACCGGTCTGCTCTCGGCGATCGGCTGGTCGTTCTTCATCACGATCCTGTCAGTTATTCTGCTGATCGTGTTCACTTCGATGACAGCCTACTATATCACCAGAGTGAAATCGAGGGTTACTACTATTTTGTATTATATGTTTGCGTTCTCCATGATCGTGCCATTCCAGATGGTAATGTTCACCATGACCAGTCTGGCGGACACCTGCCATCTGAAAAATCCGCTTGGCATGTGTGTCCTGTATCTTGGATTCGGCGCAGGACTTTCTATCTTTATGTTTTCCGGATTTATCAAATCCGTACCGCTTGAGATTGAAGAGGCGGCCATGATCGACGGCTGTACACCGTTGCAGACCTTTTTCGGTGTCGTATTTCCGATCCTGAAGCCGACGGCGATCACGGTGGCGATCTTAAACGCTATGTGGATCTGGAACGACTTCCTGCTCCCGTACCTTGTGATCGGTATCAGCACGAAGTACAAGACGATACCGGTCGTAGTGCAGATGCTGGTAGGCTCCAACGGAAATAAGGATATGGGTGCGCTGATGGCGATGCTGGTTCTATCCATCATCCCGATCGTAATCTTCTACATGGCATGCCAGAAATATATCATTGAAGGCGTGGTTGCAGGTGCGGTCAAGGGTTAAGGTATGACTGGATCGGTCAACCCATTCGTAGAGCGGAACGTAGTCTGGAGCCTGGGGAAGAAACACGGGTATAGCCGGAAGGTTCTGGGGTTGAACATCTGGAAACGAACTGAGAATTTGGTTGTCTGGCGGGAAAAAAGATAGTAGAATTAAGAAAGAATCCGGTCTTTTGCCGTCAGGCAGCACAGTTTTTGAAAGGATATTACAGATATGAGAAGAAGTGGTGTTTTGATGCCCGTCTCCAGTATTCCATCCAGATATGGAATCGGAACCTTTTCCAGACAGGCATATGATTTTATCAACCTGCTGGAGCAGGCAGGGCAGACATACTGGCAGATGCTGCCGCTTGGTCCGACCGGATATGGAGACTCTCCCTACCAGTCTTTTTCCACGTTTGCGGGCAATCCTTACTATATCGATCTGGAGGCGCTGATTGAAAAGGGATGGCTGACAGAGGAAGAGTGCGATCAGTATGATTTCGGAGACAATGAAGAATATATCGATTATGAGAAAATCTACCTCTCAAGATTCAAGGCGCTGAGGACCGCTTACGGGAACAGCCGGATCGGGGAGCAGGAGGATTTTCAGAGGTTTTGCAGGGAAAATGCGTACTGGCTCGACGACTACGCACTCTATATGGCGGTGAAAAATTCTTTTGGAGGAAAAAGCTGGAGCGAGTGGGACGACGATATCCGGCTCCGCAGACCGGAGGCGATGAAGCGCTGCCGTGAAAAGTTTGCAGATGAGATCGGCTTTTATCAGTTCCAGCAGTATCTGTTTGCGGTACAGTGGTTTGCACTCAAGGCGTATGCAAATCAGAAAAAGATCCAGATCATCGGGGATATTCCGATCTACGTGGCATTCGACAGTGCGGACACCTGGGCGAACCCGGAGCTGTTCCAGCTGGATGAGGATCTGATCCCTGTCGCTGTGGCTGGATGCCCGCCGGATGCGTTCTCGGCAACCGGGCAGCTTTGGGGTAACCCGCTCTATCGCTGGGATTATCACAAGGAGACAGAGTATGCGTGGTGGATGAAGCGGATCGCTTACTGCTACGATCTGTACGATGTGGTCCGCATCGATCATTTCCGCGGATTTGACGAGTATTATTCGATCCCTTACGGAGACCCGACCGCTGAGTTCGGTCATTGGGAAAAGGGACCGGGTTACGATATTTTCAAGACGATGAAGGCGAAGCTGGGCAACAAGGCGGTCATCGCGGAGGATCTCGGATTTTTGACTGATACAGTCATTAAACTGGTGAAAAAGACAGGCTACCCGGGAATGAAGATCCTGCAGTTTGCCTTTGATTCGAGGGAAGAGAGCGATTATCTTCCGCACAATTACACAGCCAACAGCATTGTCTACACGGGTACACATGACAACGACACGACGGTCGGCTGGTATGATACGCTGAACCGGAAAGACAAGGCTTTTGCCAAAAAGTATCTGAACATCCGCTCGAACAAGGATGTTCACTGGGCGTTTATCCGCGCGGCGCTGGCGAGCGTGTCCGACACCTGTATCATCCCGATGCAGGATTATCTGGGACTTGGAACAGAGGCGCGCATCAATATGCCGTCCACGCTCGGAACAAACTGGAAGTGGAGGATGCTTCCCGGCCAGTTTACCGAGGAGCTGGCGGAGCAGATGAAGGATATGGCGAGACTGTATGGCAGAGTGAAGAGATAGGAGATGACGATTCAGGATCAGGGCGGGGCTGCCTTGATTCTGAATTGCTGTAGAAAAGATGGCGGAGATCACGATCAGGGACATAGCAAAAAAATGTGGAGTAGGGATCAGCACGGTATCCAGGGCGATCAACAATCATCCGGATATCAACCCGGAGACAAAGAAGATGATCATGGATGTCATCGGGGAGACCGGCTTTATCCCCAATAACAGCGCGCGAAACCTGAAAAGGACGGACGCAAAGTGTATTGCCGTTCTGGTCAAGGGTATCACGAACCCCTTTTTCAGCAATATGATCCGTATCATCGAGGAGGAGACGCAGCGGAACAAATACGCGCTGGTGCTGCGCCATGTGGAGGCGCATGAGGACGAGGTAGATGTGGCGCTGGAGCTGGAAAAGGAAAAACGGCTGCGCGGCATCGTCTTTCTGGGCGGCCGGTTTGCCCATTCGCAGGAAAAGATCAGCAAGCTGAATGTGCCCTTTATCTTCAGCACCATCGGCGTGTCCGTTTCCGGCAGTCTCGGAAAGCTGGACTTTTCCAGTATTTCGGTAGACGATATGGCAGAGAGCCGGAAGATGACGGGGTATCTTCTGGAACTGGGGCACCGGCAGATCGCGATCATCGCAGAGCGGCCGGAGGAGCCGATCGGACGGCTTCGTGTGGAGGGCTATCGGAAGGCGTTTGAAGAAAAAAATCTCAAGGTGCCGGAGGAACTGATCTGCTACGTGCAGGACGGCATTGACTATTATTCTATGGAAAACGGGTATCTTACCACGAAGAAGCTGCTCGCATCCGGACAGAAGGTCACGGCGATCTTTGCGACGGCGGATTCACTTGCCATCGGCGCCTGTCGTGCGGTTCTGGAGGCAGGAAAGCGGATACCGGAGGATATTTCGGTTGCCGGGTTCGATGGGATCGAGATGGGAGAGTATTACAATCCCAAGCTCACGACGATGAAGCAGCCCGTTGAGAAGATGGCGAAGGACAGCATCCGCCTTTTGCTGGATGTGATCGCAGAGCGTCAGGAGCACCAGCACCGGATCTTTCCGGCGGAGCTGACCGTGCGTGAGTCCACCGGGAGATATACCGGATAAGCGGCGCTAGAAGGTGCGTCGGCTCAGATTGGAATTGTGATAGGCAGGATCATTTGTCACATCTTGACTAAACCAGTCAAGTGGAACAAATGCTTCTGCTGTTTCTTTGTCCGGAAATTCGACTTCCGCAATGATGAGCGGAGCAAACGGCTTCTCAAAGACATCCAGCTCTACGCACAGGGAAGTATCCTCGATCGGAATGACATAGCGCTTTTTGGAGATGATGACGCCGTCCGCCTTTTCCAGCAGATGATAGTAGGCCTGCTCGTTCAGAGGCAGATTGTACTCCTCTCTGGCGAGAAGTCCCTTTCCCTTGTAGGTCAGATAAAAGGTGTCGTCCTCCCGGCGCACCCGGATGACCGGATCGGTATTGAGGTAAGCCTGCTCAATGAGGTGGCAGGGATAGGAGGACAGGTTTTCGGGTAAGGCTTTGATAGTGAATTTTCGTTCGATTTCCATGGGTGAGGCCTTTCTGGTTTATTTTTTTCGGATCGCGTAACAGAGTGATAGATTAGATTGTATAAATGAATAACCAGCCAGGGCTCGCTTTCGCTCCAATCCGGGCGCAATGGTACATAAGTGGCTAAAATACAGCCACTAAATACCAGCGCCCTACTAGGTCCCTTTGCTTGGTTAATTCATTTGTACAATCCTAAACGGTAAACTATGTGTTACGCGATCACAATATCTCTTTCGCACATTCATTTTATATAGTACACTATACATAAAAATATACCTTTTGGCGAGGATATGCAATGGTTAAGAAGGAGGAAGAGACGATGAGCAGACTTGCAATTTTTTTTGGAACGGGATATGAGGAGATCGAGGCGCTGACAGTGGTAGATATCCTGCGCAGGGCGAAGGAGGATATCGTGATGGTGTCGATCACCGGAGAGAGAGAGGTCACCGGATCGCACGGGATCAGCGTGCAGATGGATCAGCTTCTCACGGAAGTGAATTTTGAGGAGATTGACGGGATCGTACTCCCGGGAGGAATGCCAGGCACGAAGAATCTGGAGGCCTGCGGAGCATTGATGGAGCAGGTGGATGCGTTCGTAAAAGAAGGAAAGCTGGTTGCGGCGATCTGTGCGGCTCCGAGCATCCTTGGACACCGCGGGCATCTGCAAGGGAAAAAGGCGTGCATTTTCCCGGGGATGGAAGAGCATCTGAGCGGCGCGCAGGTGGTGACGGACAGACCGGCGGTCACGGACGGCAACGTGATCACAGGACGCGGCATGGGCGCAGCCATTCCGTTTGGACTGCATATCCTGGAAAAATTGCAGGGCAGGGACGAGGCGCAGGAGATGGCAGAGCGCATTGTTTTTGACGCGGCTTTTTAATCCAAAACTTTCCATAATAATTTATTTCAATCCGAACATACTAACATCAAGATAAGCGATACAGTTCGCGTTTACTTCGAAAGGTTTCTTCCGGGATAGGCGCAGAATCAGGCGCTTATCTCAAAAAAGAAAACAATCAAAAGTATTTCGGAGGTGAAAGAAATGGCAAGTAATAATAAGACAAATAGAGTAGAGGTTCCTGAAGCTAAGGCAGCAATGGATCGTTTCAAGACTGAGGTTGCATCTGAGTTAGGTGTAAACCTGAAGGAAGGGTACAACGGTGACCTCACATCCAAGGAAGCCGGTTCTATCGGTGGAGAGATGGTTCGTAGAATGATCAAGAAGCAGGAAGAGCAGATGAAATAATCGATGCCTGCATCGAAATAAGACAACCCGCCTTGAAACAGGCGGGTTGTTTTTTGCGGGGGGCTATAGTATAGTATCAGTGGGTTACCGGAAAGGTGCGCCTGCCCGGATACCACAGGTCAGATGCCTTTGCGCGTCGGACACAGCCTGGACGAAAAGCACGCGCGGAATGGAGAAAACGTTATGAAGAAAAAAGTGGCAGCGGTAGTGCTGAGTGTTCTGCTGGGTGCATCCATGCTGACGGGATGCGGTTCTCAGGACAACAGCGCGCAGAGCGGTGAGACGACTGTGAGCGACGCAGATTCGGCAAGCGAAGACGCAGAGCAGGAAGCAGAAACGATCGTGACAGACGAACAGGAACAGACGGAGCCGTCCGTGGCTGAAGAGGAAGCCAAGGATGCGGAGAAAGAGGAGACAGGCGGCGTGACCGTCCGGATCGGCTCCCTGAAGGGCCCTACTTCCATGGGACTTGTCTATCTGATGGATCAGGCAAAGAAGGGCGAGACAGACAACAATTATGAGTTTACGATGGCGGCAGCGGCAGACGAGATCCTCCCGTCCATGATCTCGGGAGACCTGGATATCGCACTGGTTCCCGCCAATGTGGCAAGCGTGCTCTACAACAAGACGCAGGGCGGTGTGTCGGTGATAGACATCAATACGCTTGGCGTACTTTATATGCTGTCAGGTGACACAAGTGTCACATCGATGGCAGATCTCAAGGGGAGAACCGTTTATCTTACCGGAAAAGGAACGACCCCGGATTACATCATGCAGTATCTTTTGGAGCAGAACGGGCTTTCCACGGACGACGTGAAGATCGAATATAAATCGGAGGCGACAGAGGTGGCAGCCGTGCTGGTGGAGGAGCAGGACGCGATCGGCGTTCTTCCGCAGCCTTTTGTGACGGCAGCGTGCGCACAGAATGAGAACCTCGCAGTAGTAATGGATCTGACGCAGGAGTGGGATGCCGTGCAGGGAGAAGGCGGCAGCAGGCTTGTGACCGGCGTTACGATCGTCCGGAACGATTTCCTGGACGAGTACCCGGATGCCGTGGAAGCATTCCGGAAGGACCATAAGGAGAGCGCAGACTACGCAAATGAGAACGTGGAGGCGGCAGCGGAGCTTGTCGCAGCCGAAGGGATCATCGAGAAGGCGCCGGTTGCAGCGAAGGCAATGCCGAAGTGCAACATTACCTACATTGACGGCGACGAGATGAAGACAGCGCTTTCGGGCTATCTGCAGGTGCTGTTTGCACAGGATCCGACCTCGGTCGGCGGTGCGGTCCCGGGTGACGACTTCTACAAGTAACACACAGCGCGCCTGCGTCCAGATGGCAGGCATGGGGGATAACCATGCGCAGATCGATTCGAAAAATAAGTATCGTACTCGGCTGGCTGCTCTTGTGGCAGCTCGCCGCAGTATGCACGGATAATCATATTCTTCTGGTGGGGCCTCTGCAGGTGCTGGGGGCGCTCTGGGAGAATAGCAGACAGCCGGATTTCTGGAGGATCGTCGGATGCTCTTTCGCGAGGATCGGATCGGGGTTCGGCTGTGCCCTTGCCGCCGGGCTTGTGCTCGGGGCATGCAGCTACAGGTACCGGCTTGTGGAGGAGATCCTGGCGCCGCTTATGGAGACGCTCAAGTCGATACCGGTGGCTTCTTTTGTTGTTCTTTTGCTGATCTGGTTCGGCTCCTCGAAGCTGTCTTTTTTTATCAGCTTTCTGATCGTTTTTCCCAATGTCTATGTCAATACGGTGGAAGGACTTCGGAGTACCGATCCCAGGCTGCTGGAAATGGCGGCGGTCTTTCAGATGTCTGCCTGGAACCGGCTGTGGTATCTGTACCGACCGGCGCTGATACCGTATCTGACGGGGTGTCTGAAGATCTCGCTGGGCATGAGCTGGAAATCCGGCGTGGCGGCCGAGGTGATCGGACTGCCGGACTATTCTCTGGGAGAACGGCTTTATATGTCGAAGATCTATCTGGATACCGCGGGGCTTTTTGCGTGGACGCTGACCGTGATCCTTCTTAGCTTCCTCTTTGAAAAAGCGGTGCTCTTCGTGCTGCGGTATATCGGCGCATGGAAGCCGGGACAGAGCGACCGGCAATCCGGGAGCCGGAACGGAAAAGGGACGGAAGGCTTTGGAATGGTCAAAGGAGCCGGGGAGATCACAGCGGAGCATTTGCAGAAGAGCTACGGGGAGAACTGCGTGCTGCGGGATCTGTCCTTTACACTGAAAGCGGGGGGACGCTACCTGCTGATGGCGCCCTCGGGAGCCGGAAAGACGACGCTCCTTCGGATCCTGACCGGAATAACGAAGGCGGATGAGGGCAGTGTGCAGGGATTGAAGGGGCAGCAGGCCGGGATGGTGTTTCAGGAGGACCGGCTGTGCGAGGAGTACAGCGCAGTCACCAACATTATGATCGCGATTGGCAGGAAAAACAGAAAGGGCAGCACGCTCAGACAGCAGATCGTGCAGGAGGCAGAGCGGATCCTGCCGGCAGACTGTCTGAATAAACCGGTGAAGGAGCTGAGCGGCGGCATGCGGCGGCGTGTCTGTCTGCTTCGGGCGGTGTTGAGCGACGCGCAGCTTCTGGTGCTGGACGAACCCTTTAACGGGCTGGACGAGGAGACGCGGGAGCGGTGTGGCAGATATCTTCTGGAGCGGCAGGCCGGGCGGACCATCCTTGTGACCTCACACCGGATGGAGGACCGGGAGCTACTGGATTGTGAACTGCTGGAAGGTTTTTCAGTATGCGCAAAGAACGTGCGCGGAAATGGGGATTAAGTTATGGAAGAAGTCGGAAACAGCAGAGTGGCGCTGATCGGGATACTGGTGGAGAACACGGGGGAAACGGCGCAGTTAAACGAGATCCTGCATGAGTATGCGCCCTATATCATAGGGCGGATGGGCGTCCCTTATGCCAAAAAAGAGGTGAACATCATCAGCGTTGCGGTGGATGCGCCGGAGGCGAAGATCAGTGCCCTTTCCGGGCGGCTCGGGATGCTTGACGGCGTCAGTACGAAGGTGATCTACGCCAAAAAGTGAGGAAACGGACTCAAAACCGGAAACAGTGTCAAAAAAGCTGGATTGTACGTGAAAAAGCACATTTTTTACAGCTTAAAAGGGTTTTTATGGAAGATTATGTATGTTATAGTAACACTTGGGGGGAAGCATAGTCTGGCATAGGAGGATAAGAAATGGCGAATCAATCGGAACAGGCTTTGGTCTATACCAACGAAAAATGTGTGGGGTGTAACAAGTGTATTTCTGTATGTCCGGTACTCAACGCAAACCATGCGGTGGAGAGGGACGGACAGAACAGGATTGAGGTCGACGGGAAGCAGTGTATCGCGTGCGGCGCGTGCTTTGACGTATGTGCACACGGTGCGAGAAGCTATCACGACGACACGGAACGTTTTTTTGCGGATCTGGCAAAGGGAGAGAAGATCTCGCTGTTGCTGGCGCCTGCATTTCTGGCAAATTATCCCAGAGAGTATGCGAGCGTTCTCGGCGGTCTGAAGAAGCTGGGAGTAAACCGGCTGATCAGCATCAGCTTTGGCGCGGACATCACCACCTGGGCTTATATCAAATACATTACGGAACACAATTTTACAGGAGGGATCTCGCAGCCCTGTCCTGCGATCGTGGGCTACATAGAGAAGTACCTGCCGGAGCTGATCCCGAGTCTGATGCCGGTTCATTCTCCGATGATGTGCGGCGCGGTCTATGCGAAAAAGTACATGAAGGTAACGGACAAGCTGGCTTTTATCAGCCCTTGTATCGCGAAGAAGAATGAGATCGACGATCCGAACTGCGGAGGGTATATTTCCTACAACGTGACCTTCGATCATCTGATGGAATATGTGAAAACACACAATATATCGGGACCGGCTGTCACGGATGAGATCGAGTACGGTCTTGGCTCCATCTACCCGATGCCGGGCGGACTGAAGGAGAATGTCTACTGGTTCTGCGGAGAGGAGATCTTTATCCGCCAGATCGAGGGAGAGAAGCACGCCTATGAATTCCTGGAGGACTACAAGGACCGAGTGGTAGGCAAGAAGGAGCTTCCGTTCATGGTGGACGCTTTGAACTGCGCGAAGGGCTGTCTGTATGGAACCGCGACAGAGGAAGAGCGCACAAAGACGGACGATGTGCTCTATGAGATGCAGCGCATCAAGGAAACCAGCAAGAAAAATGATAAAAAGCACGCGTTCAGCAGAAAGCTGACGCCGAAGCAGAGGCTGGACAAGCTGAACAGACAGTTTGCAGGGCTTGATGTGAACGACTTTATCAGACATTACACAGACCGGTCGAGAGAATGTGCGATCAAGCGGCCGGGAAACGCAGAGCTGGAGGAGATTTTCCAGTCGATGGAGAAAAAGACGGCGCTGTCCCGCGCGATCAACTGTTCCGCGTGTGGTTACGCGACCTGTAAGGATATGGCGGCTGCGATCTTTGACGGCTGTAACAAGAAGGAAAACTGTATTCAGTATGTCAAGGGCGAGGTCGAGAAGGACAGCGCGCTGACAAAGCAGATGGCGGCTGAGATGGAGGAGAAGAACCGGGAGATCCAGGCGAAGAACGAGCAGATCGCCCAGCTTGTCACAGACGTCGCAGGCGATTTCGAGACGCTGGATACTTCGATCAGCGAGATGTCCATCGGAAATAACAACAATGCACAGGAAAGCACCGGGATCTCAACGGCGATGAGCGATGTCATCACCTTCTGTGACGCGCTCCAGAGTGCGCTGAACAGTATCCGCGGGCTGCTCTCCAAGTTGGAGGAGAACAACGGAGAGATCACAGAGGTTGCCGAGGAGACGAACCTGCTCGCCCTCAATGCCAGCATCGAGTCGGCGAGAGCCGGGGAGGCCGGAAGAGGCTTTGCCATCATTGCGGAGAATATCAAGAAGCTGGCGGATTCCTCCAAGGAGACGGCGGCAGACAGCGATACGAACAAGGAGCAGATCGAGGAGGCGATCAAGACGCTGAGCGCGGACGCCGAGAAGCTGATCTCCGTCATAGACGACGTCAATGTCAGAGTGACGAACCTTGCCGCATCGACAGAGGAGATCGCCGCATCTGCCGACATGGTAAGCAATATTTCGGCAGATCTGAAGGAGAAGATGAACCGTCTGAACGCATAGAAAAAAGGCAGAAAATGAAAAGGATCGCAGGAAACCGGAGAAATCTGGTTTCCTGTTTTCGAATCTGCCATACGCAAATCTGCGGATCATGTGAATGAAGTGAGAGTGCAGTGGGAATGTTCTTTGGAGGCGGTCGCAGAGGGCTTTGCGCAGGAAGAAGGATCCAGGCAGGCCGAAAATCAGAAAATTCATGGGAATTTTATAAAATATTTACTTTCCAGAAAGAATAAATTCTAGTATTTTCGGCTTGGGTATGCTATAATCTTTAAATGACTGTGACCAGGATGTGCAGACGCACACTTGTGTATCATAGAGGTAATTGAAGGAGGAACCCATAGAATGAGTTTACAGGTAGAAAAATTAGAGAAGAACATGGCGAAACTTACGATCGAGGCTTCGGCAGAAGATCTGGAGAAAGCGATCGAGAAGGCTTACCAGAAGCAGAAGAAGCAGATCAGCATTCCCGGATTCCGTAAGGGAAAAGTTCCGCGTCAGATGGTAGAGAAGATGTACGGCAAGGCAGTATTTTATGAGGATGCAGCCAACGAACTGATCCCGGACGCTTATGAGAAGGCGCTGGAGGAGTGCGAGGAGGATATCGTTTCCTCTCCCAAGATCGAGGTGACACAGATCGAGGCAGGCAAGCCGTTCGTATTTACGGCCACCGTAGCGCTCAAGCCGGAAGTAAAGCTCGGCAAGTACAAGGGTGTTAAGGTTGACAAGATCGATGTTGAGGTGACAGACGCCGACGTCGATGCAGAGATCGACAAAGAGCGCGAGAAGAATGCAAGAAACATTACAGTAGAAGACCGTGCAGTAAAGGACGGCGATATCACAACACTTGATTTTGAAGGCTTTGTGGACGGCGTTGCTTTCGACGGCGGCAAGGGCGAGAATTATCCGCTGACGATCGGTTCCGGCGCTTTCATCCCCGGATTCGAGGAGCAGCTTGTAGGAGCTGAGATCGGCAAGGAAGTAGAAGTAAAGGTTACTTTCCCGGAAGATTATCAGGCAGAGAACTTAAAGGGCAAGGACGCCGTATTCAAATGTACGGTAAAGGAGATCAAGGAGAAGCAGCTTCCTGAGCTGGATGACGAGTTCGCAGGAGAGGTTTCCGAGTTTGATACCCTTGCAGAGTACAAAGAGGATGTAAAGAAGACTCTGACAGAGAAGAAGCAGAAGGATGCGAAGAATGCAAAAGAGAACGCTGCAGTCGACGCAGCCGTAGCAGTATGCGAGATGGAGATCCCGGAGGCAATGCTGGAGACACAGCAGAAGCAGATGCTGGACGAGTTCGCACAGCGGATTTCGATGCAGGGACTTACCATGGAGCAGTACTTCCAGTTCACAGGCTCCAGCTATCAGCAGATGTTCGAGCAGGTAAAGCCGCAGGCTGAGGAGCGTATCAAGGCAAGACTGGTGCTTGAGGCGATCGCAAAGGCTGAGAATCTTGAGGCAACAGAGGAAGAGTATGAAAAAGAGCTTCAGAACATGGCAGACATCTATCAGATGGAGCTTGATAAGGTGAAGGAGCTTCTGGGCGACAGAGAAAAGAAGAATATTATGCAGGATCTGGCAGTCAGAAAGGCAGCAGAGTTCGTAGCAGACAATGCGAAGGAGACAAAGCCGAAAAAGACAGCAGAGAAGGCTGACAAGGCAGCAAAGGAAGAGAAAGCCGAAGCATAATCAATAATGGAGGGATAATCATGCCATTAGTACCTTATGTCATAGAGCAGACGTCCAAGGGCGAGCGCTCTTATGATATTTATTCACGATTATTAAAAGAGAGGATCATTTTCCTCGGTGAGGAAGTGACAGAGGCATCTGCCAGCGTGATCGTGGCAGAGATGCTGTTTTTGGAATCGGAAGACCCGGAGAAGGATATTCACCTGTATATCAACAGCCCGGGCGGTTCTGTGACAGCAGGCATGGCGATCTATGACACCATGCAGTTTGTAAAGTGTGATGTTTCTACCGTATGTATCGGTATGGCGGCCAGCATGGGAGCCTTTTTGCTGGCAGGCGGCGCGAAGGGAAAGAGATATGCGCTTCCCAACGCGGAGATCATGATCCATCAGCCTCTCGGCGGTGCGCAGGGACAGGCGACGGAGATCGAGATCGCGGCCAAGCATATTTTGCAGACCAAGGAAAAGCTCAACAAAATCCTGGCAGCCAATACGGGTCAGGACTATGATATCATCGCCGCGGACACGGAGCGTGACAACTGGAAATCCGCAGAAGAGGCGGCAGCATACGGACTCATCGACCGCGTGATCGCGAACCATGACAATGCAGGCAAATAAAAAGAAGGGTATGGATTGTAAGGAATGGCAGGTAAGAATTCTGATGACAAAGTAAGATGCTCTTTTTGTAACAAAACGCAGGATCAGGTCAAAAAGCTGATCGCGGGTCCTGCAGGAGTCTATATTTGTGATGAGTGTGTGGATATCTGTGCGGATATTATCGAAGAAGAGTACGAGGAAGAACCGGAAACAGAAGAGATGGAGATCAATCTCTTAAAACCGGTGGAGATCAAAAAATTTCTGGACGATTATGTGATCGGACAGGAGGAGGCCAAGAAGGTTCTGGCGGTTTCCGTCTACAATCACTATAAGAGAGTGACAGCCCAGCAGGATGACGACGGGGTGGAGCTTCAGAAGAGCAATATCATCATGGTAGGTCCGACCGGCTCCGGCAAGACCTATCTGGCGCAGACGCTGGCGAAGATCATCAACGTACCGTTTGCGATCGCTGATGCGACAACGCTGACGGAGGCTGGTTATGTAGGCGAGGATGTGGAAAATATCCTGCTGAAACTGATCCAGGCAGCGGACTATGATATTGAGAGAGCGCAGTACGGGATCATCTATATCGACGAGATCGACAAGATCACAAAGAAGAGCGAAAACGTCTCCATCACCCGTGACGTATCGGGAGAGGGCGTACAGCAGGCTCTGCTCAAGATCATCGAGGGAACGGTTGCCAGTGTTCCGCCGCAGGGTGGAAGAAAGCACCCGCATCAGGAGCTGATCCAGATAGATACCTCCAACATCCTGTTTATCTGTGGAGGAGCCTTTGACGGGCTCGAGAAGATCGTGGAGGAGAGGCTTGACCGCAATTCGATCGGCTTCAACGCAGAGATCACCCAGAAAAGCGGTAAGGAGGTAGGGGCAATCCTCAAGGAGGTTTCCCCGCAGGATCTGATGAAGTTCGGACTGATCCCGGAGTTCATCGGGCGTGTGCCGATCACGGTCACACTGGACGGTCTGGACAGACAGGCGCTGGTACGGATCCTGAAAGAGCCCAAGAATGCGATCATCAAGCAGTACAAGAAGCTGTTTGAGTTTGACGAGGTGGATCTGGAAGTGGAAGATGACGCGGTAGAAGAGATCGCAAGGCTTGCCTTTGAGCGCAAGACCGGCGCGAGAGGTCTTCGTTCCATTATGGAAAAAGTAATGATGGATATCATGTATGAGATTCCATCGGATGACAATATCGCAACATGTATTCTGACGAAGGAAGCGGTGGACGGAACAGAAAAACCACGCGTGACGTACAGAGACAGCGGACTCCGGGCGCAGAGAGCGTAGGAGCATAACAAAACAACAAAACGTCGCCGTTTAACAGGCGGCGTTTTTTGCAAAGACGAGAACGAAAACAAGGACAGAACATAACAGAATGGAAAGAGAAAACAACGAAAACAAGGCAAAGATAGAATCTTATGCAGATTATATAGATATCCCAGAGCTGGAGGTGCTCCCGACGGTAGCGCTCCGCGGAATGACGATCCTTCCGGGAATGGTCATTCACTTCGACTTAAACCGCGGCAAATCCATCGAGGCGGTGGAGCGTGCGATGCTGGCTGACCAGCGTGTGCTGGTGGTGACGCAGAAGGATCCGGATGTGGAAGATCCCGGGTTCGATGATGTCTACGAGGTGGGTACGCTTGCGTTGATCAAACAAGTCAATAAACTGCCGGGCCGCATCGTGCGGGTTTTGGTGGAGGGCGTCGCAAGAGCAGGCCTGCAAGGCTTTCAGAACACCGAAAACTATCTCATGACAACTGTGTCACTTCTGAGAGATGACATGAGTGACATTGACGAGGATACCGAAGAGGCAATGACCAGAATAGTCAAAGAGGCGTTTGCAAAGTATCAGGCGTGCTATCCGAAGATCGGAAAGGCGGCCAGCGACCAGATGAACGACGCAATGGCTCTGGGAGAGCTGCTGGACTGCATTACGATCAATATTCCGATGGATTTCCAGAGGAAGCAGGAGGTGCTGAGCGCCGTGCAGGTGAAAGAGCGCTTTGAAGTGCTCACCGGGATCCTGACGAAGGAGGCGGATATCACCAGGATCAAAAATGATCTGGCGACACAGGTGCGGGAGCGGATCGACAAGAACCAGAGGGACTATATCCTGCGGGAACAGATGCAGTATATCAAAGAAGAGCTGGGCGACAACAATACCGACTCGGATGTGGCAAGGTTTCTGAAGGAAGTCGATCAGCTGACGGCGAAGGAAGAAGTCAAAGAAAAGATCCGCAAGGAGGTCGACCGGTATAAGAATGTGGCGGGAAGCAGTTCGGAGAGCGCAGTGGAACGCGCATACATAGAAACGCTTCTGGAGCTTCCGTGGGATAAGACCTCCCGCGACAGCGTGGATATGGCACAGGCGGAGAAACTTTTAAACGAACAGCACTACGGACTCACCAAGGTGAAGGAGCGGATCCTGGAATATCTGGCGGTACGTGTGCTGACCGGAAAGGGGCAGAGCCCGATCATCTGTCTGGTGGGGCCTCCCGGAACCGGTAAGACCTCGATCGCGCGGAGTGTGGCGGAGGCGCTGAACAAGAAATATGTCCGGATCTGCCTCGGAGGCGTGAGGGACGAGGCGGAGATCCGCGGACACCGCAAGACCTATGTGGGGGCGATGCCTGGCAGGATCACAGGCGCGCTGCGGCAGGTTGGCGTGAAGAACCCGCTGCTGCTTCTGGATGAGATCGATAAAGTGAGCAGCGACTACAAGGGAGATCCCTCGGCGGCGCTGCTGGAGGTGCTCGATGGAGAGCAGAACAGCGCCTTCCGCGATCACTATGTGGAGATCCCGATGGATCTTTCGGAGGTGTTGTTCCTGGCGACAGCCAACAGCACAGACGGGATCCCAAGACCGCTTCTGGACCGTATGGAGCTGATCGAGATCAGCAGCTATACGACGAACGAGAAGTTCCACATCGCGCGGGAGCATCTGGTCAGAAAGCAGCTTGAAAAGAACGGGATCACGCCGCAGGAGCTGGAGATCAGCGACGACGCGCTGCGGGATATCATAAGGTATTACACAAGGGAGGCTGGCGTGCGCGGTCTGGAGAGACAGATCGGCGCGATCTGCCGGAAGGAAGCGCGGAAGATCCTGGAACGGCGGCTGGCACAGAACGCCGGGGAAGAGGGCAGAGAGCTGACCGGTGAGCAGACGACAGGCGGGGAGCGCCCGGAGGAGGCGACAGGCACACGGCTGACAGTGACGGCACAAAACCTGACAGATTACCTTGGAAAGCATAAATACAGCGACGACAAGATCAATGAGAAGCCGGAGATCGGCATTGTGCGCGGACTGGCATGGACCAGCGTGGGCGGCGACACGCTGCAGATCGAAGTCAATATCATGCCCGGTGAAGGCGAGGTTGACTATACCGGTCAAATGGGAGATGTGATGAAAGAGTCTGCCCGGATCGCCATGAGTTACGTCCGTTCCGTCAGCGAGCGCTATGCGGTTCCGGAGGAGATGTTTTCAAAGAAAGATTTTCACCTGCATATCCCGGAGGGGGCGGTTCCCAAGGACGGGCCGTCAGCCGGCATCACGATGGCAACAGCAATCCTCTCGGCGGTCACCATGCTGCCGGTGCGGGCGGATCTGGCTATGACCGGGGAGATCACGCTGCGCGGAAAGGTACTTCCGATCGGCGGGCTCAAGGAGAAGCTGCTCGCGGCAAAGATGGCTGGTGTGCGCACCGTGCTTGCGCCGAAGGAGAACGAAAAGGACGTCGACGAGATCGACCGGGAGATTTTGGAGGGGCTGGAGATCTGTTTTGTCGAGACGATGGATCAGGTGGCAGAGAAAGCTCTGGTAAGATAAGAGGAGAAAAAATATGGTTATCAAGAATGTGAATCTGGAGACGGTATGCGGGATCACCAGTACGCTTCCGGAAAATACGCTTCCGGAGATCGCCTTTGCGGGGAAGAGCAATGTTGGAAAATCTTCGCTTATCAACGGGCTGATGAACCGGAAATCGCTGGCAAGGACCAGTTCCCAGCCGGGAAAGACGCAGACCATCAATTATTATAATGTGAACGGCGAACTGTACTTTGTCGATCTGCCGGGATACGGATATGCCACGGCAAACGAGGCAGTGAAGGCACAGTGGGGCAAGCTGATCGAGGACTATCTTCATCAGTCGAAAAAGATCCTCGCCGTGTTTCTGTTGATCGACATCCGTCATGCGCCTTCGGAGAACGACCGGATCATGTATGACTGGATCCTCGAGAGAGGCTACAAACCGATCATCATTGCGACAAAGCTGGATAAGATCAAGAGAAGCCAGATCGCCAAACAGACGAAGCTGATCTGCGACACCCTGCAGGTAGAGGAGGGAACGCAGGTGCTTCCGTATTCTGCGCTGAATAAGCAGGGGCGGGAGGAAATCTACGATCTGATCGATTCCATGATGGAAAAAGGTTGACATAATATAAAGGGGAAAAGTTTATGAGACAATCTTTTAAAACCTATTTAAAAGTGATATTGAATCTGGTAACGGCGCTGGCGATCCTGTTGCTTTGCATTTTCCTGGTGCCGAAGTGCATCGTGTTCTTCATGCCGTTTATCGTGGGCTGGCTGATCTCGCTGATCGCGGCTCCGGTGGTGCGTTTTTTCGAAGAGAAGTTTAAGGTCAAGAGAAAAGCCGTCTCGGCGATCGTGATCATTGCCGTTATCGCCGTGGTCGTGCTGGCGGTATACTTGATCGGCGCCAAGCTGGTCAAGGAAGGGATCGGCTTTATCAATGAGGTGCCCAAGCTGTGGGAGATCGTTCTGGACGAGTTCAATCAGGTGGGAAAAAGCCTGGAGGTTCTCTACGTCAAGCTGCCGGGCGATGTGCAGGACAAGATCCAGAAGATCACCTCTGAGATGGGAACCTACTTCGAGGGGATCATCGGAAATATCAGCGCGCCGACCTTTGAGGCAGTCGGCAATGTGGCGAAACAGATCCCGGATATCATTATGGCTGTGATCATCTGTCTGCTCTCGGCATACTTTTTCGTGGCGGACAAGGGTTATATGGCGCAGGTGGCAGAGAAGTATGTCCCGGCGAGCATCCGCTACAACTTCGAGCTGATCAAGCGGAGCTTCCGCAAGGCGATCGGCGGTTATTTTAAGGCGCAGTTCAAGATCGAGTGCTGGATCTATCTGCTTCTGGTGATCGGTCTGCTGATCCTGAACGTGAAGTATGCGCTTCTGGTAGGACTCGGCATTGCTTTTCTGGACTTTCTGCCGGTATTTGGCACCGGAACCGTGATGATCCCGTGGGCAGTGATCGCTTTTCTGGGAAAAGATTACCGGATGACCTTCGGGCTTGTGATCATCTGGCTGGTCGGACAGCTTGTCAGACAGATCATCCAGCCGAAGATCGTGGGAGATTCCATCGGCGTCGATGCGATTCCCACCTTGTTTCTTCTTTATATTGGGTATAAAATAGGCGGTGTGGTAGGCATGATCTTTGCAGTGCCGATCGGTATTATCATAGCGAATCTGTATGAGGAGGGCGTCTTTGAGACGACCAGACAGAGTGTGAAGATCCTGGTGGCAGGGTTTAACCGGTTCCGCAGGATACGACCGGAGGACATGGCGATCGTGACAGACTACGAGAAGGAAGTCAAGGATACCTATCAGCAGGAACTCTCGCAGGAGGATTCGGAGATCGAGCAGCTTGAGGAGGCGTCCCAGCTCAAGATCGAGGAACCGCCGATCATCAAAAGATTTATGAGTAAAAAAGAGGATTGGGATCGAAATAAAAAAGAAGACCGGAAGAAATAGCCGGAGAAAGAGGTGCTGAAAATGCAGGTAACAGTGTATAATTGCAGGCCGTTTGATGAAAAGGAGCTGTTCGAGAAGTATGCGAAGGAGCTCGGCATGGATCTGGTTTTGTGCGGGGAGGCGCCTACGCTTTCCAACGTGGATCTGTGTACGGGAAGCCGGTGCGTGGACGTGATCACCTCCAAGATCGATGAGTCGCTGATCAAGGCTTTTCACGAAAAAGGAGTGGAATACATCACGACGAGAACCATCGGTTATGATCACATTGATCTCCAGGCGGCGGCAAAGTACGGAATTAAGGTAGGCAATGCACCCTACGGTCCCCACGGAGTGGCAGATTACGCGGTCATGCTCATTCTGATGTCCATCCGCAAGATGAACGCCATTCTTGAAAGAACAAAAATCCAGGATTTTACGCTTGCAGGTCTGAAAGGAAAAGAACTCAAGGATCTGACCGTGGGCGTGGTTGGAACCGGAAGGATCGGCGCGACCGTGATCGCAAACCTGACCGGATTCGGATGCCGGATCCTGGCCTATGATCTGTATGAAAAAGACGAAGTCAAAAAGATGGCGGAGTATGTTCCGCTGGATCAGCTGATCCGGGAGTCGGATGTGATCACCCTTCATACGCCGCTTACGGATGAGAATTACCATCTGATCAACGAAGAGACGATGGGCAGGATGAAGGACGGCGTGATCATCGTCAATACCGCAAGAGGTGCGCTGATCGATTCGGACGCCTTTATTGAGGCGATCGAGAACGGAAAGATCGGTGCGGCAGGTCTTGATGTAGTAGAAAATGAATTCGGACTATACTATTATGATCACAAATCGGATATATTAAAGAATAAGGAGCTTGCACTGCTTCGCAGTTTCCCGAATGTGACGGTTTCCCATCACATGGCCTTCTATACGGAGAACTATGTGGAGACGGTGGTAAAGGATTCGCTGAAAAGCTGTAAGCTGTTTATGGAAGGCGCAGAGAATTCTTGGGAAGTAAGCCATTAGAAAAGAGCGGGAGAGTCGGATATTGAAGCAGAGAAGCGTAAGGATCTTTTTTGTATTTTATATATTGTTTGTCATCAAAGTTTTTATCTTTAAATATCCGATACAGAAACTGCAGGCGATCGCCGCGTCCTGGAAGAAGGATGTGATCCTGGAAGGGCTGAGCACCGCGAATTTCACGCCGTTTAAGACGATCAAAATGTATATCGAGTATTCCTACAAGCTGAACAGCGCGGAAAACCTTTTGGGAAATATCGTCGTATTGATTCCGTTTGGCATGCTGTTTCCGCTGATCACCAGAAAGAACTGGGGATATCCGGGGATGCTTGCCTGTGCGTTCGCGTTTGTGCTTGGGATCGAGGTGTTTCAGCTTTTCAGCGCGTTCGGCGCATTCGATGTGGATGATATCCTGCTCAACTGCCTGGGCGCGTCGCTCGGCTATCTGTTCTACCGGATCGTTTCCGGCAGAGGGCAGGCAAAGGAAGAGACATAGGATACAGATAAGGCGGTATATGGAATCTGTACAGAAAGGGAGGGAACTATGGAAAAAATACTAAAGAAGGTAAAATCCAACATGATCTTGTCATCGCTGCTCTGTGCGGCACTGGGACTGGTGCTGGTGATCTGGCCGGATATCTCCATGCAGATCGTCTGTATTGCGATCGGCGTGGTGCTGATCCTGTGCGGCGTCATCCGGCTGGCGAGCTTTTTCCTGTACCATGACGGCAGTATGTACACGCAGAGCAATCTGATCCTGGGGATCATTCTTGCGGTGGTGGGAATCTGGATCGTCGCTACGCCGGGCAAGGTGCTGGCGATCATACCGATCATCGTAGGGATTCTGATCGTGATCCATGGAGTCAACAACATACAGCAGACGATCACGCTTTGCAAAGGAAAGTATTCCATGTGGTGGCTGGCGCTGATCCTTGCGATCCTGACGATCGGCTTTGGAATCCTGCTGATCTGCAGACCGTTTGCCGCGTTAGATACCGTGGTGATGCTGATCGGCATCTTCCTGATCTATGATGGCCTTTCCAACGTGTGGATCGTGTCGAGAGTTTCCCACACGGTCAAGATGGCGCGTCAGGAGGCAGGAGCCGTGGACGTAGAGGCGCGGGAAGTTAAGTAGAAGAAAAGAGAACGACCTTCAAAGACCGGAGCAGATCCGGACGGTTGAAGGTCGTTTTTGTTTATGTGCGTCTTGCAGCGTATGCTAATTGAGAGCCATTTTTTTGATGCGTCCGATTCCATTGCTTACCGGAGGAATACACAGGATCGCGACTGTGAGAAGCGCCTCCGAGAAAATGTAGATCGCGTTGTATACAAGAGAGTAAGGAAGCGGATCCCAACCCTCCCACGCATAGGCGCCAAAGAAAATCCAGCCAGAGAGCACGGCAAAAATGTAACGTCCGAAAATGCCAGTGAGATAGCCCTTGATCAGACCGTGTTTGGAGCCTGCAAAAAGACCGGACAGGCCAAGCGCGCCAAAGGCGAGCAGATAGTCGACCACAAGCTGCATCGGATAGAGCACATAGGGGTTTAACAGAAGCTGAAAAACACCGTAGGCAACAGCGGTCAGCAGTCCGGCGCCAACCCCGAAGAAATAGCCGGGCAGACAGATCACAAGCATTGAGAGCAGCGTGATGGAACCGCCGGTCGGGAAGTGGAACAGCTTGATCTCAGAAAGAACGGTTCCAAGGGCGATGGCCATAGCGCAGAAGGCAAGCTGCTTGATCGTGAGAAAGCTGCTTTTGGCAGCAGACTTTGCAGATGGATCGGCAAGGGCGCGCTGACGGGCAGCGACCTTCCGGGCAAAAAGCACGGCGCCGGCAAGCAGAGCCAGGATCACGACCACCAGAAGAACATTTCCAAGGGTGGTAGGGACGTAAGTTGTCTCGTCCCAGTCATTGACAACAACATTGTACAACATAAAAAAACCTCCTTTGTCTTTGGGAATAGCAAGGAGGGGAGATGACACGGCAGGATCCATCCTGCGAGGGATGGTGCTGTATCTGTGCTTCCTTACGCCGGTATTATCCGGTTCAAGTAATGAGGGTTAGAAAGAACTGTCTGCGGTGCAGGCGGTCTTTCAGTCTCAGCGATTGCTCCCCTAGCAAGTTATTCAGTTTGTTTACGAAACCTACTATAGTGGATATTGCCGGGAAAGTCAACAAAGAAATCGACGGGAAGCTGGCTATTCTTTCGGGCTTCTGCTACAATGAAGGAGATGCTTCCGGGCGGTGCGGTGATGAAGAAACGCCGGTACTATGAAGGAAGAGGAGCGAAAATAACGGCAAGGCGGAAGGCTGTTGCCAGAGACGCAACGAAATTTTTTCGGTCTGTATGCCGGAAGGATAGTGGAGGAGAAACGATGTATCAGTATATTCTGTTTGATCTGGATGGCACGCTGACGGATCCCAAGATCGGGATCACCACGTGCGTTCAGTATGGTTTACATAAAATGGGAATTGAGGAGCCGGATCTGGACAGGCTGGAGCCCTTTATCGGGCCGCCGCTGCTGGACAGCTTCATGACATTCTACGGGATGAGCGAGGAGCAGGCAGAGCAGGCGATCGCATTTTACCGGGAGCGGTTCAGCGTGAAGGGACTCTTTGAAAACAAGGTGTACCCGGGGATCCCGGAAGTACTGGGCAGTCTGAAACAGGCGGGCAGAAAGCTGGCGATCGCGTCCAGCAAACCAACCGTATACGTGAGACAGATCCTTGCCCACTTTTCGATCGAATCGTATTTTGATGTGATCGTCGGCAGCGAGCTGGACGGCAGACGATCCCGCAAGGAAGAGGTTGTGGAGGAGGCGCTCAGACAGCTCCTGCCGGAAAAACTCTTCGAAGAACGGAAACAGTATGCAGAGCGGAGAACAGCGGGGCAACAGACGGGCGATGGGGCAGAAGAAGCCTGCATAGCCATGGTCGGCGACCGCAAATTTGATGTCGAAGGCGCAAAAGAGTACGGGATCGTTTCGGTAGCGGTGGCATACGGCTATGCGCAGCCAGGCGAACTGGAAGAGGCAGGTGCGGAGGTGATCGCGCCGAGCGTTGAAAAGCTGGGGGAGGTCTTGATGGCATGAGAACGGGCGGACAGAAAATACTGAGGATTTTCGGGCCGTTTGCCGTTTATTATCTGGTATACAATGCTGCCTTTGTGCTGTTGTTTTTCCTGCTGAAAGGGGTGGCAGGACTGGCCGGCGGAGAGTGGCCGCAGCGACTGGAGACACAGCAGGCGGCTGTCACGGGAATACTGGGCGGGCTCAGTATGCTGATCGGTATCCTGCCGCTTGGAAAGAGCCTGCGGGAGGAACTTGCGCAGAACGCTTCTGAAACAGACAGGAGAAGCCTGTCAGACGGTCTGCTGACCGTGGCAGCCGGATTTACATCCTCCGTAGGTCTGAACATTCTGTTTTCGCTGAGTGGAGCGGCACAGCAGTCGGAAAGCTATCAGAGCGTGGCGAAGGATCAGTATGCGGTGCCGTTGATTGTCGGAATCCTGCTGTATGGGATCGTGTCGCCGCTTGCGGAGGAAGTCGTGTTCCGCGGGATACTTTTTAACAGGATGAGGAAAGATTTTCCACCGGGGATGGCAATCCTGCTTTCCGGCGTGCTGTTTGGTCTGTATCACGGAAATATGGTGCAGGGGATATACGGGACGCTGATGGGTGTGCTGATGGCATATCTCTATGAGAGAATGGGACGGTTTGAGATTCCGTGCCTTTTTCATATGACTGCCAATTTGACAGTTTATCTGACAGCGCAGGCATCGGGACTCCATGAACGACTGTTTACGGCTCCCGTGGCAGCAGGGCTGCTGCTTGTCACGGCGGGGGTGCTTGCTCTGGTCGGGAGAAGGAGCAGGGAGCAGAAAAAATAAAAAAAGAGAATTCATTTTACTATATGACAGGAGCGTATTGTGCGTAAAACAAATAAATACAACAAACAATTAAAATAATTGAGCACAAATAAATGAATAATAATCAAATTGTCAAATTATCTGACAATTCACCTAATATTTCTTATTTACAAGATCAGACGATAGGTGTATAGTAAACTTGCAGGTCGCAAAGGAGCGGTGTACGTTCCCTTTGCGGCCTTTTTTATGTAAGTAGGAAAATGCTCGTATGGAGTGGGCAAAAAAGTTTGCTCGCCGGAGCAACCCTTTTTACTGATTGAGGGAAATAGGAGGTTTTATATGTTTGACGCGAGAATGACAGTGCCGGAAGCACCACTGCACCGTGAAGAGTTCGAACATGATAACTGCGGTATCGGAGCCTGCGTGAATATTAAGGGACAGAAGAGCCGCGCGATCGTGGAAAATGCGCTTCGGATCGTGGAAAATCTGGAGCACAGAGCCGGTAAGGATGCTGAGGGCAAGACAGGTGATGGTGTCGGTATTCTGACGCAGGTACCGCACAAGTTTATGAAAAAGGTCACGAAAGAGCTGGGAATTGAAATTGGTGGAGAGCGTGAGTATGGCGTTGGCAATTTCTTTTTCCCGCAGGATGAGCTGCAGCGCAATCAGGCAAAGAAAATGTTTGAGATCATTGCAGAGAAGGAAGGATTGAAATTCCTTGGATGGAGACAGGTTCCGACCGTGCCGTCTGTGCTGGGGCACAAGGCAGTAGAGTGTATGCCCTGCATTATGCAGGCGTTTATCCGGAAGCCGGCGCACACGGAGAAGGGAATCGACTTTGACAGAAAACTATATATTTTGAGAAGAACCTTTGAGCAGTCCACCGATGTGACATATGTGGTCAGCTTATCGAGCCGTACCATTGTCTACAAGGGTATGTTTCTGGTAGGACAGCTTCGGACGTTCTTTTCCGATTTACAGGATAAAGATTATGAGTCGGCAATCGCGATCGTCCACTCCCGTTTCTCAACCAACACAAATCCGAGCTGGGAGAGAGCGCATCCGAACCGTTTTATCGTGCACAACGGAGAGATCAACACTATTCGCGGCAATGCAGATAAAATGCAGGCCCGTGAGGAAAATATGGAGTCGGAGCATCTGACCGGACAGATGCACAAGATCCTTCCGGCGATCAATGCGTCCGGATCCGATTCGGCGATGCTTGACAATACGCTGGAATTCCTTGTGATGAGCGGTATGCCGCTTCCGCTGGCTGTCATGATCACAATCCCGGAACCATGGGAAAACAACAAGACCATGTCCCAGAAGAAAAAAGATTTCTACCAATATTATGCGACGATGATGGAGCCGTGGGACGGCCCGGCGTCGATCCTGTTTTCCGATGGAGATATCATGGGGGCTGTGCTTGACCGGAACGGCCTGCGTCCTTCAAGGTATCTGATCACCGAAGACGACACGCTGATCCTTTCTTCGGAGGTTGGCGTACTGGACATCGATCCGTCGAAGATCGTGGAAAAAGAGAGACTTCATCCCGGCAAAATGCTTCTGGTGGACACCGTGGCAGGCCGTGTGATCGATGACGATGAACTGAAAGAAAAATATGCTTCCGCGCAGCCGTACGGCGAGTGGATCGACAGCCAGATGGTTGCCCTGAAGGATCTCAAGATCCCGAACCAGCGCGTGCCGGAGTTTACCTATGAAGAGAGACAGCGGATGCAGAAGGCATTCGGCTACACCTATGAGGAATTAAAATCGAGCATCCTGCCGATGGCAAAGAACGGCACGGAGGCGATCGCTGCGATGGGAGTGGACACGCCGCTTCCAGTGTTGTCCAAGGCGCATCATCCGCTGTTCCACTACTTTAAGCAGCTTTTTGCACAGGTGACAAACCCGCCGATCGATGCGATCCGTGAGGAGATCGTGACGTCCACGACGGTCTATCTTGGCAAAGACGGAAACCTGCTGGAGGAAGTGCCGGAAAACTGTAATATGCTGAAGGTGCACAATCCGATCCTGACTAACACCGACCTTTTGAAGATCAAGAATATGAAGGCGGAGGGCTTTAAGGTCGAGGTCATTCCGATTACCTATTATAAGAACACCAGCCTGGAGAAGGCGATCGACCGGCTTTTTGTAGAGGTGGACAGAGCCTACCGTGACGGCGCCAACATCATCATCCTTTCGGATCGGGGTGTGGATGAGAACCGTGTGGCGATCCCGTCGCTGCTTGCCGTTTCTGCTTTGCAGCAGCATCTGGTCAGCACGAAAAAGAGAACCAGCGTCGACATTATTCTGGAGTCCGCAGAGCCGCGTGAGGTACACCATTTTGCAACGCTGCTGGGCTTCGGCGCTTCCGCGATCAACCCGTATCTGGCGCAGGAGACGATCAAGGAGCTGATCGACAATCATATGCTGGACAAGGACTACTATGCAGCCGTCAATGATTACAATGCGGCGGTGTTGCATGGCATTGTGAAGATCGCATCGAAAATGGGTATTTCTACGATCCAGTCTTATCAGGGATCCAAGATCTTTGAGGCAATCGGTATCGATAAGGAAGTGATCAACAAGTATTTTACCAATACAGTCTGCCGCGTAGGCGGTATCACCTTGAAGGATATTGAAAAAGAGGTCGATACGTTACATTCCATGGCGTTTGATCCGCTTGGTCTTTCCACAGACCTGACGCTGGACAACCCGGGACATCACCAGATGAGAAGCGGTGCGGACGAGCACCTTTACAATCCGGAGACGATCCATCTTTTGCAGGAGTCCACAAGACGCGGGGACTACGAGATGTTCAAGCAGTATACGGCGGCTGTCACAAATGAGGACAGCATAAAGAACCTGCGGGGACTGATGGATTTCAACTATCCGAAAAAGGCAGTTCCGATCGAGGAAGTGGAGAGCGTCGATACGATCGTGACCAGATTCAAGACGGGCGCGATGTCCTATGGATCGATTTCCAAGGAAGCGCATGAGACGATGGCGATCGCCATGAACAGACTGCACGGCAAATCCAATTCCGGCGAAGGCGGAGAAGACAAAGAGAGACTGACGCTGGGGGCAGACGGACTTAACCGCTGTTCTGCGATCAAGCAGGTGGCATCGGGACGTTTCGGCGTGACCAGCGAGTATCTGAACAGCGCGCAGGAGATCCAGATCAAGATGGCACAGGGAGCAAAACCGGGCGAAGGCGGACATCTGCCGGGCGGCAAGGTTTATCCGTGGATCGCAAAGACCAGACATTCTACGCCTGGCGTAGGCTTGATCTCCCCGCCGCCGCACCATGATATTTATTCTATTGAGGATTTGGCGCAGTTAATTTACGACTTGAAAAATGCAAATACAAAAGCCCGTATTTCCGTAAAACTGGTATCGGAGGCGGGAGTCGGTACGGTCGCTGCCGGTGTTGCCAAGGCGGGAGCACAGGTTATTCTGGTATCCGGCTACGATGGCGGTACAGGCGCGGCACCGCGTAACTCGATCCACAATGCGGGACTTCCGTGGGAGCTTGGTCTGGCAGAAACACACCAGACATTGATCCAGAACGGTCTGCGCAACAAGGTTCGTATCGAGACAGACGGTAAGCTGATGAGCGGGCGTGACGTTGCGATCGCAGCGATCCTCGGAGCGGAGGAGTTCGGTTTTGCGACAGCACCGCTTGTAACGATGGGCTGTGTGATGATGAGAGTCTGCAACCTGGATACCTGTCCGGTCGGCGTGGCTACCCAGAACCCGGAGCTGCGTAAACGCTTTAAGGGAAAACCGGAGTACGTAGAGAACTTCATGCGCTTTATCGCACAGGAACTGCGGGAATATATGGCAAAGCTCGGTGTGCGTACCGTCGATGAGCTGGTTGGTCGTACCGATCTTTTGAAGGTAAAAGAAAATCTGACAGAGCGCCAGAAGAAGGTCGACCTGAGCCAGATCTTGGAAAATCCCTACGAGGGAAGTAAGGAAAAATGTATTTTCGATCCGAAACAGGTTTATGATTTTGAGCTGGAGAAGACGCTGGATGAAAAAGTGCTCTTAAAGCAGCTTTCCAAAGCGCTTGAGAGCGGACAGAAGAGAAGCCTGGAGGTGGATGTCAAGAACACGGACCGTACCTTCGGAACCATCTTTGGTTCGGAGATCACCAGAAGATTTGGCGACACGCTGGAGGAGGATACCTACCGTATTCTCTGTAATGGATCCGGCGGTCAGAGTTTCGGTGCTTTTATCCCGAAAGGACTGACGCTGGAACTGGTCGGCGATTCCAACGACTACTTCGGGAAAGGGCTTTCCGGCGGCAAGCTGGTGGTTTACCCGCCGAAGGGAACGAAGTTCAAGCAGGATGAAAACATCATTATCGGTAACGTGGCACTCTACGGGGCAACCTCCGGAAAAGCGTTTATCAACGGTGTGGCAGGCGAGCGTTTCTGCGTCCGTAACTCCGGTGCTCATGCGGTTGTAGAGGGCGTGGGCGACCATGGCTGCGAGTATATGACGGGCGGCCGCGTGGTAATTATCGGATCTGTCGGCAAGAACTTTGCAGCCGGAATGAGCGGCGGTATCGCTTATGTTCTGGATGAGAACAATGACCTGTATACCAAGACCAACAAAGAGATGGTTTCCTCCTATGAGATCACATCCAAGTACGATGTGCTGGAACTCAAGGAAATGATCAAAGAACATGTTGCTTATACCAATTCTGTCAAAGGAAAAGAGATTCTGGACAATTTCGGAGAGTATTTGCCGAAATTCAAGAAGATCATTCCACACGATTACGAGAGAATGCTCAAACTGATCGTGCAGATGGAAGAAAAAGGCTTGAGCGCCGAGCAAGCACAGATCGAGGCGTTCTATGCAAACCAGAAGACAAAGGCCTGATGGGAAAGGAGATAAGAGCATGGGAAAACCAACTGGATTTATGGATTATGAGCGCAAAGTCAGCAAGGACGTAAGTCCGAAAGAGCGCATTAAGAATTTTAATGAATTTCATGAGCATTTGTCCATGGAAGAGCAGCGGCTTCAAGGGGCGCGATGTATGGACTGCGGTGTGCCGTTCTGTCAGGCAGGCATGACGCTGTGCGGGATGACCTCCGGCTGTCCGCTGCACAATCTGGTGCCGGAATGGAATGATCTGGTGTACACAGGCAACTGGGAGCAGGCGTATAAGAGACTGCACAAGACCAACAACTTCCCGGAATTTACCTCAAGAGTGTGTCCGGCGTTGTGCGAGGCAGCCTGTACCTGCGGACTGAACGGTGATCCGGTTTCCACCAAGGAAAACGAGTATGCGATCATTGAGAATGCTTATGAAAAAGGTTATGCCAAGGCAAATCCGCCGAAGGTGAGAACCGACAAAAAGGTGGCAGTTGTGGGAAGCGGCCCGTCCGGACTTGCTGTGGCAGACCAGCTTAACAAAAGAGGACATCATGTGACAGTCTTTGAACGGTCAGATAGGATCGGCGGGCTTCTGATGTATGGAATCCCGAATATGAAGCTGGAAAAGCATATCATTGACCGGAAGGTCAAAGTGATGGAAGAAGAAGGAATTACGTTTGTGACAGGAGCCAACATCGGTCAGGACATCAAGGCAGAGAAACTTCTGAAAGAATTTGACCGGGTAGTACTTTGCTGCGGTTCCTCCAATCCGAGAGACATTACGGCGCCGGGAAGAGACGCAAAGGGAATCTATTTTGCAGTGGAATTTCTGACCAGAAATACAAAGAGTCTGCTGGATTCGGATTTTCAGGATAAAAAGTATGTAGATACCAAGGATAAGGATGTGGTCATCATCGGCGGTGGTGATACCGGCAACGACTGCGTGGGAACGGCAATACGGCATGGTGCAAAATCGGTGACCCAGATCGAGATGATGCCGAAGGCTCCGGATCAGAGAGCGCAGAACAATCCGTGGCCGGAGTGGCCGAAGGTCTGCAAGACGGATTACGGTCAGCAGGAGGCGATCGCTGTGTACGGTCATGATCCGCGGATCTACGAGTCTACCGTGAAAGAATTTATCAAAGATAAAAGCGGAAACCTGAAGGCAGTTAAGATTGTTTCACTGACCTGGGAAAAGGATCCGCAGACCGGCCGCATGAACATGAAAGAGGTGGCTGGCTCCGAAAAGATTCTGGATGCGCAGATCGTGCTGATCGCGGCAGGTTTTCTGGGAAGCCAGAAGTACGTGACCGACGCATTTAAGCTTGAGCTGGATGGAAGAACCAATGTTAAGACAGCGCCCGGTAAATTTGCAACCAGCGCGGACAAAGTATTCGTAGCGGGAGATATGCACACCGGACAGTCGCTTGTGGTAAAGGCGATCCGTCAGGGACGCGAGTGCGCAAGGGAAGTGGACGAAAGCCTGATGGGCTACACGAATATGTATATACAATAGTGTAACTATTCAGAGCCATGCAAATTTGACTTCTGTTCATGCTTGCATGAATACAGAATGAAAAAGAAGCGTCAGTGGAAAAGTTTTCCGCTGATGCTTCTTTGTGTGTCAGATGACTATTCGTATTACAGTAAGTTGATTCCGCCTTTTGCAGCTTCTTCCACAATCTCCTCCGGCCAGAGAGAGCACTGCACCTCGCCGATATGTGCTTTACGCAGGAAGAACATGCAGATACGGGACTGACCGATACCACCGCCGATCGTATAAGGAAGCTCCTCGTTCAGGATCGCTTTCTGGAAAGGAAGCTCTGCGCGCTCCGGGCAGCCTGCCTTTTCAAGCTGGCTCTTGAGGGAATCCTTGTCGACGCGGATACCCATGGAAGAAAGTTCCAGTGCAATATCCAGAACCGGGTAGTAAACTAAGATGTCGGCATTTAATTCCCAATCGTCATAGTCTGGCGCGCGTCCGTCGTGCTTTTCACCGGATTCCAGAAGATCGCCGATCTTCATGATGCAGACAGCGCCTTTTGCCTTGGTAATGTAATATTCGCGTTCCTTGGGGGAATACTCCGGGAACATATCTTCCAGCTCCTGCGTGGTGATGAAAAAGATGTCCGTCGGAAGAATTTCATGGATATAGTCATACTGGATCGCCATGTACTTTTCCGTCTTGCGCAGTACGTTGTATACAGAACGCACCGTAGACTTCAGAAATTCAAGATTGCGCTCCTCCTTGGAGATCACCTTTTCCCAATCCCACTGATCTACATAGATGGAATGGATGTTGTCCGTGATCTCGTCGCGGCGGACAGCGCTCATATCGGTGTACAATCCCTGCCCGTACTGAAAGCCGTAGCGCTTTAAGGCGTAACGCTTCCATTTAGCCAGAGAGTGTACGATCTCTGCCTCACGACCGTCCTGTTCCTTGATGTCGAAAGAAACGGGACGCTCTACACCATTTAAATTGTCGTTTAAGCCGGAGGTCGGATCCACGAAAAGCGGAGCAGACACACGCAGCAGATTCAGACGTTCGGAGAGAAGCCCCTGAAAGGCGTCTTTTACCAGTTTAATGCCCACCTGTGTATCGTACAGGTTCAGGGCAGAGTGATAATCCTTCGGGATTGTCAAATGTTCCATAACAGAAAACCTCGATTCTATATATTATAACCACTATCTATTTAACCGCGATTTTGCCACAAAAGCAAGTAAAATCCACACGCATTTTCAAAATAAAAGCAGCATTGTATAATTTGATAATAATTGAAAAAACAGGTTGCGTGTTTTCGCTTCTTTTGTTATATTATGTCTATAATTCAGATGCTGTTCGTGCATCTGTATTCCGGGCATTCGCCCAGATTTTCACAAAGCTATGAGAATGTGATATCATGTCAGGATTCTGGAGACCGGAAAACATACGGGGCTGCAATTTGCAAACCAGCAATCGAAACAGCCGGAAAAACATTCGCAGGACAAACGGCTGCCTAATTGCAATACCCGGATCAAGATTCCGACCTCCGGACCGCTGTCCAAGAGGTATGGTGATTCATCTTTTCTTGATTTTCATAACAGTTCGGATCTTATCATTTTTCCAAGAGGGTTCTACATAGCCGATTATAATTTGCAGGTTATTCTATAATCAGACCATTTTTATTAAAATTAAAAACATATGTTCGAAAATGCTTGCCAGCCATAAGAAGAAATGATATGATAATAGAACAAACGTTTGTTTTATAGGGCATAAAAAGAAAGGCAATGCGAAAAAGCAGGAAAACGTAAAGGGGATGGAACGGTTATGGAGATCAAGATTACAAAACAGATGAGTCTGATGGAAAAACTGGAGATCCTTGCCAATGGCGCCAAATATGATGTATCCTGCAGTTCCAGCGGTTCTTCCCGCAGAAACGACGGGACGGGTCTTGGCAATACAGTTGCGGCGGGGATCTGCCACAGCTTTGCTTCGGATGGAAGATGTATCTCTCTGCTGAAGATCCTGTTTACAAACGAATGTATCTATGACTGCCGGTATTGTATCAATCGCAGGTCGAATGATGTTCCGCGTGCGTCCTTCACACCGGATGAAGTGTGCGAACTGACGATGCAGTTTTATCGGCGTAATTATATAGAAGGTTTATTTCTGAGTTCGGGGATTTTATACAGCCCGAACTATACGATGGAACTGTTGTATGAGACAGTTCACAAACTGCGGACGGTACACCGTTTTCAAGGGTATATCCATGTAAAGGCGATACCCGGTGCGGATCCGGATATTATTCAAAAGACAGGGTTTTTAGCAGATCGTATGAGTGTCAATCTGGAGATGGCGACGGCGGAGGGACTGCGGGAGATTGCACCGAACAAGCATCGAAAGAATATTTTATTACCGATGAGGCAGATCCAGAATGGGATCACGCAGAATAAAAACGAGCTGACGCTTTACAAACATGCACCGCATTTCTGTGAGGCTGGCCAGTCTACACAGATGGTGATCGGAGCACTGCCGGAGAGTGATTACCAGATCATGTCGGTGGCGCAGAGCCTTTATCAGAAGTTTGAACTGAAAAGAGTGTACTATTCGGCCTTTGTCAACGTCAACGGGGATAAGGATCTGCCGGCAACGACAAGCGGCGCGCCGCTTTTGCGCGAACACCGGCTGTATCAGGCAGACTGGCTTCTGCGTTTTTATCATTTTGAGGTGGAGGAACTGTTTTCCAAAGAGCACCCTAATTTTAATACGATGATGGATCCAAAGGCGAACTGGGCGGTGCATCATCTGGAGCAGTTCCCGGTGGAGATCAACCGCGCAGATTACCGGATGATCCTTAGAGTTCCTGGGATTGGTGTCAAGAGCGCGCGCCGCATCGTGGCGGCGAGAAGGTTTGGAAACCTGACGTTTGAGGATCTGAAGAAGGTAGGTGTTGTGCTCAAACGGGCGCTGTACTTTATTACCTGTAATGGAAGGATGATGTATCCTACCAAGCTGGAAGAAAATTACATTGTGCAGAATCTGACGTACCAGAACCGGACGGGAAAAGGTGAGAAACTGCCTTTTCTCATGGATGGTACGCCGTATCGGCAGTTGTCTTTATTTGATGATGAGCGGATGGTGCAAGGACTCTGAGCATGCAAAGAGGGATGGGATAGAGTTAAAACAACCAGACAGGAAAGAATCAAATGCAGCAGAAATGAAAGAGCAAACCCGAATAGAGGAGAATGGAACCGGATAGCAGAACCGGGTACGATAGCGGGGGAGAACTGCACAGGGACAGAAGGATCAAAGAATATGGAAGAAAAATATCTGATATGCGAGAATTCGCTGGAGGGGATCTGGACGGGAATTTATGAAGCGTATGCGGGGAAATGGGGACATGAGCATACGCATCTTCTGGTAGGCGAGGAAGATAATTATCGGCTTTTTGCAACTTATGTGAATATTGTGGCAGATGCTGGCAAGGCTGATAAGGTAAGCCGGACGCTCCGGCAAAGGCTTGGCGACGAGGTGTACCTGGAACTGTGTCGTGCGGCAGCTTCCTGCCAGCCGGACAAGGCGGAGGCTGTGTATAAGACGGTGGTGGATGGGATTACCGGGAAGAAGGGCAGAGCAGTGCTTTCGAATCTACGGAATCCACAGATCGCAAGAGTGTTTGAGCTGGCAAGGAATACGGCGAACGAGGCGCACTTTGAGATCGAGTTTATCCGTTTTCGTGAGCTGGAAAACGGGATCCTGTTCTCAAAGATCGGACCGAAAAATGATGTCATGACGTTTGTCGTACCGCACTTTGCGGATCGGATGCCGCTGGAAAACTTTATGGTGTATGATGAAAACCACGGGATTTTCGGGGTGCATCCGGCAAAAAAGAGCTGGTTCCTTGCGGCAGCACCGCCGGGATTCCGGGAGCCAGAGATGGGAGATTCAGAAAATGAGCGGAAATATCAGGAATTATTCAGACTCTTTCATCACACGATCGGCATACAAGAGCGCGAAAACAGGGCGCTTCAGCGCCAGATGGCACCGCTTAGATACCAAGAATATATGATGGAATTTAGCAAAAAGTGAAGAAAATGCGCTTTGCCTCTTTGCTCTGGCAAAGTGTATTTTAGACAATGTGACGAAAGAGAAAACAAGGGAACGTTTTTCGTTGTAAAAAGTGTTAAAAACGTATAAAATTGTACTTTTTTATGCACAAAAATACCTCTTTACAAAAATGGGGAAAAGTGTATAATCTAGTCAAATGGGGAGAGCGAAAACGATTTCGCAATCACATTTGTTGAAAAAAGCTAGGAAAATAGCAGTGATGGAACCGATGGTTTTGTGTGGAAGGATCAGGAATGGAGGGATTAGTATGATGCAGCACAGAATTAAATTACGTCCCGATGAAGTGAAAAAGTTTGTTGCGGCTGCAACAAGATGCGCATTTGATGTAGATATATCTTATAATAGTTTTGTTGTAGATGCGAAATCTATTCTCGGAGTTTTGGGTTTGAACTTCAATCAGGTTTTGACGGTAGCTTACAATGGATACGATGCCGATTTTGAGAGGTATCTGCAGAAGTTTGCAGTAGCCTGCTAAGTTATGGCATAGAACAGCTCACATTGACTCTCTATCAGGGATAGCGTAATATCTTTGATAGGGAGTTTTTTTGTATGATAAGAATTTTCTGTGGATCTCCTGTCGAGCCCGTATGTTCCGCGAGGAGCACACTTGCAGATACGGCAGGGTGTTTTCTGGAATTGGACAGGTATGTGGTGAAAATACGGTCGGCTTGCCGGAGAGATGGGCTTTCTTGAGATAGAAGGCTGTTTTCCAGCACGCAGCTTTGAGATGTGCCTTACAGGGAGAAAAGATGGAGATAAGGATATCGGTCAGGAGCCTTGTGGAATTTATTCTGCGCTCCGGGGATATAGACAACCGAAAAGTGGCGGCGCCGGAAGGCGCGATGCAGGAGGGCGGAAGAATCCACCGGATGATCCAGCGCCGCATGGGACCGGAGTATCAGGCGGAGGTCGGACTGCGCTATGTGTACGACGCGGGCGGGTATACGATCGTTGTGGAAGGCCGGGCTGACGGCATTATCACGGATGATAACGGGATCACGGTGGACGAGATCAAGGGAACCTACCGCGACCTGAAGAAGGTGAGGGAGCCGGTAAGCGTCCATCTGGCGCAGGCGAAATGCTATGCGGCAATCTGTGCAGAGCAGAGAAACCTTTCCCATGTGAGGGTGCGGATGACCTATTGTCATATGGAGACGGAGGAGCTGAAGTACTTTCACTATGATTTTACAAAAGGAGAGATCGGGGAGTGGTTTGCCGGCTTGATCGGTCAGTACCGCCGCTGGGCAGATTTCAGCTTTACCTGGCAGAAGCTGAGACAGGATTCGATCAAAGCGCTGGAGTTTCCGTTTGACTACCGCAAGGGACAGAAGGAGCTTGCCACCTATGTATATCGCACCATCTATCACAAGCGGAAACTTTTTATCGAGGCGCCGACGGGCGTTGGAAAGACGCTGTCAACCGTCTTTCCGGCGGTGAAGGCGATGGGCGAAGGGCTGTGTGAGCGGATCTTTTATCTGACGGCAAAGACGATCACCAGAACTGTGGCAGACAATACCTTTGAGCTGCTGCGGGAGAAGGGGCTGCGCTTTAAGAGCGTGATCCTGACCGCGAAGGAGAAGATCTGCTTTCTGGAGGAGATGGAGTGCAACCCGGAGCACTGCCCTTATGCCAAGGGGCATTATGACCGGATCAACGATGCCATCTATGATCTTTTGCTAAAGGAAGACCGGTACAGCCGTGAAAAGATAGAGGAGTACGCAAGGAAGCATGAGGTCTGCCCGTTTGAGATGTGCCTGGATATGAGCCTGTTTTCAGACGGGATCATCTGCGATTACAACTATGTTTTTGATCCGCATGTATATCTGCGCCGCTTTTTTGCAGAGGGTGTGCAGGGAGAGTACCTTTTCCTGGTGGATGAGGCACACAATCTGGTGGAGCGCGGACGGGATATGTACAGCGCCGTTCTGCGCAAGGAAGATTTTCTGGAACTGAAAAGAATAGTCAAGGCATATGATGAAAAGATCACGTATCATCTGGATAAGTGCAACAAGGAGCTTCTTGAGCTGAAAAGGGAGTGCGACGGCTGCCGGGTAGAGGAGTCGGTAGACGCCTTTGTCAGAGCGCTGACAAGGCTTGGAACGGCGATAGACGAATATTTGGAGGAACATGAGGACAGCCCGGTACGAAAGGATATTCTGGAATTTTACTTTGAGGTATCGCACTTTCTGGAAATGTATGAGCTGATGGATGAAAACTATGTGGCGTATTCGGAGATCGCGTCAGACGCCGGCTTTATTTTGAAGCTTTTCTGCGTCAATCCGGGACGCAACCTGAGAGAGTGCATGATGCGGGGGCGCAGCACGATCCTGTTCTCAGCAACGCTCCTTCCGATCCAGTATTATAAGGATCTTCTGGGGGCAGAGGAGGGCGACTACGAGGTGTACGCACAATCGGTGTTCAACCCGCAGAAGATGGGACTCTACATCGGCAGTGACGTCACAAGCAGATATACGAGGAGAAGCCGTGAGGAGTTTCAGCGGATCGCCGCCTATATTGATCAGATCGTGTCGAGACGGCAGGGGAACTATCTTCTTTTCTTTCCTTCACATGCGTTTCTGCGGCAGGTGTATGAGATCTATCAGGACTGTTTCAATCAGGGACAGGAAAATGAGTGCATTTTGCAGGAAGAGTATATGAACGAGCAGGCGCGGGAAGATTTTCTGAGCCGGTTCATGGGAAACGAGAACTGTGCGCTGGAGGAAATGATCCATATGGAGATCGAAGTCGAGGAGGAGAAGAGCCTTCTGGGTTTCTGTGTCATGGGAGGGATCTTCAGCGAAGGGATTGATCTGAAGAATGACAGCCTGATCGGCGCGGTGATCGTAGGAACGGGGCTTCCCCAGGTGTGCAATGAGCGGGAGATCCTGAAGAATTACTTCGATGAGCGGGGGCAGGACGGATTTGATTATGCGTACCGGTATCCAGGAATGAACAAGGTGATGCAGGCTGCCGGCCGTGTGATAAGGACGGAAGAGGATTTTGGCGTGGTCGCGCTGTTGGACGACCGATTTCTATCGCCTGCGTACCAAAGGCTTTTCCCCAGAGAATGGTCCGGTCAAACGAAAGTGACTGTTGACCGAATTGGTCATAATGTGGAGCGCTTTTGGGATGAATGGTTGTAGCTTTTGGTTGATAAAAGACGAAAAAGAGAATAAAATATAAAAATGACAGGAGATTTGACAAAGAAAAAAGAGAAATAACAACAATATGACACGCATGTCATTGTGGATAACTCTGTGGAAATTGGGGATTTCTTTGGATAAATCGACACAAAAATGACAAAAACAGCAGAAAAAGCTGTGGAAAAGTCGATTATCGTATTTCAGACTATAAAAAATAAACCAAATCAGTCAACAAGAGAGCGATATGCTGTGCGGTAATCATTTGCCTGCCGGCTCAAATCGTATTCTTGCAAAACGTCATAAAAAGAGATACAACATTGATAGATCACAGGACAGGAGGAATGACTATGTGGGCATATGAGAGTGTATTTTATCAGATCTATCCGCTGGGCTTCTGCGGAGCGCCATTTGAAAATGATGGAAAGCTGGAGCATCGGATCCGGAAAGTGAATGACTGGATTCCCCATATGAAAAAGCTGGGGATCAACGCGATCTATTTTTCACCGGTGTTTGAATCCGATACACACGGCTACAATACGAGAGATTATCATACGATCGATTGCAGACTGGGAACGAATGAGGATTTCAGGGAGGTCTGCAAAAATCTTCATGACAACGGGATCCGGGTGATCCTGGACGGCGTGTTCAACCATGTGGGAAGAGGCTTCTGGGCGTTCCAGGACGTCCTGAAAAACAGGGAGAATTCGCCTTATCTGAGTTGGTTCAACATCAATCTTGGCGGAAATTCAAATTATAACGACGGTCTGTGGTATGAGGGCTGGGAAGGAAATTATGACCTGGTGAAGCTGAACCTCCGCAATGAGGATGTGGTACAGCATATCTTTGCAAGCGTGAAGGGCTGGGTGGATGAGTTCGACATTGACGGACTGCGTCTCGATGTTGCGTACTGCCTTGACCATGATTTTGTGAGACGGCTGCGCAGCTTTACGGGAGAGCTGAAGCAGGATTTCTACCTGCTCGGCGAGATGCTGCACGGCGATTATAATCAGCTGATGAACGATCAGATGCTTCATTCGGCAACCAACTATGAGTGCTATAAGGGCTTGTTTTCCAGCTTTAACAGCATGAATATGTTTGAAATCAACCACTCGCTGCTGCGCCAGTTCGGACCGGAAAACTGGACGTTGTACAAGGGAAAGCATCTGTTGTCCTTTGTGGATAACCACGATGTGACAAGGATCGCAAGCAATCTGACGAATGAAAAGCACCTGCCGCTGATCTATGCGCTCTGTTTTGGCATGCCGGGCATCCCCTGTGTGTACTATGGAAGCGAGTGGGGTGCGAAGGCGGATAAGGGCGAGGGCGATCCCGCACTGCGTGCCTGCTTTGAAAAGCCGGAGTGGAACGATCTGTGCGAGTGGATCAGCAGACTTGCGGAGGCAAAGAAAAATTCCAAAGCGCTCAACTACGGTGATTTCCGGTCGGTGCTGCTGACAAACAAGCAGTGTATTTTTGAACGCAAGTGCGATGACGAGAGGGTTCTGGTTGCGATCAACGCGGACGGCGAGAGCTTCACGGCGCATTTTGACGCCGGATGCGGCACGGCGCTGGATCTGATCTCCGGAAAAACGCATGATTTCGGCGGGGGAAGCGAGCTGCCGCCATACAGCGCATATTTCTGGAAGATGGAGCACTGAGAATCTTTCCGGTTTAAGAAACGGAAATGAAGAATTTCCAGTGAATAAAAAATTCCGGGAAATGGGAAGTGGAAAACGAAAAAAAGAGTATTGACAGATGGAAAAATCTGTATTAGACTCAAAGTCAGTGTTGTTTACATGAAACTGGAAACCGCGGCAGATCAGGGCGGCAACGGAGAACGAAGAAATTTCGAAAAGCCTGAAAATGCTGCAATTTTAAGAAAGGAGGTAATGATATGTTATACGCGATATTGAATAAAAATAACACGACAAATAAACAGAGATTTATGACAGAAGGAAAATTACCTCCGCAGAGCAGGGTGTATCGAAAGCAGTAGGCTGCTTTTTCAAATTGCACAGGTGACTGATCGATCAAGGACCGTGGTGATTTTGCCGCGGTTCTTTTTTTGTTTGCCGGAGCAGACTTTTTTGCACCGGGAAACTGCTTGCGGAGCAAAATTTTCATTTCTGTGCAGACATGGTGCTTTGTGGAGAAAAAGGGGGCATTTGTTTGAAAAAGTTATCAAGTTATATCTGGGAGTGCCGCTGGACCTATCTGGTCGCGGTACTGTCGCTTCTGATCGCGGTGACGCTCGATATGCTTTCACCGAGGCTGACCGCCAGCGTGGTGGACGATGTCATCGTGGGAGGAGATATCGGCAGGCTGAAATACCTGCTGCTCGGATTTCTGGGCATCGGCATCGGAAGATGCACATTCCAGTATCTGAAGGAATATCTGTTTGACTGCAACGGTTCACGGATATCCAGCAATATGAGAAGGGATCTTTTCCGGCATATCCAGAGTCTTTCAGCGGATTTCTTTGACCGGACGAATACGGGAGAGCTGATGGCGAGAGTGAAGGAGGACATCGACCGGATCTGGGATGCGCTCGGCTATGTGAGCATGCTGCTGATCGAGGTGGCATATCACACGACGATCATTCTGGTCTGTATGTATGTGCTTAACTGGAAGCTGGCGCTTATCCCGACGGCGGCGATGCTGCTGTGCGGCGTGATCGCGGTGGTCATGGAGCGGAAGCTGGGACAGGTGTATGAGGAGATCAGCGAGGAAAACGCCACGCTCAACACGGTGGCGGAGGAGAATCTGACCGGCGTGCGCACGGTGAAGGCGTTTGCCAGGGAAAAGTTTGAAATCGGGAAATTCCTTTCCCACAACAAGAGATACTATGACCTGAACATGGAGCAGTCGAAGGTCTTTGTGCGGTACTACCCTTTCTTTTCAGTGGTGACAAAGGTGCTGCCGCTGCTTACGATCCTGCTCGGTGGAAAATATGTCATCGACGGGGAGATGACGCTGGGACAGATGACCGCGTTCGTGGAATACTCGACCAACATCGTCTGGCCGATGGAAATGCTGGGCTGGCTGACGAACAGCTTTTCTTCGGCGGTGGCTTCCCATAAGAAAATCCGGAAGATCTACGAGGAGAAGCCCAGTATCGTGGAAAAGGAGCATCCGGTAGAGCTTGCCAGGGTACAGGGAAAGGTCTGCTTCGACCATGTATCGTTCCATAAGGCGGATATGCATGAAATCCTGCATGACATCTCTTTCACGGTAGAAGCCGGAAAGACACTGGGGATCATGGGTGCGACCGGCGCGGGAAAAACTTCGATCGTCCAGCTCTTGCAGCGGATGTATGATGCGTCGGAGGGAGCGGTCTTTCTGGACGATGTGGATATCCGGGAGCTGTCGCTGGAGCAGCTTCGGAGCAGCATCAGCTATGTGATGCAGGATGTGTTCCTGTTCTCGGAGACGATCAATGAGAATATCAAGCTCGGCAGGAAAGAGAGCATTGATTTTGAGACGGTGCGGAAAGCATCCGCGGACGCGCAGGCGAGCGGCTTCATCGAGCGGATGGAGCAGATGTACGATACGGTCATCGGAGAGCGCGGAGTTGGTCTTTCCGGCGGTCAGAAGCAGCGGATCAGCATTGCGCGGGCGCTTGCCAAGAAAAATCCGGTGCTGGTGCTGGATGATTCGACCTCCGCACTCGATATGGAAACGGAGCAGTTGATCCAAAAGACATTGACTGTTCTGGACAATACGACCAAGATCATTATCGCACACCGCATCAGCGCGGTACGCAACGCCGATGAGATCCTGGTGCTGGAGAATGGATCGATCGTTGAGAGAGGAACGCATGAGCAACTGATTGACCGTAAAGGTCAATATTATGAAACCTATCTGTCCCAGTACGGCGCCATGCCGGAGAAGGGCGTGACGGCGGAAGGACAGACAGAGCAGAGAGAAGGAGGTGAGGCAGATGGCAGTCAACTCCTATAAGGACGACGAGCAGAGCGTAGAGAGAAGCAAGGCGCAGACGCTCAAGAGACTGTTTTCTTATCTGCTTGCGTATAAATGGCAGATCGTGCTGGTGCTGCTGATCATGGGGTATGGCGTGCTGGTCAGTCTGGTCAACCCGCTGATCATGGAGTCGGCGATCGACGACCACATTGCCCAAAAGGATATGTATGGACTTTTCCGGCTGCTTGGGATCGCACTTGCGATCAATCTGCTTTTGATAGTGACGGTGAAGATTCGGATGTATGTCATGGCGAAGGTGTGCAACGAGATCCTGCTTACGATCAGACAGGAGCTGTACACGCATATCCAGAAGCTGGATTTCAGCTTCTTTGACAGCAGACCTACCGGAAAGATATTGTCCCGTATCATAGGCGATATCAATTCCCTGAAGGATGTGCTGTCCAACTGTGTGACGACGCTGATACCGGATGGATTTACGATCCTTGCGGTGGTGGCGATCATGTTCTGGAAAAATTCCAGACTGGCGGTAGCGTCGCTTCTGACGATCCCGTTCATGGCGATGGGAATGTTTCTGGTAGAGAAAATGGCGCACCCGCGCTGGCAGCTTTTCCGGAAAAAGTCGGCAAACCTCAACGCCTTTCTGCATGAGGATATGGCGGGAATGAAGATCATCCAGAGCTTCCATGCGCAGAAGGAAACGGAGGAAACGTTTGACACGCTTTTGCAGGAGCACAGACAGTCTTTTGTAAATGCGGTGCGGATCAGCGACTGCTTTGGTTCGGTGATCGACTTTTCCTGGGCGATCGGATGTATTCTGTTGTATTACACCGGGATCGTGATCCTGGGAACTGACCAGGTGAGTCTGGGTGTCTTTATCGCATTCGGAACATATCTGAATATGTTCTGGCAGCCGATCCGCAACATCAGCAATTTTTACAACCAGCTTGTGACCAACATTGCCGGGGCGGAGCGGATCTTTGAGATTCTGGATACGGAGCCAGGCATTGCGGACGCTTCACAGGTGCAGGAGATGCCGGCGATCCGGGGAGAAGTGACCTTTGACCATGTGACTTTTTCTTACGACGGGCAGGTGAAGGTTCTGGATGATGTGAGCTTCCGGATCAGAGAGGGTGAGACGATCGCCCTGGTGGGGCCGACCGGCGCCGGTAAATCGACGATCGTGAATCTGATCAGCCGTTTCTATGATGTACAGCAGGGAACGGTCAGCGTGGATGGGATCGACGTCAAAAAGGTTTCCATCGAAAGTCTGCGGAGGCAGATGGGGATCATGACACAGGATAACTTCCTTTTTTCCGGGACGATCCGGGAGAATATCCGCTATGGAAAGCTGGACGCCACCGATGAGGAGATCGTTGCTGCGGCAAAGGCGGTCAACGCCCATGGCTTCATCAGTAAGCTGGAGAAGGGGTACGACACCGAGCTTTCCGAGCGGGGAGGCGGTCTTTCCATCGGCCAGAGGCAGCTTCTTGCCTTTGCCAGAACGATGGTGTCCGATCCTAAGATTCTGATCCTGGATGAGGCGACCTCCAGCATCGACACGAAAACGGAGCTTCTGGTGCAGGACGGCATCGAGCATATGCTTGCCGGGAGGACGTCGTTTGTCATTGCGCACAGACTGTCCACGATCCAGAAGGCAGACCGGATCTTCGTGGTAGATGACGGAAGGATCGTCGAGGAGGGCAGCGCCGCCGAGCTGATGCAGCGAAAGGGCGAATATTACAGACTCTATATGGCGCAGTTCGCCGGGAACGAGGCGTGAAAAAATATCGTATAGATCGTATGCCACAAACTTGCTTTTTATGCAGTTTGTGGCATACTGTCTTTAGATAGAAAAGAAGGCAGATGACGGGGAAATGCCTTTACAGGAGCAGAGATTACACAATCATAGGAAAGAAAGGTGGATGAGATGTTGACGATAGGTGCATTGGAGATGGGTGGTACAAAGATGGTGTGTGCGGTTGGAGATGAGAACGGAACGCTGCGGGAGCAGACGACGTTCCCGACGGAGACGCCGGAGATAACGCTTCCGAAGCTGATCGGCTACTTCCGGGAACAGAAGGTGGACGCGCTGGGGATCGGCTGCTTCGGTCCCATCGATCTGGACAGAAAATCGCCCACATACGGATATATCACGACGACGCCCAAGACGGCGTGGAGAAATTGCAGCGTGGTGGGAGCTTTTCAGGAGGCGTTGCAGATCCCGGTCGGCTTCGACACAGATGTGAACGGATCGGCGCTGGGAGAGCATACCTGGGGGATTGGCAGAGGACTGGACAACTGTATCTATATCACGATCGGAACGGGGATCGGCGTGGGCGTGATCTCGCAGGGAAAGCTGCTGCACGGCATGCTCCATCCGGAAGGCGGGCATATTCTGCTCAGACCAAGACCGGGCGACCGCTTCGAAGGATGCTGTCCTTTTCACGGAACCTGCTTCGAAGGAATGGCATCCGGACCTGCCATCGAGAAACGGTGGGGAAAGAAGGGCTATGAGCTGGCAGACCGGGAGATCGTTTGGAATCTGGAGGCAGAATATATCGCGCAGGCGCTGGTAAACTATACGATGGTCCTTTCGCCGCAGCGGATCATTCTGGGAGGCGGCGTGATGCACCAGGAGCAGCTCCTTCCTATGATAAGGGAGCGCTTCGCGGCGCTTTTGAACGGCTATGTCAGGACAAAGGAGCTGGAGGATCTGGACACATATATCGTTCTGCAAAGCCTGGACGACCGGCAGGGAATCCTCGGCGCGCTGCGTCTTGGACAGCTGGAATATGCCGCGGCTCATGAGGGTAAAATAGGGTAAGAATCCGCATTGTCTTTTCTGAAAATTGTGCTATACTGAATGGCAGTGTACGGATTTTCTATATGGCAAAGGAGATTGCAAAGTGAAGATAATCATTGCGGGTGATGGAAAAGTGGGATCCACTCTGACACAGCAGCTTGTGGCGGAGGGACACGACATCACCCTGATCGATGCGAAAGCGGAAGTGCTGGAGAGCAGTGAAGAGAGATATGACGTCATGGTCGTGCAGGGAAACTGCGCTTCCATGACAACCCTGTCTAAGGCGGGGGTACAGGATGCGGAGGTGTTGATCGCCCTTGCGGGAGCGGATGAGATCAACCTGCTGTGCTGCACAACGGCGCACGGGATGAATCCGAACATCCATACGATCGCCCGCATCCGGAACCCGGAATATACCGATCAGATCTATGAAATGCGCAATCTGTTCGGTCTGTCGATGATGGTAAACCCGGAGAAGCTGGCGGCGATCGAGATGGAGCGGCTCATCAAATATCCGGGATTTCTGAAGCGTGACACGTTCGCCAAGGGACGGGTGGAGATCGTCGAGCTGCGGATCGGGGAGGACTCTGCCCTAAAGGATGTCAACCTGTACGATCTGGGCAATATTGTCAAGTGCAAGATCCTGGTGTGTGCGGTGCTGCGAAGCGGCAAAGCGATCATTCCGGATGGTAATTTTACGCTGCTTGAGGGAGATCGGATCTTTGTTACTGCACAGCCGGGAGAACTGACGATCTTCCTGAAAAATATGGGAGTCATCACGCACAGGGCAAGACGGGCGCTGCTGTGCGGCGGTGGAAGGCTCAGCTATTATCTGGCGCAGCTTCTTGACAAGGACGGCGTCATGGTGGAGATCATCGAGCAGGACTATGGACGCTGCATCGAGCTTGCCAAGATGCTGCCCGATGTTACGGTGGTGCAGGGCGATGCCAGCAGCGAGGTCCTTCTGGAAAAGGAGGGGATCGACGACAGTGACGTTCTGGTCACGCTGACCGGTGTGGACGAGATGAACATCATCATTTCCCTGTTCGGCAACAGCTGTAAGGTGCCGCAGGTCATCACCAAGCTGGGACGGCTGACCAGCAACCGGGTGCTCGACACGCTTCCGCTCGGCAGCATCATGAGTCCCAAGGAGCTTTGCTGCAACAGCATCGTGCGGTATGTACGCGCGGTGAAAAACCAGGCGGGCGCGGCGCAGGCGATCCATGTGATCGCGGACGGCCAGGCAGAGGCGATCGAGTTTATTGTCGATGAAAATACGCTGCACTGCGGAGAGCCGCTCAAGGAGATCCGTCTGAAGAAAAATATCCGTGTGGTCAGCATTTCGAGAGGGGTAAAGTTTGAAATCCCGAACGGCGATTCCTATTTTACCAGAGGAAATGTGGTTATTATCGTTACTGGCAGAAATGAGGTCATCTACCAGCTCAACGACATCTTTGAATAGACAGGTGCGATATGAACTATAGATTGATTGGAAAATTTATCAGCAAGATGCTGATGGTGGAAGGCGTGTTCATGCTTCCGGCGCTGGGGATCAGCATTTATTGTGGAGAGATGGACAGCGTGTACGGCTTTGTCGTCAGCCTTGCAATTCTGACAGTTGTGTCAGCAATTCTGGCGTTGGGATGCCGGGAGACCAAAAGCATTTTCCGGGCGCGGGAAGGTCTGGTGTGCGTGGGGATCGCGTGGATCATGATCAGCCTTCTGGGATGTCTGCCGTTCTATTTTTCGGGGGAGATCCCGTCCTTTGTGGATGCACTGTTTGAGACGGTTTCCGGTTTTACCACGACGGGAGCATCGATCCTGTCGGATGTGGAAGCGCTTTCGAAGGGCATATTGTACTGGAGGAGCTTCACCCACTGGCTGGGGGGAATGGGCGTGCTGGTCTTTGTCCTTGCCCTTGGCGGGGAGAGCAAAAAGAGCAACGGTTACACAATGCATCTGCTCCGCGCGGAGAGCCCGGGGCCGAAGGTGTCGAAGCTGGTGCCGCGTATGAAGGATACGGCAAAGATCCTCTATCTGATCTATTTTGGCATGACGATAGCGGATCTGATCTTTCTGCTGATCGGCGGTATGCCCATATTTGACGCGGTGTGCACGGCGATCGGGACAGCCGGAACGGGCGGCTTCGGGATCAAAAATGACAGTATGGCGGGCTATAGCCCTTATATCCAGAATGTGTGCACCGTGTTCATGCTGCTGTTCGGGATCAACTTCAGCTGCTATTATCTGCTGATCCTGCGGCAGTTCAAGAGCGTCCTGAAGGACGAGGAGCTCCGGTTCTATCTGGGGATCGTGTTGGGGAGCACCGCGCTGATCGCCCTGAACATCAACGGAATGTACGGCACATGGAGGGAGACAATAAGACACGCCGCCTTTCAGGTGTCGAGTATTATCACGACGACCGGGTTTGCCACGACGGATTTTGACAGATGGCCCAGCTTTTCGAAGGCGATCATTATCTGTCTGATGCTGGTCGGCGGATGCGCAGGCAGTACGAGCGGCGGCTTTAAGTGTGGCAGGGCGCTTTTGTTAGTCAAAAGCCTGCGGCGGAACGTGCGGCAGATCCTGCATCCACAGAAGGTACAGGTGGTGCGCATGAATGGGCAGATGGTCGAGGAACAGGTGCTCGATAACACGAACGCATACCTGGCGGCGTATCTTTTCATGATGGTATTCAGCTTCGTTGTGATCTCGCTGGACGGATTTTCGTCGCTGACGAATCTGACGGCGGTTTCGGCGTGCTTTAACAACGTCGGGCCGGGACTGGATGCGGTCGGTCCGACCTGTAATTTCGGTGGGTACAGCGCGCTCTCCAAGGGAATATTGATCGTCGATATGCTGGCAGGCCGTCTGGAGATCTTCCCGATCCTGATCCTCTTTTCCAGAAGCACCTGGACGAGGCGGTAGAAAGGAAAGCGGCTTTCGCAGTTTCAGGTCAGTTAAAAACATCTATAATATTAAGAGAGAACACAGAACGGAACGTGCCGGGGAGGCAGGTTCCGTTTTTTTGATTGATTAGGAAATCGCGTTGAATTTCCTGGCAGACAAAAGCACCTCGCACACTTTTCCTAAAAAATATTTGTTGACAAATAATATTATATGACGTATAGTATCACTGTAAACAATATTATACGACATATAATATTGCATGAACCAGCAATATTATATGCAAAAATAAGCAGGAGAAGTTATGAAAATTGTAAGGAAAGGGAGAGGAGGATATCGCATGGTATTTAATACAGGTGCGGCGCTTCTGGACGCGATCGTCCTTGCTGTCGTGTCGCATGAGACAGAAGGGACATATGGATACAAGATCACACAGGAAGTCCGGGAAGTCATTGAGATCTCCGAGTCCACGCTCTATCCGGTGCTGAGACGGCTACAGAAGGAAGAGTGTCTGGAAGTGTACGACATGGAATGTGCGGGGAGAAACCGGCGTTACTACAAGGTGACGGAGAAGGGAAGAGCACAGCTCAACCTTTACACGAGCGAGTGGTATCGCTATTCAGCCAGGCTGAACAGTATTTTTGAGGGAGGATTGAAACATGAGTAGAGAGGAATTTATGAGCCGTCTGACCGCGCTATTGCAGGATATGCCGCAGGCAGAGCGGGAGGAGGCAATCCAGTATTACAACGATTATCTGGATGACGCAGACAGCGGGAATATAGAGGAAGTGATCGCCGCACTTGGAACACCGGAGGAGCTGGCACTGGCAATCCGGGCAGGACTTGGTGACGAGAACGGAGGAGAGTTTACAGAAAACGGATATCGGGGAACCGGAAGTCATTTTCGGAAGAATGAGGTGACGGTGGCAAAGGAGCCTGCCGCAAACGGCTACGACGGAAACCCGGACAATGCATATTACCAGCAGGAATATTACCAGAAGACAGGCGGCAAAGGGGTGTACGGCGACCGCACTTCCAAGGACCAGGCAGTGGTTCCGAAGGAAAAGATGAGCGCGGGCAAGGTTGTGTTGATCGTGATGCTTGCAATTCTGACCTTCCCGCTGTGGGTCGGCATCGCAGCCGCGCTGTTTGGCATTGTTGTGGCACTGTTTGCCGTAGCGTTTGGTCTTCTGCTCGCCTTTGTGGCAGTGGCGGGGGCGATGGTGCTTGCCGGCGGTTCGCTGTTTGTGGGCGGTGTAGTGTCTCTGATCAGTGTTCCGGCAGGGGGACTTTGCCTGATCGGTGCGTCGCTGATACTGCTTTCAATTGGTATTGTGTTTATCTGGCTGATGGTGCTGATTGCAGCAGAGGGCGTACCGTCCCTTTGCCGGGGAACCAAGGCTTTATGGAATAAGATTTTCCGAAAGGGAGGAAAGAAAGCATGAAAAAATTTACCAAAGGATGTCTGTTGACAGCACTGGGGCTGTTCGTGGTAGGAATTATCCTTTTTATCGCGTTTGGATTTCTGGGCGGATTTGCCCAGCTTGACAACCATACGCAGGGAGAAGGCGGCTGGAGCTGGCCGTTCAAACTGTATGGAAGTCTGAATGATGTTTCCGATTGGAGAGAGGTGTTCTCGGATGAAAACGGAGATCTGAGTGATGAAATCTGGGGGGACGATATGAAGATCGACAAAGCAGAGTGGGAAAAGATGACGACGTTGGCGGAGGAAAAGACGAAGCTGACAGAAGGAAAAGATATCCGGAATATCGAACTGCAGATCGGCGCGTGCTATTTTGAACTGAAAGCCTCGGAGGATGAAAATATCTGGATAGAGCTTTCCAAGAAGCCGGATAAGACCAGGTATTTCGTATCCGGGGATACGCTCAAGGTGGTAAGCAGGATCTCGGTGAGACACAGCAACTGGGGTCTCAATACCAATGTCCCGAGGGTGACGCTGTATCTGCCGGAGGGAATGGAACTGGAAAATCTGGACGGACAGTTCGGAGCAGGGTATTTCTATATGGATGCCATGAAAGCACAGCAGGTTGGCATTAACGTTGGAGCGGGCGACTGCGACATCCGATCTCTTGAGGCAAAGGAGGTGGATATCTCCAGCGGAGCGGGCAACATGGATATCGGACTGCTGAAGACGGAAAAGGCTGCGATCAATGTGGGCGCCGGCGATCTTACCATGGAGTGGATGGAGATCAGTGATAATCTGGATTTCTCTATCGGAATGGGCCATGCGGATGTGAAAGCGGGCGTGATCGCAGGAGATGCAAATCTAGACTGCGGAATGGGAGACATCGTCATGGCGCTCGAAGGAAGCGAAGCGGATTATAACTCTACGATAGGCTGCGGCATGGGAACTGTCCAGTTCGGAAACAGCGTATTCCAGACCGGCGACCATGAGATAAACCGGGGTGCAGCACATACGATGGATATCGACTGCGGTATGGGATCTGTTGGGATCCAATTCCAGTAGGCAGCAAAAAGGATCACAGGATCGGAACGCAGGTTCCGGTCCTGTTTTTTCTATAATTATATATAATAAAACAGGAAAGCGGTGCTGCAGTCTTTCTACTGGTTGGTAAGGGGGATTTTGGTATATAATATACCTCACAGACAGGAAAGAATGGGAGACAGCCTATGGTTCATAAAATATTAAGATATAGTCTATGGATATTCCTTTTTTATTTTCTGATATCCGTTATAATAGTACCTATAAGACACAAAGAGGTTTCGGAGCTGCCCGCTGTGGAGGGCGCGCCGGGCAGGGTGCTCTGCATCGACGATAATCAGGAAGCGCTTCTGTGGCGGCTGCGGGTGATCGAGAGCGCACAGGACGAGATTGTTATGTCAACCTTTGACTGGCGGGAGGACAACAGCGGAACCGATATGATGGCGGCGCTGGAGGCAGCGGCAGAGCGCGGCGTGCAGATCCGGCTGATCGTGGACGGCATCAACGGCTTTTTGCAGCTTCGCGGCAGCGGGATGTTTCAGGCGCTCACCGCGAACCCGAACGTGGAGGCGAAGCTGTATAATCCGGTCAATCTGCTTTTGCCCTTCCGCATCAACTACCGGATGCACGATAAGTACCTGGTCGCGGACGAGTCCGTCTATATCCTGGGAGGAAGAAATACGAACGACCTTTTCCTGGGCAATTACCGGGACAGCTACAATCTGGACCGGGATCTTCTGGTATATGAGGGAGAAAACGGCGAAAGCGGTTCGCTCGGCGCAGTGCGCAGCTATTTTGAAAAGGTCTGGAGTGACCCAGTCAGCAAGCCCTACCATCATCACAAAAGCGCCCGAAAGACACGGCAGGCGCAGGAGGAACTGCGGCAGCGCTATGAAAAGCTGAAAAGCGACTATCCGGTATTGCTGGAGGAGACAGACTGGCAGGGAGAGACGACAGCGGCAGAGAGCATTGCGCTGCTGGTGAACCCTGCGCAGGCGGCGGACAAGGAGCCGGTCGTCTTTGAACAGATTTTCCGGGAGGTAAAACAGGGGCAGGACGTTCTGATCCAGACGCCGTATATCATCTGTGACAGGAGGATGTACCGCGGGCTGCGCGAGGCGGCGGATGGAGGAACCGGGATCGGGATCATCACAAACGCTGTGGAGAGCGGGGCAAACCCGTGGGGCTGCACGGATTATCTGAACCAGAAGGGCAAGATCCTTGGCACAGGCGTTTCCGTCTACGAATGTCTGGCGGGGCAGTCCCTGCACACCAAGACGGTGCTGGTCGATCAGGACGTCAGCTTCATAGGCTCGTACAATCTGGATATCCGCAGCACGTACCTGGATACGGAGATGATGCTGCGGGTAGAAAGCCGTGAGCTGAACCGGGCAATCCGGGCGGATGCGGAGCAGTATCAGGAGAAAAGCAAACTCTGTACGCCGGACGGACAGGAGAAGGAGAACAGCGGTTATCAGAAGGTGCGTCTCTCCCTGCTGAAAAAGGGGATCTATCAGGTGCTTCGCGTGGTGATCCTGCCGATCAGACATCTTTTATAAGGAAGACAGAGGATGAAAAGAAACATGTTTATGATCTTGCTGATACTTGCGGCGGCGCTGTGCGCGGGATACTGCATCCTGACAGCGTCGATCCGCTCGGGCAGTAAATTTTATGTCATATGGGGACTTCTGGCAGTTCTGCTGGCAGCGCTGGCGCTTATGTGCCATCTGCGGGTCTGGGAGCAGCTCCCGCCGGGGATCAAGCGGTGTCTTGTCATAGTTGTGGCAGCAGGCGTGCTGATCTTTGCAGCCGTGGAGGGCTGTGTGCTGAGCGGCTTTTGGGCAAAAGGGGAGCCGCAGCTCGACTACCTGATCGTGCTGGGAGCACAGGTGAAAGAAGACGGGCCGAGCGTTGTGCTGAGATACCGGCTGGATGCGGCCTGCGCCTATCTTCTGGAAAATGAGGATACGCGCTGCATCGTTTCCGGTGGGCAGGGGAGCAACGAGCCCTTTAGCGAGGCGGAGGGGATGTGCCGGTATCTGGTCGAAAAGGGAATCCCGCAGGAGCGTATCCTGAAGGAGGACCGCTCGCGCGACACCTCCCAGAACATTGCGTACAGCGCAGAGCTGATCGGTGACAGGAACGCCCGCGTGGGGATCGTCACGAACAATTTTCATGTGTTCCGCGGCGTGCGTCTTGCCAAACACGCCGGCTTTGTGAACGTGAGCGGGATCGCAGCGCCCTCGGATCCGGTGTTTCTGCCGAACAATATGGTGCGGGAATTTTTTGGGATCGTCAAGGATACGGTCTTTGGAAACCTGTTGTAAAAAGAGAGGGTTTCTAGTATAGTTAGAGATAGGGTTGTTTTTAGGAAGAGGAAACCGCTCGCAGGCAGAGATGGGCGGCTGGTGTGCAGGACAGATGAAAAGGACAGAGCAGAGACAAAAAGCGGGAAAAAGAATAGGAACGTATGCGGCAGTCATCGCGTCTGCGGGACTCTGGCTTACCGGCTGCGGAGCTGCCAGAGGGGAGAACTACACGGCGCTCGGCATGACGGCGGTGGAGAATCTGGAGTACGAGGACGCGCTTTCGCAGTTTTCGCTCGCCGAGGAAAAAGGGGAGGATCCAAGGCTCCTTTACCGCGGGATGGGCATCGCCTATCTGGGGATGACCGATTACGAGAATGCGGTTCTTTATCTGGAGGCGGCGCTGCAGAGCAGCGACGGCGTTGTGGAAGATATGGATTTTGATATCAATTACTATCTGGCAACGGCGTATTTCAAAAATGGACAGGCGGAGGAGGCAATCCGTGCCTACGACGCGATCCTGGCGCTTCGCCCCGAGGAGAAGGACGCCTGGTATCTGCGCGGGACCGTGAAGCTGTCGACCGGGGACTATGAGGCGGCGCAGACGGATTTTGACAGGGCAGTCGCCCTTTCACCGCAGGATTATGACCAGCTCATTCGTATTTTCACCGTGCTGGATTCCTACGGGTATCAGGAGATCGGCAAGGAATATCTGCAGACGGCGGTCAGTGCGAATGAGAAATCCATTTCGGATTACGACGCCGGAAGGATCTGCTATTATCTGGAGGACTACGAGAACGCCAGAAATCATCTGACGAACCTGAATACGGAGACGGACTATGGCGCGGCGCTGTTCCTGGGACGAACCTATGAGGCGCTGGGAGATTACAATTACGCCGCCAGCATCTATGACGGCTACACGGTGAATGACCAGAGTAAGGCGGAAATCTACAACCAGCTTGGCCTGTGCAGGATCCGGATGGGTGAGTATGAGCTTGCGCTCACGGCTTTTCAGACGGCGATGAATATCGAGGACAACGGGATGATGCAGACGCTCAAGTTCAATGAGATCGTGGCGTACGAGAACATGAAGGACTTTAAGACGGCTGCGGCGCTGATGAACAGCTACCTGAAATCTTACCCGGACGATGAGACGGCGAAGCGGGAGTATGAGTTTCTGCAGACAAGATAAGGGTTGATTGACAAGGAATTAGTACAATGGTACTATGAAGAAAAGTGGGGAATTGAAGGAATGCGGAAAATAAGAAAGGACTAAAATAGAAATGAAAAATACGTTTGTACGCGTAAAGGGAATTATCAAAAAAGGCGATAAATATCTGCTGATCAAGAGATGGGTGGACGACCATATTCCGGAGCCGTATGTGTGGGAGTTCATCGATGCGGAGGTCAGCCATGGAGATTCGCCCGATGATACCGTGCTGCAGGCGATCCGCGAACTGCTTTCTGTAGAGGGAAAGATCGACAAGATCGTGTACACCTGGTCAAACCTGTTAGGAGATACGCACTGTGTAGGGATCGCCTATCTGTGCTCCATCAAGGAGGAGGACGAGACGAACATTGTCCTGCCGGAGGAGTACGGCGAGTGGGTGTGGGTTCCGAGAGAGCAGTTCTCCGATTACATTGAAAATCAATATGTATTAAAAGACTTGGAAGGAAAAGAATTATGATTAGCAAACTGATTGAGAAGATTAAACGGACGGGAGCGCCGATCGTGGTAGGTCTGGATCCGACGCTGAAGCTGGTTCCGGAGCATCTGCAGAAAAGATGCTTTGAGATATACGGGGAGACGCTCCGGGGAGCCGCCGAGTCGATCTGGCAGTACAACAAGGCGATCATCGACGCGATCTGCGATCTGGTGCCGGCAGTCAAACCGCAGATCGCCATGTACGAGCAGTTCGGTATCGAAGGACTGACGGCATTCCAGAAGACTGTAGAATACTGCAAGGAAAAAGGAATCCTTGTGATCGGAGACATCAAGCGCGGAGACATCGGATCGACGTCAGAAGCCTATGCGATCGGACATCTGGGACGGGTACAGATCGGAGACAGCATCCATGATGTGTTTAACGAGGATTTTGTGACAGTGAATCCCTATCTGGGATCCGACGGCGTCAAGCCGTTTATCAAAGTTTGCAAGCAGGAGAACAAGGGACTCTTTATTCTGGTAAAGACCTCGAACCCCAGCAGCGGCGAGTTTCAGGACCGCCTGATCGACGGCAGACCGCTCTATGAGCTTGTCGGCGAGAAAGTGGCAGAGTGGGGCGAGGACTGCATGGACGGCGCGTACAGCGACATCGGAGCCGTTGTCGGTGCGACCTATCCCGAGATGGGAAAAGTTCTCCGGGAGATCATGCCCAAGTCGTTTATCCTTGTGCCGGGATATGGAGCGCAGGGAGGAAAAGGAGCGGATCTGGTTCCGTTCTTCAACAAAGACGGACTCGGTGCGATCGTTAACTCTTCCAGAGGCATTATCGCAGCTTATCAGCAGGAGAAATATGCGTCCTTCGGGGCAGAGAACTTTGCGGATGCGGCGAGAGCGGCAGTGATCGATATGCGGGAAGATATTGCAGTTGCACTGCATAGAGGGTAAGGATGGAAGTGTCGGAGCGATGATCGGAGAACAGGAAGAAGACAATTTTACGGTCAGGGAACTGACCATTGCGGATGTGGAACAGTATAACGCGCTTCTGCGCTATGCGTTCCAGGTGACGGAGCAGGAGCTTGAGGAGACAGGCTGGAAGGACGACGAGATCAAACAGTCGAAGTTCCCGGTGCTCCAGAGAGCGGATGTGCTGGGATGCTTTAACGGGGAAAGCCTGGTATCGCAGTTCGCGGTATACCCGCTTGACATGAACATATTCGGCGTGCGCTATGCGGTGGGATTTGTCACAAGTGTGTGCACCTACCCGGAGTACACCGGCCACGGGATCATGAAAAGGCTGATGGTGCAGGGACTCACCAGAATGAGAGAGTCCCACAAGTCGTTTGCCCTGCTGTATCCCTATTCAATCCCCCTGTACCGGAGACTGGGCTGGGAGATCATCTCGAACAAGATGACTTACGTGGTAAAGGATACGCAGATCCCGCGGGAGAACAAGGAACCCGGGTATGTGCGCCGTGTGGAGTGGGACGATAAGCAGTTTATGGAGCTTCACACCCGCTTTGCCGAAAAGACGCATGGCTGTCTTTACCGGAACGACCTTGCCTGGGAGGAATACTGGCGCTGGGACGAGGACGATACGGTGGTGGCGGTCTACTATTCCAAAGAGGGAACGCCGTACGGCTATATGGTATACCTGATCAACTCGGACGTCATGCACATCAAGGAGATGATCTATTTAAACCGCGAGGCGCAGCTTGGACTGTGGGAGTACATATACGCCCACGATTCCATGATCGACGAGGTGCGAGGGAACAATTTCTACAGTGAGCCGATCGCGTTTGAACTGGAGGACAGCGACATCAAGGAGACGGTACGCCCCTACATCATGGGGAGGATCGTAGATATCGAGCAGTTTTTTGAGGGGTATCGGTGCGATCCGGACGAGCCGCCCGCCTGCTTCCGGTTTGAGATTGAGGATGAGCTGCTGCCGTGGAACAACGGCGAGTTTACCGTGCTTTTTGAGGCAGGAAAATGTAAAGTGCTCTCCGAAAAAAAGGGGCACCCGATGAAAATGTCGATCGGGACGCTGACAACCCTTCTGCTGGGATACAAGACAGCGGAGAAATTGTACGGCATGGACCGCATAACTGCTTCCAGAGAGGCGGTAGAGCGGCTGGATGATGTGCTTTTCCACAGCATCCCCTATGTATCCGATTATATTTAGGGTTGGTGAAGGAAGTTCTGAATAGATACGAATGATTATAAATAACACGCAGCGGATAATGCATCTGCTGCGTGTTTTGCTACACGATAGAATTTGATAAACGCCGCTGCCGGGCAAAAACCGCCGATCAGTAGTGATAGCGCTTTTTCTGCTGTACCAGGAAAGTCACGGTGACGCACAAAGTCAGCAGCTCGGCGACGGTGACGGAAGACCAGATCCCGTTGATTCCGAAAAGTGCCGGGAGCAGCAGGACGCTGGAAATCTGGAATACCAGTGTCCGGAGGAACGAGATCAGCGCCGAGAGCAGTCCGTTGTTCAGGGCGGTGAAGAACGAGGAGCCGTAAATATTAAAGCCGTTCAGCAGGTAAGTCAAACAGAAGATCCGCAGACCGTGGCAGGTCAGCGCATACAGCTCCGCATCATAGCCGACAAAAATCCTGGGCAGGGGCGCAGCGATAAGCTGTGCCAGCGCAAAGAGCAGAACACCCCAGGTTCCAACGAGGCGCATGCTTTTCCCGTACAGGTTTTGCAGCTCTTCGTGGTTGCCCGCGCCATAGTGGTAGCTGACAAGCGGCGCGCTTCCGATCGAGTAACCGAGGAAGATGGCGATGAAGATGAAGTTGATGTACATGATAGCGCCATAGGCGGCAACCCCGTTCTCTCCGGCAACCTTCATAAGCTGGAGATTGTAGAGCGAGTTGACGATTGAGCTCGAGAGGTTCGTCATCAGCTCGGAGGAGCCGTTGGTGCAGGTCTTGAGCAGGATGCTTCCGCTAAAGTGCGCCCGGCAGAGACGGAGCAGGCTGGAATTAGGTCTGCTGAAATATAAGACCGGAAACAGACCACCGATGCACTCGCCGCACACCGTCGCGATCGCAGCGCCGGCAAGTCCCCGGCCGAAGACAGCGATAAAGAGGTAATCGAGGATCATATTCGTCACGCCTGCAGCGATGATGACGTACAGACCGAGTTTGGGTTTTCCCGCCGTCACGAAGAAACTCTGGAACACGTTCTGGAGCATGAAAGCGGGCATGGAACAGAAGACGATGCGACCGTACAAAACGCAGTTGTCGAGCAGGGAGCCGTCAGCGCCCAGCAGGATAGCGACGGGGCGGACCAGGGCAATGCCCAGCAGGGAGATCACGATGCCGCCGGCGAGCGTCACATAGATCAGCATGGAAAAATATTCGTTGGCAAGCTCTTTCTTTCCCCCGCCGAGCGTCTTGCCCACGATGGCGCTTCCGCCCGTACCGATCATAAAACCGAGGGCGGAAAAGCCCATCATCATCGGCATCATCAGATTGACTGACGCGAAAGCGGTCTTTCCGACAAAGTTTGAGACAAAGAGTCCGTCGACCACACCATAGATCGAGGTAAAGATCATCATAATGATGGAGGGCAGGACGAACCGCAGCAGTTTGGAATAGGTAAAGTGTTCCGATAATTGTATTTTCATAGTGAAATTCCTTTCTTGGCTGTGTTTGTGGCATGAGCCGGCAGCTCTGTCTGAAAGAGAGCAGAGAGGCTTGTGCGCAGGGCTTTTGTATACTTTGCCTGCAGGGCAAGCATCTGACGACATTCCTCTGGCGTCATGCAGGCGAAGGCCTCGTTTTCGCGCTGGATGACGGGAAAGATCGTTTTTTGTAACAGTTCTCTTCCTGCGTCTGTGAGGGAGATCAGCATCCCGCGCCCTCTGCCGCGAGCCAGGGTCAGATAGCCGCTCTGCTCCAGATTCCGGATGGAGGAGTGGATCGTCTGCTTGGGGATACAGGTTGCGGCGCAGATATCCTTTTGCTGGCAGCCGTCCCCGTTCTCGCAGAGATGGTAGAGGATGTCAAAGGCGCTGTCCGAAAGCCCCAGATGGAGCGCCGTATCGTGATACAGCTCGTTGACCTCCTTATAGTTTCGGTTAAACTCGGTGAGGTATGCGCTCATGGAAGGCGCGGCCGCCGTAAGTTTCTTTTCTTTCATATATAAGGGTACTCCTTAGTTAAGTCTGATTTCGTACTCAAAGGAGTATAGTCCGATTTCGTACTTTTGTCAAGCGGATTCCGGAGAGGAAATTTGGGTGACATCCGGATCGGGGATTTCAGATCTGCGGCAGCAGGACCGTTCCATAGAGATAACAGAGAAGACCTGGCCACCGGAGCAGTCAGGTCTTATGTAAAGAATAGAAAATGGGATTATGCGTTGTCAGCGTTCTTACCGATGGTGAAGAACAGGCCGGACTTTTTCAGTGCCGGGCGAAGCGCCATGTAGACAGCCACGGAAACGATCGTGGAGGTGACTGCGTTGATGGAGGTGGAAGCCACGTTCCATGCCAGCGTCAGCTCAGCGGCGGGTTTTCCAAGGATGACCAGCTTGTAGAAGTATCCGATCAGCGGATCGAAGATCACGTTGAAGAGAAGTCCGCCTACAGCGGCAGCGATCGTCCAGGTAAGAACCTTCTTGTTGTCGGATTCCCTGCTGATATGTCCGAGATTGTGTGCGATCAGTCCGGTGATCAGTCCGATGCAGAGCTTCAGAAGAAATGTCTTGGGGGCATATACGACGTAGACCGGATCCAGCAGGTCGCCGATCGTCATGCCGATCGCGCCGCCCAGACCGCCGTAGACGCCGCCGAGAAGCAGGGCGCCAAGCACGCACACGGCGTTTCCGAGATGGATGGAGGTCGCGTCGCCGCCCGGCAGCGGAATCTTGATCTGCAGGAAGGTGAACACTACATAGGAGAGTGCGGCAAAGATGCCGGTAAACACGATTTTGAGCAGTTTTTCATTTTTCATAATCTGATCCTCATTTCTTTTTTTGATTTTCCGGATTGCATTTCCCTCATTGCTTAGGCTCATTATAGACTGAAATGGCATGATTAAAAGTACCAAAACGAGAATTTTTGACCATACCAGATTGTGAAAAAGAACCTTTTTTACAATGAATTGGAAAATTTTGCAAATTAAGGGTGTTTTTGGTTGCAGATTGTAAATCGCAATGATAAAATAGTCAGGCAAGAGTAAGATATTGATATTGGGGACGAGGGGTATATGCAGCAATTTTTCTTATGGTATGGGTTAGCGGCCTTGGTCGCTTTGTTTTACGCGGTGCAGTCTTATCGGAAGAGAAACCGTATCGGCACCGTGACAGGCAATCTGTTCGTAGCGGCAGGGCTTGTGAACATTTTCTATCTGGTCAGAATGAGTTCTGATTCCTATCAGACGATATCTGTGGTTACGAGTCTTTATTTTATCAGCATTGATCTGCTTCTTCTGTTCGCACTTCAATACGCAATCGAGTTTACAAAACCAAAGGGAGTTTTGTTTAAGCACCCGAAGCATATTTTCTGGCTGATGGATGGGCTGATCGTTGTGGACTCTCTTTTTTTATTGGGAAATATCGTGAGGGAGTGGGGGCTGACGTACCAGTATGAGCCGGAGAGCTTCTACGCCGTCAAGTTCCGGTATGTCAAGCTGACACCGTTCTATGTGCATGAGGCGTTCTGCTATCTGATGCTGGCGATGATCATCCTGATCCTGATCTGGAAGGCAGTGTCCATTCCGAAGATCTACCGCACCAGATACAGCAACAGCGCGCTGGTCCTGCTGATCGTCGGCGTTCTGAACTTTGTCTATGTTGTGCAGATCTGGAGGATCAGCGTGGATGTGTCCGTGCTCATCTACGGATTTATCTGCCCGGTGATCTACTGGAACAGCTTTGACTATTCTTCCCAGAGCATGTTAAACACGACGCGGAAAATGGTGCTGGAATACATGGGCACGCCGATCATCCTGTTTGACTACGAAGGGTTTGTGGCGGACAGCAACCGGGATATGCGAAAGCTCTTTCCGATCCTGGAGGATTACCGCAGACAGATCAGCATGCTTGACTTTTTACAGCTCGGCTCTTTCCGGGAACTGCAAAATACCGATACCGACCAGGTATTTGAATGGAAGAATCCGGGGAAGGAAGGCCCGAGGGTATACCAGTGCAAGTTCATCTGTCTTAGGGATGAAAAGAAAAAAAATATCGGGCACCTGCTCACCATGAATAATATGGAAGTAGAGCGGGATATGCTGACGCAGCTCTATTCGAAGCAGAGCTTTTTCAGCAGGATGCAGACCGTTGTGGAGCGCGGCACATATCCGATCACGGTCGTTGTCTGCAACGCGAACGGCATCGGACTGATCAACGACGTCTATGGCTGGACGAAGGGAAATGAGATGATCCGCCTCACCGCGGAGCTTTTGAAGGAGTACCTGCCCGCAGGAACGATCCTTGCCCGGATGGAGGACGGAGATATCGCCGCCGGGTTCGTGGAGGTCGAGCAGGAGTATGCGATCCAGTTGTTTGAAAATGTGTGCGAGCGCTACCGGCAGGCAAACGACACGGGCATCGAGTCCGATCTGCAGTACGGCGTGGCAGTGATGCGCGACGAGAGCATGACGATAGGGGAAGCGCTGCGCGAGGCGGGCGAGAGCTTACAGACAAAGAAGCTGATGAACGAGACGTCCAAAAAGAGCTCACAGTTAGATTCCCTGCGGCAGACGCTGACAGAGAGCGACTATGAGACGGAAGAACACGTGGAGCGGACAAAGGATATGGCGACGAAGCTCGGAAAGGCGCTGCACCTCACGGATGCGGAGCTGAGTAAGCTGGCGCTGCTTGCCGTGCTCCACGATATAGGAAAGATCGCGATCCCCCATTCCATTTTGTTAAAGCCCGGCAAGCTGACGGACGAGGAGTGGGAGATCATGAAAACGCATACGGACAAGGGATATCGTATCGCGAACGCATCAAAGGAGCTGCAGCCGATCGCGGAATACATTCTGCACCACCATGAGAGGTGGGATGGCAAGGGTTACCCGGGCGGTCTGGACAAGGAGAACATTCCACTGCTTTCAAGGATCATAACCGTAGTGGATTCCCACGACGTCATGGTGCACGACAGACCATACCACAAGGCAATGTCGGACGAGGCGGCGGTGGAAGAACTGCTGCGGTGCTCCGGGACGCAGTTTGACCCGCATATCGTGACGGTCTTTCTGCAGGTTCTGGAGGAGGAGAAGCAGAAGGCGGAAAAGGCAGGGGCGTAACTGCCCGCCGGAGCGGAATCGAAAAACTTCCTCCTTGACAAAAAAATGAGAATTTACTATAGTAAACATATCAGTAAGTCATAAACAAAGGTGACGAAAAAGAGGAGTACACATCGGACGCCGCCAGAGAGAGGGATCACAGGCTGGGAGATCTCTTCGGTGAGAACATGTGGAAGGTAGCTTTGGAACTGGAGAGCCGAAAGGGGGCGACTGGACGCGCAGATCCCTAACTAAGCGCTCACGGCTCATCCCCGTTACAGGATTGGATTTGGAGCGCAGAGCGTGAGAATCCGTAAGTGATAAGAAAAGGTGGTACCGCGTATGATACGCCCTTTGCTGTGAGAGCAGCAGAGGGCGTTTTCTGCGCGCATAAGCAGAGTCAGAAGCCATGCAGGGCGCGTTCGTGCCTGCACGGGGACGCGGCAGAGCATGGGCTTATGACGAGCAACGCGAACGAGGAATGCGAAGCAATCCGAGTCTGCTTATGCAGGAAAGGAAGCAGAAGCCATGCAAAGACGCGTTCGTGCCTGCACGGGGACGCGGCAGAAAAAATAAAGGAGAACAAAGATGGGCAAAGAATTGGCAAAGACCTATGACCCGAAGGGCATAGAGGAAAGACTGTATCAGAAGTGGGTAGATAAGAAATATTTTCATGCGGAAGTGGATCGATCCAGGAAACCGTTTACGATCGTGATGCCGCCTCCGAATATCACCGGACAGCTTCACATGGGACATGCCCTGGACAATACGATGCAGGATATCCTGACCCGCTATAAGAGGATGCAGGGCTACAACGCACTCTGGCAGCCGGGAACAGACCACGCTTCCATCGCGACGGAAGTAAAGATCATCGAGAAGCTCAAGGAAGAGGGCATCAGCAAGGACGATCTCGGAAGAGAAGGCTTCCTGGAGCGCGCGTGGGCGTGGAAGAAGGAGTACGGCGGAAGGATCATCAACCAGTTAAAGAAGATGGGTTCCTCCTGCGACTGGGACAGAGAGCGGTTCACGATGGACGAGGGCTGCAACAAAGCTGTCACGGAAGTATTCTGCAAGATGCACGAAAAAGGCTGGATCTACAAGGGCAGCCGTATCATCAACTGGTGTCCGGTCTGCAATACTTCCATCTCCGATGCAGAGGTAGAGTACGAGGAGCAGGCAGGTCATTTCTGGCATATCAAGTATCCGCTGGTAGATGAGAACGGACAGCCGAGCAAGAAGGAGTTTCTGGAGTTCGCTACGACCCGTCCGGAGACCATGCTGGGAGATACTGCCGTTGCCGTCAACCCGAAGGATGAGAGATACACCTATCTGCACGGCAGACAGGTATGGCTTCCGATCGTCAACAAGCCGATCCCGGTTGTTGAGGACGACTATGTAGATATGGAATTTGGTACAGGCGTCGTAAAGATCACGCCTGCCCATGACCCGAACGACTTTGAGGTAGGCAAGAGACATAACCTGCCTGAGATCAATATTTTGAATGACGACGCGACCATCAACGCAAACGGCGGCAAGTACGAAGGCTTGGACCGCTACGAGGCGAGAAAGCAGATCGTAGAAGAACTGGACAAAGAAGGACTTCTGGTGCGCATCGAAGACTACTCTCACAATGTAGGTACGCATGACCGTTGCAAGACGACCATCGAGCCGATGATCAAGAAACAGTGGTTTGTGAAGATGGACGAACTGATCAAGCCTGCGAGAGAGGCGGTTAAGAACGGCGAGATCAAGCTGATCCCGGAGCGCATGGACAAGACGTATTTCAACTGGACGGACAACATCCGCGACTGGTGTATTTCCAGACAGCTCTGGTGGGGACACCGGATCCCGGCTTACTATTGCGACGACTGCGGCGAGACTGTGGTAGCCAAGGCTGCGCCGACCGTCTGCCCGAAGTGCGGCGGAACGCATTTCACACAGGATCCCGATACGCTGGACACCTGGTTCTCCTCCGCCCTGTGGCCTTTTTCCACGCTGGGATGGCCGGAGCAGACTGAGGATCTGAAGTATTTCTATCCGACCGACGTGCTGGTAACCGGATATGACATCATTTTCTTCTGGGTTATCCGTATGATCTTCTCCGGCTATGAGCAGATGGGAGAAAGACCGTTCAAGACGGTACTGTTCCACGGTCTGGTGCGGGATTCGCAGGGACGCAAGATGAGCAAATCCCTCGGAAACGGAATCGATCCTCTGGAGATCATCGACCAGTACGGCGCGGACGCGCTGCGTCTCACCCTCATCACCGGAAACGCGCCCGGCAACGATATGCGTTTCTACTATGAGAGAGTGGAGGCGAGCCGCAACTTTGCAAACAAGGTGTGGAACGCATCCCGCTTCATTATGATGAACATGGAGCAGGCGGAGGAAAAGACCGGAAAGCGCGGCTGGGAGGTATCTTACGATGAGATCAGGGACAGCCTTTACCCGGTAGATAAGTGGATCCTTTCGAAGTTAAACACGCTGATCAAAGATGTAACCGACAATATGGACAGTTTTGAACTTGGCATTGCTGTCCAAAAGGTATATGATTTTATATGGGACGAGTTCTGCGACTGGTACATCGAGATGGTAAAACCCCGTCTGTACAGCACCGAGCCGGGAGAGGAGCAGGCGAAGTATGCGGCGCTCTGGACACTGAAAAATGTGCTGATCGACGCGCTGAAACTGTTGCATCCCTATATGCCGTTCATCACGGAGGAGATCTTCTGCACGATCCAGTCCGAGGAAGAATCCATCATGGTTTCGAAGTGGCCGGAGTATTCTGAGAGCAGAGCCTTTGAGGAGGATGAGACGGCGATCGAGCTCATCAAGGATGCGGTGCGCGGGATCCGTAACGTGAGAACGCAGATGAACGTAGCGCCCAGCCGGAAAGCGGCGGTTTATGTCGTAAGCGATAAGCCGGAGGTTCAGAAGATCTTTACCGAAGGAAAGCAGTTCTTTGCATCGCTTGCCTACGCTTCGGAGGTGACGGTTCAGGGAGATAAGAAAGGAATTGCGGACGACGCGGTTTCCGTAGTGATCCCGAATGCGACCGTCTACATCCCGTTTGCAGAACTGGTTGACATAAAACAGGAAATTGACCGTTTACAGAAGGAGCAGAAGCGTCTGGAAGGCGAGCTTGCCAGAGTAAACGGCATGCTGAACAACGAAAGATTTATGGCGAAGGCGCCGGAGGCAAAGGTTGCCGAGGAGCGCGCAAAGCTCGAAAAATACACGCAGATGAAGGAGCAGGTAGAAGAGAGACTTGCCCAGCTTGAAAAATAGTTGAAGGAAACCCGAGGCAGACAGCGAGTGAGGTGAGCCGCGTGAACGAAAATATTTTTTCCACAGAACAACTGGACAGATTGAAGGACGCCATGGCGAAGGTGATGGAGATACCGGGAAACGGACTGGATGGTGCGGAGAACGGACAGGCAGCAGAGGGAAACGAGGCTGCCTGGGATTCCATGGGTACGAATCTGGCAAAAGGAACCTACCTGCGGGTGGAAGAGGATGAGATGAGCGCGTGGCTTTATCTGGCGCCGCCGGACCATGGACAGGAATATTCCAAGGCGGAGCTGGAGACGTTTCTTCAGAGAAAGGGAGTCACGCACGGTTACCACAGTTCCAATCTGTCTGCCATGGTAAAAAAGAAGGTGTACGACCGGGAGATCCTGGTCGCGCAGGGCGTACTCTGCCAGGAAGGGCAGGAGGGCTGGTTTGAGTATCTCTTTTCCCCGGAGGAGTACCGCGTCCCGAAGATCCGGGCGGACGGCTCGGTGGACTATGCGAGCATGAATGCGCTGCAGAATGTCCGCAAGGGCGAGAAGGTAGCGATCTATCACTATGCGGTGCAGGGTGTCAACGGCTACACGGTGACGGGAACGGAGCTCAAGGCAAAGCCGGTCCGGGATCTGCCGCCGATGCACGGCAAGGGGATCCTGCGCGAGAATGAATCCTACTATGCGCAGTCGGACGGAAAGATCGAGGTCAAGGACGGCAAGATCGACATTCAGAATGTACACCAGATCAGCGGCGATGTAGACGCGATCATCGGCAAGGTGGAATTTTTTGGAGATGTGATCATCAACGGAAATGTGGAGAGCGGCGTAGTCATCCGTGCGGGACGAAACATCGAGGTACACGGGACAACTGGCGGTGCGGCTCTGTATGCCGGAGGAGATGTGATCCTCACCCGGGGAATCCAGGGAGGCAGCAGGATCTCGGCAAGAGGAAACGTGTTTGCCGATTTCATAGAGAACACAACGGTGGAGTGCGGCGGCACGGTGCAGGCGAATTCCATCCTCAACTCGAACGTCATGGCGAAGGATAAGGTGATCACGACCGGAAGGCGCGGCGCGATCATCGGCGGTTACACGCATGGACTCAAGGGTATTGAGGCGATCTGCGCCGGTAACGACGCGGAGATCAAGACGATCCTGCACTGTGGCTATGAGGCGCAGACCTATGAAAGACTTCTGGAGATCCGGCGCAAGGCGGAGGAGGTCCGCGCAAATCTTGCGAAGCTGGTAGAGACGATGACGGAGGCGCTCCGCACCAAGAAGGTGAGGGGGTTAAACGGCAATGTTACGGCGGAGTCGAAGCTGGCAGAGTGGAACAAGCTGAAGGACGAATACTTTGCACAGCTTGACAAGTGCGGGCGGGAGCAGGAGTCGTTAGAGGAGATCATCGAGAAGAGCAAGGGTGCGTATATCCGTGTCGACGGGAATCTGTACCGCAATGTGATCATCAGCATCAACGCGGATCAGATGCTGATGGAGAGAAGCACCTGTTATATGAGATATGCAGCGGATCAGGGCGTGATCGAGGGAACGGTGATCGTACATAACTGATCGGAGAGAGAAAGGCGTGGTCATCAAGTGGAAAAGAACGCACTTGCCGGAGTGAAAACCTATCAGGAGGCTGTAGACTATATCTCCAGCACTTCGAAATTCACCAGTAAGAATACGATGGAGGACACCAGGCAGTTTCTGAGCCATCTGGGCGATCCGTCCCAGACAAAGAAAATAATCCACGTGGCAGGCACAAACGGAAAAGGCTCCGTTTGTGCTTATTTGCGTGCGGTGATGATGGAGGCGGGGATCTCCTGCGGGATGTTTATCTCGCCGCATCTGGTCACCATGCGGGAGCGCTTTGTGACGCAGGAGGGGATCGCGGACGAGGAGGAGTTCCTTGCGGCGTTTCAGAAGGTGGCGGACGCGCTTCTGCACCTGCCCCGGGAGCTGGCGGAGAGAGATTACCATCCGACATTTTTCGAGTTCCTGTTCTTTATGGGAATGGTCTTTTTTGAGCAGAAGAACGTGGAGTATGTGATCCTGGAGACAGGGCTCGGCGGGCGGCTGGATGCGACGAACAGCGTGGAGCGCAAGACGGCCTGCGTGATCACCTCCATCGGCTACGACCACATGGAATATCTGGGCGATACGCTTTATCAGATCGCCGGGGAGAAGGCAGGAATTCTCAGAAAGGACGTTCCCGTGATCTTTGGCAGAGGGCGTAAGACGGACGGACAGGTCGTGCGCGCGGTGGAAGAGGCGGTGCGAAGGACCGGCGCAAGACCGGAGCCGCTGGGGGATTCTGCGATAAAAGAAATAAACATTCGGCATAAAACGATTGATTTTTCCTATTATATAAACTATGATGGTTATGTTGGATTTACGTTATCCACACAGGCCTGTTATCAGGTCGAAAATGCGGCGCTTGCCCTAAGGACGATCGAATGTCTGCGGGATGGGCGCATTACCGTGCCCTGTATGCAGAGAGGACTGAAGCAGATGCAGTGGGAGGGAAGGATGGAAGAGATCCTTCCGGGAGTCTATCTGGACGGTGCGCACAATATCGATGGGATCCGGGCATTTCTGGAGACGGTGAGAAGCCATCCGGTCAGCGGCAGAAGAAAGCTACTGTACTCTGTTGTGAAAGATAAACAGTACCAGGCGGTGGCGAGGGAGCTTGCCGGCTGCGGACTGTTCGATGAGATCGTACTGGTGGAGCTTGCCGATGCGCGGGCGCTGCCGGTCATACAGTTGGAAGAGTTATTCAGGCAGTATACGAATTTAAAGCACAGAACCTGTGAGACACTGGACGAAGCCTGGGAGGGACTTGTGTCCGGAAAGAATGACGAGGACAGAGTGTATATTGCCGGTTCATTATATCTGGTGGGCGAAGTGAAAGCCCTTTTGAGGAGGCCTCGGCATGATCAACTTTGAAGAAGAATTAAAGAAATTCCATCCAAGCCTTGAGATCGAGGACGCGGAGGAAGCAATCTATAATCAGGATCTGACGGATATGGCAGATCTGGTCGTGAAAGTGGTAAAGGAAGCCAAAAAGGCGGAAGAAGAGTAGAGGGTGACTTAGATGATCTGTTATCAGTGTGGCTGTAATCTGTCTGAGCACGATTTTTGTACAAACTGTGGTGCGGATGTGTCCCTCTACAAGAAAATCATGTATATCTCCAACCGCTTCTACAACGAAGGGCTGGAGCAGGCGCAGGTCAGAAACCTGACGGGCGCCATCACGAGTTTAAGACAGAGCTTAAAATTTAATAAGAACCATGTGGAAGCGCGAAATCTTCTGGGACTGGTCTATTTCGAGATGGGCGAAGTGGTAGCTGCTCTTTCGGAGTGGGTCATCAGCAAAAATCTCAGACCGAACAAGAACATTGCGGACGATTATATCAATATGATCCAGACGAACCAGAGCCGGCTGGATACGATCAATCAGACGATCAAGAAATACAATCAGGCGCTTACCTACTGTAACCAGGAAAGCCTGGATCTGGCGGTGATCCAGCTCAAGAAGGTGCTTTCCCTGAATCCGAAATTTATCAGGGCGCATCAGCTTCTTGCCCTGCTGTATATCAACAGCGAGGAGTGGGAGAAGGCGAAGCGCGAGCTTGACAAGTGTACGGAGATTGATACCGGCAATACGGTGACGCTGCGCTACCTCAAGGAAGTGGAGGAGATGCTGCTCCCGGAGGAGGGCGTACGCAATCCAGCCAGAAAGCCTAAGAAGTCGGAGGAGATCATCACATACCAGAGCGGGAATGAGACGATCATCCAGCCGGTGAACGTGAGGGAAGGCAAGGGAGTTTCCTCCCTGGTCAATCTCGGGATCGGACTGCTGATCGGTGTGGCAATCGCGTTCTTCCTGATCCTCCCGGCGAGGATCCAGACGGCGAGAGCGGGCGTTGACGAGGAGCTCCGCAAGGTCAGCGAGCAGTCGGACGCCAAGACGGCGACGATCACGGAGATGCAGCAGCAGCTCGATGCGCTGACAGAGGAGAACACTTCATTGCAGCAGGATCTGCAGGCTTACCTTGGAACAGACGGAACCCTGCAGTCGGTGGACAGCCTGATGAAGGCAGCCGGAGCTTATCTGACGAATCCCGAGGATGTGACGGCGGTTGCCGATTATCTGGAGGAGATCGAGGCGACTGCGGCGGAAGAGGAGACGGACAAGTCCGAGGCATTCAACAATCTGTACAACACCCTGCTGGCGCTGATCGGGCCGGATATGGCGAAGTCCTACTACGACGACGGCTACAACGCTTACCGGCAGGAAAATTACGAGGATGCGATCCCCAATCTGGAGAAAGCATATAAGTACGACGCGACCAACGGTGACGCGCTGTACAACCTGGCGAATTCGTACTACCGCACAGGTGACACAGAGAAAGCAAAACAGGCATACCTTCAGGTGATCGAGCTTTTCCCTGGAACAGAGAAAGCAAGCAAGTCAGAGAGCTATCTGGCAGAGATCGAAAATACCAACTAACAAAAAAGACAGCATAAGATACGAAAGAAAACACAGGCAGACGCCTGTGTTTTCTTTGTGTCGGAAAAGGAAAAGGAGGTCATGCCTAAGGCATGGAAAAGTGTATGGAAGATGATTTCAAAGTGATTGACAATTACCTGATGATAAGGCTGCCGGACGAGATCGATCATCACAAATCGATCGACATCAGTACGAGGGCGGATCGATTTATCCTGTCCAGGAAGGTGGGGAACGTTGTGTTTGATTTTGAGAGGACAACCTTTATGGACAGCTCCGGGATCGGGGTCATCATCGGCCGCTACCGCAAGATCTCGTGCTTCGGCGGGCGGGTGTATGCGATCAACGCGGACAGCAGGATCCGCAGGATCCTGCTGCTTTCCGGGCTTCAGAACATCGTGGAGATCATGGATGAAAAGCAGCAGGAGGAAACCTGTCTGTAGAAGAGGAAAAGATGAAAAAGAGCAAAAAGGGGAATGGACAATGATTGAGGTTATGGAGAAGAAGGAAGCAGCAGGGTGCGGCGTGAACGAAATGAGATTGGAATTTTCGGCGCTGTCCAACAATGAAGCGTTTGCAAGGATGGCGGTAGCGGCCTTTATCATGCCGCTCAATCCGACGCTGGAGGAGATCTCAGACGTCAAGACGGCGGTGTCGGAGGCGGTCACGAACGCGGTGATCCACGGCTATGAGAACCGGAACAGCACGGCGGACAAGATCTACATGATGTGCAGCATCCGTAAGGATGTGCTCGAGGTGGAGGTGGAGGACCGCGGCGTTGGCATTGAGGATGTGCCGCGGGCGATGGAACCGCTTTTTACAACGAAGCCGGAGATGGACCGCTCCGGGATGGGCTTTGCCTTTATGGAGGCCTTCATGGACAATCTGGAGGTACATTCCATACGGGATGCGGGGACGAAGGTGCGGATGCACAAGAAGATAGGGATCAGCTCCTGGATCGACTGCGAGGAATAGCCGATGGAAGAGACTGCCGTACTTATAGAACGATCACAGGCAGGAGATAAAACGGCAAGAGAGAAACTGATAGAGGAAAATCTGGGATTGGTGCGTCATATCGTCAAGCGCTTTATCGGGCGCGGCTACGACGCTGAGGATCTGTTTCAGATAGGATGTATTGGACTGATGAAAGCGATCGATAAGTTTGATCTGAGCTTTGCAGTCCGTTTTTCTACCTATGCGGTCCCCATGATCCAGGGGGAGATCAAACGCTTTCTGCGGGACGACGGGATGGTGAAGGTGAGCAGGACGCTCAAGGAAAATGCGTTCCGGATCCGGCAGGTCACACAGCGGCTTTTGCAGGAACTGGGACGGGATCCGACCATGCAGGAGCTTGCAGACGCATCCGGGCTTTTGCAGGAAGATATCGTGATGGCGCTGGATGCGAGCGTGGAGGTCGAATCGATCTACAAGTCGGTGTATCAGTCCGATGGGAGCGAGATCTATCTGGTGGATCAGGTGATCGGCCAGAACGGCGGCGTCGGACGGTCTGCCATGGGGCAGGAGGGTCTGTGCGGCAGCGGGATCTGCGAGGATCCCGAAAAGGAGCGGATTTTGGATCACATGCTGCTCTCCCAGCTTCTTGAGGGGCTGGATGAGCGGGAGAGAGAGCTGATCCGCATGCGCTATTTTCAGGACAAGACGCAGGTGGAGGTGGCCAGATATATGGGGATCAGCCAGGTGCAGGTCAGCCGTATGGAAAAGAAGATCCTGTGCCGGATGCGGGCGCGCGCCAGGGAATGATCATCCCATTCCCTGCACCAGGCCGAGCAGCGTGCCAATCCAGTAGACGAGACCGAGGATCCAGCTTGTCAGGATCCCGTAGAGGATGACCGGGCCTGCGATTGTGAAGATCTTGCAGCCGATACCAAAGACCTGCCCCTCCTTCTGGTATTCGATCGCCGCAGAGGCGATCGAGTTTGCAAAACCGGTGATCGGGACCAGTGCGCCGGCGCCGCCCCATTCAACCAGCTTATGGTATACGTTGAAGCCGGTCAGCAGGACGCTTACGAGCACTAAGAGCATGGAGCACCACGAACCGGCTGTCTCCTTGTCAAGTCCCATGCTGCCCGTGGCGAAGCTCAGGATCGCCTGACCGATCAGGCAGATGATCCCGCCGAGTACAAACGCTTTTACCGTCCGGCAGAACATACTGTATCTGGGCGTGACCTTTTCTACGTGCTTCTGGTATTCGGCTTCTTTTTTCTGTTGCGGTGTCTGTGGATTTGAATTCATCGTTTCTGTGTTCCTCCTTTTGAGTCAATCAATGTTATAATAGAACAGGAGGCTGTCCTGACCGGACTATTTTACGGTCAGGAACAACTCCTGGGTAAAGTAGATCAGACTGCCGGCGAGCTTGCCGAGGGCGATGCCGAGGATGGCAAAGCCAAGACCGTGCCGGAAACCGATCCGCCTTGCAAAGATCGGGATCGTGTCCAGCATCTCTGCGATGGCGAGGGCAAGGCAGCCGACGAAGATGCCGGAAAAGGTGCCGATCAGGATGAGCAGCACCGTGCCAAGAAGTCGCCAGACGCCCTCGGTCGCCTTGCCGAAGAGCTGATGGGAGAGAACGAAGTCCCCGACCATCGACAGGTCGGTAAAGACGCTGAAAAAGTCGCCGGTCAGCGTGCCGAGCACGACCATCTCCTCCAGGACAAAGATCTTGCGCGCCACGTGCATTTTTCCGGCAAAGCGGGGGATCAGGCCGACCGAGATCAGGACGGTAAAGACGCCGCCGGATACGATCAGCCCCGAACTCAGGCCGATGATCGCGAGAAAAAGCTGCTTAAGGAACATCAATGGTCTTGCCCTCCCTGTCTGCTGTCTCGATCAGCGCTTTGTTGACGTCCTGCTCATAGACGCGCATCTCGACCTCGATGGGCGTAGGATCTTTGGTGATGCGCCGCCCGCCGATGTGGTTGAAGAACAGGATGATACCGATGGCAAGTCCGATGGAGTAGCAAAGCTCCAGAACGGTGTAGCCGTCGCTCTCGGCACCCATGACTATCTCATGGATCCGCGTAAAGACGTCGGTGATGCCGATGTCGTTGTGGAAGGCCATGATCGTGAATGAGGTGCCAAAGAAGCTGATGGCTGCCACGAAGATCAGCTTGAGCGTCTGCAACGGCCCCTTGTGCCGGTCAACGCGGATGCGTTCAATAAGCGTGTCTGTCTCTCCGAGCGATTCCACGCTGGCGTTCGGATAGAGCTTTTCGATCTCCTCGATGACCTTCATCAGGCTGATGACCTGCCGTTTGGGCTGGCCGTCCCGGAAGGTGTGCAGGGGAATACTCTTGACGCGCGCAAGTACCTGGGGATCGCTGCACTGAAGTTTGCCAAGATCGCTGACGTGGACGTCGTCGGTCTGCAGTTCCACATTCTGTTCTGCTTTGATATAGATGGTAACTTTTTTGTTTTCTGCCATGATTTTCTCCGTTTTGATAGATTCGGAAAGCCGTTTGGTTTAGTATGCCGCAAAAGGGGAAAAATATGTGTAAACCCCATTGACAAACATATGTTCTGATAGCAAAATAAAAGGAAAGACAGATGACGGGGCAGGCAGGAAAGAGCGGAGAAGGGAGCGGAGACGAAGATGAAGGAACGTTTTTATATAGCGATCGATCTGAAATCATTCTTTGCATCGGTGGAGTGTCAGGAGAGAGAGCTGGATCCGTTGGGAACAAACCTGGTGGTGGCGGATCAGAGCCGCACGGAGAAGACCATCTGTCTGGCGGTCTCGCCCTCCCTGAAGGCATACGGGATCCCGGGGCGCGCGAGACTGTTCGAGGTCGTGCAGCGGGTGAAGGAGGTCAACGCGGAGCGCCGGAGGAAAAACCATGGACGGGAATTTGCCGGGACTTCGACGGACGCGGAAAAGCTCAGGCAGCACCCGGAGCTGGAACTGGACTATATCGTTGCCCCGCCCCGCATGGCAAAGTATAAGGAATACAGCAAGAAGATCTACAATATATATATGAAGTATGTGGCGCCGGAGGACACCCATGTGTATTCGATCGACGAGGTGTTCATGGATGTGTCGGCGTATCTGGATACCTACGGCTGTACGCCGCGCGAGCTGGCGAAACGGATGATAAGCGACGTGTATAAGTCGACCGGGATCACGGCGACGGCGGGCATCGGCACAAACCTGTATCTGTGCAAGGTCGCGATGGACGTCTGGGCGAAGCATGTTCCGGCGGACGAGGACGGCGTGCGCATTGCGGAGCTTGACGAGCGCTCTTACCGGATCCAGCTCTGGGATCACAGGCCGCTCACGGACTTCTGGCGCGTAGGGCCGGGGTACGCGAAGAAATTGCAGGAAAACGGAATGTACACCATGGGGGATGTGGCGAGGTGCTCCATTGGGGATGCGAGAAGCTACCAGAATGAAGACCTGCTCTACCGGCTGTTCGGCGTCAACGCGGAGCTGCTGATCGACCATGCCTGGGGCTGGGAGCCGTGTACGATCGAGGAGATCAAGAGATACCGGCCGGAGACGAACAGCATCAGCTCCGGACAGGTGCTCAAGTGCCCCTACGACGCAGAAAAAGCGAAGCTGATCGTGCGGGAGATGACGGATCTTCTGGTGCTGGATCTGGTGGAAAAGGGACTGGTGACAGACCAGCTTGTGCTGACGATCGGCTATGACGTCGAATGTCTTCTGGATCCGGCGCGCAGGAAACAGTACCGGGGCGAGATCAGCGTCGACCGCTACGGGCGCAAAGTGCCAAAGCACGCCCACGGGAGCGCGAATCTGACAAGGAGCACCTCCTCCACCAGACGCATCATGGATGCGGTGATGGAGCTGTACGACCGTATCATAGATGAAAAGCTGCTGGTGAGGCGCGTGACGATCGCCGCCTGTCATCTGGCGGAGGAGAGCCGGGCACAGCAGGAGGAAGAATACGAACAGCTCGACCTTTTCACGGATTATACGCAGGTGCAGGAGGAGAGAGAGGAGCAGGCACGCGAGGATGAAAAAGAAAGGCAGCTCCAGCACGCGGTGCTCGACATCAAGAAGAAGTATGGTAAGAATGCGATCCTCAAGGGGATGAACTTCGTGGAGGGCGCGACGACCATCGAGAGAAACGGGCAGATCGGAGGACATAAGGCTTGAAAAATATGGATAGGGATTGCAGAAAGGGAAAATATGATGATATGATAGGAATGGTACATCATCAGTCGGCAACCAGACCACATATGTCACTCCATGACAGGGCAGCCCAGTTCGCCCCGTTCGCTCCGCTGAAAGGTCACGACGGACAGGACGCAGACGAGCCGCAGGAGGAACCGGAGAGTAAGAGGGAATGGGAAGAGGAATTGTGACTCAGCAGAAGTGGAGACAGAAAGAGTATGCAGTATAGAAATGACAGAAATGGGAAGCCGATCTCCATTTTGGGATACGGCTGTATGCGCTTTTCAAAAAAGGGAAACAGCATCGATCTGGAAAAGACCGAGCGGGAAGTGATGACGGCGATCCAGAGCGGCGTGAACTATCTGGATACGGCGTATATCTATCCGGGGAGCGAGGCAGCTCTCGGCGAGATACTGAAGAGAAACCAGTGCAGGGAGAGCGTGTCGATCGCGACCAAACTTCCCCAGTATCTGATCAAGTCCGAGGCGGCGCTTGACAAGTATTTCAACGAGCAGCTCAAACGGCTGCAGACGGACTACATAGATTATTATCTGATGCACATGCTCACGGACATCGCAGCATGGGAAAAGTTATGTAAACTTGGAATCGAAGACTGGATCCGGCGCAAGAAGGAGGAGGGGAAGATCCGCAACCTGGGCTTCTCCTTCCACGGAAATACGGAGATGTTTTTGCAGATCCTGAACGCATACGACTGGGATTTCTGCCAGATCCAGTATAACTATATGGATGAACACAGCCAGGCGGGCAGGAAGGGACTGGAGGCGGCAGCCGCCAAAAAGATACCGGTCATTATCATGGAACCCCTTCGGGGCGGAAAGCTGGTAGACCTTCTGCCAGAGCATGCCAAGACGCTGATCCGCGAGGACGAGCGCGGCTGGACGCCGGCAGAGTGGGCGTTCCGGTGGCTGTGGAACCAGCCGGAGGTCACCTGCGTTTTGTCCGGGATGAACTCGCTTCCGATGGTGGAGGAGAATGTGCGGATCGCCGGAGAGGTGCAGACCGGCGAGATGACAGCGCGCGACTTTGCGACGATTGAGGCGGTCAAGGCGGAGATCAACCGGAATATCAAGGTGGGCTGTACGGGCTGCGCCTACTGTATGCCCTGCCCGAAAGGGGTGGATATCCCCACGGCATTCCGGTGCTACAACCGCATGTACACGGAGAACCGCAATGCGGGAAGGCTTGAGTATATGCAGATCGTCAGCCTGCAAAAGGAGATGAGCGACATCCGTAACTGTGTGGAGTGCGGCAAATGCGAGATGCACTGTCCACAGCATCTTCCGATCCGGCAGAAACTGAAAGAGGCGCAGAGAGAGCTTCAGCCCTGGTACTACCGGGTGGCGATCAGGGTGATACGGGTGTTCAAATTCTGGTAACAGACAGGCGGCATATCAGCACTTCTGATGTGCCGCTTTGAGTGGGAGAACCCACATCCGGAAGAGGAAGCAATAGAAAGCGGGTGCAGAGTTGATCAAGGTAGATCTGATCACCGGATTTTTGGGATCCGGCAAGACAACATTTATAAAGAAATACGCAGCCCATCTGGTGGAGCAGGGAAAGCGGATCTGTATTCTGGAGAACGATTTCGGGGCAGTAAACGTGGACATGCTTCTTTTGCAGGACATCATGGGCGAGAACTGCGAGCTGGAGATGGTCGCGGGAGGGTGCGATGCGGACTGCCATAAGAGACGGTTCAAGACCAAGCTCATCTCCATGGGGATGCGGGGCTTTGACCGCGTGCTGATCGAACCCTCCGGGATCTTTGATGTGGATGAATTTTATGATTCGCTGCGGGAGGAGCCGCTCGACAGATGGTATGAGATCGGCAGTGTGATCACGATCGTGGACGCCGCCTTGCAGGAAAATCTCACGCAGGAGGCGGAATATCTTCTGGCATCCCAGCTTGCGGGCGCAGGCATCGTCCTGCTGAGCAAGGGAGAGCAGGTGGAGGCGGCGCGCAAGGAAAAGACCTGCGAGGATATCAACCGGGTGATGGAGAAGTTCGGCTGCCCGAGGCGGTTCACGTACGGAAAAGACATTCTGGACAAGCCGTGGGATAAGCTGGGGCAGGAGGACTACGAGCGCGTGATGGAGAGCGGCTACCATGCGGAAAATATGCAGAAGCTGTGGTTCGACCAGAGAGACAGCTTCCAGTCCCTGTATTATATGCACGTGCGGATGAGCGGAGAAAAGCTGCAGGAGCTGGCAAAAGGACTGCTGAGCGATCCGGCGTGCGGTCATATCATCCGCATCAAGGGCTTCCTTGCAGACGGTAAGAGCGGATGGCTTGAGCTGAACGCGACGCGGGAGCAGTTTGAGATGAAGCCGGTGGAGAAAGGGCAGGAGGTTCTGATCGTCATCGGCGAAAATCTGGAGGAGCAGGTGATCGGAGAACGGTTTGCTCCCTATATCGTGCAGGAACAGTGAGGAACAGGATGTGAAGAAAACAGAACATGTGGTGAAGGTGGTACAGCCCGGATCCATCGCAGAAGAGATGGAGATCTGTCCGGGGGATGTGCTGCTTGCCATCAATGATACGGAGATAGAGGATGTATTCGATTACCGGTATCTGATCAAGGATGAGTATGTCGAAGTTCTGATCCGCAAGCAGGATGGGGAAGAATGGCTTCTGGAGATCGATAAGGACTACGACGACGATCTGGGGATCACCTTTGAAAACGAGCTGATGAGCGATTTCCGTTCGTGCAGCAACAAGTGCATCTTCTGCTTTATCGACCAGATGCCGCCGGGAATGCGAGAAAACCTGTATTTTAAGGACGACGACTCCAGACTGTCCTTTCTGCAGGGCAACTATATCACGCTCACCAATATGAAGGAGAAGGATATCGAGAGGATCATCCATATGCAGCTTGCGCCGATCAACATCTCCGTGCAGACCACCAACCCGGAGCTGCGCTGCAAGATGCTCAACAACCGTTTCGCGGGAGAAAAGCTGCACTTTCTGGATATGCTGTACGAGGGTCATGTGGAGATGAACGGTCAGGTGGTGTGCTGCAAGGGCGTCAACGACGGGGAAGAGCTGCGGCGGACGATCGAGGATCTGATGAAATATCTGCCCTTTATGAGGAGCGTGTCGGTGGTTCCCGCCGGGATCACGAAGTACCGCGAAGGGCTGTTCCCGATCGAGCTTTTTGACAGCCGGGAGGCGGGAGAAGTCATTGATCTGGTGGAGAGCTACCAGCAGCAGTGCTACGAACAGTACGGCCTGCACTTTATCCATGCGAGCGACGAATGGTATATTCTGGCAGGCAGGGATTTCCCGGAGGAGGAGCGCTACGATGGATATATCCAGCTGGAGAACGGCGTGGGAATGATGCGCCTTTTCCGGGAGGAGTTCGCGCAGGCGCTGGAGAGCGCGGCTGCTGCCATGAACGAGCAGGAGCGGCATGCCGTCAGAAGAAAGCTGGCGATCGCCACGGGGATGCTGACCGTCTCCACGATCCGGCTGTTTGCGGAGAAGGTCGAAGAGAAATTCCCGGGGATCAAGATCCATGTATGCCCCATCCGCAATGACTTCTTCGGGGAGACGATCACGGTATCGGGACTCGTCACCGGGCAGGATCTGGTAGCGCAGCTTCTGGAGCGGCAGAAGGCGGGAGAAGACCTGGGAAAGGTGCTTCTGATCCCCTCGACGATGATCCGGAGCGGTGACCAGGTGTTTCTCGACGATATGAGCGTTGCGGAAGCTGAGAAGGCGCTGGGGATGCGGCTGGTGCCGGTGGAGTCCGGGGGAGCGGATTTTGTGAACGCCGTGTTGTCGGACGAATACCACATGGAGCGGGAGAACGATAATTTCGTCTACGTGCAGGCATACGACAGAGAACAGGAATAGAGGGTACAGGGATGGAGAAAAGGATCGTCATAGGATTGCTTGCCCACGTGGATGCGGGCAAGACTACGCTGGCGGAGAGTATCCTCTATGCCAGTGGAGAAATACACAGACTTGGCAGGGTAGACCACCGCGACACCTATCTGGACACGGACAGCCAGGAGCGGGAGCGGGGGATCACGATCTTTTCCAAGCAGGCGCGCTTTGGCTGGAAGGGGATGCAGACGGTGCTGCTCGACACGCCGGGGCACGTGGACTTCTCGGCGGAGATGGAGCGGACGCTGCAGGTGCTCGACTGCGCGGTCCTGATCGTCAGTGGTGCAGACGGGGTGCAGGCGCATACCGTGACCCTGTGGAAGCTGCTGCAGCGCTACGGGATTCCGGTCTTTCTCTTTGTCAACAAGATGGACCAGCCGGGCTGTGATGCAAAGGCGCTTCTTCTGGAGCTGCAAGGCAGACTGGACGATCGCTGCGTGCTGTTTGGCGGGGCGAAGGAGTACCTGCCGCCCGACGCCGGGGAGCGTTTCACAGAGAGCGTTGCGGTCTGTGAGGAAAGCCTGCTGGAGGACTATCTGGAGTGGGAAGAGTGCATGGCGGCGGGGGAAAAGACCGGGGCGGACTGTCCCGTGACGGAGGAGCGGATCCAGAAGCTGATCGCTGGACGGAGCCTGTTTCCATGCTATCTGGGCTCGGCGCTGCGCCAGAGTGGCGTGACGGAGCTGCTGGACGGTCTTGCGCGCTATGCCGGGGCGCAGATGCAGGACGAGGAAACCTTCGGCGCGCGCGTCTTTAAGATCTCCCGGGACGAGCAGGGAAACCGGCTGACGCATGTGCGGATTACCGGCGGAAAGCTCCGGGTGAAGGAGCTTCTCGGCGAGGAGAAGATCGACCAGATCCGTCTGTATTCAGGGGAGAAGTATGCGCTGGCAAAGGAAGCTGTGGCGGGCGAGGTCTGCGCGCTGACCGGGCTTGCCAAAACGTTCTGCGGGCAAGGCTTTGGCACACAGAAAGAGACGCACGCGCCCATCCTGGAACCGATCATGACCTACCGGCTTCTGCTTCCGGAGGGGTGCGATGTCCACCGGGCATACACAGAGTTATGTCAACTGGAAGAGGAGGAGCCGGAGCTTCATATCGTCTGGAGGGAAAGCCTTGGCGAGCTTCATGTGCAGCTTATGGGAGAGGTACAGATCGGGATCCTGCAAAGGCAGATCCGCGAGCGCTTCGGACTGGATGTGACCTTCGACCAGGGAAGTGTGGTGTACCGCGAGACGATCGCAGACGTCGTGGAGGGCGTCGGCCACTTTGAACCCCTCCGGCACTATGCGGAGGTGCATCTGATCCTCGAACCGCTGGAGAGAGGAAGCGGCCTGCAGTTCCGGAGCGTGTGCAGCGAGGATGTGCTGGATCAGAACTGGCAGCGGCTGATCCTGACGCATCTGGAGGAGCGGGAGCATCCCGGCGTGCTGACCGGCTCTCCGATCACGGATATGCGCATCACGCTGGTATCGGGCAGGGCGCACCCCAAGCACACCGAGGGCGGCGACTTCCGACAGGCGACCTACCGGGCAGTCCGGCAGGGACTCTGCAAGGCGCACAGCATCCTGCTGGAGCCGGTCTATGCGTTCCGGATGGAGCTTTCGCAGACGGCAGTGGGCAGAGCGATGTCAGATATCCAGAAAAAGGGCGGACGCTTCGATCCGCCGGTCAGCGACGGAGAACGGGCGGTGTTGTCCGGGATCGTCCCGGCGGCGCAGATGTATGGCTACCAGACAGAGCTGATGGCTTACACCGGAGGACAGGGCAGACTATTTACCAGCCTCAAGGGGTATGAACCTTGTCAGAACGCGGAGGAGGTCATCGAGAGCACCGGCTACCGGGCAGAACAGGACACGGAGAACCCGTGCGGATCGGTCTTTTGTGCACACGGCGCCGGTTTCGTGACAGAGTGGGATCAGGTAGAGCAGTATATGCACCTGGAGAGCGGACTGTCGGAAGCCTTCCTGCTGGCGGATGGAAGCCTTTTTGCGGCAGGAAAAGAAGACGAACAGCCAAAGGATCAGGTGCAGCGTCTGCGGGCGCAGAGAAGGAAGGCAGTCGACGATTTCATAGGTCAGGATGAGATCGAGGAGATCCTGGGACGTATTTCCGGGGGACAGGGCAGGACGAAGCCCGGCTGGGCGAGAACGATCCGGCCGTCCGGACAGACGGAGAGGACGTACCGGGGAACGGCGCAGCCTGAGGATGAGTTTCTTCTGGTGGACGGCTACAACATTCTGTTTGGCTGGGAAAGCCTGAAGGAGCTTGCAAAAGAAAATCTGGACGGCGCAAGAGGACGGCTGATGGATATCCTGTGCAACTACCAGGGTTACCGCAACATTCATCTGATCCTGGTGTTTGACGCCTACAAGGTCAAGGGCAGTCCGGGCAGCCATGTGCGGTATCACAACATCGATGTTGTGTACACGAAAGAGGCGGAGACGGCCGACCAGTATATCGAAAAGACGACGCATCAGATGGGACGGAAATACCGTGTCCGGGTGGCGACCTCGGACGGGCTGGAGCAGATCATCATCATGGGCGCCGGTGCGGTCAGGATCTCTGCCCGCGAATTTGAAAAAGAAGTGATGGACACGTGCAGGGAGCTGCGGGATGCGTATCTGGAGAGGACGGCAGGACAGCCGGGCTTCCGGAACCGGCTTCTCGAGGGAGCTTCACAGGAGGTAGAACAGTATCTTGAGAAGATGGCGGCACCTGAGATAACGGAGGAAAAGGATAGATGACATATTATTTTGTAGATTATGAGAATGTCCACAGCGATGGGATCGTGGACTGCACGGAGCTTGAACCGGGCGATATCGTGTATGTGTTTTACACGGAGCAGGCGAAGAATATCACGCTGGACATTCTGGAACAGTTTACCAGAAAGGGGATCCGGCTGGAGCTGGACAAGGCGGGAACCGGGGCGAAGAACGCGCTCGATTTCCAGTTGTCCTCCTACCTTGGCTACGTGATCGCCAAACATGAAAAGGAGAACATCCGCTATGTGATCGTCTCCCGCGATACCGGCTTTGACAGGCTGGTACAGTTCTGGGGCGAAAAGGGGATCGAGATCCTGCGGATGCCGGGACTTTCCCAGAAGGAGGAGCCGGTCAAAAAGACCAAGGCGGCTGCAAAGACGAAGAGCAAGGGAAAGAGCGGACGCAAAGGAAAGGCGGCAAGGGAAGAAGCAAAGGAAACCGAGGAACAGGCCGCTTTAAAGGCGCAGGAGAAGGAACAGCCGGCGGAGGAGCCGAAGGCGGAAGAAACGCCGGAGCAGGCGGCGCAGGAAAAGCCACGGAAGGCAAAGAAGGCGTCCGGCGCGAAAGGAAAGATCCCCGTCCGCACGAAAAAGGCGCCGGATATGCAGACAATCACCAGGGAAGAGGTATTGCAGTATCTTGCGGAGGAAGAGTATTCCGAGGAAATTCTGGAGATCCTGAACAGCTTCAAGACCAAGCAGGCGATCAACAACGGACTTTCCAAGAAGTACCGGGACAACAAAAAGAGCAGCGAGATCTACAAGAAGCTCCGGCCGCTGATGAAGGAAAAGAAGAAGTCGTGACGGTGCGGAGGAGAGAGAAGCAAGTGGAAGAGACACAGCAGAAGAGACAGGAAGAAAAACAGCAGACAGAGCAGATCCCGGAGAGCATCCGCGAGGTTTACCGGAAAGCCTTTCTGGAATTTGAACCCGGCGACCGGAGAAAGCTGGTGAAGGGCTGCGAGAAGCAGATCAACCAGTTTGAGAGAAGGATCGCGCGCAAGAAGCACCAGGAGAATCACCAGATTCTGGCGGACATGAAGGAACTTCACAAGCGTGCCGCGGCGCTCGGCTACACGGTGACAGTCAGAGATACCGGCCTGATGAAGAAGTATCAGCACGCCCTGAACGCGCTGATCCGTCTGGACGTCCGGTTCCTCAAAAGGATGGCGGCGGGAGCGAACCCGGAGAACATCGTGACGATGAAAAAGACGGCGGAGCTTCTGCGGCAGAAATCCCTGTATGAGATCTACAGGGAAGACTATATGCAGTATCTGGTCGGACAGAGGATCGAAGAGCTGATGGGCGCGGAGCCGGAGAAGCAGTACCCGGAGGCAAGGGGAATGAAGCGGCACTTTATCCTCCATATCGGACCGACCAACAGCGGAAAGACCTACCAGGCGCTGCAGCGGCTCAGACAGGCATACCGCGGGATCTATCTGGGACCGCTCCGGCTTCTGGCGCTGGAGGTGTATGAGCGGATGATGGCGTCCGGCATACCGTGCAGCATGATCACCGGAGAGGAAACGATCCGCACGCCGGGGAGCTTTGTACAGGCTTCCACGGTGGAGATTCTCGATATCCGGGAGCTGTATGACATCGCCGTGATCGACGAGGCGCAGATGATGGCGGATGAAAACCGCGGAAGCTACTGGACGAGGGCAATCCTCGGAATCCGTGCGGAAGAGATCCACGTATGCTGCTCCGGAACCGCCGAGGAGCTTTTGAAGGCCATGATCCGCCGGTGCGGGGACACCTTCGAGACGGTGTACCATGAGAGAAATACGAAGCTGGAATTCCTGCCGCAGAGATACGACATCAACACCGACGTCGAGAAGGGGGACGCGCTGATCGCCTTTTCCAAGAAGAACGTGCTGGCGATCGCCGCCGAGCTGGAAAACCGCGGGATCCACGCCAGCGTGATCTACGGAAACCTGCCGCCGCAGACCAGACAGGAGCAGGTGCGCCTCTTTGCGGAGGGCGTCAACGAGGTGGTCGTCGCGACGGATGCGATCGGCATGGGGATCAATCTTCCGATCCGGCGCGTCGTCTTTATGAACACGATGAAGTTCGACGGGACGGACAACCGGAAACTGCAGGCGGAGGAGATCCGTCAGATCGCCGGAAGAGCCGGAAGGTACGGCTTCTACGATACTGGCTACGTGCAGTCGGCGCTGGATATGGAGTACATCGGGGAGAAGCTGGCAGAACCGTTCTTTCCGCTGAAAAAGGCGCGGATCGGCTTCCCGGAGGTGCTGCTGGATATCGACATGGAGCTGGACGAGATCATAGAAGCGTGGGGAAGGACCAGAAACCTGCCTATGTACGACAAGATCTCGATGGAGGAGAGCGTCAAGAAATACCGGAGCCTGACGCATTACAACAGGAAGCTGTCCTATCTGGACGACAAGAAGTTTGTGCTCTCGCTGATCACCTGCCCGTTTGACGTGAAGGACCGGGAGGTTCTGCTTTTGTGGCTGCACTACTGCGAGAAGCCGGATCGGCAGAGGGATTGCCCGATGCTGCCGAGGGATTTTTCACTGGAAGGGCTGGAGTCCTACTATAAGCAGCTTGATCTGTACACGCAGTTCTCCGCCAGGATGAACTGGGTTATTGACCGGGAAGAAGTCGCTGCCAACCGGGAATGGGCGCAGCATGAAATCGGAGAGCTGCTCAAGGACGATAAGGGACAATTTGAAAAGAAATGCCGGATCTGCGGCAGACCGCTCGCCTGGGATTATGCGTTTCCGGTGTGCGAGCATTGCTACCGCAGCGGCAGAACCAAAGACAAAGGATATTACAGACGGTTCCACTGATCGATCAGAAACTGGCAGGCGGCGTTTCCCATCGCCTGATAGGCGGCCTTGGAAGGGTGAAGATGGTCGCCGCTGTCGTAGCCGGGAGCGAAGGCTTCCGGGTGATCCTGGTCGCGTACGATGGTGTCGAAGTCGATACAGCCCTCCGCGAGGGTGGTGTGTCTCAGCCAGCTGTTGATCTCCTCCTTCAGCGTCTCGCGGAAGGGAGCGTAGGTGCGCCAGCCGTAGATCGGAAGCAGTGTCCCGAGGTAGACGCACAGTCCCTTCTGATGACACTGGTTTACATAATATTCAAATCCGGCGATCAGCTCGGCGGCATCCGGCAGATCGCTCATCGGACGGAAGGGATTGACCTCAAGCCCGACCGGGTGAATGATGTCGTTGATCCCCTGCTGGATGAGGATGGCGTCCGCACCGGAGACGTTCAATTCGCGCGGGATCCGCGCGGATCCTTTCAGACCGTAGGATTCGTAGGTGATACACTCATACTGCCGCAGGATGCGGGTGCCGCTGGCGGCTCTGCGGATGACGGAGACGTTGTCGATCTGCGCCTCACGGAAAGCGAGCATCAGGTGATCCGGCCAGTCCTGCGCCGTGATGGAGTCGCCGTAGCAGATCAGCGCGTGGTTTTCTTCCCGGGTGCGGACGTCGATCGTCTGCAGGAAGTAGAACCAGTTCGTGCTGCGGGTCGTGTTCTGCGGGAGTGTCTCTGTTAGGCAGACATTTCCGAGGCTGTAGAAGCCCTCCGAGAGAGGTCCGGTGATCAGTGTCGCGCTGCGCATCTGTGTGAAGTCTTCCAGATAAAAGCTGATGCAGAGAGTGCTTCCAGCCTGTACGGAAAAGGGGATCTCGTCGCTGGTCAGCGTCTTGCCGGCGGGAAGGACACCTGTTTTGCTGCCGCCGAAGGTGACAGGGACAGCCGTGGAGGGATCGATCTGCCGCTCACCGGCCGCGAGCGAGACATAGGCGCAGGAGAATGTGACGTCCTCTGTGCCGCAGTAATTATCAAAGGTAAAGCGGAGCGCGTCGCCGTCGAAGGGAGCGTAGACGGGATAGCGCAGCGTCAGATCACGGCTGTATGTCTCCGCCTTGTGCTCGGCGATCGAGATGGAGTTGCCCCACATGGAAACCCATTTGGTGTAGGAGTTCATAAGTAAAAGTTCCTTTCTGCCTGTTCGTATCACTTGATTATAATCTTTTTTTACCAAAAAGGAAAGCTGACAATACGATGATCAACACTTATTACATGGATGTAAGACAACTGGATGAAGAAAAGAGATTCGAGGAGCAGCTTCACCGGCTCTCTGCGTTTCGGCAGATGAAGACGGCGGTGCTGCGGCATGAGCGCGATAAAAGGCGCAGCGTCGGCGCGGGGACTGTGCTGGATGCGGCGCTCAGGGACTATGGCCTCCGGGAGCGGGAGATGGAGTATCATATGGGTGAGAATGGGAAACCCTATTTCAAGTATCACAAGGAGCTGTATTTCTCCCTGTCCCATTCCGGCGATTACGCGATCTGCAGCATCGGCGGGCGCGAGATGGGAAATGATATCGAGATGGTCCGGAGCGGAAAACAGCGGGTGGCAGACCGCTTTTTCACCGAGGAGGAGCGCCTGTGGATCGACGCGGCGGGCAGCGGGGAAGAGGCGGACGAGCGGATCTTCCGGATCTGGACGGTCAAGGAGAGCTTTATGAAGGCGACCGGAAAAGGGATGTCGCTGCCGCTGGATGACTTTTCCGTACAGATGGAGGCGGAGCACGGGCGGATCCGGATCAGACAGACGGTGGAGGCAAAGTATTTTCATGTAAAGGAATACCGGAATATCGACGGCTACTGCGTCTCGGTGTGCTGCAAGGAAAGCCGCAATCTGGGAGAAGAGCTGATACCGGTGATTCTCTGACAACGTGGGCGGCGCTGAATAGCAGCCCGTGAAATGTGACATACTCTTATAGGAAAAGTAGAAAACGCGGCGGCAGATCGGCTGTCTGAGCGGGAAAGAGAGTGTGTTACGATATGAAGGGAAAACAGAGCATAGAATTTAAGAACCGGCCGTTTGTGGTCAGCAGCGGGAGCGTCGTCGGTAACAAGGAGGCTCAGGGTCCGATGGGCAAGCTCTTTGACAAAGCCGGATACGACGACAAGTTCGGCGCTGAGAACTGGGAGGCGGCGGAGAGCAGTCTGCAAAGTGAAGCGCTCGAGGTCGCGCTGGAGAAGTGCGGCTGGAAGGCAGACGAGCTGGAGCTGCTGTATGCCGGGGATCTGCTGGGGCAGTCGATCGCGAGCAGCTTTGGACTTTCCGATTACCACGTGCCGCACATCGGTCTGTACGGGGCGTGTTCGACCTGTGGTCTGTCGCTCTCGATGGGAAGCATGGCGGTAGCCGGAGGCTTTGCCGACAAGGTGGCGTGCGTCACTTCCAGCCATTTTGCCAGCGCCGAGAAGGAATTCCGCTTTCCGCTGGCTTACGGAAACCAGCGTCCAAAATCCGCGACATGGACGGTCACGGGAAGCGGGGCGTTCCTGCTGTCCTCCGCGCCGGGCGGCTTTCCGCTGGCGCAGATCGAGGGGATCACGGTCGGAAAGATCGTGGACTATGGCATCAAGGATTCGATGAATATGGGGGCGTGCATGGCTCCGGCTGCTGCGGACACCATACAGCAGCATTTGCAGGATTTCGGGCGCAGACCCGAGGACTATGACAAGATTATCACCGGTGATCTGGGAATGGTGGGACAGAGGCTTTTGTTCGACCTTCTGGAAAAACAGCAGATCGACATCAGCAGACAGCATATGGACTGCGGCATCGAGATCTACGACAGCGAAAAGCAGAATACCGATGCGGGCGGCTCCGGCTGTGGATGCAGCGCGGTGGTGCTGTCCGCCTATATCCTGAAAAAACTCAGGGAGGGCGTGTGGAAGCGGGTGCTTTTCATGCCGACCGGCGCGCTTCTGAGCAAGACCAGCTACAACGAGGGACAGACGATACCGGGGATCGCCCATGCCGTCGTGCTCTCGCATGTGGAGTAGAGGAGCGGGTATGATTGCCTTCCGGCGGCGCGGAGGGTGAGAATCCCGCCTTGTCTGGGGGCGCGCAACGTGGTAAAATAAAAGGAAGAGCTGCATTTTCAGAAGTGAGGTACGAGAGAGAAGACGATGAAGATTTATATGGCACTGCTACTGTTCGGCATAGCGTTATTTATCTTAATATGGGGAACCAGGATCTGGTGGAAAGATAAGGAGAGCAGACAGAACCGGGTATTTCTGTGTATGTCCATCGCCGCCTTTTTGTGGGCGGGTTCGCTGGCGGTGATGTTTTTCTGCCCGGAGCGGCATACGATCTACTACGCGACGATCAGCTCCTGGGGATCGCATATGTTCTGTGTCTATGTGTATCTGTTCTTCCTGACCTTTTACAAGGAGGACCTGTTCTACCGCATCGTGCGCGTGGCGGCGCCGCTGCTGGCGACGGGGCTGTGTTATGCAAGATACTACAACGGCGCGCTGGTCATTGTGCCGACCGACTATGGCTATTATTATATTGACAAGATGTGCGTGACCAACTATCTCTCCTACGCCTTTTTGTTCTTCCTGTGCACGATGGGAGTCATCACGCTGTTCCGTCACCGCGCCCGTGCACAGCTCATGCGGGAGCGCTTCTGCCTGACGGTGTGGATCATCCTGATCATCGGCTTTACGTTTGCGATGGTCGGGACGACCTTTTACAATATGCTGCGCTATATACCAACCAACCCCTATGAAGGATTTGGCGGATGCGCGGCGGCTCTGCTCTTTTACCTGATCGCGGACTATCTGGATGTGATCGATATTCCCAGTAAAAATGTCAGAGTGTACATAACGGAGCATCTGAACCTGCCGGTGGTGTTCGTCGACCATGTGGGCAGGATCACCTACTGCAACGAGGCTTATAAGGAGCTGTTCGGCCTGCACGGCAACCTGGTCGGCACGGACAGCTTCTATCCGAATCTGCTCATGGAAAAGAGCCTGGACGAGGCGATCGAGTATGTGAAAGAGGAAAAGATCGAGCGCGGCTCCTTCAAGGCAAGAACGCTGGACGGGAAGCGGGCGCTGGATATCCACTTTTCCCTCCTGCTGGATAAATTCGGGGAGACGAGAGCCGTCATCAATCTGATCACCGATGTGACCGATACGGAGAAGCTGCTGGAAAATCTGGAGGAGCAGAAATCCTTTGCGCAGAAGCAGATGGAGATCGCGGAGGAACAGACGGCGATCGCAGAGGAGCAGAGCGCGCTGGCGGAAGAGAACCGCAAGGCAGCTGTGCGTGCGAACGAGGCGAAGAGCGAGTTCCTTGCCAACATGAGCCATGAGATCCGGACGCCGCTCAACGCGATCCTCGGTATGAACGAGATGATCATGAACGAGGAGATCTCGCCCACGGCAATGCAGTATTCGCAGGACATCTTTAACGCGGGGCAGACGCTTCTTGCCATCATCAACGACATTCTGGACTTCTCGAAGATCGAATCGGGCAAGATGGAGATCGTGCCGGTCACGTATGAGCTGAGTTCTGTGCTGAACGACGTCATCAACATGGTCACAAGGAAGATCGAGGATAAGAGATTAAAGCTCTTTACGGACGTCGCGACGGATATTCCGAGCCAGCTCTTCGGAGACGAGGTGCGGATAAGGCAGATCCTTCTGAATATCGTCAACAACGCAGTCAAATATACCCGGGAGGGAAGCGTGACGATCAAGGTAGACTGGGATCATCTGGACGATGTGAAGATCTACCTGCGGATCTCCGTCACGGACACCGGGATCGGCATCCGCAAGGAGGATCAGGAGAAGCTCTTCAAGGGCTTCCAGCGGGTGGATATGGTCAATAACCGCAACATCGAGGGAACTGGTCTGGGACTGGCGATCACAAAGCGTCTGGTAGAACAGATGGACGGTCTGATCGCAGTCAAGAGCGTTTACGGCGAGGGTTCCACCTTTACCGTGATCCTTCCGCAGGTGGTGATGAACGACGAGCCGATGGGCGATTTCGTCAGCGCCTACCAGAGAATGAAGCACAACAACATCCAGAAGCGGGATGAGTTCACCGCGCCGGACGCAAGGGTGCTGATCGTAGATGACAACCGCGTCAACCTCACGGTGGCAAAGGGACTGCTCAAGAGCACGAAGGTGCAGGTGGATACCGCGGAGAGCGGTCTGCAGGCGCTTGACATGATAAGGACAAACCAGTATCACATCATCTTCCTGGATCACATGATGCCAGAGCTGAACGGGATTGAGACGATCAAACGGATGCGGATGCAGGAGGAGAATATGAGCAGGGGTGCGGCGGTGATCGCGCTTACGGCAAATGCCGTCTCGGGATCCCGGGAGATGTATATGGTATCCGGCTTTACCGACTATCTGAGCAAGCCGATCGATGTGGTGCGCTATCTGGAGATTTTGCGCAGATATATCCCGGAGGAAATGATCCGGGAAAAGGAATAGACGGAAAAGAGGATCGCTATGAGAGAGATGGAGTTTAAGATGGAGCGGCCGGGGCTTCTGAAAAGGGGGGACCGGATCACCGTGACGGAGGGTGTGCTGCCCAGCAACTATTACTATACGATCAATCCGTCGCTTGCGATGTCCGGTAATTATCCGTTCCGCGAGAGAATGCTGGAGAGGGAGGGCGTTGTGACGGACGTCATAGAGAACGCCAGAGGCTTCTATGTGAAGGCGCGCTTTGGGGAATAAAGAGCCTGCGGCTTTACAGCCATCGGGAAACAGAGTAAGATAGGTAAGGAAAGAGAACAGGAGAGGGGCAGAAAAAGCCGTGTGCACCGGCAGAATCCTCACCGTTAAAAAGAAGCGTGCGCAGAAAAGAGGAGCGATATGTTGAAAAAAGTGGCGACTGACAAAGCACCGGCGGCAATCGGACCGTATTCGCAGGGAATCCTTGCGGGAGATTTTCTCTTTGCATCGGGACAGATCCCGATTGATCCGGCGACCGGAGAGATCTACGGAAAGGACATCACCGAGCAGGCAGAGCAGGTGATGAAGAATGTCGGAGAGATCCTCAAAGAGGCGGGAGCAGACTATACCAAGGTAGTCAAGACGACCTGCTTCCTCGCGGAGATGGCGGATTTTGCAGCCTTTAACGCAGTCTATGAAAAGTATTTCACCGAGAAGCCGGCGCGGAGCTGTGTGGCAGTGAAACAGCTTCCCAAGAATGTGCTCTGCGAGGTGGAAGTGACGGCGTATCTGAAATAGCGCAGACAGAAGATACACAGGATGGGAAGGCTTTGACAAGATGAAAAGAAATATCGTACTGATCGGGATGCCGGGGGCCGGCAAAAGCACCGTGGGCGTCGTGCTCGCCAAGAAGCTCGGATACGTGTTCATGGATTCGGATCTGGTCATCCAGAGCCGGGAAGGAAAGCTCCTCCATGAGATCATCGAAGAGAAAGGCGTCGAAGGATTCTGGAAGGTGGAGGAACAGGTCAACGCCTCGATAGAGACGGACCGGACCGTCATTGCCACCGGAGGAAGTGTGATCTACGGGGCAAAGGCGATGGAGCACCTGCACAGCATCGGCACGGTCGTTTACCTGAAGCTGTCGTTAGACGCGATCGCGAACAGGCTCGGCGACTTGAATGAGCGGGGCGTCACGCTCCGGGAAGGACAGGACCTGCGGGGACTGTACGAGGAGAGAGTGCCGCTCTATGAGAAGTATGCGGATGTGACGATAGACTGTGAAAAATTGCAGATCCGCGAGGTCGTGGAGGCGGCTGCCAGAGCGCTTGCCGGTCATGAATAAAAAGTGAAAATGCGAGGATACTAACCGGAAGAGATACCAAGGTGTCTCTCCCGGTTTTCTTTTGCTCCATTTTCTATAAAACCGGTTTATGAAAAAGGAGGTAGTTCGATGGAATATTTCAATGCATTCTGGGTAGGCGGTCTGATCTGCGCGCTGGTGCAGATCCTGATGGAAAAGACAAAGCTGATGCCGGGAAGGATCATGGTGCTTCTGGTGTGCACGGGCGCGGTCATCAGCTTTTTTGGATGGTACGAGCCGTTTATGGAGTACGCAGGAGCCGGAGCCAGCGTGCCGCTGCTCGGGTATGGCAACATTCTGATGAAGGGTGTCAAGGAGGCAGTCTCACAAAACGGTTTTATCGGTCTTTTTCAGGGCGGATTTAAGACGGGGGCTGTGGGATGCTGCGCTGCGCTTGTCTTTGGCTATCTGGGAAGTCTGGTCTTTAAGCCGAAGACCAAGGGATAATTTTTTGAAGGAATCTGAAGACAATCAGAGACGACATTCGTTATAATAGATAGAAACACCGGAAAGGAGGCGGATAGCATTACGAATCGGGAAGAACAATTATCAGCGCTGATCGATTCATACCAGAATCTTGTTTTTTCCATATGTTATAAGATGACATCGGACTATTTCGCCTCCGAGGATCTGGCGCAGGAAACATTCCTGTCGGTGTATAAGAACCTCGGCAGCTTTGACGGAAAGTATGAAAAGGCGTGGATCTGCACCATAGCGACGAACAAGTGCAGAGATTATCTGCAAAGCGCGGGGAGGAGAAGTATTCCGGTGGAAGAGACAGAGCTTGGAGAGCAGGTCGATCAGCAAAAGACGCCGGAACAGGCCTGTCTGGAGGAGGAAGTGCGGAAGACGCTGCTGGAGCGGTGCCAGTCCCTGAAACCTCCTTATGATGAGATCGCAAGACTGTACTATTATGAAGAACTGGATGCCGATGAGATTGCGCAGAAAAAGGATATGAAGCGAAAGACCGTGCAGACACAGATCTACCGTGCGAGGGCGATGCTCCGCAAACTGTATGGAAAGGAGAAGGCGTATGATACATAGTTGGGAACAGAAAAACAGAAAAAACAGGATGCAGGCGAACTTCTCCGCAGAGCTGAGTGACGAGCAGATCGCACAAATGATCGCAGAGGTGGAGGCAAAGGAGATGCTTCCGGCGCCGCGGCATCTGAAGGCAAACGTACTGGAAAAGGCTGCCAGACAAAAGAAGGCAGAGCGGGAGAGACGGCTTCTCTCCTACCGGACGCAGGTGCTTGTAACCGTGGCGGCTTCGCTGGCGGTGCTGATCCTGCTTCCCACACAGGGGCAGGGATCCGGCCGGTATCAGGAGCTGCAAAGGCAGGCTTACCAGCTGCGGGAGGAAGCGGCGAACAGCAGCTGGGAGCGGTATCAGAGACAGGAAGAGCAAAAGTGGCAGAGCGACGAAAGCGACAGCCTGCAAAATGTGATAGAAAAAATTTTAAAACAGGGAGGATCAAACGATGAAGAAAAAGAAGAGTAAGTTTTGGTTAGGAATATTTTCACTTGTGCCGGGAGCCGGCGAGATGTATCTGGGATTTATGAAGATGGGGGTCAGTCTGATGCTGCTCTGCGGCCTGTCGATGGTCCTGCTCGGAGCGACTCAGCTTCCGGCATTGACCGTGCTGCCGATCACGATCTACATATACAGCTTCTTTCATGCAAATAATCTCGGAAGAATGGACGATCAGGCGTTTCAGGAGATGGAGGACCGCTATCTGTTTGGGATGGACGGCTGGTTCTATATGCGGCGCAGCCTGAGTGGCAGATACAAAAATGTGGCGGCGGGCGCGCTGATCCTGCTGGGGCTGGTGATGGTGTGGAACGCTGTTTTCAGTATGCTGTGTGATGTCTTTGGATGGGATAACGAGGTGCTGCGGGAGATCTACCGTTTCATGCAGGATGAATTTCCGAGGCTCCTGTTCGGCGTAGCGATCATCTGGGGTGGTATCGCCCTGCTGCGCGGCAGAAAAAAGGAGCCGTCCGTCGTCGAAGATAAGATCCCGGAGGAGGATATCCGGAACGTGCAGGAGGCGTATGCAAGGGTGACGCAGACCACAGTCCTTCCGGCAGAAGGAAGCGGAGAGGAGAACAGGACGCAGGAGTGTCTTACGACAGAGAAGAGTGCGCAGGAAGAGGGGAAAGCAGATGGAAGAGAAGACAATCAGAACGCGTAGGGTGGGATCCATTACCTTAGGGATCACGATGGTGTGCTTTGGGATCCTTTTCCTGATCCATATCTTCTGGCCGGCTCTTCCGTATACCGTGATCTTTCAGTGCTGGCCCGTGGTGTTTATCGTGCTGGGGTTGGAGATCCTTTTCGGGAACCGACGGGAAAAGGAAAGCAGAACACAGTATGTCTATGACTTTGCGGCGATCCTCATGCTGATCCTGATGCTGCTTTTCGCCATGATCATGGCGGCCGCAGACTATGCCATGTCGTGCCGTGCAATCTGGTGAGGACGCCCGGCACAGAGAGCCGGTCTTAGAGAAAGTGGTTGTCATTTCGCGGATTCCGTGACATGATAGAGATATATGTTACGGAAAAGAGGCGGCTTATGATTGCACTGAAAATAACGGGCGTAAAACAGTTTATGGGAAAACTGCTGACGAGCGATACGTTTGACCTTTTTATGCTGGAGGAGGCTTCAATCTCCACCTACAACACCTTTTCGATCGACGGACGGCAGAACCGGGACTTCTACACCGCAGAGGAGTGGGAGGATCCGAAGATACGACCGTATGAGTTCTCTCTGTGGAAGACCATACGCCCGATCTGCTTTGATCTCATCAAGGGAAAGCATACCCCTGCCTCTTTCCGGTTTGTCCTGCATCTTCTGCCGGAGCATGTGGCGTCGATCCTGGAAAAGGGAGATACGGCGGTCACGGCAGACCAGGTCAGGGCGTTTGTCGTAAATATCAAATACGACGGATCGGCGCTCACGCTGGTCACCGGGACAGCCTTCCATTCCTTTCTGATGGATAAGACGCCGGATCAGCTCTGGGATCACGCCATGAAGCAGTTTTTGTCAAAAAAAGAGATTGCCTACGAGGAATTGTAGAACCGTACCGGTAGATATGTAGAAATACCATTTGCAACACACGGAAACTTGTGTTATCATAAGTGGTAATGAAAACTACATTGAACGGTTGCGGAGGTCTTATGAATTATAAAATAGTTGTTGACAGTTGTTGTGAACTGCCGGAAGAGTACAAAAAAGACGAGCGGTTTCAGATCGTGCCGCTGGGACTGGAAGTCGGCGATTACCGGGTGCCGGACGACGAGAACTTTGACCAGAAGGAATTTCTGGAAAAGGTAGCCTCCTGCCCGCAGTGTCCAAGATCGAGCTGTCCCTCCCCGGAGAAGTTCCGGGAGGCGTACCATGCGGACGCAGAGGAGATCTACGTGATCACGCTGTCCTCCAGACTGAGTGGAAGCTACAACAGCGCGGAGCTTGGCAAAAAGCTGTACCATGAAAAGTACGGTGAGAAGAACATCCATGTGATCGATTCTGAGTCGGCGAGCTGCGGCGAGACACAGATCGCGATGAAGATCGTGGAGGCGAAGGAGGCAGGCTGCGACTTCGAGGAGACGGTGCGCAGGGCGGAAGAATTCCGCGACGGTCTGAAGACCTATTTTGTGCTGGACAATCTGGAGACGCTCCGCAAGAACGGCCGTCTTACCGGCGTCAAGGCGCTTGTGGCGTCCACACTCAGCATCAAGCCGGTGATGGTTGGAGATCACGGCTCTATCCGGCAGAAGAGCAAGGCGATCGGCATCAACAAGGCGCTTGCAAGGATGGCGGACAGTCTGGTCGAGGAGGTAAAGGATACGGAAAGCAGAACGCTGATGATCACGCACTGCAACTGCCCGGAGCGGGCACAGTATATGAGACAGCTCATGGAAAAAAGAGCTGCCTATCAGAAGGTTGTTATCATGGATACCGCCGGGATCAGCAGTATGTATGCGAACGACGGCGGCGTTATCGTCACTCTGTAGGCGTGCTGCATTCTCTGGTGGCTTTTACGGTAAAGTAGAGTAGCGGGGAAAGGTGAAAGCACTGGTCGTCCTTCATGGTGATACGCGTCAGCGACAGCTTGTGGATATGAGCTGCGTTGATGATCGTTCTCTCCGAGATGGCAATGAAGTGGTCGAACTCCATAAGCTGCTGATAGAAGTTGACGACGGTGCTGAGAATATCGATCTCCCGGCAGCCCGTCAGAGTGATACGCGCGAAGTTGCCGTTTTTCCGGGCGTACAGAATTTCATCCTCATGGACATACATTGTTTCTTTTTCTCCCCGCAATTCGATTGTGGGGATTGTTTTTTCCTTGATCTCGATAGCGTGGTCGAGCTGCTCTTCAAGCTCAACATTCCGGATCGGCTTGTCGAGATAGCGGATCTGGGACTCAAGCTGTCTTAACAGAATCTCATTGTTTTCCTTAAACGGATCGGAATCCTGGATCGCGGAGGTGACGATCTGGCGGTAATCGATAGAGGAACAGCACAGAACGATCGGGACGGTGACTCCGGCGGAGATCAGACGGCGGGCAAGCTGAAAGCCGTTGACGTCTCCGTTTGTCATATCGATGAAAAAGACGTCGTAGAGCATGGGGGAACGAAGAACTGCCTCCACATTTCCGTAGGAATCGATGTAAAAGACGCCGGTGGTCTTGATCCTTTTGTCGGAAGAGCGCTGGAGCAGCCGTTCCATCTGTTTTCTGTCAGCAATGTTGTCATCACAAACGGCTATGTGCATAGAAAAAGCCTCCCTTTCTTTTCAGTGCCGGATCTGTCGCTTACAGGATCGTCAGCTCGATGGGGGAGAGGATCAGGATCAGCATCAGAACGACCTGGATTGCAAGGATGACAGGCATTCCGTATGCGAAGTACCATTTGCGCGTCTTGTGGTGAAAGAGGTACATGCCGGCAATGGATCCGATGCTGCCGCCGATGGCAGCCAGAACAAACAGAGTGGATTCCGGAATCCGGAAAACATGCTTCTGCGCGCGTTTCTTATCGATCCCCATCATGGTGAAACTTATGAGATTGACTGCGACAAAATATAGAATAAGCAGATTGATTGCGTTCATTTTTTACTCCTGGTGCTAAGATTTCACCATCATCATAGCATAGGCGGAACAAAAAAGGCAAGCCGAAGCCTGCCTTATTGTGTTCCTGAACAGTTATATTAGATGAGCTTAATGCCCTGCTCCTGCATCTTCATCGCGCGAACCTTGCAGGATAAACCAAACAGGTTGATGAAGCCTTCTGCATCGTGATGATCATAGAGATCGCCGGTTGTGAAGGAAGCAATGCTCTCATTGTACAGAGAGTACGGAGAAGTTGTGCCAGCCTTGATGATGTTGCCCTTGTAGAGCTTGAACTTCACTTCACCGGTCACATATTTCTGTGTGGACTCGATAAATGCCTGTACTGCCTCACGAAGCGGTGTGAACCATTTTCCTTCGTATACGATCTGTGCAAACTTGTTGCCCATATCCATCTTGAGCGCATAGGTGTCACGGTCAAGGATCAGCTCCTCAAGCTGCTGATGTGCCTCGTAGAGGATCGTTCCGCCAGGAGTCTCATAAACGCCACGGGACTTCATACCAACGACACGGTTCTCAACGATATCTACGATACCGATACCATGCTTGCCGCCTAATTCATTTAAGGTAGCGATGATCTCGGAAACCTTCATCTTCTTGCCGTTTACAGAGGTCGGAACACCCTTTTCAAAGGTCATGGTAACATATTCGCCCTCATCGGGAGCTTTTTCAGGAGTTGTGCCAAGCACTAACAGATGGTCGTAATTAGGCTCGTTGGCAGGATCCTCAAGCTCCAGACCTTCGTGGCTGATATGCCATAAGTTACGGTCACGGCTGTAGCTGTTGTCAGCAGAGAAGGGAAGGTTGATGCCATGCTGACGGCAGTATTCGATCTCTTCCTCACGGGAGTTCAGATTCCACTTTTCATTTCTCCATGCTGCGATGATCTTTAAGTCAGGAGCCAGTGCCTTGATACCAAGCTCGAAACGGATCTGGTCGTTTCCTTTACCGGTCGCACCGTGGCAGATAGCAGTAGCGCCTTCCTTCCGTGCGATCTCTACTAATTTCTTAGCGATAACCGGTCTTGCCATGGAAGTTCCAAGTAAGTATTTGTTCTCATATACGGCGTGTGCCTGTACACAGGGAACGATGAAGTCGTCGCAGAACTCATCTGTCAGATCTTCGATGTAAAGTTTGGATGCGCCGCTGGATAACGCTCTTTCCTCCAGTCCGTCAAGCTCGTCTGCCTGACCGCAGTTACCGCATACGCAGATAACCTCATAATCAAAATTCTCTTTCAGCCACGGGATAATGACTGTGGTGTCAAGACCGCCTGAGTAAGCAAGAATTACTTTTTCCTTCATTTTCATGTCCTCCATCTCTGCTTTGTAGGTTTTCTCTTCTTTATGCAAGTTCTTCTGAATTGCTCTGAAAATAATATACAACAAGATAAAACAGAATGCAAGTGTAATTTTATACATTTTATAAAGAAAAATAGCATAAAATATGTATAAAATAAAATTATATATTGAATATTTTGCATAAAAGAGGTAATATGGTACAGGAAAACAGAATGGAGAAGGCGGCGGGAGCTTCTTTTTTCTAAAGAATATCTGTAAAGTGTAAAGAAAAAAGGAATCCGGGGGCGAACGCTTTGCCGCGAAGATTGTCAGCGAGGGCGGAACGTGGTATAGTTACGTTACTACTACTTAATATGGTAAGCGGTACTTTATTAGATAAGCAGCGCCTGCATACAGGCAGCGTTTATACTTAAAGCAGTACTTTTATATAAGTAGCGACACAAAGCGGCGCGCGAAAGAACAGCGGGCCAAAGGGATAGAGGCGGGACAGAATACAGACAAGCGTGGAGGTAGAGATGATTAAAGCAGGGATTATCGGTGCAACAGGCTATGCAGGGGGAGAGCTGGTGCGGCTCCTGATGCAGCATAAGGAAGTGGAGATCAAGTGGTACGGTTCGAGAAGCTATATCGATAAGAAGTATGCAGAAGTGTATCAGAATATGTTCCAGATCGTGGAGGATACCTGTCTGGATGACAATATGGAAGAACTGGCAAATCAGGTGGACGTGATCTTTACGGCGACGCCGCAGGGCTTCTGCGCATCCATGCTGAACGATACGATCTTGTCCAAGGTAAAGATCATCGATTTAAGCGCGGACTTCCGGATCAAAGATGTTCCTACTTATGAAAAGTGGTATGGCATCGAGCATAAGTCGCCGCAGTATATCGGCGAGGCGGTATACGGACTGTGTGAGATCAACCGGGAGGATGTGAAAGGAGCAAGGCTGGTAGCCAACCCCGGCTGTTATACGACCTGTTCCATTCTGACAGCCTATCCGCTGGTAAAAGAAGGACTGATCGATACCGATACGTTGATCATCGACGCCAAGAGCGGCACGTCCGGCGCCGGGCGCGGCGCAAAGGTGCCGAACCTGTACTGTGAAGTTAATGAGAATATCAAGGCTTACGGCGTGGCAACCCACAGACATACGCCGGAGATCGAGGAACAGCTCGGCTATGCGGCAGGAAAGGAGATCCTGCTCAACTTCACCCCTCATCTGGTGCCGATGAACCGTGGAATTCTGGTGACGGAATATGCGAAGCTGCTGCCGGTCAGAAAGGCGGACGGCAGTATGGGATTGCCTGCCTATGAGGAGATCAAGGCGGTGTATGACAAATATTATAAGGAAGAGAAGTTTGTCAGAGTTCTGGAAAAAGGCGTCTGCCCGGAGACAAAATGGGTGGAAGGCAGCAATTATGTCGATGTGAATTTTGTGATCGATGAGAGAACCGGCAGGATCATCATGATGGGCGCTCTGGATAACCTGGTAAAGGGGGCAGCAGGGCAGGCCGTGCAGAATATGAATCTGATGTTTGGATTGAAGGAGAGCGAGGGGCTGGAGCTGGTTCCGATGTTCCCTTAGGAAAATAGAAAGGACACATGATGGAAAGAAGAGATAAGGTAAATTATTATCTGGATCTGGCGAAGATGGTGTCGCAGCGGTCAACCTGTCTGCGGCGGCATTACGGCGCGGTGATCGTCAAAAACGACGAGGTCATATCTACCGGGTATGTGGGCGCCCCCAGGGGCAGGAAGAACTGCACCGATCTGGGTGAGTGCGTGCGCGTTAAGCTGGAGATCCCCAGAGGGGAGCGCTACGAGCTGTGCAGAAGCGTGCACGCGGAAGCCAATGCCATCATCAGCGCATCCAGGGACAAGATGATAGGCAGCGCCCTTTATCTGGTGGGAGTGGAGGCAGACACCGGAGAGTACGTGAAGAATTCCTGCAGCTGTTCCATGTGCAAGCGGCAGATCATCAATGCCGGAATTGAGACGGTCTATATCCGGGACACGGAGAATGAGTACCGCGTGATCCCGGTGAAGGATTGGATCGAAAATGATGAGTCGATCCAGGGGACGCTGGGGTATTAAATCAAAAAATAACCAGACAGGGCGCGATTGAAAGACTGGCTATGGACCTTGCGAGGATCTGTTTGAATTAGGAAAAAAGAGATGGAGTAACGATATGATACGCACGATGACGATAGAAGATTACGATGGCGTGAAAGCCCTCTGGATGACGATCAAGGGATTCGCGATCAGAAGCATAGATGATTCCCGGGAGGGAGTGGAGCGGTTCCTGCGGCGGAATCCGACCACCAGCGTCGTGGCGGTGGAGGATGGAAAGGTCGTAGGAGCGATTCTTTGCGGGCACGACGGCAGACGGGGCTGTCTGTATCACGTATGTGTGGCGGAGAATTACCGGATGCACGGGATCGGAAAAGCCATGGTCGTCTACTGTATGGAGGCGCTGAAGGCAGAGCACATCAATAAAGTGTCGCTGATCGCTTTTACCGTGAATGATATCGGCAATGCGTTCTGGAGGCAGATCGGATGGACAAAGCGCGAAGATCTGAACTATTATGATTTTACGCTGAATGATAAAAATATCACAGCGTTTAATCAGTAGCTGATTAAAAGAAAGGGAGTCATCAGCAATGCGACGGCTCCCTTTTTGACGGTCAGGATATGACTTAGAACTCTTTCTTTTTCATAATGGCGATACTAATCCTGAGAGATACCAGCAAAAGAAGAAATGAGGCAAGGATCAAAGCGGCAGCCATAACGCCCATACTTACCGTAGGGAGATGGTCGAAAAGGTCTGCGATGTCGATCCCGGCAAGCTGGGCTGCTTTTAAGATCACGATTCCGATCAAAAACACAAGTCCGATGGATCCGATCAAAGCGATCCGTCCCTTTTCACCGCCAAATTTTAGCTGGAAGGGAAGCATAACGGTCTGTATCAGGAGCAGCACCGGCAAGACCATCACGGCAGATACCGCGATATCCGAAAAGGATGCGATGCCTCTCAATATACCAAAGACCGCGGCTAAAAGGACTGCAAAAATCCACGCGCCGCCGCCGAGCAGAAGAGCAAGGCAGTATTTTTCCACGGCGTAACCGGTGCGGCTGATGGGAAACGTGAACAGAAATGCATTTCCGTTGTCAAATTCGTCATAGCTTATCGTGCTTATGGTAAACAGCGAGAAGACAAAAGGAAGAAAGCAGACCATAAACGATAAATTATCGGTAAAAGCGGCTATGCCGACGGAAATAACGAGAATGAAAGCGAAAAAACTTTTCTGCCCTTTTACCAGTTTAAAATCTTTTATCAATAAGCCTTTCATAATACCTGCCCCCTTATCATCATGGTAATAACTGTGTCGATTGTTCCTTTTTCGATTGCAATTTTCGGATAGTTTTCCATATAATACTGTTTCTGGTTGGTCAGACAGCTATATCCGTAGGATTCTTTCTGGAAACGGAGAATGAACTGTTTATCCATTTGGGAAAACTGGGTTTCATCCACTTTCAGCAAAGCGTAATCGCTCAGCAGAACATCGGTATCTTCGTGCAGGATCACTTTGCCGTTGTGTATCATATAAATATCGTCGCATAGCGATTCCAGATCGCTTGAAATGTGGGAACTGATAAGGATCGAGTTCTGTTCGTCCTTTTCCATAAATTCGCGCAGCGTTTCCAGCAGTTCATCTCTGGCAACCACGTCAAGTCCGGCTGTCGGCTCATCTAAGATCAGCAGCTTTGCCTTGTGTGAAATTGCGACCAGCACTTTCAGTTTTACCTTCATTCCGGTCGAAAAGTCTTTGAGCTTTTTGTCCAGTGGCAGTTGAAAACGATTTATCTGCTCAAGGAAAAAGGAGTAATCGAAATTGCTATACAGGTTTTTCAGAACAGGGATGATGTCCCTGATCGTCAGATATCCGCTAAAGCCGGAATCCGAGAGAACAACGCCTATGTTTTCTCTGTCTTTGGGTGTAAAGTCGCGCAGGTCTTTTCCGAGGATCGTAACGTTGCCGCCATCCGTAGAGATCAGACCCAGTACCGATTTAAAGGTTGTGCTTTTTCCGGCGCCGTTCTGTCCGATCAGACCTGTGATGCAGCCTTGCTGTACTTCCAGTGAGCAATCCAGCGAAAAGCTGCCATAATGTTTTTTCAGGTGTTCAATTTTCAGCATATCATTCAGCCCTCCAAGATCATTTCAAATAAACTCTTAATATCTTCATCACTGATTCCGCAGCGTCTGCCTTTCTGGATTGCCTGTTCTAAATCGGCTTCCAGTTCTTTTTTCTGTTCTTCCAGCAAAAGATCTGAATTTGTCGCGGCTACATAGGTTCCTTTTCCGTGGACGGTTATGGTGAAGCCTTCACTTTCCAGATAGTCGTATGCCTTTTTGACAGTCAAAGCGCTGATCTTCAGTTCCTTTGACAGAGCGCGGACGGATGGAAGATTATCGTTCTCCTTGAGTTCCCCGTTGCGTATGAGCGTTTTGATCTGATCTGTTATCTGCTCATAGATGGGAACCATCAGGGATGTGTTGATAATAATTTTCATTTTCTTCCTCCCTCTCTGTTGATACAAACAGTGTATAACAGTATATAGCTGCTGTCAACTGTTATATTCTGTTTATTTATATAAAAAACAGACAGCCCGGTGTGGACTGTCTGTTTTCTTATGATTGATCCTGTTTAATTCTGTGGTATTTTCAGCTCCCATCCGGGGAAGATACGGTTCGGATTCACCCGTAGGCGTTGAAATGGTAGATTGTTTTGGCTTGCCATTTGAACCGACCTCTAATATAATGGCATCATACACCGTACACCGATGTACGATGCAATACCTTTTTGTAAAAAAATGGAGAATTTTTATGAAAAAAAGACCAGAGTTGTTTACCATCGGGGAGATTGCGCAGGCGGTAGGGGTGACGCGGCGACTGGTAGAATACGCGGAGGAAAACGGCTTTACGCCGCTCGGAACCCTGCGCCATGTTTATCTGGAGGGACCGCCGCAGCATAAGGATCCCAGCAAGTTCATTACGCAGGTTGTTTTGCCGATCGAGGATACGGATGGGAGACGCTAAAGGGGAAGGACTGCGAAGCAGCTAAGGCTATTGCATATTCTTATAGAAGATTCCCCATTCTTCCATTGATTTGATGATAGGTCGCATGGATTCGCCCAATTCGCTCAGGGCGTATTCCACGCGCGGCGGTACTTCCGCGTACACTGTTCGGGTGATGATTCCATCCGCTTCCATAGAACGCAGGCTGTCAGTCAGGACTTTCTGGCTGATTCCCTGCAAGTCTTTTTTCAGTTCATTGAAACGCCAGGGGCGTGCCAGAAGATTTCGCATGATCAGTAATTTCCATTTGCTGCCGATGAGCGCTACGGTGGTAGCGACCGGGCAGGCGGGCATTTCTTCCTTAGTCAGCATAAGTGATTCCTCCAATGGTTTTAATTTGAATGTTATATGCAAATTATAATATAAGAGGGGAGGAGCGGCAAGGAAAGATAAATGGCAAATTGACAATTTTTTGGATATATGAGTATGATAGAGGTGTATCATAAGAGGATGGTTTGTAGCTGGAAAGAGATGGAATGAAAGGAAGATGGCATTTAAGACATTTTTGTGGATTGAGGACAGAGAAGGAAAAGCAAGTTACATATTCTGGGACAGCCTCTTGAAGCAGTTGGGATTTCAAGTTGAGATAGAAAGCAAGAAAAATAACAGTGAGCTTGTTAAGGCGGTTAAAAATATAAATGATACAGTTAATAAATATATCATCGTATATGACAATTCGTTTGATAATTTACAAGTGGTAATGGAACGAAAACGATTGAAACAGTATGCAGATATAAAGGAAAATGTTATTTTGCTGGATATTATCTGTTTTGAGTATATTTTGTTGGAGTTTAAGAATCTTATTGGTTGGATTTATGCACCAGAGGATGAATTCCTTGTAAAAAGAACTAGTGCAGTAGCCGCGAGAGAAAAGCTGATTCATTCTATAAAAAGTGGAGATATGAATTATAAGGATATTAAAGAAATTGTTGCATATGATGAGCATATTAGTGACCATAATATTGAACAGCTTGCGGCAAGGCTTTTATTTGATCTAACAAGGAATACCGGGTTTGAAGTATCCAAGGGAAAGATTGGTGAGTGTTGGATTAAGTCGTGCTGTCAGCGGAGTAACCGGATGGAAAATGATATTTGCGGGTTAGATCATAGCAGATTATCATTATATGATAAAATGAAAAATATTTACGAGAATACATGTCTGAAAGAGCAATTTAATGCAGTTGGATTGGAGGTTGCATTATGATCACTATTTTTAAGAACAAGCGTGACATTCCTCAGGATATGGATTATGTGGAACTGAACGATTTGTTTTTTAATCAAAATACAGTGTCTTTAATTGATGGCAGGGCTGAAAAAATAATAGAGGATATTGATCATGCAAAGCTGATTGGCAAATACAAAATAAGTTCCAGATTTAATGAAGTGGCGTTGGATATTGACAAACTTTCAGCAGGGTGCAAAACAGTTCTGAACATATTGTATTATCCGGATAAAGTATTTTGCATAAAAGAATGTGGAGATAATGCGCTGGAAATGCTTTATGATCTGGGGAAAGGAAATGTTTATAGTGAGTATGCGCTGATTCCGTTGGATATGGATTCTGTTTTCGTCTGTACGAGGGAAGGAAAAAAGATAGTAAGCGATTATGAAGAGTTGAAGGAGTGGTGGAACAATGAAGAGTAAACCTGTTGTGATGGAGCATTTTTCGACGATTCATTCATCTTTTGTGGTAGACTTTACGTTCAAAAATAATATAACAATATTGCTTGGGGATTCCGGTACGGGGAAAACGGCAGCCTTTTCTTTTATTAGAGAATGTATGGCGATCAATCCCCAGATTTTGTGCCTTAATTATCTGGATTATCAGAAGGATATCAAGGAGATTCTTCATAATACAGAGGGAAAATTAGTTGTCATTGATAATGCGGATATTTTATTGGATGATGATACGAGAAAATATATTTCATTGGACGATAAGAACCAATATTTAATTATGGGGAGAAATCCCAGGAATCTTTTTGCCACAAAAGAAAATCTGTTTGAATTGGTAAGCAAGCAGGAGGGAGAACAAACCAGATTTACCATACAAGAATATCTGTAGCTGGAATATTATTAAAAGTACAAGTTGACTATAAATAATTGTCTTTGTTTCTAGGAGAAATGAAGGCAATTTTTTACTTCATAGGAATTTCCTATGAAGTAAAAATATGGATGCGCACGCCAAAGCAGAGGAAGATGTCGTGATGCGACGCTTTGGCGGCGCGAGAATGTGCCGAGGTACATTCTGTTTTATTATGACGAAAACAGGATAGTTACTTTTAGGTAACTATGGCATAAAAAAGTGCGTACTTTTATTGCAAGTGCCATTATCATACAATCATCTTGCGGGCAGGAAAAAGCTCGACAAAACAGATGGAGGTAAGGAAAATGGCACTTGCAAATTTATTTGGATGGAGTAACAAAGAGGAGGAAAAGGCAACTGCAGCGTGCGGAACAGCCTGCGGAGCGGGAGATAAGTAATCTTTTACCGGAACTTCATCAGAAATACGCCCCAGGAAAAGGAAAGAAACTTGGGGCGTATTTTCCAGAGGACAGCAAAGAATGTATTCTGAAAAATGCGTCCCATACAATAGCGGAGGGAGAGTGAACATATGAAACAGTATTTTGCATTTCAATGGCATATTACGGATGCTTGTGACCAGCGATGCAAGCATTGCTATATCTTTTCGGAGAATACTTGTAAAAAAATAGAATCCATGAGTTGGGAGCAGATGCAGGAGACTTTCGATAATTGTCTGGATTTCTGTAAGGTATACGGGCGGCTGCCGTATTTCTATATTACCGGGGGAGACCCGATTCTTCATCCGCATTTCTGGCAACTGTTGTCTCTTATGAAAGAAAACCGGATTCCCTTTACTATTCTGGGAAATCCTTTTCATCTGACAGATGAGATAGGTACAAGGTTAAAGGAATGTGGGTGTGAGAAATATCAGCTTTCTATTGACGGGTTACAGGAAACCCATGACTGGTTCCGGAAACCGGGCAGCTTCGATATTACATTGGAAAAAATTGGCTGTATTAACCGGGCGGGAATCCGCTCAGTGGTGATGACAACGATTTCCGGGAAAAACATAGAGGAAGTTCCGGGTATTATCGATGCGGTTGTTGCCGCCGGTGCCAATGTGTTTGCCTTTGCCAGATATTGCCCGACCAGCGAGGAGAAGGATACCAACATAGAACCTTTGCGGTACCGGCAACTGTTGGCAGATTGTGACAGGAAGTTTAAGGAATACGAGGCAGCAGGCTGTCAGACATATTTTAATAAGAAGGACCATCTGTGGACGTTATATGAGTATGAAACAGGAACTTTTCAGATACCGGAAACGGTAGAGGAGGGAATGATATACGGTGGCTGTAACTGCGGGAACTGCCATCTGACGATTGTACCAAATGGAGATGTATATGCCTGCCGGCGGGTACAGAACAGTAAGGTTGGAAATGTATTTTCAGACCGGCTTGCAGATGTCTGGGTATGCCAGATGGAGGGTTACCGTGATTACAGCAGGTTCCGGAAGTGCGCGAAATGTGAGCTGCTTGCATTTTGCAGGGGGTGTCCTGCGGTTGCCAGCGGAAAAGACGGCGATTTCTATGCAGCAGACCCACAGTGTTGGAAAGAAGTAGGTTGACCGGGAGGTAGGAAGATGGAACAGACAATAAATGCAGTAATGGAGACGATTTTACATCGCAGGGCAATCCGGCGGTTTGAGACAAGACAGATTGAAGAAGAAACGTTACAATGTATCTTACAGGCAGGGCAGTATGCCCCCAGTGCTGGCGGCAGGCAGGGTGTTATCTTTGCAGTGTGCCAGGATAAGGAAGTAAATGAAAGGCTTGGAAAAATAAAGCGGGCAAATTCCAATCCGAGAATGGCAACGGCGACCAGTTATGTGTCAAAGGAGCAGCCGAGCATTGCGGATGACCCGAAGTTAATAAATGCTTTTTACGATGCGCCCACGGTGATTACGATGTTTGCGCCGAAGGATTTCCTTTTTGCAAAAGAGGACTGTGCGGTAGCAGCCGAGAATATGATGCTGGCAGCCGATGCGCTGGGAGTTGGCTCCTGCTATATTGGGCAGGGCTGGACGGCTTTTGCAGACCCTTACGGACAGGAAATCTTGCAGAAATGGGGAATCCGTACAGATTATTACGCGGTGATGCAGTTACTGCTGGGATATCCGCGGGAGGGCGATACCCATCCGGTATCTAAGGAACGCAAGGCAGGACGTGTTTTACGGTTTTAAAACAGATGGAGGTAACAGACATGTTTTCCAAAAGAAGGATGACAAAAGGGACGGAAAGTAATACCGATAAGATAGAGAGAATAAAGAGGGCATTGGAGGAAGCGGATGCGGTTATTATCGGGGCAGGGGCAGGTTTATCTACCTCTGCCGGCTTCACGTACAGCGGGGAACGTTTCCGCAGTTTTTTTGCGGATTTTGAGGAAAAGTACGGATTTTACGATATGTATTCCGGTGGCTTCTATCCCTATGATACCCTGGAGGAACACTGGGCGTACTGGAGCAGATATATCTATGTGAACCGTTATCAGGATGCGCCGAAGCCGACTTATGATAAGCTGCTTGGGCTGGTAAAGGATAAGGATTATTTCGTGCTGACCACCAATGTTGACCACTGTTTTCAGAAAGCGGGATTTGATAAAAAGCGGTTGTTTTATACGCAGGGAAACTACGGACTTTTTCAGTGCAGTGAACCGTGTTGTCAGGAAACGTTTGACAACCAGGAGACGGTACGAAAGATGTTGTTGGATCAGGGATTTCTGATCGGAGCAGACGGCAGACTGGAGTTGCCAGAACAGAAAAAAGCAAAGATGGAAATTGCATCCTCTTTACTGCCGGTCTGCCCCAAATGCGGAAAACCACTTACGATGAATCTCCGGGCAGACGATACTTTTGTAGAGAATGAGGGCTGGCATAGGGCAGCAGAACGGTATCAGCTGTTCCTGCGTCGGCATCGGGATAGGAAGGTGCTGTTTCTGGAGCTGGGCGTCGGCTATAACACGCCGGGCATCATCAAGTATCCGTTCTGGCAGATGACGGCGGAAAATCCAAATGCCGCGTACGCCTGCCTGAATGTGGGGGAAGCGTATGCGCCCGGGGAGATTGCTGCACGCAGTATCTGCGTGGATGGAGATGTCAGCGAGATCCTGAAAAGACTTCAAGGGAAATAAGTTATCCAGTCATTTGTTTGATGACAGGTATCGTCCTGAATCTCGTCAAATATGTTGACTGTATTGACGGGATTTTTATAATTGTGACGAGATAATTAACCGGGGAAGCTAACGATATGCTTTATCGAAAAAGGGAATGCGCCCGGTTTGATTGGTGGATGTAGTATCTGTGGTTTCTGACATTCTGGTCAATTATGGTTGAAGCGAATGACCAGAATGGTTAGAATGTGATTAGAACAGGGCAAAAGAAGCAGCAACCGCGTCCTGAAATTACACAAGATTTTGAGGTTTAGTCTATGAAAGAAAGAAAAACGAGCGAATTGCCGGTAATTCTGTTAAATGTGATAGGAACGGTCTGTTCGATATATTATGCGATCCCGTATCTGACGCATGACACGACTGTCAGGTATCCGGAGGCGATGATTTCGTTTGAAGAGTGGGATCGGGCAGGATGGATCCTGCAATTTGGCTGTATTCCTCTTTTGATTGCGAATGTATGGGCGATGCGGTCGGTGAGCGTAAAAGGAAGGTATACAAAATTTTTATTTCTTGCGCCGGGTATGATATGCCTTATTCTGGTGATAAGCTACTGGGTGACATCGCTATTAAAATAAAAGAATAACAATAAAGCAAAACATTCATGAACAGGAGGTACATCTATATGAATATCACAGTATATCTTGGCGCAAGCGAAGGAAATGATCCGATCTTATCCAAAGCGGTCCGGGAGCTTGGAGAGTGGATCGGGGCGAGCGGAAACGCACTCGTTTACGGAGGATCCAAGAACGGCTTGATGGGAATGATCGCGAAAAGCGTTTTGGACGCTGGGGGAAAGGTGACCGGAGTTGAGCCGCAGTTTTTTATGGATAAAGGGTTTCAGTATGATGGGTTGACGAGGCTGATCGTTACGAAAGATATGTCGGAGCGAAAAAACAAGATGATCGAGCTGGGCGACGCATTTATTGCATTTCCGGGCGGAACCGGAACGCTGGAAGAGATTGCGGAGGTCATGTCTAAAGTGTCTTTGAAGCAGTTGGAGGCGCCCTGCATCCTTTACAATCTGAATGGTTATTATGACAGTCTGAAAGAGTTCCTGCACCAGATGATCGAGAAAGGGTTATCTTCGGAAGAACGGCAGGAAGGAATATATTTCGCAGAAGACCTCGGACAGATCAAACAGATTCTGGGGTATGAAGATTTCAGCATTTAGTCCGGGCAGCCGGAAAACAGGGGACGGCGGAATGTTGTACAACCTGAAAGGGATGAAGAAAAAGAGATGAAGCATGAACACTTTAATAGGAAAGAACATGGTTTTGCAGGTCATCTGGCGGAGCCGGATGGAGGAAGCGAAAAAGCGGTTATCGTGATCATGGGCGGTGAGCAGAGCCTGCTTCCCGGAATTAAATTTGCGGAGAGATTTGCAGATTACGGGATCACGGGATTGGCAGTTTCGCTGTTTGGGGCGGAAGGATTGCCCGAGGGCATTACAGAGGTTCCGCTGGAAATGTTTATCCCGGCGGTGAATTATCTGAAAAAAACAAAGAAAATAGAACACATCAGCGTGTACGGACAATCGATGGGTTCCATTTTTGCGGTTCTGGCAGCACAGTATATCGGCGGAATAGAAAATCTTATCATGGTTTCCCCTACCCACGTTCCCTTTGAAGGCATACCTGGATGAGCTGTCCTATGAAAAGGATGTGAAGGTGATCGTCTACCCGCACGGAAGTCATCTGAATGGGTTGATGCCTAACCGGGAACGGGAAAAGAAATTGTATCGGATGATCCCGCTGATCGGTCTGGTCTACAAAACTTTTGGCAGATACCGGAAAGAAAATATGGCGTATTTTGAGCAGACGGAGCGGGAAGCGATCGACTGGATCCGGTGATGCGGGTGGTAAGCGTGGCTTGGGGTTTAAAAGAAAGTCCGGTTGATTCTAATTAAAATTATTTTATATACTTGGATTTTGAAATAGAGTGGGGGTATATGAGCTGTATTTTTTGCCAGAAAGAAAAGATCGTAACAGATATAATATATGAGGACGCGCTGGTAATGGCGTTTATGGATATAGCGTCATGCAAAATGGTGGGAAATTTAACGATGTAGGACATTATCACCTTATTCGTGGAGGACAAGCATAATGAAGAAGGATCAGAATCTGGAGCTGATCGTGCGCCTTAGAAAAGAATTACATAACAACCCGGAGATGTCTATGAAAGAAGTAAAGACAAAACGGATTTTAATGGATTTTATCAAAACGCGCACAAAGTCGCTGGAAATAGCAGATATGGGGTTATGGTTTTATGTCTTGAAAAAAGGAAAAGATCACAGTTCACCGATAGCATTTCGTGCAGATTACGATGCCGTAACATGCGCAGACGGCTGTCCCAGACATCTGTGCGGACATGACGGGCACAGTGCGGTTCTGGCTGGTTTTTCCCTATGGCTGGATACCGCCCGGTTAGAAAAAGACGTATATCTGATCTTCCAGCCGGGAGAGGAAAACGGAATGGGTGCCGCGATATGTTCCGCGCTGATAGAGGAGAAGAGCATAGCGGAAATCTATGGTTTTCATAATATTCCGGGTTACGCTTGTGGAGCGGTCATTCTCTTAAACCACACATTCGCCTGTGCGTCTACCGGTCTTGAGATTAAGTTCTTAGGGAAACAATCCCACGCAGCGTATCCGGAAAATGGGGTGAATCCCGCAAACGCGATCGCGGAGATCATACGGAGCTTGAATGAAGCCATTCAAGAGAAGCACAAAGGAATTGTGTTAGGGACGGTGATCGGAATAGAAGCCGGAAGCCATTCTTATGGGGTGGCAGCCGGTGAGGGGACGATGCGGCTTACGCTGAGGGCGGAATATCAGGATGAGTACGATGCTTTTGTCGCTAAAATTGAAAAAAAGGCGGAAGAACTGGCATCGGACAGTGGTTTAGCTGTTGAAATATCGCGTATTGAGGAATTCCCGGCCACGATAAATGACAAAGAGTGTGTTGACCGGCTTCACAAAGCTGCCCAAAAAATGAACCGAAGGATTGTATATCCGGCTGAACCTTTTCGGTGGTCAGAGGATTTCGGATATTATTTGCAGAAAACCAGAGGAGCTTTTATGGGGATTGGCTGTGGAGTGGATCACCCGGCGCTTCATACGATGGAATACGAGTTTGAAGATGAAATTATCGAGTCTGTGATAGAAATGTATAAGGGGATTGTGGAGGGGTGAAGATTATTACGATATAACCGGAAAGTTGGCACATACACCTTCAAGTGTGCCAACTTTTTTCATTCTATTGACATCGTTGCACAGGTGTGCCATTCTTGGTATGAAAGTTAGCCTGGACAAACCAAGCATGCGCAAAAAGCGTGTGCAGAAATGAGGATTTACAATGAAAGAATCGACATCCACCAAAGAGCTGATCCGTGATACGCTGCAAAAGCTGCTAGAGGAAAAGGATTACGCCGAGATTTCGATGAAGGAGATCGCGAAGCGTGCAAACGTAGGTCGGAGAACCTTGTATCGGTATTTTGGGACAAAAGGCGATATTGTCAGGTTTATGGCAGATTCCGTCATGGATGAGTTTGCGGAAGCTCTGCTTTTGCAGGGAGCGGAAAATCTGGAGGAGACGACAGACGTCTATTTTTCCTTCTGGGAGAAAAATGCGGAGGTGTTCCGTTGTCTGGACCGGAGCCATCTTTTATACTGCATCGAAGATCATCTTTCCGAGTATATCATGCAGGTGGCGCTCAAGACCAAACTGAAAGACAGTGGTATGGAGGGCGGACAGATTTTTTCAGAGATACCGAAGGAAAGGCTGTATGATTTTTACTTTAAGATAGCAGGCTACTGGGAACTGACCAAACGGTGGATGCGGGAGGAAAACAGAAGTACGCCCGAGGAGATCAGCAGTCTGGTGGTAAAAATACTGACCGAGAGATAGATGAGGAGGAGAAAAAGATGAATATTGGAATAATTTTAGCAGAGACAGTGGTACTCGCCGTTTTATTTACGATCGCGGTGGTGGCAGGCAGTAAAAACCCGGTAGATACGGTCTATGATATGCCGGAGCCGATCGTAAACCGTTGTCTGGAGCTTGGATTGATCGATGAGAGCAAAAAGGCAGACAGCCCGCAGACAAGAAGAAAGAAGCTTGCCGCGGCAATCGTGATCGCGCTTGTAATAGCAGTTACGCTTTTCTTTGTGAATCATGCACGCAATTTTTTGCAGGGTTTTCTGATTTCGTATCTGACCTGGCTGATTATCGACTGGTATGACTGTTTCGTCATAGACTGGATCTGGGTATGCCACAGCAAAAAGCTGATCATTCCGGGAACCGAGGACCTGGTGGATTCCTATAAGGATTACCTTTTCCATTTTATTGGGAGTCTGAAGGGAATGGTGATCGGACTTCCGGTGTGTCTGCTTGTAGGCGTTATGGTGCAGATTGTGGGATGGATAATAAGATAAGGGGGTATTGTATTTTATCTAACAAGATTTAACGAAAGTGTGAATGAGCAAAGTAAATTTTGTAAGGAATGATAGTGGAAATAGTGTAAAAATAGTGAAAAAATAATGGAAAAGAGCCTTCCTTTTAGATATAATAATATTTGAAAGGAAGGCTTTTTCTATATGATTAAAGTGACTTTGACGAATGAGATTTTAAGATATATCACAGAAATTGAGCAAAACAGATATAAAGTATCGTCAGTAAAATTATCCCAGACAGTTATGAATAGACTGCGCAAAAATTCAAAGAAAAAGAGTTCCTACGCTTCCAATAAAATTGAAGGAAACCCCTTGTCGGAAAAACAGGTGGATGAAGTCAAATGGGACTTCCTGCGCTGTATTATTCCGGGAGAGAGAATCCTCCCCATCCTGAAATCTGGATCAATTATTTCCTGAAAATGGTAATGTTATATTCTGGGAAAGTGTGTGACTTGCAGTTAGCTTCCGATGAAGAAAGTATTGCGGCAAGTTTATCGTTCCTAAAAGGGAAGGAAAAGGAATTATTGCACTTTTTGCTTTTGAACTATAAAAGAGAGTTCACGCCGATTGAAGTCAGCAGAGGATTCGCTCCTATCAATTAAGCGAATTTACCAGAAATCATGAAAATGAAATCATAAAGGCTGTCGCAAATGAGTGAAAGCAATCAAAAAATCAATCGTATTTTTTTACGATTGATTTTTTGATTGCTTTTGCGTATAATGGACACAATAAGATTGGAAAGGATATGAATGGTATGCGTGAAACAAGAACAGTAGAATTCAAGGAAATAATTACAAATACTTTTTTAAAAACAGTAAGTGCCTTTTCAAATTATGATGGAGGAGTCATTCTTTTTGGAATCGATGACAATGGCAATGTCAAAGGGATAACAGATGTAAAGCAAGCCTGCCTGGATATCGAAAACAAAATTAACGACAGCATTTCACCGCAACCGGATTATACACTTGAAATACAGAGTGATAATACGATAAAACTTATTATAAAAAGTGGTGTCCAAAAACCATATTTATATAAATCAAAGGCATATAAGAGAAATGACACCGCAACGATAGAGGTAGATACCTTGGAGTTGGCAAGGCTCATTCTGGAAGGAAAAAATATAAGATTTGAAGAACTGCCATGTAAAGATCAGGCGTTAACATTTGAGATTTTGCATCAAAAGTTAAAAGAAAGTATTCAAATTGAAACCTTTAATCAGGATACTTTAAAAACATTGAATTTATATGATAATGAGAATGGATATAATAATGCAGCAGGGCTTCTGGCGGATAGAAATCATTTCCCCGGAATTGATATTGTAAAGTTTGGTGAAAATATCAGCATCATTCAAAAGAGAGCAACCTTTGAAAATATATCAATATTGGATGTGTATGATAAGACTATCGGGGTATTTGACGATTATTATCAATATGAAGTAATACGGGGGGCAGAACGGAAAAATATAGAGAAAATACCGAAGGCTGCTTTCCGGGAAGCAATCGCAAACGCTTTAATCCACAGAGTTTGGGATGTGGAATCCCAAATCAGGGTTCTGATGTTTGATGACAGAATAGAAATTATTTCCCCCGGAGGGTTACCATCTGGAATAACCGAAGAAGAATATTTATCTGGTAAAATTTCTGTTTTGAGGAATAGAAATCTTGCAAATGTATTTTACAGATTGGGATTTGTTGAGATTTTTGGGACTGGAATTACAAGAATAAAGCAACTCTATGAGGATGGATTAAGAAAACCGGATTTTGAAGTATCAGAAAATACGATCAAGATGATGCTTCCTGTTTTTGAGGAAAATCTGAATTTAACGGACGATGAAAAAACAGTATATAAAATTTTAAGCAAGACCATGTTGAAGTCAATAAGTGAAATCGCACCATACGTATCTTTTGGCAAATCAAAGACTACGCAGTTATTGAAAGACATGAGTGAAAAGGGTGTTATAGCAGTTGAGGGTAAGGGAAGAGGCACGAAATATGTCATAAAATAGGATATCTGCGAAGCTACTGGGATGAGCAGAGGCGGATTGTATAGTCATTTTGGAAGTACAAAGGAAGTGTTTGAGGCAATTCTTGAAAAGATTAACCAAAAAGACGAAATGAATTTTCAGAGGGAAATGGAAGAGGGAATGTCAACAGTTGCTATTCTTGACAGGGCATTGATGTTGATGTGGGATGAGATGGAACATGCAGAAGATTCGCTGTCGCTTGCGATGTATGAATATGCCTGTACTTGTTCTAACGATAGGATGAACCACTTTAATAAAGCTGGCGAGCAGAAATGGTCAGCTCTCATTGAATATGGTATTTCAAGAGATGAGTTCAATGCAGTGGAAACGGATGAGATTGTTAATGTAATTTTGTATGCTTACCAGGGAATTCGAATGTGGAGCCGGATTGTAAGAATGAACCCAAATGTATTTGATTCGATTGTAAATCATATTAGAAAGCAATTGGTAAAGGAGTAGATTATGATATTTGAATTAAAATGATCTAGAAGATAATTGGGTAAATATTAACCTAAATATCTTCTGGTTGGAAAACCCGGAGGCTGTTTTTTATTGCATTGGGCTTGCTACACATACTATTATGTGTTAAATTTAATTCAGAAAATTTTTATTCAAATCAATTTTAATAAAAACAATTTTAATAAAGGAGGAATATATGTTTATCGGGCGGGAAAGAGAACTGGCATCCTTAAAGCAATTTTATGACAAAGACGGAACTGGAATGACAGTTATATATGGTCGTAGACGTATAGGAAAGTCTACACTAATTACAGAATTTGTCAAAGATAAAAAGACTATATTTTATACAGCAACAAAGGTTGGAAAGAATAGAAACTTAGAACTTTTTTCCAGGCAGGTAGTGGATACGTTAATGCCAGGTGTGGAAGATATCAGTTTCCATACAACGGAGGCGGTTTTTGATTTTATTGATAAAAACATTGGCAATGATAAGATAGTACTTGTAATAGACGAGCTTCCATATTGGGCAGAAAGGGACGAGGCTCTTTTATCAATATTACAGAAATATATAGATACCATTTGGAATGATAAAAATTTAAAAATCATTTTGTGTGGTTCAGCACTAAATTTTATGGAAAAGAAAGTTCTTAGTGAGAAGAGCCCACTTTTTGGAAGAAGAGATTCACAAATCAAGCTGGAGGCATTTAATTATCTGGATGTAGCCCAATTTGTTCCGAATTATTCAAGTGAAGACAAAGCAATTTGCTATGGCATTACCGGTGGTGTTGCAAAGTATTTGGCAATGATTGATTCGGCAAAAAGCATTGATGAAAATATTATAAGGCTATTTTTTCGTACAGATGGCTATTTGTATGATGAAACCAGAAATTTGCTGACGCAGGAATTCTCTGATATATCTATAGTAAATAATATTGTAGAGCAGATTGCATCTGGAGAAAATACGCTTAACACTATCGCGGGAAAAATCGGAGAGAAAGAACCGACTGTATTGTATTCACTGGATAAGTTAATCAATGTTGGGCTTGTTGAAAAGAAAAAATGCATCACAGACGAAAAGAATAAAAAGAAAACGCAGTATGTTTTGAAGGACTATATGTTTAAGTTTTGGTACGCGTTTATCCCAAAGGCTACCAGCGTGATTGAGATGGGGCAGGGAGAGCTTTACTATCAGAAGGCAGTTAAGCCGGTTTTACATTCTTTTATGGGCTCTGTGTTTGAAGAAATGTGCAGATATTATACATTGAAGCAGGGAATAACAGGTGAATATGGATGTTTACTTACTTCTGTAGGTTCCTGGTGGGGAGTAGAAAATATTACAGATAAGAATGGTAATGTAAGGGCACAATCTGCGGATATAGATGTTGTTGCTATATCGGATATAGACAAAAAGGCTGTCATCGGAGAATGTAAATTTAAGAATGAAAAGATAGATAAAAGTATTTATGAAACTCTGATCAGAAGAGGAAAGCTTATAGCAGCAAGGTATAAAGTCTCAAAATATATTTTCTTTTCATTATCCGGTTACACAGAATGGTTTCAAAATCTGAAAGATGAAGATGTTTTATTGCTTACATTAGAATCGCTTTATGTTTGTCCTTAACAGATTTCATAAAAAACAATCGTGATTAAATGAAAGTAAGTATAAATTAACCGGATGCGGCAAATGAAAACACTCCGGTGAAAGAGGAAAAGATTATAAACAAAATCTATAGAAAATGGGGTATAAAAAGCAGTGGAACAACATGAGACAAAAAGAAGTTCATTTTCCGGGAAAATAGGATTTGTACTTTCGGCGGCAGGAGCTTCCGTAGGATTAGGTAATATCTGGAGATTTCCCTATCTGGCGGCAAAATACGGTGGTGGTATTTTCCTTGTCATTTATATAATTCTGGCATTGACATTTGGATATACAATGATAATAGCGGAAACGTCGTTAGGACGGATGACCCGAAAAAGTCCTGTAGGAGCATATACTTTCTTTGGAAAATCAAAATGGATTTCAGCGGGAGGGTGGATAAATGCGATTATTCCAATCCTCATAGTGCCCTATTACTCAGTTATTGGTGGATGGGTAACAAAATATCTCATTGGTTATGTCACAGGGCAGACACAGGCTGTGGCGGTAGATGGATATTTTTCGGAATTCATTTCTGACGGCGTTTCGACAGAGATTTACTTTGTCATATATGCAGTGATTGTATTAGCTGTTATTTATGCAGGTGTACAAAATGGAATTGAACGTGTTTCAAAGTTTATGATGCCGGTTCTTGTAATCTTATCGTTGATAATTACGGTATATTCCGTGACAAGACCGGGGGCTTTGGCAGGCATCAAGTATTTTCTGGTGCCCAATATCAGTCATTTTTCATGGATGACCGTTGTGACAGCTATGGGACAGATGTTTTATTCCCTTTCCATTGCAATGGGTATTTTGATTACCTTCGGTTCCTACATGAAAAGAGAAAATTCAATTGAGGAATCGACAAAGCAGGTTGAAATTTTTGATACTGCGATTGCTATGATGGCGGGACTTATGATTATTCCGGCAGTTTTTGCTTTTTCAGGTGGAGATGCAGAGACGCTTCAAGCAGGACCGGCCCTTATGTTTATTACTATTCCAAAGGTTTTTGCAAGTATGGGCTTTGGAACCTTTGCCGGAATTATGTTTTTCCTGCTGGTTCTTTTTGCGGCACTTACCAGTTCCATTGCATTGACAGAAAGTGCGGTTTCTACCTTTGAAGATGAATTCAAATGGAGCAGGAAGAAATCTACCGTTGTTATCGGTGTGATTATGATAGCGGTTGGAAGTCTGTCAGCTTTGGGATATGGGCCGCTTGCTCATGTGACAATAATTGGCATGCAGTTTCTGGACTTTTTTGATTTCCTGACAAATACGGTTATGATGCCAATTGCTGCGATAGCAACATGTCTGCTTGTATCAAAGGTCGTTGGAATCAAGAGTATTGAGGAAGAAGTGACTCATGAGGGAGGCGCATTTCGCAGAAAGAAAATATTCTGTTTTATGATTCAGTATTTGTGTCCGATTTTTGCAGGATTAATTCTGATCAGTTCTATCGCAAATGCGTTTGGATGGATTTCGATGTGATTTTTAACAGGATGAAATATATGACATTAGCAAAAACTAAGAATATCGGACTTTACGGAGGTAAAAAACATGGAAAATAAATTGACATTCAGAAATGCGGAACGTAAAGATACCGGACTGATCCTTCAATTTATAAAAGAACTGGCAGATTATGAAAAAATGTTAGATCAGGTAGTTGCGGACGAAGAGACTCTTGAAACATGGATTTTTGATAAGCAAAAAGCAGAGGTTATTTTTGCGTTGGAAGATGGTAAAGAAATCGGTTTTGCATTGTTTTTCCATAATTTCTCTACATTTCTTGGACGTGCCGGTATTTATCTGGAGGATTTGTATGTCAAGCCTGAGTGTCGTGGAAAAGGATATGGTAAGGCAATTCTGAGAAAGCTGGCATCCATTGCAGTAGGAGCATAGAAGGAAAATGAAAGATATCATTGAATTTAAAAACAATATTTCGACCGAGGAATTTTGCAGATTAAGAGAAGCGGTCGGCTTTCAGAAGCTGCCCAATAATAAGTATGGACATGGTATGTTGATTGAATTATAGAAACTGTTATTTGCTCGGAAATGGGGATTAGAATGACAAAAAATGAGAATTGTCCATGTGTAAGGAAAAAGTGTGAGCGTCACGGAAAATGTGACGAATGCAGGAAGCATCATGCTGAGGCAAAACAGCAGAGACCGGTCTATTGCGAAAAAAAGAAAAAAGATGGGTTGCTTTATGCCTGCATACTGATAGCTGCGTTGCTTTCCGGCTGTGCACAGGCAGAAAGCGGGCTGGCGGACAGCGCACAGGAAGTCAGTGCGCCTATGGAAAGCGCTGTGCCGGAAAGGCAGGACGCATCAACGGCAGCGGTGGAACTGCCGGAAAAATCACAGGAAGAGACAGAAACGCCACCACAAGAGGCAGAGAAGCAGTCCGAGTACAAAATTATCATGGTAGGCGATGTGCTGCTGCACACGCCGGTAGAGGAAAGCTGCAGGCAGGCGGATGGAAGCTATGACTACGACTCTTTGTTTGCACATACGAAGGAGGAGATCTCGGCAGCCGATCTGGCGCTGGTCAATCAGGAGGTCATCATAGGCGGTGAGGAACTTGGGATTTCCGGGTATCCGTGCTTCAATGCAGACTTTAGTCTTTGTGATTCGCTGGTAAGCGCAGGCTTTGATGTGATCTGCCATGCCACAAACCATGCGATGGACAAAGGGCAGGCGGGACTGCAAAGCTGTGCGGAGAACTGGAGGGAAAAGTATCCCCAGATCACAGTTCTGGGGATTCACGATACCGCAGATACTTCCACATCCTGCGGCGCAGATCCGGTGATCCTGGAACTGCCGGATATAAGCATCGCCGTTTTAAATTATACCTATGGAACAAACGGGATTCCGCTGCCGGAGGGGATGCCGTACGCGGTAGATCTGCTGGACGAGGAGCAGGTAGCTGCGGATATCCGTAGGGCAGAGGAAATGGCAGACTTTACGATCGTCTGTCCGCACTGGGGCACGGAATACCAGCTTACGTCGGATGCTTCGCAGGAGAAGTGGGCGCAGATATTTGTGGAAAACGGTGCGGATCTGGTTCTGGGTACGCATCCGCATGTCATTGAGCCGGTGGAGTGGGTGACAGATGCAGAGACTGGACATGAAATGCTGGTCTATTACTCGCTTGGCAATTTTGTGAATTGGACGTCCGGCGCCGGAGAGGGTGTTGCAAACCGCATGGTGGGCGGCATGGCGGAGGTGACGATTCAAAGGGACGATACCGGAGAAGTTAAGATTGCAGATTATGGGGTGCGCCCGTTGGTCAGCCACGTGACGTCCGGTGAGGGAGGCGTGACGACCTATCTTCTGGAGGACTATTCAGAAAAACTGGGCGAGGAAAACGAGATCACTTTGCAGGATGCGGATTTCTCCATGGAATACTGTGTAGAGCTCTGCAATTCGGTATGGGGAGATCTCTGGAAGGCTTCACATTGATAACGAAAATAGACGTCACGGCTTGAATAGTCCAGCACAATTTTTGAACGGTGAATACCTGTCAACCGTTATGAGTATAACAAAAAGGGAAGAGCAGGGCATTCAGCAATTGCTGTGCCGGCACTGCATGGGCGTGATATGGTAATATTTATGAAAAAGCTCGCAAAAATAACTGGTATTTGAAAATCCGCACGCATATGCGACTTCCGTGATAGACATCGCCGTGTTTCGGAGAAGAAAGATAGATTTTTCCAAGCGGTAACGGTTTAAATACAGCATGGGAGAAGTGGATAAATACTTTTGAAAAAGCGAGGTGCACTTTGTCTTGCAGCAGTTTCCGGCGGATGAAATATCTTTTAGCAGAATCTTGTTCGGATAGTTTTTCTGGACATATCCGATCATCGCAGTGAGAGCCAGAACATCCTCCGCATTTTTATCATGGTCTGGGAAAAAGTTCATATTTTCAGAAAGCAGCCGGAAAATATGCGCCGATTTTTCCAGAATCACAAATGGCTGTATGTTCTCGAGATTCTCTTCATAGAGCGCCTCGAGATCGCGAAGGATCGCATTTTGCCATTGAATAGCCGGAGACAGCTTCTGATAAGGGAAATGGGTGTTTTGGATCAGTGGATTTAGGCAGTTTTGTACAAAATAAGTGTTGATCGAAAGGAGCTGTGGCGACAACAGAATACAGAGAAAAAGACATTCTGCGTGGGCGTCGGAATAGCCGTAATGAAAGCAGCGGCTGTTTACAAAAATGCCCTCGCTGGTCTGCAGGGAGATTTTCTGACCGTTGACGTCATAAGACATCTGCCCCTCCAAAATCAGAATGAATTCGAGATCGTCATGCCAGTGGCTGACCGCACGAAAATCAGGATAGCTTGAGAGCTGTCCTTTTTTTATATATGCCGGGAAATCCGGGTTGTTGTAAGCGACATTTTCAGACGCGTCTGAGTTTAAAACCGTGCTGGGACATACTTCCATCCGCTTTTCCTCTCTTTCGTAGCTTTGTTTGAGACCTTTGTGTTCTTGCGAACGATTGTTATATTATTATGGCTGATTCTGGTATAAAAATCAATGTAAAAAGGATATTTTTATATTGTGCACGGAAAAGAGATTAACTGCATATGAAAGAGACATTCAGAGATAAGATTCTGAAACTTGCCGTGCCGATCATGGCGCAGCAGTTTATGCTCGCACTGGTAAGCGCCTGTGACGCCTTTATGCTGGGCGGGTTAAATCAGAGCTCTCTGGCGGCGGTTTCGCTGGCTTCGCAGATTACTTTTGTTTTTAACCTGATTTTGACGGCCCTCACGATCGGGGGAATTTTCCCTGCGGGAGGAGATACGAAATTTGGTTTAAAGTGTGATACGGTCACCATGTGGTGTTTTGCAGTTCCGCTGGGCTGTATCGCTGCCTTCGTGTGGAAACTGCCGGTACTGATGGTATATTTTGTATTGAATCTTGACGAGCTTGTAAAACTTCCTGCGGTGTTTCAGCATTACAGGAAATATAAATGGTTAAAAAATCTGACAGAAACGGAGAATTAGAACATGGACATGAAAGAAAGAAGAGACAGGCAGCTTGCTTATATTTCAGATGAGGCTGTCATGGAAGAACAGATAAGATGCAGAAAGATCCTGCAAAGACTTAATTTTGTAGACCGGTCGGATTTTGAAGGGATCGCGGAAATAGTAAAGGAACTTTTGGGAAAATCAGAAGGGGCATGTATCAATCCTCCTTTTTACTGCGACTATGGTTCTCATATCGAGGTGGGAAAGAATTTCTTTGCAAATTATAACTGTACGATTATTGATGTGGCGAAGGTGAAAATCGGTGATAACTGCCAGATGGCGCCCAATGTAGCCATTTATACGGCAGGGCATCCGGTTTATCCGGATACGCGCAATTCCGCTTTTGAATATGGAAAAGAGGTGACCATCGGAGACAATGTATGGCTGGGAGGAAATACGGTAGTGTGTCCCGGGGTGCACATTGGAGATAATGTGGTGATCGGTGCGGGAAGCGTTGTTACAAAAGATATTCCGTCCTGGTCCATCGCTGCCGGGAATCCATGTCGTGTCATTCGCAAGATAACAGAGGACGATAAAAGAAAGCTGTTTCACGACGAAGAGATCGATGAGGAAGCCTGGGGCATGATATGTGCAAAGGAGGATCGCGTGATCGACGAAGACGATCTGGAAGAGGAACGTAAATTACGATAGGGAATGAAAGTGCAGGGATGGTAAGATGAAGGTAGATTATCATGTTCACACAGAGTTCAGCGATGATTCCGACTATGCTATGGAAAAAGTGATACAGGATGCCATTGCAATAGGACTGGATGAAATCTGCTTTACGGATCATGTGGATTATGGCATAAAAAAGGACTGGGATGAACCGGGAGAAATGATTTACCGGAAAGGTGGAGCCGGTGAGCCGGAGGAAATGCTGCTGGCAAATGTCCATTATCCAACCTATTATGAGACATTTCAGGAAATGCGGGCGTTGTATGGTGACAAGATCGGTTTAAAACTTGGGCTGGAATTTGGTATGCAGGCACATACAATGGAAAGGTATGAAGAACTGTTTGCGAGATATCCTTTTGATTTTATTATTCTTTCTGTTCACGAAGTGGAGGACAAAGAATTCTGGAATCAGGAATTCCAAAAGGGCAAAACACAGCAGGAGTATATCGAGCGTTATTACGAGGAACTGCTCTATCTGGTACAGCATTTTCATCATTATAGCGTGCTGGGTCACATGGATCTGATCAAACGGTATGATAAAGCCGGCGACTATCCATTTGAAAAGGTAAGACCGATTATAACGGATATTTTAAAATGTGTAATTGCGGATGGAAAAGGCATAGAGGTCAATACTTCCAGTTATCGATATGGTTTGAATGACCTCATGCCATCGCGGGATATTTTAAAATTATATCGGGAATTAGGCGGACGCATACTTACCATCGGAAGCGACAGCCATAAGCCGGAGCATCTGGGAGCGTTTGTGGAAGAGACAAAGCTGGAATTAAAAGCATTAGGATTCCGGGAATTTTGTACCTTTGATAAAATGAAACCATGCTACCACTCTGATCAGCAGTCCCCGTTTTTTATTCATTCATAAACATAATCGTGCAAAGCCCCTTTGCTTGCTCCGCTGTCGGCTGTTTCAGAACGCCCATAGCAAGCAGATGCTCCATTACTCTTGTCTGAAGCGACCATGCAGCCGATCTGTTTATACATTTTATCAGCTCGTGCATATGCTTCGGCTGACCGATCAGCGCGGCTTTTTCAACCGCGGCTGTGTATTGACGCGCCAGCTCCATGCTCTCTTCGGAAGCATCCGGAATAAAATCCAGCCACTTCTTTTCACTGTCACAAAGGATAAGATTGCACTGATAACCGTCCGGTCTCTTCAAAAGATAGCCTTTTTCAAGCAGACGAGCATAGCTTTCATGTTTGTAAGATATTTTCCGTTTTTGAGCCTGTCCATAAAGCCGTATTCTTCAAGAACGGCAGCTTCGTCCTCTACAAATATCGGATTGATGCCAAGTTCTTCGACTATTTCTTTCACCTTTTTGTCGTGAAAATAGTGCTGAACAATTATTTCACGCTGGATTTTGGAAAGATAGGTTATCTCACGTCTGAGAATTCCATAGCTTTCGCTATTTACAGGATCGAACGTAAAATCATGGTTGTCGGGCAGATATTCGATGCCGTCAACGGAGGCAGTAAGTCTCTTGCCGTCGATATGCTTTGCGTAAACATTTTGTGCGATGCGGAATATGTAACCGTCGGGATTTTCGATTTTATCCTGCTTTAGTAAAGAGGAATATACCTGAACGGTTATTTCTGCCGCAAGCTTTTCCGCCTCATCAAGTCTGGACAGCTTCGACACTGCAAATCCGAATATCTTCCTTATGTATGAGAATATCAGCTCGTCAGCCTTTTGCTTATTCATTGCTTTCCCTCGCTTTTAAGAACGTTCTTGCTAATATAGTGCAGAGTTTTTCAAAAAGGTTGGTAAATTTATAATAATATTTTTCAGATTGGTGTCAATGAAAGTGAATAATTTTATAAGGCGCTGCCGCCAATTATGAGAGCGGAGAGCGGCGCAGTGGTCTGCGTTGTGGCGGTCTTTGCGGCGATCCAGGAGGGGCATTATACTAAGAAGTGGAAAGAAAGGCGGTTTGCAGCAATGAATATCTATGAATTTGGAAAAGAAATATCACCTGTTTGTCCCGGCGCTTCCCGGATATGATTTTGAGAACGACAGCGATTTTACCAGTGTGGAACAGATTGCCGCTGAACTCAACAGCTGGCTGAAAGCCGAGGGGTATACGGAGCTGTATGCGGTGTACGGCTGTTCCATGGGAGGTTCGGTCGCACTTATGGTAATGCTTGGACAAATGCTCAAGATCAGGCATTGTATTATGGACGGCGGCATTACGCCTTACCAGCTGCCGTGGATCGTTACCCGCTTTATTGCCCTGAAGGATTATCTTATGATGATGCTTGGAAGAGCAGGCGGTGTGGCGCTGCTGGAAAAAGCATTTGCAACAGATGATTATTCAAAAGAGGATCTGCAATATGTAGCGGATGTCCTGAAACAAAGTTCGAGGTACTGCCCAAATTGGGGCACGCGGGACTGGCTTTGCTGAAGCCGGAATTGTTTGCGGAAATGATCGATAATTTACAGTGAAATCGACACAAACCATTCCATACCGGCGGTATCACCCTCGCAAACCCCATTGACCTTTCCCTTGCGGCAAGGTTTACACTGCATAATGACAAGGAGGACTACGAATGTTATCGATTGGAGAATTTTCTAATATCTGTAAGGTATCGACAAAGACTCTTCGTTATTATGCCGAGATAGGGCTGCTGGAGCCAAGCGAGGTCAATCCCGAAAACGGCTACCGCTATTATGCGATAGAACAGCTGGAAAAGATGCTGTTTATCAACCGGCTAAAGGCGTACGCTTTTTCCTTGGATGAGATCAAGGCGATCATGCAGTCGGAAGAGATCCGGGAAGATAGGCTCCAACGCGCCTTTATCCATAAGAAAAGGGAGATCGAGAAAAAGGTACAGGAGTACAGCCGGATCATGACGCAGTTAGAAGACGACATAGCGGCGATAGAGCAGGGCAGATCCATTATGTCATATATGGATGAGATCGATGTCCGGCTTGCAGAGGTGCCGGAAATGTTTCTTTTGTCGATCCGGGAAATGGTACATGTGGAAGATTATCCGAACGAATACGCCAGGTGCTATGGAGAATTGTTCAGAAGGATCGCCGTCGACAAGCTGACCATGAGTGGCGCGCCGATGGTGCTTTTTCACAGTGAAAAGTCATCTTCTTCCGGCTTCGATACCGAGTTTGCGATCCCGGTGAAAGAATATGCCACAGGCACAAGAGATTTCTGTCCGGGTCTGTGTCTGAAAACGGTCGTGCGTGGCGCTTACACGGAGCTTGCCTCGGTCTACACCAGACAGATACAGTGGGCAGAAAAAGAAGGATACCGGTGCACGGGCGCTCTGTTTGAAGTCTATGTGACAGATCCGACGCAGACTGAGAATGAAAAAGATAACATAACGGAAGTCTATTACCCTGTCAAAAAGATCGTGCGTAGATAAGGAAGCACAGGAATTTGGAGGGAAATCAGATGAACCAGGAAAAAAATTGCAGAGATGGAGCGGATCATTGGTACAGACTACACGAATATGGCAGGCATGGTCATACGAAAGGACGGGGAAGCAGTCTATGAAAATTATTTTCATGGCTGTACGCAGGCCAGCCGGATCCATGTTTCTTCGGTGACCAAAAGTATTCTTTCGATCCTGTTCGGGATCGCGCTGGACAAAGGCTATATCGGGAGCGGCAGTCAGAAGGTGTTGGATTTTTATCCGGAGTATACGGTCAAAAGGGGCGAAAAGACGATACAGCATATCACGATCAAAGATATGCTTACCATGACGGCTCCGTATAAGTATAAATGGAATCCCTATACAAAATATTTTACCAGTGCGGACTGGGTGAAGTTTTCGCTGGATGTGCTGGGAGGAAAAGGAGCGATAGGAGAGTTTCGGTACGCTCCGATCGTCGGTCCGGACATTCTGGCAGGCATCCTTGTAAAAGCGACGGGACAGTCCGTATTTGATTTTGCAACGGAAAATCTGTTTGCCCCATTGGGCATCACCGTTGAGAAAACCATCATCTTCCACAACAAGGAAGAGCAGATGGCTTTTTATAAAGCGACTGACAGGAGCGTCTGGGTTGCCGGTCCGACGGGCGTCAACGCGGCAGGCTGGGGGCTGACCCTTTCGCCGGTGGATATGGCTAAGATAGGACAGCTGTTCCTAAATGGCGGCGTCTGGGAGGGAACACGTATTGTTTCCGAAAAATGGATAGCCGAAAGCACATCCGAGCAGAGCCGGTGGAAACAGCGGGATCTTCCATACGGATACCTGTGGTGGGCAGGCATGGATGGGAACGGCTATGCGGCGATAGGAGATGGCGGCAATATCATTTATGTCAGTCCGGAGAAAAATATGGTCGTTGCGATCGCCTCGGTTTTCTATCCAAGAGCAAAGGACAGAATCGAGTTTATTAAGGAGTATGTTGAGCCGGTCTTTGAAAAATGAAGCTCCGGTGTCGGCGTTTGTGAAAATTGACATTTAGGGAACTTTTTGATAGAGTTGATGCAAAAAGTTCCCTAAAGCCTGTTGGGGTGCCGGGAACGGTAGCGTAAAAGAGGTATTATGATGAAGAAAAGAGCAGTTGGATTTCTTATGATGGTTACGCTGGTTTCTTTAACCGCCTGTGGGAAGCAGAACGAGGATGCGGCGGTCACCGGGCAGGATGACAGCGCCTATGAGGACAGCCTTGCTTCTGACCAGACGGAGATAGCGCCGGAAGAGAGCGGAAACGGAGCGGAAACAGAAGCTGGCGCGGACGCGGAAGCAAATGCCGGAGAAGCGGAATCGGAAACAGAGGCGGATGCAACTGTGGAAAACGGCGCCGATGCGGAAATGGGTACAGACGCAGAACCCAGGTATATAACGATAGATTTGTCACAGACACAGGAAACGCACCCGGAGGGAGCCGACGTTACCCCGCTGACGCTGAAAGTGGTATCCGAAGAGGGAAACGGGATCGACATGGCATACGAGTGGTATGACAGGGAGCAGTTGTCCCTTCCGATGATCGGTGACGGCTGGGATCATTTTTATGACGATGAATACGAGTATCAGTGGGTAGGGGATGCGCTTTATATCTATGAGAAGGAAACAGAAACCTGTCTTTATGTGTTAAGTTATCCGACAGACAAATGGTATGTGAATGGCAATAATGCCTGCCTGAAGGATGGAATATTTTACGGAGGCAGCGTGATGAATGGGTATGCGCAGCCCAATACCTGTTTTCTGTTTGCCTATGATCTGGATCAGGACGAGCTGGTGTGGAGAAGCGCCGACCAGTCGTACAATTCCATGAACTTTCTGGTAAAAGGGGACGTCATACTCTGTGGTTATGGTTTCACGGAGGAAGATGATTATCTATATCAGATCAATCGAAACACGGGCGAGATAATCGACCGCCTGCTGTTAAAGAAAATGCCGGATCTGCTGATCGAACAGGACGGTAAGCTGTATGTGCACACTTACAGTTATGATTATGTGATCGAGATGGATTGAGAAAAGCGTCGCCCGGCTGCGTCCGTGGCGGAGAGAACCGAATAAAAGCATCTGGGAGCCGGATCCAAAAGTCCGGCTTCATTTCATATATTGGGAAAATCCATTTTGAGTCGCAAAAAATATTTGATAAAGATGTTTTCCGGGAACCAGAAGCGCAGGTTTTGTGTCATATAAGGAGAAGGCACAAAACGGGAGGGAGGAGTTGCTTTGGCAGATATGACCAAAGAAGAATTTGCACGATCGATCAAGGCATACACGCTGAATATGTACCGGCTGGCCTTTTCCATACTGCGGAATGATCCGGATGCGGAGGACGCCGTCAGCGAGGCGGTGCTGCGCGCATATGAAAAGCGGAGTTCGCTCCGCAAGGCCGAAAATTTCAAGGGATGGATCCTGCGGATCACGGCGAATGAAGCCGCACGGATTTACCGAAGGAATAAGCGGGTAAGTCCCGTGGAGTGGGAAGAAAATATGTCCCCGGCGTTTTATGACGAACACCATGAACTGTGGGATGCGGTAATGAAGCTGGAGCAGGGACACCGGGATGTGATCGTGCTGTATTACTATGAGCAGTGTTCCTTAAAGGAGATCAGCAGGATCCTGGGATGCCGGGAGGGAACGGTGAAATCCAGACTTTACCGGGCGAGGGAACAGCTGCGCCGGATGATTTAAAAGAGGCAGAGATCGAGATTTGTGTCTGGGCGCACCTGGCGCAGATCCGGCATACGCAAAAGCGTGCGCAGAAATGAGGTTCAGGATGCAGAATAAAGATTGGGATAACAAGATCAGGAAAATGGCGGCTGCCGAGCAGATGGCAGTGCCGGGGACGATGGAAGAGAAAATAGAACATATTTTACAGACGGATAGAAAGCATTATTCCGTCCGGAGGACGGTCCTGCTGGTGGCAGCGGGAGCGCTTCTGGTGTCGGGGACAGTGACGGCGTCGGTGGGAGCATACCGGCAGCGGATGGAAAGCATGAATCACGCGGAGATGGAAAGGTACTATACTCAGCTGCAGGAGGCAAACGTGGGAGCGGATTCCTACAACCGGGAGATGACCGGTACAGAGAAGCAACGGCTTGCAGAACTGGAAGCAGCCTACGAAGAGCAGGGACTTTTCCCGCAGGGGGAGCTTACCATGCTGAAGACCCCGGAGCAGTATAAAAAGGGCGTGGGCTTCTATGCGGCGCGGAGCACCTTTTTCTTCCCGGAGGAGGAAATGAGCGATGAGGAGCTGCTCGAATTGATTGACTTCCGGAAGAAGAGAGATTACAGCCTGCAACAGCTCAATGCAGAAAAAGCGTTGGAGGAAACGGGAGCAGAGCGGGCGCAGGGAGAAATGGCAGAGGAAGAAAGCGCTTCGGAAATTCAGACCGCGCAGGAGCAGACGGCGGATCAGCCAGCCTGGAATGGTGCCGGAGAGGGCATGACAGCGTACGAGGGTCAGATGGGGATTCAGTGTATGGCAGCAGGCGCGGACGGACTTTATCTTGGCGGTTACAACCGGATCGAGTGGGTAGCGGCAGGAAGCGGCGCGCCGGAGACATTTTATGACGGATTTTCCGAAGAAGTGCAGATATCCTGTCTGTACGAGGCGCAGGACGGAAGCGTCTATGCGGGGGCGCGCTGCTTCACCGGGGAGGAAGAGCAGCCGCAGTGGCAGGCAGAGATTTATCACTTTGGCAAAGATGGCAGCCTGCAGAACAGCTTCTATGTGGGAGAACGGAAGAGAAACATTGTGGATGGACTTGCAGAGGACGAGGAAGGCAATCTGTATGTGCACACCAGAATGGCAGAAGAGGGAGAAAATGCGTATCTGCGGATCTATGATAAAGAGGGAAATCTGCGGGGAAGCGTGGCGGATGGAGCCTGTGTCAGCGCGATGGTGCCCGGTATCGCAAGGGGCAGGGACGGCAGAGTTTATGTGGCATTGAAAGAAAAGGACGGCGACCGGAACGTGCTGGCGGCGATCGAAAAGGATACCTGGCAGCCGGAGATCATCTGTATATCGGAGAAGGAATCGGACGATTCTGTGGAGATGCCATGGGACGCGATCGGTGTAACGGCAGACGGCGATTTCGTGTTGTGGAGCTATGACGGCATTGATATTTACCGTATGGGAGAGAAAAAGCCGGTGCGGGCTGTGGAGCAGTGGCAGCTACCCTGCGGTGTGGAAGGGACACGGTTCGCCTGTCTGGAAGATGGAACGGTGGTGCTGCTGGCGGCAGAGGGAGGAAGCATGAGAACCCTGACAGGCGGCGCGGAGATCTGGGAAAGAGATCCGGAGCAGATCCGATTCTATTATGTGGCGCTGCCTTAAAAACAGAAATAATTTTGCTCGGTCTGATTTGTCCCTTTCCCTTAAAGAAAATCTTTCAAAATGTCGATAATAAATTATAGAATTGCAGTCTGGGATGATGAAAAACAGATTGCAGGGAAGAACAGGAAACCCGGTACACGGATGTACGAGCGACATAAGGATATGGTGACAGATATGAAAATTTCAGAAGCAGCAAGTATGTACAGAGCACAGCTCAGCCAGCAGAGAAGCCAGAGAAAGGAATTGCTCGATCAGAAAGAAAAGCTCGAGAAGCAGACCGGAAACGGTAAGCAGAGCAGCCTTGGCGTGACGCTGGAGCTTTCTGAAGAATATCGGAAGCGGATGCAGGAGTTACAGGAAAAGATCGACGTTCTGAATGGTGAGATCAAGGAGAATGAAAAGGGGCTGGATCAGATCATTGAGACAGAAGTCGGTATTTTTAATGCGGAGAACAGCAAGCAGCAGGCAGACGCCATGAAAAAGTACGCCGAGGACATGGCAAAATGTCTTGAGATAGCCAGAAGGATCAGCAACGGCGACAAGGTCCCCGCTACCGATGAAAAGAAGCTGATGGACTTTAATATGGAAATCTATATGGCTGCCAAGAATATGGCAGTTATGAACATGGATAAGAAACACGAAGAGTATGATTCCCTGTGGGGAGAGGAAGAGGAGAAGGAGTACGACGATCCGGAGGAGGTCGCTTCTAATTCGGAAATCAACATTGCGGAACCCGCAGGCACACCGGTGGATGCTGCCGGGGAGCCGCAGGCATAAGGAAACAAAAAGAAAGAGGCAGGAAGGACGGCTGGCAGGACAGAAATGTTGTTAGACGAGATCAGGGCATATCAGCCCTACAATGAGCAGGAAGAAAAGGACAGGGAGCTGATATTGTACAGTCTGGAAACCCAGCCGGATATTTTTACAAGGGAAAACCATCTGGCACACATGACGGCGTCCGCCTGGGTGGTAAACGAGACAAGAGATAAGGTGCTGATGGTATACCATAACATCTATCATTCCTGGTCGTGGCTTGGCGGGCATGCAGACGGCGAGGAGGATCTGCTGCAGGTGGCGTGCAGGGAGGTCCGGGAGGAAAGCGGGCTTTGCGACGTCCGTCCTGTGACGGAGGACATCTTTTCCCTGGAAAGCCTGACGGTAGACGGGCACTGGAAAAAGGGCAGCTATGTGTCCTCCCATCTGCATCTGAACGTGACATATCTTCTGGAAGCGGCAGAGTCAGAGCTGTTATCCGTGAAGCCGGATGAAAACAGCGGCGTCGCCTGGTTTTCGCTGGAAGAAGCGGTGGCGGCATCAACAGAGCCGTGGTTTCAAGAGCATATTTATACCAAGCTGAATGAAAAACTGCGGAAAAGGATATGGATGTAAGGATCCTCAGCAGGACGATATACGGATAGAAAGGCGCATTTTGTGAATACATATTCATATAAATGCGCTTTTTGTTTATAAAATGCAAAATATAATGTATATTATTTAAAAACATTGCATAAAACTGCACTTGCAATCCGAACTGATTTATTGTATATTGATATATAGTCGTTAAAAAGGGAAAAACGATACAAAATCGTGTATCGGAAGGGAAGAGAGCATGAAAGTCATCGAAGGCGGAGTGACCGCAGCAAAAGGATTTGAAGCAGCCGGTGTGGAAGCTGCGATTAAATATCAGAACAGAAAAGATATGGCGATGGTATACAGTACGGCGCCCTGTACGGCAGCCGGTGTATTTACCAGCAATGTAGTCAAGGCAGCCCCGGTACTGTGGGACAAAGAGGTAATTGCCCATGCTCCATCCGTACAGGCAGTCGTGGTTAATTCAGGAATCGCCAATGCCTGCACAGGAAAACAGGGATATGACTGCTGTAAAGAGACAGCAGATAAAGCAGCAGAAGTATTGGGAATCCAGGCAGATGGAGTAATCGTAGCCTCCACCGGCGTTATTGGCTGGCAGCTTCCGGTTGACCGGATCAAAGCCGGTGTGGAGAAACTGGCAGCAGCAAAGCAGGCTACCTTAGAGGCAGGAACCCAGGCAGCGGAAGCCATTATGACAACTGACACCGTTTCCAAGCAGGTAGCGGTAACGATAGAGATTGACGGTAAACAGGTTACCGTAGGCGGTATGTGCAAAGGTTCCGGTATGATCCATCCGAATATGTGCACCATGCTTGGATTTATCACAACGGATATTGCGATTTCCAAGGAACTGCTGCAGGAAGCACTCAGCGAGGACGTGGTAGACACCTTTAACATGATCTCGGTAGACGGCGATACATCTACCAACGATACTTTGGTGGTGCTTGCCAACGGACTTGCACAGAATGAAAAGATCACGACGAAGAACGATGCCTACTATCAGTTTAAGGAGGCATTGCATTATATTGATACCACCCTGGCTAAGAAAATGGCAGGAGACGGAGAAGGTGCGACAGCTTTGTTTGAGACGAAGGTTATCCATGCTGCCTCCAAGGAAGAAGCACGTATTTTAAGCAAGTCTGTTGTCTGTTCCAGTCTGACCAAGGCGATGATATACGGTCATGACCCGAATGTGGGCAGGATCATGTGTGCACTGGGGTATTCCGGTGTGCAGTTTGACCCGGAGCAGGTAGATCTGTACTGCGAAAATGATGAAAAGAAGATTCAGATCTGCAAAGGTGGTCTGCTGACCAATTACAGCGAGGAGGAGGCTTCCGCCGTACTGGCAGCTCCGGAGGTTCGTGTCATCGTGGACATGCACCGGGGCGAAGCAGAGGCAACTGCCTGGGGATGCGACCTGACTTATGATTATGTAAAAATCAATGCGGACTACAGAAGTTAAAAGAAGTCTTAACACAAATAATTGGTTTACATAATATTATGGAATATTATAGCTGTGAGTTACGCAAATAAGTAACCAGGCGAAGGACCCTTGGAGGACGCTGGTACTTAGTGGTTGTTTTTTGACCACTTATGTACCATTGCGTCCGGAACGGAGCGAAAGCGCGTCCGAGATGGTTCTTATTTGGGTAACTCACTATATATGAAAATAATTTGCGAAAGAACATATTCATAATAGAAACGAGGTTTATCATGGAACAGAAGGAAATGGACAAAATTCTCGGAAAAGCGGAGGTCCTGATCGAAGCGCTTCCCTATATCCAGAAATTCAACCGTAAGATTATCGTAGTAAAATATGGCGGCAGTGCCATGAGCAATGAAGAGTTACAGAAGAACGTCATCAAGGACGTTACCCTGTTGAAGTTAGTTGGTTTCAAACCGATCATCGTACACGGCGGCGGTAAGGAGATCAGCCGTTGGGTAGGCAAGGTTGGCAAAGAAGCAAAGTTCGTCAACGGACTGCGTGTGACCGATGAAGAGACTATGGAAATTGCAGAAATGGTTCTGAATAAAGTAAACAAGAACCTGGTCCGTATGGTAGAGGAACTGGGGGTTAAGGCAGTCGGTATCAGCGGCAAGGACGCCCGTCTGTTACAGTGCGACAAGAAGTATTCGAACGGTGAGGACATTGGTTTTGTAGGAGATATCAAGAAGGTCGATCCGCAGGTATTGTACGACCTGCTGGAGAAGGACTTTCTCCCGATCGTAGCGCCGATCGGACTGGACGATGAATTCAATACTTATAATATCAATGCAGACGATGCTGCCTGTGCCATTGCAAAAGCAGTAGGTGCCGACAAGCTGGTATTCCTGACAGACATTGAAGGACTTTACAAGGACATCAATGATAAGTCCAGCTTCATTTCCCGTCTGACCGCTTCCCAGGCAGATGAGCTGATCGTCAGCGGCTGTATCGGCGGCGGTATGCTCCCGAAGCTGAACAACTGTACCGCAGCGATCAAAGAGGGCGTAAACAGAGTCCATATCCTGGACGGGCGAATCGCACACTGCCTGCTTCTGGAAATCTTTACGAATCATGGTATCGGGACGGCGATCATCCGCGACCATGAAGAGATGGCAGAATAGAAAGAAAAAGAGAAGAGCGTACCTGCGGTGTTACGCCGCGGAGGATGGAAAGGCATGGTTAGCAGAGAATGAGCGAATTGATGAGCAGTTATATTGACGAGGCAGAGAAAGCGTTATTACATACCTACAATCGTTACCAGGTTGTTTTTGAAAAGGGTGAGGGCGTTCATCTGTATGATATGGATGGAAAAGAGTATTTGGACTTTGTATCCGGTATCGCGGTATTTGCCTTGGGATATCAGAATCAGGAGTACAATGATGCGTTAAAGGCGCAGATCGACAAGATCATCCATACTTCGAATTACTATTATAATATCCCGGCGATCGAGGCGGCGAAGAAAATCAAGGAAATCTCCGGTATGGACCGGGTTTTCTTTACCAACAGCGGTGCCGAGGCAATCGAGGGGGCAATTAAAACTGCCAGAAAATATGCTTATCTGAAAGATGGCACAACAGACCATGAGATCATTGCCATGAATCATTCGTTCCACGGCAGAACCATGGGGGCGCTGTCCATCACAGGCAATCCCCATTACAGGGAAGCCTTCGAGCCAATGATCGGCAATATCAAGTTTGCTGACCTGAACGATTTTGACAGCGTGCTTGCCCAGGTAACCGATAAGACCTGCGCCATCATCCTGGAAACCGTGCAGGGCGAGGGTGGTATCTATCCGGCAACAGAGGACTTTTTACAGAAGGTAAGAAAGCTGTGTGATGAGAAAGACATCCTGATGATCTTAGATGAAATCCAGTGCGGTATGGGACGTACCGGAACGATGTTTGCATGGCAGAGATATGGCATCAAACCGGATGTGATGACAACGGCAAAGGCACTTGGCTGCGGCGTGCCGGTAGGAGCTTTCCTGATGACCGAGAAGGTAGGAGCCCATTCACTGGCAGCAGGCGACCACGGAACGACTTACGGTGGCAATCCACTGGCTTGTGCCGCGATTTGTAAGGTCATTGAGCTGTTTGAGAAGCAGAATGTACTGGAGAATGTAAAGGTAGTCGGTGATTACCTTGGAAAACGTCTGGACGAGCTGGTAGAGGAATTCGACTGTGTAGAGACAAGACGTGGTATCGGCATGATGCAGGGACTTGTGTTTAACAGACCAGTAGGCGATATTATCGTCAAAGCGATGGAGAACGGACTGATTCTCATCAATGCGGGAACCAATATCATCCGTTTTGTACCATCTCTTGTTATTACAAAGGAAAATGTAGACGAGATGATGGAAATACTCCGTAAGAGTATGAAGGAAATATTAGATTAAAGGAGAAAGATAGTGACTCTGAAAAAGAGATTAGGTATGATTCTGGCGATCGCGGCCGTTGCGGCGGGCGTTTATGGCGTAGGAAAAGCCGGGATCACGATAAAGCAGACAGAGGAGACGACGGAAGAAGATTCCCTTTTGGGGCATCGGGAGACACTGTACCTTTGGTACACCGACGAAGCGCTGACCGATTACCTCGGAAGTGTGGCGCTGTCTTACAGCGAATCGCAGGACGAGGTGCGTGTCGTTCCGGTATATACATCGGGACTGGAATATCTGGAAACGATCAATCAGGCGTCGCTCAATTCCGATCAGGCGCCGGATCTTTATCTGATCAGCAACGACGCGCTGGAAAAGGCATATCTTGGCGGACTTGCCTCGGAGCTGCAGACGCCGGATGGCGCAAGACCGGGAGAAGAGGTTTTTCCGGAGACGGCAGTGCATGCGGTGACTTATCAGGATAAGATGATCGCATATCCGTTTTCTTATGAGACAAGCTGCCTGCTTTTTAACAGGACTTATCTGGAGGACTGGGCGAGAGCGCAGATAGAGGCGGAAGCGGATACTGCGGCGGGAGAAGAAGCCCAGGAGCAGATCGATAACGGGGAGAATGTTCCGCAGGAAGAGGCGGAGCAGGATGAAAGCGCCGGGGCAGCCGCACCGGAGGATGCGGGACAGGTGACGAACGTTCCGGATGAGGAGGCAGTGAACGCCAGAGTGGAAGAGGCGTTGCCGGAGATCATCGATGATATCTTGTCCTTTGCGGATGTGTACGACGCGCCGGAGCAGGTAGAAGCGGTCTTTAAGTGGGATGTCTCGGATATCTTTTACAATTATTTCTTTGTGGGCGATGCGATCGACGTCGGCGGCGTGAACGGAGACCAGGCGGATTCCATCTGTATCTACAATGAGGATGCGATAAGGTGTATGCGGGTTTACCAGAGCCTGAACCAGTTCTTTTCGATCGACACGAAGGAGATCAGCTATGCGGGCGTGTTGCAGGATTTTATAGACGGAAAGATCGTCTACACGGTGGCAACCTCCGACGCGCTTGCGAAGATCGAGGCGGCGAAAGCAGAGGGAAACTTTGCGTATGATTATCAGGTGGTCACACTGCCGGATGTGAGCGCGGAGTTAAAGTCGGCGTCGCTTTCCGTGACACAGAGTCTGGTGGTCAACGGCTATTCGTCGAAGAAGGATCTGGCGAACGATTTTGCGGTCTATCTCACGGAGGGCAATACGGACGATCTGTATACAAGAGCGGGCAAACTTCCGGTGTACACGCAGGGAACGCTCTATGAGGATGCGAACCTTGCCGCGTTTCAGAAGGAATATGCGGTTTCCGTGCCGATGCCAAAGATGATCGAGACAAGCAATTTCTGGGTAGAGCTTGAGATCGCCTTTGCCAAGATCTGGGACGGAGAGGATGCAAACAAGGACCTCAAAGCGCTTTCCGAGAAGATCATGGGACAGGTGCTCGGCGAGGAATATACGGAGGACTATCTGGATGTTCCGGTCGAGGAGAGCCATGACAGCGAAGAAGGCGATATGCCGGAGAGCGAATAAACGCTGTGACGTAACGTCGGAATAAAAAAGTGAAAATGAGGATATGATAAGACAAGGCAGAGAGTGCTTTGTCTTATTTTTTTCTGATGCACACAAACGCATATGGCGGGAGAACGGAAGGAGAGCTTATGTTTGGGATACTGATCGCATTGTTGTCGGGAGCGCTTATGAGTATTCAGGGCGTGTTTAATACGCAGGTCACGAAAGCGACAAGCGTCTGGGTCGCGAATATCTTTGTCCAGTTCACGGCGCTTCTGGTGTGTCTGGCAGCCTGGCTGATAACCGACCGCAGTAGTCTGGAGGCGCTCGGAAAGGTGGAGCCGAAGTATATGCTGCTCGGCGGGGCGATCGGCGCCTTTATCACCTACACCGTGATCAAAGGAATGGAGGCGCTCGGACCGGCGAAGGCAGTCATGCTGATCGTGATCTCACAGCTCATCCTTGCCTATGTGATCGAGGTGTTCGGACTTTTCGGCGTGGAAAAACAGCCGCTTGAGCTGCGCAGGGTGATCGGAATGGGAATTGCGATCGTGGGAGTTGTGATTTTTAAGTGGACATAACCCCTAATTTGTCTTACAATGAAAATACGATGCGTAGCGGGGACTTCCCGGACGGCCGAGGGCCGGAAAGGGAGACTATGCAGATGAAAAAAAGAAAGAGAAAATATCTGGCAGACACGAAAAAAATACGGCGGTATATGCAGGGAATCCTCCTGCTTTCACTGGTGTTTTGGCTCGGCGGCTGCACCCGCAGGGATGAGCTGACGCTTGAATTGGAACAGACGCAGAGCGTGGAAGAGAGCAAAGGTGCAGAGCCGGAGCTTTCCGCGGAGGGCGGAGACACGGCGCTGAACGGTGCAGAGCAGGAGCTGGAATCCACAGATCCTGTGGCGGCGGACGCTTCCGGTGCGGAGATACAAAGCCGGGAAAAAGAGGAAGCGCAGCCGGAGAAGATCTACATACATGTGTGCGGAGCGGTGGAAAGCCCCGGTGTCTATGAGCTGGAACAGGGACAGCGCGTCTGCGACGCGGTTCGTATGGCAGGCGGTTTTGCCGGGGACGCGGACGAAGATTATGTAAACCAGGCGGAGCGTCTTTCCGACGGGGCGAAGCTGGTGATCCCGACGCGTGAGCAGAGCGCGGCTGAGAAAGAGCGGCAGACCGCAGAGCTTGGTCTTGTGGAGCCGGAGACGGCAGAAACGCCGCAGGATTCCGGAGAGACGCACGGAAGCGGGGAAAAGATCAACATCAATACGGCGTCCGAATCGGAGCTGTGTCAGATCCCTGGAGTAGGGACGACACGGGCAGCGGCGATCGTGGCATATAGGGAGGCGCACGGCGCGTTCCAAAAGACAGAAGATATTATGAAAGTGAGCGGTATCAAAGAGGGGACCTTTGAAAAGATAAAGGACAGCATCCGGGTAGAGTAAAAGAGCCGGACGCGGTCGGCGCAGAATGGAGTATAAACAGAGGCAGGGGTAGAAATGGCACAGAGAGTTCTTGTGGTTGATGATGAAAAACTGATCGTGAAGGGAATCCGCTTTAGTCTGGAGCAGGATGGGATGCAGGTCGACTGTGCGTACGACGGAGAGGAAGCACTCGCGTACGCAAAAGAAAATACCTATGATATCATCCTTCTGGATGTGATGCTGCCGAAAATGAACGGGTTCGAGGTATGTCAGCAGATCCGGGAGTTTTCCGGCGTGCCGATCATCATGCTGACGGCAAAGGGCGACGACATGGACAAGATCCTCGGACTGGAGTACGGCGCGGATGATTATATCACGAAGCCGTTCAATATTCTGGAGGTCAAGGCGCGGATCAAAGCGATCATCCGCAGGACCAGCAAGCGCACGGAGGAGAAGGAAAGCCCCAAGATCGCCGAGAGAGGCGAGATGCGTCTTGAGCTGGACAGCAGGCGGGTATATATTTCCGGGCGTGAGATCAATCTGACCGCCAAGGAGTTTGAGGTGCTGGAGCTGCTGATCCAGAATCCCGGCAAGGTTTACAGCAGGGAAAATCTGCTCCGGCTGATCTGGGGGAACGACTATCCCGGAGACGTCAGAACCGTGGACGTCCATATCAGAAGACTGCGGGAGAAGATCGAGGAAGTGCCGGGCGATCCGGTATATGTAAAGACCAAGTGGGGTGTGGGATATTACTTTGCTTAAAGAGAAGATACATAAAATCAAATTCTTGAGAAGTCTGAAAGTGAGGATCTTTCTGATCCTCCTTATCGTGGGGATGATTCCCTGTTTCTGTATGCGCTATGCGATCGTTCAGAACTACGAGCAGCGGGCGGTCAATGTGAGAACTTCTGACATAACCAACCAGCTCAAGATCCTGGCGAACCATCTGATCACTTACCATTATTTACAGGATACCTCCTCGGAGGTCATCAATGCAGAGCTGGATCAGCTTTCCAACCTGTACGACGGGCGTGTGCTCATCATCAACAGCGACCTTCGCGTTGTGAAGGACACCTATGGGATCAGCGAGGGAAAGACGATCATCTCGGAGGAAGTGATCCGCTGTGTGAAGGGCGAGAGCGCCAGCAAGTATGACCGGGAGAACGGCTATGTGGAGATGACGATCCCGATCGTGGAGACGATCCAGGAACCGCCTGACGAGGTGCCGGACGGCAATCCGGGCGTGGTAAAAGGCGTGATGCTGGTAAGTGCATCCACCGACAATATCGTTGCGACCATGGACATCTTAAACAGGCAGGCGCTGGTTGTGGAGGTGATCCTTCTGGTGATCCTTTTTGCGATGTCTGTCGTGGCGGCGAAGCTGCTTTTCCGACCGTTTGAAAAGATCACAGAAGCACTGAACCGGGCGCAGCAGGGCTATACGAACGATCCGATCTCCGTGACAGACTATCTGGAGACGGAGCACATCGGGGACGCTTTCAACAGAGTGCTCGGCCGTATGAAGATGCTGGATGATTCCCGGCAGGAATTTGTATCAAATGTATCGCATGAGCTCAAAACGCCGATCACTTCCATCAAGGTGCTGGCGGATTCGCTGCGGACGCAGCAGGATGTTCCGGTGGAGCTGTATCAGGAATTTATGGAGGATATCGCGCAGGAGGTAGACCGGGAGGACAAGATCATCACGGACCTGCTGGCGTTAGTCAAGATGGACCGGACGGCGGCGGATCTCGATATTGCGCAGGTGGACATCGGTATTCTGGTGGAGACGGTGATGAAGCGCCTGCGTCCGATCGCGATGAAAAGGGACGTAGAGCTGGTCTACGAGAGCGTGCGTCCGGTGACGGCGGCGGTGGACGAGGTCAAGATCTCGCAGGTGGTCTCCAATCTGGTCGAGAATGCGATCAAATACAACAGGGAGCATGGCTGGGTGAAGGTCAAGCTGGACGCCGACCACCAGTTTTTCAGTATAGAGGTGGCAGATTCCGGGATCGGTATCCCAGAGGAGTCGATCGAGCATATCTATGAAAGATTCTACCGCGTGGACAAGTCCAGATCCAGGGAGATCGGCGGAACCGGACTGGGACTGGCGATCACCAGAAATGCGATCCTGATGCACCGCGGATCGATCAAAGTTACGAGCAAAGAAGGGGAAGGCACGGTCTTTACCGTGAAGATCCCGCTCACATACATTGCCGTCTGAGACAGAGCTTTTCCGGCACAGACCGGAGACACCTGCCCGCAAGGCGCATGGGAGTGAAGAGGATGTTTGAGAAAAAAGAGACAGGCACAGTGAAAAAGAGAATACAGATAGTCCTGACACTGCTTGGCCTGCTCTGCGCACTGACAGCGTGCGGACAGCAGGAGACGCAGCAGAATGGGAAAACCTACCAGATCTACTGTGTCAGCAACGACGAGGTCAAGCTGGTGAGCCATACTTATCAGACGCAGAGCGAGGATACGGCGGTCCTGCTGGCAGAGCTGCTCACGCAGCTTGAGACGATACCGGCGAAATTTGAGTATGAAGCGCCGCTCGACCGCGGTTTTCAGGTGGTGAACTACACGCTGGACAACGGGCTTCTGACGATGGACTTCGATGAGAATTACAACGGAAGAGAGACGACGGTGGAGGTGTTGTTCCGGGCGGCGATCGTGAGGACGCTGATCCAGATCCCGGGGATCGACTATGTGGCGTTTACGGTGCAGGGCGAACCGCTGACGGATTCTGCCGGTGTTGCCATAGGAATGATGGGCGCGGACACCTTCATTGAAAATGCGGGCAATGAGATCAATGCGTATGAGAAGGTGAACCTGCGGCTGTATTTTGCGGACGCGGATGGAAGCCGGCTGGTTGAAGAAAATCAGCGCAATGTGGTCTATAACAGCAATATCTCTCTGGAAAAACTGGTGGTGGAGCGCCTGATCGCCGGTCCTAAGGCGGACGGAAGCTATCCGACGATCAATCCGGAGACAAAGGTGCTCGGCGTGACGGTGAAGGATGGGATATGTTATGTAAACCTGAGCGAGAATTTTTTGAGCCAGCCTTACAATGTGACATCCGACGTCACGATCTATTCCATCACCAACTCGCTTAGCGAATTGTCGAATGTCAATAAGGTACAGATATCCGTCAATGGAGAGACAAATCTTTTCTACCGGGAGAATGTCAATCTGGGGACGGTGTTTGAGAGAAATCTGGATCTGGTCGCAGACAGCGGTCAGGAGAGCGAATAACGGCAGATAAGGAGGAGATTGATGCGCAGGCCGGTATGTACAGCGGGGCTTGCATTTGTGGTGATTTTATTTGTTGTCATGCTGCGGATCCCCCACAGGGCCGCGACCTATGAAGCGTTTGAACGCGAGGAGGTCGTGGCTTTGGGGAACGTAAGCTGGAAAGAATATCGAATGAGCGGCGGAGAGAAAACCCTTACGGTATCTTTGGAACAAGTCATAGTTCTGAAACCGGAAAAGGCTCTCCAGGTGCAGAAAATCCTGTCAGGATCTGACATACAATTCAAACAAACAGTCATAACAAATACAGGTTATCAAGCGTTTATCAAAGAAATAACAGAAAACAGGCGTGAAGATTATGCGCTGGAAGGGGCACAGGAGATCACGGGGCTGATCGGTTATCTGGATGCGGAGCCAAAAGGCGGCGACGGCGTCCGGATGGGAAGCTGGATTCTGCTGAAAGGCACGTTCCGGCCGATGAAGCACGCCACGAATCCCGGGGAGTTCGATGCGGCGGACTATTACCGAATTATGGGGCAGCAGGGGCGTCTGATGAAGAGCAGTGTGCTTGCGGAAAGCGCGTCCTGCGATCCGTTCCGGGAGGGGCTTTTCCGGATCAGAAACTATTTTTCCCTGCTGTTGGAGGCGTGCTGCCCGGAGCGGGAGGCGGCTGTGATGAAGGCAATGCTTCTGGGAGAGAAGGGCATGCTGGATCAGGAGCTGAAAAGTCTGTATCAGCAAAACGGGATCATCCATATTCTTTCGATCAGCGGACTGCACCTGACGCTGCTTGGGATGGGCTTTCACAATCTGCTGCGAAAATGCCGGGTCCCGAAAAAGCTGAACCTGTTCGCGGCGACGGCGTTTATGCTCTGCTACGGAACGATGGTCGGAATGGGGGTGTCGGTGGCGAGGGCACTCGTCATGTTCTCCTTTCAGATGGCGGCAAAGTATCTGGGACGGACATACGATATGCCTACGGCGCTGGCGGTTGCCGCGCTGACCCTGCTTTTGCAGAAGCCGTTCTATCTGGAGCACAGCGGATTTCTCTTTTCTTTTGGAGCTGTCTGTGCGATCGCTGTGCTTCTCCCCGCCGCGACGGAAAATTTCCTGTGGGAACACAGGGCTCTGCGCGAACTGCCTGCCGGAGCGGTGTTGTCTGCGGGAACGCTTCCAGTCTATCTCTTTTTCTATTATGAATTTCCGCCGTATTCCATTCTTCTGAATCTTCTGGTGATCCCCTGTATGAGTCTGGTTCTGGTATCGGGAGTGTTGACGCTTGTAGGAGGCGCCTGGTATCTTTCGCTTGGGAGAGTATTTGCATGGCCGGCCAGAGGACTTTTGCTGCTCTATGAAAAAGGGTGCGAATTCTGTCTGCGGCTGCCGGAACACCGGTGGATCACCGGATGCCCCGAGGGATGGCAGATTCTTTTATTCCTAGTTATCCTGTGCATACTGGTTTACATAAATGAGAAGCTGCCGAAGCTTGTGTTCTGGCAGATCTTTCTGCTTGCGCTGCTGGTACTGACCTGCCGGACGCCGGATCCGCTTGAGATTCATATGGTGGATGTCGGGCAGGGAGACTGTATTCTGATCAAAACGCCGGAGCGGGAGGCGCTGCTGATCGACGGCGGCAGCACGGACCGGAAGGATGTGGATGTCTACCAGATCGTCCCTTTTCTGAAATACCAGGGGGTGTCCGAGCTGAAGGCAGTGGCGGTGACGCACGCGGACAGCGATCACATGAACGGGATCTGCGGAATGCTGGAGAATTACCAGACAAACGGGATCCGGATCGGGATGCTTCTGCTGCCGGACATTTCGAAGGAGAGCAGAAACGAAAACTACCTTCTGCTGGAAACGCTGGCGGCGCAAAATGGAATTCCGGTAGGGTATCTCGGCGCGGGAAAGCGGTTTGCGATCGGAGAGACACGCCTGACCTGCCTGCATCCCGCAGCGGGCAGCTATTACGCGGACATCAACGCAGGTTCAACGGTGCTGTATGTGCAATATCGCAGCTTTACTGCACTGTTTACCGGCGATCTGGAGGGCGAAGGGGAAAGACAGCTTCTGGACGAAATTAAGACGGAAGAAGGAGGCAATCTGCCGGTGACTCTTCTGAAAGTGGCGCACCATGGCTCCGGGGGATCCACCTCGCAGGAGTTTCTGGAAAGGACTTCGCCCTTGCTTGCACTGATCTCCTGCGGACGCGGCAATTCCTACGGGCATCCGCACGCGGAGACGATGCGGCGGCTGGAGGACGCCGGGACAGTCTGCTATACGACGATGAACTGCGGGGCGGTCAGTGTTTCCGTGAGCCGGCGGGGTCGCCTGCGGGTGAAGGGATATCTGGCGCGGGAGCCGTATTGACACCTTGTGGGAGTATTGGTCAAATACCGGTTTCATATCGGAAAGAACTTTGCTATAATACAGGAGAATCCTGAATACAGGAAGAAGCCGATCATACAAGAAATCCTGTGATATAGGAAAAAATATGGCGATGGAGGAGAAACATGCAGATCATATTGGAAAACGAAGAATTGAAAGTGACGATAAACCGCTTTGGAGCGGAGCTGGCAGGCATATTTGGGAAAAAACAGCAGAGGGAATACCTCTGGAACGCAGATGCAAAATACTGGAAGAGAAGCGCGCCGATCCTGTTTCCGTTTGTGGGAAGCCTGAAGAACAAGGAATACCGGTACGACGGAAAAACCTATGTGATGGGACAGCACGGGTTTGCGCGGGATATGGAGTTCGCGGTGGATTCCCAAACTGAGACGGAGGCGTGGTTTTCGCTCAGGGACAGCGAGGAGACGCTTGCAAAATATCCGTTTGCGTTTGTGCTCCGGATCGGCTACCGGCTGGAGGGAAGCACGATCCGCGTGGTGTGGCAGGTTGAGAACCCGGCGGATCAGAAAATGTATTTCTCCATCGGAGGACATCCTGCTTTTCTGTGCCCGCTAAAGGGAGAAGGCGAGCAGAGCGATTACTATCTGAAATTTGACACGAAGGAGCCGATCACTTATGGGCTTGTCGATGAAAACGGAATGATGAGCCGCAAGGAAGAGATCCTGCACACAGAGGACGGATATTGCCGCATCACGGAGCATATGTTTGACAAGGATGCGCTGATCGTCGAGAACCGGCAGGCTTCCTCCGTCAGTCTGTGCACCCCGGATAAGAAGGAATACCTCACCGTGACGTTTGATATGCCGCTTTTTGGCGTATGGTCGCCTGCGGGAAAGCATGCGCCGTTTATCTGCATTGAGCCGTGGTGCGGCAGATGCGACCGGGCAGAGTTCGAAGGCACCCTGGAGGAGCGCGAATACGGAGAATGTCTGAAGACCGGAGAGACGTTCCGGCAGGAGTATGGGATCACGGTATCGTAGAGTCCTGTAAAACAGAGGAGATTATCATGGAAAGATTTAAAAATCTCATAAAAAAGCATCCGTATCTTTCACAGATCGTCATAGCACTGCTGCTGGGATTGCTGATCGGGGCCGGACAGCAGCTTTGGATCGACTGGATCAATATACCGTCGGGGCTTGTCGTCGGAGCGGTCTTTTACGCACCGTTTGTCATATTTCCGCTGCTGATCACGATCTATGAGGCGTGCCTGCTTGCCGGAGTGTACGGCCCGCGGCGGGAAGAGGCGATGGCGTTTAGCCGCAGGATATCGGCGGGGATCTATGATCTGCTGATCCTGATGATCGCGGGAATTTATGAATACTTTTTTCTGCTTTTTTCGGAAGATGTCGTATGGAACGCAGGATGGGAGCAGCAGCTTTATAATGCGGAAAAGCATGCGCCGCTTGCACCTGAGCACGCGCTGTCTATCTACGTGATCTTTGCGCTGGCGGCGATCGGACTTTTCTTTTTGAAGGCGATCAAAGCGGGGGAAGTACCGCCACTTGTCACGGTGCTGGCGATCGCGGCGACCTATCTCGGCGCTGTGGCGGAGATACTGCTGACCTATCAGGTGACTGATCTCACACAGTTGGAGAATGTCTGCCTGCTGCTGCCGCCGCTCAATTATTTTCTGATCCTGGCGCGGGAGATCCTGTGCAAGATGCGGGAATACGATGCGGCGGAGAAGCGGGAGGGCAGAATAGATAGGATTCCGTTTCTGGGAGCCTGCAACCGGCTTCTCAAGAGCTCGAAACGCTGGCCGCTTGCTGCGCTTTTGCTGATGTGGCCGCTGCTCGGTATCGTGATCGTGATCCTGCTTTTGTTCGGACAGGAGCCTTCCTCGGCGATCAAGGCGTTTACGGAGACCAGCGATTTCCGGCTGTCTACGAAGATCGCGCCGCAGAATCTTTATCGTGACGAGCATTATCTGTGTACGGTGGCGGCAGGCGGAGACAGAAAGATCGTCCGGCCGCTCCGCAAGGGGGTGCGGCATGGGCATGAGGTGATCGTGAACCGTCAGCTCTGCGTGGCGAACGCGTTTGAACAGATCCTGGAGGAGAGGACGCCGGGACTGCACCGGAGGATCCGGAGATTTTATGACACCTATGGATTTCCGGTGGCAAAGCTGATCAAAAAAAGATGGATGGCGGATCTGGTCTATTTTATGATGAAGCCGCTCGAATGGTTCTTTGTGGCGGTGCTTTATCTCACGGAGATCCACCCGGAGAACCGGATCGCCCTGCAGTATACAGGGAAGGGTCTGCGGGATTTTGAGGTCTGAACACATGATTAAAATGGGTGCAGCAGGGTGCGCAGAAATGAGGATTACTATGTTTGATCTGAATGGAGTATGGGAAATGCAGAAAGACGGGGAGGAGAGCTGGTATCCGGCTTCCGTTCCCGGAACGATGTACAAGGATCTGCTGGGAAATGGCAGGATCGAGGATCCCTTTTACGGGGAAAATGAGTTCGCGGCAAGAGAACTGTCGGCGGATAACTACCGTTACAGAAGGAGTTTTACTGTTTCCGGTGAACTTCTGAAAAATGAGAAAAACGTGCTGGTCTGCAAGGGGATCGACACGCTGGCGGATATTACGCTGAACGGACAACCGATAGGACACTGTGAGAATATGCACCGTGAATACCGCTTTGACATTACCTCGGTTTTGCGGGAAGGTGAGAACGAGATCGAAGTGTTTTTCTATGCGCCGCTTGCCTTTGTGAGACAGCAGAACGAGCGAAAGCCGATCTGGGGCGTGGACACGACGGTTCCAGGCTATCAGTACATCCGCAAGGCGCACTGTATGTTTGGATGGGACTGGGGCCCGCAGCTTCCGGATCTGGGAATCTGGCGAGACATCTATATTGAAGAGATAAACGACGCCAGGATCGACGCGGTGTACGTGAGACAAAAGGGATATGATAAGACCTGCAGGCTGACCGTGGAAGTGAAAAACGAGTGCACCGGTGCGCAGACGCAGGCAGAGTTAGTCTGTGAGATCTATGCGCCGGACGGCAGCAGGCTTTCGGAGCAGAGACAGGGCTGCGGGGAGGAGAATACTTTTTCCTATACGGTCGAGGCACCCGAGCTGTGGTGGCCGAACGGCTATGGAGAGCAGCCGCTCTATCTGGTGAAGCTGCATCTGGAGAAGGACAGCAGGGCGCTGGACGAAAAGAAGGTACAGGTCGGAATCCGGGATTTCACGGTGGTAAGGCGCAAGGACATTTACGGAGAATCCTTCAGCTATTGCATCAACGGCAGGGAAATCTTTGCCAGAGGGGCGAATTACATACCGGAGGACAGCATTCTCGGCAGGAGAAGCGAAGAACGGACGAGAAGGCTTCTGGAGGACTGCGCAAAGTCCGGCTATAACTGCATCCGGGTATGGGGCGGCGGGAACTATCCGGATGACTGGTTTTTCGACGCATGCGACCGGCTTGGTCTGCTTGTGTGGGAAGATTTTATGTTTGCCTGCGCGGTGTACGACCTGACGGATGCCTTTGAGGCGAATCTCCGGGCAGAGTTTATTGACAATATACGCAGACTCAGGAACCACCCGTCGCTGGGACTCTGGTGTGGAAATAATGAGATGGAGTCCGCGTGGGATGGCTGGGGACTTCCGAAAAATGAGAAGCTTCGTCAGGACTATCTGTATCTGTACGAGAGGATGATCCCGGATATCCTTGCAAAAGAGGATCCCGACCGGTTCTACTGGCCCTCTTCGCCCTCGTCAGGAGGCGGTTTCGAAGAACCCTCCAGCGAGGACCGGGGCGACGCGCATTACTGGGATGTATGGCATGGCAGGAAACCCTTCGAGGATGTGGAAAAGAAATATTTCCGCTTTTTCAGCGAGTACGGCTTCGTGTCGCTGCCGGCAAAGAGTACGCTCCGGAAGGTGATCGACGAGGATCAGTTCAATATCGTATCGCCTCAGATGGAGACGCATCAGAAATGTGCCGAGGGAAATCTGACGCTGATGCACTATCTGCTCAGATATTATCAGAATCCGTCCGATTTCGACACGCTGATCTACACGACGCAGTCGCTGCAGGGCGACTATCTGGAGATGGCGATCCGTCACCTGCGTTCCTACAGAGAACGCTGCGCGGGCAGTACCTACTGGCAGGTGAACGATACCTATCCTACGATGTCATGGGCGACCATCGATTACTATGGAAGATGGAAGGGGTCCCACTATATCGTGAAAAGAAGTTATCAACCCTGCATAGCCTACGCGGAGCCGGATGCGTCCGGTACAGTGATGAGCGTCTATGCGTCCGGGGAACTGCTGGAAGCGAAGGAAGTGACGGTGTTTGCGGAGCTGATCGATCAGAAGGAAGGGGTGCTGCTGAAGCAGACGAAGGAGTGTGTGCTTCCGGCGCTTTCCTCTGTGGAGGCTATCCGGCTTGCGCTTCCGGCAGGCGATCTTTTCACCGACAGAGAGCGCTATATCCATTATGGGATCCTTGTCGACGGCGTGGTCGCAGATGAAGGAAACCGGCTTCTTACAGCGCCTAAGCATTTTGCGTTCCGCGACCCTGCGCTTACGGCCTGCCTGCGGGAAAACGATGGGAAAGTGGAGATCGCGGTGAGCGCGGCGGCATTTGCGCGCCGTGTGGCGCTTGAGTTTGGAGAGCTGGATGTGCTGCTTTCGGACAACTATTTTGATCTCCAGCCGGGGGAGACAAAGACGGTGCAGATCGTAGAAGTGAGAGAAGGCGCAGGTGCGTCGGCGGAGAGCCTGAGAGAGCAGCTTCGCGTGTACAGCAACTATTCGGTAGCAAAGTGACCGTCTGGCGGGCAGTGAGTCCTGACAAAAGTGTGGCGAAAACGCCGGTTTTGTATTATAGTATAGGGTGTAATGCAAATATAATAGCAACGGAGGAAAGAGAGATGCTGGAATTTCGATATGATACACAGCTCCTGATCGAAGGAGAAAATCTGGATGAGGACGAGATCAACGATTATATCACAGAAAACTTTAAGGGAGACTGTCTGCTGGCAGTGGGCGACGAGGAGCTGATCAAGATCCATTTCCACACAAACGAGCCGTGGGATGTCCTGAAATACTGCGCAACGCTCGGAGAGATCTATGATATCGTTGTAGAGGATATGGACAGACAGGCGCGCGGGCTCAAGGGCTAGCTTTCGCGTGCAGGGACAAGTGCTTTTATGCAGAAGTTAAATGAAGAGATCAAGACGGGAGAGTTTCGCCAGGTATACCTGCTCCTGGGGGAAGAGGCGTATCTGCGAAACCAGTACCGCGACAAACTAAAAAAGGCGCTGCTGGGCGACGGGGACGCCATGAACTTCCACTATTTTGAGGGAAAGGATGTGTCGCCGGGCGAAGTGATCGATCTGGCGGAGACGATGCCCTTCCTTGCCGAGAGGCGTGTGCTGGTGCTGGAAAATACCGGGCTTTTTGCACATGGCGGGGAGATGCTGGCGGATTATCTCAAGGAGCCTGCACCGACGGCGTATTTCGTGTTTGTGGAGGAGTCCGCAGACAAGCGGAGCAGGCTGTATAAGGCGGTCACCGCCAAGGGGCGTGCCGTAGAGTTCAAGACGCAGGACGAGGCGGTCCTGCAGAGATGGATCCTTGGGATCTTGAAAAAGGAAGGCATGAACATTACCGGGAGAGACCTCGCCTTTTTCCTAGAGAAAACCGGATCGGATATGGAGAATATCCGGGGAGAGCTGGAGAAACTTCTCTGCTACTGCATGGGAAGAGACGTCGTCACGGCAAAGGACATCGAGGAGATCTGCACGAAGCAGATCAGCAACCAGATCTTTGACATGATCAACGCGATCGCAGAGAAAAAGCAGAGAAAGGCGATGGATCTGTACTATGATCTTCTCACGCTGAAGGAACCGCCTATGCGGATCCTGTACCTGATCACCAGACAGTTTAATATGCTGTTGCAGGTAAAAGAGCTCAAGAACAGGGGCTGCGATGCATCAACGATCGGTGAGAAGGTCGGACTGGCGGGATTTATTGCCCGCAAATATGTGGCGCAGGCGGCCAGATTCAGGACGGCAGATTTAAGGCGCGCCGTGGAAGATTGCGTGGAAGCGGAGGAAGCGGTCAAGACCGGAAAGATGAACGATGTGATGAGTGTGGAGCTTTTGATCGTGAGATACAGTGCATAGAGGTTTGTGTCTGAGCGCGTTTGACACAGACGAAGCGGAGAGAAAAGCGCGCAGAAACGGAAAAGAAGAATGACAGGAATTATAACTTTTGCAGTGATCATTATATGGCTGGTGCTGAGAAATAAAAACCGCGCCATAGGGGGCGGCAGAGATAAAAATATGCCCAATATGACGGTGACAACGGCGCAGAACAGCTCCGGACAGCGGACGAATACGCACACGATAGGACGGAGCGGCAGCACTGGAAGCTATCAGAAAGCGCCGGAGAAAAGAGACGCCGACGATGCGCGGGAGGACGGTCATTCCACCACGGCTTATCTGATGGAGAAGGCGGAGGCGGACGCCAGAGAGCACGCGAAGGAAAAGATGGAGGAGCAGAGGAGACTGCAAAATGCCAGAGGCGGTCTTGCTGTGGCAGAGCGACTGTACGACGGCGATCCGGTGCCGCAGGGAAAAAGATGTATTGTCTGCGGGTACTGCGGGGCAGAGAATCTGGTGCCGCTTGCGTCGCGGATGGGGTATAGTTGCTATTTTTGCAGGGAGCCGTTGAAATAAAGAATAGAGAGGAGAAATAACTATGAGTATGATAGACCAGGTACGTGCCGAAATGGTCACAGCAATGAAGAACAAGGACAAGGAGAGAAAGGATTCCCTTTCCATGCTGTTATCTGCCTTGAAAAACAAGGCGATCGACAAGAGGGAGGACCTGACAGAGGCGGAGGAGTTTGAGGTAGTCAATAAAGAGATCAAACAGACGAAGGAAACGATGGAAACCTCTCCGGCAGACAGAGCGGATATTATCGAACAGTGCAAGAGTCGTCTGGCGGTTTACCAGGAGTTTGCACCGGCACAGATGAGCGAGGATGAGATCAAGGCAGTTGTTCAGGAAGTGCTTTCCGGTCTTGGAATTGAGAATCCTACAGGCAAGGATAAAGGAAAAGTTATGAAGGAACTGATGCCTAAGGTAAAGGGACGTGCAGATGGCGGTCTGGTAAATAAAATCGTAGGAGAATTATTACAGTAGAGCCGGCAGGGCACAAACCGGACAGGAAGGGATTCGTATGACAGCGTTTCAATTTCTTTTGAAAGATGGAAAAGACAAGGCACTTACCTTCAGCTATGATGACGGACAGGTTCATGACAGAAGATTGGTAAGCACTTTTGATGCTTATGGCATGAAAGCAACTTTTCACTTAAACAGTGGCACACTGGGGCAGATTGGTTATGTAGAACCGGAGGAACTGCTAAAGCTGTATGCAAATCATGAAATTGCCTGTCATGGTGTGACGCATCCTTATTTTAATCAGTTATCAGCGGATATGATGCTGCGGGAACTGGCAGAGGACCGCAGGGCATTGGAAGAATACAGCGGAAGAATTGTGCGGGGGTTTTCCTATCCTTTTGGGGAATATAACCAGGTTTTGTGCGAGCAGGCGAAGGCAGCTGGAATTGTCTATAGCCGTACTGTGGAAGCAACGATGCAGTTTAACCTGCCATCTGATTTCCTGTTATGGCATCCTACCTGTCATCACAATCAGGTAACCGAGAAATTGGTACAGGATTTCCTGAATGCACCGGAGTATCGGAACCTGTCCCTGTTTTATATCTGGGGACACAGCTTTGAATTCGCGAGGGAGGATAACTGGGACAGGATAGAGACTATCTGTGAAAGCCTGCAGGGCAGACCGGATGTATGGTATGCGACCAATGGCGAGATTTATGAATATGTTATGGCTATGCGCAGCCTGATAACTTCTATGGATGGAAACCGGTTGTATAACCCGACAGCCACACCCCTTTTCCTGGAAGTGGCTGACCGGAAAGTAATCCTGGAAGGTGGGAAAATGCTGGATATACGCAACTGCGTATCAGCCGGATAGATTACTTTTCGAGGAGGTTTCTGAATTCCGTAGGCGTACAGCCTTTTATAATCTTAAACATTCTGATAAAGGCGGAGAGACTGGAGAAGCCCGACTGCAGGGCAACCTCGGTAATGGATATTTCGGGGTCGACTAACAGCTTCTCTGCCTGTTCAATTCTTTTTCGGTTCAGATATTTATAGAAAGAATTTCCGGTAAAACTTTTGAATAAGCGGGTAAAATGGTATTTGCTGAAGCTTGCCAGGGCAGCTACCTCGTCAAGAGTCAGGTCTTCGGTACAATGTTCCTGGATATAGCGGCTGATGTAGATAAACTTGGCGGTGTATTCTTTTTGCTTGCTGTAGGTCACATCCGCTTTAATGCCTTCCCCCATATATTTGCGTCCGATGAGGACGAACATTTCAATTATCATGGAGTAGATGGAGGCACTGACCAGAATGGAATCACTGAAATATTCCTGTTGGATTTGCAGCATCAGGTCTTTAAGCCGCCCGTGGATATCCGGGGCGTTATCAGCGGTAATGAGCAGGGTCGGCGGGATGCTGTTCAGTACGGATTCCAGGTCGGAAATGTTATGCAACATGGAAAAGTCTGCCTGAAAAATAAGCCGTTCTCCCTCCACCGCAGACATGCTGTGGATGACACCGGAATTGATGAACAGAATATCCCCTTCATTCAGACAGTAGGAAGTGTTCATGGAGTCTACATAATAAATGTTTTTTAAGGGCATAAGCAACTCGATAGGCGTATGCCAGTGGGAAGGATAAGACTCGAAATCAACATTGTCGTATAACATAAATCCCTTTATTTCTTTAAAATTCACGGTTTCCCGGATGCCTTCCAGTGTTTCAATCATAAGAAATCCTCCTTTAGTTATAAAAATGGGTCAAAATCTGCTGTTACAGGTAAAGGTCAGAATGGTTTTATGCAAATATCAAAAATTGCGATTTTGAAACAAATATTGCTAATTGACATGCAAAAATTGCTTTTTATGAAATCTATAATATCACATTATTTTGAAAAAGAACAACAATTACAAGACAATTTTAACATGAAAATGGACATTATTTGCAAATAAAATGAAAAATACACAAAAAATAAACTGAAAATAAGTTAAAAACATACAAAAGGTCTATAACAACAATTATTACAATGGCAATATTTAATAGTTAATAAGCAACTATTTTAAAGATTCCAATAAATAGCTTTGCTATGCTATAGGTGTAACAAACAAAGCAACAAACTTATTAAGGGAGGATTACAAAATGAAGAAAAGAGTATTATCGGTATTGCTTAGTACCGCCATGGTAGCTTCTTTATTGGCAGGCTGCGGAAGCAGTTCATCAGGACAGACAGCAGACACCGGTTCATCAGAGTCCGCTACAGCAGCGAGTGATGATGCAGGTGCAGCAGAAGCAACAGACACTGCATCAAATGGGGAGGTGCAGGAGATTACATGGATGTTCTGGGATGACCTGAACGCAACAGAAGATTTGATTTCTTTGGGATATAAGGATACCGTTGACAGATTCAACAAAGATTATGAAGGCGTTTACCATGTAACACCGGTAACAACGAACCTGGAAGAGTATTACACCAAGTTAAATGCACTGGTTGCTTCCGGACAGACACCGGATGTCTTCATCGTAAGCCCGGGACCAAACCTGGATGTTTATGTAGAACCTGGTGTAACGGCTGACTTAACCGATTACCTGAAAGCGGATGGCTGGATGGATACCTTTAATGGTGGTGAAGGTGCTTTCTCACAGCAGACCTACGATGGCAAGATTTACGCAGTTCCGCTTAATATTGCAGCAGCTTGTGTCTTCTATAACACAGAAATGTTTGCCAATGCAGGAATTGATACTATGCCGACAGACTGGGACGGCATGTTAGATGCCTGCCAGAAGTTACAGGATGCAGGTTATACACCAATTACCATTTCCGCAGGAACCGCATGGTGCTTGTCTATGCTTTGCGGATACCTGTGTGACAGTGAAGGGGTTGACATAGATGCATTAAATAACGGAACCGCATCCTGGTTAGATGACAACGTTGTTACAGCTACCAACAAGATGCTTGAGATTTCCAAGTATTTCCAGCCGACAGCAGCAGGTGACACCAACGATGTTGCTACAGCAAACTTCTACAACGAAGAAGCAGCTATGCTGATTCAGGGTTCCTGGGCAATTGCACAGATTAACGGTTCCAACCCTGCATTTGAAGACAAGTGTGGCGTATTCGCATTCCCTGGAACAGACGGAAGGGTTATCGCTAAGTCCGACAGCCTTGCAATGAGCTCTACAACAAAATATCCGGAAGCAGCTATCGCTTTCATGAAATACTTTACAGATGACACAGCACAGAAATATACAGCAGAAATTGGTGGTAAGATTCCTGTAACAAATGTTGCTTATGATGAATCCGTTGCACCGAAACAGCTTTCCTATGTTATGGATGTATTTGGCAATGCAAAATCTACATTTGGATTCTACAACGAATCCCTTGCTTCCACAGAGGCAGGCTCCACCTTCGATGATGCTATGGTTTCCATCTATCTTGGGACACCGGTAGAAGAGGGCTTGCAGACCATTGAAGATTTCTATGCAAACAATGTCTGGAATAAATAATACGGACAGTTTTAAGAAGTCAAAGCGGGATTGGAAAAAATCCGGTCCCGCTTTTCTGACTAGAATCCGGAGGGTTACATGGACAAATTATTAAGAGATAAAAAAGCGATTACCATTTTTGTGGCACCGGCATTTCTTTTGTTTACTTTTGTTTTATTTATTCCGATTTGCCAGTCGATTTACTATTCCTTATGCAGTTATGATGCGCTGACAAAGCCGGAATTTATTGGATTTGAAAATTACAAGCAGTTGCTTTTAAATGATAAAACGATGAGGATTGCGTTGAAAAACTCCATGTTCTTTATGATATTCTCCTGTGTATCACAGTTGGTTATCGGTCTTTTACTGGCAGCATTCCTTACGAATATAGAAAAAGGAAGAAACTTCTTTAAAAATGTATATTATCTGCCATGCGTATTGTCATCCGCGGCATTAGGCCTTTTGTGGATGTTTATTTTCAGCCCGAAGCTTGGTATCAACCAGATTTTGGCACAGTGGGGAATTCAGGGACCATTGTGGCTCATGGATGTAAAAGGATTTATCAATCTGCCCATGAAGGTAATTGCATTCGTAGCATTATGGCAGTATGTAGGACAGTCCATGATGCTCTATATGGCACAGATTTCCGGTATTGACAAGAGTCTGTATGAGGCATCTTACATTGACGGTGCCACGAAGCCAAAGGCATTTTTATATGTCACATTGCCACTGATTCGTCCGATGGTGGCAACAGCGATGTCCTTAAACTGTATCGGTTCCCTGAAATTCTTCGATTTGATTTTCAACATGACAGAAGCAGGACCGAACCATCAGACAGAAGTGCTTGCAACCCACTTGTATACACAGGGCTTTAAGTATTTCAAATACGGCTATGCCAGTGCCATCGGTGTAGTGCTTCTGATATTATGTCTGATTATGACGTTTATTATCAACAAGTTCGTCAAAGTTGACGCGTATGAGATGTAGGAGGTAGAAAATGAAGAAAATCAGTATTGCAAAAATTTTGATTTATATTTTTCTGGTTATCCTGGCGTTTGTCTATCTTGCACCTCTCGTATGGATGTTTTTTGTTTCCTTAAAGGATAATGCAGAGATTTTCCGGTCACCATTCGCACTGCCGGAACGGATTCAGTGGGAGAACTACACCTTTGCCTGGACGGCAGGATACCTTGGAAAGGCAACCTTAAACTCCGCAATCGTCTGTGTAACCTCACTGGTTGTAAGTATGGTAGTTGGTTCCATGGCAGCCTTTGCCATTGCCAGAATGAAATGGAAACTGGCAAAAACAATGATGACCTATTTCATGATTGGTATGATGATTCCGGTACACTGTGTACTGATTCCACTGTTTAAGACGTTTTCCGGTATGGGATTGTATAACAGCCTGATTGGTCTGATTATTCCTTATGTAACATTTTCCCTGCCGATTACCATATTTATTATGGTAGGGTTCTTTGAAAATATGCCAAGAGAGCTGTTTGAGGCAGCCTGTATAGATGGCTGTTCCATTTATAAATGTTTTGCAGTAATTGCAGTACCGCTTTCCAAGACCGGGCTTTTTGTAACCGGACTGATGTCCTTCGTTGCGAACTGGAACGAACTGTTGCTTGCAATGGTATTTATTTCAGATGATATGAAGAAGACACTGCCGGTATCCTTGTCAAAGTTCGTAGGACCTTACAATACCAATTATGTGCAGATGTTTGCGGCAATCATTATTGCTATTGTACCTACGATTATTGTATACTGCTGTTTCAGTAACCAGATTGTAGACGGTCTGACAGCAGGTGCGGTAAAAGGTTAGTATTTCAAGAAAAAAGGAATTGCAATGGAAATAATAAGAGGAAAGGAAATTTAACGATGGAAGAAAGCAAGACAGACAGAACCAAAGCCAGAAAAGCCGCAAGAGAAAAAGCGATAGCACTGGTAAGCCAGATGAGTATAGAAGAAAGGGCATCCCAGTTGCGCTATGATGCCCCGGCGATTGAACGGTTGGGTATTCCTGCTTATAACTGGTGGAATGAGGCATTACACGGTCTGGCAAGAGCGGGTGTGGCAACCAGTTTTCCACAGGCGGTAGCCATGGCAGCTTCCTTCGACCCGGAATTGCTAAAGCAGGCGGGAGATGTGGCTGCGACAGAAGGCAGGGCAAAATACAATGCATATACGGCAGAGAATGACAGAGATATCTATAAAGGACTTACTTTCTGGTCACCTAACGTAAATATATTCCGTGACCCCAGATGGGGAAGAGGACAGGAAACGTATGGAGAAGACCCTTATCTGACATCCCGGCTGGGGGTAGCTTATGTAGAAGGACTGCAGGGCGAGGGGGATGTGTTAAAAAGCGCGGCATGCGCCAAACATTTCGCAGTCCATTCCGGTCCGGAGGCAGTACGGCATGAGTTCGATGCCAAAGCCAGTAAAAAAGATATGGCAGAAACCTACCTGCCTGCTTTTAAAGCGTGTGTGCAGGAGGCAGGTGTGGAAGCTGTTATGGGAGCCTATAACAGAACCAATGGCGAACCCTGTTGCGGCAGTGATACACTGATTAAGAAGATTTTGCGTGAAGAATGGGGCTTCGAGGGACATTATGTATCAGACTGCTGGGCTATCAGAGATTTCCACGAACATCACATGGTAACCCATACCGCAGAAGAATCCGCGGCAATGGCATTAAAAGCAGGCTGTGACATTAACTGTGGTGTAACCTACCTGCATCTGTTAAAAGCATTGCAGGAAGACTTGGTAACAGAGGAAGAGATTACAGAAGCTGCGGTGAGAGCCTTTACTACCAGATATTTACTGGGGATTATGGAAGGCAGCGAGTATGACAAAGTGCCTTATGAAAAAGTGGAATGCGAAGAACATCTTGCCGTAGCGGAACAGATGACAAAGGAATCGGTAGTACTGCTTAAAAATAACGGTATTTTACCACTGAAGGATAAGAAAGAAATAAAGAGAATCGGGGTAGTAGGACCCAATGCCAACAGCAGGGAAGCACTGATTGGAAACTATCACGGAACCTCTTCCCGTTATATTACGATTCTGGAGGGAATCCAGGATAAGGCACAGGATAAATATCAGGTGCTTTACTCGGAAGGTTCCCATCTTTTCAAAGACCAGATAGAGAGCCTTGGGTGGAAGAATGACAGAATCGCGGAAGCACTCATTGTGGCAAAACACAGTGATGTGGTAGTGCTGTGCGTGGGGCTGAATGAGACACTGGAGGGAGAAGAAGGGGATACCGGTAACAGCTATGCATCCGGAGATAAAGAGAACCTGCTTCTTCCGGAGAGCCAGAGAAATCTCATGCATGCTGTGTTAGACAGTGGAAAGCCGGTAATTGTCTGTCTTATGGCGGGCAGTGCCATTGACCTTTCGGAGGCAGAGGAGAAGGCAGCCGCCGTGGTACAGGCATGGTATCCGGGGGCAAGAGGCGGCAAGGCAGTAGCAGATATTCTATTTGGTGACTGCTCCCCATCCGGCAAGTTGCCGGTTACCTTTTACCGCACGGTAGAGGAACTGCCGGACTTTGAAGACTATTCCATGGAAGGCAGAACCTATCGTTATATGAAAGGGGAAGCCCTGTATCCGTTTGGGTATGGTCTGACTTATGGAAAAGTCGAGGTAGAGGAGGCTGCGGTTACCGCAAAGGATGATGCAACCAGGGAAGTGAAGCTGTATATCAAGGCAGCTAATCATGGAAAATATGGTACAGATGAAGTGCTCCAGGTATACTGTAAGGATAAAGAATCTGCCTATGCCGTACCAAACCACAGTTTATGTGCCTTTACCAGAATCCATCTGGAGGCGGGCGAAACAAAACAGGTGGAGATAACCATTCCTGGCAGTGCTTTCTATGCGGTAAATGAAGAGGGAGAATTCATCTGGGACAGCCGGTTATATGACCTTTATGCAGGATGTGGACAGCCGGATGCAAGAACGGAAGAATTAAGCGGCAGTAGGGCAGTGAAGGTAGAGGTGCGGTTCAGCCCCTTGAATTCATAAAAGCGGTTGCGAACATACAAGGCTTGTTTTATACTGTAAAAGAGCAGTTACGATGAAGCAGTGATGAATTGTGTCGACGGAGGATAAGACAATGAGCATGAATATTGTATGTTTGGACCTGGAAGGAGTTCTCGTTCCTGAAATCTGGATTGCCTTTGCAGAGGCAAGCGGTATTCCGGAACTCAAGAGAACCACCAGGGATGAGCCGGATTATGATAAATTGATGAGATGGAGACTCGGAATTCTGAAAGAGCATGGACTTGGACTGAAAGAAATTCAGGACACCATCGCAAAGATTGACCCGATCCCGGGAGCAAAGGAATTCTTGGATGAATTGAGAAGCCTTACACAGGTTATTATTATCAGTGATACTTTTACCCAGTTTGCGGGACCTCTTATGAAGAAACTCGGCTGGCCGACTATCTTCTGTAACTCATTGGAGGTTGCGCCGGATGGTGAAATCACAGGCTTTAAGATGAGAATTGAGAATTCCAAGCTGACCACCGTAAAGGCATTACAGTCTATCGGTTATGAAACTATTGCCAGCGGGGACAGCCACAACGACCTTGGCATGATCCGTGCAAGCAAGGCAGGCTTCTTATTCAAGAGCACCGAGCAGATTAAGAAAGATAACCCGGATTTACCGGCATACGAAACCTACGAAGAACTGATGGAAGCCATCAAGAAACAGCTGTAGGAACTTAGATATATGCGAAGTGTTAAATAGTATTAAGTATAAAAGGTTTGGCGCATAGTGCCAAACCTTTTTTGAATGTAGACAGATTCCTTAAATAAGGGAAAATCCCTGACGAAGAATTGAATTCCAGTTGCTTTTCTGATATAGAAATCGTACAACAATTACCAGTTGCTTTCTTTTATCAATCGTGTAAAAGGCAAGGTAATTATTGACTATAACGAATCGGATTTCCCAGCTTGCCAGAACAGGGTCATCCACAAGACGAAACTTTTCGGGCATATCGCCCAGTGAATTGATCTGCCCCGTGACAGAATCAAGCAGATGATCTGCTGCAGTTGGGTTTTTCAAAGTAAATTCGATGTGGTCAGCGGCACGAAGAATGTCACGTTCTGCGGTAGCTGTGATGTAAATGTTATAGCTCATCCGTGACGCCTGCTCCGGATATCAGCCATGGCTTCCGCGAAAGGTCGGGTGCTGCCGGAGGAAATGTCATCCATACCTTCTTTGATTTGGCTATATAATTCAAAGCGACTGGTTAGAGCTTCGTAGGCTTCAATGCTCATAACAGCAAGATCGCCTTTTCCATTCTTCGTAATAAATACCGGTTCGGGATAACTGTGGCAAAATGAAGAAATTTCATTGTAGTTATTCCGCAAATCAGCGCTTGATTTGATTGCAGGCATAATAAACCCCTCCTTATTTGATAACAAAATTATACACAAATTTTGCTATACGGTCAATGGAAATGTGAGAATATTATATGTCAGTTTTTGGAATATTATTCAGCTGATTCCCTTTTGGAAGCAATCCGGACACAGACGGGGATAATGGGATTTTGATGAGAATACTGAAAAATCTATGAAAGTGAAGTGGACAAGCTACCTTGTAAAGCGAAGTAAAGAATGCCAGCCCGGTGGGCTGGCATTTAATCAGTCATCTTCAAACTTGAATGATTCGTTAACAGGCACTCCAAGATAGGCAGAAAGTCTGAGAACAAGTTCACAATGCCGTATCAGCGCAGCAGATTGTCGTTCTCAAAATAGTCGATACACATCGCATGGCGCACGTCGCTGAGCGTCTTTGCAGCGGTTTCTCTTGCGACCTCTGTGCCGTGGCGCAGGATATCGCATACATCCGGCAGACGCTTTTCCCATTCCTTACGCTTCTCACGGATCGGAGAAAGTTCCTCCTGCAGGACGTTGTTCAGGAATTTCTTGACTTTCACATCGCCAAGACCGCCTCTCTTGTAGTGGTCGCTCAATTCCTCCAGACCGCTGTATTCCGGCAGATATTCTGCGAAATGCTCAGGCTTGCTGAACGCTTGCAGATAAATGAACACCGGATTGCCATCGACCTGACCGGGATCTTCCACGCGGAGATGGTTGGGATCGGTGAACATGGACATAACCTTTTTGCGCACGTCTTCGGATTCGTCCGAGAGATAAATACAGTTGCCGAGAGACTTGCTCATCTTAGCCTTTCCGTCGATGCCGGGGAGACGCAGACAGGCGCTGTTCTGTGGCAGTACAATGCGCGGATCGGTGAGAGTCTCGCCATAGACGGAATTAAACTTGTGCACGATCTCCTTGCACTGTTCGATCATGGGCATCTGATCCTCGCCTACCGGTACATGCGTTGCGCGGAACGCGGTAATATCGGCCGCCTGGCTGATCGGATAGCAGAAAAATCCGACAGGGATGCTTGCCTCGAAGTTACGCATCTGGATCTCGCTCTTTACCGTAGGGTTACGCTGAACCCTGGAGACAGTGACCAGATTCATATAGTAAAAGGTCAGCTCGGTCAATTCCGGTATCATGGACTGAATGAAAATAGTGGATTTTTCGGGATCCAGACCACATGCCAGATAGTCGAGAGCTACCTGCAGAATGTTCTGGCGAACCTTTTCGGGATGCTCGGCATTGTCCGTGAGTGCCTGCGCATCTGCGATCATAATATAAATCTCGTCGTAGTTCCCGGAATTCTGGAGTTTGACACGCTCCTTGAGGGAACCTACATAATGTCCTACGTGAAGATGACCTGTCGGACGGTCACCGGTCAATATAATCTGTTTCATAATCTTGTCAAAACCTTCCTCTCTCTGATAATAACATTGTACAGAGGTATTTTGGCGGTGTCAACACACCCGCGGGATTATTCGCGGCGCGACTTTGAGGGTGCGCGCTGAATGGGATTATCCCGCCATATAAAATTGCTGTTGTGTATGAACGCAGGTATTTAAAGAAAGCAGTTTTGCATGGCTCTTAATAGTTACAAATTTATATAAAAATTTTAAAGAGAGTCCGATTTATTGTACTCTTCTTTTGCTATACTCGCCTTACAGTCAGAGATATGGAAAGGACAGGGTGATGCAGATGAGAGCGAGATTTGGAGTAATTACGTTATTTTTGGTGTTTGTGATCTCCTTTTGTGTGAGGGGAACGGCGATGAGCCAGAGCGAGGCGGACCGCGCTTCGATGAACAGGTATTATAAGAGTCTGGAAAAGGATTTTCGCACCGGGATCCGGGAGACGCTGACACAGAATGGATTGGAAAAAAGCGGTGTGATGATCACCTGGGTAAGTGGGGAGGATGGCGAACGAACTTATAAAGTAAGTATTAATGACCGCTCTTTTCAGAGAATGAGCGAAGAGGAGAAAAGGCAGCTGACGGAGCAGTTTGCCATGTATGAGTTTGAGGGGGAGCGTTGCGGATTCGTCTACGAACTGGGGACGGCGTAGCAGCTTTGAGAGTCTTAATTTAAGATTCAAAGGAATGACTTTTCTGTGATTTTGGATTATACTAAAGAATAACTGGCAAGACAGGGCAGTTAATCAAGAAAAGGAGAAGTCAGTCACACCGGGATGATGGACTGACAAGAGGATATGATGAGATCTGATCCAAAACCACAGGAATTTTACAGACATTTTAAAGGAAACATATATCAGATTCGTTGCCTCGCCAGGCATACAGAGACTCGCGAGAGAATGGTCGTGTATCAGGCAATGTACGGAACCTTCGAGATCTATGTAAGACCGCTTGCTATGTTTATGGAGGAAGTGGACCGCGTCAAATATCCGGATGTAAAACAGAAGTATCGTTTTGAGCTGCTTCAGGATACGGATATGGAGGGAAGTCCCGAGCAGGAGGAGACGCACCTGACGTCAGGCGAGCAGACGATGACCGGCGGAGAGGCAAAGAAGCCGGAAAATCCGGCAGATGGCGCTGGAAACGGTGCAGCGGCACAGACTGTCAGTGCAGCCGGAAGTGAGGCGGCCGTGAATGGTGGAGATGCAGAGGCGGCGGAATCTGATGAGCAACCAAGTCTTGACCCGCTTGTGGTGGAGTTTCTGGATGCGGATTCCTATGAGCAGAGGCTGAATATTCTGGTGGCGCTTCATTCGCGTATCACGGATGAGATGATCAATACGCTGGCGGTTGCCGTGGATCTTGAGATCAAAGACGGCGATGTGGAGATGCGCTACGAGGAACTCAAGAACTGCCTGCTCACTTTTGAAAAGTACGAGTGCAACCGTCTGAGATAAGCAGCGGCAGGTCGTAAAGATCAGGAGTATGCCATAGGAGACCAGAACAGACCCGGTCTGCGGAGAGGGACGCTACAGAAAGCCGCTGTCGGCTGCGGAGGTGCATATGGCATACAATTTGGACAACAAACTTGTGATAGGTGTTTCTTCCAGGGCATTGTTTGATCTTACCTATGAAAATAAAATATTTGAAGAGCAGGGTGTAGAGTCTTATTGCAGATATCAGATAGAGCATGAAAACGATATTCTGCGGCCGGGACCGGGATTCCCGCTTATCAAAGCGCTGCTGAATCTCAATACGCTTCCCGGCAAAAAGGATTCAGTGGAGGTTATCATCATGTCCCGCAACAGCCCGGATACTTCGCTCAGGGTATTTAAGGCGATAGAACACTACGGGCTGGGAATCACCCGGGCAGTGCTGGCAAGCGGAGCGTCGCTGGCGCCTTATCTGACGGCGTTCCGGACGGATCTGTTTCTGTCGGCATACGAGGACGATGTGCAGAGCGCGATCGATTCCAATATTGCCGCCGGGATCATATGTACGGATGGACTCTATACCTACGACTGTGAGCATCAGATCCGGCAGATCCGCATCGCATTTGATGGGGACGCCGTATTATTTTCCGATGAATCGGAGAGAATTTATCAGGAGCAGGGGCTGGAGGCGTTCGAGGAGAACGAGAGACAAAATGCCAGAAATCCGCTCAAGGCCGGGCCGTTTGCCAAGTTCCTTATGACGCTGTCGGAGTTCCAGAAGGATTGCAAGACGCAGGAGGCTCCGATCCGGACGGCGCTTGTCACGACCAGATGCGCGCCTGCGCATGAACGCGTCATCCGGACGCTCCGTGCATGGAATGTGCGTATTGACGAGGTGTTTTTCCTGGGTGGGGTGTGCAAAAAGGATGTGCTGAAGGCGTTCGGAGCACATATCTTCTTTGACGATCAGACGGTTCATACACAGCCGGCTTCGGAGGTGGTTCCGGCTGCCAGAGTACCCTATAAGAAAAGAGGAGAAGCGAAAAACGTCGACGGTGATCACGGGAAACAGTCTAATGAGAAGGAAAAAGAGTTGTCCGGCGTCGAAAGCGATAGTAACCTTCAAATAAAAACGGGATAACGGTTTCTTGTGGAGAAGAAGTTATCTGTGAAGAATGGAAATTGGAAAATAAAAAGAAATGGTTGACATAATATGAAACAGGACAGAAAGAGCGGCGATACAAAGGAACTTGGGCACATTGCAGAGCCTCTTCTGAAATGGTATGATAGAGGAAGGCGGATCCTTCCGTGGAGAGAGGATCCGACCCCTTATCATGTATGGATCTCCGAGATCATGCTCCAGCAGACGAGAGTGGAGGCGGTCAAGCCTTATTATGACCGGTTTCTTTCAGAACTGCCGGACATACGAAGCCTTGCGGAGGTTGATGAGGAGCGGCTTTTGAAGCTCTGGGAAGGGCTGGGTTACTATAACAGAGCCAGAAACCTAAAGAAAGCGGCGGAAGTGATCGTAAGTGAGTACGGCGGCGGGATGCCAGGAGCATACGAGAAATTGTTGAAGCTGCCCGGGATAGGAAGCTACACGGCGGGAGCGATCGCATCGATCGCGTTCGGTCAGAGCGTCCCTGCTGTGGATGGAAATGTGCTCCGTATTCTGTCCAGACTGCGGATGGACGAGCGGGATATCCTGAACGGAAAGGTCAAGAAGGCTGTGGAGGCGGAGCTTTTGGAAGTGATGCCAAAGGACAGACCGGGAGATTTTAATCAGGCCATGATGGAGCTTGGAGCGATGGTCTGTGTGCCGAACGGGATGGCGAAGTGTGAAGAGTGCCCGTGGGGTGGTTTCTGCCAGGCGAGGACAGCCGGGCGGGTACAGGAATTCCCAAAGAAAACACCTAAGAAGGTAAGAAAGATTGAAGAGAAAACGATCCTGCTGATCCGGGACGCGAATCTGGTGGCACTTCACAAGCGGCCGGAGAAAGGACTTCTGGCAGGAATGTATGAGTTCCCTGCGATGGAGGGACATGCGACGCACGAGGAAGTGATAGAGCATATCCGCAGACAGGGACTGGAACCGATCCGTATACAAAGGCTTGACGATGCAAAGCATATTTTCAGCCACAAAGAATGGCATATGTGGGGCTATGCAGTCAGGGTGGATGAGCTGACCGGAATGAGAGGAACGACACAGGGGCAGGAGCTTTTGTTTATCGATCCGGCTATGACACAGAAGCGCTATCCGATCCCGTCGGCATTTGCCGTGTATGCGCGCTATCTGGAGATGAGGCGCGGCATGGAAATAGAAGAGGGCTTCGGAGAAGAAAAACAAAAAGAGGATGACAAAAGAAAGGGATAAGCTATGAAATTGCTATCGATCGCGATTCCGAGCTACAATTCGGAAGCGTATATGAGTAAATGTATTGATTCACTGCTGATTGGCGGCGAGGATGTGGAGATCCTCATCGTAGATGACGGATCGACGGACAGAACGGCGGAGATCGCCGATGAGTATGCGGCGAAATTTCCGACCATCGTAAAAGCGATCCATAAGGAAAACGGTGGACACGGTTCTGCGGTCAACGCGGGGATCGCCAATGCGACAGGAATCTACTTTAAGGTGGTTGACAGCGACGACTGGGTTCGGGAGCAGCCCTACCACAAGATACTTGATACACTGCGGGAGATGACGGAGAGCGGAACACGGCTGGATATGCTGATCAGCAATTTCTCCTATGAAAAGGAAGGCGAGAAGCACAACAAGGTAATGCGTTACCGTCATGCCCTTCCGGAGAACCGCATTTTCGGGTGGAGTGAGGTCAAGCATTTCCACAAGGGGCAGTATATTCTGATGCACTCGGTGATCTTCCGGACGAAGATGCTGCGGGAAAGCGGTATGCAGCTGCCGGAGCACACTTTTTATGTGGACAACATCTATGTGTTTGAGCCGCTTATGTATGTGAAAAATCTGTATTATCTGGATGTGAACTTCTACTGCTATTACATCGGCAGGGAAGGGCAGTCTGTCAACGAGCAGATCATGATATCGCGTATCGACCAGCAGATCAAGGTCAACAAGATCATGGTGGACTATATCGTGGAAAATCAGAGCAAGCTGGTCGGAAAGCGCAAGATGCGAAACTATATGCTGAACTATCTGGAGATCATCACGGTCATTTCTTCTGTGCTTCTGATCAAGTCGGGGACAGAGGAAAATCTGGAAAAGAAAAAAGAACTGTGGCAGTATATCAAGAAGAAAGACGCGAAGCTGTATATGAGACTCCGCTACGGCGTGCTTGGCAATTCCATGAATCTTCCCGGAAAAGGAGGAAGAAAGATCACGGTGGAAGGATATAAGCTTTGCCAGCGTTTCTTCAAATTTAACTGATATGGATAGAAAAACCGGGGACTTACAAAGTCTCCGGTTTTCTTGTCTTCCGTTTCTGATTGAGATTGTGATAGAAATTCAAAAGCATATCAGATCCGTATACGACACCGTACATGACGGCAGCCATAATGAAGGCAGTGGTCACATCGAATACGGAGTGCTGTTTGATCAACATGGTTGACATAATAATCGATACACATAAGATCAGTGATGCAATGCGGATTCCTCTGCGGTTTGCAAAATGCCTGCTCTTGACGATCGCCAGATGACACCCGATGGAGTTATACACGTGGATGCTGGGCCAGAGGTTTGTCGGTGTGTCCGTTTTATATAGGAAGGACACCCATCTGGTGAACATGTTATCGCGCGGCATAACATAGGGGCGAAGGTGATGTCCGTTCGGCCACAGGGTAGATACCAGCAGGAAGATTGTCATTCCCGTAAAGAGGAAGGTGCACGCCCGGAAGTAATCGTCCTTGTCCTTGAAGAAAAAGTACAGAACCGTCACTGCGATATAGCCAAACCAGAGAAAGTAGGGGACGACAAACAGTTCACAAAACGGAATGTAGTCATCCAGCGCCACGTGGATCTCGTGGTAGTAGCTGGTCACCGTCTTTTCCAGGTAAGAAAACCACAAAAGATAGATGACGGCGTACACGATCATAGGGATCGCATGCTTGTATTTATGATAAAATGTAAGAAAACGATGTTCTTTTTTCAATGTCTGGGTATTCAAAATATCACGTCCTTATTGAAAACAAATCAACGGTTGCTTTATTTCATACCTGTTATCATAGCAGATTAAAATAAAAAGTCAAAATACGTTTTCCATAATTTTTTCTTAATTTTTCTTAAAAAAATAGCCATTATGTCCCGAAAAGAACATAATGGCTGATAATTGTTTCATAAGAGAAGGACTCCGGTGTGGCAGCCGTCCTATACAAGCATGCGAAGCTGCTCTTTCAGACAGGAAATATGCAGATGGGTCGTCTTGCAGGGAACTTCTCCGTCTGTGTGCACCCAGAGGGGAGCGGAGGTCGTTATGTCGATCTCAGAAGCTGCAAAGCGTTCGATTTCACGGAATTTGAAGTGATCCCCCTTAAACGCTGTGGGGAGTGCGACCAGAATCTTGGGCTTGGAGATCGCTCCGGCGGTGCACAGGTCAAAGATCCCATCCGTCGCATCGGCGCCCGGACAGAATTTGAAGCCGCCTCCCTCATACTGGTGCAGCATGGAGGCGATGAACAAAAAGCGGTCAAAGTGGATCTTTTTCGCCCCATCCAGAGTCAGATCACAGGAAACGCGCTTCGCCTTGATAAGCTGTTTCAGGGCGATCCCGACATAGGTGAGCTTCCCGAGGTGCAGCCTGTTGAGCAGATTTTTCAGCTTGGACGCAAGCGCCTCCTGACAGACGGCGGCGTCGAAACCGATTCCCGAGCTGACAGCAAAATAGCGCCTGCGGGTCTCTGCGTCGGCGTCGTAGTCGAGCACGCCGATATCCAGAAGTCGAAGCGCCTGCGCCTGTTCATTTGCAAGGATCCGTTTAAGGATCTCCTCTGGCGCCTGCGGCAGCTCGAGATCTCTGGCAAAGTCATTGCTCGAGCCGGTGGGAATATAGCCGATATGGATGCGTGAAAAATCCGATACGCCCTGAAGTGCTTCGTTCAGCGTGCCGTCTCCACCGAGGAGGATCAGATTTACCGGTTTTTCGGACGGATGCTTTTCCATGATCTCGGTCACAAGCCTGGCAACATGACCGGCGTACTGGGAGAGCAGCAGACGGTAAGAAATCTGTCTGTCTGCAAGAATGGGTTCCAGCTTTTTCCAGAGGCTGATGCCCTGACCGGATTTGGAAGCCGGATTTAATATAATATAGTACATTTGATTGTCCTCATTTGTCTTAAGTTTTCTTTCTTGATTGTAACAGAGATCGCCAGAAAAGACCAGTGCCATATTGCGCTTACGATTTGATCTGTGATATACTAACAGACAAGTCAGACGTAAGTCAAAAGAAAGGAAGGAACATGGAATGTATTCATTAGACGAAGTAAAGAACGTTGATCCGGAAATCGCACAGGCGATCGTGGACGAACAGCAGCGTCAGAATTCGCACATTGAGCTGATCGCATCGGAGAACTGGGTAAGCAAGGCTGTTATGGCGGCTATGGGTAGCCCGCTCACCAACAAATACGCAGAAGGTTATCCGGGCAAAAGATACTACGGCGGCTGCGAATGTGTAGATGTAGTGGAGAACCTTGCGAGAGAACGCGCAAAAGAGCTTTTTGGCTGTGAGTATGTTAATGTGCAGCCCCATTCCGGCGCACAGGCAAATATGGCAGTTTTCTTTGCAGTGATGGAGCCGGGAGATACCTTTATGGGAATGAATCTGGATCATGGCGGACACCTGTCCCACGGATCACCAGTCAACATGTCTGGAAAGTATTTCCACTGTGTACCGTACGGCGTCAATGATGAAGGATTCCTTGACTATGATAAGGTGCGTGAGATCGCGCTTGAGTGTAAACCGAAAATGATCGTGGCAGGTGCATCTGCTTATGCAAGAACGATTGACTTTAAGAGATTCCGGGAGATTGCAGACGAGGTTGGCGCAGTGCTGATGGTGGATATCGCACATATAGCAGGTCTTGTGGCAGCAGGACTTCATCCGAGCCCGATCCCGTACGCGCATGTGACAACAACGACCACACATAAGACGCTTCGCGGACCCCGTGGCGGTATGATCATGTCGAGCCAGGAGGTTGCCGACAAATATAACTTCAACAAGGCGATCTTCCCGGGAATCCAGGGCGGTCCGCTGATGCATGTGATCGCAGCGAAAGCGGTATGCTTCAAGGAGGCGCTCGATCCTTCCTTTAAGGTATATATGAAGAATGTTGCCGACAATGCGCAGGCACTCTGCAAAGGTTTGCAGGAAAGAGGCATAAAGATCGTATCGGGCGGTACGGACAACCATCTGATGCTGGTTGATCTGACTCCGTTTGATCTGACCGGAAAGGCCATCGAAAAGCTGCTCGATGAAGCACACATTACAGCGAATAAGAATACGATCCCCAATGATCCCAAGTCGCCGTTTGTCACAAGCGGTATCCGTCTGGGAACACCCGCAGCTACTTCGCGCGGATTGAATACAGAGGATATGGATCAGGTTGCGGAGGCAATCTCTATCGTTATCAAAGAGGGCGAGGCAGGCATCGACAAGGCGAGAGCGATCGTCAAGACGCTTACAGATAAATATCCGTTAGTGTAACGCTTTCCGGTGCCATTGCTTGGGAGAGAGCATAACCAGGCTGTGAAAAAAGAACCCGCACCGGAAAAAGGCACGGAGTGACCGTTCCGGGTGTGGGAACAGGGATGTTATAATAATAGAAATAAGTGGATATCTTAAAAAGGCGTGGTCTTTGTATGGAGACCGTGCCTTTTTGCGTTGTATTCCGGTTTATCGGACAGCATGCCGTTCCTGGAGCAAAACGCAGTTTTTTAAGGCAGATGTTTTCCTACGGGCTGCACGCTGTTCCAGAGACAAAACGCAGGCTGTTCTTGGGGCGTAGGCGTTTTCGGATGTTTCTTGTTGGAATCGTTAGTGTCCTGCGAAAAATGTTACAATTTGGTATTGCCATAATTGTGCATATATGCTAGAATATCTCTCGGTGACACACAACTGTACGTGAAGGAAAGACAATGAAAAACAGATGTGCGTCACATGAAAACAGGCAATGAATTAAGAAGGACAAATATGGACACAAAGGAAGCAAACAGTTATTTTGTCGTCAAAAGAAAGGCAGTGCCCGAAGTCCTGCTCAAAGTGGTGGAGGCGAAGCGCCTGGTAGAGTCCGGCAGGGTATCTTCCGTACAGGAAGCTGTGGATGCGACCGGGATCAGCCGCAGTTCTTTCTATAAATATAAGGATGATATTTTTCCATTCCACGACAATTCGCAGGGAACAACGATCACGCTGACGGTGCAGATGGACGATGAGCCGGGACTTTTGTCTGACCTGCTCAAGATCGTAGCGCAGTATGGCGCGAACATCCTGACCATTCATCAGAGTATCCCGATCAACGGGGTGGCGTCTCTGAGCATCAGTATCCAGGTGCTCTCCACAACTGGAGATACCTCGCGGATGCTGGAGGCGATGGAAGAGCAGAACGGCGTCCGGGGTGTCAAGATCATTGCAAAGGAATAAGCGGCATGCCGGGTACGGCAGAGCTTTAATAAATGTATACAGAAAGGATATAAGGGATATGATTCAGGTAGCAGTATTAGGATACGGCACAGTGGGAAGCGGTGTTGTAGAGGTGATCGAGACAAACAAGGAGGACATCAACAAGAAAGCCGGAGAGAAGCTGAATGTCAAGTACATTCTTGACCTCAGAGATTTTCCGGGGGATCCTTACGAGAACAAGGTTGTCCATGATTACAACATTATTTTGAATGACCCTGAGGTGATGATCATCTGTGAGACGATGGGAGGCATCAAGCCGGCTTACGATTTCACAAAGCAGGCACTTCTTGCGGGCAAGAGCGTCTGCACATCCAACAAAGAGCTGGTGGCTAACCACGGACCGGAGCTGATCAGAATTGCCAGGGAGAACCACTGCAATTACCTCTTTGAGGCGAGTGTGGGCGGCGGTATTCCGATCATCCGTCCTCTGAATTATTCCCTTACGGCAGAAAAGATCGACGGGATCACCGGTATTCTGAACGGGACGACGAACTATATTCTGACCAAGATGGACAAAGAGGGTGCAGATTTTGCAGATGTGCTGAAAGAGGCGCAGGAGAAGGGCTATGCGGAGCGCAACCCGGAGGCGGATGTAGAGGGATATGACGCCTGCCGTAAGATCGCGATCCTGTCCTCTTTGATGTGTGGGAAAAATGTAAAATACGAGGATATTTATACAGAGGGAATCACCAAGATCTCCTCGGCGGATTTCAAGTATGCAAAACAGATGAACAAGTCGGTGAAGCTGCTTGCTATGAGCAGAGAGACAGAGGATGGCTTCTTCGCGATGGTAGCGCCGTTTATGATCTCTAAGGAGCATCCGCTTTACTGCGTGAGCGACGTCTTTAACGCTGTGTATGTTCATGGAAATATGCTTGGCGATTCCATGTACTACGGACGCGGAGCGGGAAAGCTCCCGACAGCGAGCGCGGTAGTTTCCGATGTGATCGACTGTGCAAGACACCAGGGCAAGACCGTGATGTGCTTCTGGGATGCCGAGAATGTCAAGATCTCCGATATCGGCGAGGACAGCCGGAAATTCTTCGTCAGAGTGAAGGCTGACCAGAAGGAGCAGACAATGAAGATCTTTGGATCCCTGGCAGAGATAAATGTCGGCATCGCAGAAGAGTTCGCATTTATGACGCAGGTTATGACGGAGAAGGAATTTGACGAGAAAATCGGTCAGATCGGAGGCTGCATCAACCGGATCCGCATACTTTAAAGTAGACGGAAGATGCAAGCGACAGGAAATAAAACGAGGGATAGAGGACAGACAGTATTATGAGAAAAGTTGTTAAATTTGGCGGCAGCTCACTGGCAAGTGCAGAGCAGTTTAAAAAAGTAGGAGCCATCATCAAGGCAGACAAGGAGCGCAGATTTGTAGTGCCGTCCGCTCCCGGTAAAAGAAACTCTGCGGACACGAAAGTGACAGATATGCTTTACGGCTGCTATGATCTGGCGGAGGCAGGCAAGGATTTTAAGAAGGAATTGCAGGCGATCCATGACCGGTATCAGGAGATCATAGATGGACTGGGGATCAAACTCTCCCTGGATGAGGAGTTCAAGATCATTGAGAAGAATTTTAAGGAAAAGGCAGGTACAAACTACGCCGCTTCCCGAGGAGAATATCTGAATGGTATCATCATGGCCAACTATCTTGGATTTGAGTTTATCGACGCCGCTACGGTGATCGAGTTTGATGAGAACGGCGAGTTCAATGCCGATGTCACGAACCAGAAGCTCAGAAAGAGACTGGAAGGCGTGGATGCAGCCGTTATTCCCGGATTTTACGGTGCTTACGCTGACGGAAGGGTAAAGACCTTTTCCCGTGGTGGATCGGATATTACCGGGTCGATCGTTGCAAGAGCGATCAAAGCGAACGTCTATGAGAATTGGACGGATGTGTCCGGATTTTTGATCGCAGACCCGAGGATCATTCACCAGCCGGAAGGAATCGAGACGATCACCTACAAGGAACTTCGTGAGCTTGCCTATATGGGAGCGTCGGTTCTGCATGAAGACGCTATTTTCCCTGTGCGCAGCGAAGGAATTCCGATCAACATCCGCAATACCAACGCACCGGAGGATAATGGAACCTGGATCGTGGAAAGTACCTGCCAGAAGTCCAAGTATGTCATCACCGGAATTGCCGGAAAGAAGGGATTCTGTGCAGTCAATATTGAAAAAGATATGATGAATTCCGAGATCGGCTTTGGCAGAAAGGTTTTGCAGGCGTTTGAGGAAAACGGCATTTCCTTCGAGCATGTGCCGTCCGGAATCGACACGATGACTGTTTTTGTACATCAGGATGAGTTTATGCACAAGGAACAGCAGGTCGTTTCGGCGATCCACCGCCTTGCAGATCCGGATTCGATCGATATTGAAGCGGATTTTGCGCTGATTGCGGTTGTTGGTCGCGGCATGAAATCCACCAGAGGAACAGCTGGCCGTATTTTCTCGGCGCTGGCACACGCAAATGTAAATGTCAAGATGATCGACCAGGGTTCCAGCGAGCTGAATATCATCATCGGTGTTACCAACGATGATTTTGAGACAGCGATCAACGCGATATACGATATCTTTGTGCTCTCACAGATTTAAGCAGGAAGAGTAGTATACAAAATAGAATAAGCTGATCCGAACGGATCTTACGAAAGAGAAAACCCTGAGCTTAATAGCCCAGGGTTTCTTCAACGAGAAATACTTTGATCCTGCCCGGATGACCGCTGCGTCTTGTGATCAGGATCTGATTGCAGAAGCAGTCCGGGGAAAAACAGTCGTGGCAGGTCCCGGTCATGGCACAGGGAAGCTGCCTGTTCAGGCGGATCGCGTTGGCGGGAGACGCCATGTTGCGGATGCGTGCGATGCCGCTCGGAACGTCGGGAACAACCTTGTTCATGCCGACGACGAGAATTACGTGGTTTGGTCCCTGTACAAGGCAGGCGACACGGTTACCGTTTCCGTCGATGTTGATAAGTTCTCCGTCCAGCGTGATTGCATTGCTGCTCATCAGATAGTAGTCGGAGAGGACGGCTTTGGAAAAGAGGAGTCGTGATTCCTCAGGGGACTTGGCGGCCGTGCGGTCGATCAGCTCAAAATCGCGGTTGTGGACAGCGTCCAGCAGCCCACATTCGCGGATGCTCTCGCTGCCGCCCCAGCTGATCCTGCTGCCTGCCGGGATCTCCTGCAGGATAGCCTGGGTACACTCGGCGGCGGTGGTGAAATAATAGCCCTCCATATTTCTTTTTTGCAGATTTTTGATAATACTCTGGGCCTGACGGGCCAATGCTTCGGATCTGTGTGACATAATAACCTCCATTCTGTAGGCGCTCTGCGCCTGCATATATTCTCCCTCAAAAACCGGTTGTTGCAGTTAAGTATAGTATAGCACCTGTGCGCGAAGGCTGCATGCTATTCTTGCGGTGCGGATCAGACCTGGGGCAGGAGAGACGCTGGACAGCATCCGAAAGTCCATATTTGCTTACAAAATCAATATGGAAAATTCTGTAAATAATATATATTTTATGACAAATTCCGACAAAACAGGAATGAACAGAGAAAAATGTAAAAATATAAAATTATTTTGGAAAATGTGTTGACAAATAAAAACGAGATGATATAATAAAGACATAAACAAGAAACATTCACATAGATAAAATCAAAGAAAGAGAGGTACGGTCCACCGGAAACAGAATTTTAACTCCAACGTTTTAAGGAACAAAAGAAAAAAAGAACCAATGAGAAGAAATCGTAGTCAAGTACATGAGAAAAAGTAGCGCATCACTAAAGAGAAGATTTAGGACGTTACAGTATAATCAATACGAAAGAGAAGTGGAAAGAGTACGAAAGAAGAAAAAACGGAGGAACAGTCCATTGGAGAGCATAGTTTAGAAGCGGGCATCGATCAAGTGTGATGGGTGCCCGCTTCGCTGTGTCTGAAAAAGTAAAAATGGGTGGAAAAAGAGCGAAAAATAGGTTATAGTATACGCAAAAGGAGGTATACGATGGCTAAATTTTTTAAGAAGAAAAAATTCTCGGACGAAGATTATCAAGATAGAGAATATGAGGATGAATATTACGAAGATGACGAGGACATCGACGAGGAAGACGTCGATGATGAGATAGACGAAGAAGAGCCGGAGGAAGAACAGGAAGCGGACGAAAGCGCAGAGAACGAAGAGAGCGAGCCGGAAGATGAACAGGCGGAAGATGCGTCAGATGCGGACGAGTCGGAAGACGGCGATTCTTATGATGAAGATGAAGCGGATGCGGATGATTCTTATGAGGAAGACGCGGATGCAGACGATTCCTACGAGGAGGACGAAGAATATGAAGAGGAGGAATATACGGAGGAAGACCGCCGGATATTCCGACACCGGAGAAGGGTGCGCAACCAGATCATAGCTTATGCAGTGGTGGTGGTGTTCCTTGGCGCGGTGGCAGCCGGATGTGTGATCGGTGGCAAGAGACTTGCAGCGAAGATCAGCGAAAAACGTCAGGAACAGGCGCTTGCAGAACAGGCGACACAGCCGCAGGAGGAAACGCCGCAGGATGTGGTGATCGAAACGCCGGAGCCGGTAGAAGAAGAGCCGACCGAGGAGGATTATCTGGGAGAACTTGTGGAGGCGTCCATCTCAGAGATGCCGCTTGAAGATAAAGTGGCAGGATTGTTTGTCATCACACCCGAGGCGCTTACCGGCGTAACGACAGCGACACAGGCGGGAAGCGGAACACAGGATGCACTGAGCGAGAAGGCGATCGGAGGCTTGCTCTACTCCTCAAAAAATATCAGTGATAAGGATCAGATCACGGAAATGCTCAGCAATACAACTGCGATGAGCAAGTACCCCATTTTCCTTGCAGTGGAGGAAGAGGGCGGAGAAAACAGTACCGTGGCAGGCTCCAAGGCGGACGTCACCCAGACTGACGGCGAGACAGCGATCGGAGAAGCGGGCGATTCAACGATAGCGCATGAGGCAGGACTCACCATCGGAGCGTATCTGAAGGAAATCGGCTTTAATGTTGATCTTGCGCCGGTTGCGGATGTGACGGGAGAGAGCAGTCCACTGAAGGACAGAAGCTATGGAAGCGATGCACAGACGGTTGGAACGATGGTTTCCAATATGGTTGAAGGAATCGAGGGGACGGGCGTCAGCTCCTGCCTGAAATATTTTCCGGGAATCGGTTCGGCGGACGAGGATACGGAAAATGGCCGCGTGGAGATCACAAAGTCGCTCGATGAGATGAAGACCGAGGAATTTGTTCCCTTTCAGGCGGGAATTGATGCCGGCGCTGATTTCGTGATGGTGAGCAATGTGATCGCCTCCGGGGTTGATACCGATGGCGTGCCAAGCTCCCTGTCGAAGGTGGTTATCACGGATGTTCTCAGAAACCAGTTAGGATTCGAGGGCGTTGTCATTACCGATAAGCTGAGCGCTCCGGCAATCACACAGTATTATACCTCGGGTGAGGCGGCAGTCAATGCGATCACCGCAGGGGCGGATATGATCCTGCAGCCGGAAAATTACGACGAGGCATACGAGGCAGTGCTTGCGGCGGTACAGGACGGGACGATCTCGGAGGAGAGAATCAACGAATCGCTGCGCCGCATCTACTGGATCAAGTGTGCCGGAAAGCTGGAATAAGGGGCACTGTAATTGTTCATATAGTTAAAAATGTTTGAACAAAATGATATTTTTGATAAATTTGACAAATTTTAAAAATCAGTGTTGACAAAAGAAAAGGCATATAGTATAGTATTACTTGTCCGAGAGATAAGGAACACTTCTCAGACAAGTACATGCGCGAGTGGCTCAGTTGGTGGAGCACGACCTTGCCAAGGTCGGGGTCGCGGGTTCGAGTCCCGTCTCGCGCTCTTGAAAAGCCTAGTTTTTACTAGGCTTTTTTGTTTTTATGCTACATTTTATGTTGTATATTTCAGAGCGTTTGCTTTTTTCAATACACTTACGCAGCACAGACAGATAAAAGATATGGGAAAAGAGGAAGAAGGTATGAGTAAATACGACAATCTATGGAAGTGGATCAAAGAAAATGGAGAGGACAGCTTCAAACTGACCTATGATGAGATAGAAAAGATTGCAGGGCTGCCGCTGGATCATTCGTTTCTGAAATATAAAAAGGAACTGACGGAATACGGCTATGAGGTTGCAAAAATCTCGATGAAGGAGCAGACGGTTGCTTTCCGAAAAGTGGACTGAAAGAGAAAGACATTTGAGTAACAGTAGACAGAAATGAGGATAAGATGAGTATCAGAAGAGCAAAAGACAGCGATTTATCGAGGGTCGCCGAAATATTTGTATTTAACAACCGGATCAATTATTTCCCGATATTTAAGGATGAGAGCTATTCCTTTGGCGAGATGCAGGTGGTTTCACTGATAGATAACTATTTTTCGAAGAGAGAAGTCATGGAAAACCTGTATGTTTTCGACAGCGGGGTCATAAAGGGTTTCATACAGATGAATAAGACAGAAATCTGTAAGCTGTATGTGGATCCCTGCTTTCAGGGAGAGAGTGTTGGTCATGAACTGATCGAATTTGTGATAAAAGAGTTTGGCGCCTCCCATTTGTGGGCGCTGGAGAAAAATGTCAGGGCGATTTCATTTTATAATCGGCACGGCTTCCCGTTGACCGGGCAGAAGAAATTTGAGGAAGGCACAACCGAATATCTGGTAGAACTCAGACGGTAATGGTTCTGTGCAGAAGCTAAGAAAATAAATTGACAACACCCTTTAAAAGAGGTAATATAGCATTGATATATATCAGTGATATATTATCTCTTTTTGTTATAACGACGAGGAAAATGCACGCACTTGCGCGGTGCATTTGACGACCGCTAATCATATTTATATCTAAGAAGACAACAAGAACGAACGGGCAGGAAACATGGAAGAAATCAGCAGCACACAGCAGCAGTTTTTGAATCTTGGGAAAACGGAATTTCTGGAGCATGGATTTAAAGGAGCGTCGCTCAGGCAGATCGTGAAACAGGCAGGGTTTACCCTGGGCGCTTTTTACGGCTACTATCAGTCAAAGGAAGAATTGTTTGATACGCTTGTGAAAGAGACGGCTGACTATATTATTGTTTACATACAGGGAATTTACGATGAAGTAAAAGCATATCCGCCAAAAGAGCGGACGGAACACATGATGGAATGTTTCTCAAAAAGACTTCCGGAAGCGGTTGACTACCTGTTGGAGCACAGGGAGGAACTGCAGCTGCTTCTGATGAAAGCGGAGGGAACGCGGTACGAAAACTTTTCTGAGACGATGGCGGCGATCAGCGAAAAAAACGTAGGGGAAAACATTCTGTGGATCAGCAGGCATGATATGACATTCCGGCTGTTGATCCATGCGTATTACCGGATGCTGATCCAGGTGGTTTTGAGCGGCGAAGACCGGGAAAACATTCTGAAAGCAATGATGGATATTCGATCATTTTATTATTATGGTTTTCAATATTTTAAGAAGGAGGAAGACAGGTAATGATGGAGTACAAAGGAAGCTATTTTAGCCTGATCACATTGGTGATAAAAAAGCCGATGATCCGGCAGTATGGCAGGGAGCAGACAAAAAAGTGGCTGAAAGGGGCGAAACCCGTCTATAAGCAGATGCTGGCAGAGACGGAGGACATTGGCGCGGATAACCCGATGGCAGGCAATATCTATATGGGATTCGTTTTTATGGCGATCTGGAAAGCGGCAGACGGCGCGATCAAGGTGGATGATTTCAACCGCGTAGCGGCAGAGATGATGGACCGGCCCATCGTGCGGAAGCTGAAGGGCGGAGTGGATATGAACAGGCAGAAGGATCAGGATAAGATGAATATCATGCTCCACCGTATGGCAGACTGGGCGGAAGCGCACCCGCAGTATAAGGGCAAAACGTGGGATTTTCATTTTGATGAGGAAAAGCACAAGGACGGTATCTACTACTACTTCACCAGATGCCCTATGGAGACCTATGCAAGAGAGCACGGCTACATGGAGGTGTTGCCGGTGTGCTGCGATCTGGACTACTGTACAGCGAAGCTGCGTCACGCAGACCTGCACCGGGAGCAGACACTTTCCACAGGTGGAAAAATATGCGATTACTGGTTTGTGGGAGATAAGGTGAAGAACCCGAAATAGAGCGGCAGGAGTGTGGAGAAGGAATATGAGATTTCTGAAAAGCAGGTATGAGCGCCAGCTTGACAGCCTGATGATGAAGATCGATACCAACATGTCAAACAATTATAAGGATAACGCGCAGGCTGATCTGCGGGAGCTTGAGGCGACGTTTAGGCAGTACAGCGAGCAGGGTGTGCTGAAGGAAAAGACGCGCATTTATTATGAAAAGCAGTTGGGATCGTATCGGGAAAAATTAAAGGGTTATACGCATAAGGATCAGAAGCCATACTGGACTTAGATGAGTGCGGCAGCAAGCCGGTGCAGAAAAAGCACCGGCTTACTTTTTGATGTGTGGTAGTCAGAAGTCAGGCTGAAGTCAGCCGGATCAGATACAGAAGCCAGGCCAGCATTGAGTCACCCCCTGCTATAGAGTATGCCGAAAAAAAGAAAGTGTTACGCAAAAAAATATTTTTATATTTAAGGTTTTTTTAATAATTCCCATGCTACACTTGCAGCATCAGGAGCGCTTGCAGAGCGAAAAAAAGTTTTCCGGCGCTTAGAAATTCAGAAAAAGAGGTGCGATATGTTTTGGCGAATATTAAAGCGAGATCTGAGACGTAAGAGAACGATGAATATGATCCTGCTTCTGTTCATCCTGCTGGCGTCCATGTTTCTGGCAAGCAGTGCGAACAACTTGGTGACGGTGACAGGAACGGTGGATCGGTTCATCGAGATGTCCGAGGTGCCGGATTTTTTCCTTCTGGCTTTGGCACAGGGGGAGGAAGATCCAATCCAGGATTTCATAGAGACGAACCCGGCTGTTAAGAAATATGATGTGCAGGATACAGTTGGTATACAGAATGATCAGGTTGAGATCCTTTACCGGAAGGATGAGGATAAGGCAGAAAAGAGCCATTACGAGAAGAGTAATACGCTTTCGATACAGGCAGTTCCGGACACCTATATGAAGGTGTTTGACGAGGACGGAAAGGAACTGGTTCTTAGGCCGGGAGAGATTGCGCTGGCAAGGCTTGAGGCGGAAAACAACCATCTGCAAAAGGGAGACCGGATCGCGATCACCGTCGGCGACGTCCGCAAGGAGTTTACGGTCGCTGCATTGACCAAGGATGCGGTGTTTGGCACAAGTTTCATGGGATTTAAGCGCAACATCATATCGAAGGAAGATTTTGAAGACTACACAGCGCAGGACGGATTGACGATCACGCGCATCTACGATGTGGATTATGCAGATCAGGCACAGTTTGAAAAGGACTATAAAGCGCAGAAGTTTAATGTGATCTCCGGGGTAGAGAAGAAACTGATCCCGATGTGCTACGTATTCGATCTGTTGGTTGCCGGAATATTGATCCTGGTCAGCGTCTGTCTGATTCTGATCGCGTTTCTTGTCTTAAAGTTTACGATCTCTTTTACCCTGCAGGAGGATTACAAGGAGATCGGCATTATGAAGGCGATCGGTCTGAAGGATCGGGATGTCCGAAAGATATATCTGGTGAAATATCTGGGACTTGCGGTCGTCGGAGCGGTGACCGGATTCTTCTGCAGTATTCCGTTCGGAAAGGTTATGCTGGAGCAGGCGGTTGTCAATGTAGTAGTGGATTCTGAGGGAGGAGGCCTGCCGGTGAATATGCTGGCAAGCGCTCTGGTGATCCTGATCGTGCTGTTGTTCTGCAATCACTGTACTGGAAGGACTAAAAAAATATCTGCCATCGAGGCGATCCGCAGTGGATCTTCCGGAGAACGTTTTTCACAGAAACATATGAATCTTTTCCGGCATAAGAGCATGGGGGTTCCGGAGTTTCTGGCAGTGAATGATGTGGTAAATCAAAAGAGCAGATTTGCAGTGCTGCTGCTCAACTTTATGCTCGGCACGGCGATGATCCTTCTGCCGCTCAGCGCATGGACTACATTGAAGGGAGAGGATATCGTGTATTCTTTCGGCGTATGGAAATCGGATCTCTACGTGGAGAGTGGGACAGAAAACCGCATGATAGCACACGGAGAGGATGGCATCCGGGAAGCGCAGGAGTATCTGGATGAGCTAGAGGACGCACTTGCACAGGAAAATATCGGGGCAGAGACAGGGATGCAGATCGGATTTATCTTTGTGGGGTATGCGCAGGATGATGAGGATACGTATGCGTGCCTTAGCATGCAGCCTATCGGAGAATGGGAGCAGCATCTGACCATTCTGGATGGCAGGGAACCGGTTCATGAAAATGAGATTGCTATCACGGAGGTTTCCGCGGAGGACATGGGAGTTTCGATAGGAGACAGTATTCATCTGAGCTATACGGATGGCGATCATGAATATCTGATCACGGGAACGTACCAGACAATGATGAATATGGGAAAAGGAATATGGCTTCCGAAGGCAGCAAAGCCGGACGGCAGTTATCTGGCAGGCATGTATGCTTTTCAGATTGCACTGGATGAGCCGGAGCAGAGGGATGCGGCAGTGAAAATCTTGGAGAAAGAGTTTCCGGAGATAAAGATCTATCAGGGAACAGAGTGGTTGAACGATATGTGCGGACTGGATAGTATCATCGGGCAGATCACAAATGTAACGGCGGCGATCACGATCGTTGTCCTTGCGATCAGCGCGCTGCTTACAATCCTGATGGTGCGGACATTTCTGACCAAAGAGCGGGGCGATATTGCGCTTATGAAAAGCATGGGCTTTCGCAATATCACGATCAGAAGATGGCAGAGCGCGAGGATCCTGCTGGTGCTTGTGACAGCGATCGTACTTGGAACGATTCTGACCAGACTGATCGCGCCGGCAACGATGGGGCAGATATTTGCCATGATGGGAGCGCGCAGAATGAAGCTGACGATCGATCCGGTTTTGAGCTATGTAATTTACCCGCTGCTGATGATCGCGGTAACGGGAGCGGCGGCGCTGCTGAGTACAGGAGGGATCCGAAGGATCGATGTAAAGGAAGTCAACAGTATCGAATAGAAAAGCGTGTGGGATAACAGGCGCGGAAAAGAGGGAGAGATGAGTTCATTAAAAGTAAAGGATCTGTGTAAGACCTACATTGTAAATAAGAGACAGAACAATGTTCTGAGGAATGTCAATCTGGAGATCAAAGAAGGAGAGATGGTGGCTGTCATGGGACCGTCCGGCTCCGGAAAATCAACGCTTCTGTACACGGTCAGCGGGATGGATGAACCGACTGCCGGAAGAGTGGATTACTTTGGAAAGGATCTGGGCAGCCTTTCCGCTTCGGAGATCAGCGATGTGCGTCTGGACAATATGGGCTTTATTTTTCAGCAGATGTATATGTTAAAAAATCTCAGTATCTATGATAATATTATCTTGCCGGCATACCAGTCGGGCAAGAACAAAGGCAAAGAGAAAAAACACGAGATCGATGAACGGGCGAAGCAGCTCATGCAGAAAATGGGGATCAGCGATATTGCGCAGAACGGCGTGAACGAGGTTTCCGGAGGACAGCTTCAGAGGGCGTGTATCTGCCGCAGCCTGATCAACCGGCCGAAGATGATCTTTGCGGATGAGCCGACCGGAGCGCTGAATCAGCAGAATTCCAGAGAGGTGATGAAAGAGCTTGTCCGGATCAACGCAGAAGGAACGACCATTATGCTGGTCACACACGATATGCGGGTTGCGGCGAAAAGCGACCGGGTGCTCTACATTGAGGACGGCAGCATCAAGGGTGAATACAGCTTCGGAAAATTTTGCTCCGAGGAGGAAACGAGGCAGCGTGAAAAACAGCTCAGCAGCTGGCTGATGGAGATGGGCTGGTAGCCTGCGCATGGAATGTCAGAGAGAAAGGGGAAGGTCTGTGAAGGATATATTGCTGGTGGAGGATCATGCGGAACTGAATCAACTGATGCGCGCCTTTCTTTCTGACGCGGGTTATCAGGTGATGGGAGCTGCCTCCGGCGAGGAGGCGCTCGCCCTTTGGGAACAGGAACGAGTGAAGCTGGTCATTCTGGATGTATCCCTGCCGGGGATGGATGGCTTTGCAGTCTGCCAGACAATCCGGGAAAGATCGGGAGTGCCGCTCCTTTTTCTGAGTGCGCGCTCGGATAAGGAAGATAAGATGAACGGCTATCGGCTGGGGGCGGACGACTATGTGGAAAAGCCGGTCGATATGGACATTCTGCTCGCCAAGGTGTCGGCGCTTCTCTATCGCAACTATGCATGCCGGGAGAAAAATACGCTGTTGCAGTCAGGCAGCCTGACGATTGATACCGATGCAAAACGCGTGCAGTGCGGGGAGAAAGAGATCCCGCTTGGCGCAAAGGAATACGAACTTTTACTCTTGCTGGTGAAAAATGCGGGCAAGGTTCTGCACAAGGAATTTCTTTTTAACGAGATCTGGGGAGTGGACAGTTTCAGCGAAAACCAGACGCTTACCGTACATATCAAGATGTTGCGCGATAAGATAGAAGAGGATCCGAAAAAGCCGAGAAGGATCCGGACGGTGTGGGGAGTGGGATATATTTATGAAGAAATATAATTTCCTTATGGCCGGCGTGGCGGTCTTGTACGTGGTGCTGGCAGTCTGCACAGGATGGATCCTGCACGGTCAAAGAGAGCAGACGACGATGGAATACAAGGTTGAGATCAACGATCTGATGACGATGCTTAGCCGGGGAACAGAGTTGGAAAGGCTGCCGCTGCAGGACTGCGTGTACGTGAAGCAGGTCCGCTTCCTTTCGGCGGAAGATGCGGCTGATCAGGAGAGGCAGCAGGCCTTTTTTGCAGGACAAAATCAATATGAGACGATGACGAAGCCTCTTTCCGTTCAGGGCGAATGGAAGGGGTATCTGTGCTTTGATTACCAGATACCGAGGTCAGAGAATCTCATTGTCTGGTATGAGGGAATCCTGGCGGTGCTGTGCGCGGCGGTTCTGGGAATTTTGTGGTATGTGCGGAAGCGGATGCTGGAACCGTTCTGGAGGCTGAGCAATATGCCTTATGAACTGGCGAAAGGACACTTGCGGGGAGAGCTGCCCGAGAGCAGGGAAAAGTATTTCGGCAGGTTTATCTGGGGAATCTCCATGCTGAGAGATACCCTGCAGAGCGCCAGAAAAAGAGAACTGCAGCTTGCCGGAGAAAAAAAGACGCTGATCCTGTCCATCTCACATGATATCAAGATCCCGCTCAGTGCGATCAAGCTGCAGGCGAGAAGGATCTACGAAGGAGTTGTGACCGATGAGGAGGAAAGAAGAGCGTGCGGACGCAGTATCGAACAGCATGCCGATGAGATCGAGCAGTTTGTCAGGAAGATCATGGAGGCGTCCGGCGATCAGATCCTTTCCATCGAGGTAGAGAACAGCGAGTTTTATCTGAAAGATTATGTAAACCAAATAAGAGAGATATACCAACCGATATGCAGCCAAAGCATGGTGGATCTTCAGGTTGCAAAATATGAAAACCATCTGTTGAAGGGAGATCTGGACCGGGCGGTCGAGGTGATGGAAAATCTGCTTGAAAATGCCCTGAAGTACGGCGACGGAAGACGGATCCGGATTTCTTTTTACGAGGAAGATTATTGTCAGGTCATTGAGGTTTTTAATACCGGTGAGGCGGTGAACAGACAGGAGATCCCGCATCTGTTCGACAGCTTTTTCCGGGGCAGCAATGCGAAAGGAAAAGACGGAAATGGGCTCGGACTCTACATCTGCCGGCAGATCATGCTGAAGATGGGCGGAGATATTTTTGTGCAGACAAAGGAAGACGGGATGAGCTTTTGTCTTGTATTCGCACAATAATGTTGAAAATATAGTGAAAATGCTTTGATGAGTGTGGTATAATCAAATCAAAGCATTTTTCTTTTGCGTCCGGCGACGTATGTTATCTTCTTCGCAAGTTCCTTGCGATGTCATTCAAATTCTAACATTCAAAGAAATTCATGCTTTTGAAACCACAAGTCAAAGCAGGAATTTCGGATGATATGCCAGATATAAGATGAAATCTCCTGCGATCAACAAAGGAGGTCATCAGATGACAGAACAGAAATTTTATGGAATGAGAAATGATTACATGTTTAAGGCGGTGTTGCAGGAATCGCGGGAGGTGCTCAGAAATCTGGTAGCCGTGCTTATGGGGATTGACGAAAGCACGATCACTTCCTGTGAGATCGTAAACCCCATTGAACTTGGGAAAAGTATGGATGCCAAGGAATGTATCCTCGATGTCAAACTGGTATTGAATGATACCCAGATCATCAATATTGAATTGCAGATACGGAAGGAAGCAAGCTGGCCGGAAAGATCGTTATTATACTGGTCAAGGGCGTTTGACTGCATCCGGTCGGGCGACGATTATTCCCTGTTGAAGCCGACGTACCATATCGGTATTTTAGATTTTACTTTATTTGAAAATAACCCCGAGTTCTATGCGGAGTATCTGCTGATGAGCAGAAATACGGGGAAGATATACACAGACAAAATCAGCATGAGAGTCCTTGACCTGTCAAAGATAGAAAATGCACGTGAAGGCGAAGAAAAGCTGGTAAAATGGGCAAAGATATTCAGAGCAAAGACGATGGCGGAGTTGGAAACACTTGCCGCAGAGGAGGAGGTCCTGAAAAGCATGGTGGCACATATCAGAGAATTAAGCGAAGAAGAAAAGATACGTCAGCAATGTGAAGCACGGGAAGACTATGAAAGAAGACTGCTCACAGAATACCGGGCTGGGGAACGAAGCGGGATCGAACGAGGACTTAAACAAGGAAAAGAGCGAGGCATTGAATTGACAGCGATAAAAATGAAGAAAGAAGGAATAGCGGTATCCACGATTGTCAAATGTACCGGTCTTACGGAAAAGCAGGTGCTTGAGTTAGGATAAAGCGCAGGATGAGTCGTTAGAGAATGATAACAAGAAAAAGCCTCTCTGGCAGCAGATTGTTGCTGTCAGAGAGGCTTTCTTCTTGTTTTTGGAAGTCAGAGAATCTCCTGCTCTATGTCAAAAAATTCTTCCGAATCAAAGAAGTCCTTCAGGGACATATCAAGTCCGTCACACAATATTTTTATTAAGTTAATAGACTTCTTTTCGGGAAGGATCAAGTATCGAATAAACCGTAGATGGCGTTACACCGGTAAGGCTAGCGAGATGATTATAGGAAATCTTCCGTTCAGAACATATGGATTTGAATCGTTTTACTACACACTCTTTTATCATGTCATGCCTATAAGACTATTTTTCTTCAAGAAAAATAGTAAGAGAAATTTTAAATGAGCCAAAACTATTATTTTGAGTAGATAAGTTAATTCTATCACTTATTATGTGTTTTGAGAATTAAATCGATACAAACGAAGAATTTTGCTGAAAATGAAAAATTTTGAAACTTATATAAAACATTGTCATTTCTGATATGTTTAAATGTTAGGCTAATGCGAGTGAATATGCTACAACAAACAGCGTACCATCTGACATTACCAGGATTCCAAATGCAACGCCTCAGAAAGGGGATATCTTAATTTATCTTGGTGGATATGGTCATGTCGCTATATATGAAAATGATTATAGTACTTATCATCAAAACTATGGAAATCCACCGGCACAATGTGTAACGCATGAAACATGGAAATATAATAATTCAAACTATTTATCGTCAGGGCAATACTATTGGGGCGTATGGAGACCAAATTTCGCATCTGGAAGCAGCACCCCTGACGTTTCCTACGAAACTTATAGTACGGGTGGATCCAGAGGTAGCGTTTCAGAAACAAATGCAACATTATATTCTGTGGTGCATACCAGTGCGCGCTCAAATATTGCGATTGGCCTGAGGATAGGTACTTCTGCAGGAAACTGGAATGTGAAAATTCACGAAGAAGGACTTTCCAATGCGGGTTATAGTCAGTTAAATTCTAATGGTTATTTTGAAACATGGTTTGAGTGCAATAACGAATTAGGAGTTACCTTAACAAGAGGCACAAATTATTACTATCAGTTTTATGTTAAGATAAACGGGACAGAATATGCAGATTCTGTGAGAAGTTTTAAGACAGTTGGACCAACACCAGATACTACGAAACCTATTGTGTCCAACATGAAAATCTACAATGTTTCGAACAAGGGGTATTCTGTGTCATGCACGGTATCTGATAATGTCGGGGTTGCGCAAGTAAAGTTCCCTACATGGTTGCCAAGCTATAGCGAGGCTGATATTAAATGGCTGAATGGAACACTGAATGGAAATACAGCAACGTGTTATGTACGAGCATCCGATTTCACGAATAAAAGTGTAAAATTTACCACTGATGTAAGGGCTTACGATGCAGCTGGAAATGTGTCAGATTACGCAAGAGAGGAAGTTTTTATAGATCAGGATAAACCAGTTGTGTCTAACATAAAAATTTACAATGTTTCCCGAGAAGGATATTCTGTATCTTGTACTGTGTCAGACAATGTAGGAGTTACAAGGGTTAAATTTGCTTCGTGGTTACCGTATTATTCAGAAGCAGATATTCATGAAACAGAAGGAACAATAAATGGAAATACGGCAACATGCTATGTGAGAACCGCGGATTTTACAAGTGAGAGTATTGATTTTCATACGGATATAAGAGCTTATGATGCAGCGGGCAATGCGTCTGACATTGTAAGAGATAAAGTATTTATCGACCAGAACGCCCCTCAAATCTCTGACATTCAAATAACAGACGAGAACGAGGAAGGTTATACGATTTCCTGCAAGGTGACGGACGACTATTCTGGGGTGTCGAAGGTATGTTTCCTGACACGACTCACAGATGCGGATGCGGCAAGCGGCTGGCAGAATAATGCAAACACGCAGGGAACCAGGGAAGGAAACCGGTATTTCTTCAAAGTTCCGTTTGAAGACTACGACTACGAGAACGGAAAATATACGACCACGATTTATGCCTGTGATGGATTCGGAAATGAAAAGTCCATAAAGTACAGCCATGATGTTTATGGGGAAATACCCGAAGAGGATATTCCGGCGGGGCAGCCTGTCCCGAAGGGACTGTGGATCGCCGGGGTATCTCTACAGACCTATACAGGCAAAGCGATAAAGCCGGCGGTGAGAGTGTATGATAACAACCGGCTTCTGGTAGAAAAAAGAGATTATAACATCTCCTACAAAAACAATATCAAGGCAAATGATGCTTCTAAGGAGAAAACAGCGCCGACGATTACGGTGACGGGAAAGGGAAATTATGCGGGAAGGGATTCGGTCACTTTCCCGATCATGCAGAAAAATATCGCCGATGCAGATGTCAGCGCCGACAATCTGATATTGAGGGCGAACGGAAAGGTGCAAAAACCGATACCGACGCTGACATATAGTGGAAAGAAACTTGTCAATAAGAAGGACTTTACGGTTACGTTTCCAGATGTGGGGGATGGCGCATACAAGGAAAATGGGACTTATTCCGTCAGGATTAGCGGAATAGGAAACTATACAGGAAGCCGGGAAGCTACCGTTACGGTTACCGGAGCCAAAATGGCTTCGAAGCTGACGGTTGGCAGTATTGGAAAGCAACTCTATACCGGAGAACCGATCGAACCCAGTCTGGTTGTAAAAGATGAAAAGAAGGTTTTGAAGCAGGGGGAAGACTATACCGTCAGCTTCGAGAACAATAAAGAGGTTGGCACGGCAACGGCGACAGTAGCCGGAATTGGAAATTATGCAGGCACCAAAAAGGTGATATTCAAAATCGTTGCAAACGCTTCCATTAGCAGCGCGCAGATAACCATGACAACGGCTGATGGTTGGAATTTTGTGGGAAGTACCTACACCGGCAATGAGATCCGGCCGGATCAGTATATGGTGAACGTGACGATCAAAGGGAAGGGAAACCAGACCAAGACAGTGACATTAAAAGAAGGGACGGATTATACGGTTTCTTATCAGAATAATGTGAACGCAGGCACGGCGACCATGCTGTTTAAGGGAATTAACGGCTACAGTGGTTCGCAGAAAAAAACGTATCGGATCACAGCGTTTGATATGCGGGGAACAGGACAGGATGATCCTGGGGTGGATGTTGTACTGAATGGAACGTATACCTATGCGAAGGCGGGATGTATGGCTAAGCCTACGGTATTGTTTGGCGGCAACACCCTGAAAGAGGGAAGAGATTATTCTTTATCCTATAAAAATATTGCAAAAGTAAATGATGGATCAGATCAGAAAAAGCTGCCAACGGTAGTGATCAGAGGAAAGGGAAATTTTAAGGGAAGTATTGAGAGAACGTATCAGATCGCAGCAGAAGATCTCGGCAATATGACGCTGACGGCGAAGGACATTGTGTGGAAGAATAAAGCGGGAATTTTTAAGACCAAGGTCGTCATAAAGGATCAGACCGGGAAAACTCTTAATGCGGGGAAGGACTATGAATCAAAACTGGCGTATACCTATGAAAATGATACGGTGCTGAAAGAGGATGTCATCCGAAGAGCCGGGGAAGAGGTTCAGGCAAAAGATATTTTGCCGGCGGGAACGATCATCCGTGTAACAGCATCGGCTAAAAAAGGTGGAGGATACCAGGGAACAGTGTCGGGAACCTATCGGATAACCAGCTCGGATATCAATAAAGCAGTAGTAAAAATACCGGCACAGGTCTATACCGGAAAAGCGGTCAAAGTCGATAACGTAATGCAGATCACAATGAACGGAAAGCCGCTTTCGACCGATAATTATGAGATTGTCAGCTACAGTAATAACAGAAATAAGGGCACGGCGTCCGTGACGATCAAGGGAAAAAACGACTGCGGAGGAATAAGGACAGTTAAATTTAAAATTAAGAGCAAGGGCTTTTTATGGTGGTGGAGATCATAAAAAGCAGATAAAGCGTATGCAGCAGGTGAGCGAAGGTTTTTCTTTTCATACCTCCTTTTTTTCACATAGTACCTTGCCCAGCAAAGATGAATCGGCTATAATTGGAGAAAAATAAAAAATAATGACTGATATTCATCAAAACAGGGCAAGACTATTGTTGGAAAATAGTGATTAGAATACAGGCAGACAAGGAGGAGTTTATGAAAAGAAAAGCGATGGCAATGATTCTGATGTGTGCACTGCTTGCAGTGAATCTTACCGGCTGTGGAAACCGTACAGCGGATGAGGGACAGGTACAGGAACAAGGTCAGACAGAAGGAACAGACAATGCGCAGGGGGATGCAGAGCAGGAACAGGAAGAACCCACACAGGAAGAAACTGCGCAGACAGAAGAGGACGACTTTACTGCGGATGATCCGCTGGAGGTATTGACGCAGGTGTGGAATAGCTACACGGAAGAAGAACGTTTTGAGGCAGCAGGCGGTGACCGCGGCAATATGGTGACGGACGCGCCGGGGAACTATGATCTGTCAGATGCCGCCGCAGCGGACGCAGAGCTTAGTGTGCCGGAGGATGCCCTGCCGCTCATACAGAGTGCGGCGTCGCTTATGCACATGCTGCTTCCCAACACATTCACCTGCGGCGCGTATGCGACGGCAGGGGCGGTGGACAGTGCGGATCTGGCGACAGCCCTGCGTGATCACATTCAGGAGAAGCACTGGCTGGATGTGATACCGGACAAGCTGGTAATCCTTTCGCTGGACAACTGTATCGTGGCGGCATATGGAAAAGAGGATCTGATAAACTCGTTCCGCGACAAGGTGCAGGAATCCTATCCGGAGGCGCAAGTTGTCTATGAAGAGGCGATAGAATAGCAGGCGGTCCAAATCGGCGGAAGAGAATCTGCACAGAAAAATCTGATTGTATCACGGAACGGATTCGTGTATAATATCACCATAACAGAACCAAAGAAAGATCATATTTCAAAGAGAGGTGCAGACCATGAAATTGATGAACATTACGGATCCGGAAAAGTTTTTTGAGGTGATCAATGAGTGCAAGGGCACAGTGGAGCTGGTTACGAAGGAGGGCGACCGACTGAATCTCAAGTCACAGCTCACCAAGTATGTGGCGCTGACGAAGCTGTTTGCCGACAATGCGATCCCGGAGATGGAACTTGTAGCGCATGATCCCGAGGATGTGAACCGCCTTCTTGAGTATATGGTAGGCGGCATGTAATACAGCGCGGGCAAGGGGCTTGCGGCGCCGGGCAAGAAAGCGAAAAAGTACAAGAGCAAGAATCCTGTGAAAACAGGATTCTTCTTATGTTGAAGAATAAATCTGATTTATTTCTTGTCAGACAAAACGTTTTGTGAGGCTGTACAAAAGTGCACAGGTTCATCACAGAAAGAACGCCGCGAGACACTATGCCAGAGAGCGATCTGATAGAACAATCGGGTATAAGGATAAGAACATAATAAATGCAGATAACTTGAAAGGGGGAGAATCATGCACAACGAACTGACAAAGCAGGATATCAAGAAGATGGAGGAGGAGATCGAATACCGCAAGCTGGTGGTGCGCAAGAATGCGCTGGAGGACGTGAAGGAGGCGCGTGCGCAGGGAGATCTGAGTGAGAATTTTGAATATTATGCGGCGAAGAAATTCAAGAACCAGAATGAGAGCCGGATCCGCTACCTGGAGAGGATGATCAAGACGGCGGTGGTCGTTTCGGATGAGTCCGCAGAGGATGAGGTCGGAATGAACAACACGGTCGAGGTCTTTTTTGAGGAGGACGGACTGACGGAAAAATACAAGCTGGTCACCACGGTGAGGGGCAATTCACTGGAGGGACTGATCAGCACGGAATCGCCTCTTGGCAAGGCGCTTCTGGGACATAAGGTGAACGACCGCGTCTACGTGGAGGTCAAGCCGGGAACCGGCTATTATGTGGTGATCCGGGCGATCGAGAACACGTCGGACGGGGACGATAAGCTGAGAAGTTTTTAGCGCATAAAGGAAGTACATGCCTCATACACTTAATTGAGATGTGACAAGCTGCACCGGAATACACATCGAGATGGAGGAAAGAGCATGTATGAGAATAAGAAGGTGGCGGAGCTTCTAAAGACGCTGGGAACCAGTGCTGAAAAGGGGCTTGAGAGAAGCGAGGCGTATGACCGGCAGAAGCGGTACGGACCGAACCGGCTTAACGATCAGGAGCAGAAAACACTGTGGCAGATGATTCTGGAGCAGCTCAACGATCCGCTGATCCTGATCCTGGTGGTCGCTATGGCGATCTCGATGATGCTTGGTGAATTTGGTGACGCGGTGATCATCGTGGTGGTCGTTGCACTCAACGCCACGGTTGGGATCATTCAGGAGGGAAAAGCAGGGCGCGCAGTGGAAGCCCTGAAAAAGATATCCAGCCCGCAGGCTACGGTCGTGCGGAGCGGGGAGAGAATGAGAGTCGACGCTTCGGAGCTGGTGATCGGAGATCTGGTTTTGCTGGAATCCGGTAATATGGTTCCGGCAGATCTGCGTCTGACGGAGGCAACAGGGCTGTACGCGGAGGAGTCCACGCTGACGGGGGAATCCGTTCCGGTGGAAAAGGATGCGGCGTATCTTGAGGAAGGGAACCCGGACAACACCACGCCAAACATGGTATATATGTCCACTTATGTCACCAAGGGAAGAGGAGCCGGTATCGTGGTGGCAACGGGAATGGATACGAGGATCGGTCATATTGCCGGTATGCTGCATAGCAAGGAGAAGATGACCCCGCTTCAGGAAAAACTGGGGGACTTGGGCACGGTTCTCAGCTTTCTGGCAGTGGGGATCTGTGTCCTGCTTTTTCTGGTTGCAGTGTTTCAGAAGAGAAATGTGGGAGAGATGCTGCTCACCTCCGTTTCGCTGGCTGTGGCGGCAGTACCGGAGGGACTTCCTGCGATCGTGACGATCGTGCTTGCCCTGAGCGTGTCGAGGATGGTGCGTGTCAAGACGATCGTGCGCCGGCTGGCTTCGGTGGAGACGCTGGGGGCTGTGGAGGTGGTCTGCTCGGATAAGACGGGTACGCTGACCCAGAACCGGATGACGGTGACGGAGTGCTATCTGGACGGAAGGCGGTATGACCGGGAACAGATGAAGTGGATGCCGACAGAGAGGATGCCGGAGCAGGAAGAAGAGTTCGGCGCTGGTGACAGTTACGACAGGGAGCTGGCGGCGGCAAGCATCCCGGAACTGGAGAGCGAGCAGAGACGACCGGACGGCGGAGCGGAGCGGGAGCTTTTCTGGCAGGGCTGCGTTTTGTGCAACGATTCGGTGCTGCTGGCAGAGGGCGAGATGGGCGATCCGACGGAGAAGGCGCTGGTCGACCTGGCAGAGGCGTGCGGCGTCGATTCGGAAAGTATGTGCCGCCGTTTCCCGCGTGTGGCGGAAAAGGGTTTTGACTCGGAACGCAAGATGATGACGACGGCAAACCGCACCCCGCAGGGAAAGCTGTGCGCCTATACGAAGGGTGCCGCCGAGCGGGTGATGGCTGCCTGCGACCGGTATCTGCACAGAGGGAAGATCCTGCCCTTTGGCGAGCGGGAGAGAGAGGCGGCTGCGAGAGCGCAGCATCAGTTTATGCAGGAGGGAAAACGCGTGCTGGGTCTGGCGATCCGGGAGGACGGCGGTCTGGATGAGAGCGGGATGATCTTCCTCGGACTGGTCAGTATGCAGGATCCGGTCAGACCGGAGGCAATCCGCGCCGTTGCGGATTTTAAGCAGGCGGGAGTTACCACGGTGATGATAACCGGCGACCACCCGGATACGGCGTTTTCAATTGCCAGAGAGCTTGGCATCACTGACAGTCCCGACGAGTGCATTACGGGAAAAGAACTGGATCATCTTAAGGAACACACGTTGATGCAGAAGCTGCCGCAGCTCCGGGTATTTGCCAGAGTGACGCCGGAGCACAAGGTCAGGATCGTGGAGGCTTTTCAGAAGCTCGGAAAGACGGTGGCGATGACCGGGGACGGCGTCAACGACGCGCCTTCGCTGCAGGCGGCAGATATCGGTATCGCCATGGGAAAGAACGGTACGGACGTCGCACGTGGCGCGGCAGATTTCGTCCTGATGGATGACAATTTCGCGACGATCCACACGGCGATCCGGGAGGGGCGCGGGATTTATGAAAATATCCGCAAGTCGGTGCTTTTTCTCCTCTCTTCCAATCTGGGAGAGATCATCACCATGCTGCTGACGATCATAGCCGGGCTGCCTTCGCCGTTGAAGGCCAGCTTTATCCTGTGGATCAATCTGATCACGGATTCCCTGCCGGCACTGGCACTCGGCGTGGATGACAACGACGCGGAGGCGCTGATGCGGGATGCTCCGCGAAGAAAGGAGGACTCGCTGTTTGCCAGAGGCGGTCTTTCCTGTGTGATCTGTTATGGTCTGGTGATCGGAGGGATCAGTCTGGCGGCATTTCTGAAAGTGCCGTATGACCGGATCGTTGCGGAGGGTCTGCCTGTTAGTTTACATAATGTAATCGAGGGGCTGAATATTTCAACGGTGCTTGCCAAGGCGCAGACGCACGCGTTTACGGTTCTTGGAATGAGCCAGCTTTTTCATGCGATCGGCATGCGGGACGTCAACCGGTCAGTCTTTCGGATGAACCATAAGAACAACCCGTATATGATCGCGGCGGTTGCTATCGGGCTTGCCCTGCAGGCGGTCGTTACGGAGTTTTCACCGCTTATCCGGCTGTTTGGAACGGTGCGGCTGAGTATGCAGGAATGGGCGCAGCTTCTTGCGCTGTCCCTGACGCCGCTGATCGTCCATGAGCTGCTTGTGGCAGTCGGAGGCGGAAGGAGAAGATATTCTGGCACGCGGTCAGAGCAGGGTGAGGACAGCCAGAAGGAGAAGGAAAAGTCCGCTCAGCCAGGAGAGATCGAGGCGTGATCTGGCGGCGAGCGAGCGTCCGGCGCCATAGCCGGTCAGAAAGAAGAGGTAGTTCATAAGAGAGGCGGAGAGAAACAGAAATACCCAGGGGAGAGCGACAACGCGGAAAGCCATCCCGACAAAGATACTGTCCAGGGAGAGGGCGAGGCTGAGCAGGAACGCTTCGCCGCCGCTCAGGACCTGACGATCCTTGCGGTTGGCGTCCTCCGGGGAGAGATAGATCGTAAAGATGATATTGAGCTGTTTGATTTTGCACCCCCAGTTTTTGGCGAGACTGGGGTGTTTTGCAGCCAGATGGCGGATCAGGCTTTCGAGCAGCTTTTCGCAGCCGAGCAGAAAGAGAACCGCGAAGGAGAGCAGGTGGATCGTCCGGGCAGGCAGCCACAGACACAGAAGTTCTCCCAGCTGGTTGGACAGGGTTACGAACAGTGCAGGGATACAGACCAGAAAGGTGTATGACAAGGGTTTGATCCGTACATTTCCGGTGCCATAGGTCAGACCGGCGGATACGGAGTCCACGGAAACTGCGATGAGGAACAGCAGTACAGGTAAGATAATCGGCATCATTTTGGAAAACCTTTGGTAATTTTTACTATATAATATGAAAAATAATACCCGGATGCGAACATTTTTACTGTACGCATACACCAAAAAATGGTATGATGAAAGAACAGGAGGTATGCCTATGGAGTTAATGTTTATTGGAGCGGATCACGAGGTGACGGGCAGCTGCCATTACCTTCGTGTGGGGGAAAAGAATATATTGGTAGATTACGGAATGGAGCAGGGGATCCAGGCGTTTGAAAACTGCGAGCTGCCGGTGGATGCGGCGCTTGTCGATTATGTTTTCCTGACCCATGCTCATGTAGATCACTCGGGAATGCTGCCCTATCTGTATGCGAGAGGCTTCCGGGGACAGATCTTTGCGACGAAGGCGACGGTGGATCTGTGCAGCATTATGCTCCGTGACTGCGCGCATATCCAGATGCAGGAGGCGGAATGGAAGAACCGTAAGGCAAAGCGAAGCGCGGATAATGCAGTCGTGGAGCCGGTATACACGATGGAGGATGCGGACGGAACGATCCGCAGGCTGGTGCCGTGCGATTACGACAAGATGGTCGAGATCTGCGAGGGAGTGCAGATCCGGTTTACCGATGTGGGACATCTGCTCGGTTCCTCCAGCATTGAGGTCTGGGCGACCGAGAACGGGGTTACGAGAAAACTGGTCTTTTCCGGCGATATCGGCAATACAGACCAGCCGCTTATCAAGGACCCCAAGTACACGGAGGAGGCAGACTTCGTCGTGATGGAGTCGACCTACGGGGACAGACTGCACGGGGATCACAAGCCGGACTATGTCGGGGAGCTGGCAGGTATTTTGCAGGAGACGTTCGACAAGGGCGGCAACGTTGTCATCCCGTCTTTTGCGGTGGGACGTACCCAGGAAATGCTCTATTTTCTCCGGCAGATCAAGGCAGAGGGACTGATCAAGGGGCATGAGAACTTCCCGGTCTATGTGGACAGTCCGCTTGCCGTGGAGGCAACAGGGATCTTCCAGCAAAATGAGATGGAGTGTTTCGATGACGAGGCGATGAATCTGATCTGGAACGGAATCAATCCGATCACGTTCCCGGGACTTCAGCTTGCGATCACAAGCGACGAATCCAAGGCGATCAACTTCGAGAATACGCCGAAGGTCATCATTTCTGCTTCCGGTATGTGCGAGGCGGGCCGTATCCGGCATCACCTCAAGCACAATCTGTGGCGCCCGGAGTGCACGATCCTGTTCGTGGGCTATCAGGCGGTCGGAACGCTCGGACGGGCGATCGTGGAAGGCGCAGAGGAGGTGAAACTTTTCGGCGAACCGATCCAGATCCGTGCGCAGATCAAGCAGCTTGCGGGCATGAGCGGCCATGCAGATAAAAATGGTCTGATCCGCTGGGCGGAGGCTTTTAAGGAGAAGCCGAAGAAGCTGTTTGTGGTTCACGGCGAGGATACGGTCTGCAAGCTCTTTACGGAGTGTCTGAAGATTGAGCACGGGATCGACGCGTATGCGCCTTACAGCGGAACGAGGTACGATCTCATCCGTGAAGAGTTTATCTATGAGGCAGAGCCGGTTGTCCTCAAGAAGAAAGCAAAAGGTGTATCGGATGTATTTGCGAGACTGCTTGCCTGTGGACAGCGTCTTATTGCGGTCATCCATAAGAACGAGGGCGGAACAAACAAGGATCTGGCGAAGTTTGCAGATCAGATCAATTCGCTCTGCGATAAGTGGGACGTCAAAAATTAACAGGGGCGTACCCGCGGCAATAAGATTTGCAGGCGCGTGGCGCGTGTGAAGCGGAGAAGAAAAGAACAGAAGGGTAAAGAATTACATGAGTGCAACAGATCAGATTTTTATCAATATGTGCCGGGATATTCTGGAGAACGGGACCAGCACGGAAGGGGAGAAGGTAAGACCGCACTGGGCGGACGGAACCAGCGCCTACACGATCAAAAAGTTTGGCGTGGTCAACCGGTATGATCTGTCGAAGGAATTTCCGATCCTGACGCTCAGACGCACGGCGCTCAAGAGCGCTACGGACGAGATCCTCTGGATCTGGCAGCAGAAATCAAATAATATCCACGATCTGCACAGCCACATCTGGGATGAGTGGGCGGACGAGGACGGTTCGATCGGCAAGGCGTACGGCTACCAGCTCTCGGTGAAGCATCAGTACAAAGAGGGGATGATGGATCAGGTAGACCGTGTGATCTACGATCTGAAGAACAATCCGTTCAGCAGGCGGATCATGACGAATATTTACGTGCATCAGGATCTGCACGAGATGAATCTGTATCCCTGTGCCTACAGCATGACTTTCAATGTGACGCAGAAGAAGGGGCATGAAAAGCTGACGCTGAACGCTATTTTGAACCAGCGTTCGCAGGATGTGCTGGCGGCAAACAACTGGAATGTGGTGCAGTACGCTGTGCTGGTGCATATGCTCGCGCAGGTGTGCGATATGGAGGTCGGTGAGCTGGTGCATGTGATCGCGGATGCGCACATCTATGACAGGCATGTGCCGATCATTCGGGAGCTGATCGAGAGACCGGCGTACGACGCGCCGACGTTCTGGCTGAATCCGGAGATCAAGGATTTCTATCAGTTCACAAGGAACGATGTGAAGGTGGAGAACTATGTGACCGGACCACAGGTGGAAAATATACCGATCGCTATCTGAGAGCAGGAAGCGACGACAGCAGAATATCGTGTGCGAAGGCATACGGGAAAATGAGGAACAGAGAATGAATTTAATCGTAGCCGTTGACAGAAATTGGGCGATCGGGTGCAAAAACAGTCTTTTGGTATCAATCCCGGCGGATCATAAATTTTTCCGTCAGGAAACGATCGGAAAAGTGGTTGTGTTGGGACGGAAGACATTGGAAACTTTTCCGCAGGGGCAGCCGCTGAACAATCGGACGAACATAATTATGTCAACCAACCCGAATTATCATGTGAAGGGCGCTATCGTTGTCCACAGCAAGGAAGAGCTGATGGAAGAGCTGAAAAAATATAAGAGCGAGGATATCTATATCATCGGTGGGGAGAGCGTTTACCGGATGATGCTTCCGGACTGTGATGTGGCGCATGTGACGAAGATCGACCACGCATATGAGGCGGACGCCTATTTTCCGAATCTGGATGAGATGGAAGCGTGGGAGATCACGGCGGACAGCGACGAGCAGACCTATTTTGATCTCGCATACGAGTTTGTGAAGTATGAGAGGAAGAAGGGCTGAGAGGCCTGACGACAGGGTGAGTATAAAAAGAGTAAGAGAGGAATACAGCAATGGCAGAGGACAGGAAACCGGATTTAGTAAGGGATGAATTGAAGGAAGCGGTTCTGGCAGCGAAGAAGGCGGAAGAGGCGAGAGATATCTTTCTTGCCAACATGTCCCACGAGCTGCGCACGCCAATCAATACCATGCTGGGATTAAACGAACTGATCATCCGGGAGAGCCAGGATGAGACGATCAAGGGGTACGCCATGGACATCAAGCAGGCGGGAAACATCCTGATGGCGATGGTGAGCGATATCCTGGATTTTTCAAAGCTGGAGGCAGGAAAGCTGGAGCTTGCAGACGGGATCTACGATATCAGCTCGCTTCTCAACGATCTGATCAACGGCGTTTCCCTCGGACTGCGGCGCAAGAAGCTGGATCTGGAGCTGGATGTGGCGGAGGATATTCCCTACAAGCTGCACGGAGATGAGATCCGCATCCGTCAGATCGTGAGCAACCTGCTCAGCAACGCCGTCAAGTTTACGGAGAAAGGAAAGATCACGCTGCGCGTGGGCTGGGAGGAAGCAGGCGGGGAAGAGATCCTGTTGAAGGTCGCGGTGCAGGATACCGGGATCGGGATCAAGGAGCAGGATATGCCCAAGCTGTTCGGCGCGTTCCAGCGGATGGATTCGATCACCCGGAGCAAGTCGGAGCGGACCGGACTGGGACTGGCGATCACGAACCGGCTGATCGTGCTGATGGGAGGAAAGCTGGAGGTTAAGAGCACCTTTGGAAAAGGCTCGACATTCTCCTTTGCGATCCGTCAGAAGATCATAGACCGGACGCCGCTGGGCAATTTTGAGAAGCAGTACCGGGAGAGCCTGCACAGCCACGAAGATTACCATGAAAAGTTTATCGCTCCGCTCGGCAGGATCCTGATCGTGGACGACAATGCGATGAATCTGGCTGTGGCGCAGGGACTTCTCAAGGGAACCAGGCTGCAGGTGGATGTGGCGGCGAGCGGTGAGGAGTGTCTGGAGATGCTCAAGAGAAAGACCTATCACCTGATCTGTCTCGATCACATGATGCCTGTGATGGACGGCGTGCAGACGCTTCACGCGATCCGGGCGCTGGAGGGCAACCCTTCGGCGGATGTGCCGATCATCGCACTGACGGCGAACGCGGTAGCAGGGGCGCGGGAGTTCTATCTGAAAGAGGGCTTTCAGGATTATCTCACGAAGCCGATCGAGGCGGAAAAATTTGAAAATATGCTGATCGAATACCTGCCGGACAATGTCGTATATCTGCGCGCGTCGTTCGGTGAAGAGGAAGAAGACGGCAGCGTGGAGGATGAGATCGGTCTGGGACTGAAGGAAAGCAGACTGTACAAGATCGGATTTAACATCCGCCACGGACTGAAATATATGGGCGGCAACACGGCGTTGTATGAGAAGGTCCTGCGCGATTTCAACACCATCCTACAGGAGAAGGAAGAGGAACTCAAGGAATTTCTGAAAAAGGGCGATATGCCGGGCTTCCGCATCATTGTACATTCCCTCAAGGGCAATGCGCGAAATCTGGGCGCCGACGATCTGGCGGACGAAGCCTTCGAACTGGAGAAGCTGAGCAAGGCGGAGCGGCTGGAGGACGTTTCTGTCCGCGCACCGATCCTGTTTTCCATGATGACTGCGATGCGAAGTTCCCTGCAGGCATATCTGGAGGAAGAGGATCGCGAGAAAAAGAAGGAGACCGTGCCCGAGAACGTCGAAAAGATCACTATTTCAGAGGACGACTGGAAGAAGGGGCTGATGCAGCTCGCAGAGCGCCTGGACGACTTCGACGGGGACAGCGCGGAGACCAAGCTGGCAGAACTCAAGCGGTGTGAAAGACCGGAGGAGGATCGGAAGATGCTCCGGATGTGCGAAAAAGCGATCAAAGATTATGCCTACGATGTGGCGCTTGAGATCCTGCACACGGCAATGTAACAAGGCGTAACAGGCAGCCATAGGGTGTTCTCGGATACAACAAAAGGCGAGGCGGGAAGGAAATCCCGTCTTGACTTTTGCGGACAAAGGTATAAGATGATAATAACGTAAGCTGGAAGGCAGAAAGACGCGCGGGAAGACGCAGACGCGGCGAGAGTTTTCTCCAGCCTGCTGAAACTGACAGGAAAAGGAGTTGTAGAGAAAGATGGAAAAGAAGAATATCGACTGGGCAAATCTTGGATTCGGTTACCATGAGACAGACAAGAGATTTGTGGCGAACTACAAAAATGGAGCATGGGATGAGGGCGCGCTGATTTCGGATGCCAACATTACCATCAATGAATGTGCCGGTGTATTCCAGTATGCACAGACATGCTTCGAAGGTATGAAAGCGTACACAACCGAGGACGGTCATATTGTTACTTTCCGTCCGGATCTGAACGCACAGCGTATGGAGGATTCCTGTAAGAGACTGGAGATGCCGGTGTTCCCGCAGGATCGTTTCGTACAGGCTGTCAAGGATGTGGTAGCAGCCAATGAGGCATATGTTCCGCCGTACGGCTCTGGTGCAACCTTATATATCCGTCCGTATATGTTCGGAAGCTCTTCCGTAATCGGCGTAAAGCCGGCAGAGGAGTATCAGTTCCGTATCTTCTGTACGCCTGTAGGCCCGTACTTTAAGGGCGGCGTAAAGCCTCTTACTATCAAGGTAAGTGATTTTGACCGTGCGGCACCGCATGGAACAGGACACATCAAGGCTGGTCTGAACTATGCGATGAGCTTACATGCGATCGTGACCGCGCATGAGGAAGGCTATGACGAGAATATGTATCTCGATGCAGCGACAAGAACCAAGGTTGAGGAGACAGGCGGAGCCAACTTCCTGTTCGTGACCAAGGATAACAAGGTGGTAACGCCGAAGTCCGGCAGTATCCTTCCGTCGATTACCAGAAGATCGCTGATGGTTGTTGCAAAAGAGTACCTTGGACTTGAGGTAGAGGAGAGAGAGATTCCTTTTGAGGAGGTAAAAGATTTTGCAGAGTGCGGTCTGTGCGGAACTGCTGCGGTTATCTCCCCGGTAGGAAAGATCGTAGATCACGGCAAGGAGATCGCATTCCCGAGCGGTATGACCGAGATGGGACCGATCACCAAGAAGCTGTATGACACACTGACCGGAATCCAGATGGGACGTATCGAGGCTCCCGAAGGATGGCTGCAGATCATCAAATAGGTTAGAAGTAAAATAATGTGAGATAATAAGAGGGATTAGGTTGCGTTGCATCGTGCGGACAATTTAATCCCTTTTCAGATGGAAGGAAAATACCATGACGATAGAAGAGATTCGCAGGAAGTATCCCTACTTATATGAGACGCATCTGCACACCTCGGAGGCGAGCGCCTGTGCCAGAAATACCGGAGCCGAGATGGCAAGAGCCTGCAAGGAGTACGGCTATGCGGGAATCTTTGTGACAGACCACAACTGGGGAGGCAATACCGCAGTCGACCGTTCCCTGCCGTGGAAGGAATGGGTGGAACGGTTTTGCCTTGGCTTTGAACACGCCCGGGAAGAGGGAGAAAAGCTCGGACTGGACGTTTTTTTCGGGTATGAGGCGGGCTTTGATGCGACGGAATTTCTGACGTACGGCATCGACAAGGACTGGATGCAGGAACACCCGGAGCTGCGGGAAGCGCCTCTCGAGGTGCACAACCAGATGGTGCGGGAGGCAGGCGGACTCATTATGCACGCCCATCCTTACCGGGAAGAGTGGTATATCCCGGAGATCCGGCTTTTTCCGGAGTGTGTGGACGGCGTCGAGGGGATCAATGCGACACATTCCAATTCCCACAGCCAGTCGCACAATGATCCGGCGTTTGACGACCGCGCGGTGGCATACGCCAGAGAGCACGGACTTCCGATGAGCGCCGGATCGGATATGCACACGGTCAATCTTTTTGGCGGAGGGGTGGCGTTTCGCAGACGGCTGACCTCGGGACGGGACTATGTGCGGGCGATCAAGGGCGGAGAAGATTATGTACTCACCAACGGAGAAATCTGGTATGATAAGAACGGAAAGGTGATCGCGTCGCCGTGACAGGAGATGCGAAGGAAAGACAGGGAGAATACGGAATGCGACAGGCCAGAAAAAGAGAGAGAGGCATAACATACACAAAAAGGGCAGGGATCCTGCTTGCGGCAGCCCTGATGCTGGGCAGCCTGACGGCTTGCGGCGGATCAGACGGACAGAGTACGAAGGTCGTGCTGACGACCGGTTTTGAAAAGGGAGAGGTCTTCCGGATCGAGTCGGTGTCCTGCAAGCTGCCGGAGATCATGGTGTATCTCACCAACATCCAGGATCGTTACGAGAGCGTGTACGGTCCGGAAATCTGGAGCGCTAATGCGGAAGGCGTGACGCTGGAGGACAACGTCAAGGACATTGCGCTGGCGCAGATCGCGCAGATCAAGACCATGAGCCTGATGGCGAGACAGTATGAGGTGGATCTGACCAAGGAAGAGCAGACCAGGGTAAAAGAGGCGGCAAAGACCTACTTTGATTCGCTCAGTACAGTGGAAAAAGAGAAGCTGGATGTGACGCAGAAGACGATCGAGGAGCTCTATCAGGAGTTTGCGCTGGCACAGAAGGTCTATGAACATACGATCAAGGACATCAATCCTGAGATCAGCGACGATGAGGCGCGGACGATCACCGTGCAGCATATTCTGATCAAAACCTACGCCATGGACGGAACCGGACAGAAGATCGAGTACAGCACCAGCGCAAAGCATAAGGCGTATCTGGAGGCGAGCGAGATCCTTGCGATGGCGAGAGAGGGCGAGGACTTTGACGAGCTCATCCGCAGATACAGCGAGGACAGTCAGGCGACCTATTCCTTCGGCAAGGGCGAGATGGATCCGGCTTTTGAGAAGGCGGCTTTTGACCTGGGAAAGGATGAGATCAGCGATGTGGTGGAGACGCAGTATGGCTACCATATCATCAAATGCCTGAACACGTTCGACAAAGAGGAGACGGATGCCAACAAGGTGAAGATCGTGGAGCAGCGCCGGAAGGAAGCCTTCGGTCAGGAGTATGACGCCTTTGTGGCGGGGCTGACCAGAAACCTGAATGAGGAACTCTGGAATAATGTCGCCTTTATCCATGATGAAAATGTGACAACGCAGAGTTTCTTTGAGATATACAATCAGTATTTTGGAGAATAGAACCGGTTTATAAAATTTTAATAATTCTGGAAATGTCCATTATTTCAAGGAAAACAGAGGTTTGTTAGCACTCATTGAGAATGAGTGCTAATTTTTTCTTGACTTCTTTTTTCAGAGGGATTACACTGATTTTTAGAAGGTTTGGAGAGTCTGAACTTCGATTGAAACGAATAAAAATAAAATTGCTGATTTGCAGATATAAGAAAGGAATGTGATAGTATGGCAGCAAAACATGGCAGTTTGTCGATCAACAGCGACAATATTTTTCCGATCATCAAAAAGTGGTTGTACTCGGATCATGACATCTTTTTCCGGGAGCTGATCTCGAATGGGTGCGATGCGATCACCAAGCTGAAGAAGCTGGATATGATGGGCGAGTATACCTTGCCGGACGACTACAAGGCAAAGATCCAGGTGATCGTCAATCCGGAGAAAAAGACGCTGAAGTTTATCGATAACGGTATCGGAATGACGGAGGACGAGGTCGAGGAGTACATCAACCAGATCGCCTTTTCCGGGGCAACCGATTTCTTTGAAAAATATAAGGATAAGACCAACGAGGATCAGATCATAGGTCATTTCGGACTGGGCTTTTACTCTGCTTTTATGGTAGCGGACGAGGTACATATCGATACCCTGTCCTACAAAGAGGGAGCAAAGCCGGTACACTGGGAATGTGACGGCGGCACCGAGTTCGATATGGAGGAAGGCAGCCGCACCGAGGTCGGAACCGAGATCACGCTGTTTATCAACGAGGATTGTCTGGAGTTCTGCAATGAGTACAAGGCGAGAGAGGTCATCAAGAAGTACTGTTCCTTCATGCCGACCGAGATCTATCTGTCCAAGGCTGACACGACCGAGACGCAGATCATCAAAGCAGACGAGAAGCTGGATACCGATGAGGTCGTAGAGGAGATCAAGAAGGAAAAAGAAGAGGACGAGCAGAAGCTGAAGATCAGGAAACGTCCGGAGCTTCTGAACGAGACACAGCCTTTGTGGACAAAGCATCCGAACGAGTGTACCAGAGAGGAGTATCTGGAGTTTTACCGCAAGGTATTCCAGGATTACAAGGAGCCGCTGTTCTGGATCCATCTGAACATGGATTATCCTTTCAATATGAAGGGAATCCTGTATTTCCCGAAGATCAATATGGAGTATGAGTCCATTGAAGGAACGATCAAGCTCTACAACAATCAGGTATTTATCGCGGATAATATCAAGGAAGTGATCCCGGAATTCCTGCTGCTCTTAAAGGGTGTGATCGACTGTCCGGATCTGCCGCTGAACGTATCGCGTAGCGCGCTTCAGAACGACGGATTTGTGAAGAAGATCAGCGAATATATCACCAAGAAGGTAGCAGACAAGCTCTCCGGCATGTGCAAGACGGAGAAAGAGGAGTATCAGAAATACTGGGACGACATCAGCCCGTTCATCAAGTTCGGCTGTCTGAAGGATGACAAGTTCTGCGAAAAGATGACAGACTATATCCTCTTCAAGAATCTGGAGGGTGAATATATGACGCTGCCGGAGTGTCTGGAAGTCAACAAGGTAGACCCGGACGAGGCAGAGAACGCGACCGACGAGAATGGAGAGAAGGTTGAGGCAGAGGTTGTAGAGGAAGATAAGACCGATGCGGACGCCGAAGAAGGAAGCGAAGAAGAAAAGAAAGAGAAAGTCATCTACTATGTGACGGATGAGAAGCAGCAGAGCCAGTACATCAATATGTTCAAGGCGGCAAAGATGGATGCAGTCATCCTGAACCACAATATCGACCAGCCGTTTGTATCGCAGCTTGAGGCAAAGAACGAAGGGATCAAGTTCCAGAGGATCGACGCCGATCTGACGGACGTCTTTAAGTCCAAGACCTCCAAGAAGGCAGAGAAAGAGATGGAGGAACAGGCAGAGGCGATATCCAAGCTGATGCAGAAGGCACTCAAGAAGGATTCGATCAAGGTAAAGATCGAGAAACTTAAGAATAAGAAGATCTCCTCCATGATCACACTGTCCGAGGAATCCCGCAGGATGCAGGATATGATGAAGATGTACTCCATGCAGGGTATGGGCGGCATGGATATGGGTATGTTCGGCAAAGAGGGCGAGACGCTCGTGCTGAATGCAAACCATCCCCTGGTACAGTATGTCGTTGAGCATCAGGACGGCGACAACGTGAAGATGATCTGCGAGCAGCTCTACGATCTGGCGCTGTTGCAGCAGGGACCGCTTGAGCCGGAGGCTATGACAAAGTTTGTGGCAAGAAGCAATGATATTATGATGCTGCTGACGAAGTAAAAAAAGAGAAATTTCAGATAAGAAGAGAGAAAGGGCTGCCGCACAGATGTGCGGCAGTCCCCTTTTGTCTATGTTATGGTATATATTATGTTACCGCATTGCACGCTTGATCGACTGCTGGAAGACCATCTGGGAGAGCTTCTGGCGGTAGAAAAGCGCAGAGATCAGATAGGAAACGCCCGCGCCCCCAAGCACCAACACATAGGAGATCACGATGGTCAGCGGCAGGCTGTTGCAGACGCCGGTCATAAAGGACAGGGTGCTGGATACAAAACTGAACGGTACCACTGCGATGACCAAAAGGATTGTCGCAAGAACAATATGTTTGTAGCAGAACCCGAAATAGCACTGTGTCAAAAACAGAAGGGCGCTGAGTTGTAAGAGGTACTGCGTCTGCATGATGAAGTTGTCGGCAGCGCTCTGACCGTTTACGCCTGTGTAGATAAAGCTGACATGCAGAAAGACAACGATCGTAAAGGCAATCAGCATAAGCGGTACCACGACCAGATAGGGAAAAACAAGCTGGACCTTTCGTTTGTATCCGGATGACTGGACCAGCGTGGAGACGTCCAGCGAGATGATAAGCTGAAAGATCATAAAAACGGAGAGAACGATATAGAATCCGCCCACATAGGTTTCACCCTTGGAGAAAAAGTCGACGACAATCCCGATAACGCCAGACAACAGTCCCATAGAGACTTCCAGCTTGTAGGACAGACCGTATCGGATCAGTTTAAAGGCTAATTTAAAATCTTGTATCATAATAATCCTCTTTTCTAATATGGTTGAATGGTTAATTGTAAAAACTGTGGTCATAGCGGTATAGAACGTGCTTTACCGTGCCCCATGTGACTGCGACGCCCAGCAGGACAAACAGGACGGTGAGCAGGCAAAGGTCCTGTGCTCCATACGTGTCATTGTTCTGGCAGATGAAAAGGAGCAGCAGCTCCAGAGCCAGCGTAAGGACGTAGGATGCCAGCGAATAGGGAATGAGCGACCCCAGGTATCGCAGCCCGTTCAAAAACAGTGTCTCTGCGGTGTAGATGAGGGCAACGCTCATAGCGGCATACCAAAGATAGATGGTGACGGCTTCCGGTTCTACATATGAAAAGGAAAGCGCCGTCACAAGCACCCCCAGGACGACGATCCCAGCAAGCCGGCGGAGCTGATCCAGAAGGACGCCCCTGCGCAGCAGTACCCGGCCGGAAGGCGATAGCTTCAAGATCCCGTAATTCGTCTGCCGCGAGGTGATCCCGTTAAAAACATAAAAATCAAACAGAAAATCCGGGATCAGGAAGGTCGCCGCCAAAAAGCAAAGGTTGACTGCGCCGTAGATATTTCCCAACATACGCTGCAGAAGCACGGCAAGAATTATAGCGACCGGTATCAGAAGCCTGACGACGAATGGATAAAAGGTTTTGTAAGTTTTCATCATGTTTTTCATAAGACACTCCATTCCTGCCTCTTAGCGAAGGACCGTATTGTTTTTCATAACAGCGATGGCAATCTGGGAGAGGGAAGGACATTCCGTGGAGATGTCAAGGCCTGCCAGCTCGTCAAGGCGCTCTGCCAGACAAAGTCCTTCAAAACCGTAGTTGTTGGAAGAGAAGCTGTACAGTACCTTCCGGGCGGCTTCCGCATCCTTGCTCTCTCCCTTTATGACGATGTATTTTTCTTTGAGATCTTCGACGAAGCCCTGTTCCACGATCTCTCCGTGCTCGATAATGATGGCGTAGTCCGTGACGGCCTCCATATCCGCAATATTGTGTGTGGAAAAGATCACAGACCGCTCGCCCTCTGCTGAAGCAAGGTAGCTGCGGATGATGTCGCAGAGCTTGTCGCGCATCAGCGGGTCGAGAGGGGAGGCCGGTTCGTCCAGAATCAGTAGATCCGTCTGTCTGGAAAGAACGCCTGCGAGCATCAGCTTGGTGCGGTTGCCGTCGGAAAGGGCGCTCACCTTTTTGTTCTGCTCAAAGGCGGTGTCCTTTGTGATGGCAAGCTCGCTGCAAAGCTCGTCGTAGCGGCGACTGTCGAAGTCTGCAAAGAGCAGTTCCTGAACCTCTCTTGCCTGCTTCAGCGTCCACTGTGGCAGGTAGTACAATCCGGTTCCCGTGTAGCCGATACGTTCCTTGACCGCAGGATCCTTTTCCAGCTCGGTGTTTGAATATTTTCCAAAATAGGTAAAAGATCCTTTGTAGTCCAGCTTAATGCCGACCATCATATCGATCAGCGTCGTTTTTCCGGCCCCGTTCTCACCGATCAGAGCGGTGGAAAAACCCTTGGGGATCTCAAGAGCCGGTATATTCAGGTTAAAGTCCTTATATTTCTTGTTCAGATCTCTTCCCGAGATCACGCTTTCATAATTCATTTCTATCTCCTCCGTAAATTGAAGTTGTTATTCGCCTTCTTCGTCCAACGACAGAAGGGTTTGCAGGGTTTCCATCAACGCTTCCTTGCTGAGCCCGGCGATCCTGGCCGACTGGATGGCGAGCAGAAGGGCGTCCTCCACTTTTCGCAGATGCTGTTCGACCAGCATGTCCGAGTCCTGGGCGTTGACATAGTAGCCTTTTCCCTGAACGGCGGTCACCAGCCCCTCCTCGGCAAGCTGTTCATATGCCTTCATGGTTGTGATGACGCTGATCTTGAGCTCCTTGGCAAGTCCGCGGATGGACGGCAGATAGTCGCCCTGTGCGTACTTTCCCGCCAGGATGTCCGCCCGGAAGCTCTCAGCGATCTGCTGGTAGATGGGAACTCCGGAATTTTGCAGTATTTTCATGGTTGATCCTCATTTCTATGCGCGCGCCCCGCTGTTCCTGTTTCCGAAAAGACGGAATGCAGGAACAACAGGAATTAACTGTTTATATGTTATATATACACCTATAACATATGCGTGTCAACACCTTTTTATAACGGATCAGAGATTTTTTGCTGTATCTGACAGCCGGTTTTCTGCGCAAAGCCATAAAAGAGGTTTACGTGCCGGGCTCGGAGATGCGGCTGACGCCGACGAAGATCTCGGAAATTTCATACCAGGTGGGATAGTCGACGATACCCGTCTGCCCCAGGTTAAAGATACGCTGAAAGGTGCGGACGGCATTGGCGGTGGAAGAGCCGTAGATTCCGTCTGCCGTGATCTTTGGGATAGCGGGGTAGTTCTGGGCGATCCGGTTAAGCTGCTGCTGGATCTGCAAAACCTTCTGCCCGGACGCGCCGATGCCGAGATTGTAGCCAGGCCAGGACGAGGGAACGCCGGAGACAGCTACGGCCGTGTTGATATACATATCGCTTCCATAGTAATAGCGGATGATCTCGATCGCAGAGTAGCCTTCGTCGCCGAGATACTTCGATCCCCACTGGCTCAGTCCGCTGCAGGTGGTCGTGCGGCCGTCGCAGTAGGAGGTGAAGATGGGCTGTCTGACGCCCGGACGCGAGAGATAGTTCGCAAAGATGGTATCCACCAGGCGGTCGATGTTGGTGTAGATATTCCGGCCGCGGATCCATTTCTGGTCGTAGGCGGTGGAGGAGGTGATCGTGAAGTTGTAGCCCTGGTTCCGATACCACTCCGTATATACCCTGTTCAGCGTAAAGGACATGATCGCAAGCGTGTTGGCATAGATCGTGCTTTCCGGCCAGGTCGCGTAGATCTCGGAGGAGACGACATTTTTGATATAGTCACGGTATTTGACATAGTAGTTCGGGGCAGAGGAATCCGAGGGAACACCGTCGTGGACAATGATGTACTCCGGGATGACCACGCGGCTCAGAACGATTTCTCCTGTCTCATCCATCGGCTTGATCTCATCCTCCGGTATCTTGGGGGGATAGTCGCCGTATAGGGTGTGATCCGGGATGGAGATCCGTTCCAGATCCTCGGTGGTCGTTTCGGATGGAGTCATGCGGATCTGCTGGATGGCGGTCACGTCGGGGAGAACCTCCACGCCGGAGACGATGACCGGCTCATAACCGGGGGCAGTGACCGATACGGTGTACTCAGCGTACGGCATGGGAGAATCCGGCGTCAGACTGTACTGGAGCGGCGGCGCCTCAAGGCTGACCGTTTCCGTCTGACCGGAGGAGTCGGTGGTGAGAGTTCCCACCATACTGTCCGGCTCTCCGGTAAAGGAAATCCGGATGGTTGCGCCCGGGATGGGGATCAGTCCGATGCTCGCCGTCACATCGATCTGTAACCGGCCGGTGGAAGTGCCGGTCTGGGCAGGAAAGACGGCAGGCTGGGAAGAAACCGGCGCGCTGTCCGCAGCGGGCTCTGGCGATTGCTCCGGTGTGGGAGCGGCCGCCGGCTGTGTCTGGGAAGCAGGCTCCGGGTTTGTTTCAAAAGTGGGAACCGAAGGCGTTTCGGTGCTTTTCAAATGCGGCTTTTCCATAAAGCTACCTCGTTGGATATTCTTTTATCGCAACGGCTCAGAGCCACGCGGTTCTGAAACGTCACTTTTGTTTATACTATGCAGGATGAAACAAAATGCGAATTATGATATAATGAGCCCAATAGAAAAACAAGCGGCTGCGAAGCAGACATTTGTTTTTCTGGGCTCATTAACGAACGAATATCCTGCGTCAGCAGGATAAAGAGCGCGAAGCGCGGATTCGTGAGTGAATCAGCGAAACAGAGAACCAAGCGGCTGCGAAGCAGACATTTGTTTTTCTGGGCTCATTAACGAACGAATATCCTGCGTCAGCAGGATAAAGAGCGCGAAGCGCGGATTCGTGAGTGAATCAGCGAAACAGAGTAACAAGCGCCAAAAGGAGAACGAAACATGGGACACCTTTATTTTGTGAGACACGGTCAGTCGAGATGGAATGTAGAAAATAAGATCTGCGGGGCAACGGATATCGAACTGACCCCGGAAGGCCACCGCCAGGCGATCGAAACGGGTAAAAAGATTCTGGAGGAAGGGATTCAGTTTGACGAGATCCTGTGCTCCCCGTTAAAGCGCGCACATGACACGGCGCTGCACATCTCGGAGATGAGCAAGATCCCATGTCGGATTGAGGAGCGGCTGATCGAGCAGAACTTTGGAAGATATGAGGGAAGGGCGCGAAACGACGCCGAGTTCCAGAAGGCGAAAAGCTGCTTTACAGACAGTTACCAGGGCGGCGAGTCCATGATGAAAATGGCACAGCGGATCTACAACCTTTTGGATGATCTGCGGGAGGAATCCGGGGAAAAGACGTATCTCCTGGTGGCGCACAACGGCATTGCGAGGGTAGTCAAGTCGTATTTTGAGGATATGACGAACGAAGCGTACGCCGCGTTCGGGATCGACAACTGCGAGATCCTCCGGTTCGACTTTTAGGTTGCGTGCAGCGTCTGGAAAATGCTATACTAAAATGTAGGATATTTATGAGAGACAGCAAAACGTCTGCCGTGTGTGCAGGCGGAGAAATAAAAATGGAGTGGGTGCTCGCGTAGTGAAGGATTTGCATGTGGTTGACGAAATTTTAGATGGAAATTTTCAGGCTGACAGAAGACTTTTGGACTTCTCGGTTCCCAAGGTGGAGCTTTCCGTCTACGCCGATACGGAGGTGGAGGGAACCTTTGTCATTTATGGACCGGTCGGCAAGGTGACGGAGGGAAGAGTTCTGTCGACGGATATGCGCATGGAATGTGTCACCAGAGAATTTGGGGGAAGCGAGGACCAGATCCTATACCGCTTCCGCTCGGCAGGCATGCAGCCGGGAGAAGAACTGACGGGAGCCTTCCATATCATTTCCAGTCAGGGGGAGTATATGCTTCCCTACAGCGTTACGGTCATTTCTGAGGTATTGACATCAAGTTTTGGCAGCATCAAGAATCTTTTCCACTTTACTAATCTTGCGAAGAGCAACTGGGATGAGGCAGTCAAAATGTTCTATTCCCCGGAGTTTTACCGGATTTTCGAGGGAAACGACAGGCAGTATCTGGCGGCGTATAAGGGACTGTGCGCAGTGCCGGGCAGCGAGCACAACGTGGAGGAGTTTTTGCTGCTCATCAATAAAAAGAAAGCGGTCGAGTACATCCCGGAGGAGACGCAGATCAAGATAGAGGACCCGCTGGAGGGGAGCCGGTATGCGTTGGTGCTCCATCGCAACGGCTGGGGATATACGCACCTTCTTGTGGAAACCGAGGGTGATTTTCTGCACACGGAGACGCAGCAGATCACCGTGGACGACTTTCTTGGGAATATTTACAGGCTATACTATTATATCGATATGGAAAAGCTCCATGCGGGAAACAATTACGGCATGATCCGTATCTGCCAGAACGAGATCCGGATGGAGATCCCGGTCACGGTGGTAAGGCGCGTGGGAAGCCGCAGGACTATGGGGATGCACCGGGAGATGCGTCAGCTCACCGTGTCCCTTATGGAGTATTATCAGGCATACCGGCTGAAAAAGATCAGTCCGGTCACCTGGCGGACGGAGACGGACAAGCTGCTTGGCAGGATGCTTGAGATCGACGACAGGGATTTGCAGGCAAAGCTGTTCCAGGCACAGCTTCTCCTGACGGAGGAGCGCTACAATGAAGCGAAGTGGATGATCGAAAAGCAGGAGGCAAAGGCGTTTGAGAGCCAGACAACGGATCCGGTGCTGTGGTGCTACTATCTTTATCTCACGACGCTTTACAGCAAGGATGAGAGTTACATCGACGATGTGACCGGCATGATAGAGGGAATCTACACGCGGAACCGGGGCAACTGGAGAATCGCATGGCTGCTCATGTATCTTTCCGAGGAGTATCTGAAAAGCCCGACCCGGAAATGGGGACTTTTGGAGGAGCTGTTCCGGCATCACTGCACTTCGCCGGTCATCTATCTGGAAGCGTGGCATATGCTGTGCCAGAATCCGGCGATGCTGCGGAGTCTCGGAGAGTTTGAGTTACAGATCCTGACCTACGCACAGAAGCAGGATCTGTTGCAGCCGGAGATCGTTCTGCAGCTTGTCTACCTTGCCCAGAAGACAAAGACCTATTCGGAGACACTTTTCCGGCTGCTGACCGGCTGTTACGAAAAGATGCCGCAGGATGACGTCCTTCATGCCATCTGTGCGCTTCTGATCAAGGGGGACAGGCGCGGGGGCAGGTATTTCCACTGGTATCAGATGGGCGTGGACATCAATCTGCGCATTACCCGGCTGTATGAATACTATATGCTTTCCATGCCGGAGGACTATGCGGGCGAGCTGCCGAAGATCATCCTTATGTATTTTTCCTATCAGAGCGATCTGCCGTATGACCGGACGGCCTTTCTGTATGCCTATGTACATAGAAACCGCGAACAGTTTCCAGAGATCTACGTCTCCTACGCACCGGCGATCGAGCACTTTGTGATGGAACAGATGCGCAGCGGCAGGATCAATCAGGATCTTGCCTACCTTTACCGCCATGTGGTCAGCCTTCCCATGATCGACGAGGAGAACGCGAACCATCTGGTCAGACTGCTTTTCATGCAGGAGGTGACGATTCCTTCGACGGACATCAAGGAGGTGATCGCCGTCTACCCGTTTGGCAAGGGGCAGGCGGTCTATCCGGTGGTGGGCGGAAAAGCGCAGGTGCCGGTCTATGCTTCAGAGTGCCGTCTGCTGCTGGGCGACGGACAGGGAAACCGCTATGCGGTCAGCATTCCGTGGGAACAGAAGCAGCTTATGAAACCGGCTAAGCTGGCGTTGATGATCGGAACATTTGTCAGGGAAAACCTGGGCTACGAGATCTACCTGTGCTATGAATACCAGAATACGCTCTCGGTGCACGAGGAGAATGTGGATCTTTTCGTCTACCTTGCGCAGAATGAGTGGCTGGAGGAGCGGGAGCGCAGACACATCCGCAGACTGCTTCTGCGTTTCTTCTATGAAAAAGACCGGATGCGGGAACTGGACGAATACCTGCTGAGTCTGAAGCCGTCGATGATCGAGAGGGCACACCGGAAAGAGGTGGTGCAGTATCTCGTCCTGCGCGGTCTCTACCCGGAGGCTCTTGCCTGGGTGCGGGAGTATGGACCGGACGGCGTGGACGCCAAGACGCTGGCAAGGCTGTGCAGCAACCTTTTGCAGCAGGAGGAGATCGGCGAGGATCCGGTGATGACAGGGCTTCTGTATCATGTGATGCAGAGGGGAAAATACGACGAATATATTCTGAAATATCTGGTCAGCTATTATGAGGGCGGCATGAAGGAACTCAGGGATATCTGGACGGCGGCAGAGTCGTACGGACTGGATACCTACGGTCTGAGCGAGAGGATGTTGCTGCAGATGCTGTATACCGGAGCTTACATAAGCGAGAGGGCGGAGATCCTTGCGTCCTATGAAAAGGGCGGAGGAGAGGAACGCCTGATCAGCGCCGTTCTGGCGCAGAGCTGCTATGATTATGCCGTGAAGGGAAAAATGACGGAGGAGACGGTGTTCGCCGGCGTCGCCCGGATGAAAAAGAGACAGGAGAGCGTGCCGCTCGCGTGTGAGATCGCCTATTTACAATACTATGCGGAGAACAAGGCGGAGCGGACAGAGGAAACCGACCAGATATGCCGGGATTTTCTGGAGAAGCTCCTGGAGGCGGGGATCGTCCTGCCGCTCTATCAGGACTACGCGGGATTTTTGCCGCAGATGGAAGAATATCTGGACAAGACGATCCTGGAATACCGCGTCAGTCCCGGAAGCAAGGCAGTCATTCATTACGTGATCCACGGAGACGGAAACGGAGAGCAGCAATACTGTAAGGAAGAGATGCGCAATATGTACGCCGGGATCTGCGTAAAAGAGTTTACGCTGTTTTTCGGAGAACGCCTGCAATACTACATCACCGAAGGGGAAGACGGGAAGGAGCAGCTCACGAAGAGCAGTACCATCAACAAGAGCGATATGGGGCAGGAGAGCGCAGAGGGAAGGTATTCCGTGCTGAACGATATTATGGTCGGAAAGACGCTTCAGGACTACAATACTGTGGACAGTCTGCTGCATGAGTATTACAGACAGGATTTTATGACCGGCAAGGTATTTAAACCCCGTTAGGGCGGGCAGGGAGATGAGAGGCTATGTTCCTGGAACGAAAGGAAGAAGGAGAACTGCATAAAGAAAGTATTCTGGTGGGCTACGATCTGGGGGAGGATTATTCCCAGATCAGCTATGGAACCTACGGGAGCGAAGAGGTAGAGACGATCGCGACGGTGGCGGGAACCAAGCAGTTCAGCATCCCGACTGTGTTATGTAAACGTAAGGGCGTCAACCAGTGGTTTTACGGCAAGGACGCGGTAAAGAATTTTGATCAGGAGGATATGATCCCCATTGAAGGGCTGCTCGCGCTGGCGAGAAAAGGGGAGAAGGTCGAGCTTGACGGAGAAGAGTTCGATCCGGCGGCGCTTCTGACGCTGTTTCTGAAAAGAAGCCTTTCCCTTCTGAACTTTATCACGGCGATCGAGAACATCGGAGCCATCATGTTTACGGTGGATGAACTGGACGACAGCATGGTGGAGGTGCTTGCCAAGGCGGCGGTGAATCTGAATCTCAAGACCTCCAAGATCTATTTTCAGAGCCACACGGAGAGCTTCTACTATTATATGCTTCACCAGCAGCCTGAGCTGTGGGGATATCAGGTGCTTGCCTGCGAGCATGACGGCAGGCGGCTCAAGACGTACCGGATGGAGTGCAACAAAAGGACGACGCCCATCGTGGTGCTGATCGAGGAGCAGAGGTATGATTCGCTGCCGATCCCCGATGAAAACGAGGATGAGGCGATCCGGGCGGACGCCTGTAAGACTGCGGATGAGCGTTTTCTGGATATCCTGCAAAGACAGTGCGAGGGCAGGATCGTGTCCTCGGCGTATCTGCTCGGAGACGGATTCCGCACCGGATGGGACGAAAAGTCGCTGCAGTTCCTCTGTCGTGGACGGAGGGTATTTCAGGGAAATAACCTGTTCAGCCGGGGGGCGTGCTACGCGCTGCGCGATAAGTTTGAACCCGGTGAAAATGCGAGAACGCATGTCTATCTGGGAAAGGACAAGCTCAAATCCAATGTGGGCATGTATGTATATAAAAGAGGAGAACAGTCGTATCTGGCGCTTCTGGACGCGGGAGAAAACTGGTATGAGATCCGCAAGGAATGTGAATTTCTTCTGGAGGGCGAAAAGGAGATCGATCTGGTGATCACGCCGCTGAACGGAAAGAATCAGGAAGTGAGAAAGCTCCCGTTTGGAAACGGGGCGGCGGGGGAAGCCCCCTTTACCAGATACCACATGGAGATGTCGATGGTGTCGCCGGAAAAGGTGCGGATGAGCCTGACGGAGCTTGGGTTCGGGGATCTGTTTCCGGGAACCGGGCAGTCGTGGGAAGAGATCATAGAGGTGTCATAGATGAGTCGGTTGATCATGGGGACCGGAAACTGTGCTACGGAGCCGTATCTGGTCGAAAAATTATATGTGAATATTTATTCGGTGGAGGAACTCTGTTATCTGCTGGTCCAGAATGCAGAGCTTCTCGATCAGGACGTCATGGACAAGAAGCTGGTGCAGTGGCTTGACAAACAGTGCGGGCTGGATCAGCTTGCGCACACGCTCTACGCCATGCTGAACCAGAAAGTGTCGGCGTCTGCCTTCGCGGGGACGATCTTATCTTATGTAAACCTCTATCCCCATACGGTCGTGGAGCAGACGGAGGCGGTGATCCGCGCCAACGAAGGGCTGAGTCCCTGGGAGAGAAGGAAGGCAAAGGCGGACTTCCTGCTGACGAGCCGGCGGTATTTCAGCGCACTGAGGCAGTATCATGCGCTGCTCGCGGAGCTGCCGGAGGAGGAGCGCGCGCTGAAGGCGAAGATCTATCACAATATGGGCTGCGCCTGCGGGCAGATGTTCCTTTACAGCCAGGCGGCAGAGTGGTTTGACAAGGCGTACCGGCTGGACGGGGCGCAGGAGAGCTTACAGCAGTATCTTGCGGCGATAAGGCTTCACGATTCCGACAAGGAATACGTCGCCTTTGTGGCGGAGCACCCGGAGTTCCATGACGCATCGCTGCGGGTGGAGCGGATGATGGAGCAGAGCTACGGACAGTTTGAGGGGACGGATGAGAACCGGATGCTTTTTACCCTTCAGATCTGTAAAGAGGAGGGCTCCGGTAACGGAAACAACGTGGCGTACTATGACGAGATAGAAAAGCTGACGGTCAGGCTGAAAGAACAGTATCGGGAGTTTACGTCCTGATGCAGAAATGAGGAAAAATATGGGCTGGTTTAAAAATCTGTTGACGAGATTCCGCGGAGAGGAAGAAGAGGATTACGAGGAAGAGAGCTGGGAGCAGCAGGAGGAAGAGGCGAAGGTCGACTACGACAACAAGGAGCAGCGAAACGACTATGTAAAAAGCTGTCTGGAGCGGATGGCGGACGCTGCCAAGGAACTGGAAAACCTGAATTTTGAGTACGATATGGTGACTTCCTATCTCAAGGATATGGAGGAGATCGAGGCCCTCCCGCCGGAGGAGATGGCGCAGCTTCAGGACTGTGCCAAGCGTGTTGCTCTTTTGCAGGACAGTAAGGCGGACTTTGTCGGCAGGCCAAGGCGGATGAGCGATGAAAAATATCAGCAGATGGAACGGCTGACCGGTCAGGTGGAGGAAGGCCTGGAAAAGCTCGGGGAGGCGGAGAACTACCAGAACCTGATCAAGCAGGACCTGAACCGTCTGGACGGCGAGAAGCACGCCTACTATTACCGCAAGAATGAGCTGATGGGAGTTATCAGCGACACCCGCGGCATGGCGGTCATCTGCGTGGTGGCGCTTGGACTGTGTACCGCGCTTCTGATGCTGCTACAATTCTTTATGGACATGGATACTCAGATCGGCTATCTGCTCACGGCGGCAGTCGCGGCGGTCGCGGTCACAGTCATCTATGTGAAGCACACGGACGCCAAGCGGGAGCTGCGGCGGGTGGAGAACGGTATCAACCGGATCATCCTTTTGCAGAACAAGGTTAAGATACGTTATGTAAACAATACGAATCTGCTCGACTACCTTTATCTGAAATACGGCGTAAAGAGCCGGCAGGAACTGGAGACGCTGTGGAACGACTATAAGCTGGAGAAGGACGAGCGGGAGAAGATCCGGAGAGCGGAGATCGATCTGGACTATACGCAGCAGGAGCTTCTCGGGATGCTGAAATGCTATCAGATCAAGGATCCGGCGATCTGGCTGCACCAGACGGAAGCGATCCTTGACCACAAAGAGATGGTGGAGATCCGGCACAACCTGATCATCCGCAGGCAGTCTTTGCGGCGGCGGATGGATTACAACAAAGAGGTGGTGGCAGGCACATCCGAGAAGGAGATCAAGCAGCTTGTCGAAAAGTATCCCCGCTATGCAAGAGAGGTCATGGAGACGGTCGACGAGTACGACCAGAGATTCCGCTGAAAAGGGATGACACAGTGCGGCGGCGGATAAGGCTTGAATTGCCGGTGCGTGTTATTATATACTACTTGAGGTGGCTGTTTCGATATCGAAACGCTAATCTGGCGGGAGAAGGAACAGTCTGAACGGAAAATTGAGGGAATAGCGGTACACAGACATTCAGGCAAAGGGACGGGCATCTGTGGAAGAGAGGAAGCGTTTCTTTGCGGGAAAGGTATGGTATGGAGATGAACACAGAGCTGGGACAGACGGATAAGCTGGGCGAGGAGTGCGGTGTATTCGGCATCTATGATTTCGACGGAAACGACGTGGCGTCCACGATCTATTACGGACTGTTTGCATTGCAGCATAGAGGGCAGGAGAGCTGCGGTATCGCGGTCAGCGACACAAAGGGGCCAAAGGGCAAGGTGCTGAGTGCAAAGGAGATGGGACTTCTCAACGAGAACTTTACCCCGGATACGCTGGAAAAGCTGAAAGGAGATATCGGCGTAGGCCATGTCAGATATTCTACGGCGGGCAGCAGTACGCGGGAGAACGCACAGCCGCTGGTGCTGAACTATGTCAAGGGAACACTTGGACTGGCGCACAACGGCAATCTGATCAACGCGCCGGAGCTTCGGCATGAACTGGAATATTCGGGCGCGATCTTTCAGACGACGATCGATTCGGAGGTGATCGCCTACCATATCGCACGGGAGCGGCTGAACAGCCGTTCTGTTGAGGAGGCGGTCGGGAGAGCCATGAAGAAGATCAAGGGAGCCTATTCCCTGATCGTGATGTCCCCCAGAAAGCTGATCGGCGCAAGAGATCCCTACGGCTTCAGACCGCTGTGTATCGGAAAGCGCGACCACGCCTATATCCTGGCATCCGAGACCTGTGCGCTGGATACGATCGGCGCAGAGTTTATCCGGGATGTGGAGCCGGGAGAGATCGTGACGATCTCGCCGGACTGCGGGATCGAGTCGGACAAGAGTATGTGCCTGCCGAAGGAAAAGCACGGCAGATGCGTCTTTGAATATATTTATTTTGCAAGGCCAGACAGCCATATTGACGGGGTGAGCGTGTATGAGTCCCGTATTCAGGCAGGAAAATATCTTGCCATGGATTCGCCGGTGGAGGCGGATCTGGTCGTCGGCGTGCCGGAGTCCGGCAACTGCGCGGCGCTCGGCTATTCGATGCAGTCCGGGATCCCCTACGGGCAGGCGTTTGTCAAGAATGCGTATGTCGGCAGAACCTTTATCAAGCCGAAGCAGAAGAACCGGGAGAGCAGCGTGCAGGTAAAACTGAACGCGATCCGCGAGGCGGTAAACGGCAAACGGATCATTATGATCGACGACTCAATCGTCCGGGGAACGACCTCTGACCGTATCGTCAAGATGCTGCGGGAGGCCGGGGCGAAGGAGGTTCATATGAGAGTCAGTTCGCCGCCGTTTTTGTGGCCGTGTTACTTCGGAACCGATGTGCCTGCCAGAGAGCAGCTCATCGCCTACAACCGTTCCGTGGAGGAGATCCGGCAGGTCATCGGCGCGGATTCCCTGGGATATCTGCGGACGGAAAGACTGGAGGAGATCGCCGGGCATCTCAGGATCTGTAAGGGATGCTTTACCGGAGAATATCCGCTGGATCCGCCGAGCGAGGATATCCGCGGAGAGTATGAGAGATAAGCAGTACAAATAAAACAAGAAACCAAAAGAGAGGGAGCAGTTATGAGTACAGACAGATATGTAAGTCCGTTGTCCGAGCGTTACGCAAGCAAGGAGATGCAGTACATTTTTTCACCGGATATGAAATTCCGCACCTGGAGAAAGCTGTGGATTGCGCTTGCCGAGACAGAGATGGAGCTTGGACTGAGCCAGAACGGCAGACCGGTCATCACGCAGGAGCAGATCGACGAGCTGAAGGCGCACGCAGAGGACATCAATTACGATGTGGCGAGAGCGCGGGAAAAAGAGGTGCGTCACGATGTGATGAGCCATGTCTATGCGTACGGTGTGCAGTGCCCCAAGGCGGCAGGGATCATCCATCTGGGGGCAACCTCCTGCTATGTGGGAGATAATACCGACATTATCGTGATGACGGAGGCGCTCCGCCTTGTGAAGAAAAAACTGGTGAATGTGATCGCTGAGCTTGCGAAATTTGCAGAGACTTACAAGGATCTGCCGACGCTGGCGTTTACCCATTTCCAGCCGGCGCAGCCTACCACGGTAGGAAAAAGAGCGACGTTGTGGACGCAGGAATTCTGTCTGGATCTGGAGGATCTGGACTATGTGCTCTCCACGATGAAGCTGCTCGGTTCCAAGGGAACGACCGGAACGCAGGCTTCCTTCCTGGAGCTTTTCGACGGAGATCAGGAGACGATCGATAAGATCGATCCGATGATCGCAAAGAAGATGGGCTTCGAAAAGTGCTATCCGGTTTCCGGGCAGACTTACTCGCGCAAGGTGGACACCAGAGTGTGCAATATCCTGGCAGGGATCGCGGCCTCCGCGCACAAGATGTCGAACGATATCCGTCTGTTACAGCATCTGAAAGAGGTGGAGGAACCCTTTGAAAAGAGTCAGATCGGATCCTCCGCGATGGCGTATAAGCGCAATCCGATGCGGAGCGAGCGGATCGCTTCCCTTTCCCGGTTTGTGATGGTGGATGCGCTGAATCCGGCGATCACCTCCGCAACGCAGTGGTTTGAGAGAACACTGGACGACTCCGCAAATAAGAGACTTTCCATCCCGGAGGCATTCCTGGCGATCGACGGGATCCTGGATCTGTGTCTGAATGTGGTGGACGGTCTGGTCGTATACGATAAGGTGATAACGAAGAGACTGATGAGCGAGCTGCCGTTTATGGCGACGGAAAATATCATGATGGACGCGGTGAAGATGGGCGGAAACCGTCAGGAGCTGCATGAGAAGATCCGTGAGCTGTCGATGGTAGCCGGAGCCAACGTGAAGCGGGAAGGAAAGGAAAACAACCTTCTGGAGCTGATCGCGGCTGACCCGGCGTTCAATATGAGTCTTGAGGATCTGGAAAAGACGATGGATCCCTCCAAGTATGTAGGACGTGCGCCGCTCCAGGTAGAGAAATTCCTGAAAGAGATCGTGCAGCCGATCCTGGACGAGAATAAGGAACTGCTCGGCGTAAAAGCGGAGATCAACGTGTAGTTAGTTGTAACGAACTAACGAATTTTAATATATGAAATTGCGATAAATAGAGCTTGCGAAAGACCCGGTGCGGTGATAGAATAGGATAACAGAAAGTTGAAGTGAAAAGAGGGGTTCCCTATGCAAGAAAACTACGAAAAGCAGGCTATGAAGGTATCTTTGGTGAGCATTATCGGCAATTTCATCCTGACGGCGCTCAAGCTGCTTGCCGGAATCGTGGCACATTCCGGGGCGATGATCTCTGACGCGATCCATTCCGCCTCCGATGTGTTCAGCACCTTTGTGGTGATCATCGGCATCAAGATCTCCAGCAAAGAGTCGGATAAAGACCACCCATACGGGCATGAGCGGCTGGAGTGCGTTGCGGCGATCGTGCTGGCGACGATCCTGGCGGCTACCGGTCTGGGGATCGGTTACTCGGCGGCAGGCAAGATCACCGGGGGAGATTACGCCCATCTGGAGGTGCCGGGGATCCTGGCGCTGCTGGCGGCGATCCTTTCCATCGCTGTCAAGGAAGCGATGTATCAATATACGAGAATTTATGCGAAGAGGTATGACTCCAGTGCGCTGATGGCGGACGCATGGCATCACCGTTCCGACGCGCTGTCGTCAGTCGGCGCGCTGATCGGTATCGCGGGGGCGCGGATGGGATTTCCGGTGCTGGATCCGATCGCCAGCCTGATCATCTGCTTCTTTATTGAAAAGGCGGCGTACGATATTTTTATGGACGCAGTCAATAAGATGGTGGATAAGGCGTGCGACGAGGAGACAGAGGCAGAGCTGCGCCGGTGCGCAATGGAGCAGAGCGGCGTTCTGGGGATCGACCTTCTGCACACCCGGGTGTTCGGAAATAAGATCTATGTAGATATCGAGATCCGCGCAGACGGCGAGCAGTCTCTGAGGGATGCGCACCGGATTGCGGAGCATGTACACGATTCGATTGAAAAGACATTTCCCAAAGTCAAGCACATCATGGTGCACGTCAATCCGGGGCAGGCGTGATCGGAGATGCGGGAATGAGGAGTAGCTATGAAGCGGAAGCTGGCATTGGTTTTTCTGAAAATCGGACTGTTCACGTTTGGCGGCGGTTATGCCATGGTGCCGCTTCTGGAGGCGGAATTTGTGACCGGAAGGAAATGGATCGGAGAGGAAGAATTTCTCGACATCATTTCCATTGCGGAATCGACGCCCGGTCCGATCGCGATCAACATGGCTACCTATATCGGATATAAAATGGCGGGAATAGGGGGAGCGGCTGTCTCGACAGTGGCTGTCTGTATTCCCTCTTTTGTGATCATCTATCTCATTTCTCTGCTGTTTCAGCAGTTTATGGAATTTACCTATGTACAATATGCGTTCCGGGGAATCCAGGCGTGCGTCGTGTACCTGATCTTTTCGGCGGGGGTGCGGATGCTGCGGGCGCTCGAAAAGAGCGAGTTTGAGAAGGCTGTGCTCCTGCTGGTTGCGATCAGTATGTTTGCGTGTGCCATGCTGTCGATCCGCTTTTCGTCCGTGCTGTGTATATTGCTGTGCGGTATGGCGGGGATCGTGTGCAGCGCCCTGTCCGGCTGTTTTCGGAAGGGAGGAGAGGAGAAATGATCTACCTGAAACTTTTTCTCACCTTTCTGGAGATCGGTGCAGTCTCCTTCGGAGGAGGCTACGGAATGATCTCGCTGATCCGGGAGAAGGTTCTTGCCAACGGATGGCTCAGTGAGCCGGAATTCCTGAACTTTATTGCGGTGTCGGAGTCGACGCCGGGACCGCTGGCAGTTAATATGGCGACCTTTATCGGAGCGTCGAAGGGAGGACTTGCGGGCGCGCTGGCAGCGACAGGCGGCGTGGTGCTGCCGTCCTTTTGCATCATCCTGCTGATCGCGGCTCTGATCCGGAATCTTCTGCGCTTTCGCTGGGTGAGGGCTTTTCTGGAGGGGATCCGGCCGTGCATTGTCGCGATGATCCTGACGACGGCGCTCACGATGGGGATGAACACCTTTTGCGGCATTGCGGATCTGCACAGCGCGCCGCAGATTGATCTTCGGGCGCTCTTTATCCTGGCGGTGCTTGTGGCAGTGCAGGCAGGTTGGAAATACTGGAAAAAAAGGGCGGCTTCTCCGATCGCGCTGATCCTGCTCTCGGCATTTCTGGGGATCGTACTGTATTCGTGAGAGAGGGCAGGGGATACAGGCGACCTTTTAACGCTCAGATTCATAAAAAAAGAAAAACGTGTTGACAAACAATTAAATAAATGTTTAAATGTTCATGTAAGGAAAACAAGATTTATACTCTTCAAAATAGAGATTGATGAGTTCCACAATTACCTGACGGTAATACTATGTAAGATAGGAGAGATGTGATATGACGAAAAAGCAAAAAAAGGTATTGATCCGTATTCTGGTTTCTACGGTGCTTCTGCTGATCTGTTGCGTGGTTCCGGTAGAAAATCCGTATGTGCGCTTCGCAATCTTCATGGTTCCGTATCTGATCATCGGATACGACATCCTTAAGAAGGCGGCGCTGGGAATCCTCCACGGCGAGGTGTTCGATGAAAACTTCCTGATGGCGGTTGCGACTGTCGGAGCGATCGCGCTTGGCGACTACAAGGAAGGTACGGCGGTTATGCTGTTCTACCAGATCGGCGAGCTGTTCCAGAGCTATGCGGTAGGCAAGAGCAGAAGAAACATTTCACAGCTTATGGACATCCGGCCCGATTACGCCAATGTTGAGGTTGACGGCAAGCTGACGCAGGTCGATCCTGACGAGGTGGAGATCGGAACGATCATCACGGTTCAGCCGGGAGAGAAGGTTCCGCTGGACGGGATCGTGGTGGAAGGTACGGCTTCTTTAAATACAAGCGCGCTGACCGGAGAGAGCCTCCCCAGAGAGGTGAAGGAGGGCGACGAGGTTATCAGCGGATGCGTGGATATGTCCGGCGTGCTCCGCATCCGGACGACCAAGGGCTTTGGAGAATCCACCGTATCAAAGATCCTCGAGCTGGTAGAAAACTCCAGTATGAAAAAGTCGAGATCCGAGAACTTTATCACCCGTTTTGCAAGATATTACACTCCGGCAGTCTGCTACGGCGCGCTGGCGCTGGCACTTCTGCCTCCGATCATCAATCTGGTGATGGGCAACGAACCGAACTGGTCACAGTGGGTGACGAGAGCCCTCACAACGCTGGTCATCAGTTGTCCGTGCGCGCTGGTGATCTCCATTCCGCTGAGCTTTTTTGGCGGGATCGGCGGCGCTTCCGCAAAAGGTATTCTGGTGAAAGGATCGGTTTATCTGGAGGAGCTTTCCAAGGCGAAGTATGTCGTGTGTGACAAGACCGGAACACTGACCAAGGGCGTGTTCGAGGTTACCGGTCTGGAACCGGCGGGCGGCTTTGACAAAGATACGCTTCTGGAGACGGCGGCGTATGTGGAGAGTTATTCCAACCATCCGATCAGCAAGAGCCTCAAGCAGGCGTATGCGAAGGAGATCGACACCTCGAAGGTATCGGATATCGAGGAGATCAGCGGACATGGCGTGACGGCAGTGGTAGATGGGCGCAAGGTTGCGGCAGGAAACCGGAAGCTGATGAACCGGATGGGCATTGCGTTCCAGCAGCCAGACAAGGTCGGAACAGAAGTTCATGTGGCGATCGACGGAGTCTATGCAGGTTATATCCTGATCTCGGACGTTGTGAAGCCGAATGCGAAAAAGGCAGTGGCAGAGCTCAAGAAGGCTGGCGTAGATCATGTGATCATGCTGACCGGCGACGCAAAACCGGTGGCAGACGCTGTGGCGAAAGAACTTGGACTGGATGAGGCGAAGAGCGAGCTGCTCCCGGCAGATAAGGTAAAAGAAGTGGAAAAACTTCTGGAGACAAAGGACGCGAAAGAGATCCTTGCCTTCGTAGGCGACGGTATCAACGACGCACCGGTACTTTCCAGAGCGGATCTGGGAATCGCCATGGGAGCGATGGGATCGGATGCGGCGATCGAGGCAGCCGACATCGTGCTGATGGACGACGATCCGGCGAAGATCGCAACGGCTATGAAGATCTCACGCAAGACGCTCCGCATTGTACATCAGAACATCGTGTTTGCACTGGCGGTCAAGGCGCTCTGCCTGCTCTTCGGTGCGATCGGTTTCGTCAATATGTGGTGGGCGATCTTCGCAGACGTCGGCGTTATGATCATTGCGGTACTCAACGCCACAAGAGCCTTGAAATACAGAGAGAAATAAGTATAGAACAAAGGTAAAAGTTAAATAAAGATTTAATATCATGAACTACCCGGCGGAAATCGATAGGATGGAAGCCGGGTAAGTTTCTTTCCGGATAAAAAGAAAGACAACGGGAACAAAGACAGGTATAATGAAAGGTATGGAATGGAAAGGGAGGACGACGGAATGGAAGAAAAAAGACTGCCGCACGATCATGGACAGCATGAGGAGCGTGTGTTAAAAAAGATGCCGGGCAGCGAGGAATGTCAGCAGGTGGCGGAGATCTTTAAGCTGATCAGCGATGGGACAAGGCTGCGGATCCTGCTCCTTCTGTGTCACTGTGAGGAATGTGTGAGCAATATCGCCGTCTTTATGGATATGAGCGACCCGGCGGTGTCGCATCATCTGAAGATATTGAAGCGAAGCGGACTGATCGTGAGCCGCAGAGATGGAAAAGAAGTCTATTACAAGCTGGCGGACAGCGCGCAGGCCAGTCTGGTGCACCGTGCGTGCGAAGATATGTTTCAGATCTCCTGTCCACTTGAAAAATAAGAAAAAGATGCCGGAAAAGGGCGTAAATACGGCAAATGCAAGTGCCGGTTGCGGAATTTCAAAGCCTGTTTGGTAGCCTGCAATCTCCAAAAACGGTATGATCGGGATACAAAATAACGCGGGAATTGTGAAACGCAAAGGTATGATGAGTGTGCACAAATTGAATAACCTATTTGTTTCGCAATGACCTGCCAAATTATCGAAGGATAGGAAAAGGAGAACAGCATGATATTAGCAGAAAAAATTATCAGCCTGCGTAAGCAGATGGGATGGTCACAGGAGGAACTGGCAGGGCAGCTCAGCGTGTCCAGACAGTCCGTATCGAAATGGGAGCTTGGCGCTTCGATACCGGATCTGGATAAGATCCTGAAGATGAGTGAGCTTTTTGGAGTCAGCACGGACTACTTATTAAAAGATGAAATGGAACAGGCGGAGTACAGCGGAAACTCTGAGAATACCGGAGAGAGAAGTGTCTCAGCGGAGGAGGCAGACCGGTATATGCGTGTTGTGCAGGATATTTCGGGCAAAATTGCAGCGGCAGTAGCTCTCTTTATCATATCTCCGGTTGCGCTGATCCAGCTCGGGGCATTTTCGGAGCTTGGGATCATATCGGAAAATATTGCAGGAGGACTTGGAATTATCATCCTGCTTATCCTGGTGGCAGTCGGGGTTGCTGTCTGCATCCTGCAGAGCGCAAAGGTAGAAGAGTACCAGTATCTGGAGCGGGAGCCTATCACGCTTCAGTATGGTGTGAGCGGCATTGTGGAAAAGAGAAAACAGGACTATCAGAGCACCTATGTAGCAAATCTTACAGCGGGCGTGGTTTTGTATATTGTCGGCGTGATCCCTCTTTTTGTGGCGGCAATGTTTGATGGAGCTGATTTTGTATGTGTGAGCTGTGTCAGCCTGCTTCTGGTATTTGTAGCAGTGGGAACGTTCCTGATCACAAGGGTGGGAATGATCCGGGGAAGCTATCAGAAACTTTTGCAGCAGGAGGACTACTGCGTAGAGAACAAGGAGGCAAACAGACGATTTGGCCATATTGCCGGAATATACTGGTCGGTTATCACCGCGGCATATCTTGGAGTGAGCTTTGTGACGTTCCGATGGGACAGAACCTGGATCATCTGGCCGGTTGCAGGTGTTTTATATGCTGCGGTCAGCGGGATTATCCGGTCAGCAGCGGGAAAAAGATAGGATCCTGGACATGATATAATATGAACTGATATCATATATAAAAAATATTTATTTTACTTATACTTCTTTGTGCATTATAATGGATAATGGTGCGGGGTGGAGAAACCCGGCGCCATACAACAGGGAATTGAGATCAAAGGAGGAATTATAATGGTTAAGGCAGTAGTCGGTGCAAACTGGGGCGATGAAGGCAAGGGAAAGATCACGGATATGCTTGCGCAGGAGGCGGACATCATCGTTCGTTTTCAGGGAGGTGCGAACGCAGGTCACACGATCGTGAACAACTACGGTAAATTTGCGCTTCACACCCTGCCGTCCGGTGTGTTCTACAATCACACGACAAGCATTATCGGAAACGGTGTCGCTTTGAATATCCCGATCCTTTTCAATGAGATCAAGTCGATCACGGACAGAGATGTTCCGATGCCAAAGATCCTGGTGTCTGACAGATGCCAGATTGTGATGCCGTACCACGTGCTTTTCGATCAGTACGAGGAGGAGAGACTGGGAGGAAAATCCTTCGGTTCCACCAAATCGGGAATTGCTCCTTTTTATTCTGATAAATATGCGAAGATCGGTTTCCAGGTCAGCGAGTTGTTTGACGAAGAACTGCTCAAAGAAAAAGTAGAGCGGATCTGCGAGATGAAAAACGTAATGCTGGAGCATCTGTACCACAAGCCGCAGATCGACCCGGCAGAGCTTCTTGAGACGCTTCACCAGTACAAGGATATGATCGCGCCTTATGTATGCGACGTATCTTCCTATCTTGACAAGGCGCTCAAGGAGGGCAAGACGGTTCTTCTCGAGGGACAGCTCGGAACTTTGAAGGATCCGGATCACGGAATCTATCCGATGGTCACCTCATCCTCCACGCTGGCAGCCTACGGCGCGATCGGCGCAGGTCTGCCGCCCTATGAGATCAAACAGATCATTACGGTCTGCAAGGCATACTCCTCCGCAGTCGGAGCCGGTGCGTTCGTTTCAGAGATCTTTGGAGAGGAAGCGGATGAACTCAGAAGAAGAGGCGGAGACGGCGGTGAATTCGGTGCGACGACAGGTCGTCCGCGCCGTATGGGATGGTTTGACTGTGTGGCTTCCAAATATGGCTGCCGTCTGCAGGGAACGACCGACGTTGCCTTTACCGTGCTGGATGTGCTCGGTTATCTGGATGAGATCCCGGTATGTGTAGGCTACGAGATCGACGGCGAAGTGACCACAGACTTCCCGGTAACCTGTAAGCTGGAGAAGGCAAAACCCGTGATCAAGAAGCTGCCCGGCTGGAAGTGCGATATCCGTGGAATCAAGAAGTATGAAGATCTGCCGGAGAACTGCCGCAATTATGTGGAGTTTATCGAGGAACATATCGGATATCCGATCACGATGGTATCTAACGGACCGGGACGGGAGGACATTATCTACCGTGAAAGTCCGCTCAGTAAGTAGAAAGTTATGTAAACTATGAACAGTCTGGAATATTATAAGGTATTCTATTATGTTGCACAGTTCGGAAGCGTCACGATGGCGGCAAAGGAATTGTCCATTTCCCAGCCGGCGGTAAGCCAGTCGCTCAGACAGCTGGAAAACTCTCTTGGGGCGAAGCTCTTTACAAGAGCCTCCAAGGGCGTGCGGCTTACGGCAGAGGGAGAGATTCTGTACCGCTATGTGGCGCGCGGCTGTGAACAGATCCTTATGGGAGAGCAGCGGCTGGAGCAGATGTTGAACCTTGAGCTGGGAGAGATCCATATCGGGGCGAGCGACATGACGCTCCAGTTTTATCTGCTTCCCTATCTGGAGCGCTTCCATGAACAGTATCCGCATATCAAGGTGGTGGTCAGCAATGCACCAACGCCGGAGACACTGGAGAATCTGAAGGAAAACAAGATCGATTTTGGCGTAGTCAGTACCCCGTTTGAAAAAGACGCTGCGTTTCACGCGGTGACGGTGCGGGAGATCGAGGATGTTTTCGTCGCGGGAAGACGCTTTATCCCATACAAGAACCGGATGCTGGATCTGCAGGAACTGGAGAAGCTGCCGCTCATCTATCTGGAGGGGGAGACAAGCACCCGAAGGTATATGGACGCCTTTTTGCAGAAAAATGAAGTGCAGATCCGTCCAGAATTTGAGCTTGCGACCAGCAATATGATCGTCCAGTTTGCCCTGCGCAGTCTGGGCGTAGGCTGCGTTGTGAAGGACTTTGCCAGAGAGTATCTGGAGGAGGGAAAGCTGTTTGAACTGCGGTTCAACAAGATCATCCCGAAGAGACATTTCTGTGTGGTGACAAACACCAGAAATCCCGTGTCGGCGGCGGCGGGGAACCTGCTCAGATTGCTGTACGAGGATACGGCGGAGGATAAAAAGGCCGGAAAGGATGAGAAAATAAAATGATAACAACTGTTATTTTCGATATTGGAAATGTGCTGGTAGGGTTCGACTGGAGAAAGCATTACGCGCTGTGCGGCTATGATGAAGAGATGGTAAAGAAGCTCGGTAAGGCGACGGTGGGAAATCCGATGTGGAACGAGTACGACAGAGGTGTATTTTCAGAGGAAGAGACGATACAGGGATTCATCGACGGCGCGCCAGAGCTGGCGGAGGATATTCGGCGTGTCCTTGCGAATATCAAGACGATGATAACCCGTTATGACTATGCGATCCCGTGGGTGCAGGAGCTGAAACAGAAAGGGTATCGATGCCTGTATCTGTCCAACTTTTCACACAAGGCGGAGACGGAGTGCGCGGACGCGCTGGACTTTCTGCCCTATATGGACGGCGGAATCCTCTCTTACAAGGAAAAGGTCATCAAGCCGCAGCCGGAGATCTATCAGCGTCTGATCGACCGGTACGGACTGATCCCGGAGGAGTGCGTTTTCCTGGACGATACGCTGCCCAATGTTGTCGCGGCGCGTGAGATGGGGATGCACGCCATCCACTTTAAAGACCGGGAGCAGGCGCTTGACGAGCTGCGCGGGCTCGGCGTGGATTGCTGATGGTCACTGGTTCGTACCGGTGTGCTCGTCACTGTGCATAATATCCATGGAAGCCATATTGTGCTTACGGGTATAGATACCGTAAAGCCAGATATAGATCCACAGAAGGATCGGCAGGGCGATCGTCATCAGCAGACAGCCGGCGAAAAGCCTGCCGGATCCATCCGGATTGAAGATCGCGACGAAGAGCGTGATCAGATACATAGCCGCCAGCAGAAGGGCGCAGACAAGGGCTGCGATCTGCTTGGGGGTTCTTTTTTTCTTTTCTTTTTCCATAATTCGGTCTGTCCTCATTTCCTAGTGTGCTTCCACCATACCATATTTCCGGTAAAAATAAAAGACGGCGCTTTTTTACTCTATAGGAAACGCAACTTTCACGCTTTAACGCAGCACGGCATTTCCTATAGAGTAAAAAGGCTGCCACCGTTTGGTGACAGCCTGTATAGGGGAGGATAAGTATTTATTTTCTCTTTGGTAACATCAAAGGAGGGGGTCCAATGACTATCTATAGTATGACCGGGTTTTCTGGCAATATACAAAAAAATTAAAATTTCATTTGCACCCTTGTGGGATTGATTTTGCATCTTATCGGTCAAATTATGCAGGTTACTCTCTGAGGGATAGACAATACATCCAAACACTGTTATGATAAATTGAAAGACGAGGGATTGACAGAGCGCTTCAAGCAGGAAAAGGCGTTCTATTATTTTGTTGGAAGTAAAGCCTGCACTGCCTGCAAGGACATTTATGCGAAATGTGGAAGAACAATGATCATATAACGAGGAGGCAGGATGGAGAGATGAGGGTTGGAGTGATTCAGGCTAGTTCGCAAACCGGTAAAAATAATGTCTTGTATGAAACCGTTCTGAGAAATGCAAAGCAACATGAGGTAGTTAATTTTGGCTGCTTTCCTAATGAAAAAGAAACATATTCCTATGTAGATATTTCGATAGAAATCGGGTTGCTGATCGCAGGTGGAGCCATTGATTTTGTTGTTACAGGATGTTCGTCGGGACAGGGAATGATGCTTGCCTGCAATAGTATTCCGGGAGTTTTGTGCGGGTATACACCAACGCCGCAAGACGCATTTCTGTTTGGAAGAATTAACAACGGAAATGCAATTTCTGTTCCCTTAGGACTGAATTATGGCTGGGCAGGAGAGGTTAATCTTGGATATATTGTGGAGGCATTGTTTTCAACTCCGTTTGGAACAGGATATCCGATGGAAGATGCCGAAAGGAAAAGAAAAGATGCAGCGCTGTTAAAGAGTATGAGGAGGCAGGCAAATGTGCCATTTCTGTCATTTTTACAAAGCATTGATAAAGAGATGGTCTGCCGGAATATAAGGCGGGATATTGTAACAGATTTTATTTTACAAAAAGGTGAAGATGCCCGGATTGTGGAATTTGTGAAGGGATACAGGCATGAGTGAAGAGCCGGGAATATGAGTCAATGCTGCTTTTGCGAAAAATAAGCCGTATTACTTATAAAGGAGATAAGCCATGTTTATGAAAAAAGATAAGGCAAGATATAAGTCCGGGTGTGTTGATAAGAGTCCGGAGGTATTACCGGGCGTAAGGAAAAATCGTTTCTTCTGCCCTTTGCAGGTGGAGAAATATGGTTTGAACATTTGGATGGGATATATCGCATTTGTCCTCGATGAAACAATGATTACGGAAGAAGTGATTTTAGAGATAGCAGATGCGCTCATCAAGCCCGGCAAACAGTTTATGCGTGCAGCCTTTGTGGGGGCAGATAGACTTTCCTGCAAAAAACTGAAAAAGTTATTGTATGGACACGGTTTTGCAATCCAATTTTTTGATGGCATTGAACCGGCAAAAGAGTGGCTCCTGGATGAGCGAGGCATTTAATTTAAATAAGAAAACGAAAGAATTCATAACAGGGATAAACGCATGGAAAAAATTGCAGAGAAACAGGGGGAACAAGGGATGAAGAGAAAGCTGTTGAGTCTTGGAAAGGTGTTGATCGCATTTCTGGTATTTGAGGTATTGTCGTTCGTGATACCGGAACTGCTGGCAATTTTTCTCAAAACGATGAATCTGGAGGGGGAAAGCCTGATCCAGTGGTATCAGGCGGGAAGCTCGCTGATCGTTATTCTGGTGGCGTTTCCCGGTTTTGTGCTTGTTATGAGGTGCTTTGGACGTCTGGCGCATTTTAGCTGGAAAGAAAACAAAAAAGCGTCGGGGGCAGAACTGCTGCGCTATATTCTGATAAGTATTCTGCCGGTGGCTGTGCTGTATGGCGTGATGCTGGCAATCAGCAGAGCAAGGAACATTCCCTTGGTGGATATGATAGGAACGCTGTCTGTGGGCGACGTTGTGAGAGAGGCGCTGCTGGGTTGTCTGCTGATGCCTGCGATGGAGGAGATGATGTTTCGCGGGATCATGCTGCATACGCTGAAAAGGGAGGGAAACCTCTTCGCGGTGATCGTGACCACGTTGTTTTTTGCAGCGGGACATAACAATCCGGTGAATATGCTCCTGGGACTGGTGACAGGGTGTATATTCGGATATATCACGATCCGGCATGAGGGAATACGCTATGCCTATATATGCCATGTGATCGTTAATATTCTGGGAAATCTGGTGATCCCGGGAATCTGCGGCCTGTGACGGCAAAAAATATATTTTTTAATCGCGAGATTTGTGTCTGCGCGCACCTGATACAGGCTTGTCATGCGCAAAAAGCGCGCGTAGGAATGGGGAGGAAAGATGATTCGTTTAGAGGCAGAACGGTTTTATAAGGAGGACGGTTGTTTCGGGCGTATCCGGGTGAAGTGGATCAACGACCATATCCTGCTAATGAACGATAACGACGAGGCGACCGGATATCTGGTGCTGGGCGCGGAGAAGGCGGTCGTGATCGATACGATGAACGGGTATGAGAATGTGAAGCAGGTGGCAGAGCATTTTACGGATCTGCCGCTGATGGTGGTCAACACGCACGGACATCCGGATCATGTGTATGGGAATATCTATTTTGACAAGGCGTACATGAATCCGGCAGATGAGCACGTTGTGGCAAAGTACTGTGCGGATCCCCGTTTTGTCGAGGCAACTACACAGATGGGTCTGCGGATGCCGCCGTTTGAGCCGATAGGAGAGGGCGATGTGATCGACCTTGGCGGTCTGAAGCTGGAGGTGTACGATCTGCCCGGTCATACGCCGGGAGGCATTGCTCTGCTGAATCGACAGGACCGGATCCTTTTCGTCGGAGACAGCATCATCGAACAGACCTGGATGCAGCTTGAGGAGAGCCTTTCGATGGAAGCCTTCCTAAGGGGTCTTGACCGGATACAGGAGCTGCGCAGCGCGTTCGATCATATTCTGACCGGACACGGAAGACATCTGGAGGACGCTTCGCTCTGCGAGGAGCACCGGCAGGCGGTCTGGGAACTGTGTCAGGGCAGAAAAGAGAACGACGAGCCGTACAGCTGGTTTGGCGGCGTGTGCAGGGCGCATCCATATGGAAAAGAGCCGAGACGGATCGTATATGACGATAATCTGATCCATACGCCGAGAATGTTGCTCCGGATGATGAGCGATAAGGAGATGCAGAAGATCATAGAAGAGGAAAGGGACCCGGAGATGGTGCAGGCGTACCAGGAGATGTATACCGGCTGTCTGGAGCATCCGCAGCAGAGAGCGTGGTATGTGATCTGGGGAATGGAGCTTCCGGATGGAACGCGGGTCGGCGATTTCTGTTTCAAGGGACTTGGCAGCGACGGCATGGTCGAGATCGGATACGGCGTAGCTCCAGAGTATCAGGGAAACGGTTATGCGACGGAGATGACAAAGGCAGCGGCAGCGTGGGCAAGGAGACAGCCGGGCGTGACGAGAGTGGAAGCGGAAACGGATCCGCAGAATTTTGCGTCCCAGCGGGTGCTTGAAAAGGCTGGATTCGTGCCAAACGGCGTGATGGGCGAAGAAGGTCCGCGGTTTGTATACCGGGGCTGACGTGAAAAATAAAGAGAGGTTGCAGATGGGTTTGACTGTAGAAATGCAGTCAAACCTTTTTGTCTAATTGGAACAAAAACGGCGAAACGGAACAGACAAACGGAACAGAACGTGATATTCTGTGTGTGAGTTAGATGTGACTAATCAGATAGAGAAGGAGACAGCCATGCGTGAACTGGAACAAAAAGCCATGCTGCTGGCGCAGAGCGACGGGTGCAGCGTCTATCGGTTCTGCAACGAAACCGGGGACGGAACGATGACCTGCTACGAGATATTTCCAGGAGCAATGCTCAGCTTCAACGATTTCCATATGGAATATTTCGATTCGGAATACGTGCCGGATCGGGACATGTTTGCAATCGACCATTGCCGGGAAGGAAAGATGGAGTACGTTGCGGCGGAGAACGCCTACGCCTATGTCGGGGCGGGAGATATCAAGATGGACCGGCGACTGGAGCACACGGGGCGGTTTGTATTTCCCTCCCGGCATTACCACGGGATTACGATCGGCTTCGATATGGAGACTGCCGCCGCGGCGCTGCAGACGGAGGTGCGGGATTTCCCGGTCGATCTGCGAAGGCTGCGTGAAAAATACTGCAAGGGCTCCTATCCCCGGGTGATCCGGGAGTCCGGAGCGACGGAGCATGTATTCGGCGAACTGTATCAGGTGCCGGAAAAGATACGCGTCCCCTATTTCAAGCTGAAGGTGCTGGAGCTGCTTCTGTATCTGGAGGCGCTGGAGCTGCCGGAGAGAGAGGAGGAGCGTCCGTATTACTACAAGACGCAGGTGGAAAAGGTCAAGGCGATCCAGACCTTTCTGGCGCAGCATATGACAGAGCACTTCACGCAGGAGGAGCTTTCTGAACGGTTTGAGATTCCACTGACGGCGATGAAGAACTGCTTTAAATCTGTTTACGGCGTTCCGATCGGCAGCTGGCTGACGGAGTACCGCATGAACCGGGCGGCGGAGCTTCTGCGGTTGCAAAAGGAGAAAAGCGTCGCGGAGATCGCAGGGATGGCTGGCTATGACAGTGCCGGCAAATTTGCGATCGCCTTCCGGAAAGTGATGGGCATGTCGCCGATGGAATACCGAAAAAAAATCGGATAGAGAGAAGCGCCGGATAGGGCGCAGAAATGAGGAGAGCTATGAAAGAGAAAAAAGAAAACTGGCTGCGTACCCTGCTTGGGTACGCGGGAGGATACCGGAAGAAATTTTCACTGTCGGTCGTTTTGTCCGTCATCAGCGTGACGGCGGGACTGGTGCCGTTTTTCTGTATGTACCGGGTCCTTTGTAAATTTGTGGAACAGACAGTCACGATGCAGTCGGTGGTGGGCTGGTGCCTGGGAGCGCTGGCGGCCTACACAGTCAAGGTGCTGTGCTTTGCAGGCTCCACGGGTGTGTCCCATCAGGTAGCCTACCACGTGCTGGAGGGACTCAGACTGCGGATGGCAGACCGGTTCCTGCACGCACCGCTGGGCGAGGTGCAGGCGCACAGCATCGGCGAGATCAAGAATGTTATGGTTGACAAGATCGAGCATATCGAGCCGCCGTTAGCGCACGTTGTACCGGAGGGGGCAGGGCATATCGTCCTGCCGGTGGTCAGCATCCTGGCGCTTGCCGCCATTGATTTCCGGATCGCGCTTGCGTCGCTTGTGACGTTCCCGGCTGCGTTCGTGTGCATGATGCTCACCTTCCAGATCAGCGGCAGAAATTTTGACACCTACAATCAGTCCAACGCCTACATGAACAGCGCGATCGTGGAGTACATAGAGGGTATCGAGGTCATCAAGGCATTCGGAAGGACGGGCGTATCCTATGAAAAGTATGCCGGAGCAATCAAAAATTACCGGACGTTTGTTATCAAGTGGCTTTCGTCAACCTGGGTTACGATGAAGCTGGCGTTTGCCCTGTTCCCTTCGACGCTGATCGGAACGCTGCCGGTGAGTCTTGCCCTGGCGTCAAAAGGGGTGATCACGGCGCCGAAGGCTGCGCTGGCAGTGATGCTTTCCATTTCCATGGTCGGTTCGCTGGCGAAGCTGGAGGTGTTTGCGAACGAGACGAAGCAGATGCAGATGACGGTCGAGGAGCTGCAGAGATTTCTGACGATGAAGAGTCTGCCGGAGCCGGAGCGCTATGCGGACTGCAAGGGAACGGATGTAGAGCTTAAAAATGTGCGCTTTTCCTACACCGGAAAAGAAGAGGAGGAAGTGCTGCACGGCGTCAACCTGAAGCTCCCGCAGGGCAGCTTTACCGCGTTGGTCGGTCCGTCCGGCGGAGGCAAGTCCACTGTGGCGAAGCTGATCGCAAGATTCTGGGATGTGACGGGTGGAGAGATCACGATCGGCGGCGTCGATCTGAAGGATATGCCGTTAGCACAGATTTCCGAGAAGGTCAGCTTTGTCGGGCAGGATAATTTCCTGTTCCGCTGTTCTCTTTTGGAAAATATCCGGCTGGGCAATCCCAGGGCAACGGACGAGGAAGTGAAACAGGCGGCGCGGGCGGCACAGTGCGAAGAGTTTATATTGAAGCTGCCAAACGGTTATGACACGCCGGCGGGCGAGGCTGGAAAAAGGCTGTCTGGCGGGGAGAAGCAGCGGATCGCGATCGCACGTATGATGCTCAAGAATGCGCCGATCGTGATCCTGGATGAGGCGACCGCGTTTACTGACCCTGAGAACGAGGATAAGATCCAGGCGAGCATAGCGGCGCTGACCAGGGACAAGACGCTTCTGGTGATCGCACACCGGCTTTCCACGATCCGTCAGGCGGACAACATCGTCGTGCTGAAGGATGGCGCGATCGAGGCGCAGGGAAAGCAGGAAGAACTGCTCTCATCCTGCCCGCTCTACCGGAGTATGTGGGAGGCGCATATCGGCGCGAAGGAATGGGCGGTATCTACGACTGGAAAGGAGAAGAAGGCATATGTTTAAGACGATCGGACGCATCATCGACTGGTGCGGTGAATTTAAGGGGAAATTATATCTGGGATTTGTATTTTCCTTTTTCTCTCATATCTTTGCGGCCATGCCGGTTATGGTTGCCGCCTATGCGGTTGGTATGCTGATCGAAGCGGCGCGGCAGAACGTGCCCTTCGACAGGAGCTGGATCGGAAAAAGCATCCTCCTGATGCTGGGACTGATCTTTCTGCGGTTTCTGTTTGACTATTTGCGCGCCAGATGCCAGGAAAGCATCAGCTATGAGCTGATCGCACGGGATCGTCTGGCGGTTGGCGATGCGCTCAAGCATGTTTCTCTCGGCTACTTTCAGCAGATGAACACGGGAAGCATCCTGAGCTCCATCACGACAGGTCTTGGCACGCTGGAAAATATGGGAATCCGTATGCTGGATAACTTTATCGGAGGCTATCTCAACTTTCTGGTGATCTTTATCTGCCTTCTGGTGTTCAGCCCGGCGGCGTCTCTGATCGCGCTCACGGCAGCAGCCGTATCGTTTGTGTTCCTGCTGCTGATCTCCGGGTACAGTGCAAAGAATGCGCCGGTGGAGGCAAAGACAAACAAGGATATGACGGGAGCCGTCTTGGAGTATGCGAGAGGGCTTTCCGTAGTCAAGTCCTTTGGACAGGGCGGCGCATCCATGCAGGCGTTAAAAGAGGCGGTCGGTGCGAGCAGAAAGATCCATCTCAAGATCGAGTGGGGGTTCATTCCTTCGAACAGCCTGCATCTTCTGGCGCTGAAATGCGGCTCGGTGGGTCTTGCGTTTGCCTCCTTTGTGATGGCGCTTGACGGAAAGATGGAATTTCCCATCATGCTGATGTTCGTCTTTTTCTCCTTCGGGATCTTTGCCAGTCTGGAGCCGATCAGCGACAGCGCGCACGTGCTGAGTGTGATCGAGGACGCGATGGATCAGCTCGATGCGCTCAAGCAGGAGAATTATATCGACAGGGATGGAAAAGAGATCGCACTGGATCATTTCGATATTTCTTTTGAGCACGTAAACTTTGGCTACGACGAGAGGACGGTGCTGAATGACGTCACCTTTGTGATCCCGGAGAAAACCTCGACGGCGATCGTGGGGCCGTCCGGTTCCGGTAAGACGACGATCTGCAGTCTGATCGCCCGGTTTTACGATGTGAACGGCGGCTGTATCCGGGTCGGGGGACATGATGTAAGGGAGTTCACCTGCGACAGCCTTCTGTCCAACATATCCATGGTATTCCAGAATGTCTATCTCTTCCACGATACAGTCCGCGCCAATATCTGTTTTGGAAAACCGGACGCCACGGAGGAGGAGATGATCGATGCGGCGAAGCGGGCGTGCTGCCATGACTTTATCATGGAGCTTCCGGATGGTTACGACACGGTGATCGGCGAGGGAGGAGATACTCTTTCCAGTGGACAGAAGCAGAGGATCTCGATCGCCAGAGCCATGTTAAAGGATGCGCCGATCATCATTCTGGATGAGGCGACGGCGAGCATTGACCCGGAGAATGAGCACCTGATCCAGAATGCGGTCACGGAGCTGACCAGAGGAAAGACGATCATTACGATCGCACACCGGCTGGCTACGATCGAGCAGGCAGACCAGATCCTTGTGGTGGATGAGGGAAGGATCGCCGAGCACGGCACGCATGAGGAACTGATACGGCAGGAAGGAAAGTACCGGCAGTTCGTTGAGATCCGCAAGAGAGCGGAAGGATGGAATGTGGGAAATTAAGTGGGACGGCACAGAGCAGATGAAAAATCTAAGGCAGGGAGGGGATTACCCCTCCCTGTATTCTTTCAGGCTTGTGCGCCTAGCGGCGCACGTTTCTAACGGGTTAAAGTCCCGAATCCGCCCGGTAGTGGGAAGGATATAGCCGAAGGCAAGGGTGTCCATCGTGAGATGGAATCTGAAGGAAGCTGGATGTGAGGAATATACTAACTCACGGGCAAATCTCTGGTCTGACGAACAGAAATCTCATATGAGGTCATGTATGTGGGTAAGACAGGCGCCGATGATCAGAGCGACAGTGATGGCGGTCAGGATGGACGACGCCAGATAAAAGGAGAGGTTGGTGCGCACGGAGCGCAGGATTCTTTTGTTGATAGTCATCAGATCGTCAGCTCGGGGATGAGATTGTAGGACTGGAATACAAAGCCCAGCTTCTGCCGACGGTATTCGGTAAGCTGTTTGCGGTTGTAGACGCTGATGTCGCTTCCTTCTATATAGATGTGTCCGGCATCCAGATGATCCAGACCGCCGAGCATATTCAGCAGGGTGCTTTTGCCCGAGCCGGAGGGACCGAGGATGACGCAGATCTCGCCCTTTTCAATGGAAAGGCTGGCGTCGGAGAGCGCGCAGATGGCGGCTTCTCCGCTTCCGTATTGTTTGGTTGCGTGTTCGACTTGTATGTACATGACTAAACCTCTTTTATGTGATCAGGCGGCATGGAAAAACCGGCGCGGATTGATGTTAGATACGACTAACCACAACATAGCACAGGAAGGCTGTAAAGTCAACGAAACCGGCAGGCATACACGTGAGGGAAATGCGTGGGTATTTTACATTTATCACACTTCTGTGAGGCCTGTGAGAAAGAAATGTAAAAGCGTTGTAATGTGTTATAAACATACAATTTTAGTACATAAAATGCTTGAAAAAGTGTAAATTCTGAATATAATAAAAAGTGTGGAATTAGGGAGAGATACGGAAGATGTGGAAGGAGCGATACATATGAATAAAGTAGTGGAAATGATGAAGAACAGACCGATCAGAGAGAAGATGGTAAGGCTGTTCGAACTGGTCACAGTTACCTACGTGCTTCTGGCGGTAGTCGGGTTGTTTGAGACGATCCGGGGTAAGAATTTTATCGGTGTGGGAGTAGTCCTTCTTATCGCAGTTTTGGGAGAAATTTTTAACTATCAGGTGATAAAGGCTCTGGCAGGGATGCTGGTAGATCCGATCCAGAATCTGGTGGTGGCGTCGGAAAAGATTGCATCCGGTGATTTTGAGATCGGGGTTCCGTATGAGGCGGAGGATGAACTTGGAGAATTGTCAGACAGTTTTGAGACTGCCGCAGGCGTGCTGAAGAAGGTGGTTTCCGATCTGCTTTCCATTGTAGAGCATTTTTCAGAGGGCAATTTCAACGTGAAGAGCAGCTGCCCGGATTCCTATGTGGGACAGCTCCGCAGCGTTCTGGATGAGCTCAACGAGATGGTAGCGAAGGTGAGCGGTACGATGCACGGGATTCAGGAATCTGCCGAGCAGGTATCCGCAGGAAGTAATCAGCTTGCCGAGAGCGCACAGGAGATCGCAGAGGGGGCGACCAGTCAGGCAGCAGCCGTACAGGAGCTGGTAGCGACCGTCGACGAAGTGACCGATCAGGTTCTTGAGAATACCAAGTCGACCGACATCGTACACAACAAGGCAAAGCAGGTGGGCATCGAGGCGACAAACAGCCAGAAGAAGATGGAAGAGCTGGTCGAGGCTATGAAGAAGATCAGTGCGACAACACAGAACATTGAAAAGATCATTGCAGATATCGAAAACATCGCATCGCAGACAAACCTGCTTTCCTTGAACGCTTCGATCGAGGCAGCGCGTGCCGGTGAGGCAGGCCGCGGATTTGCCGTTGTGGCAGACCAGATCAGACAGCTTGCAGAGGAGAGTGCGAATTCCGCAGTGGAGTCCAAGAAGCTGATCGAGGAGTCCATGAGCGAGGTGGAGGTCGGCAACCGGATGACGAAGGAAACCGGGGACGCCATGAACAAGGTAATGGACGAACTGGACAAGATTATCCAGGAGGTTGCGAACATCCGTGCCGCATCGGACAGACAGGCAACTTCTGTCAAAGAGATCCGCAAGGGCGTGGAGGATATCAACGATGTTATCCAATCCAACTCGGCGGCAGCGGAGGAGACTTCGGCAACCAGCGAGGAGCTTGCAGCATCAGCTTCGACGCTGAACGATCTGCTTGACGCTTTTGAGCTTGCAGATTAGGAAGCGTACCATAAATAAAACAAATCGGAGAAAAGACAGCTTTCTTTGCCTGGTGCAGGAAAGCTGTTTTGTGTAAGGGGAAAAATGGAACAGATATTGATCGTAGAGGATGACAGAGATTTAAACCGTGGACTCTGCACGGCGCTGAGAGAGGAAGGAAGAAGGCTGACAGCCTGTCTGAATGTGAGAGAGGCGATGGATCAGCTTCTGGTCGCCGCGCCGTCGCTGGTGCTTCTGGACAGCAACCTGCCGGACGGAAGCGGACTGTCGGTTCTGCGGGCGTGCAAGGAGAGATACCCGCAGACGCCGGTGATCCTTCTGACGGCAAACGATACGGATATGGACATTGTAGACGGTCTGGAGCGCGGAGCGGACGATTACATTACCAAGCCCTTTTCCCTGTCGGTGCTGCGCGCGAGAGTGCATACCCAGCTCAGAAGAGCCGCTGTGCAGGGAGAAAAGCCGTTTGCGCAGGGAAGGTACCTATTTGACTTTAAGACCATGCGGTTTGAAGTGGACGGCGAGGCGGTGGAGCTGAGCAAGACGGAGCAGAAGCTCCTGCGTCTTTTGACTGACCACGCGGGGAATACCGTGACGCGGGAGATTTTGATCGACCGGGTCTGGACGGACGGGGCAGAGTACGTGGACGAGAACGCGCTGTCTGTCACGGTAAAGAGGCTGCGCGACAAGCTCGACGCGCAGGAGCAGATCAAAACGGTGTACGGCATCGGGTATAGCTGGAGATAAGGCGGGAGATACAGATGGAATGGATATTATTTGCCGCCGCGGGGGCGGCGCTTTTGACCGGGCTCGCTGTGGCGGGATATACGAGATGGCAGAGCCGGAAATTGCTGGATTCGCTGGAGGATATGCTGCGCGCTGCCACGGAAGGAGAGTTTACCGAGTCAGCCTTTGACGAGACGCGCATGTCCCGGCTGGAGACAGAGCTTGCGCACTATCTGTCTGCGTCTGCGATGTCTGCCAGAAATGTAGAGCGGGAGAAGGAAAAGATCAAGACGCTGATCGCCGATATTTCCCATCAGACAAAGACGCCGATCGCGAACCTTCTGTTGTACAGCGAGCTGCTCGCGGAGGAGGAGCTTACGCAGACGGCGAGGGAAAAGCTGGCGGCGCTGCACGGACAGACTGAAAAACTGCAATTTCTGATCGAGGCGCTTGTGAAGCTGTCACGTCTGGAAAACGGCATCATCCGGCTGCGTCCGGAGGACCATGCGGTGTTACATCTGTTTGAACGGGTGCGTGAACAGTACGAGGCAAAGGCGCAGCAAAAAGGACTGTCCCTCACGGTGCAGGAGACGGAACTGCATGCGGTCTTTGACCCCGAATGGACGGCAGAAGCACTTGCCAATCTGGCAGATAATGCAGTCAAATACACAAAGAGCGGAGAAATTGCACTTTCAGCAGTTGCCTATGAGATGTTTGTCCGGATCGACGTGAGAGATACCGGAATGGGCATTGCGGAGGAGGAACAGGGAAAGATCTTTTCGCGGTTCTACCGGTCGCAGAGCGCCGGAGAGAGCAGCGACGGCGTCGGGATCGGTCTGTATCTTACGAGGGAGATCGTGTCTGGCGAAGGAGGGTATCTCCGGGTGCAGTCGGCTGTGGGCAAAGGCTCTCTGTTTTCCATGTACCTTCCCAGAGAGTGACAGAGCGTATAAAATCTTACAAAACTGTTAGAATTGAATTTCCGGCAGAAAGAATGTGGAAAGAATTGTCTGCGATAATCAAGACAGAATAAAAGGCGGGTTCCATTGCGCGGACCCGCCTGACTGCAAGGAGGAACTCATGGAGATATTACAGGCAAGGGAATTGAAAAAGATTTATGGAGCCGGGGAAAATGCCGTACGCGCGTTGGACGGCGTCAGTCTGACGGTGGAAAAGGGAGAATTTGTCGCGATCGTCGGGACGTCCGGGAGCGGCAAGTCGACGCTGCTCCATATGCTGGGAGGGCTGGACCGTCCCACGGAGGGAAGCGTCTTTGTGGACGGCAAGGATATTTTTTCACTGGCGGATGAGGAGCTGACCATTTTCAGAAGGCGCAAGATCGGCTTTGTGTTTCAGGCGTACAATCTGGTGCCGGTGCTCAATGTGTACGAGAATATTGTGCTGCCGATCCAGTTGGACGGAGGAAAGGTTGAGCAGGGATTCGTGGAACAGATCGTGAAGATGCTGGGACTGGAGAAACGGCTGGATGCACTTCCAAACCAGCTTTCCGGGGGACAACAGCAGAGAGTGGCGATCGCCCGCGCGCTGGCGAGCAAACCGGCGATCATACTTGCGGATGAGCCGACCGGCAACCTGGACAGCAAGACGAGTCAGGATGTGATGAGTCTTTTAAAGGTCTGCGGACAGCGGTTCGGGCAGACGATCGTGATGATCACGCATAATGAGGAAATAGCACAGCTTGCAGACCGTATCATACGGATCGAGGACGGCAGAATCGCAGGTGATCACCATGCTTAAAGTACAGAACAGAGAATGTATCCGGAGGATCAGCAAAAAGAGTCTGCGGGCGGGAAAGCGGCGTAATATGGTCTTGTGTCTGGCGATTGCGCTGACCACGATTTTGATGACGGCACTTTTTACGATCGGCGGCAGCATGCTGAGGGCGATGCAGGATGCGACGATGTATCAGGTGGGAACAAAATCCCATGCCGGTTTTAAGTTTCTCACGATGGAGCAGTATGAAAAACTGCAGGAGAGCAGGCGGATCAAGGCGCTTTCCTACAATGTGATCGTTGGCTTCGGAGAAAATACGGAGCTGCTCAAGGACTACACAGAGGTTCGTTATACACAGCCGGATGCTGCAAAGTGGAGTATGGCTTATCCCACTACGGGACGGCTTCCGGAGTCAAAATATGAGGTGGCGCTCCCGACAGCCGTGCTGCAGGATCTACAGGTTCCCTGTGAGATCGGCAGTCAGGTGACGCTGCAGATCGCAGTCGGTCAAAAGCATGTGGAAGATACGTTTACGGTCTGCGGTTTCTGGGAAAAACCGGCGGCAACCATGGCAAACGAGGTGTTTGTTTCCAGAGAATATCAGGAGGAGATCGCACCGGCATGGCAGACGCAGGAGGATTACCGGGAGCATATGCAGGAGGACGACGTTTCCGGGTCCATAAATCCGTCCCTGTATTTCGCATCGGCCTTCAATATCGAGGGACAGATGCGGGCGTTGAAGGCAGAATGTGGCTTTGATGACGAGGTCAATGATGGTGTCAACTGGGCGTATGCGTCGGCGACGGTCGATGCGGGAACGGTACTTCTGGTATCGGGGATCCTGCTGCTGATCATGGGATCGGGGTATCTGATCATCTACAATATCTTTTATATCTCTGTATCGGCAGATATCCGCTTCTACGGACTGCTAAAGACGATCGGAACGACAAATCGGCAGCTAAAGCGGATCGTACATCGGCAGGCATGGCTTTTAAGCTGCATTGGGATTCCCATCGGACTGGTTCTGGGATTTGGTCTGTCTACAGTTTTGCTTCCGGTCATAGTAAGGGGAGTAGTACAGATTCCCTGTACGGTTCAGGCAAACCCGCTGGTTTTCCTGCTCAGTGCCTTGTTTGCCTGGATCACCGTGTGGATCAGCTGTGTGAAGCCCTGTCGTTTTGTCAGCAGGATATCCCCGATCGAGGCGGTGCGCTACACGGAGAGAAGCGGGGAAGAAAAGAAAAAGACGAGAAAGACCAGAAACGTGACGCCGTTTCAGATGGCGTGGGCAAACGTATGCCGGAACCGGCAGAAGACAGCGATGGTGGTTCTGTCCATTTCACTGAGCATCATCATGCTCAACGTGACGGTAACTGTGGTCAAAGGACTGGATATGGATAAGTACCTCAGTAGTTTTGCCGTGACGGATTTCTGTGTGGCAGACCAGACGGTCACAAACGCCTTTTCAGCGGCCAATGAGGTGGAGGGTGTGCAGGCGCAGGACAGAGCATATCTGGAACAGGCGGCGGGAATAGAGGCAATCGGCAGCGTCTATATGCACGAGAGTATCCAGTATTTTACCGGAGAGAAGGCGAAGAAGCTGGAGGAGATCTTTGAGAGAAACAAAGAGCAGCTGTTCCGGGAAGAGCGGGAATATTATGCTGCCAATATCTATGAACAGCACTGCCTGCCGATGCACATCTACGGTGTGGATCAGCTCCCTTTTGATAAAATGGAGATCGCGGAAGGAAACGCCGACTGGGAGAAGTTTCAGACCGGAGATTATGCGATCGTGTCCGCGTTTTACACGAATGGAACGGAGCCGTACTATCAGGAGGGCGAGAAGATCACGGTGAGTTTCCCGGATGGGACACAGAAGGAATATGAGGTGATGGCGATCGGCGACGTCGCCTATGCACTGGGACCGGAGCATAGCCACGGGATGGATATCAATGTCACGCTGCCCTCGGAAGAATTTTTGCGGCAGATACCGGACTGCAAGGGTGCGCTGAAGCTGGCGTTCAATGTACGGGAGGATGCACTGGAGCAGGCACAGGACTACGTGGAGGCATATTGTGAAAAAGGTGACAATACCCTGGACTTCAGTTCGAAACTGACCTATCAGGCTTCCTTTGAAGAGATGCGGAGAATGTATCTAATGGTAGGCGGGGCGATGAGCTTTGTGCTGGCGCTGATCGGCGTTCTGAACTTCATTAATCTGACCGTCACCTCGATCCAGGAACGGAGAAATGAGCTCGCGATCCTGCAGTCGGTCGGAATGACCGGAAGGCAGCTCAAGAAGATGCTGATCGGGGAAGGTGTGTACAAGATCCTGCTGACCTTTGGCTTCGTGATGACGGCAGGGATGGCGGTCGGCTATGGAATCCTTTTTATACTGACGAATGAGATGTGGATGTTCACTTACCACTTTGTGATCTGGCCAATCTTTGTATGCGTGCCCGTCTTTGTCTTGATCGCCGTGGCAGTACCCGCGATCTGTTATCAGAACGACAGCAAAAAGACACTGGTTTCCAGACTGCGGGAGGTGAATTAGAAAGAGGCGTCTGCAACTTACCGGTTGGAGCGTGCATCTTGTCCTGATAAGGTTGCATCTTCCGATATGGTATCCTAGAATCTAAGAGAATAAGATATATGTTAGGATTGTACAAATAAAATAACCAGCCAGGGCGCGCTTTCGCTCCAATCCAGGCGCAATGGTACATAAGCGGCTAAAATACAGCCGCTAAGTGTCAGCGCCTTCCAAGGATTCTGGACCAGGCTATTTATTTGTGAAATCCAATTCATATGGATATTGCTACCAAGTGGATAAGAATACGGGAGGATGCAGGAGATGAAGATAGTGATCTACGATCTGGAACCGGAGAAGATCGGGAAGATGAATTTTCCGGAGGGAGAGTTTGAACTGGTATCGGCGGCGGATAAGGCGCTGTATTGTCAGGGATGCTTTCACTGCTGGGTGAAAACGCCGGGAGAGTGCAGCTACAAAGACCGGCTACAGAAGATCGGTTCCAGACTCGCACAGTGCGAGGAGGTTGTGCTGCTGTCGAGATGCTGCTACGGTGCTTTTTCGCCGGAGGTCAAGCGTGTGCTGGATCGGTCGATCGCTGTCAGCCTGCCCTTTTTTACCTATCGGGGAGGCGAGATCCATCATATGCTCCGCTATAAGAATCATCCGAAAATGACGGTCTGTTTTTATGGAGAGATCACCGATTTTGAGAAAAAAACGGCGCAGGACATCGCCGAGAGAAACTGCGTCAACTACGGTTTTCAGAATCTCCGCATTTATTTTGCAGAGGAAGCGGCAGGAGTGAAGGAGGTGCTTTTCGCATGAGAGTATTGATATTGAATGCAAGCCCCAAGAAGAAGGGGAGCGCATCGAAATTTTTCTCGACAGTGTTGAAATGTTTCCTTCCCGGCTGCGAACGGAGAACCTGCGCGCTCCGCGGGCCGATGGACTATGAAGCGTGTCTGGAAGAGCTTGCGTGGGCTGACGCGGTGGTGATCTCAGCGCCGCTCTATGTAGATGGTGCGCCGGGACACGTGATGGAATTTCTGGAGAGGGCAGAGATCGCCTGCCGGGAGAAGAAACTGTCATTCCGGCTGTATGCGCTTTCCAACAGCGGTTTTATCGAGGGAAAACAAAACGCGCTGCATCTGCGGATATATGAGGGATTCTGCCGGAGAGCAGGCGTCAGCTGGGGCGGCGGTCTTGGGCTTGGCGGTGGAGTGATGCTTTACTGGATGTGTATTTTGACACCGCTGTTTTTGGGGATCAATACGATCAAGGTGATCGCGCACGCGATGACGCAGAGTTTGACGCTAAGGGATGTCTGGGGGTATTATAGTGGAGCGGTTATCACGCTCTTACTGTGCGCCGGATTCTTTGTCTGCGCTGGCATTCTTGGAAGCAGCATCCGGCATGGCAGATCACATAGAAATATGTATACGAGAGTGCTTGTGCCGTCCCTTCTGTTTCTTCCGGTGGCAGATTTGTTCATGCTGATCTCAGCGCTGTGTAATGGATGTCTGCCGCATCGGATGTTCCGGAGGGTGAAGTGATTGCTAAGTGCCAGCGCCTTCCAAGGGCTCTTAGCGTGGTTATTTATTTGTACATTTGCAGGATAAGTATATCTGCATGCTTTGTAATTGCGGAAGGGCAAAAGATTAAAAGAGGAGACATATATGCGTGCAACGGTAGTTATAGATAATCGAAAAAATGGAGAGATACAGGGCGAGTGGGGGCTTTGCATTTACATAGAGTACGGAGAGAAGAAGATCCTGCTCGATGCGGGGGCGTCGGAACTGTTTGTGGAAAATGCGGAGAAACTTGGAATCGCACTGAAAGATATCGATATGGCGGTGCTCTCCCATGCGCATTTTGACCATGCGAACGGAATGGAGGCCTTTTTTAAGAATAACGATAAGGCAAAATTCTATCTGCGGGAGACCTGCGATGAGAACTGTTACTTCAAGAAGTGGTTTATCACGAAATACATCGGGATTCCAAGGCATATTCTGGAAAAGTATCCGGATCGGATCGCTTTTGCCAAAGGAGACACGAAGCTGTGCGAGGGCGTCTATCTGATCCCGCACAAGACGGAGGGACTTTCTGCGATCGGAAAGCGGGAGAAGATGTATCAGCGCAAAGGTAGAAAGTGGATGCCTGATGATTTCTCCCATGAACAGAGTCTGGTTTTTGAAACGGAGAAGGGGCTTGTCATTTTCAACAGCTGTTCTCACGGCGGGGCAGTCAATATCATCAACGAGGTGGCGGCTACGTTCCCGGGCAGGAAGGTTTATGCGCTGATCGGTGGATTCCATCTGTTCAACAAACCGGAGTCGGAGGTGCAGGAGCTGGGAAAGAAGATCCGGGAGACGGGCATCGAGTATGTCTGTACTGGACACTGCACGGGCGGCAAGGCATATGCGGTGTTGAAGGAGGAGCTGGGCGAGAGGCTGCATCGGCTTCAGGTGGGGCTGGTGATGGAGTTTTAAGTTTACAAGGCTTTCCTTTTGATTTCATTAAAAGACCGACTGTCGATAGAGAAAACTGCGCAGACACAAACTCGGTATGCGCAAAGAACGTGTGCAGAAAAGGAGATTTTATGAGACTGGAAACCGAACGATTATTTTTACGCGAAATGGAAGAGGGCGATTACGACGCGCTCTACGCTGTTCTGGCGGATTCGGATATCATGCAGCATTATCCTTAGACGTTTGACGAAAAACGGGTGAGAAATTGGATCACCAGAAGCATACAACGGTATAAGATCTTTGGCTTTGGACTGTGGGCAGTCTGTCTGAAGGAGACGGGAGAGATGATCGGCGATTGCGGAATGACCATGCAGAACATCGGCGGCGTGATCAAACCGGAGATCGGCTATCATATCCGCGGGGATATGCAGCGAAAAGGGTACGCCAGAGAAGCGGCTGCGGCGGTGAGGGACTGGGCATTTGAAAATACGCCGTTTCGTACGCTGTATTCTTATATGATGTACACCAATGAGCCTTCCGCCAAAACGGCGGTATCCTGGGGGTGCCATCAGGTGGACGAGTTCGTAGATGAGGTGGACGGAAGGACGAAGGTCTTTGCGATCACCAGGGAAGAATGGAAGAAATTACAAGGAAGATAGGAGGAAAAAGCGATGAGTGAACTGGCAGTCCGTGTTGCAAAAGTGGAGGATGCAGAGGAGATACTGAATATCTATGCGTACTATGTGCGGGATACGGCGATCACGTTTGAGTATGAAGTGCCGTCCCTTGAGGATTTTCAGGGGCGGATCCAGGGCACACTGCAGCGCTATCCGTATCTGGTCGCGTGCAAAGACGGAAAGATCGTCGGCTATGCCTATGCGGGTGCTTTCAAGGAACGGGCAGCCTATGACTGGGCGGTCGAAATGACTGTCTATGTGGACAAAAATCAGAAGAAGCAGGGAATCGGAAGGCTGCTGTACAGAGAGCTTGAAAAGGCTCTGTACAGGCAGAATATCCTGAATGTAAATGCCTGTATTGCCTGTCCTGTGGGCGAGGATGCGCATCTGACGGCGGACAGTATTTTTTTCCATGAAAGGATGGGCTACACCATGGTGGGAAAATTCCACCGGTGCGGATATAAATTCGATACCTGGTACGACATGGTCTGGATGGAAAAGTTCCTGGGAGAACATCCGAAGCACCCGCAGAACGTGATCCCGTTTTCAAATGGCGTTGTCCTTTAAAAAGAGATAAGACTGCATAAGGACAAAAATGAATTGGATCTGTCAGGAAGTTCTCTTCTTAGCGGTGGCGCCAATGTGGAATGGTACGATCCGGTAAACGGCAAAAGTACGGATTCTGATTATCACAGTGCAATATGGATCCCGGTAAAGAGAAAGCAGTCGTAAGAGCAGGGCAGGGGAATAACAGCAGAAGCTGGGAGGTATATATGAACGCAGAATGGTCGGAAATGAATAAAACCATGCAGCAGCAGATCCGGAAAAGGGATTCTTTTTCGGAGGGGATAGAGACTTTGTTCAGGCTTCGCGGAGCGCTGATGGAACAGATCCAGCAGTTTCGGGAAGAGCTATCGCCTGTTGACTTTAGCGCTATGCCTTTTATGAATGGAAAAGGGTATCAGAACAAGACGATCGCCTATTCCCTGTGGCATATTTTCAGGATTGAAGATATTGTAGCCCATTCGCTCATTGCAGATGACGAGCAGGTATTCTTTCAGGGAGACTACCAAAAGCGCATAGGATCGCCACTTATCACAACGGGAAATGAACTTGTAAAAGAAGAGATAGGAGCATTTTCCAAAGAACTGTCGCTTGAAGAATTGTACAATTACATAACAGAAGTCAAGACGGTTTCTGAACAGCTGATAAGGATGCTCACCTATGATGACATGAAACGGAAAATACCCGATGAAAAAAGAGCGCAGCTTAAAAATATGGGTGTTGTCAGTGAGGATGAAAATGCGAGCTGGCTGATCGATTACTGGTGTGGAAAAGATGTGAGAGGGTTGTTACAGATGCCCTTTTCAAGACACTGGATCATGCACGTGGAGGCGTGTCTGAAGATCAGGGACAGGCAGATAAAAATGGCAGGCTCGATTCCTAAAAGTTGAACAACAGTTGATTGAATGTCCTTTCCCGAAGAGGTAAGCTAATGATAGGTAGCCTGGAAAGAGAAAAGGCTGTTTCGTGAGAACAGGCTTTGTCTATCCGGAGAAAACAGAGGATTTTCGAGGAGGCGACTTATGGACATTTCAGTAAACACATTGACAACAGAACAGTTTCTGGAGCTGATCAGCACACAGGAAGCGGTGGCGTTTTATAAACGGCAGGGCTTCGAGGAGCGTCCCTGTGACTGGGATGGACCGGGAATGTTTCAGATGGTGCGGAAGGACTGAGTTTTGGCTGGCTTTACAAACGGAAGCAGAGCGATTATAGTAAGAAGTGTATGGCAGTCAGAGACGTCTGCCTTGAGTCAGAAAGGAGATTTTTTTGAAGAAAAATAAAAATTACGTGGAGTCCGCAGTGGTATAATCGGGAGGTTATACGTCACAAACGGACAGCCTCCCATAGAATCAGAGAAACTGAGAAAATAAGGATTCTATACTGGAGGACAGAAAATTGAATAGGGAAAATAAGAGAAAAAAGTACGAAAAGGGTTACTATAAAACACACGCCTGTAATGAAACGTTTACCTGCAAAGTCTGCGGACGGCTGGTGGTGCCGGAGGGAGCTGGAAGTGATCATCGAAATCACTGCCCCAACTGCCTGAGTAGTCTGCATGTAGACATTGAACCGGGAGACCGCGAGTCGGACTGCGGCGGACATATGGAAGCCGTGGCCGTCTGGGTCAGAAAAAACGGCGAGTGGGCAATCATACACAGGTGTATGCAGTGTGGGGCATTTAGTTCCAACCGTATTGCAGCAGATGATAATCCGATGATGCTGATGTCGATCGCCATGCGGCCGGTCGCAAGACCACCATTCCCATTAGAGCGGATAGAAGAGATGACAAGGCTTATGGGTGGTCAGGGAAGTCTGCAATAAGACTGTATGAGCCGATCAGGCTTTTCTCTGAGAAAAGGGGCTGGATCATTCCAGTCCCTTTCTGTGATATAACACAAGGAAAACCGCGAGAAACAAAGCGATATTGCAGGTGAGGACCACGCCGCTGAAAAGATGGTCGCCGGAGGTTCCGATCCCGTTGAGCAGAAGCCTTAGCTGCTCGGAGTAAGTGAATCTCGCCACTTCCCGGATGGTGTCGTTGAACATGGACAGCATCGGCAGGAAGGAGAAGAGCATCATGACCGGGAGGCTGATCGACGTTGCCGTCATCTGATCTTTGCAGCCGATCCCGATGGCAGCGCCAAGGATGCCGGAGGCGACGATGCCGAGCAGCATGAGAAGAAGATAGCACCCCTTTTCCGCTGCGGTCATGCCGGTCAGAAGAAGGGAGAACACGACGCTCCCAAGGGCGCACGCCGTCAGGACATAGCTTCCGATCCCAAGAAGGTACTGGAAGGGAGAGACCTTTGCCATGCGGAGCACCCGCAGGGTATTCTGTTCCTTTTCCTCGGCGATGATGGAGGACATACTGGAGAGGGGAGCCATACCGACGTACATCGTGGAGAAAAGGATCACGAAGAAGTTTGGGGGCATATCGTCGATCCGGACCGCCCGCGTCATGATGATCGCGAGAACGGGAAACATGACAAACTGGATCAGAACAGCTACGTTCTTGAGGGTGTCTTTTAGTTGTTTTTTGATGATGGTAAGTATCGGGTTCATTATTCGTTCAGTCTCCTTCCTGTCAGGGATAAAAATACGGTTTCAAGATCCGGCTCCGAGGAATGGATGCGCACGACTTCGCCGGACAGCAGCATCCGGTAGATCGTTTCAGCGTCTTCTTGTGTATTCCGGAGCGTACGGCTTTCCCCATCCTGCAAGGTCAGGGTGATGGTCTGCTCCGTGTTGTGTTTCCGGCAGATCTCCTCCGGGGAGCCTTCTTCGATGATCCGGCCGTTGTCCAGCAGAAAAATATGATCGCACAGTTTTTCTGCTTCGTGCATATTGTGGGTGGTCAGAAAGATGGTGGTTCCCCGCGCTTTTTCTTCTTCGATCAGACGGTGGATCTGTTCAGTGGTCGCGGGATCCAGGCCGGAGGTCGGTTCATCCAGATACAGGATGTCCGTGTCTTTGAGAAGGGCGCGGCAGAGGTTTACGCGGCTGCGCATCCCCTTGGAAAGATTGCTGACCGTGGCTTTTCCAGCCTGCGCTAAGCCGGCGCGTTTTAAAAGCGCGGGGATCCTGTCGCGGGAAACGCCGTAAATGTCGGCAAAAATGGTGAGATTATCCCATATGCTCAGGCGGCTGTACAGTCCGAAGCTGTCCATCATGATGCCGCTTGTGAGAGTGTCCGGGTTGCAGCGGATGCTTCCGGAGGTTGGGGTGATCTGCCCTGTCAGGAGATTTACCAGCGTGGTCTTGCCCGCGCCAGACGGACCGAGCAGTCCGATCACGGTCCCTTTTTCAATCCGCAAGGAAATTCCCTTTAACACTTCGTTTTTACCGTAGGAATGGTGGAGATCTGTCATCTCAATCATTGTCATGTTTTTGGTCCTCCTTTAGATGTTTAAGTCCGTCTGCCAGCTTCTGGTTGTCGAGCGCTTCCTTGCGGATAGAGATAACCGTGCTGATGGCAAAGCAGCAACAGAAGCACAGGAAAAAGGAAAGCCAGCATTGGGGATCGTTGACTGGAAACCACCCGAAGAGATAAGCGAAAAGTCCGGTCAGAAGGATCACGGATGTCACCATGAGAATTGTGCGCAGCGTCACCGAGCCTCTTTTTAGAAGAGCGTCCGTAAATAAGAGGAAGCGGAGCAGCGTGATGCAGGCGCAGATCAGAAGATACTGTAACAGCGTGTAAAGCGGGATCCCGTCACGGCCGAGGGCAAACATGGTGGATACGCTTTGTGCATCTTCTCCCAGAATCGCAGTAATGACAGAGAGGACTGCCACTGTGACGCCGAAGATCACAAAGGTATGCGTCAGGTAGTCCAGAATATTTTTTTTGTTTTCCATTAGTTTTTCACTCCTAACATTTCTTTTATTTGCGGGGCGTACTGTCTGGAGACAATGAGCTGTTCGCCGCCCTGCATGGTGATCAGCAGCCGTCTGTCGATGTAGGTTTTGATCGAATCCACGTTGGACAGGTTTACCAGGCAGGACTTGCTGATCTGCGCGAAGCTGTAAGGCGCAAGCTGCTGTGCCAGTTCGTACAGCCTGCGGGGGGATTCGTACATCTGTGTGACGGAATAGACAAAGCATTTCCGGTCTACGGATTCAATATAGAGGATCTCTCCGACGGGAACGAAAGTAAACGCGTTGTCACGGATGACGGGCAGTTTCTGGTCGGCCATCTGGATCGCGGCGATGAGCCGTTCTACCAGCGCGTCTTTTTCCCGGCACCGGATCGTGATGACGGGTTCCTGCGCCGCGTCGGTAATTTCAACTTTTAATTGCAATGGTTTCACCTCTCCTTCTGGCTTTATTGTAACAAGTTCCTCTGACATTACAAGGGAGGGGAGCGCGACCTGCCGTCTGGGCGGCGCAAGTTTCCAGAACAGAAAAATGCCGTGCCGTCATCCGGTCTACGCAGCGTGGATTGTGGAAGGAGCGGGGGGCGTATAAGATGGGGAATGAAAAGACGATTGGTATATTCAGAAAGGGATGAACGGCTTTGAAAAATATCTGTAGCATGGCTTCAAAGAGCATTTCATCCCCCGCAGCAGGCATTTCATCGGATTGTGGCTGCGAACAGATCTCGCCCTGCGATATGCTGTCTAAAGACGGACAGGGGCGGGAAGTTTCAGGATACGGCGGTCGTAGGTCATAAGACCGTTTACTTCCTCTTCTACATCGGATACCTGCGTATATACGGCACCAGACAGTCCCTGTTCTCTTAGCGGAAGCAGGGATTTTTCTATGAGTTTCCGGTAGGTTGCCTGCAGCTCTTCCAGCGTGTCGTAGCATTTGTATCCAAAGGCGCGGTCGACGCTGCTGTGCCCCTCGATCCGGCAGGCAAGTCCTCCGTACTCCGACAGGAATCCGGCGCGTCCGTCCGGGCAGGAATTGCCGCGCAGACGATTTGCCGGAACGGAATCTCTGGGGACGGAAAGGGCGCGGAAGTAGTTGTGCACGCTGACAAAATCGCCGCAGCCCTGGTCGAACCAGCCGCTGGTGGAATCGATCAGTCTGGTGGGATCGAGATCGCGGATCATTTCGGTGATGCGCACGGCGTCAAACTGTCCCCAGCCTTCGTTGAAGGGACACCAGATCGCGATGGAGGGGAAGAACTTCAGGTGCTCGATCATGGAGCGACATTCAACCTCCCACTGCTTCCTTGCAGAGGCGTCGGTTCTGGAAAAGAGCGCGTACTGGTTATCCGGGATGTGGCGGCAGGCGGTCTGCGAGACAGTCGGCAGATAGCTGACAAGCGGCATGGAATAGCTGCCGCCGCCATTGATCATATCCTGGCAGACGATCATGCCGAGGCGGTCGCAGTGATAGTAGTATCTTGCCGCCTCCACCTTGATATGTTTGCGGAGCATATTGTAGCCCAGCTTCTTGACCGTCTCGATATCGTAGATCAGCGCTTCGTCCGAGGGCGCGGTGTAGAGACCGTCGGGCCAGTAGCCCTGATCGAGAACGCCCATCAGGAAATAGGGCTCATGGTTCAGGCAGAATACCGGCATCTGACCGTGCTTTTCCAGTGAGAAAAGTCGCATGGCAAAATAGCTGGTGACAACGTCCTTTCCAAGCGTGAGCTTTACATCATACAAAAAAGGAGATTCCGGACTCCAGGGGTGGAAATGTTCTTCCGGGATCGTAACGCTGAGAGTGATGTTCAGACGTTCCGGTTCTTCGGACGGGGAAACCGTCTGATCGATGCGCAGAGAGCGGAAGCCGATCTCCTCCTGCCGGTCATACAGGGAAAGCGAGAGGGCGGGGAGCGTTACGGCGCCGCGGACAGTCAGATGTGCGGTCAGCTTCCGCTCGTCATAGACGCTGTCAAACCACAGCTTTTCAACGTAGGTGGAGGGAACCTGCTCCAGCCAGACGGTCTGCCAGATCCCGCTCTGCGCCGTGTAAAAAATACCGCCGCGCAGCAAGGTCTGTTTCCCGCGTGGCTGTTCGCTGGTGTTGCTGACGTCTCTTACGCGCAGGATCAGCTCATTGACGTTTTCACCGCCGGGGGCGAGGAGGTAGTCCGTGATATCGACCTCAAACGGGTCGTAACCTCCTTTGTGGCGAAAGACAGATACGTTATTTATGTAAACCTCAGTTTCGTAATCGACAGCGCCGAAGTGAAGGATCAGACGGTGAGCATCCGGCAGATTGCAGGCGGACGCAGGCAAAAATGTGCGATACCACAGAAATTCATCCGGTTTCAGTTGTCTGCCAACCCCCGAGAGGGAACACTCCGGGGAGAAAGGCACCAGGATCTTTCCATCATAGGATCGCGGATGTGAGTTATGTAAACTATCATCCGATCCGGAGACGGCCGTGATCGCGTAATCCCACAGGCCGTTCAGGTTATAGTAGGAGTCACGTTTTAGCTGGGGACGCGGATATTCCTGCAGAACCTTCTGCGGGTCAAGAGAATCGCCCCAGACCGTGGTCAGAGGAGTGATGGAATCGTCCTGATGGGGACGGATGATGCTTCGGACAGCGTCTTTTATGTTCATGGCAGATTACCTCCGGTGATTGCTTTATTATAAGATCTATTATACAGGAGTTACGGGGGCAGAAAAAGGATTTTTGAAAATTTATGAGGAGGAAGAAAGAGAATGTGTCAGCAGCCGTTTATGACAAAAAAACACCCGGTTACAGCAAGCCGGTTGATCCAAGCCATGCCTGGCCGATATATCCGGTAAAGAGTTGAAAACCGTGTACGGGAAACAGTATCGGTACGCCGGAAGCTGCCGGGGCTGGATGGCGTACAGAAAAGAGGGATTTATGAGAATCACAAGAAATATGATGAATATGTCATCCAGAAGAGCAAAGCAGCCGATCAACCAGACGTCGCTGCTGAATTCGATCGCACAGTCGCAGCCAAACAGCCGTCTGGCAAGTCTTATGAAGAGCAGCGCGGCGAAGAGAGGATTTTCCCCGCTGAAAAGCACTTCCTACAGCGGACTGGAAAAGTCGGCGGACAGCATGAAGAGCGCGGCGACAAGCCTTTTGAATGAGGGAGAAAAAGGGGTGTTCGCGAAGGCGAAGGAGAGCGGCAAGACGGAGGAGATCGTCTCGAAGGCCAAATCGCTGGTAAACGGCTACAACAGCACCTTAAAGACGATGGCGTCAGATCTTTCTGCCTCAAAACTGGGAAATTTCTACTATAAACAGTTAAAGGACGTTCCTTCCTCCTACAAGGAGGCGCTCGCTGATGTCGGCATCACAGCCGGAAAAGACGGCAGCCTGACGATCGACGAGACGAAGCTGGAGAGTGCGGATCTCGATGCGCTGCAGAAGGTGTTCGGTCCGCAGGGAGGCTTTGGAAAAAGAGTTTCCTATATAGGAGAGCGGATCGCGGATTACGCGCAGAGCAACCAGCAGAATGTGAACAGTCTTTACGGATCCAGGGGAAATGAGTATTCTACGCTTTTTGGAAGCCGTTTTAACAGGAGAGGATAGGCGCGGGGGCTGCAAACCGGAGATTTGATGAGGGTTGTCCGAAATTTCAATTTACTTTTGCAACAAAATGATGTATACTTAGCATAAATTTGTGCTGGTATACATCATTTTTAAATACCGGAAGAGAAATAAAAATAAAAGGTGGTAATAAGTATGGCATTACTGAAGCAATGGCGTGATATGGCCTATTCCGAGACAGCAAACAAGGGAGATCTGCAGAGACTGTGGTCTGCCTACTTCCAGAAGGAGAAGGAGATCTATGCGATCCTGCTTAAGAATCCGGACGAGGAAGTGAAGGGAACAGTTAAGGAGCTGGCTGAAAAATATAACATTGACATTATGACTATGGTCGGATTTCTGGACGGCATCAACGACAGTCTGAAAGAGGCAAACCCGATCGAAGAGATGGAAGAGGATACGACAGTCAGCCTTGCATTTGACAAGGAACTGCTTTACAAGAACATGGTCGCAGCCGGAGCAGACTGGCTCTACGGACTGGAAGAGTGGAACGACATCTTCGATGAGGAGACCAGAAAGAAGCTCTACAAGGAGCAGAAGGAGTCCACGACCATCCATAAGGATAAGAAGGTATATCCGAACGATCCCTGCCCGTGTGGAAGCGGCAAGAAGTACAAGAAGTGCTGCGGCAGGAACGCTTAACAGGCGAGAGATCAGATCCTGCGCAGGCATGGCAGAATCAGTGAAAATGTCCTCTGCATTGTCTATGGGATGATGCAGAGGTTTTGTTTTGAAAAGCGATAGGCGGCAAGGAGGAACAGAAAATGAAATGGACAGAGCTGAAAGAACGCGCAACGGAGCTTTTTGAGGGAGATCTGGAGATCAGCAAGCTGGATTTCTTTTTGATCGGAGCCATCTGCCTGCTGGCAGGGATCTGTGTGGGACTGATCGCAGCGCCGGTTTCCCATGGGATCAGTTTATTCAGTCATAACGGCTATAACAATGGAAATAATAACAGGGGAACGCTGCCCGGCGGCAAGCCAGGCAAGACCTATCAGACCATAAATAACAATGGAAGCAATAACGGAGAGGACGAAGAGGGATGAAGATTACATTAAAGGATGGTTCCAGCAAGGAATACGCTCAGGCAATGAGCATTTATGAAATAGCATCGGATATCTCGGAGGGACTGGCGAGAGCAGCCTGTGCCGGTGAGGTAGACGGAAAGGTGGAGGATCTGCGGACAGTTCTTGACAGGGATTGCAGCCTGAATATCCTTACCGCAAATGATCCGGAGGGTCTGCGCGTGATCCGCCATACGACGTCGCACGTGTTGGCAGAGGCAGTCAAAAGGCTTTTCCCGGATGCAAAAGTGACGATCGGACCCGCGATCGACGAGGGCTTTTACTATGACTTCGATTCGGCGCCTTTTTCCAGAGAGGATCTGGACAAGCTCGAAGCGGAGATGAAGAAGATCATCAAAGAGGGACACAAGATCGAGCGCTTTACGCTGCCGAGAGCGGAGGCAATCAAGTTTATGGAGGAAAAAGGAGAGCCTTACAAGGTAGAGCTGATCCAGGATCTCCCGGAGGATGCAGAGATTTCCTTCTATGATCAGGGCGGATTTGTGGATCTGTGCGCAGGCCCGCATCTGATGAGCACAAAGAATATCAAGGCATATAAGCTGATCTCTTCTTCCATGGCGTACTGGAGAGGTGATTCAGACAGAGCACAGCTTCAGCGTATCTACGGTACGGCGTTTGCAAAGAAGGAAGAGCTGGAGGCCTATCTGGAGCACCTGGAAGATATCAAGCGCCGCGATCACAATAAGCTGGGACGCGAGATGGAACTTTTTACGACGGTGGATGTGATCGGACAGGGACTGCCGCTGCTGCTTCCGAAGGGAACCAAAATGGTGATGAAGATGCAGCGCTGGATCGAGGATCTGGAGGATAAAGAGTGGGGATACGTGAGAACAAAGACCCCGCTTATGGCAAAGAGCGATCTCTATAAGATTTCCGGTCACTGGGATCACTACAAGGACGGTATGTTTGTACTGGGAGACGAGGACAAAGATAAGGAAGTGTTCGCCCTTCGGCCGATGACCTGCCCGTTCCAGTATTATTGTTATAAAAACAGTCAGCATTCCTACCGGGATCTGCCGATCCGCTACGGTGAGACGTCGACCCTCTTCCGAAACGAGGATTCCGGCGAGATGCACGGACTGACCAGAGTGCGCCAGTTCACGATCTCCGAGGGACACCTGATCGTAAGACCCGATCAGATGGTGGAGGAGTTCAAGGGCTGTATCGCACTTGCAAAGCATGTGATGAAGACATTGGGACTTCTGGATGATATTACCTGGCATCTGTCCAAGTGGGATCCGGAGAACCCGGCAAAGTATATCGGCGAGCCGGAGGTCTGGAATGAGACGGAGGCTCATATCCGTGGAATTCTGGAAGAACTGGAACTGCCTTACGTAGAGGACGTCGGCGAGGCGGCGTTCTATGGACCGAAGGTAGACATCAATGCGAAGAACGTGTACGGCAAAGAGGACACCATGATCACGATTCAGTGGGATGCGCTTTTGGCCGAGCAGTTTGATATGTATTACATCGATCAGAACGGAGACAAGATCCGTCCGTATATCATCCACAGAACCTCTCTGGGATGCTATGAGAGAACCCTTGCATGGCTGATCGAAAAGTATGCAGGAAAGTTCCCGACCTGGCTGTGTCCTGAACAGGTGCGTGTGCTCCCTATCTCTGAGAAGTACGAAGCCTATGCAGAGGAAGTGCGCAGACAGCTCGCAGCAAACGATGTGGATGTCACGGTCGACAACCGTTCGGAGAAGATCGGCTTTAAGATCCGCGAGGCGAGACTGAATAGGATCCCTTATATGCTGGTAGTCGGTGCGCAGGAGGCGGAGGATCAGACGGTTTCCGTCAGAAGCCGGTTTGCAGGCGACGAGGGCGTAAAGCCGCTGCAGGAATTTATCGATCAGATCTGTAAGGAGATCCGCACGAAGGAGATCCGCAAGGAAGAGGCAGTGGAAGAGAAGAAGTAGGACAGGTTTTTACGAGATGAAGATCCGGGGAAAGCTACAGAATGGAAAAACGGCCGCAGGATGGCTGGTGCTGGGACTTGGCGTGCTGATGCTTTTAAGGAGCGTACTGCTGTGTTTCAGCGAAGATATCTGGTATGATGAACTGTTCACCGTGGGGATGATAGAGCATCCCTACGGTGAATTAGTTGCGTTTACGGCGCAGGATGTACATCCGCCGCTGTATTATTGTATCGTGAAGTTGTTTTGCGAGTTATGTAAACTGATAGTGCCGTCTGTCGGGACGGTTGAGGCTGCAAAGCTGGCGTCGACCATTCCGTATGTGATCCTGCTGATCTATACTCTCACTTTTATCAGAAAACGGTTTGGAATTTTTGTGGGTGGACTGTTCTTTTTCTGCCTGATGGCGATGCCGCAGCTCAGCGCATACACGGTGGAGATAAGGATGTACAGCTTTGCGCTGTGTTTTGTGACGGCGGCGCTTCTGCATGCCTATGCGACGCTGCACGCGCCGGATGAAAAAAAGCGGAGGCTGCATGGAGCGGCGTTTGTGCTGTATGGACTGGCGGCTGCCTACACGCAGTATTTTGCGCTGGTCGCGGTTGTTATGGTCTATTTCTATGCGCTGCTGCGGATCCTTTCCGGAAAGCGGGAGCGGCTGCGGGAATGGTTTTTGTGGGTGGCGGTTTCCATCGTCTGCTATGCACCGTGGCTGACGATTCTGCTCAGACAGGTTTCTGCGGTTTCCGAAAGCTACTGGATCCAGCCGCTCACCTGGCGTTCGCTTGGCGGCTGCGTCAAATTTTTATTAAAACCTTCTTTTACAAACGATCTTTTTAACACGATATTTGCGGTTGCATTGTTTTGCATTTACGTTGTGTGCTTCGTTTTGTGTCTGCGGAAGAACGTGGGCAGGAACGGAAAATGGACGGAGCAGTTTGAACTCGCGGCGGCGGGGATCGGAATCCTGCTCGGACTGATCCTGTTCGGCTTTGTCGTCTCGTTTCTGCTCAGACCGGTCTTTGTTTATCGCTATATGCTCTCTGCGATGGGCGGATTCTGGCTGTGTTTTGTGCTATGCTTTGACCTGCTCTGCGACGGAAAAGGGCGGCTGCGGACGGCGTTGCAGATCGTGACGGTGCTGTTCCTGCTTGTCATCGGACTGCGGGATTACCGCGCTTTTATGGGAGAAGAGGAGTACAAGGCGCTGCTGATGAAGGACACGCAGGAAGCGCTGGCAGAGTTTGGAGAGGATGATGTGATCCTCTACAATTTCGATCAGGTGCAGATGGTCACGGCATACTATATGGAAAATGCGACCGAATGTCTCTGGGGTGGAGAACCGGAACAGCTGATACAGGATATTTTGCAGACGTCCTGTGAGATCACTTCCCTGGGTGATGTCGAGGATGCGGAGCGCATTTCGCAGATCCGGGAATGGCTTGCAGGCGGCAGAAGAGTCTGGTTTGTCGGCAGCTTCAACAGCCGGGACGAGATCGTGGAGACGATGCGCAGCTCAGGGCTTACTGTGGAGGAGAAAGGCAGCTATTTCCTCGAGAGATACTGGTTTAACCTGTACAGTATCCCTTTTTAAAAATACAACAAAAGAATAGAAAATAATTCTGCGGAAATAATAATTCTGGTGACTGAAAACGTTTGTGCCCGCACTTTGCAGGTACGAACCAGATGTGCACATAACATGTGCAGAAATGAGGGATATTATTATGGCAGAATTAAAATGCGGAGTGGACAACTGCAGCTACAACGCACAACAGCGCTGCAGCAAGGGAGACATCATGGTGGGAGGCAAGCATGCACAGTGCTGTCAGGACACCTGCTGCGAGAGCTTTGCAGAGAAAAAGGCCGGAGGCTATGTCAGCTCGCTGGAGCATCCGTGCAAAACGATCAGCATCGATTGCGAAGCTACAAAATGTGTGTATAATGATAACTATAAGTGTCATGCAGATCACGTCGACATCAAGGGCTGCGGAGCCTGTGACTGCAGAGAGACAGAGTGCGCATCCTTTAAGGCATAATAGAATAGAGTAAGAAAAATGCGGTGGCGGTATGTGCTGCCATCGCGTACATAGATCATTTAGGAAAGAGAGAAATGGCAGATTGAAAAACTGGAAACGACAGATCGGTACATTTTTGATCGCGGCGGGATTGACGGCGGCAACGCTGACGGGCTGCGGAAAAGAAAAGACAGTACATACTTCGGCAGAGCCGCAGCAGGAGGAAAACATAGAGGAAGATAGCGTGCAGAAGGACGCTGTGCAGGAGGATGCGACCAGCGCTTCCGTCGCGCAGGCGGAGATCGACGAAGAGACAAAGAATGAGCTGACGATCGAGCTTTTGAAGGAAAACCAGCTCGACACTTCCGTGGTAGAGAATACCAGAAGCACGAAGGGGTGTTCGTTCAGCCTGCCGGAGGATTTCCAGGAGGCGGAGGACCGCAAGGGCATGTATGTGACAGGCCGCTATCCGATCGACGCCTCGACGATCAGCTACGCAGAGCTGGAGCAGGATATCTCCCTGCAGCTTATGACCAGCGATACGTTCAAGGAACACATGGAAGAGCAGTTCGAAGCGTCCTACGGCGAAAAGGTGGAGCTCTCGGTGGATACCTTTGAGAAGATCACGGTGGACGGCTATCCGGGGTTCCGGATCCTGTGCCACTATTCGGTAGGAGCTGTCGACATCACCCAGCTTGAGTATGTGATCAACGCGGATAAGAGCTACGTGATCATCTATTCCCAGACGGGAGAATACGACCGGATGGAGGAGTATGAGGCGAGCGCCGCGACGATCCGGCTGGAGTTTTAATAGGCAGCTTGCAAATCAAGCTATGAGCGGAGCGCCTGCAAAAGATGAGGCGCAAAGCGGCATCGGCTGCGGAGCAGACGCTTTTATGGATTTGCGGGCTGAACTGTTACCGTAGGCTGAAAAAGTTTTGCGTAAAAGTTTTAAACGACTACTTGACAAACAGAAAAGACTTCGATATAGTAATATACGTGTGTGAGAGCATGTGTTTATGCCGCACAAAAAAGAAAGCAGAGTATCCACTCTCACCTTGCAACGATCGGGTTCGCAAGTGTTCATATTTTTTCGGAGATGCCGATGTGTATCGGCTGTGAACGGGAAGATTACGGACAGTGGATCAGTATGCTGTCCGTTTTTTGTGTGCGTTCGCAGGATGCTCGCGGATTATGAGAATCTTTTTGTGGAGGGCAAAGCCATTAGCGAATTATTTATTAACGAACAGATTAGAGACAAGGAAGTACGAGTGATCGGTGAGGAAGGCGAACAGCTTGGAATTATGTCCGTGAGAGAAGCGCTCAAGCTGGCTGAAGAGGCCGGTGTGGATCTTGTCAAGATCGCGCCTACGGCAAAACCGCCTGTTTGCAAGATTGTGGACTATGGAAAGTTCAAATACGAGCAGACCAGAAAAGAGAAGGAAGCAAAGAAGAAGCAGAAAGTGGTAGAGATCAAGGAGATCAGACTTTCTCCGAACATTGATACCAACGACCTCAACACGAAGGTGAATTCCGCCAGAAAGTTTATCACAAAGGGCGACAGGGTAAAGGTTACGCTTCGTTTCCGCGGCCGTGAGATGGCACATATGAACACCAGCAGACATATTCTGGATGATTTTGCAGAGGCGCTGGCTGATGTTGCAAACATTGACAAAGCTCCCAAGGTAGAAGGACGGAGCATGACTATGTTTTTAGCAAAGAAATAAAAATGTTTCTTTGTTGAAATACCAGATATCGTTGATATCCATTAAATTTCAAGAATAAATACAGGAGGAATTTTGAAATGCCAAAAATGAAGACAAGCAGAGCTGCTGCAAAACGTTTTAAATTAACCGGAACAGGTAAGTTAAAAAGAAGCAAGGCATATAAGCGCCATATCTTAACTAAGAAAACAACTAAGAACAAAAGAAATCTTAGAAAGCCTGCTATGACAGACGCAACGAACGTTAAGAATATGAAGAAGATCTTACCTTATCTGTAATCGGTACAGAGAGGCAGATTTTCACACGGAAAGAATATTAGTGTCAATTTAGGAGGAAAAAGACATGGCAAGAGTAAAAGGCGGTATGAACGCTAAGAAGAAACATAATAGAGTGTTAAAACTTGCAAAAGGTTACAGGGGAGCAAGATCCAAGCAGTATAGAGTAGCTAAGCAGTCCGTAATGAGAGCGCTTACTTCTTCTTACGCTGGTAGAAAAGAGAGAAAGCGTCAGTTCAGACAGCTTTGGATCGCTCGTATCAACGCAGCAGCAAGAATGAACGGATTATCCTACAGCAAATTCATGTATGGTCTGAAGAATGCCGGTGTAGATATGAACAGAAAGATGCTTGCAGAGATGGCTGTCAACGATGCAGCAGGATTTACTTCTCTTGCAGAGCTTGCAAAAGCAAATCTGAAATAAGACAGAAGATAAAAAGGTTCGCCGACAGGCGGGCCTTTTGTTGTTATGGATCAGTTATTTAGAAAGAGAGAGTATCTATGGAAGAATTGAAAAAAAGCAAGGCTGCGCGGGTATTCCACTATTTTCAGGAGATCTGCAGGATCCCGCACGGATCGGGAAACGTAGAGCAGATCAGTGATTATCTGAAAGCCTTTGCGGAAAAAAGACAGCTGGAGTGTATCCAGGACGAAACCAGAAATATCATCATCATCAAGCCTGCAAGCGCCGGATATGAAAAGGAAGAGCCGATCATCCTGCAGGGACATATGGATATGGTTGCGGTGAAAAAGCCGGGATACGATATCGATATGACGAAAGATCCCCTGCGGCTTATGCGGGACGGAGATTATCTGTATGCGGAGGGGACAAGCCTCGGCGGAGACGACGGAGCGGCGGTGGCGCTTTGCCTTGCGCTTCTGGAGGATGAGAATGTTGCGCATCCCCGTCTGGAAGTTGTGCTCACGGTAGATGAGGAGACCGGAATGGAAGGGGCGCAGAGCATCGACCTGTCATCCCTGAAAGCGAAGAGAATGATCAACCTCGATTCGGAGGAGGAAGGAATCTTCCTGACAAGCTGTGCGGGAGGAGCGCGGGTGGATGTCCATCTGCCGGTGCGCTTTGTGGATCTGCCAGCTGGAAAAACGGAGGAGTACCGCATGGTGGTGGAAGGCCTGCAGGGAGGACATTCCGGCACAGAGATCATCAAAGAAGGCGGAAATGCAAACTGTATCATGGGACGAATCTTGTATGAAATGACCGTGCAGGAGAAGCTGGAAGTGTCGATAGAAAAGCTGGCGGGCGGCAACGCGGACAATGCGATCCCGAGACAGGCGGAGGCTGTCCTGTGGCTTGCACAGGAGAATGTGGAAGCGGTGAAGGCGTGCGTCGGAAAGCTCGAAGCGGAGATCCGCACAGAGCTTGCGGTGAAGGATCCCGGCGTGTGCATAAGAATGGAAAAGATCGGAGCAGGCGCAGCAGATCCGGTATCGGTGCTGGATACGGAAAGCGTGGTACAGGCGGCAAGGCTGATGATGGTACTGCCCAATGGCGTCCAGAGTATGAGCAGTGATGTGAAGGATCTGGTAGAAACGTCCCTGAATCTGGGGATCCTGGATCTTCGAAAAGAAGAATTGCTGCTTGGCTATGCGGTCAGGAGTTCACTGGAGAGCGCCAAGGAACACCTGTGTCAGAGACTGCAGGCAGCCGCTGCACTGGCAGGCGCAGATACCACGATCCACGGGGCTTATCCGGGCTGGGCATACCGTCAGGATTCGCCGCTGCGCGAAAAAATGTGCAGAGTATACCGCGAAATGTACGGGAAGGATCCGGAAATCCAGGCGCTTCACGCAGGAGTGGAGTGTGGGCTTCTGATGGCAAAGATCCCGGATCTGGACTGCGTATCGATCGGGCCGGATATGGCGGACGTGCACACGACCGAGGAGCGCTTGTCGATCTCTTCCACAGAGAGAACATGGGAATTTCTGCTTGCCTTGCTCGCGGATTCTTAACGAAATATGGTAAAGACTTTGTTGACAGAAGAAGTCCCACACATTAGAATATAGGTACATGATGAAGGTGGGGGACAACTGCATGAAGGATGTGTTGACAGGATTAGACCGGTACGAAGTTTTTTTGGATAAACTGGAAGAAGCGATCAGAAACGCCAACGGCAGGCGGATTGCGATCGTATATACGGATATCAAGCATTTTAAGTATATCAATGATACTTACGGCTATCAGATGGGGGATTCCCTTCTGAAAGACTTTGTGCAGGAGATCGCTGTGCCAAACATTAACTATGAAATCTGTATGGCGAGAGTCTATTCGGACAACTTTGTGAGTGCCGTATGGATCGACAGCGATGAAAACAACCAGTGGTCAAACGAGGAGTACCGGGATATCGTCCATCAGATCAATGGCGAGATCGAGCAGAGGCTGCGTGAGAAATATATGAACAGCCGCCTTCGGCTCTGCACCGGAATCACCATCATCGATGAGAATACGAAGAACAAAGATGCGGAGACAGCGGTGTCCAACGCAAATCTGGCGCGCAAGGTGGCAAAGGAGATGGAGAATGACTGCTGTGTTCTCTTTGACCACAGCATGATGGAAGGAATCAGGCGCGAGGTAGAGATCACTTCCTATATTCCTAAAGCGATCGCCAACCACGAATTTAAGGTCTACTATCAGCCGAAGATGGAGACAGAGACTTTCAAGCTGGTCGGCGCCGAGGCTCTTGTGCGCTGGCAGAGACCGGATGGAAAGTTTGTTTATCCGGATGAGTTTATTCCGCTGATCGAGCGGAGCGGTCAGATCGTGGATGTGGACTATTATGTGTACCGTGAAGTGTTTCAGTTTCTGGCAGAGCGCATTGCCGCAGGCAAGAAGGTTGTGCCGATCTCGCTCAACGTCTCACGCGTTCACCTGAATAAAATGCACATTTTGCAGTATGTAAAGGAATTGTTTGAAGAGTTTAAGATTCCCTATGAGCTGGTGGAGTTCGAACTGACGGAAAGCATATATCTGGAGAATACGGAGAAAGCACTGCAGCTTGTCGATGGACTTCATGCGATGGGAACGAAGGTTTCCATGGATGATTTCGGTTCGGGGTATTCTTCACTGAATCTGCTCAGCAGACTGCCGATCGATATCATCAAGATGGATAAGGTATTTTTGAAGGATCACAATCTCCACAAAAGCGATAAGATCATTATCTCCTGTGTGGTTGACATGGCGAAAAAGCTGAAGATCACTTCGTTATGTGAAGGCGTGGAAACGCTGGAGCAGAGTGACTATCTCAAGGAAGTGGGCTGTCAGATCCTACAGGGATATTATTTCTCCAAACCCATCCCGCAGGAAGAGTTTGAGAAATTTTTGGAAGATTAAAGAGAGAGCCATAAGGTGACACCCCGCAGAGAAAGGTCTGTGGGGTGTTTGTTATGGCAGCGGGAAAATTACACGCACTTGTGCAGGCGCGTTGACGAGATTGTTGTGTTAAAAAAAGATCTGCTAATAACAGATCTTTTTACATCGGAATGACAGGACTTGAACCTGCGGCCTCTACTTCCCTAAAGTAGCGCTCTACCACCTGAGCCACATCCCGAAACTATGAATTTGTATCCCCTATAGAAGGGATTCTTTATCACACAACGAAGATTATAACAGAGATATTGTGACAATGCAAGTCTTTTTTCTGAATTTTGAAGGCGGCGGTATTCTGAAGGCGGACTGTCACAAGGTTTTAGGAACCGGAGCAGACCTAAACGGCAAGATCCAGATTCTGACCGATAAGCATAGCGGCGTCGACAGACTTACGGTTTTGCTGGTAAGGATTCGATTCGTTGCTGTAGCTGATCTTGGTCGCAGTCGTACCTCCGGCAGTGTAGCTGGTGCCACACTCGGGGCAGATCGCCGTCTGCAGGGTGACTGAAGCGGAGAGAACTTTTCCATTCGCTTTCGCCGCCTTTTTGTAGGCATTGCTCACGTGCTCCTGCTCATGTGCACGCACCTTGGAGGCAGAAGCCTGCGGCGAGATATGGGATGCCGATTTGTAGGACACCATCTCGTCGGAGCCATCCTTGTATTTCCGGTTACGACAAGTCTTGCACTCGGCGGGAGATGATTTTCTTCCGGGATTGACCTGGGTAGATTCTCCGGGATTCACGATGGCGCCATGTTCTTTTCCCTGCGTGGCAGAAGAACTGTCGGAAACGTTGCTGCCTGCGCCGGACAGATATGGATTGAATGAATAACTGCCATATGGATTGAAACCGCTGATGCCTGTCATAGAAGATCCCCCTTCCGGTAAAAATGGATAAAATGTCCAACCACTTTTTTATAGTATACCATCTGCGTCCGGGAAAGACAAGACAGTGCGGGAAAATGACGCAAGGAGACGGCAGAGAAGGTTGACAGTATTTCCAAGGGCAGATAAACTGAATAGCAGAGACTTTTACATATTTGAACGCTGGGTGAAAGGCGCGCTGCATGGACAAAACGATGCCACAGCGCGATCTTGCCGCATGGACAGACAGTTTGAAAATATACAGTGGAAAAAAGGGAACTGACTTTTGCAGAAAAGCAGCCGGGAAAAGGAGAAGCTATGAGAAAAAAGGAAGGAATCGTTGTAGTGGCAGCGCTGCTTGCGATGGCACTGACAGCGTGCGGAGAACAGAAAACGGAAACGGCGGAGCCGGAGCAGATACAGCAGAGCGGGACAGAAACGGTGGAGCCGGGAAAAGAGCAGACAGAAGGGAGCAACGGGGACAGCGCGCAGGGGGAAGCGGAAGCGCAGAGCGTGATCCGCTATCCCATGGATTTTTATGGAAGATATGCGATAAACGATCAAAATATTTATTTCTGCTATGACGGCACAATATACAGCCTGAACCGAAAGGACGACAGTCTCAGCATTTTGCAGAGTTTTGCAGAAACAGGGGACGACGGGGAGACGGCGCTTTTTGAGGGATTCGATGAGCAGAGTTACAGAGAATTGGAGGAACAGCTCTATCTGGACAGAGATTACCTCTATTTTTTGCGGGATGTGTACGATGCAGAGAAGTCGGAACAGATCGAAAAGGCGCTGTGGAAGATCGATACCAGAACGGGGGAGAGGGAACAGCTGGAGATTCCGGCAGAGGAGATCACGGCGATCTATGTGGTCGATCATCAGCTCTACTACTGGTATTATGATGCAGATTATAACTTTTCACACGAGGTCTATCAGCTCGAAGAGGATGGCAGCGTCGGCATGAAGATAACCGGACAGGAAAACGACCGGTACTGCGCCATGCCGGAGGGATATACGGAGACATATGCGGGTGCCTGTCTGCATTTTGTTTATCAGAGCAGTCATTATGAAAAAGTGCTTTTGCTGAATGAAGAGATGGAGCCGGTGGTCTATGATACCGTAACGAAGGAAGAACAGGCGGTGCCGTCCTATAATGAACTGGACTATTATGACGGTCAGCATCTGGTTTTCCGGATTGCAGATTACAGCGCAGGAGACGGAGAGGAACAAAACTACTATATAGATGTGGCAGACGGGGAACAGAAAGAGCTGGATGCGGCGATAAAAGTGGTTATCGGCGCAGATCAGGAGGGAATCTACTATCTGGCAAAGAACGAGGGAGAAGAAAGCGTTACGCCGATCGAGGAGGAGCTGTATTATTTTTCCTTTGAAAATATGGCAGGGAACAGAGAGCCGCAGCACATCCGGACGATCACAAAAAGCAGCCGGGTGAAAGATAATCTGGAATTTTTCCAGACGAGCTTTCTGGCGTTTGAAAAGCAGAGTTATTATACCATGGAAGATCAGGACTACAATCTGGATCTGTACCGCACAGACTGGTCTGAGGGCGAACCGGTCTATCAGGAATGTGGCAGACTCGCCGCCAGCGATCTGGAGGCTCTGGGAGAATACACCTTTTTCAACGGTACGGAGAACTGCCCTGACTGTGGGAAGCTGGTACTGACCTATTATTTGGAAGGATTCCGACTGACGGAAAAGAAAGCCGGAGACGCTGCGATCAATGAGGCAATCCAGACGTATATGGACGAAAACGCAGAGAGCGCTTCCTCAGATTTCGAAGAGGAGAGCTGCGATATGCACGAAGATGGATTCGGGATGAGCAATTTCAGAGAGATGGATCTGACGATCACGTACTGGAGCGAGGATTATATCGGCTTTTTGTGGAATGGGTACGATTACTGGCGCGGGGCGGCGCATGGGATGCCTTATAGGGCTTTTAAGCTGTATGACAGGAATACGGGAGAAGAGCTTCAGATAGATGAAATTCTGGAAACACCGGAGGAAGAGCTGAATAAGCTCATTGCCCGGAAATTTGAGGAAAGCGGAGCAGGGGAAGAACTTGGAGTGGACCTGAGCTATGTCTGGGAAAATGCCGGCTACTACAAGGATCACCAGTTCCGCGCCGGATATTATTATCTGAATGAAAGAGGACTGGTATATTACTTTGGTGTATACGAGATTGCAAGCTATGCAGCGGGGATGCCGTCCGTTGAGATACCCTACGAAGAACTGCAGTGGAAGATCAAGCTGTATTAGGGGAAGAAGATATGGGGGAAAGTGTCTTGACAGGGAGACAGCTACGTTGCGGGGATGCTGTCTGTATAACTTGCATGGGTTTTGAGAGACACCTTCGGCATACCACGTATGAAGAGAAGGATTCAAGCGGTTTATGACCCGAAGATTTTGCAGGAGCGGGAAGGCATAAGGCGGTTGATTATGGAAAAGAAAACAGGAGTGGTGCACAGATGATCGAGAAGGAAAATTTCCATGTACTTAATTATGTGAAAAAGGAAGAGTATTCCGGCAGCATGGACGGGATGCGGTATCTTCTGAAAAAAGCGAAAAATGGCGAGGAAGATGTGATACGGGTAACCGTCTGGCCGGAGCCACTCGGCATTTTCCGGACGCCCGATGAGCAGAAAACCTTAACCGAAGTGCCACTTACAAAGGAAGGCGTAGAGCAGGCGGCAGACTGGCTGAACGAGCAGTACCAGAGCCGGGAAGAGTTTTGGCTGGAAAGCCAGAAAAGACCATGGACGGAATACATTTGAGTAAGATTTATCCTTAAAAAGAACGCAGGATAGATGGACGAAAGGATTGCGATGAGAGAGCAAAAAAGAAATACACAGTCAAAACCGATAAAAAATTCCAGCAATAGCACGGTTGAATCCGGGAGAAAACCCAAAAAGCAAAGTCTGTGCCCCGTTTCGGCAAAATGTGGGGGCTGCCGGTACATTGATATGCCCTATAGCGAGCAGTTAAAGATTAAACGGAAGAATGTACAGAAAATACTGGAACCGTTCGGCAGGCTGGAGGAAATGATCGGCATGGAGGATCCCTTTCACTACCGCAATAAAGTGCATGCGGTATATGATTTTCAGAAAGGAAAAGGGATCGTGTCGGGCATTTATCAGGAAGGAAGCCATCGCGTGATCCCGGTGGAAAGCTGCCTGATCGAGAATGAAAAGGCCGATCAGATCATTGTGTCTATACGGGAACTGGCAAAATCCTTTAAGATCAAAACTTACGATGAAGATACCGGTTATGGGCTTCTGCGGCACGTGCTTGTCCGGACGGCGCACGCAACCGGCCAGATCATGGTGGTGCTGGTGCTTGGCTCTCCGATTCTTCCGTCGAAGAACCATTTTGTACAGGCATTATGTAAACTTCATCCGGAGATAACGACCATTGTGATCAATGTAAATAATAAGAAAACCAGTATGGTGTTGGGAGACAAGGAGCAGGTGATATATGGAAAAGGCTATATAGAAGACGTGCTTTGCCACAGAACCTTCCGGATTTCCCCGAAGTCCTTCTATCAGGTAAATCCAGTGCAGACAGAGAAGCTGTATGATAAGGCAATCTCATATGCGGATCTGCGTGGAAACGAAACCGTGATCGACGCTTATTGCGGAATCGGAACGATCGGACTGGCTGCGGCGGATCGGGCGGCGAAGGTGATCGGCGTGGAGCTCAATCAGGACGCTGTCAGAGATGCGGTGGTTAATGCGCGTGTGAACAAGATCCGCAACGTGGATTTTTATCAGAATGATGCGGGGCGTTTTATGGTGCAGCTTGCCGACGCGGGAGAGAAGGTGGACGTGGTATTCATGGATCCGCCCAGAAGCGGGAGCACGGGGGAATTCATGGACGCGTTAATGACGCTTGCACCTGACCGTGTTGTGTATATTTCCTGCAATCCGGAGACACTTGCAAGGGATCTTGCGTATCTTACCGGGGAGAGAGGAAGGAAGAATATGGGGAGATACCTGGTGGAGAAGATGGCCGCGGTGGATATGTTTGGGTTTACGGAGCATGTGGAGTCGGTAGTTCTGATGCAGTATTGTGGAAAATAAGAAAAATAGGCATGTTAGACCACAAGATGTTGTGGTTTGAGGGCAAAAATTGGAGCAAAAAATGACCAGTTTTTGCCCTATTTTTTTCCACGTTTTTATAGATGCATAGAGGCAAAAAAGAGATTTTTAAGTATTTTGGGACAAAATTCAGAGAAAGGAAAAGAAACAGGGATGGAGAAAAAGCAGCACCCAAGTTACGGAATGATTCGGTTTGCAAGGTCCTCAATCGGTGGTTCAGGAACGGCATTGTTTGGAAGTTCCATCATGCATAATAATGTCATACGCCTGTCCATTTCAAAAGGCATGATGGAAAGGGAGGGCAACGAGGACTGGTTTTTGGCAGGGACAGACATCAATGACATGATCGTTGAGGTGGAGATGTCCTATACACAGTTTGCCGAAGCAATCACATCACTTAACATTGGAGAGGGGATACCGGTTACCATTACAAAAGTGAATGGGACATTCGTTGAACCATGCCCATACAGTGACAGGCAGAAAGTAATGCGCCGGGAAGTGGATGAAGCAACCCGTGACTTGGTGCGGCAACTGGAAAAGAGGTCAGAGGAGATTGAAAAACTTCTGGATGAGAAACGTGTCCTGAGCAGGGAGGACCGGAGAAATATCGTCTCGACATTGAAAAATGTACGGCAGGAGTTAAAAAGTAATATCCCCTATCTGCAGAAACTGTTTGCTGAACAGATGGATAAAACCGTGACAGAGGCGAAAGGGGAGTTTGAAACTTACCTGCAGAACAAGATGAACAGCATTGCACTTGCAGCAATTTCAGAACAGATGAAGCAGGAGGAAATCAGTTTAAACAGAAACATGATACCGGAACTGGAAGTACAGGAGGGCGGGGAAGAGGCAGGGGAGATGGAAGCGGGAATGCACATGGACATGTAAGGCGGTACTTATTTTAGAAATGAAATGGGTGCTGTCTTTTTTTATGGAAAAAGAAAGGAGACAGATTTGATGTCGGGATTTTTTTGCAACAGTCCAAGACTGCAGTTATTAGAACGGCAGATGCGCCAGCCGCCGGGATACCGTCCCAGAGGGCAGGGGTGGATGTTTGACATGGAAGAGTGGAAAAGCAGGGGAAATTATTCGGAGATTGTGGACTGTGTCATCAGCCGGATGCAGATGGAACACTTAAAGAAAAGGATACAGGAGGTATTTGGAAACGCAGAAAAGGAACTGATTTTTTATGACAGCAGGCACAGAAACGATTTTTCTTCCCTGCTGCTTGGCAGACGGAAAAAGAACCTGTGCGGACTTCCGAATTATGCCGCCGCAGTATTTCTTCTGTCTGCAGATGAAAACCTGTGGGAGAAAGTTTCTAAGCAGGTGCTGGATACGGGGATTTATTTTGACCGCATCCGGCTTGGCAGCGTTACGCTGGAACAATATATCCTGTTCCATGCGGCAAGGGATGTGTATCTGGGGACAAAGCATATCCGGCTGTCGGAGCTGACCGACAGGGAATTGATACCAGATGAAATCTTAAGGCTCATCGTCAATGCATTCGTGATGGAAAGGTATGGGGTGGACATCGTAGAACGGGAGGTGTGGAATGAAGATTAGAGCAAAAAATGGGGGACAGACTGTAGATATAACTCTGCCGGCAACGGACATGGACATGCAGTATTGCATGAAATGTATCGGGATAGAAGATATTGTACCGGTATGCTGTATCAGTGAGGTGTGGGATGAACCGTCCTATTTTGGATTCCTGAAAGGCCAGACAGTCAGCATGGACGAACTTAATTTCTTAGCCAGAAGGCTGGATGGAATGACGGAATACGAAAAAAGAGTGGTGGGTGTCTACAGCAGTGAAACAGGCATCCGGGAAATGAAACAACTGATCAACCTGACTTACAGCCTGCAGGGACTGTCCCTGCTCACAGACTTAACGGATGGAAACCGTGTCGGGCTGAGACTTTATCTGGACCGGCATCTTGCAATCTCAGAAGAAGAAAAGAGCAAAATGGATTTTAACGCATATGCACAGAAGATTTTTTCAGAAGGAAAATGTAAGTTCCTGCCACATGGGATACTGGTAGATCAGGGATTCCAGATGGAGGAGGTCTATAACGGAAAAACCTTTCCAGAATACATCGACAGACCGGATGAAACCGTGGCGGTTTTATCTCTTGAAAATGAGGCAGGGGATAAGGAATACCTTTATCTTCCAACGGACATCAGTGCCATGGATAAGGTAAAGAAAAGACTCAACATCGCAGCATTTGCTGAAGGCATTGTGAACGGGATAGAAAATATCCGGCTGCCGGAAAGCATCCTTCCTTCCCCGGAAGATATGTGTATGTCTCTGCAGGGTGATGTCCAGAAACTGACTCTTTTTAATGAGATGTGCCAGACCGTCAGCTGTTTTGATGAAGCAAAAATGGACCGGCTTGCAATGGCGGCAGGATTCGTGGGGACAAGTGAATTTACTGATATCACTTACATCGCAAAGCATCTGGATGAATTTGAAATACATCCGCAGATACATACGGATAAAGAGTATGGGGAATTTCTGGTTAAAGAAGCGGGGATGTTTGAAGTTGATGAACTTCTCCTGCCGCATATTGATTATGCCGGGGTTGCCCGTGATAAAAGACAGGCAACGATGGCAGACAGCGGATTTATTCCAGAGGGCTTTGTTGGCACGCAGAGGGCGATCCATGAGTATCAGGAATATCAGGGGGAATTTGCCGATCTGCTTGAAAAAAACGGGATACCCTGTGAAACGTTCTGCCTTTACAGTTCGCTGGCAGGGATGATGTATCAGGATGGAGAGGAGCAGGAAACGCTGTACCGGAGTGAACTGGCAGATTATGAGGAACAAATCCAGAAAGCCATCCTCAAAGAAAGGCATGTGGAAGAAGAGCCGAGGGGACTCATGCATTATTTTGACGGGAACAGACAGGTGGCTGCAAAAGTGATCAGTGCATTTCCGAGAGTGCAGAACATCCGGGGAGAACTGTTCGGAGTTCTGGAATGCAGTATCTGCCAGCCTCTGACACAAAATGAAATCTATGAACTGAAAAATTTCTGGGACGGACAGATGAGTGACGGCTGGGGAGAAGGCTTTGAACAAAGACCAATCTATACGCAGGAGGGAGAACTGTATGTCAGTTTCTGGACACAGGAAAGACACTGGGGCGTCATGACGGAGGAAGAACTGGACAGAATCTGGAATCATGGCATGACGCAGACTCTGTAAAAAAATAATATTCTGCTGGATATGTGCTGGTGTATGTAGTATTGTGTGTCCCAAAGAAACCAAGGAGGCAAACAGATGAAATTGGATGATACAGTCATGGTGCAGTTTTTTGGGGAGCTTATCGAATCATACCGCCAGCAGATCATGGATCAGGAAGAGGCAAGGGAACTTTCAAAGAAGGAAAAAAAGTTCCTGGCAGACTTAAGAAAAGAACTGGAGCTGTCAAACCCACAAGCGTACAGGATGGTGACAGAACTTTTTGGATGCATGTTAGATATCAGCCAGATAAAACAGGAACAGCTTTATATACAGGGAATAAAGGATGGGATACGGATCCGAAAACTGGTAAAAGAAATCGAGGAAGGTGAGGAATGTTAAGAAGGGAACAGATAGAACGACTGAAGGAAAGATATCCTGCGGGTACCGTGGTCAGGCTGGGGCAGATGGAGGGAGAACACCAGATGCCGTCCGGCATGGAGGGAAAAGTAACCGGCGTGGATGATATCGGACAAATCCATGTGGAATGGGAAAATGGAAGCACGCTGGCTCTGAATGTGGAAGAGGATGATTTTACTGTTGTTCCGCAGAAGGAAACCATAGCTGAAAAGAAATGCAGGGAGTTTTTAGGGAAAGTAAATGAGATATTAAAAGAAACAGATTTCTATCGGCTGAATGTGTCATGCAATGGAGGGGACACCGCCTATGCTGCCGAAAAGCTGCTTGCCATGCATCAGGCATTTGAAACCGTGTACGGGGAAGGATATGTGGATGAAGCGTATGGGATGGTGATGATGCCAGCAGTGGTCTGCGGAAGAGATTCCGGCATACGCACACTGGCACTTGTCACGCTTGATCTGGAGTCTTCCGGGGAACACTTCGGAACGATTTTCATGACGCCGGGCGGCTTGCTGGAGCAGGGAAGCAGCTCTTTGAGTGAAAAACAGAAACAGGCACTGGCAGAGTATTATATCCCATACGACTACTGGTACACGCCGCTTGTGGAAAGGGACCATCATGTGGATTTTACACAGATGCCGGAAGAGGTGGCAGACATCCTCAGGATGGTGGACGAACTGCTGGTGGAAGGGGAGGCTTTCCATATGAATGAACAAAAATAGGAGGAAAAAAATTTGAACAGCATCATAAGCTGGGTTGGCGGCAAGAAGGCACTGCGCGATCTGATCTATTTGCGCATGCCGAAAAACTATGACCGCTACATAGAAGTATTTGGCGGTGGCGGCTGGGTTTTATTCGGGAAACCGCCGGATAAATGCATGGAGGTTTACAATGATTTTAATTCAAATCTTGCAAACCTCTTTTATTGTGTCAAGGAAAGACCAATGGCACTGCTTCGGGAATTGTCCTTCCTGCCGCTCAACTCCAGAGATGAATTTACAACGCTGCGGAAATTTCTGACCATGGAAGAATTTAAGAGTGAACATCTTGCAGAAGAATTAGAGATTGCAACGCACTTCTTAAAAGAACCGGAGGCGGCAGAAATCCGTGACATCCTCATGGAGCGTGCCGCAGTAGGGGATGTGAAGAGGGCGGCGGCATTCTATAAGATTATCCGTTACAGCTATGGAAGCGGATGCACCTCTTATGGCTGCCAGCCTTTTGACATACGCAAAACCTTTACCATCATCTGGGAGGCAAACCGCAGGCTGAAGGATACCGTGATCGAGAATAAGGATTTTGAGGCACTCATCCGTCAATATGACAGACCGAATGCCTTTTTTTATTGCGATCCGCCGTATTTTGAAACCGAAGGACACTATGAGGTGGTGTTCCGCAAGGAAGATCATGTGAGGCTCAGGGATACCTTAAAAGGCATACAGGGAAAATTCATGGTTTCCTATAACGACTGTGCCTATATCCGTGAGCTGTATCAGGACTTCCAGATTGAAGCGGTGACAAGAATCAACAACCTTGCACAGAGGTATGACAACGGAAGTGAGTTCCCGGAAGTGCTGATTGCCAACTATGACATGGAGGAAAGGAAAAAAAGCATGCCGATGCAGATGAATCTGTTTGAACTGTACGGGGAACAGAAAACGGTCCGGTGGAAGGGAAAGGAGACAGAGGAAGAGCCACAGGACACATAAAAAAGGAAAGAAGGAGGAAAACATGCTTCAGTTAGTAGAAATGGAAGGAAAGATGACGGAAAACGGATGTATTGAGATTCCCGCAGTGGTGTTAGAGCAGGCTGGTATCTGTACAGGTGACACCGTGAAACTTGTGTATATGGCAGAGGACGGGGAACTTAAGAACACGGCAAAGGAGTTCCTGCTTGCAAGGGCAGGACAGGATGTGGCAGAGGAACTGGCAAAGGAGGAAAACATTGCGTTCCAGATACCGGAAGAATTATTAAGGGATGCCGGAATCCCGATGGACGCAGACCTTGATATTGTGTGTCAGGAAGGACGCATTATCATTCTGCCGTCAGAACTTGTGCAGGGGACGAAAGTGCCGGAGGAACTGCTTGCCATCTGCAGGGAGCTTGGCATCACGGAGGATAAGGTAAACATCATCTTGCGGACCACAGAGGAGGGAACGGATGAAAAAACCGGTGTATAAGCTGTTAGACGAAAAAGGACGCATCCTGATCCCGAAAGAATTCCGCCAGATGGCAGAGCTTGAGAGCGGGGATATCGTAAAGCTGTCCGTGAGCAGTGGAAAGATCATGGTATCCAAAGTAGATATCGTGGAGATGGGGAGTCAGGACCCGCAGGCAGTGGAAGCGTATGTAAATGCGGCGGTAAAACATATGAGTCCGGCAAAACAGGTGGCACTTGCGGCAAGGATTCTGAAATTCGCACAGCAGGAGGGAGGTACGGATTGTTAAGAAATAAGTACAGGGCATTTGAAATCAGGGACGATCAGGTCAGCCAGACGCTGGTGGACGGGAATCTCTGCTCCATTGCAGAATTTATCCGGCACTGCAGTGAGGGAAGCATCATCACCCTGCACACCATGGAGGGCGAACCGTTTTTGATCGGACTCTCCAAGATGTTTGTATTCTGCGGAGACAAGGCATTCTTAGACAGGCAGTTGATCCCTTACCTGCGCAGCATGGGTGGGGAAAGCGTATGAAAAGAATTTATGTTCAGAACGGGATCGTATTTTTTTATGGGAATCCGGCTGGCTATCTGGGAGATGGGAAAGCAGTCATCGACTGCATGTTCCAGAAAGAGGAGCTGGTTTCGTTTGTGAAAGAACTGGGGTTTTTGGAACACGTATTCCGTGAGGGTGTGTATGACCGGCTGTCGGAGGGAGGTGGTGTCAAAGAGACAGCGGAGACCAGCATCGGGGAAGGGAGGAGGCTTAGAATCTATCAACTGGGACAGGACAGTCCGATCATGATGCGGTTTATCAGTCTGGCAGAGAGAAAAAAGAGAGGGTATGACAGACCGCGCAGGGAGGAATATGTCAGAGTCTATGAGGGGGAGATAGAAAACTATAGTCTGGAGGAAGTCTGGGAAAAATACGGACGAAGAGTACCGGAAGGGTTTCAGGGACATGCATTGTCCATTTCGGATGTGATCGAGTTTGCGGATGGGGAAAACAGCCGCTTTTTCTACATCGAACCATCCGGGTATGAGGAAATCAGATTTTAACAAGGAGGATCATTATGCCAAAGGCAAAAACTGCCCAGAGCCGGGCAGAAACCACAGAACAGCACGCGCCATCCGGAGCAGGGAACAAAGAAAACACCCCGCTCCAGTTTGATGTGCGCATCCAGTCCATCCGTCCGGGGGACAGCATCAAGGGAACGGCATCCGTAAACATCAACGGGGCATTTGCAATCCGGGGTGTCAAGATCATTGAGGGAAGCAATGGACTGTTTGTTTCCATGCCAAGCTATAAGGCTGGGAATGAGTACAAGGACATCTGTTTTCCTATCACGCAGGAATGCAGAAAACAGCTCCATGAAGCAGTCATCGGAGCTTATGAGCAGGCAATTTCGCAGGGGCAGGATACGGTAGCAAAGCATCATGGGATGCAGGCACCGGAAGGACAGCCGATGGAGATGGCAGGAATGTAACAGGATAAAACCAGAGAACATAGAGCAGACCGCACAGAAACGGTCCGGCAGATCATGAGAAAAATTGGAGGAAAAAAATATGAGAAATATGATGAAAAAAGCAGCACAGAATGTAAAGGCAGTTGCCGTGAGAGCAGGGATGTTAATGAAGGATACCAAGGGCGAGAACTATGTGGATACGGCGGTCAAAATCCTGATCGCAGTCGTTCTCGGCGCACTGCTCCTGGCAGGTCTTTATGCACTCTTTGGGGATGTGGTGATGCCTACCCTTACCCAGAGGATTCAGGACATGTTCAACTATGCAGGATAAGGAACACCGGTCCAAGACAGGGAAACAGGAAAAATAACAGAATGATATGGAGGAAAACAGATGCCTAGAAGAGCAAACACACAGACACAGCAGGAAGCAGTACAGGAAAATGCCGCAGTGCAGGCAAATACAGGGGCAGACATGCAGATGGAGGCTGCCATCACAAAAACACAGCCGGAAAAGGGTGTCCTTGCCCTTGCCGATGTAAAAATCGGGGATTTCATGACGATCCGAAATGTCAGAATCAAGGAAGATGACTACGGGCTGACGGTTGCCATGCCGAAAACAAAGGCAGGAGCAAATGAACAGTACAAGGATACGGTGTTCTTTGCCGACAGGGGAATCAAGGAAAGATTTGACCAGACGGTACAGAAAGCGTATGAAACTTTTATGCACCAGCAGACGGATCTGGATGAGGAACCGGAGGAGGCAGAGGAGCTGGAACAGGAAGAAAGTGGCATGAACATGGGAATGTAGCATGATCAGGCTGGCTTTCTTTTTTTCTGCCCTGTCTTTGGCGGCGGTCATGGATATGAGGACAAGGACCATCCCGGACTGGCTGGTCGTTCTGGTGGCACTTACCAGCATGCTGCCACCGGGACAGCCCAATCTTTTGGGAGTTCTTGCAGGACTGCCGCTGCTCCTCGCAGGGATTACCATAGGAGGAATCGGCGGAGGGGATGTGAAACTCATGGGGGCATGCGGCCTGGTTCTTGGAGCGAGCCAAGCGCTTACGGGACTGTTTCTTGCATTGTGCCTGCTGGTGCTGTGGCATGCGGCAGGGAACATGGGCAGAAAAAAGAACAGAAAGAAACAAAAAGAGGAGAAGGAACAGGCATACCCGCTTGTTCCGTTTCTTTTTGCAGGAATGCTGATTGGTATCTGGATAGGAGGTTAAAGAATTGAAAAAGAAATTATTACTGGCAGGGATTGTGGCACTGCTTGCAGGAACTGTCATGGCAGCAAGAAAGAAAAAATATACGGAGACATCGAGATAGGAGGAGAAGAGAATCATGAAACTGTTAAAAAACCGTACTGTTCTTGGGGTACTCTGCATTGCAGTGTCCCTGCTCATCTGTTTTGCAGTGACACCGCTTGTCAATGCCGGACTGTCCCAAAAGACCACAATCGTGCGTTTTGTAAAGGACGTTAAGGCAGGCGAAGAGATCAAAAAAGGAATGCTGCAGGAAGTCGAGGTGGGAGGTTACAACCTGCCCGAAAATGTGTTAAGGAGCATCACGGAGGCGGAAGGAAAATATCTGACCGCGGATGTTTATGCAGGGGATTATATCGTAGCAGAAAAAGTAGCAGACGAGCCGGCTGCAGAAAATAAATACCTTTACAACTTAAACGGGGAGAAACAGGCAATCTCCATCACCATCAGTTCTTTTGCGGAAGGACTCTCCGGCAAATTAAAGAGCGGGGATATTGTGTCGGTCATTGCACCGGATTACCTGGGCAGCGGGGAGACCGTGATCCCGGCAGAATTAAAATATGTGGAGGTCATCGCAGTGACGGCAAAGTCCGGCTATGATGCCAATACACAGGAGCAGGAAGAGGAGAAGGAGCTTCCGTCCACCGTCACGGTGTTAGTCAGACCGGAGCAGAGCAGACTGCTGGCAAGGCTGGAAGCGGAGGGAGAAATCCATCTGTCACTGGTATACAGGGGAGACAGCCAGAAAGCCGCACAGTTCATTGAAGCACAGGATCTGGTGCTGGAGGAGCTTCTGGAAGAAAACGCAGAGGAAGAAGAGGTATCCGTTGTAAAAAATGAGGTGCCGAGGACAGGAGGGGAAGCGGATGCAGTGACGGCAGAAGAAACCTCGGCAGACGAGAAAAATGATACGGATATGGAGGAATAGTGTTTGAATTTCATGAAAAATTCTTTGTTCCAGAGAAATCTGGAGCAGGAAAGGGAAGAAGAGATGCCGGAAGAGGGAGGCGTGCTTGCCGTGTGGGGCAGCCCTTCCTCCGGCAAGACGGTGGTGTCTGTGAAACTGGCAGAGCATCTGGCAAAGAAAAAGAGAAATGTCATCTTAATCCTTGCGGATATGATCACTCCGCCGCTGCCTTACTTATGCGCACCGTCAGACATTGAACAGGAAAGGTCGTTGGGGAGCATTCTTGCCGCATCCCATGTGACGGAAAACCTCATCAAGAAGAACTGCATGTTCTACCGGAAGAATGATTATCTTTCCATGGTCGGGATGTTAAAGGGGGAGAATGTGTTCACCTATCCGCCCTATGAAAAAGAGCAGGCGGCAGAACTGCTCCAGCTTGCAGCACAGATCGCACCGTATGTCATCGTGGACTGCACCAGCAATATCGCATCGGATATCCTGTCGGCGGTCGCATTGATGGAGGCAGATACGGTGTTAAGGCTGGCAGGGTGTGACTTAAAATCCATCAGTTACTTATCCTCCCAGCTTCCACTGCTATCAGACCACAAATGGGATGCCGACAAGCAGTTGAAGGCCGTGTCCAATATCAGACAGCAGGAGGCAAGCAGCCACATGGAACAAATCCTTGGCAGTGTGTCGTTCCAGATTCCGCACAGCAGTGAGGTGGAAGCACAGTTTTTAGAAGGGGAACTGCTTGGGGAACTCGGCCTGAAGGAGAGCCGGGCATTCCGCAGGGAGATAGAGAAAATCAGCAGGGAGGTATTCGGGGTATGAAAAATAACCAGAATCTGTTCTTTTCCCCGGAGGAAAAGGGAAGGGCATTTTCGGATGTCTTAAAAGAGGTGCAGGAGTATATCTCCAGCAAATATTCCACGCTCATGGTGGAAGGTGGGAGCGAGGAAGTAAAACAGCAGGTCAAGCGGTACATTACAAAGTACATCTGTGACTACCGTATCACGGTAAAGGGAAAAACACAGGAACAGTTGATCGATGACCTTTACACGGAAATGGCAGAGTTTTCCTTCCTCACCAAGTACATTTTTGGAACAGGGATAGAGGAAATCGATATCAATTCCTGGCGGGATATCGAGATACAGTACAATGACGGCAGGTGTGAAAAGCTGGAGGAACACTTCGAGTCCCCGGAGCATGCGGTCAATGTCATAAGGCGCATGCTCCATGTGTCGGGCATGGTGTTGGACAATGCCTCCCCTGCGGTGTTAGGACATCTGAGCAAGAATATCCGAATCGCCGTGTTAAAGACGCCGCTCGTGGATGAAGATGTGGGGATTGCAGCATCCATCCGTATTGTCAATCCGCAGAGCCTGAAAAAGGAAAACTTTGTGGATGGCGGCACCGCAACGGGGGAAATGCTGGACTTTCTGGCAGAGTGCCTGCGTTATGGCATCAGCATCTGTGTCGCAGGAGCCACCAGTTCCGGTAAGACCACACTTGCAGGCTGGCTGCTTACCACCATACCGGATGGAAAGCGTATCTTTACCATCGAAAACGGCAGCCGTGAGCTGGCACTCGTAAGGGAAAAGGATGGAAAAGTGACCAACAGTGTCATCCATACGCTGACCAGATACAGCGAAAATGAAAAGCAGAACATTGATCAGGACATGCTCCTTGATATGGCACTGCGTTTTAACCCGGAGATCATCTGTGTCGGGGAGATGCGTAGTTCGGAGGCGTACACGGCACAGGAATCGGCAAGAACCGGACACACGGTGCTTACCACGATCCACAGCAACAGTTGTGAATCCACTTACAGCCGAATGAGGACACTGTGCAAGAGAAAATATGACATGGATGACGAGGTGTTGATGGACCTTGTAACGGAGGCATTCCCTATCGTGGTGTTCACCAAGCAGCTTGAGAACCGCAAGAGGAAACTCATGGAAATCATGGAGTGTGAGATCACGGCAGACGGAAAGCGGAAGTTCAACCCGCTGTACCGCTATGAGATCACCGAAAACCGGATGGAAGGGGACCGCTTTATCATTAACGGCACGCATAAGAAGGTGTGCGGAATTTCCGAGAGCCTCAAAAAGAGATTTTTGGAAAACGGCATGCCAAAAGATGTGCTGGAAAGAATTGAAAAAGGAGGGAAGAAAGTATGCTGACATTACAGGTCATTGCCTGCATCGGGATCATTACAGGGGCATTCCTGCTGTTCCAAATCCGGTTAAATGACTTTACGGGGAACATTTTCCACAGGCTTTTGGACGCACCGAAAGGAATCCGTGAGGAGATACTGGAGGAAACCAAGCGCAGGAAAAAATCCTATTTCCGCAGGGAGATCGAGGAAGTACAGGAAATTTTGAAAACAACGGACAGGGAGGAGCTGTTCCCGCTTTTATGCACTGCATCCCTTCTGCTGTTTGCCGCAGGAGCAGCCATTGCGGTCATGATCGGAAATGTTTTTCTGGTTCCGGTGCTGGCATGCGGATTTTTATTTCTGCCGTTCTGGTACATCAGGCTGACCGCATCCCATTTCAAAAAGGATGTGTCATCGGAACTGGAAACCGCACTGTCTATTATTACAACGGCGTATCTGCGCAGTGAGGACATTCTGACTTCGGTGGAGGAAAACCTTGAATATTTAAATCCGCCGGTCAAGACCGTGTTTGCAGATTTTGTGTCAAGAATCCGGCTCATTGATTCAGACCTTGAGGCAGCCTTGGAGGAGCTTAAGGGAAAGATTGAAAATGATGTGTTCATGGAATGGGTGGATGCCTTAAAGTCCTGCCTGTATGACCGGTCATTAAAGACAACACTGACACCGATCGTGGCGAAACTGTCGGACATGCGCATCGTGAATGCAGAGCTGGAGTATCTGGTATTTGAACCCAGAAAGGAATTTATCACAATGGTGGTGTTGGCAGTGGGGAATATCCCGCTGTTATATTTTCTGAACCAGTCCTGGTACGATACGCTCATGCATACCATCCCCGGACAGATTATGCTGGCGGTTACCGGCGCAATTATATTTGTTTCCACGGCATGCGTCATAAAACTGACAAAGCCGATTGAATACCGGACATAAGGGGGAGGGATAAATTGAAAATCGTACTGATAGTTGTATTCATCCTGACGGCATGCGGACTGTTCCTTCTGCTGTCGGGCATCTTAAAGCTGCCGACACTGCGGACCGGCAGGGCGATGATGCAGTCAGGGAAGAAAGAAAAGAAACTGCAGAAAACACTGGATGCGTTCTACATGGACGGAGCGGCATACTTAGGAAAATACATCGGGATGAATGCCTACAAAAAAAGCAGGATGCAGAATGTCCTTAATGCGGCAGGACTTAAGATGACACCGGAAACCTATATGGCGTATGCCTATCTGAAGGCAGGGAGCATTTTTCTCCTGATCCTTCCGGCACTGCATGTATTTCCTCTGCTTGCCATCCTGCTCGTGCTTTTAGGAGTCATAGTCTACTATAAGGAGACAAGAAAAGCAGAAGAGCTGGTAAGGGAGAAAAGGGAACAGATCGAGGGGGAACTGTACCGTTTTGTTTCCACCATCACACAGGAGCTGAAAAACAGCAGGGATGTACTTTCCATGCTGGAGCATTATAAGGAAAATGCCGGGGAGATGTTCCAGAAGGAACTGGACATTGTGTGTGCCGACATGCGCTCCAGCAGCTATGAGGCAGCACTCACCCGTTTCGAGGCAAGGCTCAATTCCCCGCAGCTCTCCGATGTGGTCCGCGGACTGATCGGTGTGTTAAGAGGAGATGACGGTGCAGTGTATTTCCAGATGCTCACACACGACTTCAAGCAGGCAGAACTGCAGAGGTTAAAGGCAAAGGCGGCAAAAATCCCGCCGAAAATCCGTGTCTTTTCTTTTGCCATGCTCTTATGTTTCCTTGCAACCTATTTTGCCATCATCGGCTATGAGATCATAAAGTCCATGGGAACACTGTTCTGATAAAAGCGCAGGAAGGAGAAAAAATGAAGCGGATCTATAAAATCATGAGGGACAAAAAGGGGGAGGGATATATCGATGCGGCAGTCGTTGTATTCTGCGTGATGTTTGTCATTGCCCTTGGCGTCAGGATATTCCCGGTTTTTATCACGAAGATACAGCTTGACAACTTTGCAGACGAGCTGGTGCGGGAGGCAGAGATCAGCGGCAGGGTTGGAAGTGAGACAACCGCAAGGCAGAGAACCTTGGAGGAAAAAACAGGGATACATCCAGCCGTAAGCTGGTCTGGGACCGGAAAAATCCAGTTGAATGAAGAGGTGACGGTAACACTGACGTTGCAGAAAGACCTCGGACTTTTTGGGAAATTAAGGTCGTTCCCGGTAACCATAAGGGCGAGGGCATCGGGAAAGAGTGAGGTGTATTGGAAATGAGAAAATGCTATCAGAGCTTCAAAAGACTTCTGACAGGGCAGGAGGGAAGCATGGCCCCGGCTGCTGTGGCGGCAGCGATAGCCATGCTCCTTATCATCCTTGGAGTTTCCGAATACATGCGCCTTGTCATCACGGCAGCCGGGATTAAGGATGCCATGGAATCTGCCGTGGTTTCCGTGGTAAATGACAACTACAATGAAGTTTATCATGGTGTCAGGGAAGGATATGCCGCAGGATATGAGCCGGACGATACGGGATTTACGGCATCCGTGGACCATGGGGATATCTATGGCAGGATGTGTTTTCTGCTTGGACTGGAAGAGGATGGGAACAGTTATGTCCGCTATAACAACAGCGGTGAGCTGGAGTACAGGCTCAAAAATCTTTCCGTGGACATCCACAACACGGCTCTGGCATCGCCGGGAGGCACTTATTATGCGGATGCAGAGGTCACGATGGAAGTGCCTGTGCGTTTCGCAGGAAAAATCTTATCGAATATGTCGGTCAGACTGAAGGTGAGGGCGGCCTACCGGGAGAAATTTTAGTAACATGTTACAGATATCGTAAGACTTATTACATTTCCATAGACTTTCCAGACGTTCTATGGTAGCGTGTGAACTACGAAAATCAATCAAAAAAGCATAAGGAGGGAATGCCATGAAAGATAAGACAAAAAAGTGGCTGGCAGTCGCAGGACTTCTAGCAGTATGTGCGGTGCTTGTGTTTGGAATCAGCAGGGCGCTCTACCATGAGCCGGACAGGGAGGCACAGGTCGTGGAGAGAGAATCGGAGGAGACAGAACTTTTTGTGGAGACAGAAACACCGGAACCGGCTCCGGCAGAAAGCACAGAAGCAGAGACGGAAGAGCCGCTTGTGATCGAGACGGAGACAGGAACTTCCGTAAATGACAGGGAGCAGGAAATTCAGGAAACCCCGGAGAAAACGGAAGCGGAAAAGCCGAGTGAGCCGCCTGCACTGTCTGAGGGAACCGCCACGGACCAGCCGGATACACCGCCGTCCTACGAGGAGGAAAAACAGGAGGAACCGGCTCCGGCAGAGAACCAGACACCAAAGACAGGTGATACCAAAGACGGCATGGTATATGTGGAAGGCTTCGGATGGATTACCGATGAAGGGGAAGGCTCAGGCACCTACGCAGATGACATGTATGAAAATGGCAATAAAATCGGAATCATGGACTAAGTTGGTGACAAGAAATGTTGTTTGATATAAACTGATAACAAGCGGACAAGGAGGCTCTTGGATTATGTACAAACAACGTATATCATATGCAGATTATGTGGAAGAGGTAGAAAGATTATATAAAATTGAAAGAAGAGAGATTTATTTTGGTTTTGTAATCCGAGATTTTATACAATCGATCCTTACAGAAAGTGAACAATTGGTAGCAGTTTGGGATAACAAAGGATACAAGGATGATACCAAAAATCCACTTCATAAGCGTAAAAATTATGCGGATTCGCATAGCTTGCAGGATTTTATTATCGTTCCGGAACAATATAGCTATACGAATACTACAAAACCATATGTTTCGATTGAGCTGAAAAAACCCAATTTGGAAAATTATCAAGGGTTAGAATTGGGAAAAAACAAAAAACAGATAGAAGCAGAGTTTGAATATTGTGATTTTATTATTTTGACAGACTGTGTTACATGGATGTTCCTAAAAAAAGATGAACCTGTAAAAGATGAAAAAGTTGTTTGTCTGATACAGGAGGGAAAATGGTTACAAATGGAACAAAGGGATTCCAATAACGAGCGTATGGGGAACATTCATATGAAGGAACCAGAGCAATGGGATGATTTGGTTAATACGATTAGAACATTTGTAGCAGAAGCCAAAAAACAGAGAAAAGAATAATGTGTTAGTGAAAAGCAGATTCGTAAAAACGGTCTGCTTTTTTTGTGAGGAAAAAGAGATGAAGTTATTAAAACAAGTAGTATTGCTTCTTGCAATTATGCTTGCCATGGCAATGCCGGTATCGGTTTATGCAGCCGGGGAAGGGAACATCGACAATGGCGGTGGAGGTATGGGAGCAGGAACGGGAACTAATTTTTGGAGCAGCCACGATGAGGGTGTGCGCGTAACGGTAATCAGAGCCAGTGATGGTGCAGTTGCATCAGCATCCATTGACCTTACCAACAAGCATCCGACTGATATCCGGGTGCATTTTGGAAAAGTAAGCAAGACTTCCTACAGGAATGGCGCAGGACTTTCTGCAAGGATGGGAGGCTATACATTTTATAATCCAGCACAGTCCCTGCCACAGATTATCAGTACTTCAAGAGGAGGGGCGAACCTTACAGCCATCAAACAGTACTTTACGGACGAGCAGGTGATCAGAGCCATTGCAGGATATGTCGGCATGGATTTCCAGACGCTGACAAACGGAGAGTACAAGCTGTTATTAGAGCCAATCGCATATGTGACTTTTGAGGGAGTCCGGACTGCGTTTACCGCCACGGAAGCAGCAAAATACAATCAGTTAAGGGGCGGTTTGTTGCGAAAGAAAATGCCGTCCCTTTCCCATAAAAACCTGCCGCTTGCCATGTTTTTGGAAACATCGGATTTAGGGTATCCGGCGTGGAGCGGTTCTAAGACAGAGAAAGCAAATGATGAGGATATCATCCGCGCATTAGGACTTGGCATCGTGCGGTTTAATGAGGTGATCACACCGGAAGTCATCGAAGCGGACTATGAATACCGTGTGGATACGGATGTGATAACGGCGGTCACAGTCAGTGGAGGACAGAGCGATCCAGACAACTCCGTCACCGTGACATTTTCTATCCTGGGAAGAAGCTACAAGGTTGAAAACGTGTATTACCCGGAGGATGGACAGCAGCTCGTGTGGGTAAAATGGCATACCCCATCCACAGAACAGCATATCACGATTAGCGTGACCGCCAGCGGAGGCAGTGCATCCGTGAGCCGGGGAACCATCACGGCGAACATTGTGGATCTGGATGACAATCCACCGCCCAATCCTGTTGCAGATGACAGAAATGATGGATACCGGAAAGAGAATGCAGTGATGCCTGTAAATCCAGAAAAGACACAGGCGGCATGGAGTGTCTGGAAAGCCAAGTGGAAGGAAAAATGGGTATGGCACAGTGACTGGAACTGGGAGTCAGAGGACCATTCGGCAAGCTGTGAGGCAGGATGCACACAGAGCCATGGACACTGGGAGGATGATGGCGAGTATGTGGATGAAGGCTGGTGGGAATTTGAAGAGAAACATTATTTGGCATCCCTGACTGCGGATATGCATCTGGTCACCGATGAAAAGGCACCGACAGCAAATGGCATAGTTACAAAAAGCGGGTACGGTGTGAATGTCTCCCTGAGTGTAAGGGCATCAAGCAGCCAGACATCTGCAACAACGGCACCGCAGACGGCAGTCAGTTATTTCCCGGAATTTTATTACGAAACCTACTGGCGGCTTTTAGAGAGAACCCGAAATGGATACAGTGCGGTCTTTGAATTTAAGAATAATGAGTATTCCACTTATTACCGGAGGACACATTTCACACCGGTCTGGATGCCGGACGGGGAGTACCGGGTATATACTTATCTGCTTGACTGTTGGACACCGGATGGAATGCTTTCCATGAACCTGTCAGACGCTGTGCAGATATCGGGAAGCCTGTGGGATGACTGGCATATCGCACCACAGAATGTGAGGTAGGAAATGGGATATGAGAGAATCCAAAAGCCGGAAGGACTGCTCTACCATTACACTCGAAAAGAAAATCTGGAATCCATCTTAAGGGATGGAAGGATACGGAAATTTTGTGACAGGGAAACATGGTTCACAAAATCCCTTGCAGATACGCTGCGGCTTATGTCACTCACGGTGATGCAGGAGGGAGCAGCTTATTATGATGCGAGGGGCAGGCTGCAGCGTTACCCGGCATTTGTGCCGGAGGATTATGTAGTTTTAGAACTTACCCCGCGCTACCAGAGCGGGGAATGGGTGATCTGGAATCAGGAACTTCCACCTAATGCGCCGGAGTCCGTAAGGGAGCTTGCGGAGGAGTTCAGCCACTTAAAACTCGGATACCGTGGAGATTTAAAGTTCTGGGAGAATCCTGTCATTTATGAGATGACAGACCTTTTGGAAGAACCGGAGCAGACCAGTGAAATGAAAATGCAGTAAAAAAACAGAAAAAAGGAAAGGAAGATCAGATGAAGAAAAAGAAATGGATGATGATGGCAGTGATGGTGCTTGCACTTACGATGATGTTTGGAACTACAGTATATGCGTCAGGAAAAGGGGACGTGGCAGGAGCAATCGAGGGTACATGGCAGGATGCCTCCGCACAGATCAAGACAGTAGTCAATAAGGTGGTGTTCCCGGCAATCGACCTGATACTTGCCGTATTCTTCTTTGCAAAGCTGGGTACTGCATACTTTGATTACCGAAAACACGGGCAGTTTGAATGGGCGGCACCCGCAATCCTGTTTGCGTGTCTGGTGTTTACGCTGACGGCACCGACCTATATCTGGAAAATCCTTGGCATATAGGGGATGGTGAGAAAGAAGGTGTCAGATGTTTATATTTGATTTTGTTGCGGAAACCGTACTAGACCAGATTATCGACTGGCTGTATGGGAAGATCGTTGGATTTCTCAATGATTTTTTTGCAATGATGAACAATATGGGGGTGGAATTGTTTGACCTGCCGTGGGTGAATGCAATTACCACTTTTTTTAGTTGGCTTGGCTGGGCATTGTTTGTGGTAGGGCTGGTGGTCGGAGCTTTTGAATGTGCCATAGAGTATCAGGGAGGAAGGGGCAGTATCAAGGATACTGCCTTAAACTATGTCAAGGGATTTATGGCGGTCAGCCTGTTTTCCATTCTTCCGGTCAACTTATACTCCCTAAGTGTGTCGCTGCAGAGTTCCTTCGGATCGGCATTATCCGGCATTACAGATGCGGAAAGCATCGGGATGACTGCACAGCAGGTGCTTATGTCAGCCACCATGCCGGGAGTGGGGAATCCGATCCTGCAGATATTCTGTGCCGTGATGATGGGGTATGCCGTGATAAAAGTGTTTTTCGGAAACCTGAAAAGAGGAGGCATCCTGCTCATACAGATCGCAGTTGGAAGCCTTTATATGTTTTCTGTTCCAAGAGGATATATTGACGGTTTTACCCAGTGGTGCAAGCAGGTCATTGGAATCTGTCTCACCGCTTTCCTGCAGTCCACCATGCTCACGGCAGGACTCATGATCTTCAAGGACCATCCTCTGCTTGGTCTGGGTGTCATGCTTTCCTCCACGGAGGTGCCGAGGATTGCCGGACAGTTCGGACTGGACACCAGCACAAAGGCAAACCTGATGAGCGGAGTTTATGCAGCGCAGACAGCCATCAACATTTCAAAAACGGTTGTCAAAGCAGTGGCAGCATAAGGCGGTGAAAGGATGGAGAAAAAGCTGGGGAGTCTGTTCGATGGGATCGGGGGATTTCCATTGGCAGCAAAAAGAAATGGCATACGACCTGTGTGGGCGAGTGAGATAGAAAAGTTTCCCATGGCAGTTACCATGTACCGGTTCCCGGAGATGAAACACATGGGAGACATTACAAAACTGCATGGGGAAAACCTCCCGGTTGTGGATGTGATAGCCGGGGGTTCGCCATGTCAGGACTTATCCATTGCCGGGAGACGCGCAGGACTTGCGGGGATGCGTTCCGGTCTCTTTTTAGAGCAGGTACGCATCATAAAAGAAATGCGCAGGCAGGAGGAAAGGAGGAAAAACAGCAGTGGAAGGAGAGCAGATGTCCCTGTTCGACCTCGGTATATGGTCTGGGAAAATGTGCCGGGAGCCTTCTCAAGCGGAGAACCAAAAGGAGCAGATTTTAAGAGAGTCCTCGAAGAAGTCTGTGGTATATCGGAGGAGTCCGTATCTTTACCTGGACCGCCGGATGGGGCATGGACTCCTGCCGGGATTATTCTGGGACAGGAATTCTCTGTTGCTTGGAGAGTACTGGACGCTCAATTTTGGGGAGTCCCCCAGAGACGCAGAAGAATCTTCCTTGTCGCAGATTTTGGAGGCCACAGTGCCGGAGAGATATTATTTGAGTCCGAAAGCGTGTGGAGGCATTATCAGGAGAGCAGGGAACAGAGGGAAAAAGCTGCCGCCGATCTTGGAGGCGGCACTTTTGATGCAGGCACAGGAGCCGACATCGTGTGTCTGATGGATCAGGGAGGACAGCGGATGGATGTGTACCGGAACCTTATCGGTACACTTCTGGCACACAGTTCAAGCACACCGCCCATTATCATGGCGAGCAGTCAGGCAAATGCAGAAATCGGGATCGGATACTGTCCGACCATTACAGCAGCGGCAGGGATGGCAGGCAATAACCAGCCGATCCTGTTTGACAATCACGGACCGGACACCCGCTACAGCGGACCGGTGAAAGTGGCACAGACCATTACTTCTGCACTGGGGACGGGAGGCAACAATACGCCGCTTGCTGTTCATGGAGAACCCTACTGCATCGCCGGAAATGTCATCAACCGTCAGGATAAAAACGGGGGAAACGGCTGCGGCTATCAGCAGGGAGTCAGTTATACGCTGACAACAGAGGACAGGCACTGTGTGGCATACACGGATGACCTGCAGAGAAAAAAGCGTGTGAGGAAACTCATACCGCTTGAGTGTGAAAGACTTATGGGATTCCCGGACCACTGGACGGACATTCCGGGAGCAAGTGACAGTGTCCGGTACCGGGCATTGGGAAACAGCGTGGCAGTGCCGTGTGTGGAATATATCCTCTGTGGCATTGCTTATTTTTTAGAAAGACAGGAGGGAGAACGGGATGTACATATACCCGGATAATCTGAAATCGAAAGCGAGCATGTGGCTGTGGGAGCTAAAAGACCTTGCAGTGACAGGAATCATCGTACTGATATCCGTGTTTGCATTTGCCTATGCAAAACTGTGGTTCCCGATGGTGATAGCAGGTGTATACGCATTTTTAACGATACAGGTGGAGGATACCACCATCTTAAAATTTATCCGCTATGCATGTGCGTATTTTTTGGTGGAACAGCAGCATTATGAATGGAGGTATACCGCAAATGAAACGGAAGAATGAACAGTCCACAAGGGAGCTGATGGGGACAAAAGAACTGTCGGATTACAGCATCCGCACCTACCGGAAGGACGAGCTGGTCTATTTTCTGATCCAGCCGAGCAACCTGTCCGTGTTGTCGGAGGAGAGCCTTTCCGCAAGAATCTATGGACTCATGACGGTATTAAAAGGCATCACAGAAATCGAGATGATGTGCTTAAATTCCCGTGAAAATTTTGAGGACAACAAAAGATATTTAAAGAACCGCGCGGAGGAAGAAACCAACCCGACTGTGCGGAAACTGCTGGAACTGGATGCAGGACACCTTGACCGGATGCAGGTGCAGATGGCAACGGCGAGGGAGTTTTTACTGATTATCCGGCTGAGAAACCAGAAGGAGAATGAGGTGTTCGCTTACTTAAACCGTATCGAAAAAATGCTGGTGGAACAGGGATTTACATCCAAAAGAGCGGATGAGGAGGACATGAAGAGGATACTGGCTGTTTACTTTGAACAGAATGTCACAACGGAAAAATTTGAAGAATTTGATGGAGAGAGGTGGATCATTTTAAATGAATAACAACAGAAAGAAAAAAACACAGACACAGACACCGGGGGAAGAGAGACTTAAGAGTTTCCTTGATATGATCGCACCGTCCGTCATCCAGTTTTACACGGACCATTATATCTGCGGGAATACGTTCCGCAGTGTCTGGGCACTCAGGGAATATCCGACTGCAACGGATGAGCAGGCAATCCTGCGCCATCTTGGGGAAAAGGATGGCGTGACACTGCGTATCTATACCAGACAGGTCACACCGGCAGAGGAGAAAAAAATCATCAGCAATGCGGCAAACAAGAACCGCATGAAACAGGGAAATACAGAAAATTTACAGGAGACAGTCACGGCAGCGAGCAACCTGCAGGATGTGACCAACATCATTGCGACCATGCACCGCAACAGGGAGCCGTTACTTCATACGGCTGTGTATCTGGAGTTATCCGCAGCGGACATGGATAAGTTAAAGCTGTTGCAGACCGAAGTGTTGACAGAACTCATCCGTTCCAAACTGAACGTGGATAAGCTGCTGCTGCGCCAGAAACAGGGGTTCCTATGTGTGCATCCGGCTGGCAGGAATGTCTTTTTGGAACAGTTTGAACGTGCGCTTCCGGCTTCGAGTGTGGCGAACCTGTTCCCGTTCAACTACTCCGGCAAGACCGATAAGAACGGATTTTATATCGGGAGGGATAAATTTGGAAGCAATGTCATTGTAGATTTCAACCAGAGAGCGGATGACAAGACCAATGCCAATATCCTCATCCTTGGAAACTCCGGGCAGGGAAAATCCTACCTGTTAAAACTGATACAGACCATCCTGCGGGAGTCCGGGATGAAAGTTATCTGCCTGGACCCGGAGCATGAATATGTGGATTTGACCGGAAATCTGGGAGGCTGTTTTGTGGACCTGATGAGCGGGGAGTATATCATCAATGTGTTAGAACCCAAAACATGGGATGAAAACGGCAGCCCGGAAGATACAGAGGCACCCTATGCGTTCCGCTGTTCCTCAAAATTAAGCCAGCATATTTCCTTCTTAAAAGACTTTTTCCGAAGCTATAAGAATTTTACGGACAGCCAGCTTGATACGATAGAGATCATGTTAGCGAAACTTTATGAGAAGTGGAACATAGGGGATGATACGGACTTTGGCAGGCTTACGCCAAAGGATTACCCGATACTGTCTGACCTTTACGATCTGATGGAGGAGGAATATAAGCATTACGATGCGAAGAAGAAACAACTGTATACCGCAGAGCTTCTGCAGGAAATCTGTCTTGGACTTCACTCCATGTGTAAGGGAGCGGAGTCCAAATTTTTTAACGGACATACAAACATCACGGACAGCAGTTTTCTGACTTTCGGTGTCAAGGGACTGCTTCAGGCGAGCAAAAATGTGAAGGATGCCATGCTGTTTAATGTGCTTTCCTACATGTCCAATGAACTTCTGACCAATGGGCGTACGGCAGCCTGCATTGATGAGTTTTATCTGTTCCTTACCAACCTGACCGCCGTGGAATATATCCGCAACTTTATGAAACGTGTACGTAAAAAGGACAGTGCCGTCATCCTTGCCAGCCAGAATCTGGAGGACTTCAATATCGATGGAATCCGGGAGTACACGAAACCGCTGTTTTCCATCCCAACCCATGTATTTCTGTTCAATGCGGGAAACATCGATTCCAAATTTTATATCGATACCTTGCAGCTTGAGCAGAGTGAATACAACCTGATCCGTTATCCGCAGAGGGGCGTGTGCCTCTATAAATGCGGCAATGAACGTTACAACCTCATGGTACATGCACCGGAGTACAAGGAGAAACTGTTCGGAAGTGCCGGAGGACGATAAGGCAGGGAAAAAGGAAGGAGGGATGCCAGACTATGGACATGAGGGAGCAGAAATTCGGCATTGAGATCGAGATGACAGGCATTACCAGACAGCGTGCTGCGGAGGTCATGGCAGCCTATTTTTCCTCTGTAGCCAGCTATGACGGTGGAAGCTATGAAGTGTACAGTGTCAGGGATGCGGCAGGCCGCAGGTGGAAAGTCATGTATGACTCCAGCATTGAGGCACAGAAAAAAGGCGGCGGTTATGCGGGGAGTGAGTACAAGGTAGAATTTGTTTCTCCCATCTGTGAATATGCAGATATCCCTGTCATACAGGAACTCATCCGGCAGCTCCGGCATGCAGGTGCGGTGGCGGGAAAGAATACAGGCATCCATGTGCATATCAACGCGGCACCCCATGATGCAAGGACACTGCGGAACATCACCAACATCATGTACAGCAAGGAAGATTTGATCTATAAGGCACTTCAGGTAGATGTAGAGAGGGAGCATCGTTACTGCCAGAAGGTGGAAGAGGACTTTTTGCAGGAACTGAACCGGAAGAAACCAAAGAGTCTGGAGGAAGTGAGCAGGATCTGGTACAAGGGGGTTGATGGAAGGCACAGGCATTACCATGAAAGCCGTTACCACTGTCTGAATCTGCACAGCGTGTTCCAGAAGGGAACGATTGAGTTTCGTCTGTTTAACTCCACCACCCATGCAGGAAAAATAAAGGCATATATCCAGCTCTGCCTTGCCATTTCTGCGCAGGCATTGAACCAGAAATGTGCCAGCCGGATCAAGACTGCCAGCACCAACGAAAAATATACATTCCGTACCTGGCTGTTAAGGCTGGGAATGATCGGGGATGAATTTAAGACGGCGCGGAAGTTTCTTCTGGAAAATCTGGAGGGCGGCATTGCATGGAAGGACCCGGAACAGGCAGTGAGACAGAAGGAAAGACTGCGTGCGATGAAAGAAAAGAAAGAACTGGAAACCGGAAATGCACAGCAGGCAGATGGCATGGAAGAAGAGGTGCCGGAGGATGCACAGGGAATGAACATGACCATGTAAAAACAAAAACGCAGAGAAAGGAAAAAGAATATGAACATGACAGGAAGAAGATATATTGCATACGGCTCGAACTTAAACCGGGCGCAGATGGCACTGCGCTGCCCCGATGCAAAGGTGGTAGGAACCGGGGAAATCAAGGACTATGAGCTGTTGTTCCGTGGAAACAGGAACGGGGCGGTAGCTACGGTGGAGCCGAAAAAAGGAGAAAGTGTGCCGGTGTTGATCTGGGAGATCAGTCCGAGAGATGAGTTTAACCTCGACCGTTATGAGGGATATCCGAGACTGTATGGAAAAGAAATGCTGGAAGTGGAGATGGATGGAAAACGGGAGAAAATGATGGCATATACCATGACGGAGGGGTATGCCATGGGAGTCCCTTCGGAGTATTACCTTGCTACCATCCGCACCGGATATCAGGAGGCAGGATTTGATGAGGATGTTCTGATGGCAGGTGTTGAAAAGAGCAGGGAACGAATGAAACAGGAGATGGAAGCAGAGAGAATGGAGGAAGCACCATGGAGCCAGCAACTGCCGCTCTGATCGCAAGGGCAGCCATAGCAGCCGGAACCAATAAAAAAGTGTGGACAGGGATTGCCTCCGTACTGGCAGCCCTGTGCCTTCCGGTCATCCTTGCCGTCATGTGCTACATCAGCATTGCCTCCGGCGGAACAGAACATAACCGGGCGGCAGTGTATCTGGCATTCGATGGAGGGGAAGCACCGGATGGAATGCCTGCGGATTATCAGGCTTATGTCCGCCAGATGCAGGAAAGTTTTGCGGAGCTGGATGCCATATTAGATGACATCGATGGCATGACAGAAGGGGAACTGTGCGACAGGTATCTGGTCAAATCCGTTTTTTATTCTCTGTATTTCGGCGCAGACCGGGTACGGCTTGAGACGGATGATTATAAAAAATTCGCAGACTGTTTTGTGGATTATGAGGAACGGATACAAAACATAGAGCAGGAGGACGGGACCGTCACGCTGGAAAAATATACCGTGGCAGTTGCCATTGGGGATAAGACAAAAATCTTCCAAAAACTTGCATCTGACTATGGAGTTACCGCAACTTATGAACAACAGTCCAATGCAGTCAATGTGTGGTATGTGGCAAAGTATGACACAGTGGCCCCGACAGAGGGGGATGAATTTTCCGACTGGGGCGGCTGGAACGTGGCAGGAGATATCCCTGTGTATGATCTGCCGGCCAACGGGAATGGAAGTGATATCGTACAGCTTGCATTATCAAGACTGGGGCATCCGTACTCGCAGGCACTCCGCGGAACCGGGAATTATGTCGACTGCAGTTACCTGACGCTGTGGTGCTACAGACAGATAGGAATCTCCCTGCCGGGAACGGCGGCAGAGCAGGGAAGATATATGGTGGAGCATAACCTGACGGTTGCAAAGGAATCACTGCAGCCGGGGGACCTTGTGTTCTGGAGCCACAAACCAAACGGAAGATACATGAACATCACGCATGTGGGAATCTATGCCGGGGATGGCATGGTCGTGGATGCGTCCTATTCCAAAGGGAAGGTGGTGTACCGTCCCCTGTTTGACAACGATAAGCAGGTACTGTATGGCAGACCGCAGTAAATTTTTTGATGCCGCAGGCATCTGTTTTCCGCCAGAAAATAGAAATGAAGGAGGAGCGATATGGAAGAAAAAGAAATAAAAATCACCTTTGCCGGGGAGAAACTGGAGGCATTAAGTTTCTTTCTGGCAGAGCAGGGAGGAAAAACCGTGGAGGAGCTGTTGAAGAGCCATCTCGATAAATCTTATGAGAAAAATGTTCCTGCACAGGTCAGAAAATTTGTGGAGAGCAGGATGGAAACTCCACAGGAGACAGCAAATCAGGAGCAGGAATCCCAGAGAATGGGAGGCACAAGACAGCAGAGGGCATCCGGCAGACGGAGCAGGGAGACACAGAATCAGGAAGAGCAGCCGAGAGAGCCGGTGCCGGAAACTGTGGAAGAGACAGCAGAAAATACGATGAGCATGGGAATGTGAGGCGGATAAGTGAACGGATATGAAGAGAAAATAAAAGACTGTCTGTTTCTGGAAGTGTGCAATGCGGCAGGCAGAGAGGAATGGGGCGGACTGGCGCATCAGCAGAAGGAAAACCTCATGCTGGTATGCCGTCTCAGCGGGCATGATGAAAAGTTTCAGAGGGACTGCGGACTTGTCACCAGAGAGCAGATGGAGCATTGGGGGATAGAAGAAGAGGTGCTTTTTCAGGATGCATGGGCAAATATGTTTGCAAAACGTCCGCCGGTCCTTATGGACTTTGAGGATGCCTACGGGCATAACTATGACCAGAATATCCTTTCGATGGAGAAAAAACCGGAGAGAATCTGGAGGACGGATGCCGACTTCTATGTCCTTACTAACAACGTGGACCATGGGGCGGTGTACATGATGGACGAGGCAACGCTGCAGAAATCAGCAGAAAAGCTGGATGGAAATCTGATCGTCCTTCCGGCATCCATCCACGATGTGTATCTCATGGTGGAGCGGGAAGGTCTTGACATGGAACGGCTGAGGAATGGGGTATATGGAGCAAACAGGGCGTTCCCGGAGGCAGACTATCTGTCCGATGAGATTTACCGATATGACAGGGATACGCACAGGCTGTCTGTCATACCGGGGAGCGTGCAGGAAGAGCAGGCAGGAATGGTGCTGTATCAATAGTGTGTTTTTCTGAAAATAATTTCAACTGAGAGTTTAAATTTGGAGGTAAAGTGATGAAACAGGCAGTCGTTACAATCAAATATGATGAGGAAAAGTTAAATGCTGTGAAACAGTATATGGGAAAAAAGGACGCAGATTTTGATGCGGAACTGAAGGAAGTCCTTGGAAAAATGTATGAGAAATATGTGCCGCAGGCGGTCCGTGAATACATTGAAAGCAGAGGGGATGTGCCGCCTGCAATCAAAAAGGCAAACCGCCAGCAGGGAAAAAACAGTGCGGCATCCGGCAGTGCTGCGGAGAATGAGTAGGGAACGGAGGAAGCATGGACAAGATAAAGATTCTGAAAGTAGAGCCGGGGAAACCTCCCTGTGTGAAGGAGATTGCGAATGACTTTAAGGCAAGTCAGGCAGAGGTGGAGGGAGACATTGAGTGCGTTGGTTTTGGAGATGGATGTGTGGCAGTAATCAACGCTGAAGGAAAACTAAATGGAATGCAGCCGAACCGCAGGAATGGTGATGACATCATCTGCGGTCCATTTTTTATCTGTGGGGATAGCCCGGACGGTGATTTCATTTCCCTGACGGAGCAGCAGATCGAGAAATATACCAGACGATTTGGAGAGATTGAGCAGTTTACAGGGCAGGAACCGGAACTGGAGCCACATATGACCATCCTCGCTTTTTAAGAAAGTGACAGGACAATGGAAAGGAAACGGCACAGACACCGCCGTGTGAGCCTGCGTGTGGCAACGTGTGCCGTTATTCTGCAAAACTGGATAAAGTGACCGATTAAGCTATATTCTGCCCTGTATGAGCCGATTTGGAGAAAATAACAGAAAACCCGGAGTGCGGAGGCATCCAAGACTCCGAAAATGGGGATGAAACGGGGCTGTAAAACAGGGTCGAAAATAGTGCAGGTTAAAGGGGTTATGCCGCAAAAGAGCGGCTTAACCCGTCAGACACCCACCGGCAGAGCCGTTGGGCAGTTCTAAGCATGGCATAACTTTTTTGGAAGATTCGGAAAGGTTATACCATTTTTATTTTTGTTACAGCGCAATCAGGCAGTAAAGGCCGGCAGAAGTTATGCCTTTTGCGGAAACAGGGAAAAAAGTCTATAGACAGAGGAAAAAGAAGGAGGAAATGAGTAGTCCCATGGGGTGAGGTGCGCACCACTACCAGAATGGGACGATGAAAGTATTGGAATTATTTGCAGGAACAAGGAGCATCGGGAAAGCCTTTGAACAACGGGGACATGAAGTATTCAGTGTGGAATGGTCAAAAGATTTTGAAAACATTGATCTGTATGAGGACATCAGCAAGGTGACGGCGGAGGATATCTTAAAACTTTTTGGAAAACCGGATGTCATCTGGGCAAGTCCCGACTGTGCCACTTTTAGTATTGCAGCGATTAGCCATCACAGAAAAAAGAATCCAGAGACAGGAAGTCTTGAACCGGTCAGTGCATATGCAAAATTCTGTGACAGGGTAGACAAACATGTGCTGGAACTCATTGAGCAGCTACAGCCAAAGTATTATTTTATAGAGAATCCAAGAGGCGGCATGCGCAAGATGGAATGGATGAAGAACCTGCCAAGATATACAGTGACCTATTGCCAGTATGGAGATAACAGAATGAAACCGACTGATATCTGGACGAATCATCCGAACCCTGAATTCCTGCCGATGTGTCATAACGGTGATCCATGCCATGTACCGGCACCGAGGGGAAGCAAGACAGGAACACAGGGACTGAAAGGTTCGAGGGAGCGCAGTGTGATACCGCAGAGACTGTGTGAACATATCGTAGATATTTGTGAGGAGGGATGAGATGAATACAAAAGCAATTTATACCGTTCATGAAAACGGGAAGGAACACTATTTTTTTCGGAACATGCAGGAGGGTTCAGTTACCCTTTTGCAGTAGCTGATTTTCTGCATAGCTTAAAGGGTGTGCTGAATGATCCGATGTCACCACAAAAAGGATTATGTGTAGCACCAATGCTGGAACAGATGAAAGGCAATTATTTGTTCCCGGAAGAGATAGAGGGAAAAGAATTATTTACTGCGGTTAAAAAAGAGCAGATGTTTCAACTTGCAGTGAAAGAGCAGGCATCATTTGGAATTGAAATGGATATGGAACAGGATACGGTATCATTCCATTTCCGGGAGGGAGAGGAAGAACTGCAGGAATTTTGTGACATAGGATTTCCAAGGCATGGAGAAACAGAAGAATATAGCGGTGAAACATTTTATTATGCCGCGGATAATGTGAGAGTCAAAAACATGATGGACGGAATTGAAATGTCGGTCAGTGCGGAAAACGAAGAAGCATACAGGAGCATGATATTAGAGGCTGTGCAGAAACAAACTGAGGAGCAGAGTACAGGAATGAGCCAGCAGATGTAAGGAGATGGAGGAGAATGGAAAAAGTCAGAAAAGCATTTTACGTTGAAGAAGAACTGCTGGGGCAGGTAGATGCCCTGTTACCACAGGTAGATGTGCGTTCACGAAATGAATTTGTCAATCAGGCACTGCGGTTTTATATCGGATATCTCACTTCGGAAAAAATAGAAAATTATATGCTGACAACCATCTCCTCTGTCATGCATGCAACGGTAAAGGACAGCGAGAACCGCATGGCTCGTGCAATGTATAAACTTGCAGTGGAAACTTCCAAGCTGTCCCATGTGATCGCATACAGCCATGGTGTGGATGAGCAGGCACTCGGAAAGCTGCAGGCGAAGTGTGCAGAAGAGGTGAAACGGATCAATGGAGCAGTGAGGTTTGAGGAGGCATATCAATATCAGCAGGGGGATCGTTTTTAAGAAATAATTTATTGAAATGCGGTAAGACTTACAGTATGATAAAAGAAAAGGAAGGAGTGGTACATGATGACACAGATGAAGGAACGGGCAGTTGAATTGATAGAACGTATTCCAGATGAAAAAATGTTTTATGTGATTAATATTCTTCAGAATCTTGAGGAAATGTCATCCAACAGACCTGCAGATAAGAAACAGGCAATGGAAGCACTCCAGAATGTGCTGAAGTTCAGCGGAAGATTACCAGAAGATTTTGACGCAGACAAGGAATTACAGGAGGCAAGGGAGGAAAAGTATGGTAATATTGGTTGACACAAATATTATTATAGATGCACTTGCCAATCGGGAACCATATGCTGATGATGCAAAAAGAATTATGGAAAAATGTGCGGCAAGGGAAATAACAGGAATACTTGCGGCACATAGCATACCAAACTTGTTTTATATTCTTAGAAAAAATTTCAGTCAGGAAGAAAGAAGATTTCTTCTGAAAAATTTATGTGAGATATTTCAGATTTCTGACTTGAATGAAAAGAAGATAGTAGCTGCATTGGAAAACAATGTATTTTCAGATTTTGAAGATGGTCTGCAGGAAGAATGTGCAGTTGAGTCTATGGCAGATTATATTGTTACACGAAATCCGGCTGATTTTAAGCATTCAAGAGTAAAAGTAATTCTCCCAGATGAGTTGTTGAGAGAGTTAGAAAAAAATTAATTATCAGGAGTCGATTTGTCAAGGGGATATTTCGCATTGCAATACGGCTTTGTAAAAACAGAGGGGTGTCAACCCCTCTTGGCTGCATAGTGCTACCTGCCGAAGAAGGCAACCGTCCCCCCTCGGAGAGCGCACGACTGCCGCAGGCAGTAGCACCGCCCACTTTTGAGTGGTGAGTAAGTGCGCCCTTAGACGGATTAAATTGACTATCCTTTTGAATATTGATATAATGTGAGCGTAAGCTAAATTAAAAATTTCTTAACAGACAAATTTAAGAAGGAGTGATTTAGATGAAAAAGAAAACTAAGACTGTAATTGGTGTTATCCTTGCAGTAGCTCTGGTAGCTGTCTTGGTAGTTGTAGGATTTATGACTTACCTGGGAATTACCTGGACAAACAATCATGAATTCGGAGAATATGTCAGCAAGGAAGGTCCTTGGGGAATGACTGCTACATGGGTATCTGAGGATAGCAGCAGTTATCTCATTTGCAAAAAGGAGAATGATGAACCATTTGCCAAGGTTACAGCCTATTTTCAGGGGGTGGATGGTTGGCAAGCCTATGAACTGTATGGCAGAGACCGGATTGCTTATCTGAATACTGTGGAAAACGATACAACCATTGATAGCACCAGCGGAAATATGAAATTTGATGGAACTACATTTACCATTACAGATTTAGATAAAGAAATCTTCGGCACAAATGAATTTAATTATGTTATCACTGATAAGGAGTTCAGCCCCGATTAAAGTGCCAGAACTATTCCGATACGGTGGAAACATAACCGATGGAAAAGCGGAAACAGTGTATGCTATTACGTTGAGAACACCCGAAAGCCGAGAAACCAAATAATCGTTACTCTACCAATGGTTTATGTCCATATCGAAAAGGTTGATGTGAGAATAGAATAATTCTGTTCGACTTATTCCGATTATTCTAACAGATTTGCTCAGCACAAGGAACCCTGCGTGGGGGCAGATATATTTGCAAAGGATTTTACATAAAAAGCTGCTGAACAATCCAGAAAAGGAGAGTTTCAGCAGCTTTTTCATACTCTGTACTGTGTGCCCATCAAGAAAATACTGGATTCTATTGATTGACCACCGCCTTTCGGCTGCATACATTCACCACAAATGAGCCGCCAGCCGTTATGTATTCAGGTGGCAGAAACCACCCTTTACAGAGTACATCACAGAAGGGAATACAGGACCATTACTTCGGTAGTGGTCTTTTCTGTACTCTTAAAAGCTGTGAATTTATGAGGAGGAAACATAGTTGAAAGATTTTGAAGGGTTCATTAAGAACTATGCTACCAGAGATTTTATCTATTTTTTTGCAGAAAAATCTATTGAAATATATAAAAATCAAGTAGAAAAATTAGATGAACATTTGGTATGTAATATTACATTTCCTTTAAACATTATTCAGCATGGTTTTATACATAAGCAGGCAAAAGTCATGTTATCGGCATGGGATATTCCAAACATGGCATATCTTTCTATCACGAATTCCAATGATTACAGAAATGATATTATGACAGAACAATTAGCAGGAAGAGTGGTCAACCTGTATCGTGGGTATGAAAATAAGCATTCAGGAAGTGAATATATTGGAAATAATGGACTGCCTAGTATATTCAAATATTTGATGGGAATGTCATATGAACAATTTAAATACGCAAATCCGGCATGGATATATCAGAACTATAACCGCAATTACCATATGCTGATCGGTTCGCCTAATATTAACAGGGAAAAAATAGTTGATATCAATGTGATTACAAACGAATTATTTGGACTTACAGCAGAGGAATTGTTAGCAGTAGAATGGATTATCTGGTGGCTGTGTTCTATTCATCCAGATCCATTAAGCGCACCGGAAGAGTTATATAGAAAAAAAGAAAATAGCATCCTGACAAAGAAAAATCTGGAGCGGGTTATAAGTTATTATTCTGTGACCTATGAACAGGTGAGAAACTCATCATTGCGAAAACAGATTTTCTACAACAAACCATTTGTGATTACGCAAAAGACGAAAGAAACGATTGCAGTCAGTTTCTATTTGGTACAGATGATGATAGCAGATGGATTGTACTGGCTGATTCGGGATTACTATCACAACAATCATTGGGGAACCAAATTTATAATTGCTTTTGGAGAGATGTTTGAGGATTACTTTGAAGAACTGGCAGGTTTATATCTGCCCAAGAATTCATGGCATAAGATTCCAGAGGAAAGAAAAAAGAGTGCTGATTATTATGTTGAAGTGGATGAAGCGGTATTTTTGTTTGAATTAAAATCAGGATTACTTGGACTGGGAGCAAAACAGCAGGTGCCGGATGTTGGGCAGATTGATATATTTTATAACAGGAACATAAAAGAGGCATATGAGCAGTTGAAGGCATCAGAGCAGGAATATAAAGGAGAGAAAACTGTAATAAAGGTTTTTCTTTTGTATGAGAGTATGACCAATACACAGATGATAGTCGGCTCATTGCCGGAAATATTTGAGCAAGATCCAAGATGTTATATTATGACAATAGATGATCTGGAGATGCTTCTGGCAACCTATAAAAAGGATAAAAGCAGATTTGATGATGTTGTGAAAGCACTTGTTGAAAACAAAAGAGGAGGCAACGACTATAAGAGTGTTCTGGAAATATTGAATATATATCAGGCAGTTGGCGATATGCATTTTATTGGAGAAAGAGATTATTTCAATAAAATAGCAGAAAAGCTGAAAAAGGAATTAGGGACAGACCAATAAGGAGGACACCATGCCCAAACTTATCCTACGCTGCAACTACCTCAAAAACTCCCCGCCCGCGCACCTTGCTAATTACATCAATTACATCGGCACCCGTGAGGGCGTGGAGAAGGTAAGCAGCACGACATCTTCACTGCCAGCCACCGACCGGCAGAAAAGTCTGATTGAAGATATTCTGGCAAAGATTCCCGATGCGAACCGGATGCATGAGTATCACGATTATATCCAAAGACCAACCAGAGAAAATGCATCGGAGTTTATTACGCAGGCGTTGGAAAATAACCTTGAAATCATAGCGAAAAAGAAAAATTATATGGATTATCTGGCAAACAGACCGGGAGTAGAAATCATAGGTACTCACGGTCTGTTTTCAAATGAGGGAGAACCAGTGGTGCTGTCCCGTGTGGCAGAAGAGGTGGCAAATCATCCCGGTGTGATCTGGACGAATGTCATCAGCCTGCGGAGGGAGGATGCCGAGCGGTTAGGCTATGACAGTGCCGCCCAGTGGCAGGCACTGTTGAGGAGCAGGGTGCAGTTGCTGTGTGAGAATTATAAGATAGACAGCCGGAACCTGAAATGGTATGCGGCGTTCCACAATGAATCCCATCATCCCCATGTTCATCTGGTGGTCTATTCTTCTGATCCGTCCGAGGGATACTTGACGGCAAAGGGAATCGATGCCATGCGTTCTGCATACGCACATGATATCTTCCGGCAGGAGTTTCTAAGCATCTATGAGAAAGCAACCGAACAGAGAAACCAGTTAAAAGAGCAGGCAGAAAAAAGTCTGCTTTTTTTGTTGCAGCAAATGCAGGAGGGAGTCTGCCATAATCCCCAAATTGCAGAACAGATGCAGCTTTTATCCAGACGGCTAAAAAATACCGGAGGAAAAAAGGTATATGGATACTTGAAAGCAGATGTCAAAGCCATCGTAAATGACATTGTAGATGAACTGGCAAAGGAAGAGCGTGTGGCAGAATGCTATCAGGCATGGCTGAAAAGCAGGGAGGAGATACAGCATTACTATAAAGATTCGGAAATAGAGAGGATACCGCTGTCACAGCAGAAGGAGCTAAAGAGCATCAAAAACATGGTCATCCGTGAGGCAGTCCGTTTTGGAGAAGGGTATCTGTATCTGGAAGAAGCGGAAACAGGAATGGAACGGCTGGAAGAGATATCCGAACAGCAGACGGAAAACCTTGCCGCATTGCAGGGGGAGGACATGCCGGATATCCTGCCTGAACAGACGGAAATGGAAGAGCAGGAATCAGACAGGCAGGAAGAAGGGCAGGGGGAATCCATTTCTTATTTTGCCAGATGGACGGACCGGTATAAAGAAGCGAGGGAATATCTCTATGGCACGATGGAGGTAGAACCGGATGAGGAGGCAGCCCATGAGATTATGCTGGAAGAGGCAGAGCATGGGAATGCGTATGCCATGCACGACATGGGAAAGATTTATGCGCAGGGCATTGGCTGTGAGGCAGATAAAGAAATGGCAGATGTGTGGTACAAAAAAGCATTAGCGGCAATGCAGTATGTAGAGCAGAAGAAAAAGAATACCTATCTGGAATACCGCATCGGAAAAATGTATCAGTACGGACTTGGCACAGAAGAAAATCTGGAACAGGCAGCGGAGTGGTTTTTCAAGGCGGCAGCAAAGGAACATAAGTATGCGCTCTATTCCCTTGGCATGCTTTATCTGCAGGGGAAGGGAGTGGAGCAGGATGAGGAAACCGCATATAGTCTGTTGTTCCGGTCTTACAGCAAGGGAAATCCCTATGCGGCATATGAACTTGGAAAACTCTATGCGGCAGGATGCGGTACAGAGAAAAATCAGGAAAAGTCGGAAAATTGTTATCGTGTAGCCTTTCTAGGTTTTCTGAATCTTGAGAAAAGATCAAAGGATGATACGCTCTGGTATCGTATCGGCTGCATGTATCTGCATGGGATCGGGACAGAGGCAGACGAAACGAAAGCGGAACATTATCTGACAAAGGCATCTGATTATGGCAACACCCATGCCTCCTATCAGCTTGCCAGACTCTATATCAGACAGGAGAGCCAAAAGTTAAGCGGGGAGTCTGGGACAGCACCGGATTACGCAAAGATTGCAAAAGCGGTAAAGTGGCTGGAAGAATCAGCCGCACAGGAAAATCCGTTTGCGGATTATGCAATCGGACGGTTGTACAGGGAAGGCACACTGGTAGCAGAGGACATGGAAAAAGCAGTGTTCCACCTGAAACGTGCCGCAGATGCCGGAAACAGCTATGCACAGTATCAGCTTGGGAAAATATATCTGGAAGAGGACACTAAAAACATTCCGGCAGCCATACAGTATCTGACACTGGCTGCGAAACAGAAAAATGAATTTGCAGCATACAGGTTAGGGAAACTTTATCTTGCCGGAGAAGAACTGCCAAAGAACACAGAGCTGGCACTGCATTATCTGAAGATGGCGGCAGACACCGGAAACCAGTATGCACAATATGCCCTTGGTAAAGTGTATCTGATCGGAAAGGATGTCCAGCAGGACAAGGAACTGGCATACGACTATTTTTTAAAATCCGCAGAGCAGGGAAACATTTATGCAGCGTATTTTTTAGAACACTGGAATGACATGCCACACCCCGATCTGCTCTTAATGGCAACAAGGCTCATGCGGCATCTGGAACATATCATCGAAGAGAATGTGGCTGGAAGGAAGAGCGGAGGCCACAGGCAGGGGATTGACAGAAAACTGGCACGAAAAATCCGGCAGAAGAAGATTGCACAGGGACATGCCGTGGATGACCATGAGGACATGGTACAGACACAGTGATCACAGGAGGAGAAGTAGAAATGATGAGAGGAGGTACGATTGGGAGATTTTATTTACTTTACAGAGGAACAGAAGGAGCGAGCCAATGCGGTACAGATTGCGGACATCCTTCGCCGGGAGCATGAGGAGGTGGAGCGTTCCGGGAATGAATGGCGCTGGAAACGGCACAGGAGTGTGACTTTCCGGGGGAGCAGTTGGTATCGCCACAGCAGACAGGTTGGAAGCCATGCCATTGATTTCATGCAGGAATTCTTTGGGATGTCCTACCCGGAGGCGGTAAGCTACCTGCTGGATGGAGAACAGGGGCAGCTTATTGAACGGGGAAAAGGACAGGAGACAAAAAGAAAACCGGGAAGAGCGGAGAAAGGACGGCAGTCTGTAGAAAAAGAACAGACAGAGGAAAGAAAAGAACCGAAAGAGCCAAAGGAACTGAAACTGCCGGAGAAAAATCCGACCATGAAGAGAGTCTATGCATACCTTCTGCAGAAGCGCCATATTGACAGGGAAATCCTCTCGTATTTTGCGAAGGCAGGAACCATATATGAATCTGCGGAGCATCACAACATTGTATTTGCCGGACTGGACAGCGAGGGGAAAATCCGGCATATCCATGTGAAGGGGAGCTGTTCTGACGGCAGGAGCTTCCGGCTGAATCAGGAAGGCTCGGAAGCTGCCTACGGATTTGGATACAGGGGAACTGGGAACAGACTGTATGTGTTTGAGGCACCCATTGACCTGTTATCATTTCTGTCCCTGTATCCAGACAACTGGCAGGAGAACAGTTATATCACCTTAAACGGTGTGGCAGAACATGCCATGCTGCAGGCATTGAAAGACAACCCAAGACTGGATACGGTTGTGCTGTGCCTCGACCATGATCCGGCAGGCATAGAGGCGTGCGGCAGACTGGCAGAGATTCTGGTACGCAATGGATATGGTGCGGTGAAACGGTTACAGTCAGCCTGCAAAGACTGGAATGAGGATTTAAAGGGCAGATATGGTGAGGAAACAATTCCGGCACAGGAACATCCGAGAGTCATGGAATGCAGGGCATGGACAGAGGTGCTGAAAGAGGTGACGGAATCCATCAACATCAAGTATGCCAACAGAAGTTATATCTGCCGTTATTATCAGGATATTTATAATGAACTGAAAAAAGGCAGGGGCAGGGAACAGCTTACGGATGCCTTTGACGGACCGGGGATGCTTCTGACCGGAGTGCTTGTGCGGTGCATGGAAAAAGAGGGGATCGCACTTGGCAGGGAAACCAGTGCAGGGCAGATACTGGAGAATCTGTCAAAGCGTTATCTGCCGCATAAAGACAAGGGAAACTTCAACACCCGCATCCGGCAGATGCAGGCAGCCTTTGAAGAAACACTGGAGGTGTTCGATACAAAAGACTTAGAACAAAAAGAGAATCAGGAACTGCTTGCCAGAAAATGTATGAGCCTTGCGATGGAATGCATCCGGGCTCATATTTTTGTTGCCATTGACCGCGGGGAAGAGCAGATGAAGCCGGCAAAACAGAATGTGAAGGAACAGAAAGTGGAACATCAGGAGGGAGGAATGATGCTATGCAGCCAGTCGTGATGCTGGTGATCGCAGGAGTGGCAATGTTTTCCGTGATTGGAGGCGTGTCACTTCTGTCGCACTATTATACATTAAACGGAATCAAGAGCAGGACTGTCGGGGACGGCCAGCATGGAACGGCGAGATTTGCCACGAAAAAAGAAATTGCAGAAACCTATGTGCAGGTGCCCTATGAACCGGAGCTGTGGCGCAGGGGTGAGAACCTGCCGGCTGCACAGGGACTGGTACTCGGCAGCATGGAACGGGTAGGAAAACTATATGCACTGGTGGATACCGGGGATGTGCATTGCCTGATGATCGGGGCAGCAGGAGTCGGAAAGACCGCACACTTTCTGTATCCCAACATCGAATACGCCTGTGCCTGTGGAATGAGTTTCCTGACCACGGATACAAAGGGAGACTTATACCGCAACTATGCAGGCATTGCAAAAAAATACTATGGCTACCATACGGCAGTCATCGATCTTCGTAATCCGACCAGAAGCGATGGTGACAATATGCTCCATCTGGTCAACAAATACATGGATGAGTATCTTGCAGACCATACGAACCTGAGTGCCAAGGCAAAAGCGGAAAAATATGCGAAGATTACGGCAAAGACCATTATCTCCTCCGGTGGTACGGACAGTTCCAGCTATGGACAGAATGCGTTTTTCTATGATGCGGCAGAAGGCGTGCTGACGGCAGCCATCCTGCTCATTGCGGAATTCTGCCCGGATGGAAAGAGGCATATCATCAGCGTGTTCAAGCTGATACAGGATTTACTTGCACCATCCAAAGTGAAAGGGAAAAACCAGTTCCAGCTACTTCTGGCAAAACTCCCGGATACCCACAAGGCGAAATGGTTTGCAGGGGCAGCCTTAAATACGGCAGAGCAGTCCATGCAGTCGGTTCTCTCCACGGCATTATCCAGACTGAATGCTTTTCTGGATTCCGAGCTGGAGCAGATACTCTGTTTTGATACCGCCATCGATGCAGAGCTTTTCTGCAAACAAAAGACGGCGGTGTTTCTGGTCATGCCGGAGGAGGACAATACCAAGTATTTTATTATTTCTCTGATCTTACAGCAGCTCTACCGGGAAATCCTCGTGGTGGCAGACGAGAACGGAGGAAAGCTGGACAACCGTGTAGTTTTCTATTGGGATGAGGTCGGAACGATTCCGAAGATTGAAAGTGCAGAGATGATGTTCTCAGCGTCCCGATCCAGAAGGGTGAGTATCGTACCCATGATCCAGTCCTTTGCCCAGCTTAATAAGAATTATGGGAAAGAGGGTGCAGAAATCATTATCGATAACTGTCAGGATACCATCTTCGGAGGGTTCGCTCCGAACTCGGAGTCAGCGGAAGTGCTGTCAAAGAGCCTGGGCAACAAAACCGTCATGTCCGGTTCCATCAGCCGGGGAAAGAATGATCCGAGCCAGTCCCTCCAGATGATCCAAAGACCGCTCATGACAGCGGATGAATTAAAGTCACTGCCAAAAGGAAACTTTATCGTATCAAAGACCGGGACTCACCCTATGCGGACAAAACTGAAACTGTTCTTAAAATGGGGCATCACATTTGAAGAACCCTATGAGATTGAAGAAAAATCTGCAAGAAAGGTAGCATACGCAGACAAGCAGGAAATTGAAGAGGAGATCATACGGAGATATATGTGCTGTATGGAAGAACCGGAGGATACACCTGTGGAAATGGCAAGGACAGGAGGCATGCAGCAGACACCGCTGACGGACACCATGAAAAAGATGCGGCAGACCTTACGGACGGAAGATTAGGAGGCAGGGTGACTAGGAAAGAAATCTATGAAACAGAGCTGCCACACAGGGCTGTGGCGGTCTATCTGTATCTGGAGACTCGTGCGGACAGGGAGAGGACATGCTATCCGGCAATCGGTACCATTGCCAGAGAGCTGCACCTGTCTGTAAGTACGGTCAAGCGTGCAATCCATGATTTGGAGTGTGCAGGATTTATACAAAAAAAGCAGAGATGGCGTGAGAACGGAGGAAAGAGCAGCCTGCTCTATGAAATCATAAAATAGGCACAAAGGGATTACTGCGCCGGTCAGGTGGACTATGGTATGGTTCACCGTGGCCTGTGCAGGGAACTTTTCACTTTAAGGGAAAGGACAGAGAAAAGAAAATACAGTTGGCGATATGAAACATCAATATTTTTTTGGAAAAAACTAAGAATTGAAGTATTATCAGATGGATCAGGTTGAGTGAAAAAGTAAATTCCACTGTAAAATTTAATTCCACTCTGCAGACTAAATTCTGATAATTACAACTAAGAAAATAGATTGCAACAGACGAAAAATGGCTTATAATAGGGTCATGACGAAGAATGTTAGGGAAAAAACTGCATAGCAAACAGACGACTGTACTGTATCCGGTAAGACTAAATTCCACTCGCCTGAAGCGGATTATGTATGTTTTCGATGATCCTTTATTCCTTGTCAAAAAAATTATTTTATAAGATCAGGTGTAAGGATGATATCATCTGGAGATATCTCTCTTAATTTAAAAACATGGTATGTTTCCTGGTCAAAAAGTAACTGAGCCAGTCTGATGGGAGGAAGACCATTCAGGCTGGCTCTTGCTGATGAATTGATATGATTCATGATTTTATCAGTATCCCACTGAGTGAGCTTGTCAAAGCTGCTTCCCTTGCGACAACCAGTTTTAGATGGACAACCATTGCAGACAAATGGTGCTCTTAAAAGGCGTTTGCAAGTATCAGGGACAAAGTCTTTACATACCCTGTTGCAACTAATCTTCTTACGGATGGAGAAAATCAATTCAGATGATAATCCTCAATAGTTTTTTGAAATTCCCGTGTGAGGGGGAAAGTTGATTACAAACAGAATAAATTACAGCAGTGAAAGTGACGATACAAATGCAGGAAGAGCAGAAATGTTCTTCCTGTTTTTTATCAGAACTTCAGCAGCTGGCGGGGAAAGGAGACAGTATGGCAAAGTTCTTAAATTATGAGGACCGGCTGGAGATAGAAAGCGGACTAAAGGAGCACATGACTTTCACAGAGCTTGGAGAGAAACTGGGAAGGGACAGGACTACCATCACAAAGGAGATCAGGAACTATTCCATCGAACAGGACACCGGTTATGGAAGTTACCCGCATAATACCTGCAAGTACAGAAAAGCATGTAAGAGGAAAAAAGTATGTGGGACAAATGACTGCAGGCATCCACTGGTAGCTGTCTGTAAACAGTGTGAACTCATATGCAACCGTTACTGCGAGCATTATGAAGAAGAAATATGTACCCATCGCTTTAAACCGCCATATGTATGCAACGGATGCAGTGAAGTAAAGAAGTGTACGCTGACAAAAACTGTTTACGATGCTCTGGGAGCCCAGAGGCGGGCAACGGATAAGATATCGGAATCCCGAAGCGGGATCCTTGCTACGGAAGGGGAAATCGCCAGACTCAATGAAATCCTGGTGCCGTTGGTAAAACAGGGGCAGTCTATCCATCAGATCTACCTGACACATAAGGATGAACTGATGTGCAGTGAAAAGACCCTCTACAACTACGTGGATGGATGCCTGTTTGATATCAGGAACATAGACCTGCCAAGAAAGGTAAAGTACCGTCCGAGATATAAAAAACCGGAGCTGAAAGTAGACCGTGGATGCCGTGTGGGAAGGAATTATCATGATTACGAAGTATATATGGAACAGCATCCGGACACAGCAGTGGTGCAGATGGATTCCGTGATCGGCAGCAAGGGAGGGAAAGTCCTGCTGACGATATATTTTGTAAATGTGTCACTGATGCTGGGGTTCCTGCGGGAAGCGAACACCTCAAAGTCAGTGATAGATATTTATGATGAACTGTACCACCGGCTGGGAGGGCAGGATTTTAGGAAGCTGTTTCCGGTCATCCTGACGGATAACGGAAGTGAGTTTTCCAATCCCAAGTGTATAGAGAACGGACCGGATGGAAAAGGATTTCAAAGGACGAGGATCTATTACTGCAATCCAAGTGCGCCGTACCAGAAAGCAGAGATCGAGGTGGGACATGAATTTATACGCAGGATCCTGCCGAAAGGAAGAAGCTTTGATGAACTGACGCAGGCAGACGTAGAGCTGATGATGAACCATATCAATTCCTACCGGAGAAAGAAACTGAACGGAAAAAGTCCGTATGAAGCGTTCAGCTTTTATTATGGAGAAGACCTGGCGGAGAGGCTTAGATGCCACGAGGTTGCAGCCAAAGACATCAACCTCACCGCAAGACTTCTCAAAAAGTAACCAGAAGACAGAATAAAGCACAGACCGCCGGCTGAAATAGGAACAGCAGAAGACGTGAATTATGGCTTGCAAAATTTGTAATGATGTTGTATAAATAAAGTTGACACCTTATTCTCAAGGAATTCATGTATAATAAAAGAGAATAAGGAGGAACTCTCAATGTCACGAACCCAACGTAAATACGACCAGGAATATAAGATCCAGGCTGTCAAACTTGCCAAAGAAATCGGCGGTGCTAAGGCAGCCAAAGAATTAGGTATCCCAGAAGGAACCATCCACACATGGCTGAAAGCAGTTAGAGCAGGCACATTGGATATTGGCGACGGTGCACATACTCCGGAAAGCGCGATGAGTCTTGCTGAGGAGCTTGCCATGCTCCGCAAACGCGTTAAAGATCAGGACAAAGAAATCCGGCGTCTGAAAGAGGAAAATGAATTTCTCGAGGAAGCAAGCGCTTTTTTCGCAGCCAGCCGTCGGAAGTCAGCAAGAACCAAAGAATGATGTTCATTGCCATAAAAACGAAAGACGGCGTGATTAAGGGAAAACTCTCATTCTATTGCCGGATGCTTGGCGTCAGCCGCCAGGGTTTCTACAAATATCTTGCTATTAAAGATCGCCCTTGGAAATATCAGGATCTTGCTGATGCCATGAGAGTGATCCATGCTGAGGATGAATGCAATGATACCTATGGACGTATTCGCATGTACCAAGCACTGCTCCTTAAGAATCCGACGGGAATCAAGATCCCCAGTGAACGAACCGTTTACAGGGTTATGGATGAAATAGGACTTGTCCATCGGCCAAAGCGCAAGCCAAATGGCATTACCAAGGCTGATCGGGAAGCACGTAAGTCAGATGATCTTCTGAAGAGAGAGTTCAAGGCTGATAAGCCACTTGAAAAATGCGTAACTGATATCACAGAAATCAAGGCAAAAGATGGAAAACTGTATGTTTCAGCCATCTTCGACTGCTTTGATTCCAGCGTTCTGGGACTGGCAATGGAAACAAACATGAAGGCAACTCTGTGTGAGCATACACTGGATAATGCCTATCTGGCGCATCCTGATCTGCGAGGTGCCATTGTGCACTCCGACAGAGGAAGACAATATACCAGTGAAACCTACCGTCAGGCGCTTTCTAAATATGGCATTATACAAAGCATGAACAGTGATGGTGGCAGGTGCCACGATAATGCTCGATGTGAAAGCATGTGGGCCAGAATGAAAAGCGAGCTTCTCTATGACCGCTACAATACGGAAAGCCTGACCACGGATGAGCTGAGAGTTCTTATTTGGAGATATTTCATCAGTTACTGGAACAACAGGAGGATCTGCTCTGCCAACGGTGGGCTTCCTCCTATGATTAAGCGTCAGAGATACTACCAATCTCTGGGCCTGGCTGCATAGGAAATGATATCTTTGAGATAAATGTGTCAACCAATATTGACAATATCATAAGCCAAAACTGACGTCCGGTTTTTGTGCAAAAAAATACTCTGCCATAAGGTGATTATATCATAAAAGCAAGGGAAAAAACGGGAAAGTCATTACAAAAGTGGAAAGTCGGGTACAAAATTTGCAGGTCGCTTTCAAAATGTGAAACTCGTTTACAAAACGGGAATCTCGGATGACTATTGAACGATTTTTATATTTTGAGTGTCATTTTCTGCAATAAAAGGTCACTTTCTGCACAGGTAGTTGTAAAAATGTTTGAATCGGGTTTATGTTAGAAGTGTAGTTTAGGTACTCAATTATTGAGAAAAACAAAAATCTTAGGAGGTATGGTTTTATGATCAAAAAAAAATTAGCAAAAATGTTGACAACCTGTTTAATGTCTGTATTTATTATTGGTACTGCAAGCATGACTGTACATGCAGAAAGTGTGAGAGAAACAGAGCCTAATAATACTATGGAAACCGCTGAAACGATTATGGCAAATCATGAAACCGCTGCACAGGCAGTCAGTGGTAGTCGTCCTAGCCAGCATGTAGTTACAGGAAGTACAAGTAATACTGACGAGGATTGGTTTAAGGTATATTTGTCAGCCGGAACGCAGTATGTTACTTGTAACGATGATCCTTTTGAATTTGAGGTTTATGATCCAAACGGCAGTCTTGTTTTAGATGAAATATATACAAAGATAGGATTTGGTTCAACAGCATATCCGTTTGTGGCATCAACAGATGGATTTTATTATGTAAAAATTAAAGGAATTACATCATCATCTTCAGACTATATATTGCTAGTAGGTGGTCCAACCTATTCTGTTGCAAGTTGTAAAGTGGAAATGCCTACTGTAAACATGGCAAATGGCAGCGATAGTTCATCATCTATAGATTTACGATTTGAGGATGCTCTGCCAGAAGATGCTGTAGTATATATGCTTTCAATGAGTGGAATAAGAACTACTGCGGTAGATAGTATTTCAGTTAGAAATCTTAGTAGCAATAATACAGTTAACTTATCTACATATACGTGGGATAAATCGGGGTTAGTATCTTTAAACATGCCATTAAAAGGCAGATGGTCAATAACGTATGGCTATAGTAAGGATATATCTTTCACTCCTACTATTTCTTTGTATTATGCATATCCGGTTACATCAACATATGTTGAGGATGATGTTGTGATTATACAATAATTTTAGAAAGAGTGATGCTATGAATGTTAATTTTTTTCCTTTTAGTAATTCACTTCAAATTCTAGGTCGTAGACAGAGTTTGGCAAATATTATGTGCAATCAGCAAAGTGTTACTCAAAGTAGGAAAAAAGATTTATTTGTTAGAAATACAATGTATGATACAGGAATTTATACAGCTTCAGCAGGAAAAAGAAATAAAATGATTTCAAACAGTATATTATCTGCTATGAATAATGATATTTCTAAGGTACGAAAACAAGGCGATATATACGAATGCGAAGGAACATTTTTTACAGCGGAGCAGATACCTAAAATCAGTGGAACTTCTTTGAATGAAATTAAAGCGGAAGATAATATCATTGACTTTGGGAAGAATAAGTATTTTAAATATGTCTCCCGTGACGGACAGGAGCATTGTTTATACACAGATAATAAGGGGATAGGCGCTATTGTTTCCGAGATTATGCGTGGCGAGCCTTATGATCCGGTGTTGGAAAGGTATGCGAGCTTTTGGAATTATATGATGACAAAAGACCCTGTATATGTTCAGTTGTCTTATTCAGATGAAGAAATAAGAGGATATATGGAAAATGCAGGGATAAAAAATGGCTTTTTCACAGTAAAAATGGGAGATAGGGAAGCAACACAATTTTATTCTGCCACTAAAACAACAAGTCCAATTCAGTCTAAGGAACGATATGATGCAAGATATAAGAATTTGACTTCGGGTGGTATTTTGCTTGACGAATATGAAGCTGGAGATATTTTTAAGATTGGTAATAAGGAATATGTTTTAAGTGAATCTCATACATTGGACATACCATACGGAGAGGATATTTATAATATAGAGTATCCGAGTAATTATAAGTTTGGTAAAAAAGTTGAAGAATAATAAGGGATTCCCTTGAGGTGGACTAGAAAGTGTGGTTCAGCTCAAGGGAATTTTATATATTCTTATATAAGTAAGAGCATTATACATTAATAGAGTTTTTATTGCGGAAGTTTTCACTTATTTCGTGACATGGACTAAAACAAGTCCCTTTTCACCATGCGTATTGCATAAAATAATGCAAAAAGAACCAAAATGGGTTCATGGGCATGGTGAAAATGGATGGAACAGAAAATAAAGCAAGATGAGATATTTATTGGTAAGAATATCCGGCGTATAAGGAAAGAAAAAGGAATCAGGCAGACGGAAATGGTTGCATTGTTGCAGTTGGAGAATGTAATGATTACAAGAGAAGCTCTGGTAAAGATAGAACGTGGAATCCAGCATATTCAGGCAACGCAGCTCCGGGCAATAAAAAATGTATTAGAGACTACTTATGATGAGTTATTAAAATAGAGAATGAAAAAGACAGTCAAGTTTCATATAATGTGGAATTGACTGTCTTTTTATGTAGAAATTAGGATAATCAAATTAGCTCTTGTGCTGATAATTTAAAATATCTTTGAGCAAGGCAGGAGTTATTCTTTTTTTATCCGCTTCAGTTAAATTTGAAAACTGAGACAAGGTAGTAAGTTTATTCTTTTTAAAAAGAGTAATAGATTTTGGCTCAGACGTAATTTCAAATAGAAATTTGTCATGCCAGCTTTTAGGTGTGTTCCCATGCTTTCTTAATATACGGTATGTTTTCATGGTAAGGAGGTAGTCCTTATTACATATACAATAGAGGTCATATACGGTTTTGTCGTTAAAGTCATTGATGTGGTGGATATTGTTCCTAAAGAGATAAATATATAATTTAGAAGGAAAATTAAATTGTTGGAGACTTTCCTTTACAATGGAAAGAGAATTTATTTTTACGTGATATTTTTGGCACAGAGCGTCAAGTTCAATTAATGTAGTACTTCCGAGATTGCGGAACTGCATGATTTCCTCCCGTGCATAATGTGTTAGCTGGGAGATATACAGTATGTTATTACGATCAAGAATATTATAAAGGCGTTTAGACATAGGAATGCTGCTAATAGGAATTTCATTTTCAGGAGGAAATATGTAACCGTATGTGTTTAGCTCTTTCATAATGGGATTGAGAGAACAATTACGAGGAAGAACATTTGCTAAAGAGATATAATTATATTCCTTAAGTTCGGAAACAGTAGTAATTCCGGCATATGCTAATGCAAATTTGGTAATAGAAGAAAGATTAAGCTGCTCAATTTGGGTATCCATTGTTTTGACTCCTTTATCTGTATAAATAAAACTATTAGCATTATATCATTGATTTTGGATAAAAGGAAGAATGTGGACTAAAATTAGTCCTTGTATTATTGTATCTATATAGAACCTCAGATGATAATTGTCGGGAAGATTAGAGTCCAGTCGCAACATTCAGAAGTCCAGTCACAACATTTCCGAATTAAAAGAAAGAAATCTGCCGATAATATAAATGAACAATAGATGATGTTATCCATATTTGATAATGAGCCATGAAAATGAGGTGGAATAGTTGAACATAGCAATTTGCGATGATGAGGAAAATATACGCATTTACATACGCAAGCTGATACAGAAGCAGGAACCTTTTTGTAAGATAACAGAGTTTTCATCGGGCAAGGAATTATTGGAGTTTCAGGATGAGACAAATGCAGAAGAAATAGACATACTTTTTCTGGATATCTCTATGGGAGATGAGGATGGAATGACTGTGGCAAAGCAGCTCAGGAGCCAGATGGAAAGCAAGAAAGAAGCAGTGTGGGGAAGCCTGCCGCTTCTGATATTTGTAACGGGATATCCGGAATATATGCAGGAGGCTTTTTCTGTTAATGCTTTTCAGTATATTGTAAAACCGATTCAGGAAAGCAATTTTGAGCAGGTTTTTGCACAGACCATACGGGAGTATCAATATCTGATGGCAAAGAAAAAGGAAAAACCAAAAGAAGTATTAGTTCGGAATGAAAATAGAACAAGAAGTGTTTCAGCAGATGATATTTACTATATTGAAAGCAGTAATCGGAAAGTGACCTTGTATTTGCGGCATGAAAAAATTGAATATTATGACAAGATCAGCTCACTGGAAAGCGAGCTTAAGCCGGATTTTTTCCGTATACACAAAGGGTATCTGGTTAACATAAAATATGTGGAACGATATGACCGGACAGAGGTGAAAATGAGAAACGGGGACAGTCTGCTGATATCCAAGTATAAATATCAGGACTTTGTAAAGCGTTATTTGGAATACATTTCGGAGGAAAGATAATTGAGTCAGGTTACATATGAAATCATTCGCAAGCTTTTTGAAATCTATCCTATTATTCTGCAAATCGTTCTTTTTCTGGTATTGTGGAATGTATTTTTTCGGTGGGAGAAAGGGATATGGATTGTTGCAGGAATATTGGCAGTGATGAATATCTGCATGGGGCTATGGCTGGAAAAGCCGGGGGTAATACGATATACAATGTCCGCTGTCATTGTGTTGGGATATTGTTTTTGCAAATACCAAAAACATTTGGAAAAGGCGGTATTCATACTGCTGCTGTTTTACAATTTTCATGCGTTAAGTTATTTGATTGCAGACAGTATTTATCAATGTACAGTGGAGAGCATATTTAGAGGGTTGGATGTTCTGAGTGAGGAATATATATTTCGGGTTTATCTGGGTATGGCGATAGGTATGGGCATCCTGCTTTTATCGTACACGTTGGTATTACTGATTATGACAGGTGTCGTGATAAAAATCGTAAAGAAACCGTTTATGCTGAGATGGCAGGAAACGATATTCCTTTCAGTACTGAATATTGTAGGGAGTATGATTGTAGGAATAAGCGTAGACCTTTCCGTAGTGCAAATCGAGGGTGGAGTTTTTCTGTTGTATGATGACAAGCAGGAAATGTTGTGGAAATTACCGATAATTGCGGTTCTTATCTATGTGGGGGAAATTTCGGCAATATACATCTACCAGAATTACAGGAAGCTTCAAAAAGAACGGCAGAAACATTTTGTGGAAGAACAACAGGTCAAAGCCATGAAGCAGAGACTGGAAGAAGCAGAGAACTTCTACGGGAGCATTCGCAGAGTAAGGCATGAGATGAAAAACCATATGACGAATATAAAAGGGCTGGTGGCAAGTGAGAAATATGATGAAGTAGAGAATTATATCGAAAAACTGGATGAAACCATACAGACTATGGACTATAAATTCAATACAGGAAATGCGGTCACAGATGTGATTATCAATGATAAATACCAGAAAGCGGAAAATGCAGGTATTTCGTTTCAAGTAAAATTTAACTTGGGGGAAACAGACACAATTTCTGCATTTGATATAGGTATCATTCTGAATAACCTTTTAGACAATGCCATAGAAGCCTGCGAGAAACTGGAGCAGGAACAGCGATATATCAATCTGACTTTAAAGAAAAAGAATCATTTCCTACTGATTGAAGTGGAAAACAGCTTTGATGGGAAAGTGATATGGGAAGATGGAGGTATCGTCCCGATGACAACGAAACAGAGCGATCTGCCGGATATTTTGATGGAGCATGGAATAGGGTTAAAAAATGTAAAGAATGTGGCAGACCATTATCTTGGAGATATGGATATCAAAATAAAAAACGATGTGTTTAAAGTCACAGTAATGCTGCAGCAGAAGGAAATAAAATAAAAAAATATGAAAAAGGAAGGAGAATGTAGTAATGGATGTAGGTTCAGTTTATGGCAGTTATTATGAAACAGCAAAGAGTTACATGGGTTTGAGGAAGGAGGAAAAACAAGCGGGATTTGCGGAAAAGGTCACAGACAAAAGTCAGGTTTCCTCGGAAGATATGACCTTGGAGGAATACAAGGAGTATTTTAATGAAAAGATGAATTCATTATATACACATCCATCGCAGCGGAATAGAAATGATATTATAGATATTACGGATGCCGCTTATAAAAGAATGCAGACTGATCCGGAATATGAGAAGAAAATATTAGACGCTTTAGCGAAGAATAAGGCAGTTAATTTTGGAAACTATATTCCACAAATATCATATATGCATATAGATGACACATATGAGAAATGTTACGGCTATACGCAGGGCATGAAGGAGAATGACGGTTATTCCAGGAGTTCCTCCGCAAAGGGAACTGATGCCGGACGGCAGAAAAAGGCAAGGCAGAAGGAACTGCTGGAAGAATATTTGGAAAAGCGGGCGCAGATGAAGGAATTTCAGCAGGAGGCGTTGGAAGAAAAGATTGCAAAGCAGGAATTGGAGAGGAGCAGGCTGACAAAGGTGTGGAGCAGTAAGAGGCAGATGGCAGCGGCAACCAATGCATATGAATCAAATGTAATGACAGAGACATCGACGGGTAGCAATTCACTGCTTGGCTAAATGCGGGCATTAAGCGTGGACTAACCATAAGGGGGTATATCGTGCAATATTGCACATAGCAATTCCAACTGACAGAGGAATTGCAGAAACAGATAACAGCCGGAAATGGATTTCACAATATATCAAATTCAAGGGAGGATTCAAAGATGAGCATTAGTGGAATAGGTGAGAAATATTATCAGAACAATGTGACAACAATGAAAAGCACAAACAGCAAGGACAAAGTGCAGGAATATTATGAGAAACTGTGTAAAAAGTTCCCGGAGATTACTTTTAATACGGGTAGCAGTCTTATGAGTGGAAATGAAAATAAAGTGGTAATAAATCTTTCTAGCGAATGTCTAAAGAAAATGGCAAATGATCCGGAATTTGCCAAGAAAGTAGAGTTTAATTTAACTGGTGCAGTACCGGGACAGAATAGAATGTTTGCACAAGCCAAAGCTGATAATGCAGTGATACATGGTGTTACAACTGTAATAGATGCCGATGGGAATGCTTCTGTTACTTGCGGAGGTATGACAAGAACCAGTGGTTCAAAACAAAATTCAACTATATTGAATGCGGAAAAGAAACAAAAAGAAAGATTACAGAAAAAGCGTGAGGAAAGAAAAATCTCAGAAGAAAAGGCAGCTAAGAGACGGGCAGAGAAAAAGGCGCAGTTGGAGAAGCTGACAGAAGATGAAACGTTTACAATATCAGCTACTGGCACTGATGTAAAAAGTGTTACGCAGAACCTCTTAGCTACGGTTTCTGGTACATCTGCGCCGACAGGGGCAAGTTTTGATATAAAGGCATAAGGAGAAATTGTTCATATTCCGCAAGGCGCATAAACCTTTGCTTTTGCGGACTGCCCGGACTTATTGCAAGGGGGCAGGGGCGGCAATATAAAAAATTGATGACAAAGGAGGATTAAAAATGGCTATTAGTGGAGTAGGACAGAGTTATTATCAGAACAATGTTGCAACAACGAAAAGTACAAAGAGCGTAAACAGCACGGGAGAAACGGGCAATACAAGGGAATTATCAGAAGCGGAAGAAATGGCGATTTTCAAAAAGGAATTTTATGCTGAAATTGATAAGATACCCAGAAATAGAACTATAACCAATGTGGCTATCAACATATCAGAGGAAGCATTTAAGAATATGAAAGATGATCCGGAGTACAGGGAAAAGATATTATCAGCACTTAAACGTGACTTAACTTCGTCCTTTGCACCGTTGGAAGCTTCTATGGTGCTCACTGTAGGAGCTACTGCTAAAGATTATAGGGGCGATTCATGGTCTGGTGTTAATAATCAATCGGAATTTTATGCTCGTTCACAAAACAGTTTTTATAAAAAGACAAGCAACAAGAAAGATAGACAAAAAGAGCTTTTGGAAGAATATCTGGAAAAACGGGCGCAGGTTAAAAAACAGCAGCAGGAAATGTTGAATGAAAAGATTGCAAAGCAGGAACAGGAAAGAAGCCGATTATTACGGTCGTGGAACAATGAAAGGCTGTTGTCAAAAGCGTCTAATGCTTATGAAGCAAATGCTATGACGGAAGCGGTTACGGATAGTGCTTTTTCGCTTGGATAGTGATTTTAAGTAAGGAGAAAGAGATATGTCAATTACATTTTTAAGTCATCCTATTCATCTGCCGGATTTTTTCAAGTTTGATAGGGAATATTTGGGAAAACAGGAAAGCCAAAATGAAGACCAGAAAGTGTTTCATAAGGATACTTTAGAGGTTTCCCAATTATCGAAAAACAGGGAAATCTTAATGGATAAAATTAAGCATACAGTGGTGCAGTCGGCGGCATCACTCAGCGATATGAGAGCTGGAATATTAAAGGAAATCAGGGAAGAAAAAGGGCAGTATGGCTATTCGGATGTTGTGAATGCTTGTGGGCTGAGTTATGCAAGGCTGTATTCTGAAATTGAACAGCGCTATGAAAATGAACAGTATTATAAGGTAGATGGGACGCCGCTGACAAAAGAAGATGAGATAGAGTGGCTGGATATACAATTTGAGCAGGAAGTGGCATGGCAGAAATCCTGTGCCAGAATAACAGCCCAGGGGCAGGTCATTCAGGGGAATATTCCTGAAATGCCAACAGAGGAGATGGAAGAATTGGAGGACAGCTTTTATCAGGCTAAGGATGCCTATATGAAGCTGTACCGAGAAAACAGACGGGCAGAGAGACCGCTTGTTTTGCAAAGTTATATATTTGGCAATAGCCAGATGTATCAAATATTGGATAGACTAGGAAATTTACAGGAGAGGGTGGTATAATGCAAGTTAATTCGTCCAATGGTTCATTACAACAAAGGTTCTTTTCTGGAACAGGCAGTATAGGCGGCATCCATCTGCCGGACTTCAATGACAAATATATTTTCTCTAAAAAGAAAAGCGGTGTCAGTGATAAAGAATACCGGAAGCAGATCAGGGAACAAGCTTATGAGGATTTTGAAAAAGGGCAGTTCCAAAACAAATCCGAAGGATTTAATAGGCTGATGAAAAGCTACACATCGGAAGTGTCCCCGGACAGAAAAGGGATTATTACTTCCGGGCTGAAAGCTATTTCAAGGAACAGACAGAATGTGCTGAAGCCAATAGATTTTGTGGCAACACTGCTTGAAGGGAAAGTGAAATATCAGAAACTGCCGTCAGGCAACAGCGATTACATAGAGTTTTACGATAAAAACGGGGAGATGGTGGCGACTTATTCCAATAATGGGTGGACGATGTATACCACCAATGCGGAGGCATCCAGACAGACGGAAATGTGCATGATCTACAATGAAGCATGGGGGAATGCAAAGAGAGGGATTCCGATGGCAGGCGAAGAAATGGTAAACGTGGTAGATATGCAGAGTAGCTTTGATGCCAAAGCATAGCAGGAAATAAACCCCACAGCCCCGTATGCAATACTGCAAACCGCAGGTACAAAAAAAGATGAACCGATTGCGGCTGATAACTTGATAGAAACTCAGGAGACAAAAACTGGGGAGAAACAAATTACAGCTGAAGAAAAGATTAAACAGGCAGATGAGTTTTGGGCTCAGCATAGCAGGGGGGAACAAGGTCAAACTGACTGTTCACATGGGAAAAGATAGTTTCATTGAAGTTATCAAAGAAAAACCAAACAGCAGATAATGTACTTCTTGGCTGGACATAGGAATTATTCTTTTGTATTGACCAAAGCTTCAGCAGTAGATAAATGTAATAAGGCAGAACTTTCAGAGTTAAGTGTGCGTTATGAGAAGTGGACGCAGGCGGTATCTGACTATGACGATTACAAGCAGTATCAGCCAGTCATGAAAGAGTATCAGGCATTAAGCGGACTGAGGAAAAATTCCTTTAAGAAAAAGCATGAAACAGAGCTTGAAAACTATGCAATATATCGTGACAGGGTAAAGGCAGTCATGCCGGAAAATATGAAAATATCAAAGCCATATATTGATAAGCAGTTAGCGGAGGTGTTGGCACAGCAGGAGCAGATACAGAGAAAAAGCAGTAGGGTTGCTGCCGACCTTGCAAGGCTTTCCGTTTTCAAAGGCAATCTCAGGGAAATGGAAGCACAGCAGAGAGCGGACGAGCAGGCAAGGGAGCAGAACCGGGATAAGAAACACGAAAATACAATTTAACCACAGCGTGAGGTGCATGGAAAACAGAAAAGATTTCATGCACCTTTTTTCGTTGGGAAAAGGAGATTTATGGAACAGACAGAAAAGCAGACAATGGACAAAGAACAGTGTCCGCATATCAAAAAAAAATCGGAAGAACCACCTACAACGTGGCAATTCATTTCAGCAAAACGAGCAGGGAAACCATGACGGATAAGATTAACAGATTGATATTACATGACATAAACAGTGAAGATTTTTCTTAACTACCCTTGACAAAATCTTTCCGAGTTAAATGTTTTTGGTTACCTGGAATTAAATTAGACATAATGTACTCCTTTCCAGGAATAAGGATCATCAAAGATATTATATAACGAAATGGAATTTCCGTAAGACTAAATTCTATTTCATCAAAGGCAAAGTAGAATTTAGAAATACATTCAACTATCAGATGGATCATGTGGGGGATTCATAAAGTAGTGGTATCAACATGACGATATAGAAAATGCAGGGAAGCATTGTATTTCAAAGAGTTTGAGATACAGTGCTTCTGCGTTTCTATAGGAGATAGTCGTTCTATGCGAAAAATAGTCATTTGATGCGGAGAATGATCGAGCGGAAGATTTGTTTGATATAATAAAGAGTGCCAGGTGAGACTTGTATGGTTTACAGGTATGAGA
>CAKRSV010000003.1 GCA_934401915.1 uncultured Lachnospiraceae bacterium
TTTTACAACGGTATTGTATAGTGAAGCAGAGGAAAAACAAAACATGTTTCAGAGAGGAGAAACGATTATGAGAATTATATGTTTTCTGCTTATTGGTGATGGTATGAGCTATCCCCAGTTTCAGGCAGCATCTGACTATCTTGGAGCAATAGCAGATGAAGATTATGTCAAGGCACTTCCGAGCAATAGCTATGAAGACCGTGGAGGAGCAGTACTGGACGGACCGGAAGCAGGATACAAGGTTACCTATACACAGGCTGATGCAGAAGCGGTTACGGCTGAAGGTGGAAAGATTGACTGGGCATGTCATGCAAATGATGCCGGCGCAAAGGATAAAACAGAGGATCTTCATAAAATGATAAAGGAGTATAAGTTTGATGAACAAGAATAAGTTTGCGATTACACCACCTATGGGCTGGAACAGCTATGATTATTATGACACTACGGTGAATGAGGAACAGGTAAAATAGAATGCATAGTATATGGCTATGCATTTGAAGGAATTCGGATACGAGTATATTGTTGCGGACATTGAATGGTATTCCAATGATGCCGGAACAAAACGCAAAGAATTTCAGTACATTCCGTTTGGAGATGACGTAATGGATGAGTTTGGGCGTTTTCAGCCCAGTCCCGGCAGATTTCCGTCATCAGCAGACGGAAGCGGATTTACACACCTGCTTCTTATGTAATGACTGCTTAACAACACGCTAAATTTTCTGCGTTGTTGTTTTGTATATTAATCAGCATGAATTCATACTGTTTGCACCTTGAAAAAACGATATCGAAAAATAAGCGCAAAAGGGATCTGCTTATTCGATCCACATTCATTGCTATGACTGACAGCGCTATGGAGCTTCCCGTTGTCTCATCCAGCCTGCTGGTAACCAGACCGAGTCCGTATTTTTGTTTTGCAAGGGCAAATGCTCTTTCCACTGCGATTCGATCAGCATTGTCTTCGTATTCCGTCTTTCGGTCAGTTGTGGCATTTTTCTTTGGCCTTCCAAGAGACGGCCCTGATAAGCGGATTCCGTGCTCCCTGCAATAGACAAGGTTGTTTCTGTTCCTGTAGATTTTATCTGCCAGGATGCGTTCCGGATAATGCCCCGTTCTTTCGAAATACTGCGCAGCGGCTGCGATCCATCTTTGCCCCGAACTCCACGGGTGCAGCTGCCTTTCCCCGGACAATCGGACGGATGCAGGGCTGGCTGATACTGACGATCCGGTCAGGAACCGAGTGCACTTTATTTTCATACATGTACTTCTGCTGTTGAAATCTGCAAGTCCAAGCTGATGATATCGTTCGAATTTATACATGAGTTTTCTCCCAAATGCAAGGTTTTTATAGCAATTTATATATTTCCCCTGCATTTATTGTACTGCTTTTGACTGGAAAACTCAGTATTTTTAAGGAATTTATGCGTATTTTTTATTATTGAGCAGCCATTAAATAAGTCGGGAAACCGATACGACGCCTTCCAAAGTCAGAAGACGCAGGAAAACAGAAAAATGAGAAAGAAATACCTCATGCAGATGGCAGAAACATTGTGTCGCATGAGGTTTTTTGTGTCAAAGTACCGCACTGGTAATACATTACGCCTGTAATTGTATTTTTATACGAACAACAATGATTTTTTCCCACAATTTTAGTACCTTAGTGTGGTATAAATATTGACTGGAAAAAACTAGTGTATTAAAATATTAAGAAATTGAAATGTTTTAGTGAAATGTAAGAAGCGATTAAGAAGTATTCTTATAACGAGATGAAATATTTCAAAAAATAAGAGGAGGAAATTTAGCATGAGAAAAGTTTCAGAGAAATGCAGACGTGCACTCTCTGCGATCCTGGCAGCGGCCATGGTGCTCACATCGGCACCCGGCACGACCATGACTGCGATGGCGGCAGAGCAGACGGATGCGATTGAAACAGTTGTCGACAGCGAAGAGATTACTGTGGATGACGTAGCTTCACCGGACGGCGAGGAAAAGGCCGCACTGGAAGGTGAAGGGGGAACGGATGAAGGTGGTACTGGTTCAGAGACGACACAGTTGGAGAAGCCCAGGTTCACTATGGATCCGTCAGATGGAATGGCAGAAAATAGGACAGATGCGTCCTTTACACTGAGTGTACCAGAGCATAGTATGGTAAAGTATGTAATTGGCGAAGCTAATCAGGATGAAGCTAATGTGGCTGATCCTAGTGAGAGCAATGGTAGCCCATATGCTGGTACAGTTACGGTACCAGCTCCTGACAAAGATGAGCAGGCGACCGTAGTTGTAAAGGCTATTGCAATTCCGGACGGTATGGATACATCGGCTTCGTATACGAATTCAGAGGTAGCAACTACAACCTTTACTTTCAAGCCAGATGAGCGTGTAACATTTGACAGGCCAGAAATTAAACTCAATAAAACAGAAGCAGCTAACCGTGCGACGGACGTCACATTTACGATCGAAGGGGTGCCGGTAGATGGCGCTGTTGTGAAGTATACAGTAGATGGATCGGATCCGATAGGTTCTGATACAGCAACGGTGTATACTTCTGGTGAGGCAATTTCAGTTACAGCACCTGATATGGATACACAGGAAATTGTTACGATCAAGGCTGCAGCAGTAGCAACGGATACAAAGAAGTATTATAATTCCGAAGTGGCAGAGGCGACCGTTACTTTTGCAGAGAAAGTGGAGACAGAAGCACCGGCTGCACCGACCATTACCTTGAAGAGTGGGGAAAACACTCTGGAAGACGGTGCAAAGGTAGAGTTTGGCACAAAGGTTTCCATGGAGATTGCTGCGGAAGATGGAACGACCATCTACTACACGAAGGATGGAAGTGATCCGACAGATAAATCTGAGAAGTACAAGGAAGCAGTTACGCTGAGCTCTGCAAAAGAAGAGGGCGAGAAAGTCACAGTAAAGGCGATTGCCGTAAAAGATGGCAAGAGTTCTGAAGCTGCAACAGTAACAGTAAGATTTGATGGAAAGAAGTTTACTCTTACAGTAGAAAGCGAGAACTTCGATGGGTTTACTGTCAACCTTAACGAAATACTGGCTGGAGAAAAGGATTCGGAAAGGCTGACGATTGCGAACGATCATACAGTTCAGGTTACGAAGGGCGCAACGGTTTCCGGTGTAGTTCGGGTTAATGAAAACTATAGTCTTGTAAGTGCCGTTCTTGGCGGAACAGACTGGGTGAAAGAGGATATTAACAAAGAGAACATAAAGAACGGTTCTGTGGCGGTAGCATCCGCGAACGTAAGCAAAGATCAGACACTGACCGTTGTGACAAAGGCTGCTTGTGATGTTAAGGTTGTGAACGAAAAAGACATTGAGATCAACAAGACAGCAGAAGGCGACGATGCAGGCAAATATGTAGTAAATCCTGGCACATATACCATCACGGCAACAGTGAAGGGATCCGAGACAGCAGTTGCGGTCGACGTAGCAGCGATCCTGGTAGGCGGTAAGGCATATAAGGGAGCGAGTCAGCCGAAAGTCGATAACAATGCAGTTACACTTATGGTTGGCAATGATTTATACGGAAAGGACTTCGAGGTTCAGCTCAAGTCTAAGAACGAGGTAGTAGAAACGGTTAACTTTAAGGCTGTTCCGGTTCTGACCAAGGCTATTGTTGCAGGCGTCAATAACAAGGGTGCACTGACACAGAACATTCTGTCATATCAAGGGTATGATATGGCTCTGACTCCGAATACGCTGACAGGGGAAGAACTTCAGGCGCAGCTTGGCGTATACTCGACGGATAGCGAGCTCGTGGAAGCAAGCTTTGGACCTTTGGGATATGGGAGGACGCTGTATCTGCAAACCAAAGAAACAGCAACAACGAAGCCTGTCAAGGTGATCTTATATAATAAGCTGCTTTACGGGGAAAATGAACAGGAAGTAACTGAGGAAGAGATCAATAACAGAGGAGCTGCAGTTGCAACGATCAATGTCAGTGTGGCATTGCCCGCATGGACGAAAAATCCTCTTGCAGTGAAGTATGTAGACAGTACGGATACAGAGCTCAAGGTATCGGTTACGGCTCCTGCTGGTCTGAATTATGACACAGAAGGCTATTATTATATTTTCGATGTGAAGGATCCTTCCACAGTAAGTGGAAATATTCCGGCGGTGCCTAAGTATTTTGTAGAAGAAGCAACAGCTGGAACAAAGACTTATACTCTCAAGGTAATTGATGCTGATACTGGAAAAGGCGCTGCAAAGAGCTTTGAAGTTAAGGCATATCTGGTATGGGCAACCGGTGAGAATAAACCGGCAGGCCTGAATGATGAAAATATCGTTACAAAGACAGCAGAAGCAAAGAGTCCTTTGAAGTGTTCTACCAAGGCTCCTTACTATGCGGACAAGATCAGCCTCAAGAAAGGCACGACAACGATCTATTCCGGTCAGCAGGATGTACAGATCGCAACGATCAATTACGGCAAGAATACGACTTATCTGGACGCCAACGCAGAGCTTGTCGGAGCTGAAAAACCAAACCAAATCTACCTTTATGTAAACGATGGCAAGGTTTATGCATCGGTCTACAGCGAAATAACACCCGGCAAGTATACGGTTAAGGTAACGGCAGAGGCAGAAGCCGGTATGAAGGCGGCAGAGGCAACACTTCCGATCACGGTAGTAGCCGGTATCAGTGAGATCCATGCCGTTGGATCGACCGATAAGATTTATCTGGATACAAAAAAAGGCGGCAAGGCAGACGTAACAGTTAAATATGGTGACTACAATACTACGAACAAGCCTAAGAGCGCAAAGTTCATCTATACACTTGGCAAAGTAGTAGATGGCAACTTCGTAGCAGATGCGGCTCCTCTTGGAACAAATTCAAAGAATAAGGGTTATGTAACACTTGATCAGAAGGGAAATGTTACCGTTGATAAGACTTACGCGGTAAAGGAAACTGCGGGTGAAAACACCTTCGCAGTACAGGTCAAGGCAAATGATTACAAGGGTAATGACGTATCCGACTATGTGGAGTTTACGGTTGTAAAAGATGCACAGACACTTGGCAAGCTGGTACTGCTCAGAGAGGATGACACAGCAATTCTTCCCGAGGACGAGCAGAAAAATAACTATGTGGCAAGTGCGCTGGATGGTGCACAGGTGGCAGTTCTTGCGAATGCCGAAGCAACAGTTGGAGAAGATGGCAAGTATTCTGACACAGAGACCGTAGATTCTAATCTGTATACCGTATCCGTAAAGGGTAAGGGAATCACTGTTGACAAAAATGGCGCTCTTACAGTGTCCAACCCGGCAGCAAAGAAACTTACCATTACAGCGACGACCAAGGATGGCGGAAAGAAGAGCGTTTCTCTTACAATCGGTCAATTAGTTTATGATGATATTGCCAAAAAGAATGTCAGAGTAGCATGGCAATATAGCGATGAAAACGGCATAGAAAAAACAGTTCTCAAAACTGGTGAAGAAGGCAATAAACTTGAATTAAGTAATGGTTATGCTCTTCACAGCGGAGATATGTTTGCTCTTCAGATTGTCTATGGTGAAGATAATGATTTGAAGGATATTGACAGGTTCCAGAACTACACCATCAGCGTATCCGGTGGAGCAAAGGTTCTCGTAGATTGTACTACGTACGATCCGAATCTGGCAAAGAATCAGAGCGTCGGTGTTATGCTGACAGATCCTGCAAAAGACATAACGGTTACCCTGAAGAATGGCAATGACAGGAATGACAAGAAGGTATATGTATTAAAGGCAACAGATGCTGAGAAGGAACTTGCTGCACCTCAGATTAAACTGGATTCGAAGCAGACACTTGTGGCAGGAAAGCAGGCAGAGCAGACACTGAAGTTCTCGGTGAAGGGTAATGTGCCGGAGAATGCTGACTTTATGTTATTAGGTGCAGACCTTAAATCCCAGGAATTCTTTGGGTATGATGCTGTTAAGGAGACAACATATGCAGCAAAAGACCAGAAGATTACTGTGACCTTTAAAAAGGGTGCGATTGAGAAGGCCGGAAGCGCAAATGTATACTTTGCCATGACTGCGCCCGGAGAGGCTGGAACTCAATATAGCAAGCTCGGCAAAGCTGTAAAGATCACCGCAGTCAATATGAAGAAGTCCTTTAAGCTGGTTGATAAGTACAAGATGTCAGCAGTAGATGCAAGCAAAGTAGCTGTGGCATATAAGGCAACCGGTGTGGAGGATGTAACAGTTACAAACCTGTACAATGAAAATGTAAAGGGTCAGGCGAACAAATTCACGGATCTGATCGGTATCGCATCGGATGATGAGAGTCTTGAGCTGAAGCAGTATGCAGTGGATCAGAAGATCAGCGGCTATGTTGAAGTAGAGGTGACATACGACGACGGCGAGGAAGAGACAATCGTATCAAAGGTTACCGTGACTCTTCCTAAGGAAGGAAAAGGCGTTAATTCCTACAAGGCAGCAGATGTAACGCTGGTAAAGGGTAAGACAACAGTAGCTGAAGCTGAGAAGATGCCGGTTGTGATCAAGGCTGGCAAAAATGAAGCAGAGGTAGCTCAGGCTGTAGTGACAGACGCAATCGATGGTATTAAAGTAGCAGGCATTGAGGATGGTAAGGTATATCTGAACGTAAAGGATTTTGTTGATGCACACAAGAAGGATAAGATTAAGCAGGCTGTGGAGCTTAAGGTTGTTCTTGCCGGAGCAAACGATCAGGATACAGATGTTACAGTCAACAAGAATGCAATTACGCTGAAAGTCAATGTAGTTGTACCGAAAGAGATGCTGTTTGAAGAAGAACGGGCAGAGCTTACACCTGCCATTAAATTCAGCAATGAGGCTCCTGAGAACAGAGCAAATGATGTTACCTTCACAATTACGACAGCAGAGGCAAAGAAGGTTAAGGCAATATACTACACCACCGATGGAACCGATCCGGCGCTGGATGCAAAGGGAAAACCGCAGGGTACTACTACGAAGTATGCTAAGAAAGGGACAATTCCCGTTCAGAATATGGATGAAGCGGCAACGGTTACGGTTAAGGTTCTTGTTGTAGCTAAGGATCAGACGAATTATAAGAACACAACCGGAAGTGCAGATGTTACCTTTAAGGCGGCAGAAACACCGGCAGAACCGGCAGCGCTTACTGCTCCTAAGATCACGTTCAGCAATTCATTACCTAAGAACAGAGAGAGCATCACCTTTACGATCGAGACGCAGGCTGCGGAAAAAGAATATATTAAGGGCGTGTACTATACAACCGATGAAAGTGAGCCGGCGTTAGATGGAGATGGAAATCCGACTGGTACTACGCAGGAGTACAATGGTACAGAGGCAACTCTCGAAGGACCAGATGTAGATGGAGAAAAGTTGGTTTGGGTTAAGGTTCTTGTCGTAGCGAAGGATAAGGCGACGCACACGGACGTAACTAACAGCGCAACTGTTACCTTTGCTGCAAAGACAACAGAAAGCGGTGATACAGGAAGCGGAGATGGTGAAGAAACCGGTAACTAAATCGAAAACCGCATGACAGCTTTCAAAGACAGAACATTTGAAAGAATTAAAAAAAGCAAGATAACAAGAAAGCCCCCGTACAGGAAACTGTATGGGGGTATTTTTATGCCGGGGAAAAGCGGCAGACAGCGTTTGACAAATTGTATGAAATATGTAATAGTATAACCATCGGGCAGGATCTTCTGCCCTGTATTCAGAGATCATCGCCCGCGTCGGGCAGATTTCCAAAGTAAAAGACATATGTCAGTGAAATGAAGGAGGATTTGCCTATGCTCAAAATGCAGACAGGGCGCGGACTACTTGGACAGTATTTTCCGTCGATCCGCACAAGAGAAGAAATAGTAAACGAGATTTACAGCAACCGGAGACTGCTCCGGATTTATGAGGGGTGGAACGAACAGCAGAGGGAGCGCTTTCTGGATTCCTGCACCGGAGTGAGAGGGGTGAAGGTGCTTTACGACGCCTTTTTCAAAGAGATCATGAACCCTGAGTACACCCCGAAACGGCTGGAGGATTTCCTGTCGCTTGTGCTGAGCCGGCGGGTAAAGCTGGTTCAGATATTGCCGCCGGATTCCGCCAGGATCGCAAACGAGAGTGCGCTTCTCATTATGGATATCGTAGTGGAGCTTGACGACGGAAGTATCGCCAACGTTGAAGTCCAGAAGATCGGATATCGGTTTCCGGGAGAGCGGTGTGCCTGCTATTCCGCAGATCTTTTACTTCGCCAGTATAAGAGGGTACGCGAGGACTGGAAACGGGAAGAGGGGCATAGAAAACGCCATCTGAAGCAGGAAGATGCGGACGAGGACAGCGCTCTCCGGACCGACCCGAAATTCAGCTATAAGAATATCAAGAATGTATATACCGTCATCCTTTTTGAGAAAAGCCCGGAAGCATTTCATGAATTTGAGGATACCTGTTTTCACCATTTTGAGCAAAGCTCGAATACCGGTCTGAAGATAAATCTGTTGCAGGAATATGACTTTATTGCACTTGATATATTTCGAAAAAACATTTACAATAGGGGCATACAAGATGAACTGGATGCTTGGCTGGTGTTTCTTTCCATGGATGATCCGGAGATGATCGTCGGGCTTTTAGAGAAATATCCTAAGTTCCGGGTGATGTATGAGCAGATCTATGACATATGCTTAAACACCGAGGAGGTGATGGGAATGTTTTCACGGGAATTGAAGGAACTGGATGACAATACGGTCGAATATATGATCGATGAACTGCAGGGGATCGCGGATGACGCCATAGAGCGGCTGAGGCAGGCGAAAGAGGAAACGATACGGGCAATAGTGCAGGCAGACCAGGCCAAGGAAGAAGCCAACCAGGCGCAGAAGCGGGCCGATCAAGCGAAAGAAGAGGCCGATCAAGCGAAAGAAGAGGCCGATCAAGCGAAAGAAGAGGCCGATCAAGCGAAAGAAGAGGCCAGCCAGGCGCAGAAGCAGGCAGATCAGGCGAAAGCACAGGCCCATCAGGAGAAAGAACGAGCGGACAAAGCAGAGGAAGAGAAACGCCAACTGGAAAGAAAGTATCAGGAACTTCTGGCACGATTGGAAGAAAGCGAAAAAATGTGAGGAGGATTTTAAGGATGAAGAGAGTTTCAGAGAAGTGTAAACGAGCACTCTCAGCGATTCTGGCGGCGGCAATGGTGCTGACGTCGGCACCGGGCACGGCCATGACGGTGAGTGCGGCAGAACAGACCGAGATAATCGAGGAAGCTGCGGGCAGTGAAACCGTTGCGATGGAGGATGAGAGCATACTGGACAGCGATCGTATGGCTGCACAGGAAGGTGAAGCAGAGCCTGGAGATGACCAGGAAGTCAGCGAAGGGGCCGGAGATGAGAGCACACCTGGCGCAGATGGAGCAGATGACGGTGAACAGGAGACAGGCAGAACGGCTGCAGAGGAAACCGCAGAGGGTGACATGACAGCGCTGGCTGCACCGGTATTTACGATGAATCCGTCAGATGGTCAGGTTGAAAATGGCGGAGCGGCGTCATTTACACTGTCTGTATCGGAAAACAGTGTGGCGAAGTATGTGATCTGCGAGGCAGATAAAGAGATCGCCGATGATTCTGTGAGCAGCGAAGGAACGGTATATGCGGGTGAGGCGGTTACCGTACCTGCGCCGCAATGTGAAGACGAGACAAAGATCGTCGTAAAGGCTGTCGCAGTTCCGACTGAAGATAGCGCAGCCACGTATACAAACTCTCCCGTGGCAAGGACGGAGTTTACCTTTGCGGCGAAGCCAGCGGCAGAGAAACCCGCAGCTCCGACGATCACACTGACGAGTGGAGAGATCGATCTGGGCGCTGCTCCGCAGGTGGATTTTGGCACGGAAGTTATGATGACGATGGCGATCACAGGTGAGGGAGAGGCGTCTATTTACTATACGACGGACGGAACCGATCCGACGACTGATTCTACGGAATATAAGGAGGCTGTTATCCTGCGCTCCGACAAGGAGGAGGGCGAGAAGATCACCATAAAGGCCATTGCTGTGGCGGCAGACCAGTCTTCGGATATTGCGGAGGAAACGGTTGAATTTGGCGCGAAAGAAGATATGCCGGAGATACCGGCGGCGGTTTTACTGGAAGGAAATCTGGCGGCTTTTGACATCAAGGTAACCAGAACAGCGGATAAGACGCCGCTTGAATTTGTGGATGGCAGGATCACGGTTGTGAAGGACACGGAGCTTTCGGTGGAGATCACAGCGAAAGAGAAGTGCAGTCTGAAGAAAGTGACCGCAGGGGACACGGAGCAGAAGATTAAGAACAACAAAGCTGCTTTTAAGATCAAACCTGCAGTCGATACGACCATCCATGTTAAGGCGGTTGAAAATTATCGGAGTACAACGGTAAGGGATGCGGACAGAAGAGAAGTGAAGCCGGTCAAGAAGGTATATTCTGTTGCACCCGGAGCGGAATACACGATCACGGCAAAGAAAGGTGTGGACACAGATCTTGTGATGGCTTTGCCGGTTATTAAGATCAACAAGGTTGAGTATACAGGTACGGATTCAAGCGTATCCGTAAGTGAAGATAACAAACAGATCACGCTTAAAATTGGAAAAGATCTGGCAGGCAAGACGTTTACCATTGATATCTGGGGCGATCTGGGGAATAACCGTGAGAGTTTTGTGCAAATGGACACGCTTTCCTTTAAGGCAGCTCCGATTCTGACCAGTGTAACGGTCGCCGGCGTGAAAGACGGTGTACTTATCCAGGCTATGGGGGAGTCGAAGACTTATGCGCTTACGTTAAATCCGAAGTCAAGCGCAGATGCGATCGAGGTACGGTACGAGGACGAGAAGGATGTAATAGGTACGGTCTATGCGGAAAATGGCAAGCTCTTTGTCACGACTGGATGGAAGACCGGAGAAGCCAGGGTTACACTTTACAACAAATTTTTGCTTGCAGGGATGGATGACAGCGAAGAGAGTCTTGAGAAGGCTTATCTGGGTTCGTTTACATTGAAGGTTGAAGACCCTGCGTGGACGAAGAACGCTTTAAAGGTGAAGTATGTGAACAGCACCGACACAGAGATCGCGGTATCTGCGACGATGCCGGCGGGGATAAAAGCCAGCCAGAACACCTATTATATTTTTACGGTGGAGGATGCTTCCTCAGTAAGTGAAAATACAGTGCCGGAACCGAATGTAGTGCAGCAGGCGGTTGACGGGACAGGAACGTATATGTTCCAGGTAATCGACGCGGAACCCGGTGAGGGCGGGGCGAAGAAGTTTAACATCGGGGCGTACTTTGTAAGGGTAAACGACGGAAAGGCACCGAAAGACATAACCAGCGACAACATCGTTGCCTATACAAAGAAGCCTGTTGCAGTTGTATGCTCTACAAAAGAGCCTTACTATGCGGACAAGATCAGTCTCAAGAAGGGAACGACAACAGTCTATTCCGGTCAGAGCGGCGTGCAGATCGCAACGATCGATTTTGGAAAGAAAACGACGTATATACGGAATGCGACGGCAAAACTGCTTGTAACGGACAGGTCGATGGGAATGAGACCGGAATATATACAGGCAGAGGTTGTAGGCGAAAGAGTCTACGTGAATGTCGATAAAAACATGGCGCCTGGTAAATACACGATACAGGTGAGCGCTGCTACCCGGCAGGGAGCGAAACCGGCGACGGCTAATATTGTGATCACGGTGGTAGCCGGACTTCACCCGTTTACCCTGGCATTGTCCTCTGAGAACATATACATGGGAGGAAATAAACCGGGCAAGGCAAAGATCGATATTGACTATGATAATTACAATGCGTTCTTTAAGCCAAAGAATGCCAAGGTTATCTATGGAGTAGGCGCGCGTGAATGGGCTGGAGGAGATTTTGAACAAAACGAGCGTGCTTTGGTGGATTCCAAAAACAAACCGGCGGTTACCGTTAAGAACGGAATCGTAACGGTCAGCAAGGACTATAAGATCAAGGAGAATCCTGAGGAGAACAAGTTTGCCGTCATGGTGACGGTCCAAAACAGCGTGGGAGATTGCTATTCAAAAATTGCAGACTTCCAGATTGTCAATACCGGTCAGGAGTTTGAGAAGCTTATCATTGTCAAACCGCAGATAACGACATACGACCTTGTGCTGGATACAAATAAGGATTCCTTCGAGGCAAACAAGCTGCAAGGTGCGCAGGTTCTGGTGGTAAAGAAAGGTGCAACGCCCGGCGAGGATGGAAAGTATGGTGATGATGCATTTCTGAGCCGCGAACAGTACACGCTTACGGTAAAAGGCAAGGGCATTACCGTGGGTGAGTGGGGAAACATTAATGTAAGCAACTGCACGGCGAAGAATGTCAGCTTTACGGCGACAGTCAAAGACGGCTCGGAGAACAAGGTGTCGCTGTCGATCAAAGAGCTCAAATACAATGATACAAAAGCCTGTGTGGCATGGCTGCCGATGCGCGATACAGATTGGGTCAAAATGGAAGAGGGAGTCGAGAACAATCTTTCCTTTACGCTTGGAGGCGATACCTGTTACATACAAAGCGGCGATGCTTTTGACATTAGCTTGATGTCTGAAGATGAAAAGGGAAATCTGGGCGAAGGCAGCAAGTTCATGAATTACAGCATTGCGGTATCCGGAAACATCAAGGTTCTCGCTGATTATGGGGAGGACAGTGACTGGCTGAACAAAAACCAGTGGCTGCACGTGGTCATGACCGGCGAGACAGCAAAAGTTACCCTGAAACAGGGGAAAACAGTTATTAAAACGTATACGCTGAAAAATTCCCGTTATCAGCAGGAAATAACGGCGCCGGCGATCAAATTGGCGAAAGGTCAGAAAGATCTGATCGTCGGAAAGAGAGATCAGGCGCTGGTATTTGATGTAGACGACAGCCGCTGTGAAACAAAATTGACGGCGGAAACACAATTCCTGCTTGTGACACAGGATAAGAAATCAGAGTATTTCTTTAGTGATGACGGTCGGATATATGTGGCACTGGATAGGCAAAATGTAAAATATGATCCGGCTGCCAAAAAACTTACGGTTCCTGTCAAAGGCGTACATTGTGCCGGCAGCGGAACGATCAGCATCGTAGCCGGTATTCCAGGAGAAGACGGAGAGTGGACGAACAGCAGGATAAGCAATGGCGTCAAGATCAAAGCAGTTGATCTGAAGAAGTCCTTTACGATGACGAAACAGTATACCATGTCTCTGCTTGATGCAAGCAGTGTCGACCTGCAATATAAGGGCTCCGGAGTGGAACAGATGGAGATTGTCGATCTGTACAGTGAAAACATGGGCGGAAAGATCAGCCGCTTCAGTGACGCCTTTGAGGTCGGCGAGGACGGAAAGAGCCTTGTACTCAAGCCACAGAACGAAGATCTTGCAGGACAGAGGGTATCGGGATACATTGGCGTCGGGGTAACTTTTGAAGACGGAGAACGCATGTATTACGAGTACAAAGTCACTGTAAATGTCCTGAAAAAAGACAAGACAGCAAATAAGTATACAGCAAGTATCGCGAAACTGGTAAGTGGAAGGACAACGGCGGACGAGGCGCAAAATATGGTCGTTACGATCAATGCGGGCAAAAACAAACCGGCGCCGGCTGTATCAGCGGTTGCTTACAAGGTGTATGACACAAGCGGAAAAGAAGTGCCGATCACCACGAAGTACACGGCAGATGGAAAGATTGCATTGGATCTGACAAACTATATTGCGGCGAATCCGAGTGGAAAGACCCAGAATGTCGTTATCAAGGTCCTTTTTGACAATGCCTACAATAAGCCGGCAGGTCTGGATGACGGAGGGACGTTAGACCAGAGTGTTATCATGGACGGGACGGATGCGTATACCGCGCTGCAGGTGAAGGTTTCTGTACCTAAGAATATGAAATATGGAAATTAAAAAAGCCCGTATGTTATACGAGCTGAAAGCCGACGATCCCGGCAATACAGATAAGGCTTCCGAGCCGGTTCAGACGGCTTTGCTTTTCCCGGCGCAGACAAAGACTTAGTGATAAACGGCTGCCGCCCGGCGATAGGGCGCTTACGACAGATCGTCCTGCGCATGGCGTTTCTGATATTCGAAAAAAACACCCCTTTTCACAGAGAACCTGTGTCAAGGGGTGTGTCATCTCGTTTATTTTGCAGAAGCAGGCGTGATCTTCTCGTCGTTGACAAGGAAGGAATCGCCGTCCTCCACGATACATACCATGGTCTTTCCGGTATTGAATTCTATTTCATTTCCGTTGTCGTCATAATATCTGGTCGCACCGTAGTCGGAGGTCTTCTCCCATGTTACGTGGATTCCTTTTCCGTTGGTGAAGAACCAGCCGTCGCGGGTGGTGTCGTGGCACTGGAAAGCAAGATATCCTTTCTGGTCACGAACCTCATAGTACGTATTCTGGATAATGATGTTCTTAAATGCAAGCTGCTGACCGTTTGCCTTGTCGATATGCGGACCGTCTGCTGCACCGGAGAGGTGCTGATATCTGTCATACAGACCGGTATCGCTGTTGTATACAAAGTAGCAGTTGGTCACCGGATAGGTAGGGGACATATCGATCTTGTCTGCGGTAAGCGCGTCGCTGTACTGCTCCAAAGTGTTCGGCTGACCGGCGGGAGCAAACTTGTAATGCTGCTCATCTGCGTAACCGGAACGGTATTCCAGATCGTATCCCAGCTTGTTGATGTCGGATTTGATGCCGGCGGTATCAACATAGGCGTTGTCCGTGGAATTGCCGGTGTCGTCCGCACGCCAGAAGTTGCTGCTGGACAATCCGTCGATATCCTCGGTGTCAGGGCGGTTGATAACCTCATCTATGTAGAAAGGCCCGCCGTAATGGATGTAGAAGGCATCCCATTCAAAGGACCAGTATACGTAGTAATCACGGCAGCTTCTGACATTGCCGAGACGGTCGAAATTACTCCAGTCCTGGAACAGCGCCATCAGACGGGTGATGCTGCCCTCCACGTTACACTCATAAAGCACATCTGCCTGTGAAATGCCGTACTGGCTGGCAGTTTTGGTATTGGGGATCATCACGGTGATCGGGCGGGTGTTGTTGACATCTTCCTTTACCCATTCGTTTGTGATCCTGCTTCGAACCATTCCTTCTTCCGGAGGAACGTCTTCGTCTGTCGCTTCCTGTGTCTCATCTGCCTCTTCTACGGTTTCCGGCGCTTCGTCAATCACCTGTTCGACAACCGGTTCAATGACTTCTTCCTGTTTTTTACCACAACCAAATAATAAAAGAGTAGAAGATAAGGCTACAAGAAGGAGCACTTGCAATCTTTTCATCCTAAATCCTCTCTTTCTGCTTTCGATAGGCTTCTTTCTCCTCACGGGAAATAACCCGACTGTTCCTAGTATAGCATAAGGCGAAAGGAGCGTCACTAAGAAAAATCTTAAAATTTCAACAAAAAAGTTAAGAATTTCTTAGGGAAAACAGGAATTATGGCAAAAAGCGATTCTTTTTTGATGTTTGCATAATTGGTGTGCAGGATGTACAATGAGAATAACGATTCAGAAAGGCAGTCAGGGACTATGAAAAAGATTATAGTGACGGGATGCAACGGGCAGCTCGGCCGCGCTGTGAATAAGCAGTATGCGGGAAATACGGAATATGAACTGGTAAATACGGATGTGGCGGAGCTTGACATCACATCGGTGGACAAGGTCATGGAGCTTGTCGGAGAGGTAAAGCCTTATGCGATCATAAACTGCGCGGCTTATACGGCGGTTGAGGCGTGCGAGAAGGAGGAGGATCTTGCGTTCCGGATCAATGCGATCGGCGCGCGGAATCTGGGAATCGCAGCGGAGGCAGTCGGCGCGAAGCTGGTGCACATTTCGACCGACTACGTTTTTGCAGGAAATGGGACACGCCCTTACCGGGAGATGGATCCGACCGGTCCGCAGGGAGCGTACGGAAGAACGAAGCTCGCCGGGGAAGAGTTTGTGAAGGAGTTCAGCAGCCGGCATTTTATCATCCGGACAGCGTGGCTGTACGGAGACGGAAAGAACTTTGTACGGACGATGCTGCGGCTGGCGGAAACGAACGATAAAGTCAGGGTCGTGAGAGATCAGGTGGGATCGCCGACCAGTGCGAGCGAGCTTGCGAAAGCGATCGCCTATCTTCTGCCGACGGACAATTACGGTCTGTTCCACGGAACCTGCGAGGGAGATTGCAGCTGGGCGCAGTTTACGGAGGAGATCTTCCGGCTGGCAGGCAAAAGCACGATCGTGGAAGGAATCACGTCTGAGGAGTACGGCGCGGCAGTAAAGCGTCCGGCATATTCCATCCTTGAGAATTATATGCTCAAGATGACGACGGATTTCATGTTTAAAGACTGGCATGACGCCATAGCGGAATACCTGAAGGAGGCATAACCGGCTGCGCGGTCAGAGACCGGGCGGGGGAGATGAGATACCATGGAGTTTATCACAGGATTATTACACAATACCGTGCTGGTTGCGGCGGTCATGGGCTGGTTTATCGCCCAGCTCTTAAAGACGATCATTCATCTGATCCTGACAAAGAAGCTGGTGATGGAGAGAATGGTCGGGAGCGGCGGCATGCCGAGCTCCCACGCGGCGACCGTCTGTGCGCTTGCGACGGCGACAGGACTGGAGTACGGAGCGGACAGCTTTGCGTTTGCGATCGCGATCATTCTGGCGATCATTGTCATGCACGATGCGCGCGGAGTGAGATGGGAGACGGGCGTGCAGGCGCGTATCCTGAATGAGATGATGGATGTGTTTCGTTCCATGGGAACGAAGATGACGGCGGAGGAGAAGCTGAAGGAGTTTGTAGGACACACGCCGCTGCAGGTTATCGTGGGAGCGGTCCTCGGGATCCTGATCGGCGCGGCGACATGGTGGCTGATGACCAGATAGAGGTGCGAAAAACCCTTAGAAATCGCCTCTTTACAGGATTCGGTAAGTATGAGAAAATAGGAACAGTTGATTTCGAAATAAGAAAGGAATTTATCACATTATGCAGAAAATAGCATTGATCACGGGTATCACAGGACAGGACGGCTCCTATCTGGCAGAGTTTCTTCTGGAGAAGGGCTATGAGGTTCACGGACTGGTTCGCAGACACAGCATCAGCAACACGGCAAGGATCGATCACCTCATTCATTCCGATTATTATAAAGTAAAGTTTTTCATGCACTTTGCAGATACGACAGATTCGAGCAATCTGATGCGCCTGATCGCAGAGATCCGCCCGACAGAGGTATATAATCTGGCGGCGCAGTCGCACGTAGGCGTGTCCTTCGAGGTGCCGGAGTATACGGCGGAGGCTACCGGGGTAAGTACTCTCAAGCTGCTGGAGGCGATCCGTGTCAACGGCGAAACCTGCCGCTTCTATCAGGCTTCGACTTCCGAGCTGTTCGGAGGAATCCCGGAGACGGCGCCGCAGAGCGAAAAGACGCCGTTCTATCCCAAGAGTCCTTACGGTGCGGCAAAGCTGTATTCTTACTGGATCACCGTAAATTACAGAGAATCCTACAATATGTTTGCATGCAACGGTATTCTCTTTAACCATGAATCTCCGAGACGCGGCGAGAATTTCGTCACCAGAAAGATCACGCTCGCGATCGCCAACATCATTGCGGGCAAACAGGACAAGCTGTCTCTCGGCAATATGAACGCCAAGCGCGACTGGGGCTTTGCGGGCGACTATGTAAAGGGTATGTGGCTGATGCTGCAGCAGGACAAGGCGGACGACTTTGTTCTGGCAACCAATGAGACGCACACAGTCAGAGAGTTTGTGGAGGCGGCATTTGGCGAGCTTGGCATCGAGATCCGTTGGGAAGGCACCGGCGTAAACGAGGCGGGATATGACGCAAAGACCGGCAGACTGCTGGTAGATGTCAATCCGGAGTTTTATCGTCCGGCAGAGGTTGAGTTCCTCTGGGGTAACTGCGAGAAAGCGGAGAAGACGCTCGGCTGGAAGAGAGATGTCGATTTCAAGGGGTTAGTTGCCATGATGATGGATGCGGACCTCAAGGAAATCGCAGGGATGAGCTGCGAAGAGTATAAAAAGAAAAACGCTTGATCAGTGACACAAAAGGACAGGTAATCAATGGTATCCGTTGTTTTGATATGGAGCTATATGCTTTTGACCATGTTTCCGGTCGGCTATGGTGTCTTGCATCTGCTGATCGGAAAAAGAGGGTATCGGGTCAGGTACGCCGGATCTTATCTGGTCTGCGGTCTGGTCTGCGTTACCGTCTATGCGGAGCTTTTCAGTCTGTTTGGCCGGGTTGGTCTGGCAGCGAACCTTATTTTGTGCGCGGTGTGCGCAGGGATCGCAGTCGCTTTCCATGGCAGGGTGTCTGGAGCGCTTGCAGAGTGGAAACGTAATTTTAATAAAAAAGAAAATGGGAAAAGAGGAAGAATAGCGGTAGTGCTGGTCCTCTTTTTCCTTTTTGCCTATGGTACGTCCAGAGGACTGCTGCACTATGATACCGCGCTGTATCACGCGCAGAGCATCCGGTGGATGGAAGAGTATGGTGCGGTAAAAGGACTTGGAAACCTTCACTGCAGGCTTGCCTACAACAGCGCCTCCTTTGCGCTGTCGGCGCTATACAGCATGGCATTTCTGGGAGGACAGTCCTTTCACTGCGCGGCAGGTTTTACCGCCTTTTTGCTGGCGTGTGCGTGTGGGGACATCGCTCCGGCGATCCGGAACCGCCGGCTGCGCACTTCCGACTATGCCCGGGTGATGGCGGTGTACTACCTGGTGAATATTTTTGACGAGATGATCTCGCCGGCTTCGGACTATTTCATGGTTCTGCTGGCATTCTATCTGGTGATCCGGTGGCTGGATCTGCTGGAAAAAAGGATCGCGGATGAAGAACCCTATGCCCTGCTCTGTGTGCTGGGCGTGTTCCTGATGACGGTCAAGCTCTCTGCGGCGTTGATCCTGCTGCTTACATGGAAGCCCGCAAGCAGCCTGATCCGGCAGAAAAAATGGGGCAAAACGGCGAAGTACCTGGGACTTGGGATCGCGACGGCAGCTCCGTATTTTTTAAGAAACGTCGTGTTATCCGGCTGGCTGGTCTACCCGTTTACGGCGGTCGATCTGTTCTCTGTTCCGTGGAAGATCCCGAAGGGGCTTGCGGATTATGACGCGAAGGAGATCCAGGTGTGGGGCAGAGGGATGACGGACGTCGGGCGGTATGAGGATGGCATAAAGGTATGGTTTCCGGACTGGTTCCGTTCCCTTGCGGGAAGCGATAAGCTGTTCGTTCTGCTGGGAGGAATCTCGGTAGCGGTGCTGGCAGTGTATGCGCTTGGTATGCTTTTGAACCTCTGGAAAAGGCGGGGAGATCTTTTGCTGGTGCAGACCACGGTTGCCCTGTCCTTCCTGTTCTGGCTGTTCACCTCACCGCTGATCCGGTACGGCTGTGTTTACGTGTACCTGACGCCCGCAGTGGTGCTCGGAGGGATCGCAAGTCAGTGGTCGGAGGCGGAACGAAGGACGCAGGCGGCGGTGCAAAGTGTCTGCGCGGGTGCAGTGCTCCTGCTCCTGCTCTACAAGGGAGCGGCGCTCGGCAGGGAGATCGCGATGGGCGACACCGGAGATTACTGGGTACTGCAGAAGGACTATGAGAACTTCCCGGTCGACAGCTACGAGACAGAGGGGATCACCTTCTATTACCCGCAGCAGGGAGATCAGGTGGGCTATGACAGCTTTCCATCATCCCCGGTCAGGGCAGAGATCACGCTGCTGGGGGAGAATCTGAAGGACGGATTCCGGAGCAGCGTTGACTGAGATACAAGGAAAAGGTTAAAATAAGATAGACGATGGAGGAAAAGAGCATGAATAAGACAGACAAGATCTATGTAGCAGGACACAGAGGACTGGTGGGAAGCGCGATCGTCAGAAATCTGAAAGCCAAAGGCTACACAAACGTGATCGGAAGGACGCACAAGGAGCTGAATCTGACAGACCAGCAGGCGGTAAGAGCCTTCTTTGAGGAAGAAAGACCGGATGTGGTCGTTCTGGCCGCTGCAAAGGTGGGAGGCATCAACGCCAACAATACGACGCCGGCGGAATTTGCCTATGAAAATATGCAGATCCAGTGTAATGTCATCAAGTGCTGCCATGATTTTCAGGTGAAAAAGCTCCTGTTTCTGGGAAGCACCTGTATCTACCCCAAGATGGCGCCGCAGCCGATACCAGAGGACGCGCTGCTTACCGGCCCTCTCGAGGTGACGAACGAGGCCTATGCGATCGCCAAGATCGCTGGGCTGGAGATGTGCAAATTCTACAAGAGACAGTATGGAGACGACTTTATCAGCTGTATGCCTACAAACCTGTATGGGCCGCATGACAACTATAATCTGCAGGGATCTCACGTTATGCCGGCGATGATCCGCAAATTCCATGAGGCGAAGGTAAACAATGCGCCGACGGTAGAACTCTGGGGAACGGGAACGCCGCTCCGCGAGTTCCTGTATGTAGACGATATGGCGGATGCCTGCGTATTCCTTCTTGAGAATTACAGCGGAGAGCAGCACGTAAACATCGGCACCGGCAAGGAAGTGACGATCAAGGAGCTTGCGGAGACAGTCAAGAGAACAGTCGGCTACCAGGGCGAGATCGTCTGGAATAAGGATATGCCCGACGGCACGCCGCGTAAGCTGACGGATGTGACGAAGCTGCATGGTCTTGGCTGGACACATAAGGTAGAACTGGAAGAGGGCGTTCAGCTTGCCTACGACTGGTTCCAGAAGAATGTGGACGAGGCGAGAAAGTAAGAGCTGCGGCTTCCTGCGCCGATATCCGAATACAGAAAAGCCTTCGAGAGCACAAGGGGTACAGAGCCAGGCGCTGTGCGATGGGTTACAATTTACAAACAGACCGCAGACTGTTACAATGGTAACGAATGGTGTAGTAGAATGACCGGGTGAAGGAGAGCGGACTATGGAGCAGGCAGAAAAGATAAGCGATCAGGAATTGGAAAGGCAGATTTCCAGATTTATGCTGGAGCTGGGCATTCCGGCGCACCTTCGCGGCTACCAGTTTTTGCGGAGCGCGGTGCTGATGTGCGTGCAGGATATGGAGCTGGTCGGCAGTGTGACGAAGCTGCTTTATCCGGATCTCGCCAGAATGTACGGAACCACGGCCCAGAAGATCGAGCGGGCGATCCGCAATGCGATCGAGGTATCCTGGGAGCGGGGGAACAGCGACATCTTTGAAGAGCTGTTCGGCTATCGCAACACAAGCGAGTACAGCCGGCCGACAAACAGTGAATATATCGCCACCGTGGCGGACTATATCCGTCTGGAATATGATCTGATAGAAAGATAAAGACATAGAGGCACAAGGAAACGGAAGGGGGACAAGACGGCTCTCTTCCTTTTTTTGTGTGTTTATGGTAAAATGAGCCTCAGAGAAAAACAATTATTTTTGCGAAGCAAATGGAGACAGAACATGAAGCTGCTTAGTGTGATCGTTCCCTGCTACAACGAAGAGGAAAATGTCAGGGACTTTTATGATGAACTGCAGAAAACAAGCGCTTTTTTTCAGGAGAAAGAGATTGAGATCGAGATCCTGTATATCGACGACGGATCAAGGGATAAGACGGTAGCGGAGGTCAAAAAGCTCCGGGAACAGGACGAGCATGTAAGGCTGATCTCGTTTTCTCGCAATTTCGGAAAAGAGGCGGCGATCTATGCCGGACTGCAGAAGGCCAGGGGAGATTTTGTGGTGATGATGGATGCGGATCTGCAGGATCCGCCGTCGTTGTTGCCGGAGATGTATGGATATATCGAACAGGGTTATGACTCTGTGGCGACGAGAAGAGTGACCAGAAAGGGCGAGCCGCCGGTGCGCTCCTTCTTTGCGCGGCTGTTTTACCGCATTATGAATAAGATCTCACGCACCGAGATCATCGACGGCGCGCGCGACTACCGGCTGATGACGAGACAGGTCGTGGACAGTATTCTGGCAATGTCGGAGTACAACCGTTTCAGCAAGGGAATCTTTGGCTGGGTAGGTTACGAGACGAAGTGGCTTGCCTACGACAATATCGAGCGGAAAAAGGGAAAGACAAAATGGTCTTTCTGGAAACTTTTTCTCTATTCGCTGGATGGGATTCTGGCGTTCTCGACCGTGCCGCTGGCGATCGCCTCGATCATGGGAGTGCTGTTCTGTGTTCTGGCGTTCCTGCTCATCATCGTGACGATCATACGCAAGCTGGCATACGGGGATCCGACATCCGGCTGGCCGTCCCTGGTGTGCATCATATCGCTGGTGAGCGGTGTGCAGCTTTTCTGTCTGGGGATCGTGGGACAGTATCTGTCCAAGACCTATATGGAAGTTAAGAAGCGTCCTATCTATCTTGTAAAAGAGGAGATCTGATGGAAGAAATGATCAGTATCGTCGTGCCCGTCTACGGTGCGGCGGAGTATATTGCGGAGACGATCCGTATGGTCAGGGGGCAGACTTACCCTTGCTGGGAGCTTATCCTGGTGGATGACTGCTCGCCGGACGGGAGTGTTCCGGCGATTGAAGCGGCGCTTGCGGATCTCCGGCATTGCAGCGAACAGAGAGACGGCGGCGCAGTGCGGCAGATAGAGGAATACTTTTGTGCAGAGGGACAGCGGATCGCGCTTCTTCGCAAGGCGAAGAACGAGGGGGCGGCGCGCGCGCGGAACACCGGAACAGCGGAGGCGCGCGGAAGGTATCTGGCCTTTCTGGACGCCGACGATATCTGGATGCCGGACAAGCTGGAAAAGGAATTGCAGTATATGAAGGAAAAGCAGGCCGGCTTCGTTTTCACAGCCTATGAGTTTGGAGACGAGAAGGCGGCGCCGACGGGAAAGGTGGTACATGTGCCGGAGACATTGTGCTACCGGCAGGCTCTGTCCAGAACCGTCATCTTTACCACGACGGTGCTTTTTGACCGGGAGAAGATAGCGGCACAGCTTTTGCAGATGCCGGACGTCGCCAGCGAGGATACGGCGACCTGGTGGCAGATCCTGCGTGCCGGGCACGTGGCATATGGGCTGGATCAGGTACTGGCGATCTACCGCAGACCGGCGAAGTCGCTCTCGTCCAACAAGTGGCAGGCGATCCGGCGGATCTGGAACCTGTACCGCAGGCAGGAAGGTCTGTCGGTTCTTAGAAGCGCGTGCTGCTTTGTTTTCTGGGCGGTGCGGGCAACGGTAAGACGGCTTTAGAGAAAACGGATCAGCAGATGGAGAAGAAAGACTCCGGGAAAGAGGCTGAACCGCTGAAAATACGGCAAGAATATAAGGGGCGGGGAAAGCCTGCCAAAGAGGTGTTGTAGTGAAACATACAGATACGGTCAAAAGACTTTTTATATTGCAGATGTCCTTTATCGGACTGATCATACACACATTGATCTACACGTATTTCTGGCTGACACAGTATTATCCGTTTCTGCGTCTGCAGAGAAATTTTAAATTCTATTTTCGTGGACACCTGCTCATCATCGGCATTTACTTTGTGCTCCTGTTTTTCTTCGCGAGCACGTATGGCGCGCTGAAGGTGGGGTATCTCAAGGCGACCGATGTGTTTATCTCGGAAATATTTTCCCTTCTGTTTGTCAATGTGATCTCTTATTTTCAGCTTTCGCTGATGGCAAACTGGCTGATCCGGGCAGAGCCGATCCTTGAGACGATGGCGATACAGATCGTGTTTGCTGCGGTGTGGGTTGCCATATGCAACGCCTGCTACTATAAGGCGTTCCGGCCAAGGGAGATCCTGATCGTGCACGGAGAGCGGCCGATCGATGATATCGTGGCGAAATTTGAGTCGCGCAAGGACAAGTACCACATCAAAAGGTGCATGAATATCTCTGCGGGAATGAAGGCGGTCAAGGAAGAGGCATGTAAGAATTACGGGGCGGTCGTTCTGTGGGACATTTCGGCTGTGGACAGCCATGAGCTGCTGAAATACTGTTACAGCCGGTCGATCCGCGTCTATATGATGCCTAAGATATCGGATGTTCTGGTGAAGGGGGCAGACCAGCTCCATCTGTTTGACACGCCGATCTATCTGGTCAGGGAATACCCACTGAAAATTGAGCAGAGAATAGCCAAAAGACTGATCGATCTGGTGTGCTCGGTGCTGCTGCTGATCCTGGCGTCCCCGTTTATGCTGGTGACGGCGATCGCGATCAAGCTATATGACCGCGGACCGGTATTTTACAAGCAGGTGCGCTGTACGATCGGTCAGAAGAAATTCTATATCCTCAAGTTCCGGAGCATGAAGGTGGATGCGGAGAAGGACGGCGTGGCAAGACTGGCGTCCAAGAACGATTCCCGCATCACCCCGGTAGGAAAATTCATCCGTGCGACACGCATCGACGAACTGCCGCAGCTGATCAATATCCTCAAAGGGGAAATGTCCTTTATCGGACCAAGACCGGAAAGACCGGAGATCATCGAGCAGTATATGGAGGAGATGCCGGAATTTGCGTTCCGCACGAAGGTGAAGGCGGGGCTGGCAGGCTACGCGCAGGTGTACGGGAAGTACAATACGACACCCTATGACAAGCTGAAACTGGATCTGACCTATATTGAGCAGTATACCGTCTGGCTGGATCTGAAGCTGATGCTTCTCACGCTCAAGATCCTGATCCGGCCGGAGAGCACCGAAGGGGTGGACAGCACCCAGACAACAGCGCTGAAGAAGGAGAAAAAGGGGCATGAATAAGATCCGATATGCGGAAGCCGGTATGGACGTCAAAAAGCTGATACTGGCGTTTCTGGGGAAAATCTGGATCGTGGTACTGGCGGCGGCGATCGGCGCGGCTGCCGGGGCGATTTTGTATACAGGCTTTCACACCGTGCCGGTGGATGAGAGAGAATACCGGGCGGTTTCCAAACTCTATTTGGATTTTGCGGCAGACGAGACGGGAGAGGTTTATCAGGCGTATAACGGCTATACCTGGAATGATCTGATGGCGACCGATCCGATCCTGGATGTGACGATGCAGAATCTGGATGCGCAGTATACAAGGGAGGAGGTCGCGGCGGCAACCCGCGCGGAGATCCTGTCGGATCTGCGCCTCCTGACGATCACGATCACGACCGGAGATCCGAAGCGGACGGATGCGATCCTGAACGCGACAGACCGGTCACTGGAATCGCTGGGAGATACGGCAAAAGAATTTACACAGATCCGGACGATCCAGGAGGGAGCGGCAGAGCTTGTCGTAGCGGATTCCCGGATGGCGCAGGCGGTCTGCGTGGGACTGGTGGTCGGCGTGACAGTGGCTGTGCTGGCGCTGCTTCTGCTATATACTCTGGATGACCGGATCACCACGCCGGCGGATCTTCGTCAGGTGACGGAGGTGCCCTTTGCGGGATACCGGGAGATAAGCGTGCGCGCCGGGCAGCAGGAAAAGGGGCGCGCTGTGAAGGCGCTTTGCAAGGACGGCGAGGCGGCGCTGAGATTTCTGCAGGAGAAGCATAAAGGGATAGAGCTGGTCAGGGTGAATCCGGATGAGCCGTTCCCTGAACAGCAGTGGAAGACCCTGGAAGCGGCACCGGGAGCGATTCTGTGCGTGCCGGCAGGAAAGGTGCACGCGGTATATCTGGAGATGCTTCTGGATCAGTTCACACTCCGGGGATGCGAGGTAAAGGCGCTGATGATCACAGACGCTGACAGCCGTTTTCTGGACCGGTATTATGGAACGCAGAGCGGGATGCGCCGGAAGAAGGATAAGAACGTACACGGAAATGGAGAGAGCCTATGAAGCTGCAGATGCTTATTTCCGCGGTAGAACAAAATAGCGGGGAGCTGCCGGAGAAGATGAACCTTCGCACGCCGGCGGTGATCGTTGATCAATGTGACAGATATGCCTATGAAGAACATATGCGGGGAGAGGATCGCATCCAGTGCTTTTGCATGCCTGAGAGGGGCGTTGGTCTGAGCAGGAACACAGCGCTTCTGCACGCCGACGCGGATGTGTGTATTTTTTCGGATGAGGATATCGTGTATGCGGACGACTATGCGGAGAAGATCCGGAAAGCGTATGAGGAGCTGCCGGAGGCGGATCTGATCCTCTTTAATGTGAAGGTGTCGCCTGCAAGGAAAACCTACTGGAACGAGGATATCCACAGAGTGACCTACCGCAATTACGGCCGGTATCCGGCATACAGCATTACGGGAAAGCTGGACGCGTTCCGACGCGCCAATGTGAGTTACTCGCTGCTGTTTGGGGGCGGTGCAAAGTACAGCAACGGCGAGGACAGCCTGTTTCTCAGAGACTGTCTGAGGGCGGGGCTGCGCATCTATACCCACACGGACTGTATCGGCGAGGAGAAGGAGCGGGAATCTACGTGGTTTCATGGCTACAATGATAAGTTTTTCCGGGACAGGGGCGTTTTGTACCACTTTCTGTATGGCAGGCTGGCAAGAGTGCTGTCCCTGCGTTTTGTGTGGGTGCACAGGCAGGAGATGTGTCGGCAGATCCCGGTAAAGAAGGCGTATCGGCTGATGAAAGACGGAATCAGGGAAGGAAAGAACGGATAGATGATCCTCTATATTTCGGTGGCGGCAGTGACGATACTGCTGGCAGGGCTGGTCGTGAGTCAGCCGGATCGACAACCATATAGGACGACGAGGCAGCAGATGTGTAACCGGGTCTGCCTTTTGGCGATCTTTCTGATCCTGTTCGCGCTGTCTGCCTGTCGGCTGAACGTGGGAAATGATTATGCAAAATACGTGGAGTTCATGCACCTGATCAACTGCGATTCGTACGTGCCTACGGAGGTTGGATTTAACCTTCTGGTAAAGATGGTCTACGGACTGTCCGGGTATGAAAATTACCTGCTGGTGTTTGCCGTCTATGCGTTTGCGACCGTATTTCTTTTCCTTGTGGCGATGTATCAGCAGAGCGATAATTTTCCGATGACGTTCTTTCTGTTTATGACGCTTGGGTATTATTTCCAGACGTTCAGCACGGTGCGGTATTATCTGGCGCTGGGGATCGCTCTGTATTCCATGAAGTTTGTGCTGCGAAAGCAGTGGGGAAGATTTGTGGTGCTGATCCTTTTCGGATCGCTGTTCCACAAGTCGCTGCTGGTGGTGCTCCCGTTGTATTTTCTGGCGACGCTACGCTGGAAAAAGTGGCAGCTTGCGCTGGCGGGCGTATTCTGTACCTCGTTTCTGTTTTTCCAGGATTTTTATCTGAAGGTGGTCATTTTTCTCTACCCGACCTATGAGGATACGGAATATCTGGAGGGCGGCACCAGCTATATCAATATTCTGCGGTGCGTGGCGGTTCTTTTGTTTGCCGGAATCGTCCTCTGGATGGAGAGACGGGAGAAAGCTCCGGGGATGGAGATGGATGAGCGGTTCCGCTTTTTCTTCTACCTGAATCTGGGGGCGCTGGCGCTGTACGTTTTCTGCGGATTTTTGCCGATCATATCGAGAATAGGCTATTACCTTACCGTGAGTCAGATCCTGTTTTTGCCGATGCTGCTTGGAAGGATACCGGAGAAACGGTGGAGAAGGCTGTTTCAGGCAGGAATCTGTCTGGCGGCTGTTCTGTATTTTGCAATGTACCTCAGAAGGGCAGGCGGCGACGGGATCCTCCTTCTGCCGTACCGTACCTTCTTCTTCCACGATATGGTGAATATCCTGTCGGATGTCAATTAAACGGGTGCAGAGCCATAAACAAAGCAGGCTGCGCGGAAATGGGGAGTTAAGATGATTTTCAGTATTCTGATAGTCTGTCTGAACCCGGGAGACAAGCTCAGGCATACGATAGAGAGCATTCTGGAACAGACGGAGAGTGATTATGAGATCCTTGTCAAGGACGGAGGATCGACGGATGGCTGTATAGCCATGCTGCCGCCGGATGAACGGATCCGGGTGGTGTCGCAGAAGGACCGGGGGATTTATGACGCGATGAACCAGGCGGTCGCACAGGCGCACGGAGAATATTTCTTTTTTCTGAACTGCGGGGACTGCTTCAGCAATGCGGAGGTGCTTGCAAAAGTCGGGGAGCACATCCAGAGCGCCGAGGCGCAGTATGCCGGGGAGAAGAGGCCGCCTTTTATCTTCTACGGAAATATTGAGGAGGAGCTGACCGGAGCGGTCGTGCAGTCCAATCCGTCCATGGATGATTTTGGGTGTTACCGGAATGTGCCCTGTCATCAGGCGTGCTTTTACAGCAAGGCACTCTTTGCAGGCAGGGGCTTCGATCTCTCTTACCGGGTGCGCGCAGACTATGAGCATTTTCTGTGGGCATATTATAAGGCGGGGGCGAAAACCCTGTATATGCCGGTGACGGTTTCGCGCTACGAGGGCGGGGGGTTCTCGGAGACGCGGGAGAACCGGAAGATTTCGGAGAAGGAGCACCGTGAGATCGTAAAAAAGTATATGCCGTCCCGTAAGGTGTACCGGTATCGGCTGATCATGCTGCTGACCCTGTCGGGGCTTCGCACGTGGATCGCCCGGAATCCGGTGACGGCAGGCGCCTATAATAGGATAAAGAGGTTACTTTACAAGGCATAGCGTGGAGCGGGCACGCTGGAATGGAGAGTAAGGATGAGAGTATTGTGGGTATGCAACATCATGCTGCCGGCTATTGCAAGGCAGCTGAATCTTCCCTGCAGCAACAGGGAGGGGTGGCTGAGCGGTCTGCTGGAGAGGATCGCACTGGAACAGAGCCGCAATCCGGTAGAGCTGGGGATCGCATTTCCGGTGGCGGATATGGCGGAGCTTTCCGAGAGAAAGATGCAGTTCGGAGAGACGCTGTCCTGCAACTGTTACGCCTTTGAGGAGGATCTGAACACGCCGGAGAGATATGAGCCTGCGCTGGAGGAGCGCTTCCGGGAGATCCTGCAAAAATTTGAGCCGGATATCGTGCATATTTTCGGGACGGAGTTCCCGCACACGCTGGCGTGCGTGAGGGTGTTTGGCAGACCGGAGAGGACGCTGGTCAGCATACAGGGACTTTGCAGCTCGATCGCGGATATCTATATGGCGGGACTGCCGCTGCGGGTGCAGAGGAAGGCGACGCTGCGGGACATACTGCGGAGGGACAGTCTGCGCCGTCAGCAGAAAAAGTTTGAACTTCGTGGGCAGCATGAGAAAGAGGCGCTCAGGCAGGTGGGACACATTGCGGGGCGGACGGACTTTGACAGGGAAGAGACAGCCAGGATCAATCCGGACGCAAAATACCACTATCTGAATGAAACGATGCGGACCTGCTTTTACAGCGACAGATGGAGCAGGAAGAGCTGTCATTCCTATTCGATCTTTTTGAGCCAGGGAGATTACCCGTTAAAGGGCTTTCACTATCTTTTGCAGGCGATGCCAAAGATCCTGGAGCGTTTTCCTTACGCGCAGATCTTTGTGGCGGGAAACAGCGTCATAAGCGATGAAACGCTGGAGGACCGGCTGAAACTTCCTGCTTACGGAAAGTATCTGAGGAAGCTGATCCATGAATACCAGTTAGAGAAAAAGGTGACGATGCTTGGCAGACTGACAGCGGAAGAGATGAAAGCACAGTTCCTGCAAAGCCATGTGTTCGTTCTGCCGTCCGCACTGGAGAATTCCCCAAATTCGCTGGGGGAGGCGATGCTCCTTGGCGTGCCGTGCATTGCGGCCGATGTGGGGGGCGTACATAATCTGCTGGAGGACGGAGGAGACGGAATCCTGTATCCGGCGGGGGATGTGGAAGCGCTTGCGGATGCAGTCATAGAGATTTTCAGCAAAGAGGCCGTAGCGGAGCGTTTTTCGGACAATGCGAGAAAGCATGCCAGAGTAAACCATGACGGAAATCAGAATTACTACCGGCTGATCCATATTTACCGGGAGATGACAGAGGAAAGCGAAGTATGACGTTCACGTTCGTGTCGAATTATATCAATCATCACCAGATCCCACTGTGCGAGGCGCTTAGCCGGGAGCTGGGAGAGGATTTTACATTTATCCAGACCATGCCGATGGAGGAAGAGCGCGTGGCGATGGGCTGGGCGGTCGATGTGCGAAAGCTGCCCTATGTGAAATGCCTGTACGAGCAGGAGTACGACTGTCTGAAAAAGATCGCCGAGAGCGATGTGGTGCTCTTTGGCTGGACAGGCAGGGAGGACATCGTGCAGGACAGGCTGCGCTCCGGCAGGACGACCATACGGGTGAGCGAGCGGCTGTACCGGGAAGGACAGTGGAAGGCAGTTTCGCCGCGCGGACTGGCAGCCAAGTACAGGGAGCATATCCGCTACCGGAAAAAACCGGTCTGTATGCTCTGCGCCGGAGCTTATACGGCGTCCGACTTTCACCTGATCGGGGCATACCCGGACAAGCTGTTCAAGTGGGGCTATTTCCCGCCGCTGCGCACCTACACGGAGCAGGAGCTTGCGGATAAAAAACAGGGCGGGAAGGAACTGCAGCTCGTCTGGGCGGGAAGATTTCTTCCGCTTAAGCACCCGGAGTACATGGTGAAGCTAGCGGAGGCGCTGGCGCAGAGAGGTTATTCTTTCCGGATGCATATGCTGGGGGACGGCGAACTGCTCCCGGAGATCAGAAAGCAGGTGCAGGAGCGTGCGCTTGATGGATATTTCCGCTTTTATGGGTTTCAGAAGCCGGAGGAAGTGCGCGACGTGATGGAAAAAAGCCATATCCACCTTTTTACCAGCAATTATCTGGAAGGCTGGGGTGCGGTCGTGAACGAAGGGATGAACAGCGGCTGTGTCGAGGTAGTCAACGCGCAGGTAGGCGCGGCACCGTATCTGATCCGCAGCGGGGTCAACGGGATGGTCTACCCGGACGACCGTTATGACAAGCTGGAGGAGACAGTGATCGATCTGTTTGACCACTGGGAAGAACGCAGACAGATGGGCTGGGCGGCGTACGAGACGATCCGCGGCTGCTGGAACGCGGAGCACGCGGCGGCGGAGCTTCTGCGCTTTGCAAGGCAGCTTCAGGAAGGACAGATCGTGCCGGCGCAGAGCGGTCCTCTGAGCGTTGCGCCGCCGATCCGGCCGGGAGAGATGTACTGCAGGATGATGCGGGAGGAGATTTGAGGAAAGCATGAACGAGAAGATCAGTGTTATCGTGCCGGTGTACAATTCCATAAACTGTCTGGAGCGCTGCGTTGCCTCCATCCGGCGGCAGACCTATCCGGAGCTGGAGATCCTGCTGATAGACGACGGATCGACAGACGGGACGGGGAAGCTGTGTGAGGAGCTGGCGCGGCAGGACGGACGGATCCGGGTGTACCACAAAGCAAACGGCGGCGCGTCGTCGGCCCGCAATCTGGGCATTGCCCGGGCAGAAGGAGAATTTCTGGGATTTGTGGACAGCGACGACTATATCGAGCCGGATACCTATGAGAAGATGCGGGAGGCATACCGGGAGACCTATGCGGCCGGGAAACGCTCCTTTGCCGTACAGATCTCGCGGGATGAGGTAGAGGAGGATGGAACAAGGCTTCCGGACGCGTGTATTCCACCGGAGGAACGCATCCTTTGTACATCGGAGGACTTTTTGAAGGAGCTTTTGCTGCACCGTGGAGACTGCTCTTTCTGTACCAAGCTGTTCCCACGCGAGCTGTTCGAAGGACACCGGTTCCCGGAAGGGGAGCTGAACGAGGATTTCCGGCTTCTCGTGGAGCTTTTGCAGGAGCTGGAGGGAATCGTCATCCTGCCGGAGCAGGGATATCATGTGGTCTGCCGCAAGGACAGCACGACCAGAAAGCGGACGGCGGACAGCTTTTCACGGGTGTTTCTGGATATCGTGGACAACGCAGACCGGATGCAGGCGCTGGTGGATGAAAAATATCCGCAGCTTCACCTGTGCGCTGTCCGTTTTGGACTGTATCAGAGGCTGGACTATCTGCTCCATGTGCCGATCCCGTCCATGACGGCGGAAAATAAATTTTACCGCAGGGTGGTTTCGTATCTGCGCAGTCATCTGATGGATACGATCAGGAATCCGTATCTGACGAAGAAGAACAAGGTTTATCTGCTTCTTCTTTCCGCGGCGCCAAAGACGGTCAGACGGGTACATGCGAAGAAAATGGAGATTAAGGGTTGAAAAAAAAGACGTTTTATTTCTGGCTTATTGTGATATGGATCCTGCAGATGGCGGTTGCCTTTGCGTTCTGCGTACAGAAAAAGGGCTTCCATGAGGATGAGTATTACACATATTATTCGACTGCGAGGACGAACGGGTTTTATGTGGAAGATGGAGAGTGGATGGATCAGGAGACGATTCGGGATGAATTTGTGGTCCTCCCCGATCAGCGTTTCCGGTACGGGCTTGTGAAGCAGGTACAGTCCTGGGATGTGCATCCGCCGGTTTACTACTGGGTATTTCACACGGTGGCGTCGTTTCTGCCGGGAGTCTTTTCCAAGTGGATCGGCTTGTCAGTGAATCTGCTGTTTCACGGCGTCAACATCCTTCTGCTGGCATGGCTGTGTCATATGGTGAGCGGAGGCAAAAAGGAGCTGACGCTTGTGGTGAGCGCCTTTTACTGGCTGACTCCGGCGGCACTGAGCGGCGTGCTGTTTATCCGTATGTATGAAATGCTGACTACGTGGGTTTTGCTGTGCGCGATCCTTCATGTGCTTGCGTGGAAATGGCTGGAGCGGGCGGCAGACCCGGCAAAGGAAAAACTGCCTGTGAAGAGGTTTCTTCTGCCGACGCTTGCGGTGACGTATCTTGGATTTCTGACACACTACTACTACGTGATCTTTGCCTTCTTTATGGCGGCGGCTTTTGCGCTGTGTGTGCTTCTCAGAGAGCGCAGGATCCGGAATGTCCTGTGGTATGCGGGGAGTCTGGCGGCGGCGTTTCTGCTCTCGTACCTGACCTATCCGGCCTGTCTGGGACAGATGTTCCGCGGACAGAGAGGAGCGCAGGCGACGGAGAACTTTTTTGAACTCTCCAATACATGGGAGCGTTTTTGTTATTTTTATGACATCATGAACGAGTATGTCTTTGGCAGGTACCTGCTCGTGTTCTGGGTGCTTCTGGCGGTGCTGCTGTTCGGAATGCTTCTGCCGGTAAGGAAGTGGGCAGGGTCGGGCAGAGCGTTTATGGCAGAGCTTGGGAAAAGGATCCGGGACGGCGTGTGCGGAAATATTCCGGTCGTGCTGCCGGGCGTTTCCGTGCTCGGCTATCTGGCGGCAGTTTCCAAGACAGGACTGATGTATGAGGGAACGTCTCTGCGTTATCAGCTGCCGGTTTACGGGATGGTGGCAATGCTCCTGCTCCTTGCGCTGCGCGCCCTGTGGAAGGGACATATGGAGTATATCTTCCTGCTCTGCCTGCTGCTGATCAATGTAAACGGTCTTGCATCCGGAAAAGTGCAGTTTCTCTACCCGGAGGCGGAGGAAGTCAAAGCCGTGGCTGTCAGGGAGGCGGCACAGGGAACGGAGGCTGTCTACCTTTACCGGGAAGGCGACGAGTGGTGCATCTGGAGCTCGGCAGAGGAGCTGATGCAGTTCCCGGGAGTGTACTTCCTCGCGGCTGACAGGGAAACCCTGCCGGAGGATGAGCGGATCCGCACCGGAGAGCGGCTGATCGCTTATGTGGGAGAGGGGGCCGACGCGGAGAAGGAGCTGAAGCGGCTTCTCGACGGGAATCCGGCGCTTTCCGGCAGCGAGCTTGTGGCGCAGGAAAAGTATTGCAGCGTATATCTGCTCAAGTAAGGGCGCATTGCAAACAAAATCGCCCTATGCTATACTGAAAATCGGTGTAATCGTGTTGTTTGCAGGTTATGCCGGGGATAAGCTGTCTGTCCGGACAGAAGGACAGACGTTTTGACGAAAAAGGAGGAAAAATAATGCTGAAAGATAAAACGATACTGATTACCGGAGGAACAGGCTCTTTCGGAAAGTGCTTTACCAAATATGTGCTGACACACTATGAACCCAAAAAGATCATAATCTACTCACGCGACGAGTTTAAACAGTGGGTAATGGATCAGGAGTTTGCCGAGTATCGGGATAAGCTGCGGTTCTTTATCGGCGATGTGCGCGATCTGGAGAGATTGAAGAGAGCCTGCGAGGGTGTGGACTATATCATTCATGCGGCGGCGCTCAAACAGGTTCCATCCTGTGAGTATAACCCGAATGAGGCGATCAAGACCAATATCCATGGAGCGATGAATGTGATCGACGCCGCGCTGGATACCGGTGTGAAGAAGGTGGTTGCCCTGTCTACGGACAAGGCGGTCAACCCGGTGAACCTTTACGGAGGCACGAAGCTGGTATCGGACAAGCTGTTCGTGGCAGCTAACGCCTATGCGGGCACGAAGGATATCAATTTCTCCATCGTGAGATATGGAAATGTAGCGGGAAGCCGCGGTTCCATCATTCCGGTGTTCGATAAGCTGATCAAGGAAGGCAAGACAGAGATGCCGATCACGGATGTGCGGATGACCAGATTCTGGATCAGTCTGACGCAGGGAGTGGAGCTTGTGATCAAGGCGCTCGCAGAGGCGACCGGCGGAGAGACTTTTATCAGCAAGATCCCGTCCTTCAAGATCACTGATCTGGCAGAGGCGATGCTGCCGGGATGCAAGATCAAGGAGATAGGGATCCGTCCCGGAGAAAAGCTGCATGAGATCATGGTCACGAAAGAGGATTCTGCAACGACCTACGAGTATGACAAGCACTTTATCGTCTACCCGCAGATGACCTGGAATAACAAGCAGCAGCCGGATCTGAGCGGCAAGAGAGTGCCGGACGGCTTCTCCTACAGCTCGGACAATAACACACAGTGGCTGAGCGTGGACGATATCAGAAAACTGCTCAAAGAGATGGAACTGGAGAAATAGAAGGAAGAGCAGATTTGCAGAAAAGAGGCTTAGTGCATATGGAAAAACCGGCAATCGAGGGGGGCACCCCCGTCAGGGAAACGAAGATATTCTATGGACACCAGTATATAGATGATGCGGATATTCAGGCGGTAGTGGATGTACTGAAAAGCGATTATCTGACCTGCGGACCGAAGATCGGTGAGCTGGAACAGAAGCTGTGCGAAGTCACCGGGGCAAAATATGCGGTGGTGTGCAGCAACGGTACGGCAGCCCTGCATATTGCGGCGATGGCGGCAGGCGTAGGAGAAGGGGACGAGGTGATCACGACGCCCATCACCTTTGCAGCGTCGGCAAACTGCGCGCTGTATTGCGGAGCGAGACCGGTATTTGCCGACATCGACCCGGAGACATACAATATTGATCCGGCGAAGGTCGAAGCGGCGATCACACCCCGCACCAAAGCGGTGGTAGCGGTGGACTATACGGGTCAGTCGGTGGCGCTTGACCCGCTGCGGAAGATCTGCAGGGAGCATGACCTTTTCCTGATAGAGGACGGGGCCCATGTGATCGGGACAAAATACAAGGGACAGCCAAACGGTTCCCTTTCGGATATGACAACGCTGAGCTTCCATCCAGTCAAGACAGTTACCGGAGGAGAGGGCGGCGCCGTTCTGACCAACGATGAGACGCTGTACCGGAAGCTGGTGCTCTACCGTGCGCACGGCATTACTAGGGATCCGTCCCTGATGGAGCATGAACCGGACGGCCCATGGTATTATGAGATGATCGATCTGGGGTATAACTACCGCATGACAGATATGCAGGCAGCCCTGATCATCAGCCAGCTTGACAAGCTGGAGCGGTTCAGCGCACGAAGAAAAGAGATCGTTGCAAAGTATAACGAGGCGTTTGCAAAACTGCCGCAGATCGTCGTACAGAAGGAGATCCCGGAATCGGACACGACAAGACACCTGTATATCCTGCGGCTGGATCCGGACAGGCTGAAGATCGACCGGAAACGGTTTTTTGAGGCGCTGGCGGCAGAAAATGTGTGCTGCAATGTGCATTATATTCCGACGTACTATTTCCCCTATTATGAAAAGCTCGGATATAAGCGGGGACTGTGCCCGAATGCGGAGAAGCTGTATGCGGAGATCATATCCCTGCCGTTGTATTATGCGATGAGCGACGAAGATGTGGAAAGCGTTATTGAGGCGGTGACGAAGATAGCGGAGTTCTATGCCTGCTAGCAGCCGGGAGCGCGGTCACCTGCGTGGAAAAGGGTCACGGAATGAAATTATCGATCATAGTGCCGGTCTACAATATGGCGGCAGATGGAAAATTGGAATATTGTCTGGATTCGCTGGTAAAACAGACGATCGCAGACTATGAGATTCTTGCGGTGGATGACTGTTCAACGGACAATTCGCTGGATATCCTGAAGGAGTACGAGCGGAGATATCCGGAGAAGTTTAAGGCCATCCACTCCGAGAAGAACCGGAAACAGGGCGGAGCCAAAAATATAGGAATGTCATTAGCCAGGGGTGAATGGATCGGATTTATCGACAGTGACGATTGGATCACTCCTGATTTTTATGCGCGTCTGATCGGTCTGGGAGAGCAGACAGGGGCAGATATGGTAGGCTGTGATTACCATCTGACCTCGGAGCACAGCGACCGGATCGGACAGGTGGTGCACAACAACAAAAAGGAGCAGACGGGAATCCTCAACGAAGAAAAATACCGGTCGCTGATCCTTGACGGGGGAAGCCTGGTCGTAAAGGTGTACCGCCGGGAGATCGTGATCGATCATCCGAGCCGCTTCCCGGAGGGCATCTTCTATGAGGACAATGCACTGGCGAATTCCTGGATGCTGCGCGCAAAGCATTTTGAGTACCTGGAGGAGCCGCTCTATGCGTACTATCAGCATGACACCTCCACGGTTCACACGATCTCACAGCGAAGATGCGAGGACCGGATGGAGGCGGCGCGGATCATGGTACAGGAGGCAAAGACATACGGCTATTATGAGAAATACCGGCCGGAGCTGGAATTCACCTTCGCGGCCCTCTTCTATGTGAACACGCTGTTTACCTATATGCAGGGAGTGCGACCGGTCAGAGCGTCCTTTGTCAGAAAGCTGGGCGAGGAGATGCAGGAATATTTTCCGGCGTTCCGGCAAAACCCCTACTATCTGGAGCGGATCGGAGCGGAGGAGAAGAAGCTGGTGGATATGCAGCTCTCCTCGACGTGGAAATTTCTGATCTACTACAAGCTGTTGTGGGGATATCGGAACTTTAGAAAACGGATAGGCAAAAAGTGAGAGAAACGATGCAGGAACAAAAGACAGGACAAAAATGGAAAATAGGATACGGCGTTTTTCTGGTGCTTGGTATCCTTCTGCTGTGGCTTGCGGGGGAAGGGAAGCAGCCCATCTTTTATGAGGGAGCGTCCCTGCAGCACTCGGTGGGAGCGCCGGACTCGGACAACAATCTGTTTATCAGCGAAGCTGTTGCGAGAAACGGCGTGATCGCGAGCACCCCGAAGTATATTATGAACAAAGGCACCTACACCGTGGAGCTGGTGTATCAGGCGCAGGAGAGCGATTCGGTTCTGGAGCTGTGGGAGCAGGGCAGGAAGATCGCAGGCTGGTCGCTGGAGCGGGGAGAACACACGGTATCCCAGACATTTACCCTTTCCAAGGATGCCAAGCAGCTGCAGCTGCGCATCAATTACAGCGGAGTGGGTTCCCTGCGCATCCAGACGCTGGAGCTGACGCCGCGTACCTGTTTCTATACGGACACGTATTTTATGATACTTGTCTTTATCGGGATCTGGGTGGCAGCAGGACTGATCTTCCGAAAGAAGCAGGAGGGAAGCATCAGCAGGGAAACGCTGTTGGACGGCGGCGTGATCCTTGGCGTGACCCTGCTTGCCATGTCGCCGATGTTTCAGACCTATCTCTACAACGGAGACGACCTGTGTTACCATCTGGCAAGACTCGAGGGCTTGAAGGATGGAATTCTGGACGGACAGATCGGTGTGAAGATCCTGCCCGAAGGCTTGCAGGGAAACGGATACCTCAATGCGATGTACCCGTATCTTTTCCTGTATATCGGCGCGGCGCTCAGGATCTGCCGTGTTTCGATCGCCCTTTCCTATAAGACGATCGTCTTTACTGCGACGCTGGGAGCGGCGCTTAGCGCGTATTTCAGCATGAAGTCGATGACGACCTCGCGCAGGAGCATCCTTCTGGCAACGGTGCTGTATACGCTGATGCCGTATCGGTTTACGAATATCTTTTCCAGGGGAGATCTGGGGGAAACGCTGGCGCTGGCGTTCTGGCCGCTGCTTCTGGCAGGACTGTATCACGTATGTCTGGGAGACCGGAAAAAGTGGTATTTTCTGGTGATCGGCTTTGGAGGGATCCTGCAAAGCCATATCCTGAGCGCGGCGATCGCGGCGGCGGTCTGCTTTTTGACCGCACTCGTTTATGGAGTGGCGATCCTGCGGGAGAAAAGATACCGGGAGATCGGAAAGGCGGTCGGCCTGACGATCCTGTTGAACTTATGGTATCTTGTGCCGTTTTTTGTATACTATTTTGCGGAGGCGCTCCAGAAAGAGGAGCTGCGGTGGAGCAGTTACTTTGAGCAGTCCATCAATCTTTCCAACATGACGCAGAGCATCAGCCTCTATAATAAACAGTATTTTTCACTCGGTCTGGCGCTGCTCGGCTGCGTGGGGATCGGCGTGGTCTATCTCTGGTGCGACCGGTCGGACGAGGATCGGGCGATCCACAGCTACGTGTGCTATCTTCTGATCCTGGGGTGTGTACTGGTATATATGACGACCGGATACTTCCCGAACCGGAAGATGCTGGAAAGTGAATTTCTCACTTCCATTATCACAATGCTCCAGTTCCCGTGGCGGTTTCTTGGACCGGCTTCCGCCTGCTTCGTCTTTGTGGGGGCGATGGGGATTTCCAGATCGGACGTTCTGAAGCCGTACCGCAATCTGATCTTTACCCTGCTGATCGGGCTGAATCTGCTGATCGTGATCTCGGTTCCGTCGGATAACAGCCATATGCCCTACGCCAATGCGGAATCGCTGGTGTCGAAGGGACATGAGAGCAAGCTGGCGGGGAATGTGGGCATTTTCTATCCCTATGAGTGGAGGCTGGAGGACGCCTATGACAATAAACTTACGACCAGTGTTGTCGCGTCAAACGCCAACGAGGTGCTGGTCAGCCAGTATGTCAGAAAAGGAACGAAAGCGGCGGTCGCCTATACAGCGAATGGAAAAGGAAATTATGTGGAGCTGCCGATCCAGAATTACTTAGGATACCGCGCAAAGGACGAGGCGGGAAATAAGGTGGAGATTTTGCAGGGAGACGGCGGACGTATCCGCCTCCGCCTGTGTGAGGACGGAGCGGAGCACCGGATCTATGTCGGATACGGGCCGGTGGCGGCGTTTGTCTTTGCAGAGGCTGTGTCGGCGCTCACGATAGCCGGAATAGCGCTCTGGCAATTCGGCCGGCGCCGCAGCCGTCCAGAAACGCTCTCATAGAGTGGGAGCGGTTTTCGCGGAGAGAGAGATCTTCGGACGCCTGCACAAGAAAAGCGAGGATGGCGTCCAACATGCGGGAGTCAGGCTGTGACGACGCAGACGCACAGACATCTGCGGTTTCAGAACGGATATCCCCGGCGCAGGGAATCAGACCTTCGTCTGAGAAAAGCTGCGCGGCAGTCCGCTGGTTGTCTGCCATGATAAAGCTGACGGAGGGGACGCCGACGGCGCATAATTCGCACAGGGTAGTTCCCCCGGCAGACACAGCGAGGTCGCAGGAAGACATCAGAGAGGCCACATTGCTCACGTTTTCGTGAAGCCGGACGTCAGAGTCGGTTCCAGCAAGACGGGCGAGCTCCTCGTAATGGATGTTCGCATGACTGGTCAGGATATGGAGCGTGCATTTTTCCAGAGAGGAAGTGCGGATACGCCGGATAAGCGGCAGCGTGATCCCGAGCGGATCGGTTCCCCCCGTGGAAAGCAGAATGTCGGTTACGTGGTCACGCACCACATAAGACGGTCTGCAGAACTGTTCGCGGAGAGGCGTGTATGCTGCGCCGAGCAGCTTTACGCCGGCGGGCTGGTAGTGCGTACATTCCAGCGCCGTATCATAATTGATCACCAGGTCTACGGGACAGTCGAAGCTGCGCAGATCATCCAGATAGGCGAGACGGCAGTAGGGCGTGAGCGCCTGAAAATAGTCCGGCGATACAAAATAGGAATCGATAAAAAGAACGACCGGAGACTGCCCGGGGGCGTCATTTTTGCCGCCAAAGTCCTTTGCAGTGTCTGTGAGCAGACGGATCAGGGCAGGCAGCTCTGAGGCGGGGGTGCGATAGTCGCACGAAAGGCAGACGACCGGAAATTCCGGTTCTCCGGAGGGAGAGCATTGCATACGCTCCTTCAGCAGCGAGACGCTTTCCTGATCGGAAACGACAAAGCGGATGTCCGCCTGCAGTCCGTTTTCATCGGCGTACTTCTGACAGGCACGCGCAATGGTAAGACAACGCATGAGGTGTCCTGTTGCAATATTCTGATTTCCGTCTGCCCGGAAAAATAGTTTCAGCATAGATCGTTCTCCGTTTCGATTGAGGTTTGATGGAACTAAACCTTATTCTAGCACGGGAGGGTATGATATGCTATACTTCTTGACGGAAACATGAGAAATTCGGCAGCGCCCCGGTCATAGAATGGCTGACGGGCTGAAAGGAAAACAGAGGAGTTTCATTAAGGACGGGAGGAACGTTTATGGCAGCGGTAGCGATCATCACAGCAAGAGGCGGCAGCAAGCGGATTCCAAGAAAGAACATCAAGGAATTCTGCGGCAGGCCGATCATAGAATATTCGATAGAGGCGGCTTTGCGATCAGGGCTTTTTGAAGAGGTCATGGTGTCGACCGAGGATCCGGAGATCGCGGAGGTCGCGGTGAAGGCGGGGGCGAAGGTTCCCTTTATGCGGAGCGCGCAGAGCGCGGGCGATTACGCCTCGACCGACGATGTGCTGATGGAGGTTCTGGAGGCCTACCGGGAGCAGGGGAGAGAGTTTGACGCCTTCTGCTGTCTGTACCCTACTGCGCCGTTTGTGACGGCGGACAAGCTGCGGGAGGCGATGAAGCTGTTGGAAAAGGCAGATTCCGTGATGCCCGTCGTTGCATTTTCTTTCCCGCCGCAGAGGTGCATGGTACTCAACGAGGCAGGGGAACTGCGGATGAAGTGGCCGGAGCACGCGAAGACACGGTCGCAGGATCTTGAACCGTATTACCATGACTGCGGACAGTTTTACTGCTGCCGGACAGCGCCTTTTTTGCAGTATGGGACAACGGATCTGCCGCATATGATGCCGATGATCCAGAGCGAGATGGAAGTGCAGGATATTGACAATCCGGACGACTGGCAGATCGCGGAGCTGAAATACCGGATGAGACACCCGGATGGGGAGGAAGCATGAAAAAAGAGATCAGAATTGGAAAGCATATGATAGGCGAGGGACATCCGTGTTTCTGTGTGGCGGAGATGTCCGGAAATCATTTGCAGGATTATAACCGTGCGGTGGAGATCATCCACGCGGCAAAGGAGGCCGGTGCGGACGCTGTAAAGCTGCAGACCTACACGGCGGACAGTCTTTCCCTGGACTGCGATAACGAGTATTTCCAGATCCACGGTGGACTCTGGGACGGCATGACGGAGTATAAGCTGTATCAGGAGGCGTATACGCCCTGGGAATGGCAGCCGAAGCTGAAGGAGATCGCGGAGAAGCTGGGAATGGAATGCTTTTCTTCGCCCTTTGATTTCCGTTCGGTAGATTTTCTGGAAGAATGTCAGATGCCTGCCTACAAGATCGCATCCTACGAGATCAACGACATACCGCTGATCCGCAGGGTGGCGCGGCTGCACAAGCCGGTGATCTTCGCGACGGGGGTAGCGCATACGGAGGACATTGAACGAGCCTTGCAGGTGTGCAGGGAGGAGGAGAACGACCAGGTTGTTCTTCTGAAATGCGTATCGGCCTATCCGACGCCTTATGAGGACATCAATCTGAAGATGATCCCTACGCTTGCCAGAACTTACGACTGTCTGGTGGGATTGTCCGATCACTCGATGGGTAGCGTCGTTCCGATCGGCGCGCTGCCGCTTGGCATACACATGGTGGAAAAGCATCTGACGCTGAGACGTTCCGACGGCGGGCCGGACGGCGCCTTTTCGATGGAGCCGGAGGAATTCCGGGAGATGGTAGATGGAATCCGGATCCTTGAGAAAGCCCTTGGAAGCGCGGAATACCACCTGACGGAAAAGCAGGAAAAAGAACGAAGCGGTTCACGCTCGCTCTTTGTAGTCAGGGATGTGAAGGCGGGAGAGAAGCTCACGCCGGAAAATATCCGGTCGATCCGGCCGGCGGCAGGACTGCACACCATGTACTACGATGAAGTGCTTGGCAAGACTGCCGCAAGGGATCTGGAGAGGGGAACGCCTCTTGCCTGGGATATGATCCGGAAAGATTAAAACCGTCCCACCATAAGATCAGTGAATTTCAGCATGCAGATGCCGTCTTCGTAAGAGCCGATGGTGTCTGCATTTTCTTGTCCGGCGAGATTGGCAGAGAGCAGCTTCGGGAAGTTGACGCCGCAGTTGTAGGCGTGTGGGTATCCACCGCCGAACCGGGGGTTGATCTCGGAGATATAGTAGCTGCCGTCGATGCGGAACAGATCCATATCGACAGGGCCGGAGAGCGAGAGGGTGGAGACAGTCTTAAGGATCAGGGCAAAGAGCTGTTCGTCCCGGAAGGAGAGCGATTTTTCGGTCTCTCCGGCGCGCATGCGCAGCTTTTGCTTGACAAAGACGGAAACCGGTCTGTGCGAGAGCAGATCCACATAGATGTCTGCGCCGAACTCTTCCCCATTCGCATAATTCTGGATCAGGTAAGGTTCTTTCTGACAGTGGCAGAGAACCTTGAGCAGTTCGGGATCCTCCACCTTCTGGATGCCGATGCTGCCGCAGCCGCGCGCCGGTTTAAAGAACACGGGAAAGTGCATGGTGTTCTCCTGTTCGGCTTTCCGGAAATCCTCATAGCTGTTACAGCTTGTAACAGTGGGGAGATGGTGCGAGCAGAGATGCTGGTAAAAGGCATATTTGTCCCGGCAAAGCTCTACCGTCCGGGGATCGGAGACACAGGGCAGCACCCCGATCTCTGTAAAACGCTCCCTGTTCTGTGCGATCAGGTACAGCTCATCCTCCTGCAGAGGGAGTACCATCCGGATCGATTCCCTGCGGCAGATGTCCAGAATAACGTCCAGATAGTCCGGCGCGGTCATGCGGGGAACGATGTAGTGGGAATCTGTCTCGTACAGCGCGGGCGCGTAGGTGCTGCAGTCCGTGCCGACCACTTTGTCGAAGCCGTTGCGCTTGTCTTTGAAATAGCGGACCAGAAGATTTCTGGTGCCGCAGCTTAATATCAGGATATTCATAGATTTCTCTCCCTGTCTGTATTGTAAAAGACTATTCTGGAATGCTTCCCTGCACATAGTCGGCCGGGGTCCATTTGCGGCGGACAAGCGTCAGCTTTTCTCCCTCGCGCACATAGACTGCCGGGAAATACTGGATGAACAGGGGATTCAGGCTCATTGTATAGCCGCCTACATTTTCGTAGACGATCTCATCGCCGGGCATAAGCTCCGGCATATTTTCATGTGTAAACAGGCGGTCTACTTCCATGCAGGTAAAGCCGCTGATGATCTGGGAGTCCATGACCCTGCGCTCCCCGGCTGTCTGTCCGTCATAGCGCAGATGAAAAAGATGCGAGGACTTGATCATGGTCGGATCGATATTGAAACGGCTGCCGTCCGTCATAACATAGCGCGTGCCCTTGATGTCCCTCGTGTCGAATACCTTTGTCACGAAGGTCGTACACTTGGAGATCAGCGAGATGCCGGGCTCGACAAGGAGCCGGGTGCGCTCTGGCGTGAAGCAGACCGAAAGCTCGTCGGCTATGGCAGGAAAGTAGTCGGGGTACTCGGGACGCCCTTCCATTCCGCCGCAGTAGCCGCCGCCCAGATCGACATATTCCAGATCCAGGGAAAATTCCTGCTGAAGGCGGCACGCCATCTTTGCGATCGAGCGGAAGATGTTCACGCTTCGGGATTTGCTGCTGGAGTGAAGATGCAGGCCGGTGATCCGGACGTTGGGAAGCGAACGGATCTGCGCGATCGCGTCCTTCAGCTTTCCGGTTTCGTAGCAGAACCCGAAGCGCCCGCTGACTTTTCCCATGGTCGTCTCGCCCGGGCACATCTGCTCCAGATTGAAGTTGGCGCGGATGCCGACGCGCAGTATCTTGTCCGGACATTCGGCTGACAGCTCGGTGAGCCAGCGCAGCTCCTGTGCAGAGTCCAGATTCACATAGCCTCCGGCAAGGAGAACGGCGCGAAAGGATGGCTTTCCCTTATAGGGGCCGTTGTATATGATCTCGCTGTCGGAAAAGCCGAGATATTTTGCAAGACTGTACTCATCCTCGGAAACGACTTCGGCGTAAGCCCCGTTCTGTTTTACAAACGAGACAAGCCAGGGAAGGGAATTGGTCTTGAAGGAATAGCCGACCAGATAGTTTCCCCAGCTTTGTGCAAGGGAGGTTGTCAGCATATCGTAGTATCTTTGAAGAATCGTCTTATCTATGACGAAATAAGGCGTCTGTATCGCAGTATCCATAAACATCTCCATTTCTGATCCGCTCTGTCAGGTCGTACGGAATAGTTTCATCTTACCCCATTTCAGGGACGGTTACAACGTGCAATTTCAGGATTGTGGGAAGAAACCGATAGTGTTACAATGAGCGGAGAATGTTTTGCACAGAAAACCGGAAAGCGCCGGTCTGCTATTTCTGTGAAGGAAAGACCGGGAGCGAGGGAGCAGAGGATCGATGAAAGAACGGATTTATGTATGTCATACCTTTTATCATGTATATGTGGCGTGTCTGAAGGAGCTGGCGCTTCCCAGAGAGCGGCAGGGAAAGGCGACGCTGGTGCTGAGCACGATGTCGAACAACTTCGGGAGCCTGATAGAACGGGCGAAGCGTTGTCCGTTGTTTGAAGAGACGGTGATGTTCGACGAAAAGGAGGAGAGCTTTTTCCCGGAACTGAAAAAGTACCATACGGACAGGGGAAATCTGCTTCTCAATATGCTTGCCAGGATACGGTATACCAAGCTGCTTGGAAAGCTGCAGGGGCCGTATGTGCCGGTGGACTTCAGACAGTACCGGGATATCTATGTGTTCTGCGACTCCGATCCGATCGGCTACTATCTGAGCTACAAAAAGATACCCTACCACGCGGTGGAGGACGGACTGAACTGTATCCAGTACTATGACACGGCGAGGTATGACAACCGGGGGCATTTTGAACTGAAGGCGTGGATGTCTGCGCGGAATCTGATCTTTATTCAGAACGGTTACGGGAAATACTGTCTTGATATGGAGATCAACGACATCAGCGTTGTGCCTTACCCGTGTAAAAAATACCGGGAGGTGCCGCGGCAGAAGCTGGTAGACCGCCTGACGGAGGCGGACAAGGAGATCCTGATCCATCTCTTTATAGAAAATATGGACGAACTGCTGGAGCAGCTTCACAGAGGTTCCGAAAACAAGATCCTGGTGCTCTCCGAGCCGCTCTGCGATCTGGAGGTACGCAGACAGATCTTTTCGGATATCATAAGGGATTACAGCGTCATAGACGGCAGACAGGCGCAGGTTCTGATCAAGCCGCACCCGAGGGACGTGCTGGACTACAAAAAGGTATTTCCGCAGCACATCGTTCTGAGCGGGATGTTCCCGATGGAGATCCTGAACTATATCCCAGGCCTTTCCTTTAAACGGGTGGTCTCTGTCTTTACGGTTCCGAGCGGGATCCGGTTTGCTGATGAGATCCTGTTTCTGGGGGAAGATTTCATGGACAGGTATGAAGCGCCGGAGCTGCATCGTCAGAACGAACAGATCTGATCCCCAGCCCGTTTGCATGATGGCGGACGGTATGATAAAATGGGCGTATATGTTGCAAAACAGGCTGCATGGGCCTTACAGAATAGGAAAATAGAGTCGTATGTTAAAGATCATGAAAAAAATGAACCTTCTGCTGGATGCAAAGCAGAAGCGCACCATGGTCGGTATCGTCATCATGATGCTGATCGGCGGCGTGCTGGAGAGTCTGGGCGTGACAATGCTGGTGCCGATCATCACGGTGGTGGTCGATCCGGTGAAGGTGGAAGAGAACAGGTATCTGTCGGCGGTCTACCACGGACTGCACCTGCAGAACACGGCGCAGTTTGCGGTGGTGATGCTGTTGGCGTTTGTCGGGATCATTGTCATTAAGAATCTGTATCTGTTCTGTCAGCAGAAGGTACAGCTCAAATTTGTATACACGAATCAGTTCGCAACCTCGCGCAGGATGATGATCAACTTCATGGAAAGACCGTATGAGTATTATCTGAACGCGGATACCTCGGTGATCCAGCGAAGCATCACCTCCGATGTGAACAATATGTACGGACTGATCCTGAGCTGTCTCCAGCTCTGCAGCGAGTGTATCGTCTTTTTGTGTCTGGTTCTGGTGCTGCTGGCGATCGACGCGCAGATGACGATCATGATCGCGGTGCTGATGCTGGTGCTGCTTCTGGTCATCAAAAAGATCCTCAAGCCGATCATGGTAAAGGCCGGACAGGATAACCAGGACTACTACAGCGGTCTGTACAAGTGGATCGAACAGTCGGTAATGGGGATCAAGGAGATCAAGATCGCGAACAAGGAAAATTATTTCATCAACGAGTACGCCAAATGCGGCGCGGGCTATGTGGAGTGCGTGCAGAAATACAATATCTTCAACGCGACGCCAAGGCTGCTGATCGAGACGGTGTGCATAGCGGGGATGATCGGATACTTTATCATTATCATTTTGCAGGGCGCGAAGGTGACGGATCTGATGCCGCAGCTTTCCGCGCTGGCGATGGCGGCGGTACGGCTTCTGCCGAGCGTGAACAGGATCAACAACTATCAGACCTCGATCTCCTACTTTGAGCCGTTCTTTATGGGAGTCAGCGACAATCTGCAGGAAGAGATCCACGACCAGAAGGTCAGCTACGATGCGAAGGATTACCAGATGGGCAGATCCGTCGAAAAGCTGCCGATCAACCGGGAGATCTGTCTGGAGGACATCACATACAAATACCCGAACACGGATGTGCTCATCTTTGACCATGCGCAGATGCGCATCCCGATCGGCAATTCGGTAGGGATCGTGGGAACCTCCGGGGCAGGAAAGACAACGATCGTGGATATCCTGCTGGGACTTCTGCAGATCGAGAGCGGAAAGATCCTCGCAGACGGAGTGGAGGTGCGCGAGCATTATGAGGAGTGGCTGAAGAACATCGGCTATATCCCGCAGACGATCTTTATGATCGACTCGACGATCCGCAAGAATGTGGCGTTCGGCTGTCCGGATGAGGAGATCGACGATGAGAAGGTGTGGCGTGCGCTCCGGGAGGCACAGCTTGACGAGTTCGTGCGAGGACTTCCCGACGGGCTGGACACCAGCATCGGAGAGCGGGGAATCCGTATTTCCGGCGGACAGAGACAGCGTATCGGAATCGCCCGCGCACTGTTCGAGGATCCGGAGGTGCTGGTGCTGGATGAAGCAACCTCGGCGCTGGACAATGAGACGGAGGCGGCGATCATGGATTCGATCAACCGGCTTCACGGGAAAAAGACGCTCATCATCATCGCGCACAGATTACAGACCATCGAAAAATGCGATATGGTATACCGGGTGGAGAACGGCAAGGTAAACCGGGAGCGTTGAGGAATGGAGACTTGCGGCTGACAGACGAAAAGAGGGTGCGCGACGCCTGCGGGGCAGCGTGCCAGAGAAAGGAAATAACAGGGCAATGAAGAAGCTGTGGGATTTTTGCTGGGGAATATACAAGAAATACGAAGAGGCGCTGAACTATCTGATCTGGGGATTTATCGCCTTTGTGCTGAATATGGTGCTGTTTTATCTGTTTGACGATGTGATGGGCATGCAGGAGCTTATCGCCAACGGCGTTGCCTGGGTGATCTGCGTTATCTTTACCTATTTCACCAACCGCACCTTTGTCTTTAAGAGCAAGAATAAGGGAGCACGGGGAGCCGGAAAAGAGTTCGTACAGTTTGTCAGTGCAAGACTCGGTACGCTGGTGCTGGAGGAGCTGGTGATCTTTGTGGGGATCACGGTCCTTGGGGCAAACAACATGATCGTCAAATTCCTGGGACAGGTTCTGGTGATCGTTTCGAACTATTTCCTGAGCAAGTTATGGATCTTTAAGGAGAAAAAATAGAGGGATTTTCGGATGGCAAAAAAGAGACAGGTCAATTTTGAACTGCTGCGGATCGTGGCGATGTTTATGATCATAGCCCTTCATTATCTTGTGAAGGGCGGGGCAGCCGTGTCCTATGTGGAAAACGGGGCGGCGGCCAACTATGCCGCCTGGCTGGTGGAGGCCTTCTGCATCGGTGCAGTCAACTGTTATGTGCTCATCAGCGGTTATTTTCTGGTGGAATCTGAGTGGAAACCGGGACGCGTGGCTTCCCTGTTTTTTCAGGTTCTTTTTTATTCTGCGCTGATCCCGCTTCTTCTGATCCTGATCGGGGAGGTGTCGCCGCGCAGCCTTGGGATCTATGACTGGATCGGGTATCTGCTGCCGGTCGACACAGAGCATTACTGGTTCGCCACCGCCTACCTGCTGATGTATCTTTTTGCGCCGCTTCTGGCAAAGGGCATACGCCAGATGGAAAAGAAAGAATTGCAGGTGGTACTGGTTCTTTTGCTGTTTTTCTTTTCGGCGGTCAAGACCTTTGTGCCGGTTGCGTTTGTGACAGATCACAAGGGATATGATTTTGGCTGGTTTTTGTGCCTGTTTGTCCTGGCGGGTTATATCAGACGCTTTGGATTTTCGTGGTTGGAAAAGAAGGCAAATGCCGCGCTTTTGTATGTCGTGTCCAGTCTGGGGATCTGGGGACTTTCCGTGGTGTCCGGCAGGCTGGGAGAGCGGATCGCCGCTTTTACCTGCTATGCGGATATGCCGTACACGTACAACCATCTGTTGTGTGTGGTCTCGTCGGTCGCACTCTTTTATCTGTTTAAGGACAGCACGGTCCGCGAAGGAAAGTTTGCTGCGCTTGTCACCGCACTGGCGCCCTACACCTTCGGCATTTATCTGCTGCACGAACATCTTCTGGTACGTTACCGGTGGACCGAGTGGCTGGGGACAGAGCGTGTGGCGGGCAGTTTTGGTTTTCTGCCGCATATGGTCGGCTGCGTGGTACTGGTGTATGTGGTGGGAACCGTGGTGGATTTCGTGCGGGCATGGATCTTTGAGCAGATCGCCCGTGTCGGAAAGCGCGGGGAAAGCCGTAATGGAGTTCGATAACTATGCAGAAAATAAAAGACTTTTACAGAAAATATCAAACGTGGATCGAGAATGGTCTGTTTCCGGTATTGCTGATCCTGTACCCCTTCGTGCAGATCAATCAGGGGATCGACGTCTCGGATACCGCGTACAGTCTGTCTAATTTCGCGTTTTTTGGAGAGATGAAGGGGACCTGGATGACGGCGACCTTTCTGGCGAACATGCTGGGAAGCCTGCTGATGAAGCTGCCGTCTGGCGATACGCTGCTGGGGATCTACTGCTACACAACGCTGCTGCAGTCAGCGACAGCGGTGCTGGTATACGCCTCAATGCGCAGAAGGATCCCCGCGCCGGTTCTGTTCCTTGGAGAGATAGGAGCGCTGGGCCTTTGCTGGTGCCCTTCTACGATACTGTATAACTACCTGACCTATCTGCTGCTGATAGGAGGAATGCTGCTTCTCTACCGCGGGATCTGTCTGTCTCTGGACGATGGGAAGGAGAAGGAAGGACGGCAGCCGGACGGATCCTGCGGACTGCCGGAAAACGGCGGAAAAGCCCGGCGCAGAAAACAGGTACTCTGCTATGTCGGTGCGGGGGTGCTGCTTGGCGCGAATGTGGCGGTGCGTATGCCGAACGCAGTACAGGCTATGCTGATCCTCGCCCTGTGGTATGGCGTTCTGCTTGCCGGCAAAGAGAACCGGAGGCACGCATGGGGGCGGCTCGCGGTCGATACCCTGTGGTGTGTGCTGGGGTATCTGGCGGGATTTGGCGTGCCGCTTCTGTGTCTGTCCCTGCGCTACGGAGCGGAGGCGTACCCGTCCATGGTACAGACGATGTTTGCCATGACGGAAAAAGCGGTAGACTATAAACCGACGGCGATGCTGCAGGGAATGTTCGGCGACTACGCCAGGGGGCTTTTCTGGCTGCTGTTTGCCGGGATCGGGATCCTTGCGGGAGCGATCCTCTTTGTATTGCAGCGGAGGCTGTGCGACAAGAGAGGGGCGGCGGTGCTGTGCCGGGTAGTCTACAGCGGCATTTTTCTGGTACTTCTGCGCTTTTACTGGGGAAAGGGAGTGTTCAGCTTCCGGTACTATGAGTACAGCAGCATATACTATCCGGCGGTGCTTCTGCTGACAGTCTTTGTGTGTGTGGCGGTCTGGACGGTCTTTTCACGAAAGACGGACAGAGAGCAGAAGGCGCTGGCGGTGCTTCTGCTGGTGCAGGCCTTTGTGACGCCGCTCGGGAGCAACAACGATCTGTATCCGATCCTGAACGCGCTCTTTCTGGTGCTTCCGTTTACCCTCTGGATGCTGTGTGAGCTGGGAAAAGGCAGAGAGGTGTCAAGACGGATGCTGTGGCAGATCCCTGCGGGGATCCTGTGTCTGTTTGTACTGATCCAGAGCATTGGTTTTCATGCGGCTTTTGCTTTTCAGGACGGCGTGGACGGCACGGTGAGGGATCGGCTTGTGAACGAGCCGCAGAAGGCGCGGGGCGTATATACGACAGAGGAAAACGGTGCGTTGCTGGAGGAGCTGGCGGTCTATGCGCAGGACGCGGGGCTGGCGGGCAGGGAGGCAATCTTCTACGGGGAGATTCCGGGACTTGGCTATTTCCTGGATATGCCTTCGGCGTTATCTACCTTCTGGCCTGATCTGGATTCTTACAGGATGCAGGAGTTTGAAGCGGATATGGAGCAGGTGCGCCTGAGGGCGGAGGCGGATCCCGGCGGGCTGCCGGTGATATTTCTGTCTGCTGCCGACGCGGCGTATCTCTCGGAGGACGCCGATGCGATGAACTGGTTCGGGGTGGATAAGGAAGCACTTTCGCAGGATGAGAAGCTGAGACAGCTTGGAGAATTCCTGAAGGAGAACGGCTACCGGGAGACATTCTGCAATGCGTCCTACGCAGTCTACGAGGCAGACGGGGGCTGATGCGTTGCCAAAGCGGGAAACGGTGTGCTATACTTGCAACAGACAATAAAAGGAAAGAGGTTGTTGGTATGATCAATTTCAATGTGCCGCCCTGTGCGGACAAGGCATTTGACTATATAAAAGAGGCAGTGCAGAACCAGAAGATCTGCGGAGACGGACCTTTCACGGCAAAGTGCAGCCGGTGGATCGAGGAGAAGACGGGGACGACGAAATGCCTGCTCACTCCCTCCTGCACGCACGCGACGGAGATGGCGGCTCTTCTTGCGGAGATCCGGGAGGGCGACGAGGTCATCATGCCGTCCTACACGTTCGTGTCAACGGCGGACGCGTTTGTTCTGCGGGGAGCGAAAGTGGTCTTTGTGGATATAAGACCGGATACCATGAATATCGACGAGAATCTGATCGAGGAAGCCATCACAGAGCGGACGAAGGCGATCGTGCCGGTGCATTATGCGGGCGTGGGATGCGAGATGGATAAGATCATGGAGATCGCCGCGCGTCATGGGCTGATGGTGATCGAGGATGCCGCGCAGGGGATCATGGCTTCCTACAAGGGTAAGCCGCTTGGAACCTTCGGAGAGTTCGGCTGCTTCAGCTTCCATGAGACAAAGAATTTCAGCATGGGCGAGGGCGGAGCCCTTCTGATCCGTGATGAGAAATACATCGAACAGGCGGAGATCATCCGCGAGAAGGGAACGGACCGGAGCAAATATTACCGGGGGCAGGTGGATAAGTACCGTTGGCAGAATTACGGCTCTTCGTATCTGCCCAGCGATATGAACGCCGCCTATCTGTACGCGCAGCTTGAGGAGGCGGAGACGATCCAGAAGGCGCGGATGGACCGCTGGAAGGAGTACCGGGAGCAGCTTGAGGAGCTGGCGCAGGAAGGCCGCATTGAGCTGCCTTATGTACCGCCGTACTGCGAGCACAATGCGCACATGTTTTACATCAAGACCAGGGATCTGGCAGAAAGAACGGATCTGATAGCGTATCTGAAGTCGAAGGATATTCTGGCAGTGTCTCATTATATCCCTCTGCATTCGGCGCCGGCCGGACTGAAGTTCGGAAGGTTCCACGGAGAGGACCGCTATACCACGAAGGAGAGCGAAAGATTGCTGCGTCTGCCATTGTATTATGGTCTGACGGCGGATCAGGCTGCCTATATTTCGCAGCAGGTCAAGTCATTTTATCGATAGAAGAAGGAAACGGGCGGCCGTGTTCCCGGAGGGAAGAGGGAACACGGCGCCGGCAGGGATGATCGGCGGATGGAAAGAAGATCGTTAGCTGGGAAATATGGAAACTGCATAGGCGTACTGCTGATCGTGCTTCTCAATGCGATCGCTATGGGAGTTTTTTTCGACTTTTATTATGATCTCAACGACGATACCATGATGAAAGATATCATGTCGGGGAGATATTCGGGAACACCGGACGGACATAACATGCAGACGTTGTATCCGCTCGGCTTTTTCCTTAGTTTGTTGTACAGGCTGTGCGGGGGAATACCCTGGTATGGCCTGTTTCTATTCCTGTGCCAGTTTGGATGTCTGTATCTGGTCGGACTGCGGCTGGCGGCTGGTGCCCGGACGGTGCAGGCAGAGGGCAGGGGAAAGGCAGGAGCCTGTGCCGGACTTGTGACGGCAGCCGTAGGACTCACCCTGTTTTCGTGGGGTGTTTTTCTTCCGCATATGATAAATGTGCAGTACACCATCACGTGTGCGATGCTGTCGGCAACGGCGATCTTCTGGTTTCTGACAACGTCGCGCAGGGAGGGCGTCAGAGCCTTTTTGACAGGCAGTATCCCGGCGGTGCTGCTGGTTCTTCTGGCATATCAGCTCAGGACGGAGATGCTGCTGCTGACTTTGCCGTTTGTCGCCTGCGCCGGCTTTTTTTGCTGGACGGAGGAGGAGAAGTTCTTTTCGAAGGAAAATCTGCTGAAGTATGGCTCTGTGGCAGGCGTGATCGCGGCGGGCATCCTGCTGCTGACCGCGCTGGATTCGGCGGCATATGCTGGGGAGGAGTGGAAGGATTTCCGAAGGTTCTTTGAGGAACGGACGACGATATATGACTTTTATCCCGAGATCATCACGCAGGACGCGTATCAGGCGGAGCTTTCAGACATCGGGATTTCGGAAACACGGCAGGAGCTTCTGCGCAATTATAATTTCGGACTGGACGAGGGGATCGACACGGAACTGCTGGCGCAGGTGAGCCGCCTGGCGCAGGAAAGCATTGGAGCGCAGCGCAGCTGGCCGGCAATTTTGCGGGAGCAGCTTTGGGCGTACCGGTACCGCTTTACACACAGTCAGGACGCACCGTATAATCTTCTTGTGGTGTGGGCCGCGGCGGCAGTACTGATCACGGGAGTGCGCTGTGGTATGGAATGCAGAGAAAAACCGGTATGGAAACGGTATGCAGCCGTGTGGCAGCTGGCGTTGCTCTTCCTGATGCGGACGGCGATCTGGCTGTTCATTCTGGCGAGGGGAAGGTATCCGGAGAGGATCACCCACTCGCTGTATCTGGTGGAGCTTGTCCTGCTGTCCGGTATGCTTTTGCGGCAGCGCGCGCGCGGCCTTGCCGGAGAAGAGACAGGAAAGAATGTGTACGGAAGCATTTTGCGGGGAATGACGCTGATCCTGCTTGTGATCCCGCTGCTGAATCTGGCGGACAGTGTTGCGCAGGTCAGGCTCGATCAGGAACGCAGACAGAGCGTCAACCGGCAGTGGCAGGAGATCGACGACTACTGCACGCAGTATGCGGATCACTTCTATTTCGAGGATGTGTATTCGACGGTCAGCTTTTCGGAGAAGCTGCTGGCAGATCCCTCCGGCTGGAACCGCACGGAGAGAAAGATACACGACCGCGGAGCCAACTATGACATTCTGGGCGGCTGGATGTGCAAAAGCCCGCTCTACCGCGAAAAACTTGCAGGATATGGAATAGAACAGGCGGGGGATGCGCTGCTCAAAGGATCGGCTTATCTGATCGTCTCGGACGCCGAGGCGCAGGACGGATTGAACTGGCTTCTTGACTATTATGAGGAGCAGGGTGTCACGGCAGTGGTGGTCTGCGAGGAACGGATCGGGGATCACTACGGCGTGTACCGTGTGGACAGGAGTGCGGATCATGGATAAAGAGAGCGTATATCTCCGGCCGATGACCCTGGAGGATTCGGAACAGGTCGTGGGATGGAGAAATAAGGGGTTTGTGAGAAAAAATTTTATCTACCAGAAGCTTTTTACTGTGGAAGGGCAGAGAGAATGGTATCTTACGCAGGTGAAGACAGGAAACGTGGCACAGTTCATCGTCTGTCTGCGCGGCGGGAGAGGGGTCGGGAGCACTTATCTGCGTGATATCGACAGAGAAAAGGGGACGGCAGAATACGGGATCTTCCTCGGGGAGAAGGACATTCTGGGACAGGGGATCGGAACGCTGGCGGCGCAAAAGACGCTGGACTACGCGTTTGGAGAGCTGGGACTGGAAAAGGTCTTTCTGCGGTTTCTGGAGGACAACATCGGAGCCGGCAGGAGCTATGAGCACGCCGGGTTTCGCCGGATAGAGGGACGCGAAGAACAGGTGCATCTGGAGGATGGCGTCCACACCGTGCTTTTTATGGAGATCTGCCGGGAGGAATGGCAGATGCGGATGGAGGAATAGAGACAGGCTATGAAGAAGATGATAAGTTTTGTGATTCCCTGTTACCGGTCGCAGCAGACGATCGGCGGGGTGATAGAGGAGATCAACTTGACGATGGAGGGGATGCCGGAATATACGCATGAGATCATTCTGGTAAACGACGCTTCCCCCGACCAGACGTATGAGACGATTCGGGAGCTTTGCAGACAGCATAAAAACATCTGCGGCATCAATCTGGCAAAGAATTTCGGGCAGCACGCGGCATTGATGGCGGGATTCCACTATGTACACGGCGAGATCGTGGTCTGTCTGGACGACGATGGACAGACGCCCGCCAACGAGGTCGGCAAACTCCTGAAGGAGATCGAGAAGGGGGCGGATGTGGTCTATGCAAGCTACGCGCATAAAAAACATTCGGCGTTCCGCAATTTTGGGAGCAAGGTCAACGAAGCGATGGCGCATATCATGCTCGGAAAACCCAAAGAGCTGATGGTATCCAGCTACTTTGCCGCAAGGCGGTTTATCGTGGATGAGATGATCGGCTACGCCAACCCGTACCCCTATGTCATCGGGCTGGTGCTGCGCTCCACGAAGAACATTGTCAATGTGGAGGTCAAGCACAGGGAGCGCGAGGTGGGAACCTCCGGCTATACGCTTGGCAAGCTGCTCGCGCTGTGGTTCAACGGCTTTACGGCGTTCAGCGTCAAGCCGCTGCGTCTGGCGACTGTGATCGGAACGATATCGGCGTTTGCAGGCTTTCTCTACGGGATCTATACCGTGGTGAAGAAGCTGATCAATCCTGATGTGGTGATCGGTTTCAGCGCGCTGATGTCGGCGATCGTCTTTTTCTGCGGACTGATCCTGCTGATGCTGGGGATCATCGGCGAGTATGTCGGCAGAATTTATATATCCCTCAACAATTCCCCGCAGTTTGTGATCAGAGAGTGCATAGATGAACGAGATTCGATGGAAGATTAAAATAAATACGCTGGCGCTGGTGCTTTCTACGGCAGCCGCGCTGTGCTTTCCGCAGATCCTGAACCTGAAGGACAATGCGCTGGGATTCACGAACAGTATTTTTTCAGTGATGGTCTGGCTCCTGTGCTATTATGCCGTGGATCTCTCGCTCCATACGATCGATCTGCGGGATAAAAGAGGCTGGATTCTCGCCGGGATCCTGTCGTTTCTGTTTACCGCCGCGATGCTGTTCGGGGTGAGGCTGGATTCGGTGGAAAACGTCAACTTCAAGGACGCCATGCTGTGGATATCCCTGCCGGTGTTCACCTGCCTGTTTGCGATACTGGTGCGCAAGTTCTGGAATTTTCTGGGTGGGATAGAAGAAAAAAGGATGCGGCTTGCTGCGCAGCTCGGTGAAAAAAAGCTGCCGGAGCTTCGCACGCGGACCCGCAACATCCTGGTCTTTCTGGTGTTGTTTTTCTGCTGGTTTCTGGTCTTTCTGGCGGTCTATCCGGGCTTTTTTGTCTACGACGCGCAGGAGGAATACCTGCAGGTGGCGTCCAGAAATTTTACGACGCACCATCCGCTTCTCCATGTGCTTCTGCTGGGAGGAAGCATCTGTGCGGTGCACAAGGTGACGGGATCGTACAATCTGGGGATCGCCTGCTATACGCTGTTTCAGATGGCGGTGATCGCAGGCGTATTTACGGGGATGATCGCATATCTCCAGAAAAAGGGCGTATCCGTCTGGCTGAGGGTTCTTTCCGTCATTTATTTCGCGGTCTTTCCGGTCGTGGTGATGTTTACCCTGTGCTCTGCGAAGGATGCCCTGTTTACGGGCGCGCTGCTTTTGCTGGTCATTTCGCTGCTTGAGATGGGCTGTGCGGGAGAGAATTTTTTCGCCTCGCGGGGATGGCAGTGCACGCTGGTGTGCAGCGCGGCGCTGATGATGCTCCTGCGAAAGAACGGGGTGTACGCCTTTCTTGTGATGGTGCCGGTCCTTTTGCTGATGCAGAAAAGGCAGGAGAACAGAAAATACAGGAAAAGGCTGGGGGTGCTTCTCATCGGCGCGTTTGCACTCTTCCTGGCAGGAAATACCCTGCTGACCGTGAGCCTGCACGCGCAGGCAGGGGAGAATCAGGAAATCCTGACGGTGCCGATCCAGCAGCTTGCGAGAACCTATAAATATACGCCGGAGGCTTTTTCAGATGAAGAGAAGACGCTCCTGTTCCGGATCCTGCCGGAGGATGCGCTTGCGAGGTACAATCCTAGACTGTCCGATCCGGTGAAGTATTTTTTTAACAATCAGGAGTACGAGAAGGACCGCTCGCAGTACGCAAAGCTGTGGCTCAGTGTCGGGATGCGCAAGCCTCTCTCTTACCTGAACGCCTGGCTGATGACCTCCTACGGGTTCTGGTATCCGGACACGGTCATCAACGTGTATGCCGGAAATTCCGTGTTCACGTTCACCTACAAGGACTGCTCATACTTCGGTTACGAGGTTGAGGAGCCGGGCGTGAGGGCGAGCAAGATCCCCTGGCTGGACGAGGCGTACAGACGGCTTTCGCTGGAGATCCAGCAGGAAAAGATCCCGGTCCTGTCGATGCTGTACTCGCCGGGATGCCTGTTCTGGTGCTTTGCCTTCTTCTTCAGCTATGCGCTGTACCGCAGGAAATATCATATTCTCCAGGCGTATGTGCTCGTGCTGCTCATGTGGCTGACGGTGATCCTGGGACCGACCTATCTGCCGCGCTATGTGCTGATCTTCTGGTACGCGCTTCCGCTGTTTGTGGCGGTTATGTTCGAGGAAGAGCGGTTTGGTTGTAAAAACAGCAGAAGCATGGTATACTAATCTGTACGGTATCTGCCCGGCGGGCGGATGAATAAGACATATGAAATAGATAAGGCTGAAAAATGAATCGAGTGACAGACAAAAAACAGGCTGTGATGACCGTTCTCTGGATCGTGATCATCGGAGTGATCCTTTCGCTCTGGCCGCTGCGTCTCATAAATGAGACGGTAGTTTCAGATACAAATAAGCAGATGGTGGCGGAATCGGAAGCCATCACGACAGACTATGTTGTCAAGCAGATGTTTATTGCCCAGTACGACCGGCTCAAGGATATAGAGATCTACTTTACGGACGGGGAAGTGGGAGCGGAGTTTAACTTCGTCCTTTACGACGCGTCGATGAATATTGTGATGCAGCAGGTGATCAGCACGGAGGATATGAAAGCGATTCCGGGCTATTGCAGGGTGCAGGTCAACATCGATACGGAAGTGGGTCGTGAATACTATTATCTGATCCAGGGGATCGATAAGCCGTTTCGCGTAGCCTATGAGAATACGGCGGATTCCGGCAACATTTACAACGGAACGCTCTATTATGGAAATGTGGAGGATACCGAGCACAATATGATCGCTGCCTACGATTACGAGGTGCCGCTGCGCAAGGGTAAGACGCTTGCGTGGGATCTCGGATTGCTGCTTGCCGGAGTTCTTCTCAGCCGGATCATAAAGAGATACTATGACGGCAGACCGGAGAAAAACCGTCTGGTCACGGTGGAGCAGGTGTGCCATAAGGTCTTTGGCCCTCTGGTCGTGGCTGCGGGCGTGCTTGGCGTCCTGACAGTGTGGCCGGGAAAGCTGTATACACAGGAGAAGGCGTCGATCGTGTTCTTTGCGGTGGGAATCCTGCTTGCCATGCTGGTGCTTCTGTATGTTGTGTACCATGACAGGACGGGGATCTCGACGACCAGGACTGTCTGGGACTGTCTCAAGGACAAATGGCAGGATTATCTGCAGTCTGCCATGATCGCCGGAGCGATCTGGGGCTGCTGCAATTATATGAACGGCTTATATGAGATCCATCATTCCGTGGCATACAGACAGGTGCTGGTGTTCCTTGCCCTGTCGGTGATCGCCACCTATCGGAAAAAGGAACTTTTTACGCTGTACAATCTGATCTATCTGATCGCCGCAGCCGTGATCGGGTATCGTTATTATGGCACGGCTGTCTCTGCGCTGGAGGATCCGGAGGAGCTGGAGATCGAAGTGATCCGGCTGACTGTGTATGTCGGGATCCTGGCAGGAATGGTGCTGATCAACACGGTGCTGCTGTTCATAAGAAGGCAGATCCGCGGGCTGTCGCTGTGGTACGGCGCGCTTGTGACGGCGTTCTTTGTACTGATCATACTATACCGGAATACGCGCGGCTGGCCGATCTATCTGGTGTGTGCGTTTTCCCTGTTTTATTTTCGAATGGCAGGATGGGATAAAAGATCCCATTTATTACAGAATATAGGTAACGGCGTGCTGCTGCATTTTGGTCTGATGACCGTGTACTGCCTGCTGCACAGACCGTATATGTTTTTCCAGTATTACCGGTATCCGTTTATTTTCCATACGGTGACGATATCGGCGGTCTACCTTGCCATGGTAGTCTGCGCGGCGCTTGTGAAGCTGCTGGATGCCTACCGGAGATGTCCGAGGCTGGCGGCGTATTACAAGGAGCTGCTGCTTTTCGGCATATCCTGTGTGTATCTGGTGATGACGCTGTCGAGAACGGGATATCTTGCGGTGATCTTTACGGCGCTGCTGGTGATCCCGGTGTGCTGTTTTTCCATGAAAAAGAGGTGGAGCAGCATGCTGCGCGCGGCGGGGGCGATGATCCTTGCCGTGGTACTGACTTTTCCGATCGTATTTACGGCACAGCGGATCCTGCCGTCTGTTGCGGCAAAGCCGGAGCTGCATGAGATCGAGGAGCTTCCGACGGAGATCGTTCACGGAAGAGTGGTCGACTCCTATTACTATATTACGTTTGAACGGTTCGTACAGGTATTCCAGATGAAGGTTCTGGGCATCCCGGAGGAGAAGTGCGTCCGGGCGGGAAACTGGGCATTCCGGGAAAAGCAGCTGTTTGACGAGTGGTTCCGGCCGGAGCGCATCCTGCTTGCATCGGCGCAGGATATGGCGGCAGCCGGGGAAGAAACGCAGGAGCAGGAATCCTATGCGAACGGAAGAATGGAGATTTTCAGGACCTACTATGAAAACCTGAACACGGTAGGACATGAGGATATGGGCATCATGCAGCCGGACGGCAACTTTATCGTGCATGCCCACAATATTTATCTGCAGGTGGCATATGACCACGGAATCTATGTGGGGGCAGTCTTTTTGCTCCTGGGGGCAGGAACCTTTGTACAGGGGGCTGTTTTCTATCATAGAAAGAAGGAGAGCGTGGCGTGTGCGGCGCTGCCGTTTGCCATGATCACGCTGTTTGCGGTGGCAGGACTGACCGAGTGGATCTTCCATCCCTGCTGTCCGATCGCCTGCATCCTTCTTATGACCATGGCGCCGCTTCTTTTCGACTGCAGAAAAGAGGCATGAGGAACAGAACATGAAGAAGATCAGATCAACGTTTAATGTCAAATTATTTTATAGAAGAACCTGCCTGATCATTTATGATGTGATCAGCGTCGTGCTGGCGAGTTATCTGGCGATCCTGATCAGGTACGATCTCCATTTTGAGGGGATACCGGATCATTTCATGCGCCCGATCGAGCTGTTTATGCCGATCAACATCCTGCTGGCGCTGGCGGTCTTTTATGGCTTTCGGCTGTACAGCAGTCTCTGGGCGTATGCAGGAGAGACGGAATTGCAGAACATTGTGATGGCGTGCGTCGTCTCCACCCTTTTGAACGGGATCGGGATGCAGTTTTTCCGGATCGGCAACCGGCAGGCGGTACCCAAGAGCTATTACCTGTTGTATATGTTTGTGCTGGTGACCTGCATTTTTGCAAGCCGGTTTTCTTACCGTTTCTTCCGCAGCCTCAAGCACAAGCAGCAGAACAAGAAGAACCGGATCTCTGTCATGGTGATCGGCGCCGGGGAAGCGGCGAACCTGATCATCAAAGAGATCGTGAACAGCAATTTCTCCACCATGGTCATCAAGTGTATCATCGACGACGACAAGGGAAAGTGGGGAAGATATATCCAGGGGATCAAGGTAGTCGGCGGCAGGGACAAGATCGTCGAGTGCGCCGATCTGTACGAGGTGGACGAGATCATCGTCGCCATGCCCTCGGCAAGCCGTTCGGAGATCAAGAAGATCCTGGAAATCTGTAAGGATACGAACTGTAAGCTGCGTTCCCTGCCGGGAATGTACCAGCTTGTGAACGGGGAAGTCAACGTCAGCAAGCTCCGCGACGTGGAGGTCGAGGATCTGCTGGGCAGAGAGCCGATCAGCGTGGATATGGATTCCATTCTGGGATATGTGCAGGGCAAGGTGGTGCTGGTGACCGGAGGAGGAGGCTCCATCGGAAGCGAGCTTTGCAGACAGATCGCGGGACATCGCCCCAAGCAGCTTGTGATCCTGGATATCTATGAAAACAGCGTGTACGACATCCAGCAGGAATTGAAAAAGAAATTCCCGGAGCTGGATCTGGTGGTCCTGATCGCATCCGTGCGAAACACCAACCGGATGAATTATATATTTTCGACCTATCGCCCGGATATCGTCTACCATGCGGCCGCACACAAGCATGTGCCGCTGATGGAGGACAGTCCGACAGAGGCGATCAAAAATAACGTGTTCGGCACGTTCAAGACCGCACAGGCGGCTGCGATGAGCGGGGTGCGCCGGTTCGTGATGATCTCGACAGACAAGGCGGTCAACCCGACCAACATCATGGGAGCCAGCAAACGGATCTGTGAGATGATCATTCAGACCTTTGACAAGCATTACGATACGGAGTTTGTAGCGGTGCGGTTTGGAAATGTGCTGGGAAGCAACGGAAGCGTGATACCGCTGTTCCGCAAGCAGATCGCGGCGGGCGGACCGGTCACGGTGACGCACCCGGATATCATCCGCTATTTTATGACCATACCGGAGGCGGTTTCCCTGGTATTGCAGGCGGGCGCCTATGCCAAGGGAGGAGAGATCTTCGTCCTGGACATGGGAGAGCCGGTGAAGATACTGACGCTGGCAGAGAACCTCATCAAACTGTCCGGATACCGGGTAGGAGAGGATATCAAAATAGAGTTTACAGGACTTCGTCCGGGCGAGAAGCTCTACGAGGAGCTTTTGATGGACGAAGAGGGAATGAAGGACACGGCAAATAAGCTGATCCATATCGGCAGACCGATCGAACTGGACGAGCAGGAGTTCTTTGCACAGCTCAAGGAGCTGAAGGATGAGTGCCAGATCGAAAGCTCGGATATCCGGCCGCTGATCCGCAAGATCGTGCCGACCTACCATTATCAGAAGGAAAATTAGGGAGGAAAGAGATTACCATGGAGAACAAAAGGATCTATCTCGCATCACCCACCATGCACGGCGAGGAGCAGCAATTTATTCAGGAAGCGTTTGACACAAACTGGGTAGCACCGCTCGGTCCGAACGTGGACGCGTTTGAGAAGGAGATGGCGGCTTATACGGGCTGTGGCCATGCGGCTGCGCTGAGCGCGGGAACCGCGGCGGTACACCTTTCACTGAAACTGCTGGATATCCAGCAGGGGGATGTGGTGTTCGTGTCCGACCTGACCTTTTCCGCATCCTGCAATCCGATCGTATATGAAAAGGCAACGCCCGTGTTCATCGACGCGGAGCCGGATACCTGGGATATGTCGCCGGCTGCCCTGAGAAGAGCGTTTGAAAAATATCCGGCCCCCAAGGCGGTGATCTGTGTGCATCTGTACGGAACACCTGCCAAGCTGGACGAGATCATGGCAATCTGTGAGGAACATAAGGTTCCGCTGATCGAGGATGCAGCGGAATCGCTGGGAAGCACCTACAAGGGCAAATTCACGGGAACCTTTGGAAAATACGGGATCTATTCGTTCAATGGAAATAAGATCATCACGACCTCCGGCGGCGGTATGCTGGTTTCGGCGGACGAGGAGGCGACAAAGCGGGCGACGTTCCTTGCGACACAGGCGAGAGACCCCGCAAGATATTATCAACATTCCCAGATCGGCTATAACTATCGCATGAGCAATATCACAGCCGGCATTGGACGGGGACAGCTCCTGCATATGGAGGAGCACAAGGCGGCCAAGAAAGCGATTTACAGACAGTACACGGAAGCGTTTGCAGATATCCCGGAGATCACCATGAATCCTATGAATCCGGACGGGGACGCCAACAACTGGCTCTCCTGTATGACGATCGCCAAAGAAAGTCCGGTGACGCCGGATATGGTGATGGACGCGCTTGCCGCGGAAAACATCGAGAGCAGACCGATCTGGAAGCCGATGCACCTCCAGCCGGTGTTTGCAGGATATGATTTCCTGCCGCACCGGGAGGATGGAAGCAGCGTAGGAGAAGAGATCTTTGACAGAGGAATGTGCCTGCCGAGCGACATCAAGAACACGCCGCAGGATATGGAGCGGATCATCGGGATCGTGAGAGGATGCTTTACAAAGTAAGACGACACAAAGGCGGCTGCGGGAAAGAGGAGTTCGATGTATAAAAATGGGATAAAAAGAGGTCTGGATCTTCTATTATCGTTTTGTGCGATCGTTGTGCTGAGCCCGGTGCTTCTGGTGCTCGCGGTTCTGGTGCGGGTAAAGCTGGGCAGCCCGGTCCTTTTCAGACAGGAAAGACCGGGAAAAAATGAGAAGATCTTCACATTGTGTAAATTCCGCACCATGACGGACGAGAGAGGGGCAGACGGCGAGCTTCTGCCGGACGCGGTGCGGCTTACAAAGTTTGGAAAATTTCTGCGCGCGACCAGCCTGGACGAGCTGCCGGAGCTTTTCAATATCCTGAAAGGCGATATGAGCCTAATCGGACCAAGACCGCTGCTGGTGTCCTACCTTCCGTACTATACGGAGAGGGAGAAGAAAAGACACAGCGTAAGACCGGGGCTGACAGGGCTTGCGCAGGTCAGCGGACGGAATTTCCTGGATTGGGATAAACGTCTGCAAAAGGACGTAGAATATGTAGAGAACCTATCCTTCAAAATGGATGTGAAAGTGCTTTTACTGACAATAAAGACTGTGCTTGGACATTCGGAGGAAGTTGCGGAGGACACCAACGCGGTAGAGGGAAATTTTGCAGAGATCCGAAGGAAGAGACTGGAGGAGACAGGACATGCAGGATAAGGGAAACATCCTGATCTTGAGCGCGGGGACGCGCGACAAGGTGGTGCAGTATTTTAGGAAAGAGATGGAAGGCATTGGAAAGGTCATTGCGACGGATTGCAGCAATCTTGCGCCGGCGGTCTATGACGCGGACGGCTTCTATCTGGTGCCGCGCATCACAGAGCCGGGGTATGTGGAGCGGATCCTGGAGATCTGCAAAAAGGAGCAGATCACGGGCGTGTTTTCGCTGATCGACCCGGAGCTGAGTCTTCTGGCAAAGGAGAGAGCACGTTTCCTGGAGATCGGAACGACGCCGATCGTCTCCGATTATGAGCTGGTGGAAACCTGTTTTGACAAATATAAGATGTTCCGGCTTCTTGAGAAGATGGGGATCCCGACAGGGAAATGCTATCAGGATATTGAATCTTTTCAGCAGGCAAGGCGGCAGGGCGAGATCGACTACCCGGTGTTCGTCAAGCCGGTCTGTGGAAGCGCCAGTATCCATATCAACAAGGTTGGAAGCGACAAGGAGCTGAATGTGCTGTTTGACCTGTACGACGACCTTATGATCCAGCAGTTTATGGACGGACAGGAGTACGGAGCTGACCTTTATGTCGATATGCTGTCCGGAAAGTGTACGGATCTTTTTGTGAAAAAGAAGATCAAGATGCGGGCAGGAGAGACGGACAAGTCGGTGTCCTTCAAGGATGAGCGGCTTTTTGAGCTTCTGAAAAATTTTGCAGAGCAGTGCGGCTTTCGCGGGATGATCGATATCGATATCTTTGAGATAGACGGGACCTATTATCTGTCCGAGGTCAATCCCCGGTTTGGCGGGGGATATCCGCATGCCTATGCCTGCGGCGTAAATATGCCGAAGGCTGTGATCAATAATCTGATGGGCAGAGAGAATCCGGTTACGATCGGAGCGTATGCGGAGAATATCTGCATGATGAAATACAACGAGATCGCCATCCGCGATATGAGCGGAACGCAGATCGTACCCTAGGAGGATCCGGGGTGGAGGAAAGCATGAAGAGAGTGTTGGTTCTTACCAATTCGTCCGGAGGTCTGTACGACTTTCGAAACGAGTTTATACAGGCGCTGACGGCGGAATACGAGGTGTATATCAGTATGCCGGACGACGTCAAAAAGAAGGAGCTGGAGGCGGAAGGCTGCCGGATCATCACAACGCCGATCAACCGGCGCGGGATCAATCCGGTTGAGGATCTGAAGCTGTACCGCACTTACGGCAGGCTGATGAAGGAGATCAGACCGGGTCTCGTTGTCACCTACACGATCAAGCCGAATATCTACGGAGGCTTTGCAGCGGGCAGAAAAAAGATTCCGTACTTTGCGACCATTACGGGACTGGGCGGTGCGTTCGACCGGACCGGGCTGTTCCTGAAGCTGATCGTTGCGATGTACCGCGCGGGGCTGCGCAAGGCTTCCTGCGTCTTTTTCCAGAATGAGGAAAACAGGGGAATCTTTGAGAGATTTGGGATCCGCGGAAGAAAAGAGAGAATGGTTCCGGGCTCCGGAGTCAATCTGGAACGGCACCGGTTTGAACCGTTTCCGGATACCGAAGAGACACATTTCCTGTTTGTCGGCCGTGTGATGAAGGAGCGGGGCATCCTGGAGTTTGTGGAGGCTGCCAAAAGACTGCACAGCGAGACGGTTCATTTCGATATCCTCGGATATTGCGATGAGGACTATCAGGAAATGCTGGATGGACTGGAAAAGGAGGGCGTGATCCATCAGCTTGGATTCCACACGGAGGTACACCCATATCTGGCGGCTGCGAGCGCTGTTGTCATTGCATCCTTCCATGAAGGAATGTCGAACGCGCTGATCGAGGCGGCGGCGACAGGGCGTCCGGTGATCGCCTCCAACATCAGCGGGTGCAGGGAAGCGTTCGAAGACGGAGTGACCGGTTTTGGCTTTACTCCTGGCAACGCGGGAGAACTTGTGGACGCGATGGAGAAGTTTCTTGCACTTTCCCCGGAGAGTCGTGCTATAATGGGACAGAAAGCACGCGAGAAGATGGAGAAGGAATTTGACAGACATCTGGTCACGGGCGAATATATGGATGAAGTACATAAGATAATATAAGAGTTTTACGATTGTCTGAATAATTATGGAAAAGGAAAGGATGGAAGGAAACGTGGGTTTATATGAGAAGATTTTAAGCGGAGAAGAGAAATTATCGCTGGTAGGTCTGGGCTATGTAGGTATGCCGATCGCAGTGGCATTTGCCAGAAAGATCAAGGTGGTAGGCTTTGACCTGAACGAGAAGAAGATCGAGCTTTACAAGAACGGTATCGACCCGACCAACGAGGTGGGCAACGATGTCATCCGGGATACCAAGGTGGAATTTACGGCAGACGCCTCGAAACTGAGAGAGGCAAAGTTCCATATCGTAGCGGTTCCGACGCCGGTCAATGACGACCATACGCCGGATCTGACCCCGGTAGAGGGAGCAAGCCGTATCCTGGGACAGAACCTCACGAAGGGATCCGTTGTCGTGTTCGAGTCCACAGTGTATCCGGGCGTTACGGAGGACATCTGCGTGCCGATCCTTGAGAAAGAATCCGGACTCAAGTGCGGCGTGGATTTCAAGATCGGCTATTCTCCGGAGAGAATCAACCCCGGCGACAAGGTACATAGACTGGAAACGATCACCAAGATTGTGTCCGGTATGGATGAAGAGACGCTGGACACGGTGGCAAAGGTCTATGAGCTGGTCGTAGACGCCGGTGTGTACCGCGCGGAGTCCATCAAGGTTGCAGAGGCTGCGAAGGTTATTGAGAACAGCCAGAGAGATATCAACATTGCCTTTATGAACGAGCTTTCCATGATCTTCCACCGGATGGGGATCGACACCAAATCCGTGCTGGAGGCGGCAGGAACCAAGTGGAACTTCCTGAAATTCATGCCGGGTCTGGTAGGCGGCCACTGTATCGGTGTGGATCCGTATTATCTGACCTACAAGGCAGAGCAGCTCGGCTATCATTCCCAGATCATCCTGTCTGGACGACGGATCAACGACGATATGGGAAAATATGTTGCGGAGAGCCTTGTGAAGGATCTGATCAAGGCGGATATCCCGGTGAAGAATGCAAAGATCGCGATCCTGGGCTTCACCTTCAAGGAGAACTGCCCGGATACCAGAAATACGAAGGTGATCGATATTTACAGAGAGCTGGGAGAATACGGCATTGAGCCGATGGTGGTCGATCCGGCGGCAGATGCGGATGAGGCAAAGAGACTGTACGGGATCACGTTTGACCGCATGGAGGACATCAAGGATGTTGATGCGGTGATCATAGCCGTTGCGCACGATCAGTTCCTTTCTCTCAGCAAGGACGACATCAGCGCGTTCTATAACCCGAAACACAGCCAGAAGGTTCTTCTTGATATCAAGGGACTTCTGGACAGAAAAGAATATCAGACAGAGGATTATCTGTATTGGAGACTGTAAGTGTGACCAAAAAGCGTTCCCTATATCTGTTAGCCGGACTGCTTTCTTTCTTTCTGGGAATGTTCCTGCGCTTTGGCGTGGGCGTATACAATGACTCAGAACAGTATATTTCGATGCACATACACAGAGAGCCGCTCTATCCGTTGTTTCTGGCGTTTTTCAGGCTGTTTGCGAAGGATGGAGCGCTGGCGGCGGCCGCCGTCGTGCAGAATGTGCTGACGGCATACAGCATCTATGCGCTGTCCGAGTATCTCCGGAAAAAGTTCGGACTGCCCGTCTGGAAGGAACTGGTCATTGTGGCGGTGCAGCTTGCCCCGCATCTGATGACGAAATATGTGTCGGCGCTTGGCATTTTTCTGGAAAACTCCGTGATGAGTGAGGCGCTCTGTATTCCGCTTTTTGAACTGTATCTGCTGTTCCTTCTGCGGATGATCTACGAGGACAGCCGCAGCGCCGGGATGGTCAGTCTGCTGCTCTCATTGCTGCTTTCGCTGACGAGAAGCCAGATGATGGTGACTGTTCTGATGTGGCTGATCGTGCAGGTGGTCCGGTCGGTCTTACAGAAGCGTTTCCGGAGAATCCTCTGGTCGGCAGTGGCGGTGGTCCTGCTGTTCGGCGCACGGAGCCTTACGACGCATATTTACAATTACGGCGTCACGGGGTATTTTATGGGAAATACTTACGGGAAGGTGAATACGCTCACCAATGTTATTTACGCCTGTGATCCGGAGGATGGGCAGGTGTTTGCAGAGGGAAGCCTGGAGAGGCAGTTTTTTGACGCCTTCTATGAACAGGCAGACCAGATCGGGGCAAATTACAGGTACGGGGGCGATTCCTTCGCAGAGCGGGCAGAACATCTGGAAAACTGCCACGACGCCCTGAAATTTGAGATCCTGGAGGCGAATCTTTCCGCGTACTATTTTGGTCTGGGAAAGGTCGATTATTATCAGCAGAGCAGCATGTCGGATGCGATGGCGGGAACTATGCTGAAGGCGCTTCTTCCTGTGTGCTTCGGACAGTGGCTTTACGATTATATCCTGCTTTGCACCTACGGCTTTGTGAGGAGCATTGCGGTGGTGCATCCGGTCATCAACTGGCTGGCGCTGGTGTTGTATGCGGCAGCAGTCCTTTTGACGGTCTGGGGCTACAGGCAGAAAAGAGCGCGGGATGCGGCGATCCTGATGAGCGTGGCGCTTTTGTTCATTGTGGGCAACGTCTGCGCGGCGTCCCTGACGATCATGTGCCTGTCGCGCTATATGATCTATGGGTTTGCGCCCTTTTATATCGCGCTTTTCCTTCTCGGGACAGCGTTTGCAAAAGAGTGGAGATCCCGTCTGCACAATAAGAAAAGGGAAATGGAGAACAGAGAGTAAGATGAGCTATCAAGATGTGAAATTTGACAAAGAAAGCGTATTTCTGGTAGGCGGAGGAGCCGGCTTTATCGGATCCAATATCTGCGAGGCGCTGATCAATATGGGCTATACCGTACGATGCCTGGACAATCTGTCTACGGGAAAATACGAAAATATTGAACAGCTTGTAGAGCATCCGAATTTTACGTTTATCAAGGGCGATATCCGGGAGCTGGAAACCTGCATGGAAGCGACCAAGGGGGTCGATTACGTGCTGAACCAGGCGGCGTGGGGAAGCGTGCCGAGGAGTATTGAGATGCCGCTTCTGTACGAGGAGATCAATATCCGGGGAACCCTGAATATGATGGAGGCGTCCCGTGTGAACGGGGTAAAGAAATTCGTCTATGCTTCCAGCTCTTCCGTGTATGGAAACACCGCGACGCTTCCGAAAAAGGAAGGACAGGAGGGAGCCGTGATCTCTCCGTATGCGCTGACCAAAAAGGTGGATGAGGAGTACGGCAGACTGTACAAGGAGCTTTACGGTCTGGATACTTACGGACTGCGTTACTTTAATGTGTTCGGGCGCAGACAGGATCCGAACGGCATGTATGCCGCCGTGATCCCCAAGTTTATCAAGCAGCTTCTCCACGGAGAAGTGCCGACGATCAACGGGGACGGCAGACAGTCCAGAGATTTTACCTATATCGACAACGTGATCGAAGGAAACCTCAGAGCCTGCCATGCCTCCAGTGAGGCAGCCGGACAGGCGTTCAACATCGGCGCGGGCGGAAGACTGTACCTGATCGATATCTATTACGATCTCTGCAAGGCGCTCGGCAAGGATGTGGAGCCGAACTTTGGGCCGGAGCGCAAGGGCGATGTGCGGGATTCCAACGCGGATATCAGCAAGGCGCGGGAGCTTCTCGGATACGATCCGGAGTATGATTTTGCCAGAGGGATCGCGCTGGCGATCGACTGGTACAAGGAATATCTTGCCTGACACAGAGCGGGAGACGCTGACGAAAACGGACATAGGTATGAGAGAGCATGGAATGGAAATTGTTTAATTATCGCATACAGATTGCGAAGGAGCATCCGATCACCAATACGATGCCCAAAATATATAATGCCGAGGGGCAGCTGCTGGAAACCTATTTTATCAAAAACAGGCACAGTCAGCATGCCCCTTTTGGGCATGAAGGGAAGTATTTTTTCTGGGACAGATATAACTATGGCCTGGACACGCATTTTTACGGTCCGGAGGCGATGCCACATACGTTTGGCAATCCAGTGGTGAAGTATGGGATGCTGACCGAGTCGAGAGTGATCGTTCCCAAAGACTATGAGGTGTTTCACAGGCACAGAGGGCTGGAGAAGGAGTTCCGCTATATCTTCACCTACGATGAGAAGATCCTGAATGAGGTAGAGAATGCCAGATTTTATCCGGTGGCGGCAGGGATCTGGAACCAGAAGATGAAGGAGGATCTTTGGCAGCATAAGGACAGGGATCTTTCGATCCTTTCCTCCGATAAGGTGATGTGCGAACTGCACCGGTTCCGGCTGGAGCTGGCGAGAAGGTGCAAGAGAGAGCAGCTTGCGGACACCTACGGAAAATTTGACGGCGGCGCTTACGTGCAGAGCGTGGACGAAACGCTCGACCGCTATCGGTTTGCCTTTATCATTGAGAACGATATTTCCGATTACTATTTTTCAGAGCGGCTGACAAGCTGCCTGGCGGCGCAGACGGTTCCGGTCTATCTGGGCGCGAGAAAGATCTCGGAGTTTTTTAACACGGAAGGGATGATCCTTCTCGAAAAACCGGATCGGGATCTGGCGGCAGGGCTGGTGAAGGAGTGCACGCAGAAGCGCTATGAAGAGATGCTTCCGGCTATCCTGGAAAATTATCAGCGGGCGCAGGAATACAGGAATATGCAGGACTATCTGTATGAGCATTACCTGCGGTGAGAGAAAGCTGCGGCATAACCCCGGAGCGGGGAGAATCAGACAAAGGAGACGGCTATGAGATATAAGGTTGTGGTATTTGGCGTAAAGGATACCTCGGAGAATATTGTCAGCTTCATTCAGGAGCAGATCTGTCCGGTGGATCTGGTCATCACGATCAGCCCGGAGGTGACGAAGAAAAATCAGGTGTCCGGCTATAAGGGACTGTCCTTTCTGACAGAGAAATACGGGATTCCGGTGCATGAGGCGGACAGCTATTTCCTCACGGATGAAAAGACGCAGACCTTTCTGCATGAGAACGAATTTGATATCGGGATCTCGATGGGATGGCAGAGGCTGATGCCGGGATCGGTGCTTGACTGCTTCCGGTACGGCGTGTTCGGTTTTCATGGGAACTGCGGCTATCTTCCTTTTGGAAGAGGCAGATCTCCGCTCAACTGGTCGATTATCCTCGGGGACACCCGGTTCAATCTGAACCTGTTCCGCTACGACGAGAAGGCAGACAGTCCGAATGTGTTTGCCACGGAGATGTTTTCCATCACGCCGCATGACGATATCCGCACAGCGCAGTATAAGAACATGATCTGTTCCAAAAATCTGATCCGCAGGCTTCTGAAAGCCTATCAGGAGGACCGGATCGAGATAAGAACGGATTCGAAGGACTTTGATTCCTGGTACAATAAGCGGACGGCGGTGGACGGCAAGATCGATTTCCATGCGAGGACGCGGGAGATATACAACCTGATCCGCGGCGTGGCGGCGCCTTTCCCGGGAGCTTTTGCCATGCTGGGAGAGGAAAAGGTGACGGTGTGGGAGGCGCATCCCTTTGACGAGATGATCGATTTCTCGGCGTATGCGCCCGGAGAAGTCATTGATATTTTTGACGGAAAGCCCATTGTCCGGACAGTGGACGGCTCACTCCTGATCGACCGCTATGAGTGTGCAGGAGAGATCCAGGTGGGAGAGGTGCTTGTCTGAGCAACGCGACAGGTGCGGAAAGGAAAGACAGATGGACAGGTCAGAGCCAATCAGAGTGCTGCATGTGCTCGGCGGAGTCGGGCCGGGCGGCGCGGAGAGCCGTATCATGGATCTGTACCGGCAGATGGACCGGGAAAAGATCCAGTTTGACTTTCTGGTACACAGCAGCAGGATCCGAAAAGCAGGGGACGATCCCAGTCTGCGGGAGCCGGAATTTTTTGACGAAGAGATCAGACAGCTTGGGGGGAAGATCTATGCGCTCCCCAAGTTTAAGGTGTATAACTATTTTACCTATCGAAGAGCGATCACCCGTTTCTTCCGGGAGCATCACGAATTCCGGGTGGTGCAGGGACATATGACAAGCACTGCCGGGATCTATCTTCCCATTGCGAAGAAGTGCGGCGTGCCCGTCACGGTCGCCCATTCCAGAAATGCGGGAGTCGAGAAGGGACTGAAGGGACTTGCTACCCGCTTCTTCCGGCGAAATCTTGCGGACAAGGCAGATTATCTGTTTGCCTGCTCTGCACTTGCAGGGGAGGACGTCTTTGGCAGGCGGGCGATGGATGAGAAGAGAGTGCGGATCATCCACAATGCGATCGACGTCCGGAAATTTGAGTACGATCCGGCGGTCAGAGAGCAGATGCGGCAGGAGTACGGAGTGGAGGATAAGCTGGTGCTTGGACACGTAGGGCGCTTCAACTACCAGAAGAACCATCCGTTTCTGATTGAGGTGTTCGCACAGGTCTGCCGCCGGCGCGAAGATGCAGTGCTGATCCTGGTAGGCGATGGACCGGACCGGGCAGCCATGGAGGAAAAGTGCAGCGCGCTTGGGATAAGCGATAAGGTGCTTTTCGTCGGCAATCAGAGAGAGCCGTGGAAATTTTATCAGGCGTTTGATATCTTTCTTCTGCCGTCCTTCTTTGAGGGACTGCCGGGCGTGCTGGTGGAGGCGCAGGCGGCAGGATTGCTGTGCTTCGTATCCGACACCGTCACCAGGGAAGCGCAGGCGACGGAGAACGTGCATTATCTCGATATCCACAGTCCGGCAGAGAGCTGGGCGCAGGAAATCCTCAGACGGGCTGATTATCAGAGGCACAGCACCTGTCAGATCATGCAGGAGGCAGGCTTCGATGTGACCTTACAGGCGGAAGGCTACCGCAATTTCTATGAGAACGGAGATATTTCCAGATTATGAAAAAAATGTTACTGATCGTGCCGTCCCTGCATCAGGGAGGACTCGAAAAGGTCTGTGCCGCGACCGCAAGGCTGCTGCAGCCCTATTTTGATGTACAGATCGCTATTTTTGATTCGCGCAACATTGCGTACGATATTAAAGGCATCCCGGTGATGGATCTGCATCTGCCGAGCCGGGAGGGAACGGCCGGAAAGATCATCAATGTCCTGAAACGGGGAATACGGCTGCACCGGCTGAAAAAGGAAAAGAAGATCGACATTGCCTACAGCTTTGGACCGACGGCGAATCTCGCCAACATTTTCTCGGGAAAGGGCGGACACCGGGCGGCACAGAACTGGCTGGGGATCCGCAGCTATATGGATATGGGCAATGCTAGACAGATCCGGCTTTTTGCGCGGTTTTCGGACAGACTGATCTGCTGCTCGGAGACGATCTGCCAGGAAGTGACGGAGAAGTATGGGTGCAGACACGCCTGTACGCTGCACAATCCGTTTGACATTGCGGAGGTATCGGCGCTGGCAGAGCAGGAAAAGGCAGAGATCCCGTGGGACGGGGAGCGGATCATCACTTCGATGGGGCGCGAGGACGTCGTGAAGGGATTCTGGCATCTGCTCAAGATCTTTAAGCTGGTTCACGAAGAGCTGCAGGACACCAGACTGATGATCATCGGCAAGGGGGAGTTCGACGAATACCGCGAGCTTGCCTACCGGCTGGGGATCGGAGATGAGGTGTACTTTGCGGGATTGAAGAAAAATCCCTATCCCTACCTGAAGCAGAGCACCCTGTATATGCTTACGTCCTATTACGAGGGCTTCCCCAATGCCCTTGTGGAGGCGATGGCACTGGGAATACCGGTGGTCGCCACGGACTGCATGACGGGACCGAAAGAGATCCTGCAGGACCGGTACGGAATTCTGGTGCCGAACATGAGCGCGGAGCAGAATCTGGATCCGGAGGACATTTCGGAGGAGGAAAAGCAGGTGGCGGAGCAGGTGATCCGGCTTTTGCAGGATGAGAAGCAGATGGAGCAATACCGCCGCAGATCGCTTGAGAGAGCGGCTATGTACTCAAAAGACGACTATATACAGAAAATCCGGGAATGGGCGGAGTAAGGATGGAAAATACGCAGGATAAGAGAAAAGAGAAAACGTGCAGAAAGTGGATCGGGACAAAACGGCAGATAACCGTGAAGGCGGTATTTTCCCTTGTATACACTCTTTTTATCATGCTGGGAGAGCCGGAACGCTGGAGAAAGCTGCTGGACAATCCGGTCTGGCTGCTGGTGCTGGAGATGCTGGGAACGGCTTTGGCGGCATATGCCGTACTGACCGTTCTCTTTCTCGTGCTGGATCGCAGAAAGACCAGAGAGCTTCCGGTGGAAGAGCGGGAACGACGCTTCTTTGACGGGCGGACGTACCTTGTTCTGGCGATCGTGTGCCTGCTGTGCTGGCTGCCCTATTTTCTGACGGAGTATCCCGGATGGGTGAGCAACGATTCCGTCTGGCAGCTGGAGCAGATATGCGGGATGAAGCCGCTTTCCAACCATCATCCGTTTTTACATACCATGTTGATCAAACTGTTTTTTACCATAGGTCAGAGCGTGTCCGGGACAGTCGAGGGAGGCGTTGCTCTCTACATCTTCGCCCAGATGGTGTTCATGGCCCTGGTGTATGCGCTGATCGTGTACGATCTTTACAAGAAAAATGTGCATAATATATGGCTTGTGGCAGCGCTGCTTTTCTATGCGGTGCTTCCGGTCAACGGAGTGTACGCGATCGGCATGGGAAAGGATACGCTGTTTGCCGGGATGCTCTTGCTGTTTGCGCGGTATGTATACCGGTACAGCACGGGAAAAGAGAGCTGCCTTGGAATCGCGGTCACGGGGCTTCTGGTTTGTATGCTGCGCAGCAACGGGATCCTGGTCTTTGCCGGGACGGCGGCAGGGCTGGTGATCGCCGGCTTTTTGCGGAAAAAGCAGAAAAGGATCGTGACCTGCTGCGTTCTGGTGCTGGCGTGCTATCTTGTGTATCAGGGACCGCTGCTGCGGGCGCTTGCGGTACAGCAGCCGGATGTGATCGAAGGGCTGACCATGCCGGTGCAGCAGATGCTCAGCGCCTATGTAAACGGGGGAACGCTTACGCAGGAGCAGACAGAGTACCTCGCGGAGATCGTGCCGTTAGAAGGGCTGGAGGAATACTATAACGCTTCTTTTTTTGATCTGGTGAAGAATCACATCCGGGAGCAGGGAAATCAGCAGGTGATCGCGGATGACAAGGGAAGATTCCTGAAGATGTGGCTGGAGATCGGTCTGCATAATCCGGCGCAATACCTGGAGGCGGAGATCAGGCAGACCTATGGTTACTGGGGATTTCACGTGGACACCCCGCTCTATGAGCAGTACCGGATGGCTGAGAATCCGTTTGGACTGACGGTTCAGCGCAAGGCTTTTTCCTATGACTTCAGCTTATGGGAGAGCGATTTCCTGATGCGGTTTCAGGACGCATTCCCCAAGGTATGGAGCCTGGGGCTGACGACCTGGCTTCTTCTTCTCTGCATGGCTTATGCGCTGTATGCGGGAAAAAGCGTGCTGCCGTATCTGCCGTTTGCGATGCTGTTTGTATCGCTTTTGCTGGCAACGCCGGTGTACGCTGAATTTCGCTACACGTATGGGATCTTCGTGGCGATCCCGCTTCTGCTGTGGGTGACGCTGGAACCCCGGAAAGACGGAGCATGGACCGGACAACAAGAACAGGAGGCAGTCTGATATGGCAATTACATCTTTTGGCTATCTGGCATTTCTGGCAGTTGCCCTGCTGTTTTATTATGCCATCAAACCAAAATGGCAGACCGGTTATTTACTGATAGTCAGTCTGCTTTTCTATGGGCTGTCGGCGCAGTGGTATACGATACTGTATCTGCTGGCATCTACTGTCAGTGTGTATTATGGAGCACTGGTGATTGAGAAAACAACCGAACAGAAGAAGGCAAAACGGGTGCTGACAGCAGTCCTGTGTTTGAACTTTGGACTGTTGGTTTTACTGAAATATTATGGTTTCCTTCTCTGGAACGTGAACAGCATACGGGCACTGGCAGGGAAAGAGGCAGTGGGAACTTCGCTGCAGCTGACGGCTTCCCTTGGTATCAGTTATTATACCCTGCAGCTGGCAGGCTATCTGTTAGACTGTTACTGGCGGGTGGGAATCGTGCAGAAGGACTTCTTCCGGTTTGCACTGTTTGCAGGCTATTTCCCACAGATGACTTCGGGACCTGTCAGCCGTTATAAGCAGATACAGGAAAGCCTGTATGCGGAGCATCCTTTCCAGTACCAGCAGGTAACCCATGGACTGAAACGAATGGCATGGGGCATGTTTAAAAAGATGGTAATTGCAGACCGTCTGGCGTTAGTGGTAAATTCGGTTTACAGTAACTATGCGTCTTACCATCCTTTGCTTATCTGGGCTGGTATCTTTTGCTTTGCCCTGCAGCTTTATACGGACTTTTCCGGCTGTATGGATATTGTGCTGGGAACTTCCGAATGTTTTGGAATCCGGCTGCCGGAGAACTTCCGGAATCCTTTTTTTGCCGTTACGATTCAGGAATTCTGGCAAAGATGGCATATTACGCTGGGAACCTGGCTGAAGGACTATATCATGGACCCGGTATTAAAATCAGATACCTGGGTTAAGTTAGGAGAGCATACCAGAAAGAAATTTGGCAAGAAGTGGGGCAAACGGATACCAACTTATCTGGGCATGCTGATTCTGTGGCTTGCCATGGGATTATGGCATGGAAGCGGCTGGAAATTTATTATCGGGGAAGGACTCTGGTTCTGGCTGATTATTATTACCGGTAATATGTGCAGTAAGTCGTTGCAGAAGCTGGTAAAGAAATTACATATCCATGTGAAAAATCCGTTGTGGATTGCCTTTCAGAGACTGCGGACTTTTGTGCTGTTCAGTATCGGTCTTATCTGTTTCCGGGCAGCCGATATGAAAGAAGTCTTCGCAGTATTGAAAGCCGGGGTAACCAACTTTTCCAGACGTGGGTTCAGTCAGGTAAGAGGAGATCTGGGAGCAACGAATCTTCTGTTGCTGACGATTGCTTTTCTGATTCTTATCATTGTGGAACTGATGCAAAACAGAAAGATAGATGTATTTGACTGGATAACGGAAAGACCGGCAGGAATCAGCTGGGTCTGCTATCTGGTAATCTGCGGTATGATATTATTGTCTTTGAGTATATCCGGGCAGAGCTTTATTTACGCAGGATTTTAGAAATGAGGATGGTATGAGGAGAAAATTAGCATGGAAATTACTCCTGTTAGGTCTGCTGTGCGCCCTGTTTTCGGGTGCCGTTTCCATAAGTATTGACCCCTATAATGTTTTTCACTGGAAGAATGCCAGGGACAATGGAGTAGAACCTAATAAAAACTATGTAAAAACCCAATATGTACTTCATAATCCGGAAAAGTACGACACGTTTATTTTCGGAAATTCCAGGGTGGGTTCCCTGGATGCGGCAAAAATCAGCGATACCTGTTATAATATGTATTATTCGGAGGGGCTTCCGGCAGAACATTACGAGAACCTGAAAGCTTTTCTGGAAGCGGGGGTAAAGGTTAAGACCGTATATCTGGGTGTGGATGATGTGACAGCCTTTGTAGACCCGACGATACATGAAGACCAGTTGATTCGTAAGCCTTTCCGGGCAGATGGGCTGGAAATACAGTTCCTGTGGGATTATCTGAATCCTTCCATAGCGGTACAGTCCCTGGAAACCATAAGGGCTTATCAGGAAAAAGAGCCGGCGTTTCAGGAACGTCTGTACAGTACCGGGAATTATTATCTGAACACGGATTTAACCGAGGAAAGTCTGGCTTTGGAGGAATGGCCCAATTACTTTGCCTGGTATGGGGAAGGTGCTATCGAGGACATCAAAAAGGTAAAGCAGCTGTGCGAAGAAAACCAGATTGAACTGATCGTGTTTGTAAACCCGGAATATGAGAAACGGTATGCCGAAGCGGTAGAGAACGGTTATCTTACTTTCCTGGAGGAACTGTCAGAAATAACAGATTATTACTGCTTCTGTGGCTATAATGAAATCACACAGAAGATGGAGAACTTTCATGATATCAGCCACTACAGACAGTCGGTGGGGGATGAAATGATACAGGTAATGGGAAAAACGGCTGGGGCACAGCCGGAAGAACTCCCAGGCTTTGGCACTTATGTGACCAAGGAAAACAGGCAGCAGGTGTTGCAGGTACTGGGAGAGAAGCACTAACCTAGAGAGGAACGAGGATTACAATGCAGGAATTAGAGTATCCATATAATGGGGAACTGTTATATCAGAATAAGAAGAAACTGAAAAAGCAGCTTTTGGCACAGCTTGATGAGAAGAGCTGCCTACATAAAAAGATTGCTATTCTGGGAGGCTCTACCACCCGGGATATTAAGCTGATGCTGGAATTGTTCCTGTTAAATTATGGGATTAAACCGGAATTTTATGAGTCTGAATTTAACCAGTATTATCAGGATGCCATGTTCCCCAACCAGGAACTGGAAGAGTTTGCCCCGGATGTGATATTCCTGCATACGTCTTTTCGCAATATCACGCAGTTCCCGGCACTTTCGGATACACCGGAGACGGTAGAGGAGCTGTTGCAGGCAGAATACCGTAAGTATGAGAAAATGTGGACACGCCTGGCACAGGTATATCACTGTGTTATCATTCAGAATAACTTTGAGTATCCATACTACCGGATGATGGGAAATAAAGATGCCAGTGATATTCATGGTAAGGTAAATTATATTACCAGATTAAATCTGAAATTCTATGAATATGCCCAGCAGACGGCTAATTTCTATATTCATGATATCAATTATCTGTCTGCCCAGTATGGACTGGAGGCATGGTCAGACCCCTTCTACTGGCACAGCTATAAATATGCCCTGTGTGTGCCGGCAATCCCGGATTTTGCATTCAGTGTTGCCAAAATTATCAAGTCGGTTTACGGCAGGAATAAGAAAGCATTTGTCCTGGACCTGGATAACACATTATGGGGCGGTATCGTAGGGGATGACGGAGTAGAGAACCTAGTGCTGGGACATGAAACCTCAGCCGGACAGGTCTACTGTGCTTTCCAGGAGTACTTAAAGTCTTATAAAGAGTTCGGAATCCTTTTAAATATTGATTCCAAAAACGATTATGACAATGCCATTGCCGGATTAAACCACCCTGCCGGGGTGCTCCGTCCGGATGATTTTATTACGATAAAAGCAAACTGGGAACCGAAGGACAGAAATCTGGTACAGATAGCCAAAGAGCTCAATCTGATGCCAGACAGCATGGTGTTTGTAGATGATAACCCGGCAGAACGGGAAATAGTCCGGGCACAGGTGCCTGGGGCAGCCGTACCGGATATGCCGATTGAGCCTGCCTATTATGCAAGAACGATAGACCGTTCCGGTTTCTTCGAGATAACAAGCCTTTCCGAAGATGATACAAAACGTACTGCCATGTATCAGGAAAATGCCAGGAGAGCCAGGGAAGAGGCGGCTTTTGAGAATTACGAAGATTATCTGAAGGCTCTGGATATGAAAGCGGAGATAAAACCGTTTGCACCGGTTTACATGGCGCGGATTGCACAGCTTACCAATAAGAGCAATCAGTTTAATCTGACGACAAGACGTTACAGCCAGGCAGAGATTGAGAAACTGGCGGCAGATGGAAATTATATTACCCTGTATGGCAAACTGGAAGATAAATTTGGCGATAATGGTGTGATTTCGGTCGTGATCGGACACCAGACGGGCGAGGTACTTCATATTGACCTGTGGATCATGAGCTGCCGTGTGTTAAAAAGGGATATGGAATATGCAATGATGGACCGGCTTGTGGAAATGGCACAGGAGGCAGGCATCAGCGAAATCAGGGGCTATTATTACCCAACAGCCAAGAATCGTATGGTAAAAGAGTTTTATTCTTTGCAAGGATTTGATAAAATAGAGGAAGACCAACAGGGAAACAGCCAGTGGAGACTGCAGCTTACAGAAGGATACCAGAAGAAAAATCATGTGATCGCCGTAAACGTGCAGGAAGAAAAGGACTGACACCGAACAGAACACAGTGGCGGAGGACGAGATGACAAGAGAAGAAGTATATGAAAATTTGAATGAAGTATTTCAGAATGTATTTGATGATGATTCCATTACCGTAAATGATGAAACAACAGCAAATGATATTGAGGACTGGGACAGCTTTGAGCATATCAACCTGGTGATTGCCGTAGAAAAGAGATTCCAGGTGAAATTTACAGTAGGCGAAGCCAATGAGATGAAGAATGTGGGCGAGATGGTAGATATCATCTTAGAGCGTATGGCGTAATGGAAAAGATAAAAGAGTACACCTATGAAGAACTTGCGGTAGGGCACAGGGAGTCCTTTCAGGTAACGGTAACGGAACAGATGATGCAGCAGTTTTTGCAGATAACGGGAGATAGTAATCCCTTGCATCAGGATAAGGCGTATGCCCAGGGCAGACAGTATGCCGATAAGGTGGTTTATGGTATGCTTACCGCTTCGTTTTTTTCTACGCTGGCAGGCGTATATCTTCCCGGCAAATACAGTCTCATTCACAGCGTGGAAAGCAAGTTCCTGCGTCCGGTATATGTAGGGGACGAACTGACAGTTTCCGGAACGGTACGGGAAAAGGAAGATGCTTACCGTATGTTACTTTTAAATCTTCTGATTACAAACCAGAAGGGGGAAAAAGTAACCAAGGGAACCATGCAGATCAAAGTATTGGACGGGGAAACAGAGTAACAGACAGGAAAGTTGGAAAAAATAATGGAGAAGGTAATCCTTGTAACCGGTGCCACCTCGGATTTGGGGATGGCATACATCCGGAAGAATATTGGTTTGTATGATAAGGTAATTGCACAGTATTGCCATGAAAATGAGCAGTTTGTGCGGCTGCTCCAGGAGACAAAGGAAATTTACGGGGACAGAGTGATGCCGGTGCGGGCTGACTTTTCCGAAATGCAGTCGGTCAGAGAGCTGATAGACAGGATTCGGGAGACTGGCTATGTCCCGACCCATATTTTACATCTGGTTTCTCCGGCGGCTAAGAGTGTGAAGTTCCATAAGAGTGATGTGGACGAGTACAGACAGATGATGCAGGTGTCGGTTTACAGTATCATAGAGATTCTGAAAGCCTTTTTGCCGGCGATGCAGAAGCAGAAGTTTGGAAGGATCGTATTTATGCTGTCTGCCTATGTCAAGATTCCGGATCCTAAGTATGCGGCACCCTACGTAACGGCAAAATATGCTTTGCTTGGGTTGATGCGGGATATTGCCGCAGAGTATGCTTCCAAGGGAATTACGGTTAATGGAATTTCCCCCCAGATGATAGAGACGAAGTTCTTAAAAGATGTGCCGGAGCTGATCCTGGAAAGCAAGCGGCAGGCAGGACCTTTACAAAGACTGCTGCAAAAGGAAGATATTCTTCCGGTGATGGAGTTACTTTTAGCAGATGGGGCAGCCGCTATAACAGGGGAAAATCTAGGCATTACCGGAGGAAATTACAGCTTATGAAGCGCAAGATAGCTTTTCATTTAAATTGCCTGGAGCAGGGCGGCGCAGAGAGAGTGGTCACCAATCTGGCAAATCAGTTTGCGGCAAACGGCTATGAGGTGCTGATCGCCACAGAGTGGTATGGAGAGAATGAATTTCAGACGGATGAACGGGTAAGACGGGTTCACGTAGGTTTGAGGGAGGGCGATGAGAAGAAGCATCGCCTGATTCAGTTTCATCTGCGGGTAAAATATCTGCGGGAATTTTTAAAGACGGAGAAACCGGACATCCTGATTCCTTTTGCGAGAAAGGCGTTGTACCGGGGATTGATGGCAGCTTATTTTATCAAAGTGCCGGTACTGATATCGGTCCGGACAGACCCGGCGGGGCATTATGAGGAACGGTCTGATAAGATTCAGATTCCGATTCTGTTTCCCAGGGCAGATGGCTGTGTGTTCCAGACCAAGGGACAGAAGGCATTCTTTGCACCCAGGTTACAGGATAATTCCCGGATTATTTTAAATCCGATTAACCCGAAATATATAGGCGTACCGGAGCCGGTTAAGAGACGGAAAGCAGTGGTACAGTCTGGCAGGCTGGTGGACTTCAAGAATCAGCCGATGCTGATCCGGGCATTTATCGAAGTGCACAGGAAGCATCCGGATTATACCCTGGAAATATATGGAGGAGATTCTTTTGATGGAACGAAGGAGATTCTGGAACAGATCATCGCAGAGAACCAGGCAGGCGGTTATGTGCATCTGATGGGGGCCAGTGACCGGCTGGAACAGGAACTGACAGATGCTTCTGTCTATGCGTTTTCTTCTGACTGGGAGGGACTTCCCAATGCGCTGATGGAGGCGATGGCACTGGGACTGCCCATTGTGGCAACGGATTGTCCCTGCGGGGGACCGGCAACCATCATGACGAATGAGGTGGATGGTCTTTTAATCCCCATCAAGAACCAGAAGGCATTAGAGGAAGGAATCAACCGGCTGATCGAGGACAGGGAGCTTGCCGAAAGACTGGGAAAAGAGGCACGGCATATTGCCGAAAAGGCAAATGGCGAAGCGGTATTTAGACAGTGGCAGGAATATATCGAAGAACTGTGCGAGGCTTACGACAGAAAGCGGAAGTAGGCGTGCTTGCCACAGGACGGGATAATAGGTATAATGGTAGCGATTGACAGTAAAACGATATACAGGAGAGAAGAGCCATGTTTTCATTTGAAGATTATAAAGAGATCCTGAGGATCATCAAGTCGACCGGGCGGGCCTGCGGCTATGCGGACGCGCTGGGGAAGGATCAGTTCATTATCATGCGTCATGATGTGGAATACAGTGTGGAGAGGGCGTACCAGCTTGCCAAGGTCGAGCAGAGTATGGATTTCATCTCCACGTTCTTTTTTCAGTGGACGAACAATTCCTACAATATCCTTTCCAGAAGAAATATGGACATGATCAAGGATATGCACGAGAGAGGACAGCATATCGGACTTCATTTTGCCCTCAATGGCATGACAGACATGCAGCAGATCCGGCAGCAGATTCAGAAGGAAATGGATATTTTAAGCGAGATGTTCGGTTTCCGTATTACGGAGTTTTCCGTGCACAGACCGTCGAAAGACGTCCTGCGGGAAAATATCAAGCTGGACGGGATCCTGAACGCATATCAGGATGACTTTTTTACGTTTGCCGATAAGATCGACGAACAGACACCGCTGAAGGTCAAGTATATGTCGGACGCAAACCATATCTGGCGTTACGGTTACCCGGACGAGGCAAATATTCTCGGGTACGACAAGGTGCAGATCCTGACGCATCCGTTTGCATGGTGCAAGAAGGGTTATGATAATTTTGACAATTACCGGTCGCTTTTGCAGGAAAAATATATTGAGCTGGTGGAATCCGTCGACAATGAGTGCAAGGATTTCGGGGAGTACAAGGACTATTTCCTGGCAAAGGACGTCAGATAGCCTGCTTTTCCGGCAAAGAAGGTAAGAGGAGCGAAGGTATGACGGGCAGGATCCGGGGCAAAGCCCGGGTATGGAGGAAATATGTGCGGAATATGCGGATTTGTGAGTAGAAGAGGAATAACGGCCGAAGAACTGGGGCGGATGAACGATACCATGTATCACAGAGGACCGAACGACAGCGGGGTGGAGATCTATCCGATGTCGGACGGCTATCAGGTGGGAATGGCGCAGCGGCGCCTTTCCATTATGGATCTGTCCGCGCTGGGGCATCAGCCGATGAGCTCTCCGGATCAGCGGATCACCGTTGTATTCAACGGGGAAATCTATAATTTTCAGGAGCTGAAGGAAGAGCTGCGCGAATATCCGTTTCAATCCAGCTGTGATACGGAAGTGATCCTGGCGGCGTATCTCAAGTGGGGGATCTCCTGTGTAGAGCATCTGAACGGTATGTTCGCGATCGCACTGTATGACCGCAAGGACGAAACGATGTATCTGATCCGGGACCGTATCGGCAAGAAGCCGCTGTATTACTGGTTAAGCGGACAGGAGCTTGTGTTTGCCTCCGAACTGAAACCGATCATCTGCTGTCCTGGCTTTGAGGAGCAGATAGACCGCAGAGTCCTGTCACGCTATCTGTTCCAGCAGTACATCAATGCGCCGGAAAGCATCTATGAGAATGTGTACAAACTGGAACCGGGGGCAGTCCTGCGCTTTCATAAGGGCGAGGTGGAGAACTGGAAATACTGGGATATCCGAAAGGTCTATGCGCGGGAAATACAGAACCCTGTGAAAGATTATCAGGAGGCGAAGGAAGGTCTCAAGGAACTTCTGAGAAAGGCAGTTTCCGAGCGGATGATCGCGGATGTGCCGCTGGGATCGTTTTTGAGCGGAGGATATGATTCCTCTCTGATCACAGCGATCGCACAGGAGCAGGCGCAGGAGCCGGTCAAGACCTTTTCCATCGGATTCCATGAAGAAAAATACAACGAGGCGGGCTATGCGCGCGCCGTGGCGCAGTACCTTGGAACAAAGCACACGGAAATGTATATCGATGAGAAGGACATGTTCGACCTGGTGGAGAGCATCCCGAAATACTATGATGAACCGTTTGCCGACAGCTCCGAGATCGCGACGATGATGGTGTCGGCGCTGGCAAGAAAAGATGTGACGGTGGCGCTGTCCGGCGACGGAGGGGACGAGTTTTTCTGCGGCTACAATATTTATGAGCGGGTAGCGCAGGCACAGAAGCTGGATAAGCTTGGCGGACTGGTGCACGGCATTTGCAGCCTTCCGGGACTGAAACAGGCAGGGCTGGAGAACCGCCTTCCCTTTAAGGTGAGGATCGTGGCGGGAAACCGCAACCCGGAGTGCAAGACGCAGCTGGGATCGGACAACTATCTTGTGAAGGCGGCTAATATGGTGGGGACTCTCCCTGCGGGAAAAGAAGCGCTGCCGATCCGCTACCTTGTGGAGAGCGGTTATCCGGCTGACAACTGGCAGATCCGGAGGATGCTGGTGGATATGGACACCTATCTTCCGGGGGATATTCTCTGTAAGGTGGACCGTGCATCCATGAAGTATTCGCTTGAATCCAGATCTCCGATCCTGGATCAGAGGGTGATGGAATACTCGTTCCGTATCCCACACGAATTTAAGTATGCCGGAGGCGACAAGAAGCATATTTTGAAGGATATTGCCTATGACTATATCCCGAAAGAACTTCTGGACCGCCCCAAGGTGGGCTTCGGCGTGCCGCTTGACAAGTGGCTGAGAGGACCGCTCCGTGAGAAACTGAGCGACTATTGCAGCGTAGATTATCTGAGAAGGCAGCAGGTGTTTGATCCGGTCTATACCTCAGAGCTTGTGTCAGGCTATCTGCGCACCGGGGACGCCGGACCGGCTACCGGGGCAAATTACTCGAAGATCGTATGGTCGTTCTTCGTATTCCAGCAATGGTATGAGACATATGAAAGAAAAAATGCAGAATAGAGAAGAGCAAAAAAAGCATATCGCATTTTATATCGGATCGCTCCACAAAGGCGGCGCGGAGAGAGTGTTTGTCAATCTTGCGGATTTTTTTCTGCATCAGGGCTGCCGCGTCACGCTGGTGACGCAATATTGTTATCCGGGAGAGGAATATGAGCTTCCCGAAGGCGCAGAGCGTGTGATCTCGGACATCACGCCGGAGGAAACGGGGAGGAGCCGGATCGGCAACTTTTTCCGTCGGCTGAGGAAGCTGCGGAGGATCTGGAAGCAGGAGCGCCCGGATCTGGTGTTGTCCTGCATTGGCAAGAACAATTTTATGGCGGTGGTGACAACGCTTTTTCTTCCCGCGAAGGCGGTAGTCTCTGTGGTGGGAGAAGCTGCCGAGGAGTATCCCGGAAAAGGGATGCGGTTTCTGGCAGATCTGCTGTTTCCGCTCGCAGACGGGATCGTACTGCAGACCGAGAGATCCCGGTATTTTTTTGGCAGAAAGGTACAGAAGAAGGCAGTTATTTTACCCAATTCATTAAATCCAGATTTTATAAAACCACGGTATGAGGGCGAGAGGGACAAGCAGATCGTCACGGTGGGACGGATGGACGACAATAAGAACCAGGCGATGCTGATCCGGGCGTTTGCCGCGCTGGCAGACAGGTATCCGGCGTATCGTCTGGTGATCTATGGAGATGGAGAGCGGAGATCTGAGCTGGAGGCGCTTGCGCAGGAGCTGGGCATCTGTGAGCGCGTGAGTATGCCGGGCGTGGTCCCGGATGTGGCAAAGAGGCTCGAGCGGGCTTCTCTTTTCACCCTGACCTCGTACTCGGAGGGCGTTTCCAACGCACTGATCGAGGCGCTTGCATCAGGGCTTGCCGTGATCTCTACCGATGTGCCGAGCGGAGGGACAGTAGAGCTGATCCGCGATGGGGAGAACGGTCTGGTGATCCCGACAGGCGATCAGAAAGCGCTGGAGAACGCGATGGACAGGATCCTGGGAGATGAGGCGCTTGCGCAGCGGCTGGGGCGCGAGGCGGCGAAAATTCAGGAAAGACTGGCTCCGGACCGGGTGAATACCCTATGGAGAGACTACTTTGAGAAGATCATCGAACGCAGGTCGCCGGGACGGGTGGCTTTTCAGATGGCAGCCTTTTGCCTGCTCTTTGTCCTGCTGTTGATCCCGGTGTCTTATATTGTGCGGACAAACGGGGATGTGAAGAACCGTTTCTCCGGTTTCTATGCGGAAAAGAATGATACGCTGGATGTTGTGATGATCGGTTCCAGTCCGGTATTTCCCTATTACAGTGCTCCGATGCTCTGGGGGGAGAGCGGGATCGCCATGTATCCTTTATCCTCCAACGTGCAGAGGCCGGAGGCGATGAAGTACCTGGTGCAGGAGGCGGAGAAATCGCAGTCTCCCTCGCTCTATATTTTTGAGATGCGTATGTACACCTTCGACAAAGAAGGGCTGACCGAGAACATGGCCTACACCAGAGGGGTGACGGACAACCTGAAATACTCTGCGCAGAGAGTGCGCACGATCCGCGCGCTGGTGCCGGAGGATGATGAAGAGGGACGGCTCAGCTACTATTTTGATATTATGAAATACCACACGAACTGGAAGATGCTGCTGATCCCGGAAGAGTGGTCGAATTTTGCCTATCACAGGAAAAATCCGCTCAAGGGCTTCGAGGTGAAGGATGAAGTCGGGCCGATGGAGATGCCGGACTGTGGGATGGAAGAGGGAAAGTGCCCTCTGCCGGAAGGACAGGAGGAGACGCTGCGGGATCTGCTGGACTATCTGAAGGCGGAGGGAATGGATGCGCTGTTTCTTGTCTCGCCCTACGGAGTCAGCCGGCAGGAGCAGCAGATGTTCAACTATATGGCAGATATCACGGCAGAGTACGGATATCCCTTTCTGAATCTGAACCGGGAATATGAGACACTTGGGATCGTATTCGAGGAGGACTTTGCAGATTACGGAAGCCATACGAACGCGGTCGGGGCACAGAAGTGTACCCGCTTTCTGGAGAATTATCTGGAAGAGCAATATGCGTTCGAGGACAGGCGCGGACAGAGCGGATACCAGTCCTGGGACGAGGCATACCTTCTGTGGCAGGAGGAACTGGAGAGCGCCAGGAAGACGATCGCTGATCGCATTGCAAGGGAAGACTATGCCGAACGGGAAGAGTAGAGCGCCGGCACAGACGGCGGAGGAGAAAGGAAGGAAACAGGATGTGCGGGATCGCAGGCTTTTGTAACTGGGGAAGCGAATGGAAGAAAAATATAGAACGCATGAATGAGTGCATGATCTATCGCGGCCCGGATGCGTCCGGCGTCTGGAGCAGCGACGACCAGACGGTCGTGCTTGGACATCGAAGACTTGCGATTGTGGATCTGACGGAGACCGGCGCACAGCCTATGCTGTCAAATAACGACCGTTATGTGATTTCCTACAACGGGGAAATATATAATTGTGATTTAATAAAAAAGAAGCTCCTGGCAGAGGGAAAGGTCGTTGCTTTCAGGGGGACTTCCGACACGGAGGTACTCCTGGAGGCAATTTCTGCATATGGTCTTGAGAGCACCCTGCGTCAGATCAAGGGGATGTTTGCCCTGGCAGTGTACGACCGGCAGGAGAAGGAACTGTGCCTTGCGCGGGATCGCGTGGGAGAGAAACCACTGTACTATGGCTTTGTCAGAAAAGACCGTTTTGTGTTTGCGTCTGATCTGAACTCGATCACGGCGCTTGACGGATTCGACAATGCGGTCAACACGGAAGTTTTACAGGACTATTTCCGCTATGGGTATATCGCAGCGCCTTACAGTATCTATGAGGGCATCTGGAAGCTGAAACCGGGGACGTATCTGAAAATCAAATCGCCATTTAATAAATATGAAATACAAACCTACTGGTCGATGAAAGAGGCGGCGCTGGCAGGGCAGAGGAATCCTTTTACGGGAAGCTACGAGGAAGCGGTAGACGAGTTGGAACGCCTGCTCAAGGAGTCCATCCGCGGGCAGATGATGGCGGATGTCCCGGTAGGCGCCTTTTTGTCGGCGGGAATCGACAGCAGTACGGTAGTGTCGCTGATGCAGTCGATCAGCCCGCGCAAGGTCAGGAGCTTTACGATCGGAATGTGGGACGAGGCTTACAATGAGGCGGAGGCGGCGCGGGAGATCGCCGCGCATCTGCAGACGGATCACACGGAGCTGTATATCCGTGAAGAGGATGCGAAACAGGTGATCCCGGAGCTGTGCGGCATGTTCGGGGAGCCTTTTGCAGATTCCTCGCAGATACCGACTTATCTGGTGAGCAGGATGACCCGAGAGCACGTGACGGTTTCCCTCAGCGGCGACGGCGGCGACGAGCTTTTCTGCGGCTATAATTCGTATGCCTCCGTGGAGCGGAGCTGGAACAAAATAAATAAAATACCGGGCGTTATTCGAAAACCTGCAGGCGCGATACTGGGTCTTATTGGCGGAAACGATCGGAATATGGCCATCCGGGCAAGACTTCTCGGAGCGGACGGGATCGAGAATATGTATCTGCGCTCAGAGATCGGGGAGGGACTTCCGATCGTCAGAAGGGAAAAGAGTACTGGAAAGTGCCCGACGGTTATGGAGACGTACCCGGCGGGACTTTTGCAGGAGCCACAGCACAATCTGATGCTGATGGATCTGCTGATGTATCACCCGGATGATATCCTGAACAAGGTTGACCGGACCGCGATGGCGGTGTCCCTTGAGACAAGAGTCCCGATGCTGGACAGAGATGTGGTGGGGTTTGCGTGGAGCCTTCCCCTTGCCTATTGCAGGAAGGACGGCGTGACGAAGAGGGTCCTGCGGGATGTCCTCTACCGCTATGTGCCGCGGGAACTGATGGAACGCCCGAAAAAGGGCTTTAGCATCCCGCTTCACAGCTGGCTGAAGGAGCCGGCGCTCCGCGAATGGGCGCAGTCGCTTCTTAGCCCGGAACTGGTGAAGGCGCAGGGAATCCTGAACGCGGACGTCGTGGACCGGATCTGGAAAGACTACGCGGAAAGAGACGTCTGGAGACCGCAGATCTGGTATCTTCTGATGTTTCAGCAGTGGATGCAGGAGAGGAGAGCAGGATGAGACGGATGGAACATTACCGCCCGGCGCAGATCCCGGAGAAGGAGCAGCGCACAAAGATCTCCGTGGTCGTGACGGCCTACAATATTGCAGATTATATCGAGAGGGGCGTCCGCTCTGTCTGCGCGCAGACTTACCGCAATCTGGAAGTGATCGTGGTGGACGACGGCTCGACGGACAGGACGCCGGCGATCTGTGACGCACTGGCAAAGCAGGATCCCCGGATCCGTGTTATTCACAAGGAGAACGGCGGACCGGCGCAGGCAAGAAATGTGGGTATGAAAACGGCGACCGGCGAAGTGATCGGCTTTGTGGACGGGGACGACTGGATCGACCCGGATATGTATGAAAAGCTGTACAGCGCAATGCTGGAGCAGGAGGCGGATCTGGCGATCTGCCGGTATCGTCAGGTGGGGAGAGATCATACAGTGGACGACTCGACCGATCTGGCGGTGTGCTTTGAGGGACTGGAGGCGCTGGAGAGTTATGTGCGGGAGGAAAAGCAGTATGCGATCCAGAACGCCGCATGGAACAAACTCTATCGCAGGGAGCTTTTGCAGGAGATCACTTTTCCGGAGGGGAAGTGGTATGAGGATATCATGTTTGCCACGGCGGCGCTTGCGCGCGCAGGGAGGAGCATTTACCTTGACACTGCCCTCTATAATTATATAATAGACAGAGAGGGAAGTATCATGAATACTCAGATCAATCCGCGTACCTTTACGGATCAGATTCCTGCCTATTATGAAAAGACGGAATTTCTGAAGAAGATCGGCAGAGAAGATCTGGCAGATATTCATGATTATTTTTTTTATAAGAGACTGCTGCTGTTTTACAACAGTCTAGATCCGGCAGCGGACGCGTCATACCGCGAACGGATCGTGGAGATCGTAAAAAGGGATGCGGACCGGATGCAGAGGGCGTTCCGATGTGACATGGCAGCCTCGAAAGAGCGGCGGAGAGCCGCGCTGTTCCTGAAGTCGCGCGCAAGGTATCAAAGGAGCGTGCGGTGGGAGGAGCAGGTAGTTATTCCACTGAAAATAGCGGGGAAAAAGCTGCTCGGGAGAAGCCGGTAGCGCGGTTCCGGAGTGGAATGGATAACAACACAGAAATGAGGACTTACATGGTAGTGATACAGCTTGCCGGAGGTCTGGGAAATCAGATGTTCCAGTACGCGCTGTACTGGCAGTTCAGGAGCCTTGGCAAAGACGTAAAGATAGACGATGTGACCGGTTTCGAGGCAGATGTGCAGAGAGAACCGGAGCTGGACATATATGGGATCACCTACGAGAGACCGACGCAGAAGGAGCTGCGCAAAATGCTGGACAGCGAGCCGGATCTGTTCCATAAAGTCCGCCGGAAACTTGCCGGGCGGAACAAGCGCGCCTACTTTGAGGAGGACAAACGGTTTAAGCCGGAGATCTTTGGGTGGGATGATATTTATCTGGAAGGCTACTGGCAGAGTGAAAAATATTTTGAAAAGGTGAGCGGAGAGCTTCGCAGAATATACGATACCGACCGGCTGCTGGAAAAACTGGGAGAACAGAACAACCCGTTTCTGGAGCAGATCACAGGAAACGAGTCCGTCAGCGTGCATATCCGCCGGGGAGATTACCTGACGCCAGCGAATGAAAAGCTGTTCGGCGGGATCTGTACAGAGTCCTATTATGGCAAGGCGATGGCAGAGATGGAGAAAAGACATCCCGGCTGCCGTTATTTTGTGTTTACAAACGACAAAGAGGGAACGAACCGGTTCCTTAAAAATATCTGCGCAGGGATTCCCGCGGACAGGATCACGATGGTGGATATTCCTGCGGGAGAGCATGCCGATTGTCTGGAATTTGCCCTGATGAGCAAGTGCAGGCACAATATCCTTGCCAACAGCAGTTTCAGCTGGTGGGCATCCTATCTGAACAAAAACGGGGACAAGACGGTCCTTGTGCCGGGGCGGTGGCTGAACGGGTGGGATTGCAGCGATTTTTACCGGACGGATATGCAGAAGATCGGGCAGTAAGGCAGAACGTGTCCGAAGAGAAAGAAAACTTTGTCCCGGCGGCAATGGGGTGAAGCGGGAAAGGAAACAGGACCATGGGAACGACAGGAGAGACAAAGAAGGTGACGATGCTTCAGAAGATCAGCTTTCTTTTTGATAAAAAACAGAAAAGACAGATCGCAGGACTTACGGTGATGATACTCATAGGCGGTATGCTGGAGACGCTCGGCGTGTCGATGATGCTTCCGGTGGTGAACGTCATTATGGATCCGCAGTCGGTGATGGACAACGAGATCGTGCAGAAACTGGTGGCTTTTCTGCATATCGAGTCCGACCGTCAGCTTATCATCCTGATGCTGTCCACCCTGATCGCGCTTTTTGTGATCAAGAACGCGTATCTGCTGCTGCAGACCTATGTGCAGAATACCTTTGTCACCAGAAACCGGAACCGGATGATCAGCCGCGTGATGCGGGAATTTCTGAATCGCCCGTATGAGGAATACCTGGGAGCGGATATCCCTACGGTATTCAGACTGACGGACAGCGATATTCCCAATGCGTTCCAGTTGATCCTTGTGATGATCCAGATGGTGACGGAGATTGTCGTCTCGGTCTTTTTGTGCATCGTGCTGGTGGTGATCAGTCCGGCGATGTCTTTGTTTATCGTGGTCATTTTCCTGGGTATGACGCTTGTTATCACGAAGGTGTTAAAGCCCAGACTGAATGCGATCGGAAGAAAAAATCAGGAGATCCAGTCAAGGATCGCAAAGTGGAGGATCCAGTCGATCTACGGTCTGAAAGATGTCAAGGTGCTGCATCGGGAAGAGTTTTTTGTGAGAAACTATTACGAGAGCGGTGCGATCGGAGCGAATGTGGCGCGGAATTATGCGGTGCTCAACAATTTGCCCCGTCTTTTGATCGAGACGGTATTTATCGCGGCGATGCTGCTGTTTATCATGATCTATATTTTGCAGGGAAACGATATTTCTGTGCTGATCCCCCAGCTTACCGCGTTCGCTGTGGCGGCGATCCGTGTGATGCCGGGAACCAACCGGATCAACACGTATCTGTCGCAGATCGCTTATTCCCAGCCCTGTCTGGATTATCTGTATGAAAATCTTACCGACGCCATGAAGCAGGATGTGAATGGCAGCGTGACCGGTCTTGTGCCGCGCAGGACGGAAAGCGGCGGGCTTTCACCCGCGGGACAGGAATGGAAGCTGCAGGATAAGATTGCCCTGGACCATATCAGCTTTACCTATCCGAATACGGAAAAACCGATCTTCACCGACGCTCACATGGAAGTGAAGAAAGGACAGTCGGTAGGGATCATGGGGCCTTCCGGTGCCGGAAAGTCCACGATTGTAGATATTTTGCTGGGATTGCTCCACGCGCAAAAGGGAACGATCACCTGCGATGGAAAGGATATTTTCGAAAACTACGGGGCATGGCTGTCGCAGATTGGTTATATCCCGCAGTCCATCTATCTGATCGACGAGTCGATCCGGGATAACATTGCTTTCGGTATCGACGCGGATAAGATCGATGATAAGAGAATCTGGGAAGTGCTGGAGGAAGCCCAGTTAAAAGAATTTGTGGAAGAACTGCCGGAGGGACTGGATACAACAATAGGTGACAGAGGTGTCAGAATATCTGGCGGACAGAGACAGCGGCTCGGAATCGCCAGGGCGCTGTACCATGATCCGGAGATTCTGGTCTTTGATGAGGCGACGTCGGCGCTTGACGGTGAGACGGAGAAGGCGGTAATGGATGCGGTCAACAGCTTCCATGGAAAGAAGACGATGGTTATCATTGCCCACAGACTGAATACGATCGCGAAGTGCGATGTGATCTATAAAGTGGAGAATGAGAAGATTACGGAGACAACATTGTAGGGAAATTGCAAAGCGGAAAAGGAATTAGGATATGTTAGGAATTGAAACGCAGGAAGGCTTCGGGCTTGGAAATCAGCTTTTTTTCTATATAACGACAAGGTGTATTGCAGAGGATAAGGGGTATGAGTTCAGTGTGCTGGACCCGGAGCACTTTGCAAACAATATGCACAGCGACTGTGGCTTGTATTTCATGGATTTGGACATGGGAGTGCCTTCTAAGAAGGAAGACTACAACAAGGTCTATTATGAAAAGGAAACCAGGCTTTATGCCGGGAACTCCAGGCATGATTTAACCCACGGGGTATATATTACCGATACGGACGAGAAGCTGTTTGAAATAGAAGACAACACTTTGTTGTATGGGAATCTCCAGGCAGAGGATTATTTTATCCGTCATAAGGACGAAATCAAGGAGTGGCTGCGGGTAAAGCCGGAGTATGACTGTAAAGAGTACAGCCGGGACAACCTGTGTATCATGCACCTTCGGTGCAGCGACTATATGGGCTCACCGGAGCTTTTCCTGCGCAGGAAATACTGGATACAGGGTATGAAACACATGCGCAAGATAAATCCGAAGATGGAATTTATGATTATTACCAACGATGTGAAGGAAGCAGGGAAGCTGTTGCCGGGAATTCCTGCCTGCAACTTCGACCTGGCAAAGGACTACAGCGTGCTGAAAAACGCAAAATATTTGTTATTAGCCAACTCTTCGTTTGCTTATTTCCCGGCGTTTACCAGTGATACGGTGGAGTACATCCTGGCACCCAAGTACTGGGCGAGACATAATGTGTCGGACGGTTACTGGGCATCAGAGCAGAATATCTATGCAGGCTGGCACTATATGGACCGGAAAGGCAGGGTATTTGATGCGGATACCTGCAAAGAGGAACTGGCACAGTATAAGAAGACTTCCGGAAAGTATGCGACCATCAACGTAAAGCCAACCGGAATCCGGTTAAAGCTGATGGAGCTGCATGGACAGTATCTTTATAAAAAGGCTTATGTCTGTAAGATAGCAAGAGGCGTGAAACGCAGACTGCGGGCACTGACAGGCAGGAAGTAAGAAGACAGGGACGAGAAACATGGAACGTTTGGACAAGGAAAACAACTATCGCAGGGGCGTTAGCAGGCTGCAGCAGATAGAAAAGCAGATTTCAGACAGGATAGCACGGATTTCCGTAAAAAAACTGGCGGTGTGTGCAGCGGTTCTGTTTGTCATATCCATTATCCCGCTGCTTTTGCTGGGGCGGTATAACGTGATGTGCATTGACGATTACGATTACGGCAGGCAGGTACATGATACCTGGCTGGCAACCGGTTCGCTCTGGCAGTCGGTGCAGACGGCATGGCGGCAGAATATGGAATTCTACCAGAACTGGCAGGGAACCTATCTTTCCTGTTTCCTGATGGCGTTATGCCCGATGAATTTCTGGTATGGCGTGGCGTATGTGGTGCCGATTCTGATGATTGGAATGTTTGCCACCTCTACGCTGGTTTTGGGCAGCCATATTTTAAGGAAATGGTTTGGCTGTGATAAGGCAGACAGCTGTCTGGTGATGCTTTTATTGTTATTTGTGTTCTATCAGGTAATCGAGGCACCTTTTGAGGGAATTTACTGGTATAACGGTTCCACCCATTATGTGTTGCTGGAGTCGGTCTGGTTCTTTACCCTGACCGCCGTATCTGCAACCTTCTGGGCGCAGAGTAAGAAAAAAGAGGTAGTTTGCTGCATAATCGCCACCCTTCTGGCCATTCTGGTAGGAGGCGGTAATCTGGTAACCGGGTTGCAGGCAGAAATCGTCATGGCACTGCTTGTATTATATGCCCTGGTAACGAACCGGAAGAAGCTGGTCAGTGTGTGTGTGCCGTTTGTATTTGGCAGCCTTGGCTTTTTATTTAACATTCTGGCACCGGGTAACAGCTTGCGGGAGGCTTCCGATGCCGATGTGGGATTTTCCGCGCTAAAATCCATTGGATTGTCCTTTTATCATGCCGGCGTGTTTATGATTGGCTGGACGAAGCTGCTGGTTGTCCTGGTGTGGCTTGCCCTGTTACCGGTTATGTGGCAGATGGTAAAGAAGTCTGCCAGGAAGTTTGAACACCCGGTCTGGGTTACTTTGGGTGCTTACTGTGTGTTATCGGCAATGTTTACGCCGACTTTGTATGCCCTTGGAATGGTAGGGCTTTCCAGAGTCGATAATATTATCCAGATGGTATATTACCTGAGCCTGTTTCTGGTAACGGCTTACTGGCTGGGGTATTTCAGCCACCGGGAGAAGAAAGAAACAGAGGCAGGGGAAACACTGGGCAGTTTCCTGGAGAAGACGAAGGGCAGAATGACAGCGGTATTCTTACTCCTTACGCTGGTAGTGTGGGTATTTACCGCAGATAAGAACACCTATACCGGTATTTCAGCAGCCCGTTCCCTGGTAAACGGGGAAGCACAGACCTTTTATGCGGAAGCCATGGAACGATATGCATTGTATACTGATGAGACGATAGTGAATGTGGAGGTACAGCCTTTTACGAAGGTTCCAGCGCTGTTTGACTTTAATGATCTGACAGAGGATGCAGGCAACTGGCTGAATCTGGCAGTACAGGAATATTACCATAAAGCCACGGTACGGCTGGCAGCCGAGTAGAGGGCAAAGGGAAAAGTCTTCCACGAAGGGAAACGAGAGGAAGAGAAAGACAAGGATAGCAGATGAAACAGACAACAGAAAAGCTGAAATTGCCTCAGGTGACACTGGCGGCAATGACCAGTGTAGATATTTATGAGACGATTAAGGCAATGGAATACAGTATGCAGGAAATCGAATTTGGGGATGTGGTGCTGATTACCCACAGAAAACCACTTTCCCTGCCGAAAACCATCCGTTATTCCCATACGTCAAAGCTGGACAATATCGATAAATTTAACTATAAAATGGTCTATGAACTGGGAGAGCATATCCATACCGATTATGTGCTGTTGGTTCACGCCGACGGCTTCGTAGTCCATCCGGAAAGCTGGCGGGACGAGTTCCTTGCCTATGACTATATTGGTTCTCCCTGGCCTATGCCGGAGAATGATTACGCTTACCGGGATGCTTCCGGTGCTATCTGCCGGGTGGGAAACAGTGTATCCATCCGCAGTAAGAAGCTGCTGGATTTCCCGAAGAAGGCAGACTTAAAATGGGAGATACAGGCGGACGGGTTCTACAATGAAGATACTTTCCTGTGCTGTATCCATAAGAATGAGATAGAGGCAGCGGGCATGAAATTTGCCCCCATTGAGGTGGCAAAGTATTTCGGACATGAGCACATGGTGCCGGAAATTATAGACGTGGAGGCACCTTTTGTATTCCACAAGTGGAGGGGCAGAAATGCCCAGTATCCACATTTCCGGAATCCCTGGAAGGTCAGATGGCAGAAGACAAAGGATGTGCTCCGTCCCCTGTTGTTCTGGCGGAAATTCCGGAAACAGGGTTAAGGTGTGTCTGTGCAAACTTGACACAAACCCGATATGCGCAAAAAACGTGCGCAGAAATGAGGAACAAGATGGTTTACGATTGTATTCCCTTTTTTAATGAACTGGATATTTTAAAACTGCGTATGCAGATTATGGCACCTTTCGTGGACAAGTTTGTCTTAGAGGAGTCTACGGTGACCTTTTCCGGGGAACCCAAGCCGATGATTTTTGCCAACAACCGGGAGATGTTCCGGGAGTTTGAGGATAAGATTATCTATGTGGCAGTGGACAACTCCCCCATGAGCGGTGTGACCACCCATGAGCGGGATAAATTTCAGAAGAATCAGCTTATCAAGGGCATGGGAGAGTGTAAGCCGGAGGATATTATTATTTTCAGTGATGTGGACGAGATTCCCAATCCGAAAACACTGGTGCAGATTATCGAGCAGTTTGATGCAACGAAAATCTACCACCTGGCACAGCGGATGTTCTACTGCTTCCTGAATATGGAAGAAGTGTCCGGCAACCTGCTGTCCATTACCGGGGAGTTTGACGGGATTACGAAGAAACAGTGGCTGGGGACGAAAATCTGCAGCTTTGGTAACCTGCCAAAGGAAGGAATCGTATATCTGCGGGAAGTATCCCCGAAAGACCCGCGCAGTGTGCGGGTAGCGGACGGCGGCTGGCACTTCGGCTATATGGGCGGCAACGGAGAACGGGACGTGGCAAAGCGTATCGGTGTGAAGGTACAGGCGGCAGCCCATCAGGAATATAACAAAGCCCGCTATCTCCAGGAGGCAGTGGACAGACTGCTGTGCGGTGAAGATATTTTTGACAGGGATGCCAAATTTATCCAGGTGGAGATAGATGACAGTTACCCGGATTATTTAAGGGAACATCAGGAGGAATATGCGTTCCTCATTGCCCCGAAAATCAGTAAAGCCGGAATTGCCTGCAAGAAGGCAAAGCTGGCGTGTATGCAGGGATTACGCCGGCTGCATGGAGTGGCGGCGAAGGTACTGCGAAGGGGCTGATCGGGAAAATGGAAGGCTGTGCCGCGCCCGGATGGGAGCGGGCGCAGCAGGAAAGAGGAGAAAAGCGGATGCTGAAAAAAGGAAGAGAATGGTATCAGAAGATAATGGACAGCCGCTTTCCGGCGGCTCTTTTTTATATCGGACTCACGCTGGAGCTTCTGGTGGTCCTTGTGGACAAAAGCAGCCTGCAAAATCCCTACGAGAGCTATCTGTTCCGGCTCACGTTTTTGCTTTTTTTCGGGAAAATGCTGCTGAGCAGACGGAGCGGCCGGGAGTGGGCAGGCGTGCTGGCGCTGGAGCTGATCGCCGCGGTATTTTACGCCAGGACAGGGGCGAACGATGCGCTTCGTATCGTGACGTTTGTAGCGGCCTGCCGGGGCGTATCCCTGAAAAAGGCGATAAAGTACAGCTTCTGGGTGACGCTGGCGGGATGTATGACGATCATCATGCTGTCGGTGACAGGGATCTACGGGGCTGTCAGCCTGACGCAGGCATACGGCAGAGGCATCAGCGCCTATGAGGTGTACGAGGGGGCAAATCTGGTGACGCAGACGCGCTACACCCTTGGTATGGGACATCCCAACGCACTTTCCTGTATGTTTTTGATGCTCACGGCGATGGGCGTTTATGCGTACTTTGAAAATCTGAAATGGTATGCCTATCTGTTCCTGCTGTTTCTGAATGCGGGGGTATTTCTGCTGACTGACTCAAAGACGAGTATGCTCATCACGGGCTGTTTTCTGCTGGGATGTGCCGTCTTGAAATATTGCAGACCGCTTAGGGAAAAGAAGCTGGTCTATCTTGGCAGTTTTCTGGTCTTTATTCTTTGCGTCGGATTTTCGGTGGATGCGGCAGCGCACGCGCAGCAGGTGAGAGAGGCGGAGTGGAGTGCCTTTTACCTTGGCGAGCAGCCGGAGAATGTGCATCTCAAGGCGCTTGTGAAGCTGGACGGATTCCTGAACGGGAGAATCGTTTCCCTGACAGACACCGAGAGGTCGGACGGTTCCATGCAGACATGGTCGCTTTGGTCGGAGGAAGAGAACACGAAGCACTATTTTGACATGGGATGGGTAAAGCTGTTTTACCGCTATGGCGTGATCCAGGCGGTCTTGTATCTGCTCGCCTGTACGCTGCTGCTATGGCGCTTTTACCAGCGAAAAGACGCGGCGGGAGCGGCGGTGTTTGCCGCGCTTGCGGTCTACACGGTGATGGAGGCGCATCTGGTTTCTGTGTACATTGGAAGGAACTTTCTGCTGATCGTGATAGGGTGTCTTTTGCCGGCGGCGGAGCTCCACACACAGACGCCGAACAAGCCGGAGGGAGTACAAGGTTGAAAAAAGCACGGAAAAATGGTATTCTAAATTGATATATTGTTTTTTGATACCGGCTGTCAAAAAGCCGGTGGAATACCATGTGAAGAGGTGCGGTAATGAATCGTAAAATGAAAGTGTTGGAAGGCTACTGTCTGCTGTTTACAGATCTGCTCAGCATCACGGTTGCCTACGTTATCTCTATACTGATCAGATATGGTAAATTTGCAAGAGTCATGGAACCGGAGCTGCATACAATGCTGGGCATCTGTTTCCTGCTTTTCTGTACCATCTACAGCTTTCTGTTCGACTGGAACAGAGAGTTTCTAAAGCGGGGCATCCTCGTAGAGTTTACAGCCGTTTTAAAATTTAACCTGTTTATGTTCCTGGCGTCTGTGGGACTCCTTTTCATCATCCAGAGGGGCGGGGACGTATCGAGACTGGTCGTCGGGTATTTCTTTATCCTTGACATCGTGATCGTATGGCTGGTGCGGCTTTTGATGAAAAAGGTACTGCGCTCCTATTTCACATCGAAAAGCAATCTGATCAAAATGATGATCATCACCAAGGACGGCGTGATGGACCAGACGGTGAAAAAATTAAAGGAAACGCTGGAGATCAACTATGAGATCGTTGCCCTGGCGTGTGTGGATGCAGACCGCAAGGGTGTGGTCATTGATGATGTAAAGGTCAACGCAGATAAGGACAATGCACTGGAAATGGCAAGACAGATGCCACTGGATGAGGTGTTCATCAACCTGCCGGACACGGACAAAGAGTATGTGAGACACATAATCTATGACCTGGAATCCATGGGCGTTATCTGCCACTACAATATCGATTTGATCGAGCGGCAGCAGAAGGACGTCCAGGTGGGAAATTTTGCAGGCTATACCGTGGCAACCTACTCCATCAATCATTTTGACCACAGACGGATGGCGATCAAGCGGCTGATCGATATTGTGGGCGGTCTTGTGGGCTGTGTGATCACCATTGTGCTGACTCCTTTTGTGGCACTGGCAATCCGCCTGGATTCTCCGGGACCGATCTTTTTTGCCCAGACCAGAATCGGAAAGAACGGAAGACGTTTTAAAATATACAAATTCCGCTCCATGTATATTGACGCGGAGGAGCGGAAAAAAGAGCTGGCAAGCCAGAATGAAATGCAGGGGCTTATGTTTAAGATGGAAAATGACCCCCGTATTACCAAGGTCGGTAAATTTATCCGCAAGACCAGCATCGATGAACTGCCTCAGTTCTTTAATATCGTGAAGGGCGATATGAGTCTGGTTGGGACAAGACCCCCTACCGAGGACGAATTTGAACAGTACAACTCCCATTACAAACGGCGTATCAGTATGACACCGGGGCTTACCGGACTGTGGCAGATAAGCGGGCGGAGCGATATTGTGGACTTTGATGAAGTGGTAAAGCTGGACTTGGAATATATCGACAACTGGACGGTCTGGCTGGACATTAAGATCCTGTTTATGACCGTAGGAGCGGTGTTAAAGGGCAGAGGCTCCAAATAGAGAATCGGGTAGAAGCATGTTAAAAGTATTGATGATCGGACCTGACAGAAGTGTCCATGGCGGCATTTCGGGCGTGGTAAACAATTACTACAAAGCCGGACTGGATAAAAAGGTAGATTTGCAGTATATCGGAACCATGGTGGAGGGCAGTAAGCTGCGCAAGCTGATGCAGGCGGCTATCGCCTATGTCCGCTTCCTGTCTGCCCTGCCGGGTGTTGCCATTGTCCATGTGAATGTGGCGTCGGATGCCAGTTATGTGCGAAAGTCCTTTTTTATCCGGACGGCACACCTCTTTTCCAAAAAGATTGTAATCCATCAGCATGGCGGTGATTTTCAGACCTTTTATGAGAAAGAGCGAAATGACAGGCAGCGCGCCGGGATCCGCAAGGTGTTTGGCATGGGCGATGCATTTCTGGTGCTGGCACCCTTCTGGAAGGAATTTTTTGGAACGATAATTGACAAGAATCGCATAACAGTATTGCCGGATGCCATTCAGATTCCGGCGGTAAAAGAGAAAGAGGAAAGTGGAAACAAGGTCCTTTTTCTGGGAAGACTCTGTAAGGAAAAAGGAATTGGCGAGCTGCTTGCCTGTGTACCGGGAATCGTGGAGAAAATCCCCGACTTCCATCTGTATCTGGGCGGTATCTGGGAAGACAGCGGGTTGCAGAAGCAGGCAGAACAGGACAGGGAGCATGTAACATGGCTTGGCTGGCTTGGCGAGGAAGAGAAGAGTCGCTGGCTTTCGGAATGTCAGGTGCTGGTGCTGCCCTCTTACTTTGAAGGGCAGTCGGTGGCGATACTGGAGGCTATGGCATACCGCTGTGGAATCGTTGCCTCGGATACCGGCGGGATTCCCCAGATGATAAAGGACGGCGAGACAGGTATTCTGGTACAGCCAAAAGATGTGGATTCCCTGCAGCGGGGGCTGCTTCGGGTACTCGAAGACAAAGCCCTTTGCAGAGAGTTGGGAGAAAAGGCAAGAGCCAAGGCGATACAGGACTTTTCCATGGAACAGAATATGGAAAAGCTGCTTGGCATCTATCGGGAGATTACAGGCGTTTCATGAATAAAGAAGAACGGATCAGTGTGATCGTGCCGGTTCACAATGGACAGGCTTATCTGGAAAAATGTATAGAGAGCATCGAAGCACAGACGTATGGCAATCTGGAAGTGCTCATTATGAACGATGGTTCCACGGATGATACCGGAGTTGTCTGTGACAGGCTGCAGAGCCGTTACGGCAACGTGCAGGTTACGACGTTGGAGGATCTGGGGGTTTCCAAAGCCAGGAATATTGCCATAGAGCAGGCACAGGGAGATTATCTGATGTTTGTGGATGCGGACGACAGGCTGAGAGCCGATACCCTGCGGATTCTGTATGAAGTCATACAGGAGACCGGGGGGGACATGGCGGGCTGCCGCTTTCAAAGTTTCCACAGGGAAGAGGAGCTTTTTGCGGAAGATGGCGGGCAGGAGAAACCTTCCTGGGAAAAGCAGGAATATGCCGGGAGGGAATATCTGGCAGAGAGTATTCTTGGGAAAAATAACTGCAGGTGCTGGAGCAAGCTGTACCGGAGATCCTTTGTAGGGGACGTCCGGTTCCGGGAGGATCTGACGATCGGGGAGGATATGCTGTTTCTGATGGATCTGGTGCCCCGGATACACAAGGCAGTGGAGATCACCTATCTCGGTTATCTCTATTACCAGAATATCAACGGAGCCATGCAAAGACCCTTTTCCCCGGCTTATATGGACCAGATCCGCTGCTGGGAGCTGGCAAAAGAGGATATCCGGCAAAGCCAGCCGGAATTACTGCCCCAGGTGGAGGCAAAGCTGGCAGTAGCGATCCTGCTGACCGTTGGAAAACTTGCTTTGTTACCGCCGGCAAAGCGAAAAGAGAACCAGAACTATCTGACAGAATGTAAAGAAAAGTTACAAAAGCAGAAGCAGGAGAACACTCAGACCAGCAGACAGTATCTGCCGGGAGGATACCGCATGAAGACAGCGCTGTTTGCAGCCTGTCCCGGTGGGTATGTGAGCGTGTATGGGTTTCTGCAGCGAATGAAAAACAGGTGGCATAGAAGATGAAAAATGTGAAGGTCAGCGTTATCGTACCTGTCTATAATAAAGAAAAATACTTAAAAGAGTGCATCGACAGTATTCTGGGACAGGACTACCGGCAGATAGAACTGATTCTGGTAGATGATGCATCCACGGACGGCAGCGGTGCCATCTGTGACCGTTACGCCGCGAAGGAGAACGTAAAGGTTATTCATCAGGAGAATGGCGGTCCTACGGCAGCCTGTGTGAGAGGGATGCAGGAAGCACAGGGAGCCTATTTCATGTTTGTGGACAGTGACGATTATATCGATGCTAAGACGATCAGCAGCATGGCAGCCAGACTGCAGCAGAAAAAGGGTGAGATTGTCTGCTGTAACCATTTACTGGAAAAACAGAAAAAGACAGAGAAAATCGCTTCCGGTGCAGCACCGGGAACCTATACCGGGGAGAAGCTGCAAAAGGAAATCAAGGGAAGGCTCATCGGACAGGAAACCAGGGCGATCCCCATGTCGCGCTGTATGAAGTTAATAGAGCGTTCCCTGTTCGAGGGTAATGAGAAATACTATGATTATGCCATTCGCTTCAGTGACGATCTGCATCTGATGTATCCGGTATTATTAAACAGCAGCCGGGTCGTTATTATGGAGGATGCGTACTTTTATCATTACCGGTATGTGAGCGGTTCCATTATCCATCGTTATGATGAGAAGATGGAAGACAGCGTGAACCGGCTGATTGTCTCCCTGACCGAAGCCGCAAAGGACAAGGCGCCGGAGCAGCTTGAGGCAGTTAAGAGGGAATACTGTTATATGATGCTTTACGTGATGAAGAATGAACTGCGCAGTCCGGCAAAGGATTACCGGAGGCGGATTGGAAAGATTTTTACAGAGCCGGAGACACGCAAGAAAATCGAGCAAACACCGATTGCAGTGCATGAGCGGGTAAATACGGTGCTTTATATGGGCATGGTTTACCCGTCCAAGGGACTGATTACGGCATTGCGGCTGATCATGCGGCTCTATGACAGAAAATAAATAGCTTTAAGGTGAAAGACAGATGGATATTATCAGAGTGATGGGCGGACTTGGCAACCAGCTACAGCAGTACGCGCTGTATCGTAAATTCCTTACCATGGGAAAAGAGGTTCGTCTGGATATTTCCTGGTTTACCAATGCACAGGTACAGGACAGCGTGCTGGCAAGGCGGGATTTGGAATTAGAATTATTTGAAAATCTGGAAATGCAGACGGCTGCACCGGAGGAAATCAGGGCGGTTCTTGGAAGGTTATATGAAGAACCGGAAGGGTTTGCGACAAAGCTTCGCCGTAAGGTAAAGCCTGACAGCAATCCGGTTTTCACAGAAAGTGGCATGTACCACCCGGAGATATTCTGGATGGAGCAGAAATATCTGGTAGGCTACTGGGCTTGTGATAAATATTATGCAGATGTGATGGAGGATATCCGGAAGCAGTTACGGTTTCCGGTCAGCAGCCGGGAGGAAAACCGCCGGCTTATGGAAGAATTACAGAAACCCGGACAGGTTTCTGTCAGTGTGCATATCAGACGGGGGGATTATCTGGACAGTGCCAACCGGGATTTGTTTGGCGGTATCTGTACCGATGCCTATTACAATACGGCAATTACCTATATGAAAGAGCGTTTTCCGGGGGCGGTTTTCTATCTGTTTTCGGATGATCCGGTTTATGTCCGGGCGCAGTATCCGGGGGAGGAATACCATGTGGTGGACTGGAACTATGGGACAGACAGCTTCTATGATATGCAGTTGATGAGTCAGTGTACCCACAATATCTGTGCTAACAGCACGTTCAGCTTCTGGGGGGCGAGATTAAATGAAAATCCCGCTAAGATTCGGATACGTCCTTCGATTCACAAAAACACGCAGGTATGTATCCCGGAGGAAATGAAAGAACTCTGGAAGGGGTGGACTTTGATTACCCCACAGGGAGAAATCCTGTAAAAGGAGACGGATGAGGATGTCAAAATTTGAGAATGATAAAGTAGTAATGTATCTGCATGGGGGGAGTGGCAACCATGGCTGTGAGGCCATTATCAACAGCACCTGCCACATGATACCGGAACTGCCAAAGCTTCTGGTAACCAACAGCGAGAAAGAGGACAGAACCTATTCGTTGGAGCCTTTGTGTGAGATATTGCAGGAGAAAAAGATTGCCGAGCATTTTTTTGCCCATGTTTGGTATTATGCCTGGCGCAAGATTTTCCATGACCCGGAATCTTTTATGAGATACCGTTTCCGGGCGGTTTTAGGGAAAAATCTTTCCCCTTTATATGTTTCTACCGGCGGTGATATGTATTGCTATGAACTGTCCAGGAAAGAGGCGATTGTCGCCAACAGTACTTTTAACCGGGCAGGAGCCAGGACGGTTCTGTGGGGTTGTTCTCTGGAACCGGAGCTGTTAAAGGAGCCGGAGGTCGTAGCGGATATGAAGCGGTATGCACTGATTACACCGCGAGAATCCATTACCACCCAGGCTCTGCGGGAAGCAGGCGTTACCGAAAATGTACGGCAGTATCCTGACCCGGCATTTTCCCTGCAGCCGGAAAGCTGGGAGCTGCCGGAGAACTTTCTGCCGGGGAAAACAATCGGAATCAACATCAGCCCTATGATTGTGCGGAATGAAAAGGTAACAGGGATTACCTTACAGAATTATAAGGAGCTGATGCAGCATATTCTGGAAAACACAGATTATGCCATAGCCCTGATTCCCCATGTGATGTGGAATTATAATGATGACAGACTGACCCTGGCAGAACTGTATGAGGATTATCAGGAGAACGACAGGGTGATGCTGTTTCCGGATATGTCTGCCGGAAAGTTAAAATATATGATTTCCAAGTGTAAGGCTTTTATCGGAGCCAGAACCCATGCAACCATAGCAGCCTATTCCAGTTGTGTCCCTACCCTGGTGGTGGGATATTCTGTGAAAGCAAGAGGAATTGCGAGGGATTTGTTTGGAACCGAAGAAAATTATGTGTTACCGGTGCAGAGCCTCAGCCAACCGGGAGAACTGCTGGCAGCCTATGACTGGCTGATGGGACAGCAGGAGACAATCCGGGAAAAATTGGAACAGATTATGCCGGAATACTGTGCGCAGTCTGCACAGGCAGGAGAAGAGCTGCGCCGGTTATGGCAGGAGCTGACGAAGTAGGGGACGGCTGCGACAGGCTTTGCGATGCCGGACTTTTGCGGAGTGGAGAACCGTTATGGGACGTATTCAACAGGCAAAAAAGAATATTGCATTTGGCTTTGTAAGTAATTTCGTGATCCTTTTCATGAATTTTCTGCAAAGGACGATTTTTATCCTGATACTGGGACAGACCCTGACCGGTGTAAACAGCCTTTTTTCCGGTATTTTGAGCATGCTGTCCATGGCAGAGCTGGGGATCGGTTCTGCGTTAAATTACAGCTTGTATAAGCCGGTTGCCAATAAGGATTATGAGAAAATAAAATCCTATATGCTGTTCTATAAGAAGGCATACCGGGTAATTGCGGCGGTTATTACGATAATCGGACTGGCATTGACCCCGTTTTTGAAATATCTGGTCAAGAATCCGGGCGATAATACGATTCAGGAGCTGACCGTTTATTATCTTATTTTCCTGTTTAACACGGTAAGTACCTATTTTGTGGCGTATAAGTACAGTCTGGTCAACGCAGAGCAGCGCAATTATATCCAAACGAACATTACTACCATTACGAAGATTGTCACGGTTGTGGTACAGATTGTGGTGCTGTTAGTGACCAGGAATTTCCTGATTTATCTGCTGGCACAGGCAGCCGTAGAACTGTTGCAGAAGATATTTGTCAGCAGATACTTAAACCGGCTGTATCCGTATCTGTGTGAAAAGAAAGTACAGAAGCTGGAAAAGGAAGAAACGGCTGTTATCATTACCAAGACAAAGGCGTTGATGTGCCATAAGATTGGGGATGTGGCGAGATTACAGACGGACAGTATCATCATTTCTTCCTTTATCGACGTAGGCGTGAATGGTATTGTAGACAATTACAATTATGTGATTACCTATGTTGCCAATTTTGTAAATATCATTTTCAATTCGGTGCTGTCCGGCTTCGGTAATCTGGTTGCCACAGAATCGAAGGAAAAACAGTATGAAGTGTTTAAGGTATACCGCTTTTTTGCCTGCTGGCTGTATGGCTTTGCCACGGTAGGGTTCTGGTATCTTTTGACACCGCTTATCGGGAATCTGTGGCTGAATGACGAGTGGGTGATCGGACAGGGCATTGTGACGCTGATCCTGATCGATTTTTATTTCAAGGGCGGCAGAGTGGTGCTGGCAAACTTTAAGATCGCCGCCGGCGTATTTGAAAAGGACAGGTATCTGGCGCTGATCCAGGGCGGGGTGAATCTGGTGCTGTCCATCGGGCTGGTGCAGGTCATCGGGCTTTCCGGGATTTATGTCGGAACGGTGGTGTCCGGCTTGATGGCGAATGTGATCCAGCCGCTGATCGTATACCACGACTGTTTTGAGCGCAAGGCGATCTCCTATTTTACAGATTCGTTGAAGTATCTTTGCATTATCGTGGGGATCACGCTTCTGCTTTTGCCGGTCAAGGCGGCAATCCTGCAGGAGGTCACATTCCCTCGCTTTCTGGGGATGGCGGTCGTGATCACGCTGGTCTACAACGGCGTCTTTTGGCTGGCGTTTGGAAGAAGCGGGGAATTTCGCTATCTCTTTCAGGTGGTGGCAGGAAAGTTTGTCAAAAAGAAATAAAGAAATTGGTCGAAAGAAAAACCTGGTGCGCGGATCTGTGTGCAGAAAGGGGCAAACCATGGAAAATGGAAAAATAAACAGAGAGAGGCTGGCAGAAAATGCCTGCGAAGAGCTGCTCTCGTATGGAATATGGAATGGGAAAGAACGTCTGAAGCGAGGCATCAAAAAATATATCCTGCACCGGCAGATCGCCCCGCAGGATCTGATCTTCTGGCCTACGGGACTGCTGGCGGCAGGTCTCTGGAAATACCGGGGAAAGGCTGCGCAGACAGGCAGGACGGACGCAGCGCTGGCGGCTTACTATGGAAGATGGATCGGCAAAGGGATGCCGATCACCTGTCTGGACGATCTGCTCGCGGGGGAAACGCTGCTCGCCGCCTATCAGGAGAAAAACCTGCCGGAAGAGTGGCAGGAAAGGGGACTGACGATGGAGCGGATCCGGAAGGCGCTGGATATGCTTGCTGATTACGCGATGCAGTATCCCACCGATGAAACGGGGAGCTTTCCCTACCGGTATCGTCCGCAGAGCCTACAGAAAGAGGATATTTTCGTGGACACGATCGGGCTGGCCTGTCCTTATCTGTACCAGTATGGAGAGATGTCCGGCAGACAGGAATATCAGGAGATCGCGGTGCGCCAGATCGCAAACTACCTGGCCTACGGGATGGATGAGGAACATAATCTGCCTTATCATGGTTATGAACTGAAAAAAGGCTGCAAATATGGTATCATAGGATGGGGGCGCGCAGTTGGCTGGCTTTTGCGCGGAATGTGCGGCTGTATGCAGACTGCGTACGGAAAAGAAAAGATCGGAGAGTTCTACCGCCCCATTGTGGACAGCGTGCTCGGTTATCAGAGAAGTGACGGCTATTTTAGCTGGCAGCTTGAGGCGAAGGACGGCCCGAAGGATACCTCTGCGACGGCGATGATCGGCGTTGCTCTGCAGGAGGGCATCCGGCTTGGCGTGCTGCCGCAGGAATCATATATAGATGCGCTCCTGCTCTGCACGGAGTCGCTTGCCAAGTCAGAAAAAGATGGAAAGATTTACGATTGTTCCGGGGAGTGCGAGGGATTTGCACAGTATCCGCAGAGATACGACGCTTATCCGTGGGCGCTTGGCCCGGCGCTTGAATTATTTTAGAAGGACAGCAGGGACGGCAGGATATGACGGACGACAGGACAAGAAAACAGAATATCTGCCTGGGGAAGAGAGACAGCGTGGTACTCACGCTGGAGGAGACTCTCTTTTTCGGCTTTTTCATCCTGCTCTCGGTGACCAAGGGGCTTGGCTTTTACGAGGGACAGAAGGTGTTTGAACTGCTCACGGCGCTTGCTTTTGTGTGCGGCATTGCCAAGATCCTGGTGACGCCATATACGGTGCGTCAGTGGATCATGGAGCTTCTTCTGCTTCTTGTCGTGGCGGTGACGTACCATGAATCGGGCGAAAGAGGAATCCTTTTTCTGGGGTTTCTGGTTCTTGGAATGAAGAATATTTCAGTGAAAAAGGTTTTTCACGTCGGATTGTGGGTGTGGTCGGTCTGTGCCATTTTGCTGAGCGGCGTCTCTTTTTTCCGGCTGGAGCATACGGTCTACCGCGTGCATGCCAAACTGGGTATGGGGCATATTTTCCGCTGGAGTCTGGGATTTACGCATCCGAACATCCTTCATATCACATATCTGGCGCTGTGCGCGCTTTTGCTGTATGAACTGGGAGAGCGCTTCGGCTTCCGGCAGTTTGTGCTGCTGATGCTGGGCAACGCCGCCATATTTTTGTATTCTGTGAGCTATACCGGATTCGCCATTGTCGGGCTGCTTCTGGTGCTGGGGCTGTATGTCAGGATCCGGCCGCGGTTCTGGATCCTGGAGAAGATTGCTGCCAATCTGGTACTGCCGGTCTGTATGATCCTCTCCTTTGCGTGCCCGCTGCTGCTGTTTGAGCCGCATGTGACAGGGTGGATACAAAAGCTGAATTTTATGCTGAATACAAGGATTTATCTGGCGCTGCAGTTCTTGCAGCCGGAATATATGAGCCTGTTTGGTACAGATATTTCCGGGGTGGTGCAGTCCTCGATGACCATGGACAATTCCTACGTGTGGGGACTGGTCAATTATGGGATCATTCCATTTGGACTGCTTATCCTGGGTTATTTTGTGCTTGGAGTAAATGCCTCCTACCGGCAGAGGACAAGGGAGCTTGTGATCCTGGTATGCTTCCTGGCTGCCGGATGGACAGAGCCGCTCTTGTTCAATACTTCTTTTAAGAATGTGACGCTGATTTTTCTGGGAGCGCTGTTGTTTGGGCAGAGCGAGGGAAATGCAGGCGGCCGGGAAAAGAAGAAAAAGCTGCGCAGAGAATATTGCCTGATCCCGCAGCTTCAGGATAAGACGGTAGAGATACCCTTTGCGACGCTGCCGGACCGGCTGTTTAGCAGGGCGAAGGAGCTTTTTGGCAAAAACAAAGGGAAAATAGTGTGCGGTACGGGAGCCGGAATCCTGCTTGGACTTCTGCTCTGCGCGATCCTTTATCGCGAACCGGCGGGATATGTGGTTCCGCGTTTTTATACGGACGGACTGGAAGAGACGTCCGTCTATCTGCAGGAGGAGCAGGATCCGGATTATAGCGGCTATGTGGTGATGAACTATGCGGACGCTTCAACGCCGATGCAGCTTGTCACGGGCAAGGCGGTAAAGCTGGAAACGGTGAGATATTATGCGGGCGCGGCATGGCTTGGAGCACTCATCGGCCTGGCTGCCGGCGGGGGAATTTGCGCCCGGCTGGATAAGAAAGCGTAACAAAAAGAAAATTCGGAACGAGGGCTGAAATGAAAGGTGAACTGACATATTGCAGTATCCTAAAAACGAATATCAATGTGACGGACATGGATAAGACCATCGCCTACATCACGGACAATCTGGAAGAACTTCGCGGAGATTACATCTGCGTTTCCAATGTACACACAACGGTGATGGCATTTCGGGATGAGTCGTATCGCAAGGTGCAGAACAGCGGAGCCATGGCGCTGCCGGACGGTCAGCCGCTGTCGATCGTCAGCCGCCGGAGAGGATACAGTGAGGCACAGAGAGTGCCGGGACCTGATCTGATGCCGGCAATCCTGCATTTATCTGAGGAAAAAGGGTATCGGCACTATTTCTACGGAAGCACCCCGGAAACGCTTGAAAAGCTCCGGAAAGTGCTGCTTGACCGTTTCCCTAAATTGCAGATCGTAGGAATGTATGCGCCGCCGTTCCGTCCGCTTACGGAGGAAGAGGATCAGGAGGCTGTCCGGCAGATTAACGGGAGCGGAGCGGATTTTGTCTGGGTTGCACTGGGCGCGCCCAAACAGGAAAAATGGATGTACGAACACAGAGGCCAGGTGAATGGGCTGATGATCGGCGTGGGCGCTGCGTTTGATTTTATCGCGGGGACAGTCAGGAGAGCTCCCATGTGGATGCAGAAACTTTGCCTGGAATGGGTATACCGTATCTGTCAAGATCCCAAAAGAATGTTTCCACGGTATGTGAGCACGAACTTTGCCTTTTTGTGGCATGTTCACAGAGAAAGCAAGGCGATCCGGAAAGAGCGGAGGAAAGCAGGAGCACTGCGCATTGCCATGATCGGTCATAAGCGGATCCCATCCAGAGAGGGCGGCGTGGAGATCGTGGTGGAGGAGCTTTCGGTGCGCATGGCACAGAAGGGCCATCGGGTTGAAGCGTACAACCGCTACGGGCATCACGTGTCCGGGAAGAAGTACGATGATGAATATGGCTGGAAAGGGCGAAAATACTATAAAGGCGTCAGAGTGCGGATCATTCCGACTTTTCAGAGCAGCAGCCTGAACGCCATCGTGTACTCATTCCTGGCAACACTCCGGGCACTTTTTACAAAGTATGACGTTCTTCATTACCATGCTGAGGGACCCTGCGCAATGCTGTGGATTCCCAAGATGTTTGGAAAGAGAGTCGTCGTGACGATCCATGGCCTGGACTGGCAGAGAGCCAAGTGGGGAAATTTTGCATCCCGCGTCATCAAATTCGGTGAAAAGATGGCGGCGCGCCATGCGGATGAGGTGATCGTCCTGTCCAGAAATGTACAGCAATATTTCAAGGAGAAGTACGGTCGCGAGGTGACCTATATCCCGAACGGGATCAACCGGCCGGAGCGGCGAAAAGCAGATCTTATCCGGGAAAAGTACGGACTGGAGAGGGACGGATATTTCCTGTTCCTCGCAAGGATCGTTCCGGAAAAGGGACTGCACTATCTCATTGAGGCCTATCAGAAACTGGATACGGATAAAAAACTGGTGATAGCCGGTGGAAACAGCCAGGCGGTAGAATATATGGAACAGATCCACGAGATGGCGGCAAAGGACGACCGCATCCTGATGACGGATTTTGTACAGGGACAGACGCTGGAAGAACTCTACTCAAACGCCTATGCCTTTGTCCTGCCGAGCGATGTGGAGGGGATGGCGCTCAGCCTTCTGGAGGCGATGAGCTATGGAAACTGTTGTCTGGTCAGCGACATCTGTGAGAATACAGAGGTGGTGGAGGATCAGGCGCTGCATTTCCGAAAGGGAGATGTGAAGGATCTGTGGGAAAAACTGCAGTACCTTCTGGAGCATCCGGACACCGTAGAGCGTTTAAGGAGCGGGAGCGCCGACTTTATCTGCGGGAAATACAACTGGGATGAAGTGGTGGACGAGACCCTGCGATTATATAGGAAAAGAGAGAGCTAAACGTTGAAAATACTGATCGTAAATAAATTTCTTTATCCGAATGGCGGATCGGAGACGTATATTTTTAATCTGGGTAAGCAGCTGGAGGCAATGGGGCACCAGGTGCAGTATTTCGGCATGGAGCATGAGGGAAGGATCGTCGGCAACCATGCGCAGGTATATACCTCAAACATGGATTTTCACAGCGGAAAATTGCAGAAGCTCCTGTATCCGCTGCGGATCATCTACTCCCGGGAAGCCAAAAAGAAGATGCGGACGGTGCTGGAGGATTTCAGACCGGATGCGGTACACCTGAACAACATCAATTTTCAGCTTACGCCGTCGGTGATCTATGCGGTCAGGGAATACGAGAAGCGGGAAGGAAAACACATTCCGATCCTGTACACGGCGCACGACTACCAGTGGGTGTGCCCAAACCATATGATGCGCGTTCCGGCAGACGGAAGGATCTGCTTTGACTGCCGGGACGGAGATTTTAAGCAGTGCGTCAGGAACCGTTGTATCCACAATTCAAAGGTCAAAAGCCTGCTTGGATGTCTGGAGGCAACCTATTACGCGAAGAGAAAAACGTACGGACTGGTGGATGTGATCATCTGTCCGAGTATTTTTATGAAGAATCAGCTGGACACAGATCCGCTGCTGGCAGAAAAGACGGTGATGCTGCATAACTTCATTGATCCGGCAACGGAGATCCCGCAGAAGAAAACTGGAGATTATGTGCTTTACTTTGGAAGATATGCGCAGGAAAAAGGGACGCTGACGCTTTTAAAGGCGGCGTCAGAGCTGCCGGATATTCCCTTTGTATTTGCAGGCACCGGACCGCTTGAGAAAGAGGTAGACCAGACTGCGAACGTCACCAATAAAGGATTTGTAACCGGGCATAAGCTGCAGGAACTGATCGCGGGGGCGCGGTTTAGCGTCTATCCCTCGGAATGGTACGAAAACTGTCCCTTTTCCGTGATGGAATCCCAGATTTATGAAACGCCGGTGCTGGCGTCGGATCTGGGCGGAAGCGGGGAACTGCTGCAGGCCGGGAGAACAGGAGAATTGTTCCGCGGAGGAGATGCAGAGGAACTGAAAGAGCACATCCGCCGTCTGTGGGACGATCCGGAACTGTGCAGGCAGTACAGTGAAAACTGCCGCGGAACAAATTTTGACACAGCACAGACATATTGTGCTAAACTGTTAGGGATGATAGAACAAGCAAAAGCCTGAGATGACAGATCAGGCATGGAGGTTAGCGATTATGGCACGCAGAACGTTATACGGAACGGTGATCGTAACTTATAGATGTAATGCAAGATGTAATATGTGCGACTGCTTTAAGGATCCGACCAAGCCGAGTGAGGAGATCACGCTGGAGGAGATCAAGAAGCTGCCGGAGATGGCGTTTACCAATATTACCGGCGGGGAACCCTTTATCCGTCAGGATATCCCGGATATCGTCAGAGAGCTGTACAAGAAATCTGACAGGATTGTCATTTCTACAAACGGCTACTTTACAGACCGGATTATCGCGCTTTGTAAGGAATTCCCCAAGGTGGGAATCCGTATCAGTATTGAAGGCTTACAGGAAACCAATGATAAAATCCGCGGCATTCCGGATGGCTTCAACCGGGGCTATAAGACCTTAAAGACACTGGTAGAAATGGGACATCCTGACGTGGGCTTTGGTATGACTGTACAGGATATGAACTGTGAGGATTTAGTGCCCCTTTATGATATTGCAAACGATATGGGGATGGAGTTCGCGACAGCAACCCTCCACAATTCCTTTTATTTCCGCAAAACGGATAATAAGATTGATGACAAATACAAGGTGGCACAGAATTTTGAGAAACTCATCAATGAGCTTCTGAAGAGTAAATCTCCGAAGAAGTGGTTCCGTGCTTATTTTAACCATGGACTGATTAATTATATTTATGGCAATAAGAGACTGCTTCCCTGTGACATGTCTAAGAATGCCTTTTTCATCGACCCGTTCTGCGATGTTATCCCCTGTAACGGGATGGCGCAGAAAGCTGTTATGGGCAACTTAAAAGAGCAGACCTGGGAAGAGCTGTGGAATTCCGAGCAGGCAAAACAGGTGCGCGAATGTACGAAGAAGTGTGACCGGAACTGCTGGATGATCGGTTCCGCCTCCCCGGCAATGCATAAGTATATCTGGGTGCCCGGCTGGTGGGTTGTGAAGCATAAGTTCTTAAAGGGTGGCAAGTATAGTTTGAAGGAGAATAAGTTTATTCCGGAGGAATAGTCTGATAAATAGACCCGGATGACAGGAAAAGGCAGCAGATATGGACAAGGCAACAAAACAGGAGAGGAATCAGGCGATTAACTGCCTGAAAATGTTCTCTGTCATCGCGATTTTTTTGATTCACTGTAAATTTCCGGGAAAGACAGGAGAGGTTGTCCGGGGAGCAGCATCTTTCGGAGTGCCTGTGTTTTTCCTGATAGCGGGATTTTACAGTTACCATATTTCCGCAGAGAAGATAAGAAAACGTATCCGGCATATTTTATGGCTGGTCATCGCAGCTAATCTATTCTATTTGCTATGGGATATGATATATCTGGCGCTGACCGGGGAGAATGTGACAGACTGGCTGATGGAGGTATTCCATTGGAAAAAAATTCTGGTGTTCCTTCTTTTTAATGAAACACCCCTTCGGGGACACCTGTGGTTTCTGGGGGCATTACTGTATTGTTATGTGGTACTTTTCCTGATGGCAGGAAAGGAAAAAACGGGATTCCTGAAGGTGGGAGCGCTGTTGTTACTGGCAGGCAATCTCCTGTTGGGAGAGGTGGCAGCCGCACTGGGACATAATCTGCAGATTCCCTATGTGCGTAACTGGCTGTTTTGCGGGCTTCCCTTTTTTTTCCTGGGATATCTGCTGAAAGCGCAGAAAACAGGGTCGGGAAAAGAAGAGCCAATCAGAATTTCCCAAAGAGTGCTGTGCTGTATCATGGCAGTCTGTGCCATAACCGGCATTCTGGAAGCCTGGCTGATACCGGGTGCAGAGTTGTATCTTAGTACAATGCTTCTTGCCATCACAGCCTTTGTGTATGTAACCGGAAAAGATACCAGGACAGAGTGGACAGGGAAAACAACGGAGAAATGGCTGGCATTTATCGATGCCAATGCCTCTCTTATCTATATTTTGCAGGTTGCAGTCATTAAGAGCATCCAGCTGGGAGAACAGAGACTGGGAATCGTGCCGGATGGAGTTATGGGATGGCTCAATCCGTTCCTGGCATTTGCAGTAACCTGTCTGTTGGCAGCAACAGTAACCACTGCCTGGAAGCACCTTGCCCGGAAAGGCTGACTAAAGTGGTTTCGATGTGCAGTCTGCGCTCACTTGACACAAACCCGGTATGCGCAAAGAACGTGCGCAGAAATGAGGGGAAAATGAGATTTCTATATGTAGCACCGAGATATCATACCAACCAAATGGATATTATGCAGGATTTGAAGGACCATGGTGATGAAGTCTGTTTCATCAGCCATTATACGGCTATTATAGAAGACTACAGTTGTGTGAAGCCTGTTGTATTAGGCTATTCACCACTTTACCGGCTGATAGATTATCTGTATGTACATGTGATTCACAGGAAGAATCCGGAGGCAATTGTCTATAAGATTCAGCATGGATTCCCACCGATTGGCAAGTTAAAGAAAGTGATTCGTGATTTTAACCCGGATGTTGTCATATTGCGGGAAAAATCCATGTATTCCATTGTGGCATATCTGGTATGCAGACGAAAAGGATATCCCTGTATTTTATACAACCAGACGCCACTGTGGTCGGAACCTGTAAAGACGGATTTTGCCCACCGGCTGGTTAACAAGGTATCCCCTAAGGTGCGTATGACCCCGGTTCTTGGAAAAAAGAAACCCGGAACCAGTGTGAAGCCGAACGATTATTTCGTGCCTTTCGTTATCAATCCCCGGAAAGCCCCGGAAGAGAGAACCTATTTCAAAGATGGCACGATTCATATTCTGTGTATCGGCAAGTACGAAATCCGGAAACATCACATAATGATGATGGAAACCATAAAAGAGCTGGCACCGAAATATCCGGTTCACCTTACCCTGATAGGGGAGGCAACCACCCATTTCCAGAAAGAGTATCATGGACAGGTTCTGGAATACCGCAAAGCCAATGGTCTGGAAGACCTGGTGACGGTCAAAACCAATGTGGAGCGGAGCCGGATGGAAGAAGAGTATCTGAAAGCAGACCTTTTCGTGATTCCGAGCACAAGAGAAATGGCATCTATTTCGCAGCTAGAGGCGATGAGCTATTCCCTGCCGGTAATATGCAGCGACACTAACGGAACTGCCTGCTATGTGGAGGATGGCGCAAACGGCTATCAGTTCAAAGACTGCGATAAGGAAGACTTGGAACAAAAGATGGATGACATGCTTTCGGACAGAGAACGGATGAAAGCCATGGGGGCAGCAGGATACAGAGCCCTGGAAGAAAAATATAATTTCAGGCAATATTATGAGAGTATTCTGCAGATGGCAGATAAAATCAAAAAGGAAAACCTGTATTGATGAGGAACGCACAACCCCGGTATGCGCAAAGAACGTGCGCATAAATGAGGATTAAAATGAAGCAGAAAATAAAAGATATTTTAGGAGCAGTGGTGTACTTCCTCTATGAGAAGAAGCTTCTGCATAATAGAATAAAAGTGCACAGCATTGACGAAACCATTGACGAGCTGCTGACAACGCAAAAAAGCATGGTGCGCTTTGGCGATGGCGAAATCGTTATGATAAAGGGAAGGGATTTGGTACTGCAAAAGGCGGCACCGGAAATCGCAGAAGGATTAAAGCAGATACTGGCGTATCCCTATGATGACCTGATGGTAACCATTCCCGGTGTGTTCGATACACTCTCAGACCACAATAACGCAAGCAGACAGTTCTGGCGGGACCATCTGCTCATGTGCCGGGGCACTTATGAGAAGTATTGCAATCCCAATCGCGTTTATTACAATACCTTCATTTCCCGCTGTTATTATTTTACGCAGGATAAGGAACGCTGTGCCGGCTGGTTTGACAAAATCAGGGATATCTGGAAAGAAAAAGATATCGTAGTTGTGGAAGGTACCAGAAGCCATAATGGTGTTGGCAACAATCTGCTTGAGAGAGCTGCCAGCGTGGAGCGGATTATCTGTCCGCCAAAGGATGCGTATGGTTCCCTCGACAGGATTCTGGAAGCCTGTGAGACTTATGGAAAGGACAGAATGTTTCTGTTATCCGTAGGCGTGGCTGCCAAATTTATAGCAATAGACCTGTTCCGGAAAGGATACCGTGTACTGGATATCGGAAACCTGGATATGGAGTATGAGTGGTTTGTGCGCGGCACAAAAGGCAAAATATCCTTGGAAAAGCATGAGATTATCGGGGAAGAAGCCAACAGACAGGCTGGATATACCGAATATCTGGAACAGATTAAAGTATGGTTGTAGCAGGAGGAGCCCCTGGTTATGGGAGAAAAGAAAAAAACAGGTATTTTTACCAAATTAGGATATATTTTTATAGCAAAGGATAAGAGAAAAATTGCACTCTTATTAGTAGCCGTTGTGATTGGCAGTTTCCTGGAGCTGCTGGGCGTCACCATTTTCATGCCTTTTATCAACATTATTTCCAATCCGCAGACCATACAGAGAACCTGGTATCTGAAGCTGTTTTATGACGGTCTGCATTTTAGCAGCACGAAGAATTTCATGATCGCACTGTCCTGTGCCATCATTGCAGTTTATCTGATCAAGAACATCTATCTGATCGTGGAGAAAAACTGTATCTACAAGTTCTCCTACAGCACTCAGATGCGCTTGTCTACCAGACTGCTGGAAACTTATATGAAGGAGCCTTATACCTTTCATCTGAACAAGAATATTGCCTCCTTACAGAGAACCATACAGGAAGATACCGGCAGATTCATGCAGGTTATCCTCTATTTCATGGAGCTTGCAACCGAACTGGTGGTATGTCTGGTTCTTGGTATTTACCTGCTCTTTGTCAGCAAGTCCATTACCATCATAGTGGTTTCCCTGCTGGTAGTGTTCGTGGGAACCTTTCTTGCGTGTACCAGAAGATACAGCAATCAGTTGGGAAGGGACAATCAGGTATATCAGGGAAAGATTTATCAGTGGATGAATCAGGCGCTGGGCGGTATTAAGGAAATCAAGATTCTGGAAAGAGATTCCTTCTTTGTTGACGAATATCAGAAATACTATGCGAAATTTGCAAGAGGGCTGAGGCTGTCCCGGACTATTTCCATTCTGCCCAAATATCTGGTAGAGGCAGTTGCCATCACCGGTCTGCTTATTGCCATTATCGTGAAGATGACCTTTGGCGAGGCTGATCTGATATATTATATACCACAGTTGACCGTATTTGCCGTGGCAGCGTTCCGGCTGATGCCTTGTGTAGGAAGAATCAATGAATATGCAACGAATATGCTGTACGCGTTTCCGTCCGTCGATTTGATCTATAAAGATCTGGTGGAAATCGAGGACTATGTGGAGAAACAGGATCATGAAGTGGCAGAAAAGTGGAATCTGAAAAATGCCATAGAAGTGAAAGACGTGACTTATTACTATCCAGACACGGAAGAACCTGTTATTGACGGCGCAAGCCTTACCATTCAGAAAGGCAAAACGGTGGCATTTATCGGAACATCCGGTGCCGGAAAAACCACCATGGTAGATATTATCCTGGGACTCTTAGTGCCCCAGAAGGGTGTGGTTATGGCAGATGAGATCAATGTCCATGAGAAGCCCAAGACCTTCCATGCCCAGATTGGCTATATCCCGCAGGTTATCTATCTGTCGGATGATACCATCCGGAATAACATCGCCTTTGGGGTAAAGGAAGCGCAGATAGATGAGGCAGCCGTGCAGGCAGCTGTGGAAAAAGCACAGCTTACAGAGTTTATCAACAGCCTGCCCCATGGACTGGATACCATTGTAGGAGACAGAGGAGTGCGTCTGTCCGGTGGCCAGAGACAGCGTATCGGTATCGCAAGGGCATTATACCACGACCCGGAAATCCTGGTACTGGATGAGGCAACTTCTGCCCTGGATAACGAGACAGAGAGCGCTGTAATGGAAGCCATTGACCATTTACAGGGATTAAAGACGATGATTATTATCGCACACAGACTGACCACTATTCGTAATGTGGACAAGATTTATGAAGTTGGGGAAGGAAAAGTGCGTGAAAGAAGTAAAGAGGATGTATTTGGAGGAAAGTAGGAGTTGATGCAGGAACGCAAAATGGCAGGCAAGATACAGTTGAATAAGAGGCAGAAGGATATCCTGTTTTATCTGTCATTGGTGATGATAAGCGTCTATGTCTTTTTGCTTGCGGGAGAGAAAGGCTATATCCTGTTTGATGATAGTCATACTTATATTGAACGGTGGTATACAGAAGGTGTGATGCCTGTGTATCCGTTATTTGTTCGGGTGAACAAAATAATATTCGGGGAAGCCGGATTTCTCTATGCGATTGTTATCGAACAGGCTTTGATTGCAACGCTGTCGGTGATCAGTTTTACAAAAATGATAAAGCAATATTTTTCGCTGCGATATCTGGAAGCATATCTGGTATATATTGCAGCATTATTACCGTTTACATTGGAGTTACCGACAGCAATGATCACACATATGATCCTTACGGAGGGAATTGCGTTTGCATTATTTTATCTGTTTGCACAGATTATGCTGAAAGCTGTCTGGGAAAGAAGCATAAAGTGGCTTGCGGGCGGATGGTTCATGGCATTGTTTTTGTCGCTTATCCGGTCGCAGCTTTTGCTATTGTTTGGCGTATGGGGAGTAGTGCTTATCTATATAGGGATGATCCGGTGGAGCCATGGAAGGCGAAAAGGCATAAAGATTGTGGGAATCCTTATGGGATGTGTCCTGATGGGACTGCTGGGAATTACCGCAAATACGCGGATCAACAGTACCTATCAACAGACGGTAAACAGACTGCGGGATGCACAGGACAAGACGCGGGAACAGGAAACAGTTGTGGAAGAAGAAAATCTGCGCAATAATAAAAACAGCGGACAGATGAGTGCGGTATCGGTAAGCCAGTATGCAAGCCTGTTGTATTCCAGAGGAATGTACGAGGCAGATTACGAAGATTATCAACTGTTTGCCGAGGAAGAGATGCAGCAATTGTTTCTGGCTATGTATGAAGCGGCAGACGAAGCGGAATGTAGATATGTGTATGCAGAAAAAGGTCTGTGGATGTGGAGGGATATTGCCGGTGGAATAGGCGCAGTCGGCAACGAGGGCGCTGCGGCGCAGAGAGCGTATTATGAGGAAAAAAGGCCGGAAGTGCTTGCGGATAATAATGCGTATCGCGCTCTGAGTAATAAGAATTATGCAGTGATCGGCTCTACTTTGTTAAAAAAGCACATGGGAAGATTTTTGTATCATACAATAATGCTGCTCCCGCAGGGATTCATCTGCACCGTGTTTTTTCAGGTGGAGAAAGTATATCTGCTATGTCATCTGATCACATTGTTTCTATATTTGTCAGCTTTGGCGCTCATGATCTGGGGATTTGCGGACAGAAAGATAGAAAGAAAAGCCGCTGAATTGATGGCGTTTGTGCTCGGAACAGATTGTGTCATGGTTGTGCTGATCTCCATGGTGTTCTTTGGGCAGCAGAGATACTTATTTTACGCATTTGGGCTGTTTTATGTGGCATATTTCCTTCTGTTATTGCAGATAGGAAAGCAGTATGGAAAACGGGTAGTGCAAAGATTTCGTAAAAAGCCAAAAGGAAATGAGGATTGTGATGTCTGAAGAAAAAAAGGTGTTGATCATTATACCGGCGTACAATGAGGAAGAAAATATTGGGCGTGTGGTTCGACAGATGATAGATATGGCGCCGCAGTACGATTACCTTGTTGTAAACGATGGATCCAGTGACAGTACGATAGATATCTGCCGGAGAGAAAATTTTTCCTATTTGGATCTGCCGATCAATATGGGAATAGGCGGTGCCGTTCAGGCCGGATATGTGTATGCCGAAAAAAAAGGATACGATATTGCGGTGCAGATGGATGGCGATGGACAGCATGATATCGCTTATCTGGACAGGCTTTTAGACCCTATTTTGAAAAATGAGGCGGACATAGCAATCGGTTCCCGCTTTATCGAGAAAGAAGGGTTTCAGTCTACTGCGGGAAGAAGAATGGGGATCAATATATTAAGTGGATTGATCTGGATCACCACCGGTAAAAAGATAATGGATGTGACAAGCGGATACCGGGCAGTCAATCGGAGATTTATCACGATATACAGCAAGGATTATCCGGCTGATTATCCAGAGCCGGAAGCGATCGTGGCGGCGATCATGCACCGGGGAAGGATCAAAGAAGTACCGGTAAAGATGCATGCGAGGGAAGGCGGGACAAGCTCGATCACCTTAAAAAAATCAGTGTATTATATGATAAAAGTGTCCCTGGCAATTTTGATATGCAGACTAAGTTATGGAGTCAGAAGGGTCAAAAGGACAGAAGTTGTTCAGAAGTGAGGATGAGTGTGATATGATACCTGCAACGCTTAGAATTTCTTTAATTATTGCGGTAATTTGCTATTTTATAGTGATATTGTATTTCCTGAAGCAGCGTGCGCTGAATTTGAAATATACGTTGCTGTGGCTTTTGGCGGGCGTGGTAATGGGAGTACTGGTTCTGGTGCCGGAGCTGCTGGTACATATTATCCGGATTTTTGGAATTCAGGATAATATGAATGGTCTGTTCATTTTTTGCATTGGATTTATTATTATGATATTGCTTTCCCTGACCTCTATTGCATCAAGGCAGAATAGCAAAGTCAGAACGCTGATACAGGAAGTGAGTATATTGGAGAAACGTATTCGTGAATTGGAAGAGTACAGAAAAGAGAAGGAAGAGTAAATAAGTGCTGGATATAGCGATTGATTTATTGTGGCTGCGCCCGAAGAAGGTGGGCGGGACAGAATTTTATATCAGGAATTTGTTGGATGGCTTCTTGGATTTAAAGGAGTCTTTTTGTCTTACGCTGCTTGTGTCGAGAGATAACAAGGATACTTTCTTACATTATGCAGAGGATGACAGGATAAGGATCCTGGAAGCAAACGTGGTATCAGCAAATATTGCGGGAAGAATTTTATGGCAGTTTTTTTGTGAAAACTCTTTTTTGAGAAAGCACGGGATCAGAAAATGTTTTATACCGGTATATTGCAGGCCTTTATTTAATGGAGGAATCGTCTATGTAAATACAATTCATGATTTACAGGCGGCTCATTATCCCGAGTATCATCCTTTCCATGAAGTGGCCTATTCGAAGCTGTGTTGGTGGCTGGACACTCATTTTTCAAAACATATTGTTGCAATCTCTGAATGGGTAAAAGAAGATATTTTGAAAAAATATAAGATAAAGCCGGAGAAGATAACTACCATATATAATCCGATCACTATTAATGGGAATGATACGCTTGCGTTTGATGTGATAGAGAGAAAATATGGAGTCAGGGAAAAACAGTTTTATTATACGGTATCACAGCTTATTCCACACAAAAACCTGGAGACGATCATCGAGGTGATGGCCCGGATCAAAGAAAAAAACTTGGAACTGCCGCATCAACTGCTTATTTCAGGCGTTAATGGTGAGAGCAGGAGCCGGCTGGAACAGCAGATCCGGATGCGCGGACTGGAGAAGGAAGTGATGCTGACCGGGTTTGTGGAAAATAAGGAAAGAAATACCTTGTATAAATACTGTCAGGCTTTTCTTTTCCCGAGCGTGTTTGAAGGCTTTGGGATGCCGATGATAGAGGCTATGCTGTTTGGGACCATGGTGGTCACGACGAAAAAATCGTGTATTCCGGAGATATCCCAGGGAAAAGCAAATTATGTTTCGGATCCATATGATGTGGATGAATGGATCAGCGTGATGCAGAATCTGCAGAATCATATAAAAGAAGTTGATTTCGCAAGGTACGATCAGAAAATTCTGACAGAGAAGTATTATAAATTATTATCAGAACAGCTGGGTTAGAGAGTATAAAGAGGAAACCGCATTGAAGATAGGCGTTATACTGGTAAATTATAATGGCAAAAAATATAATACCGCTTGTATAGAATCCATATTAGGAGCCGAGACAGAGGCGGAGGTAACGGTCTATGTGGTGGACAATGCCTCGTCAGATGGGTCCATGGCTGTTTTGGAAGAGCGCTATGAAGGAAATACGGATCTGCGTTGTATTTATCTTGATGATAATTATGGATTTTCCTACGCCAACAATGTAGGGATAAGGAAAGCAATGGAACAAGGGTGCGACGTGGTATTCCTCTTAAACAATGATACAGAGATTTGTACGGATACATTACAAAGGCTCCTGGAAAGTAACAGAAGGCATCCAAATTGCGTGATCGCGCCTAAAATTTATTATAGCGATAACAGAAAGGTTATCTGGTCAGCCGGAGGAGCGAGCTCGCGAATCGTAAAAAAAGTAAGACATATAGGGTTGAACTGCGAAGATAAAGGGCAGTTTGACGAGGAGAAAAGGATAACTTTTGCTACTGGCTGCGCACTCTGGATCCCTGTTGCGATAATACAGAAGGCAGGTCTGCTGGACGAAAGGTTTTTCCTGTATTACGAAGATACGGAGTTTTGCTTCCGGCTTGGAAAGTACAATGTCGACATATATTATTGCCCGGATGCAATAGTATATCATAAGGTTGGCGCCAGCTCGAAAGGGGCAGACAGCCCTTTGTGCGCTTATTATATTTCCAGAAACTGGCTGCTTTGTGCCAGGAAATATATGAGTGGAAGCAGATATGTTGTTTTCCTGCTGTATTATGGTATCAACAGAATGGCGTGCAGCCTGCTATGGCTTTTACAGGGAAAAAGGGATCTGGTAAAAGCGTCATGGACTGGCATAAAAGATTATAAGAAGATGGAAACCGGTAAGTCGCGATATTATTAGAGAACGTGATGCCAGCGGCTTGGCGCGGCAAGGTTTGCATTGGATATAGGAGTGTGCTATTATGAAAAAAGGCTATTATGTGCATTTTCAGGGAAGGCAGTCTATTGGAGTCAGTAAGAAAATAGATATGCAGATAGAGGAATTTTCGCGATTTTATGAGATGCAGGAAGTGGAAATAAAAACGCAGGAGCGCTCTCTTCTGAAAAGAGTATTAGGACTGTGGCCTACGGCTTCTATTTTGAGAGATTATAAAGAAGGGCTGGAAAAAATCGTTGATCCGGCATTTCTTTACATTAGAAGAACGGTCGCAGACAAAGCCTATATAAAGTTTCTGCACGATGTAAAACAAAAGTATCCAGATTGTAAGATAGTGATCGAAATTTTCACCTATCCCTATGATAAAGACGACTTCAGAAAATGGAATGCATGGCCGTTTTATCTGAAAGAACGTATTTACAGACCGCAGTTAAAGAAGTATGTAGATCGATTTGTGACATATACCGATGACAAAGAAATTTTTGGAGTACCGACAATTCCTACGGCTAACGGAGTCAATGTAGAAAAGATCCCTTTGGTCAGAGGAGGTTTTGAGAATGGAAGGCTTCGGCTTGTCGCGGTGGCATTTATGCAGAGGCAGCATGGATACGAAAGGATCATAGAGGGAATTGCGCAGTATTACAAAGAAAACCCGGGATACAGAGTGGAATTATCCCTGGTGGGAGATGGCCCTGAGAAAGCAATGTATCAGAAGCTGGTGCAGAAATATGGAATCCAGGAGTACGTGAAGTTTTATCCAACCATGTCGGGTGAAAAGCTGGACGAACTGTATGATCAGTCAGACATCGCCTTAATTGCATTCGGAATGTATAAGGTAGGGGTGTATGGAAAGATGAGTGCACTCAAGTCGAGAGAGTGCATGGCGAAAGGGATGCTGATGCTCTCCGGTTCTGGAATTGATGTTTTGGATGAAAACTATCCATTCATGAAAGTTGTGCCAAACTGTAAAGAGCCTGTGAATATGGATGAAGTGGTGAAGTTCTTTGAGAACATTACTTCGCAATATCCTGACAAGGAAGTCCTGGCAGGGAATATACGGCAAATTGCGAAGGAAAAAGTTGACATGAGTGTAGTCATGAAGCCGGTGCTGGAGTTTCTTGCAAAGAGCTTTTCGGGCAGATAGGATATTTTGTATAGATGAAGCTGTAAAGCGAAGAATTAGGAGCAATGGTCTTGAAAAAAGAAGATTTATTTGGATGGGCAGCTGCGAAAGGATTTCGTTTGGAATGTTTAGGCGAGACATGCAATGCTGCAGGGTGTATGCATTATAATCATCTGTTAGGCAAGTTTCCCCAGGATGGAGTCTTTGAAAAAACAGAGGGAGGAAGCTGCTTTTTAGATGGCTATATCGTGAATAAAGAGGATTTTGTTCACGATATAAATAAGACTTGGAAACAGGTATTCGTTTCAGCGGCGTTTGAGAATCTGCAACTGCAGTTATCAAAAATGAGGGGTGGATTTTGCGGATATATCTTTGACGCTCAAAATGAAAATCTTTCTTTTTTTACAGATCAGACAAGTAATAAGGCAATCTATTATTATGTCAGCAATGACGGTTGGATTGTGTCAAACAGTCTCTTTTATATCGCCGAGATATTAAAGCATAATGATGTGAAATATCATCTTGATGAAAATGCCATTAAATATATGTTGACGTATGGCTATATGATAGACGACAGTACTTTTGTAAGAGAGGTACATCGTTTGCTGCCGGGATGTTTTGCCCGGATAGAGAATGGAAAACTTAATATAACAAGATACCATGAAATCAAGCCAAATGTGGAGAAAATGTCAGAGAGAGAGGCAGTAGAACAAATTGATACTGCGTTTCGCCGGGCGGTTATCAGAGAATTTGAAAAAGACAGGGAATATGGATATCGGCATCTGGTTGATCTGAGCGGTGGGCTGGACAGCCGGATGGTTACGTGGGTTGCTCATGAAGAAGGATATACAGATCAGATCAACGTGACGTATTGCAGAGGGGGATATGCAGACCAGAAGATTGCACAACAAATTGCAAAATGCCTGGGGCATGAATATATATACAAGTCCTTAGACGATGCAAAATGGATGTTTGATGTGGAAGAAATGACCTGTAAAAATAACGGTGCGGCTGTCGGACTTGGGATGACTGGTGGAAATCGTCTGCTGCAGGAATTAAACACGGATATATATGGGATAGAACATACTGGAATGGTGGGAGATGCGATTCTTTCTACCTTTTATCATGACAGAGATTTAAGTGAAGGAAATCCAGTATTTGGGCTGAACCAGTATTCAGATATGCTTCACTATGAGTTTGATAACAAGATACTTGAAAGATATCCGACACAGGAAATTTTTGCTATCTATACAAGAGGAATTTTGGGAGCGCAGAGCTCTTATATAACAAGGCAGCATTATGTGGAGACGGCATCGCCGTTTCTTGATGTGGATTTTCTTGAGACGGTTATGAAAATTCCGTTTGAGTATAGAAATCGTCATTCCATCTATTTGAGTTGGATAGCACAGAAATATCCGAAGGCAGCAGAATTTGGATGGGAAAAATGGGGAGGAATTAAACCCAAAAAGAATTTGATCTTTGCGAGAAAAATGAAGACGACACAGAGACTCATACACCAGTATGGGTGCAGGATACTGCACAGACCGGACACGGATTCGATGAATCCAATGGACTGCTGGTATACGAGTTGTGTGGGAGTGAGGAAATATCTGGATACCGTTTTTCAGGAACGAATAGCAGATGAGCGAATAGAAGAAAGCCTGCGAAGGGATATGATAAAGGCATATAAAGAAGGAACATTTACAGAAAAGAGCTTAGTGCTAACGGTGTTATGTGCAGTAAATATTTTTTTTGAGTAAGAAAAATAGTGCGAAAATTGCAAGGATATGCTGATTTTCGCGGCGTGTTGCCCAGAAATGAGGATTGGTATGAAAAAGGAAATAAAAGAGATAGACTTTATGATGATATATGAGCATAAAGTTCGGGAATTGGAGAATATGTGCCTTATCAAGTATGAGCTTGAGCGGAGAGGGCATACCGTAGTCATTAAACATATTGAAGATGAAGAAGCGTTGGAGGCTGTAAAACCGATTTATCATGCGAAAGTGGTCATGACAATGGCGTGTTACCAGAACGCTTCGCTGGAATGGCATACAAAGGATTTTGTGTCCTTTGATAAAGTGATCGATATGCAGTGGGAAAATATTGTATATCCTAAGGATGAACGGGCTGGAGTGTTTAAAAACTATACAGGGATCGGCAGAGAAGTGGTACGGGTATCCTGGGGAGAGGCAAATAAGAGAAGATTGATCGAAGCGGCATATATGGATCCACGGAATGTGAAGGTAGTCGGCCATGTGGGGATGGATTTCCTGCGGGATGAATTGAAGGGATATTATCGCAGCAAAGAAGATCTGTTCCATGAATATGGACTTCCAATGGATAAAAAGGTTTTATTGTTCGCATCGCCTTTTTATGCGGATAATCTCACAGAAGAGTATATTGCCGGTATGTGTCGTAAACATGGAGAGGACTGGCGGGAATATTATGACTTTATGATGAGGTCTGAAAAAACCATTCTTCAGTGGATGGAGAAGCTGTGCAATGAGCGACCGGATATTTTGATCATATATCGGCCGCATCCGGGCCACATCGGTGTGCATATGTCAGAAGTCGCTGAGAAATGCAGTAATTTCAAGGTGATCAGTGAATTGTCAGTGAAGCAGTGGATCATTGCGAGCGATATTGTGTATACAGGAAACAGCTCGACGATCGTGGAGGCGTTCTTTGCGGGAAGAATGTGTCACCTTTTATTCCCTTATGAGACAACGGATGGATTTGAACTGAAATTGGTCAGCCAGGGAGAAAAAGTGCGGACGTATGAAGAGTTCAAAGAGACGATAGACGAGAAGAATCCGGTATTCCCGATCAGCAAAGAAGCGATCAACGAGATCTATCTGGTGGACGATGTTCCAAGCTATCGGAAGCTGGCAGATATGGCGGAAGAGGTTCTGAAAAATCCGGAATATAATCTGACGAAGGAACAGTTGGCGTCATACCGGACAAAGTTACCATTGGCAGTCCAGATGCAGCGTAAATTGCAGCAATGGGACTGGTTTTATGATAAATACCGAAAATTGCTTGCTGATGGGAATTATCATGGAAAGTGGATAGAAAAACAAAGGGAGCTCCGGCGTGAAAAACTGGAGGAACATAAGCGATTTGACCGGGAAAGCACGAGTGAAGAGGAAATAGCGCAAATTGAAGCCAGAATTGCAGAACAATTAAATAAGAAATAAATTACAGATAAATCCATAGGAGGAAAAAATAATGAGTGATAAAATTACAGCAGTGGTACCGGTAAAAGGAAACAGCAGCAGACTTCCCAATAAGAATATTCTTCCGTTTGGGGATTCCAACCTTCTGCAGCATAAGATCGAACAGCTCAAACAGGTAAAGGGACTTCATGAGATTATCGTTTCATCAGATTCGGATGAAATGCTTGCCATCGGAGAAAAATGCGGTGTGAAGGCGATCAAAAGACCGATCCAGTACGCCAACGAATCCGTACCGTTCGGTATGTTCCTGGAATATCTGTGTGACACGATCGAAGGAGATCACCTTCTGTATGCGTGTGCAACATCACCCTGCGTTGAACCGTATCTGTATGAGAAGGCAATTAAGGTTTATTTTGAAAAACTGAAAGAGGGATACGATTCGCTGATCACGGTTTCTCCGTATCAGACCTATCTTATGGATGATAATGGACCGCTTAATTTTAAAATGGGTCTGGAGCACAAAAATTCAGAGCAGCTTCCGATGATGTATCATTTCACGAACGGAATCGACCTCGCACCGACGGCAAAGGTCAGGGAATGGCATTATAATTATGGTCCCAAGTATTACCAGCTTGTCATCAATAAGAGAGAGGCGGCAGACATTGACGATCTGTATGATTACGAGATGGCAAAGGCGCTGTATGCCATGAAGGATCCAAATCCGACGATTTAATAAAGAGAGCAGTCTGCCCGGAAATGAGGATTGATTATGTCAAATATCAAATTGCTTGACTGTACCCTGCGCGACGGAGGGTATATCAATGATTGGAATTTTGGAAAGCATACGATACAAAGTATTCTGACAAAGCTGATCGAATCAAACGTAGATTATGTAGAAATAGGTTTTTTGCGGGATTGCGAGTATCACAAAGACAAGTCGCTTTTCAATAACTGTGCGGAGATTGCCAAAATTCTACCTGAAAATCGGGGCAAGACGATGTTTACGGCCATGGCGCTTCACAATAAATACAGTATTGATAAGCTCGAGCCGTATGATGGCAAAACGATCGACGCGATCCGCGTGACTTTCCATGACTATGATATTGATGAGGGACTGGCTTATATCCGGCAGGTGAAAGAAAAAGGATACAAGGTATTTGTCAATCCGATCAATATTATGGGATATTCGGACGAAATGATCCTGCAGCTTCTGAAGAAGGTGAATGATATTCACCCGTATGCGTTTTCCATCGTAGATACCTTCGGCTCAATGATGCGGGAGGACTTGCTTCGCATCTATTCTCTGATAGAGCATAACCTGAGCAAAGATATTGTGATCGGTCTGCATCTGCATGAGAATCTGGCATTGTCCTATTCACTGGCACAGGAGTTTATCAATATCAAGTCCAGCGAGAGAAAATGCGTGATAGACGCGTCTATGCTCGGCATGGGACGTTCGCCGGGAAATCTGTGCATGGAGCTGATCATGGACTATATGAATAAGAGACAGTCCGGCTGTTATGATGTGAATCCGGTTTTAGATGGAATTGATGACCATATCGCACAGCTGAAACAGATCGAGCCGTGGGGATACAATACAGCGTACGCAATTTCGGCAAAATATAATCTCCATAGAAACTATGCAGAGTTCTTGCTGGACAAGGGCAGATTGAGGGCAAAACAGATCAATCAGATTCTCGGGAGCATCGAGAACAGCAAAAAGACGGCTTTTGATGAGGCGTATATTGAGAAGCTATATCAGGATTTTCAAAATATAGCGATCGATGATGAAAAGGTGATGGAGCAGCTCGGACAGGCCCTGTACCAGAAAAAATGCCTTGTACTGGCTCCGGGATCCAGCATTTTGAAGCAGCAGAAAGAAATTCGGGAGTATATCGATCAGAAAAATCCTGTCATTTTGTCGGCAAACTTCATTCCGGAACAGTTTCAGGCAGACTATGTATTTTGCTGCAATGCAATGCGTTATGAAGCGATTCGGGAAAGTAAGGGAAAAGAGAAGCATATTGTGACCTCGAATCTGGCAGACGGCAGCAGGGACGGCGAGATGATCGTGAACTATGCGGATCTTCGTTTTGATGAGAAACAGCCGCTTGACAACAGTGTGATCATGCTTCTGAAGCTTCTCAGAAAGCTGGAAGTGAATGACGTTGCGCTGGCGGGTTTTGATGGATATCAGACAAATGGGCAGACCAATTATGTGGACGCTTATATGGCGAGCCAGCATACCAAGGGTGAAGAAGAAAACAAGAAGATATGCGGCGCGATGCACCAGCTTGAACAGCAGATGGATATCTGCTATCTGACGACGTCTCTGTATCACCAGGAGTAGTCAAAGCAGGACATTCTGAGGTAAAAACTGCGAAAACGGTATTACAGAAATGGGGAATCAAAAATGAAGACAAGTTCCGTGCAAGAGATATCGAAAATAAAATGTCTGGTCATTGATGTGGATGGCACAATGACGGACGCTGGCATTTACTATGACGAACACGGAAATGAACTGAAGAAATTTTGTACCAAAGACGCAGCTGGTTTTTTTGCTGCAAAAAAAGCCGGAATCAGAACGATGATCCTGACAGGACGCGAGTGCGAGGCAACTACCAGAAGAATGAAAGAGATGAAGGTTGATTTCCTGGTGCAGGATTGCAAGGACAAGATCACCTATTTGAGACATTTTATGCAGGAAGAGAATTTACTGCCCGAGGAGATTGGATATCTGGGAGATGACCTGAACGATCTGCCGCCCATGAGCCTGTGCGGGTTTGTTGGCTGTCCGCAGGACGCGTGCCGGGAAGTTAAGGAAAGAGCGGATTACGTATCTGAAATTAAGGGCGGTTATGGCGCCGTGAGAGATATCATAGAGCATATGCTCCGCATGACCGGAAAATGGGAAATGATTACCCGTGAGGTGTACGGTATCGGGGTGTAGGCAGAGAGGTTTGACGCGATGACAACCAGAATGAATGTTTTCCTGACAACTTCAAAGAAGAGTGTGCGCTATGCCTATCCGGCGATCGTTTCTCTGTTTGAATACAATCAGGATTCAGAGATCTATTTATATATTGCATCAGAAGATCTGACAGACGGAGATATCTGTGCAGAGCGACAGGCAGCGCAGAAATTTGGGCATCATATTATCATTTGCAGATTTAATGAGGATGAGGCCAGAAAACAGATTGTTTGTTCTGATCCGGATCACTGGCCGGTTGGGGCAATGTCATGTTACTGGATGTTTCATCAGCTTTTGCCAGAGGATGTAGACCGGATCATGGCGATCGAAGCAGATACGGTTACAGTTGGATCTCTGAAAGAGTTTTATGAAACGGATTTAGAGGGATATTATGCGGCGTGTCCGGATCCGGAGCATAAACCGCTGACACATAAGAGACAGATGGATGTACTGGGGGGCGATGTGCTGACCTTTGTGGCATCCATTTATGATGTAAAGAAGATCAGACAGGATTTTACGCTGCAGGATATTTTGGAGATGGATGGAAAGATTTCGTCCAGATATGGACAGTCACAGATGGAGCTGACATTTGGAATCCTGTTTCGTGGAAAGATTAAATATCTTCCGGCGCCTGAGTACAGTGTTGAGCAGAACCGACAGTCAATGGAACGGTTTGGGTATGACTATTTAAAGAAATGTGAGGAAACTTGTAAAATCCTGCATTTTTCCTCGACGGGAGCGAAAGAAAAACCGTGGAATCCCACGTGTATCATGCCGGGATATCTGTACTGGTGGGAATATGCCAAGGATAGCCCTTATTTTAAGGAGTATTTTGAGCAGCAATGGAAATCATATGCGATGCTGACGAAGGAGAGAAAGGCGGCACAGAAGGACAAAACGGTCAGAAATGTTCTCTTGTGCGCTATTTTGTTGATTGTCGGAGCAGAGATGGTATGGATGGGATTCCTGATCGGAAAATGGTATATCATACTGCTTCAGGCAGGGGTCTGCGCAGCAGCGATAGGAGCTGCAATAGGAATTCGATGGTTGTCTATCCGTATTTTTCATAGAGAAAGAAAGTAGAGACAGGCAGGAAAACAGGGCGAGGTTCATAAGATTGAAACTGATTGATTTTCTTAGAAAAAGTGAAAAACTGGTATATTATAATCGTTGTTTTCTGCATAGAAATAAACCTGAGTTTCGAAAAATGGTGTTAGAGGGGTATCAGAACCCGGACTTTTTGGAGGTTCAACACCTGGGAGACGATTATGAAGGCCATATGGTCTATGTGGCGGATGAGACAGGAAATGGGATTGGTTTTTTTGCAGAACTTGGCATGACACTGATCAAGCTGTATTTTGCGGACGAGAGAGGTTTTACCCCTTATGTGCGATGGGGAGAACGGTGTGTATATTATGAACCGGAAGGCGTAAGAGGAGAAAAAAACGCCTTTTTACATTATTTTCAACCTGTTTCGGAGATTGAGACAGAGAAGCATGCCAGCCATGTGGTCTATCAGAAACCCTGGCAGTGCAATCAGGTTAAGAAGAAATATGAGGCGGTCAGTTACGAAGTTTCAGAAGATTACATCAATGCTATGGCTCGGATGTTAAAAAAGTATGTCCGCTATAATGAGGATACACAAAAGTATCTGGAAAGTGAATTTGTAAGGCTGCTTGGTGACAAAAAGACGGTGGCAGTACATTATCGGGGAACGGATTTTAATAAAGGATATAATAATCATCCCGTGCCGGTTCAGATTGAACAGGAGATAGAGCAGGTAAAGAGATTGCTTGCTGAGAAGGACTATGAACAGATTTTCCTGGCGACAGATGAAAATTCCGTAGTGGAGCGCTTCCGGAAGGAATTTGGAGATATGGTGAAGGTGTATGGAGATACCTACCGGGATAATGGAACCGGAGAATCTGTGGCTTTCAGCACATCGGATCGGAAGCTGCATCATTACAGACTTGGAATGGAAGTGCTGCGGGATCAGTATACGCTTACGCACTGTGCGGGGATCGTGTGCGGATATTCGAATATTACATTTCTTGCCAGAGTGATGCGTCGCGGCTGGCTGGAGAAGGAGTGGGAGGATTATTGTCTGATTAATAATGGACTGTTTCATAATGACAACCGGTTTGGCAACAGTAAAAATGCAAGGAGTCTGCAATGGAGAAATTGATAATTGCGACAGAGAGATATCCTTATGGTGGAGAAAAATCCTTCCTTTTGCCGGAATTGAGGAGATTATGTACTCGTTATGATATCACGATTATCTCTCACGCGGAAGATGACAGCGCTCCGATAGATGAAGAATTGCCTAAGGGAATTCGGGTAATTCGTATACCAAGACCCTGTATTAGCTGGAAGGATAAGGTGAAGGCGGTTTTATCCTATTTGTTAGGAAAGGACGGCAGACTTGAACTGAAGGAGATCCTGGCTGGAAAAGGGCAGAAAAAAGAGCAGATTTACCAGTCCTTATCTTTTTATGCACAGACACTGGTCGATCAAAGGGCACTTCGCAAAACACAAATTTTAAAGGGTGGTCAGAATATCATATACTATTCTTTCTGGTATTCCTATTTTTGTTACAGCGCTATACGGGAGGCGGGTAAAAATAATAAGGTAAGGTTTATTACGAGGGCACATGGCGTGGATCTGTACCAGGAGAGGATTCCGGGGGACAGACAGCCGTTCAGACACCAGATGGAGAAAAAACTTCATAGAATAATATTTGCGTGTCAATATGGAGAAACGTATTATCGGATGCGGATTGCCGGATCAAAAGATATAGAAAAAGAACTAAGAGTATGTCGCCTGGGTGTGGAGCCGACAGATTACAGGATGCCGCTTGGAAACCGAAAGGTGTACGAGGTATTAAGCTGCTCCAATGTCATTCCATTAAAGAGAATAGAACTTATTATAGATGGGTTGTCTGAGATAGATGATTTTGAGATTTGCTGGAGCCATATAGGCGATGGAGAGCAACTGCGCGAAATGCAGACTTATGCGGCAAGACTACTGGAAAAGAAGAATAACCTGTCATTTCAGTTTCTGGGAAGAATGGATAATAAAGAAGTACATCAATATTATAAAGAACATCAGGTTGACTTGTTTATTACGACATCTTCGACAGAAGGAGGATGCCCTGTTTCTATTCAGGAGGCAATGGCATATGGGATTCCTGTTATAGGAACGGATGTAGGCGGTATAACAGAAATGATCGATGGAAATGGAATTTTGCTGCCTGCAACCCCGACAGGAAGGGAAGTTGCCGGTGCGATGCGCTATATTATGGAACTGTCAGATGAACAGCTGGAAAAAGTAAAAGAAAAGAGTTATCGACTGTGGAACGAAAAATTTAATGCGGTAAAGAATAGTAGTATGCTAATCGAGGAATTAAAATAACCTTTTACCTGAGGGAGCATGAAATATGATACAACTTCTGGGACAAATGTGGAATTGGATAAAGAACTTCACGGATTTGGAGTTGCGCTATCTGTTAAAGAGAATGAAAGCGAAGTATTATGTTATCATCCGTTCAGAAGGTGGGGCTGGTTTCTTCTCCAATTATTTCTGGGTTATGGGTCATGTTGCATTTGCTGAGAAAATGGGATATATACCAGTGGTGGATATGGAAAATTATCCTACGCTTTACAGTGAAGAAGAGCCGATTGACGGCACAAATAATGCCTGGAATTATTACTTCGAAAACATTGGAAATCTTGGACTGGATGAAGTGTATGCGAGCGGCAGATATGTGATTGGAAAAGACAAATACTTGACAAAATATGCAGAGAAATATAGCATGTTTCCATATCGTTATCCCTCGGAACGGATGATAGCGTACTATGCCCCTATCATTAAGAAAAATCTCAGGATAAAACAATCTCTGGTGAATGAGTATAAGAGAGAGTGGATAGAAAAAACATCCGGTTCAAACAATATTCTGGGTATTCATATCAGGGGAACGGATATGAAGAACAATCTGGGACATCCGATGCCGGCATCTGTGGCGGAATATATCCGGAGAACCCATGAAATGTTAGAAAAGTACCCGGATATCAGCCGGATCTTTTTGGCTACAGATGAAAATGAAGTCAAGGAAGCGTATGAACGGGAATTTGAAGGAAGTGCGGCAACGCTGTTTATGAATGAGGCGTTTCGAGCATGGGATGATGGGCAAATGAAGAAAACAGGGCTGCATGAAATGAAGATAGACAATCCCAGACCTCGTCATAAATATCTGTTGGGAAAAGAAGTGCTGAGAGACGCATGGTTTCTGAGCAGGTGTCAATACTTACTGTGTGGTCATTCGAACATCACGAATGTTGCTATTTTGTGGAACGAAGGGAAATATAATGAAGTGGTATGCGTTGAAGGTGATCAGTGAGTAAAATGGAATAAGTGGAGAGCACAATGGGAAAGAATGTAATTTACAGAGGATTATCGTTTGCCTGGCGAAATACGTGGCTAAAATGGTATCGGGGAAGCAAACAGAGGAAAGTAGAGAATTACTGGAAAGAGCATCGGGTAAAACGGGGAAAAGAGAATCCGGAACAGACCTTTTATGTAATCCGGAGAAGAGATGCTTATTGCGGTCTGTTTTCTATTCTGCTCACGAGTCTGCAGCGAATCAGTAATGCGGTTCAGGCAGGTTATGTTCCTATTGTTGATTTACAAAATGATTTTAATATTTATCTGCCAGAGGATAAAATTGGAAAAGAAAATGCCTGGGAATTTTATTTTAAACAGCCAATGGGCTATTCTTTGGAGGATGTGCAGAAAAGTCAGAATATCATTTTAGGATCAGGTGCCGTTCCTGAAATGTTTCCGTATTTAAGTGTTGATTTTCTATACGGAAAGACGGGGGAGCTGGAATACTGGAGAAAACTGGCAAAGAAATATATTGTCCTGAGCGACGAGGCGGCTCAAAGAGTGGAACAGGAGTATCAGAGACTTTTTGCAAAGGAAGATAAAGTGCTCGGAGTGAAATGCCGGGGGACGGATTATGCGAAAGGAAAACCGAAAAATCATCCCATTCAGCCAACTGTAGAGCAGATGGTTACAAAGGCGGAAGAAATTTTTAAACAGAGAAATTGTACAAAAGTGTTTCTCGCGACGGAGGACAGCGAGTTTTATGAGGCGTTTGCAGAGAAATTCGGGGACAGACTGGTGTCCAATAAAACGCAGTATGCGCAGTATATGGGTGGATCAGCCGGAAGAGAAGAATATGAAAGGGAATCCAACAACTATGAATCCGGCATGGAGTATCTTGTGACAACAATGTTGCTTGCAAAATGTGATTGCCTGTGCGCCGGATGCGTTTCAGGAACAGTGGGAGCATTATTATTGACAGAGGGTTTCGAATATACTTATCTGTTTGATCTTGGAATTTATGAATAGATAAAGAAGCAAAATGGAGATACAGGATGAAATCTTGGGGAAGAGATATAGCAAGTCTGATAGACGTCTTTAAAAAACTGGGTTATATATTGAGCCGGCGTCAGGTTATGGTCAGCATGTGTGTATTTGTAATGACGATTGTGGGAGCAGCAATGGAAACGTTGGGTGTTTCGATCATTGTGCCGCTGGTGCAGTCGTTTATATCGGCAGACCAGCTTTTGCATAAACCGGAAATAGCCTGGGTGGTGGATCTGTTAGACATTGAGACGGCAACACAGCTTATTGTGTGGATATCGGGCGGAGTAGTTGCCATATATCTTATAAAAAATGCGTTCATGGTACTGCTTTCCTATGTGCGGGTTAAATTTGCCACAATGGTGAAGCGTGAATTGTCTGTAAAGATGATGCACTCTTATATGTCAAGGGAATATTCCTATTTTTTGAATGTCAATACAGAGGATGTGCTTCGGGGAATCGGATATGATGTAAGCGGCGTTTATGAAGTGCTGATGCAGCTTTTTCGGATTGCAGCGGAAGTACTGACGGCAGGGTGTATCTGCGTTTATATATTTTGTACAGATGTAGTGATCGCCTTGGGCGTGGTTATGGTTATGGGGATCACGCTGCTGGCCCTTATGATGTTTTTTAGAAATAAAATGAAAGTAATCGGAGATGTTTACCGGAAGTATACAGTGGAGGTTAATAAATATCTGCACGAGTCTTTTCAGGGAATCAAGGATGTATATATCTTTCATAAAGAGCAGTATTTTATAGATCACTACGAAGGGGCGTTTACAAAGCAGCAAAAGATAGAGGTAAGCAAAACAATCGCAACGGAAAGTCCGGCTTACATAATTGAAGCAGTTTGTGTAAGCGGTCTGATTATGGTGGTTGGATTAAAAATCGTTTTGGGAGGGAATTCTGCAGATTTTGTTCCACAGATGGCTGCGTTTGCGATTGCTGCGTTTCGTATTCTTCCTTCTATTGGAAGAATATCAGCGGGATTTAACCAGCTGATTTATTCCTGCCCTGCGCTGAATGCAACTCATCGCCATCTTAAAGAGGTGGAGACATTTCAAGACCAGTATCGGGTACAGAAACAGATCAGTGGAGATCCGGAACAGAAAATCAATTTTACGACAGCCATAGAGGCAAAAGGCTTATTTTGGAAATATCCAGGAGCAGACCGGATGGTTATGGAAAATCTGGATATGACTATTCCCAAAGGAAAATCGGTGGCGATCATCGGTCAGTCAGGAGCAGGAAAGTCGACGATGGCAGATATTCTTTTGGGGCTGCTGGTTCCAGACCAGGGAGATATCAAGGTGGATGGAGTCAGTATTTATGACGAGATGGAGTCGTGGAAACGTACCGTTGGTTATGTGCCACAGACGGTATTTTTGTGTGACGACACGATCCGCAAAAACATAGCGTTTGGCATTGCGGATACAGAGATTGACGAACAGAGGCTGCAAAGGGCGGTACAGCAGGCACAATTAACGCAGGCAATAGCAGAACTGCCGAATGGACTGGATACACTGCTCGGAGAACGAGGGGTGCGTTTCTCGGGAGGACAAAGGCAGCGTGTAGCAATTGCGAGAGCATTATATAACGATCCAGACATCTTGATATTGGACGAGGCAACCGCGGCATTGGACAATGACACAGAAAGTGCTGTAATGGAAGCGATTGATGCGCTTCATGGTTATAAGACGCTGATAATTATTGCGCATAGATTATCGACTATCCGCAACTGCGATCTGGTGTATGAGATAGCGGATGGCAAGGCGGTATTAAGAGACAAAAAGCAAGTGATCAGTCAGTAGGAAAATGTCAGAAGAGTAGGAGATTGATGAGTGAAAATGATAAAAAGCATGCAGGATAGGTGGGGAAAAATGGCATGGCAATGGAGAATGGCTGTTGTTATTATACCTATTTTTGTTCTTTCAGCATTTTATTTATACGGGGATATGATCGTTACAGCTGCCTCAAGCATGAATGTGTGGACAACTCTGTTTAAAGGAAAGCTTCACGAATTTTATACATACCGATATCCTGCGGTGGAGGGGTATGAGAAACTTGCCAATGGCAAGGGTGGTGGGGTATATGACTTTTGCATCTATTTCATCTACTCGCTGTATCTCCTTCCGGGGTGGATATGGGAAAAAGTGACAGGATTGAGTCTTTTTTCCCAGTGGGCGACCAGAGCGTATGTAAAAGAGATGGCAAGCGTTTTTGTGATTTTTTCAGCGTATTTTGTCTACAAAATTGCCAGAGAATGCGATTTGGAGAAGGAACAGGCAAAGTGGGCGCCGCTCATTTATCTGAGTTCTGCATTGCTGTATTATTCAGAGATTTTGACCGGAGCATATGATATTATTTCCGTGGCTTTCAGCCTGTTGGGAATCTATTGCTATCTGAAGAAGAGGAGAGCGGGATTTATAATGGCATTTGCAGTGGCAATGGCATGCAAGATGTTTGCGCTTTGGATATTCATCCCGCTTCTTTTGTTAGAGGAAAAGCGCATTTATAGAGTAATACTGGATATGCTTGCCGGTATTTCTGTTATCGTTGTTCCTCGCGTTGGATTCAGTCTGGCAACGAGGCTGTTAGGGAATCCAGCAGTGGAAGCCGGGAAGAAAGTAAATAATGTTTTATATGGAACGGAAATAGCACATTCTAATCTGATCAACGCCGGTATTTTCCCACAGGAGGAAATGCGGACGGCAATTATTCGGATTGGCGGTCTTCCGCTGGTGATAGTTGGAGCATTGCTCATTTGGCTGGGATGTTATTTTTATAAGGAAAAACTGGCGCCGCGAATGATAGTTTATTTATGTGCAGTAGTAATGACTTTGTTTGTTGTTACCTGTAAAGTGCATCCATACTGGGTTACCTTGCTGGTACCCTATATTGCATTGCTGATTTCCTTTCACAGAGATAGAATGTGGCAGAACTGTCTGTTGGAGTTTTTATTCACTGTCGGATATATGGGACGGATGTATCTCTTCTGGCCTGGCTGTGGAAGTGCTGAACTAATGTACAATATGATTCATTCTGATGCAATGAAGAATTTTGTATGGCCGGAAGGAGAAGCGCAGTGGGAGATTTTGGGTCCCTACCGCATATTGCGATTTCTGTCGAATCGGACAGGCATCACGATGGAAAATATGGCGGCCATGTTTGGAGCGGTTTTTCTGGCTGGAATTATCTTTTTCTTATATATCAATTTTCCGATGAGAGAATCAAGATTGATACATAAAAGTGATGAGAAAGCATTTAAGACGGTTTTCTGGTTCAGATATGCGGTAGCTATCTGTGTAGGATTATTTCCGATCATGGGTTATTTTATGTGGAAACTGATGTATTGACCTGAGTTGACCGACATTTTGTGCATGTGCTACAATACCAGAGAAAGCATGTACTGCATATGTGAGAGTAGCTTTACAGGATATAAGGCATTTAGTGGAAGGTAAAGAGAAGATGAAAGAAAAATGGGCAAGAACCATTAAAAAACCAGGGAAAAAAACGTGGATTTTTATGATAGTGGCAGGTTGGATTCTGTCTTGCTGTTATCTTTATACGGATATGCCCTTTACAACGGCGGGAGGACTGAATGTTTGGACGAGCTTGTTTGATGGAAAACTTGCTTTGTTTTATTCTACGACCTATCCCGGAGTGCCTGGTACGGAATTGTCGCACTCTGTTACTGGTGGTGCATATGATTTCCTGATCTATGTGATTTTTGCAATATATAATTTCCCGATCTGGATTTGGGAAAAGATAACTGGCTTGAGTTTTATTTCTTTTATCGTGACAAAGGTGTATGTGAAAGGAATTGCGTGGGCATTTTCCGGAATTTCGGCATACTTAGTATACAAAATAGCGTTGGAAAGCGGAGCGGAAAAGAAAAATGCAATATGGGCTCCATTCTTTTTTCTGACCTCTGGTTTGTTTTGGTGCGCCCAGGTTACGATTGTCGGGTATGATGTTATCTCAACGGCATTTGGTTTATTGGGAGTATATGGATATCTCAAAAAAAATAAAGTCTGTTTCTATATCGGATTTGCAGTGGGTATTGCAACAAAGATGTTTGTGTTGTGGTTATTTATTCCCTTATTGCTGTTGCAGGAAAAAAAGATTTATAAAATTATAGGCAAGCTGTTTATGATAGTACTGCCTATCGTGATCCCAAAACTGTATTTTTCTATTGGAGCGAAATATGCGGCAGCGGGGGAGCCGATCAGCAAAAAGGTTAATGCTGTTATTGCACATTTCGATGTTATTGATGAAGCATTATTCCCAGCGGAAGATATTGCCATGTATACGTTTGTTTCCATGCCAAATTTACCGTTGGTATTTGTCGGTATGTTTGCAATATGGGTACTGTGTTATATATGTAAAAGAGAATTGACATCATATGAAATTATTTATTTATGTACGTTTGTTATGACCTATTTTACGTTGACAGTGAAGATGCACCCCTATTGGTGTATTCTATTAGCACCTTATATTGCCCTTTTGATGGCAATGAATGCAGAAAAAATAAAAGCTAATTTGTTTATTGAATTCTTGATTTCGATTGGTTATGTGATAAATAAGGCTATTTTGTACTACTGGTGTTTTGGACTTTTGCAGATTCACAGAATGATCATGCCGACGCATCAGTTTAGCTTTGAAGATGGCGTGGACTATGGAAAGTATGGGCTGGAACGTCTGGTTTATATATTGAGTGAAAAGATTGGGATTTCAGAGATTCACATCGCCTATATATTCAGTGCTCTTTTTGTTACTGCAATGGTAATGTTTCTAGTGGTGAACAGACCAAAGAAAGATGTTATGGCAGGCGAAATTGTGATAGAGAACGAGGAAAAACAATGGTATTATTTGCGCCTGATATTTAGCGTGTTTGTAGGTATTCTTCCGATGATTGGATTGGTGGAGTATATGCTACCTGTAAATTGGGGTGCGTAGTGTACGAATGTGATGGCTGTTAGTACGATGATACGAACAGAAGATAATAGAAGATGACAAAAATGATATGGAACGGTAAATGGGTATGATTCAGATAAAAGGAAAAAATTATGTTTATGGGAAAATACTGTACAATGAAAAACGTGAACCGGGATGGAATTTGGGAGATTCCATTCAAACATTTGCAATAGAATATATTTATCAAACTATGAAGATTGATGAGAAGGATATAGAGGCGGTTCAAATTGACGATATATCTACTTATAAGGCAAAAGGAGATTATAAATTGATATTGCCTATGCAAGGCTGTTTCCGATATTTGAAAAAGAAAGATATTTTCCCAATTTCAAAAGATATCATACCTGTTTTTATTGGGTTTTCACGATGGATGTGTGGTCATGATAAGGTTGTACAGTATGAACCATGGGGAAGAATTGGTTGTAGAGATGAAGAAACATTAAGATTACTAAAGAAAAAAGGTGTGGATGCTTTTTTATCAGGATGTTTGACAATATGTTTTCCCAAAAGAAAAGAGCAGCCTAAAAATGGAAAGATTTTTATGGTTGACACACCAAGTGGCATCGAAAACTATATGCCAGAAGAGTATAAAGCTCGTCTTGTTTATGTCAGCCAGGAGACAGATGATGGAAAAAATCTGGAGCAAAGAGCACAGGCTTTGTTAAATCAATATTGTAGAGAGGCTGAATTGGTAGTGACATCAAGATTGCACTGTGCCAGTCCGTGCATGGCGATGGGCATTCCTGTAATAATGGTAAGGCAGTATTTTGACGGTAGATATGAGTGGATTGGCAAGTACACAAAACTATATACACCAGACTTATTTAGCACAATTAATTGGGATCCCAAGCCAGTTGAACTGGAGCATGCAAAAAAAATGATTATGCAGCTTGCAAAAGATATGCTTATGCTGGAGGATTATACGCAGAAAAGTGAAGAGGTAAATACTTTCTATATGGAAAGAGAAAAGGAAAATTCGAGAACACCATTTAAGGTAGCGTGTTATTTAAAAGTGCTTGCCGTGAACCCTAAGTTGGCATATTTTATTCGGAAAAAAGTGTTACGTAAATTTACAGTCTTGAATCAAGATAAGAAGTGATATGAAAGTTTTTGGGGACATTAAGAATAATTTTCACAATAGAAAGAGTGATATGATATGGAATACAGCTTCTGGCATTATTGATGCTGCGCAATCTATTTTGATGTTAAGTTTAATTACTAGGATATGTGGATTGCAGGATGCGGGTATTTTTTCGATTGCTTATTCTATTTCAATCCTGATGCTTACTATTAGCAGATATGGAATGAGAGATTACCAAGTTACGGATTTAAAAGAAAAATATGATTTTAATGTATATTTCTCTTCCAGAGTAGTTACTACAATCGGCATGATGTTTGCAAGCATTGTGAGGGTTGCCTTTAATTATGTTTATAGAGATTTTTCAGTATATAAATCGCTTGTTGTATTACTTGTATGTACTTTAAAGTCGATTGATGGAATCGAGGATGTGTTTCATGCAAGGTTACAACAAAAAAAGAAACTGGCAGTTGCTGCGAAAGCGAAGACTTTGCGATTATTGTTGACACTTATGGTGCAGATAATTAGTTTGCTTGTTACGAGAAACTTAGTGGGTGCAATTTTGTTGTCAATAGTAACATCTGTGCTTTTTCTATTCTTTTCTTTACGAGAAATATGTGATAAAAAATTATTTGCAAAATTAGAATTTCACTTTGTGGGAGTAAGAGAATTATTATATATTTGCTTCCCGTTTTTTGGTGCAAGATTTTTATCGGTATATATCAGCAATATACCTAAATATTCTATTGATACACAAATGGATGATGTTGTGCAGGCATGCTTTGGTTTTATTTTTGCACCGGTATATATTGTCAATGTTGTTGGTCAATTTATATTTCAACCAGTTTTGGTAGAAATGGCTGAAAGCTGGACATATAGGAAATATAAGGAATATTTGTGTATTATTTCAAAGCTAATATTTGTAGTCGCTGTACTGACTTTAGTAGGAATCGGAGGATGTTATGTTTTGGGGATTCCATTTTTGTCGTGGTTTTATCATGTGGATTTGTTGGCATATAAGAAGGAACTTATGTTATTGATGTTAGCGGGTGGCTTTCTTGCAACAGTTACGATATGGAATATATGTCTTACAATTATGAGAAATCAAAAAGTTCTGCTATATGGATATGGTATTGTGGTTTTGTTTGAAAAAATAGTGGCAGACTATATAATAAAAGAATATGGATTGCAGGGGGCAACTTGGCTATATTTGGTAAGTATTTTTTCCCTTTGCATGATACTTGGAATTGCAGTGGTGGTAATAATCAAACGGAAAAAAAGAAGTTTAGACTAAAATAAATATATTTATTGTTTTCAATTTTATAAAAGGGGGATGGAAAATGTTATACGGACGATTGACATATTGTAGACCGGGAAAACCGAAAGGGTTTGTAAATATAGGTGATTATATCCAGACATTTGCAATAGATTATATTTATAAATATATGGAGATTCCAGAAGATAAGATTATTAATATTGATAGACATGCGCTTAGGTCCTATACTGGAGAGGAGGTTATACTTCCGTTAAACGCATGGTTTGGATATAAGGATGATACTGGTGAATTTTCAAAATATATAAGACCGGTGTTTATTGGTTATCATAATTTAAATAAAAACATAAATAAGAAAATGAATCAGTATGGTATAATTGGATGTAGGGACGAGGGGACTTATCAGGTGTTATCCCAAAAGGGAATTCATGCGTATATTTCAGGGTGTATGACTGTGTTATTTCCGAAAAGGGATATAAAGCCGAAAAAGGAAAAAGTATTTTTGGTCGATTTACCACAAACGGTATTGAAAGTAATTCCTAAAGATATAAAAGAGAAAGCGGAATATGTATCACATGAAATACAGCTTAGTGAAAATATTAATGACAGTCAAGAACAGCGGCGACTGGAAAAAATAGCACAAGAAATTTTAGAAAAATATAGAAATGAGGCAACATTAGTAATTACTTCCAGACTTCATGCAGCATTACCGTGTATGGCAATGGGAATACCAGTTATCCTTTTAAGAGAGGGGGTAGACGAACGTTTTACCTTTATTGATAAATTTATACCTATATATAATATAAAGGATAAAGATATATTAAAGAAAATAAACTGGAAGGGACAGGCTCCTGATATAGAGAAGTTTAAAAAACAAGTAATGGATTGTGCATGTGAAGCAATCCGAGGAACATTAAATGACCAAACAGCAGGAAAGATACACGAATATTATATGGATTGTGAGCGTACACCCATTTCGATACCATTCAGAGTAAAAGCATATGAAAGCATATATAGGAGATTTCCTGATTTGGCAGATTTCATAAGGGAAAAAATATTGTTCCGTTTTACGATAGCTAGTTCAAGGAAAGGAAAGTAGAAGTATTTCAATGTGCGATAATTATAAGCCATTTGAAAAAATAAGGAAATATAAAAAATGCAAAGAGTAATTATTACTGGAGGAACTGGTTCTATAGGCATTGCACTAATTCAGAAGTTTATTAACGAAAAAATTAATGTAGCCGTGATATGCCGGGAAAAATCAAAAAGAATTGCCAGAATACCAAATTCTTCGTATGTTACAGTAATTAAGTGCAATATTGAAAACATTAAGGAGCTGCCAAAATTAATTCAAGGAAAATATGATGTTTTCTATCATCTGGCTTGGGCAGATACGTTTGGCGAAGGAAGAAATAATATTGATTCCCAGATGCGCAATATAGAGTATACGCTTGCTGCGGTGGAGGTTGCTGCAAAGCTTGGATGTAAACGTTTTGTGGGAGCAGGGTCACAGGCAGAATACGGAAGGTTTGAAGGAAGCCTGAATGCAATGACGCCGACATTTCCTGAAAATGGATATGGTATTGCCAAACTCTGTGCAGGACAGCTTAGTAGAATTCGCTGTAGGCAGCTTGGTATGGAACATATCTGGACAAGGGTTCTTAGCATCTATGGTCCGTGTGACGGTGAGAAAACCATGATCAGTACAGTCATTAGACAGCTTCTGGAAGGGGAAAGACCGGCATGTACGCAAGGAGAACAACTTTGGGATTACCTCTATGCGAAGGATGCCGGAACAGCTTTTTATCTGTTGGGAGAAAAGGGAAAAGATCAGAAGGTTTACTGTATCGGAAGTGGAAGGGCAAAGCCGCTGAAAGATTACATTTGTTGTATTAGAGACATGATAGATCCGCAGTTGCCCGTTGGATTTGGAGAAATTCCCTATGGAGAAAAGCAGGTTATGCACCTTTGTGCGGATATTGAAGAATTGACGGCTGATACAGGTTTTTTGCCACAGTATTCTTTTCGAGAGGGAATAAAAGAGACGATTGCTTGGATGAAGGGTGAAACAAATGAAGAAGATCAGTGTATTGATTCCGTGTTATAATGAAGAAGAAAATGTCGTTCCGATGAGTGAGGCAATTTCAGATTTATTCGAAAAGGAACTAAGGAATTATAATTACGAACTTATTTTTATAGATAACGATTCCCATGACAGGACACGGGAACTGTTGCGCAATATCTGTGCTAAGAACAAAAATATTAAGGCCATTTTTAACGCGAAAAATTTTGGTCAGTTCAATTCACCCTACTATGGAATGTTGCAGGCTACGGGAGACTGCGTGATTACGATGGTCTGTGATTTTCAGGATCCGATTGAGCTGATCCCGCAATATATTGCAGAATGGGAGAACGGCTATAAAATTGTTATAGGAATTAAGACTTCCAGCAAGGAAAACAAGATTATGTACTGGCTGAGAGGCCTGTACTATAAATTTGTAAAGAAGTTTTCAAATGTAGATCAGATTGAGCATTTTACAGGTTCCGGGTTGTATGATAGAGATTTTGTGAATGTTCTGCGTGATCTGGATGATCCGACGCCATTTATGAGAGGAATTGTGGCAGAGTTAGGCTATAGGCGTAAGGAGATTCCCTACGAACAGCCGCTCAGAAGGGCAGGAAAGACGCATAACAACTGGTATACACTGTATGATGCAGCGATGCTCAGCATTACATCTTATACGAAAATAGGACTGCGTCTGTGTACTTTCCTTGGACTGGCAACGGGGGGGATCAGCTTCGTAATTGGCTTGGTATATTTGATTATGAAGCTGATACACTGGTATTCTTTTCAGGCGGGGACAGCACCAATACTGATAGGAATGTTTATGCTTGGCGCCATGCAGCTGTTTTTCATTGGCATGATAGGGGAATATGTTCTGAGCATCAACCAAAGAGTTATGCACAGACCGTTGGTGATCGAGGAAGAACGAATTAATTTTGATACTGAGGAAAATACAGAGAAATAGACTGAAGGTATCGACGGGTAAAGAAGGAGAATACAATGGATACTAAAATTCAACTGCTGGATTGTACATTGAGAGACGGCGCTTATGTCGTGGACGCAAAGTTTGGGACGCCTGCTATCAAAGGCATTATTAAGCGGATGCAGGACGCCAATATTGATATTATTGAATGTGGATGGCTAAAAGACGCAGAACACGTTGAAGGAACCTCTTTTTTTCATCTGCCGGAGGATATACAGCCATATCTTATCGATAAGAATTCGTCGGCAACTTATGTTGTGATGATTGACTGGGATCGGTACAATCTGGATAATCTGACACCGTACGATGGAAAAACCATAGATGCGATCCGTGTTGTATTTCCGCAGAAGAAATTTAAAGAGGGAATTGCAGTCGGACAGAAAGTCAAAGAAAAGGGGTATAAGGTATATCTTCAGGCGGCGAATACGCTTGGATATAGCGATGTGGAGCTGATTGAATTGGCGGAAGAAGTAAATAAGGTTCATCCGGTAGGTCTTTCTGTCGTAGATACGTTTGGTGCGATGTATGAGGAAGACCTGACACATATCGTGTCTATTCTGGACAGACACTTGGACAAAGATATTCAGCTTGGCTTTCATTCCCACAATAACCAGCAGCTTTCTTTTGCACTCTGCATCCATTTTGTGAATTTATTGCAAAATACAGGGAGAAGCATGATAATTGACTCCAGTTTGTGCGGCATGGGCAGAGGAGCCGGAAATACAACTACGGAGCTTATGGCAAGCTATTTGAACAGGAAGCATCAGGGAAATTATGATATGAATGTTATCATGGATGCCATAGATACGTACATGGGATATTTTCAGGAAAATTACAGCTGGGGATATTCTACACCGTATTTTATTTCTGGAATGTATTGCGCGCATGTCAATAATATAGCTTATCTGATCAGAAGTCATAGAACGAATACAAAGGACATGAGAAATATTATTGAGTCTTTGTCTGATACAGAGCGTTTAAAATATGATTACGATTTACTGGAACAGAAATATGTAGATTATCAGAATAAAGTGGTAGACGACGAGCAGACACTAAAGACCTTACAGGGGGAATTAGTGGAAAGAAATGTGCTCCTTATTCTTCCTGGGAAAACAATAGTTGAGCAGAGAGATGTTATTGATAAATATATATCAGAATATAATCCGGTCATCATAGGCGTAAATGCAATCAATGAAACCTATCACTATGATTATTTGTTTTTCAGCAACAATATCCGCTATGATTATGCAGGGGAGATTTTTCCTGATACCTTTAGTAAAACGAAAAGGATTGTTACAAGTAATGTAAAAACAGTGGGAGAAGCGGGAGAATATATCGTTAATTTTAACCTGTTGGTTAAAAGAGGATGGGAACATTTTGATAATTCCGGAATTATGTGTCTTAGACTGATGAATAAGCTGCGTGTCAGCAATGTCCTGGTAGCCGGTTTTGACGGCTTTGAGGACGCATATTCAGAAAGCTACGCGGATGTATCATTGCCACATATTAACCCGGGGAAAAAATGGGAAGATCTTAATCAGGAAATAAAGGATATGTTTTTGGATTTGAAAAAATCAACAGAGGGATTCATGAAGATATCCTTGATTACCAAAAGCAAATTTAGTGAATAGCAGGTGAAGATATGATCAAGTTATCGGATTATGTAATTAAAAGACTGGAAGAGACGGGGGCGGAGCATATGTTCATGCTGCCCGGTGGGGGCGCTATGCACCTTAACGATTCCTTGGGGAAAAGTCAGAAACTGGAATATGTTTGCTGCCTTCATGAGCAGGCATGCGCTATTGCAGCTGAGGCGTATGCCAGAGTCAATAATAAGATAGGGCTGGCAATGGTAACTACCGGACCGGGAGGAACCAATGCGCTGACCGGGGTTGCCGGAGCCTATTTGGAATCAACGCCGATGTTTGTTGTATCCGGACAGGTAAAGCGGATGGATATGATAAACAATCAGGGAATCCGTCAGCAGGGAATGCAGGAATTAGACATTGTATCTGTCGTTAAGTCTATCACCAAATATGCGGCGTTGGTGGATGACCCACAGATGATCAGGTATCATCTGGAGCGTGCGTTATATGAGGCAACGCATGGAAGAAAAGGACCGGTGTGGCTTGATATTCCGCTGGATGTTCAGGCAACGATGATTGATGAACAGAAACTGATCGGTTATACTCCGCTTCCGGAAGTAAAAAACACACATTTGGAAAAGCAGGTATTGAACGTTATAGAGCTGATCAATAAAGCAGAAAGACCCGTATTGATGGTTGGAAATGGAATCCGGTCAGCAAATGCAGTAGAATTGTTGGATGAGGTATACGAAACGTTAAATATACCTGTTCTGACAACCTGGAATGGAATTGACCTGATTGAAGAGGACAATGAGCGGTATTATGGAAGACCCGGAGGTCTTGGCCACAGATATGCTAATTTTATCCAGCAGAATTCAGATTTCTTTTTAAGCGTTGGGGCTCGCTTAAACCTGCTTCAGACGGGATATAATTTTGATGGATTTGCAAGAGAAGCGACCAAGGTGATGGTCGATATAGATAATGCGGAATTACATAAGATCAATGTGAGACCGGATTTGGCAATTTGTGCAGATGCAGGAGAGTTTTTAAGAGTATTATTAAAGCATAAGTCGAAAATTGTAAGAAAAAATCGAAAAGAATGGTTTGCTTATGGAAATCGCCTGAAAGAAAAGTATCCGATAGTAAAATCAGAATATTGGGAGCAAAAAGAGCTGGTCAATACGTATTGCCTGATAGAAACGATATCAAAGTATATGAAAGCTGATGAAGTATATGTGTCAGGAAGTTCAGGAAGCTGTATTGATATTTCGATGCAGACATTCCGGGTAAAAAGAGGGCAGAGAGTATTCTGTACAAAAGGACTGGCTTCTATGGGGTATGGACTTCCGTCTTCGATTGGGGCCTGCCTTGCAAGCGGAAGGAAAAAGACAGTCGGGGTGAATGGCGATGGTGGTTTTATGATGAACATTCAGGAATTGGAAACGATTGCCAGGTTACAGCTTCCGATTAAGATATTTGTACTTAGCAATGGTGGATATGGGGCAATCAAAGCCACTCAGACGAATATTTTTGAAGGGCATCTGGTAGCCTGCAATGAGGAGTCAAATTTAACACTGCCGCATGTTGCTAAAATTGCCGAGGCATTTGGAATAAAAACAGAGGTTATATATTCCAATGAAGAATTGGACAAAAAAGTTCCGGATGTATTAGCATATGACGGACCGGTGATCTGTGAAGTAATGACGCCCATTGGTTTGACAGCATTTCCCAAGCAGGTGTCATATAAACGTTCTGACGGGCAGATGGAATCGAAGCCTTTGGAATATATGAATCCGCCGATTAGTGAAGAAGAAATGAAAGAAAATATGCTTATTTCAATGTTTGTAGAACAGTGAGGTTAAGTCAACGAGAAGGCAAGAGGAAGCAGTATGCAGGCAGTTATTTTAGCGGGTGGAAACAGAAGTACGATCAGTAATGAACAGGAAGGCATACCCAAACCGATGGTCGAGATCGGAGGAAAGCCGCTTCTCTGGCATATTATGAAGAGCTTTTCAATCTATGGGATCAATGAATTTATCATCTGCGGCGGCTACAAGGTAGATATGATCAAAGAGTACTTTATGGATTATTATATCTATCAGTCGGATATTACGGTAGACCTTCAGACGAATACCATCCAGATTCATAAGAACCGTACGGAAGATTGGAAGGTAACAGTCGTAGATACCGGACTGTATGCTTCTACCGGGCAGAGAGTAGCGAGGATTGAGGAGTATATCCGGGAAGAGCAGTTTCTGGTCACCTATGGAGATTGCCTTTCCGACATTGACCTGCAGATGATGATGGACTGTCACCGGAGGTATAACAGGATGGTGACGATGGCGGTGGCGCATCCAACCGGAAGAAACGAAGTGCTGCAGCTTGATGAAAACGGAGCTGTGTCCGGGCATGAAGACGGAGATAACGATCATGCATGGACAGATGCCTGTTTGTATATTATGAACCGTAAAGTATTTGGAGTGTTGAATGGTAATTACGGACTGGAAAAGATTTTAAGAAGTACATTGGCACCCAAGGGCGAGCTGGTAACTTACAAACACAACGGTTTTTGGGCACCGGTGGAAACATATCGTGACAGAGTGAATATGGACAATCTGTGGAATGCAGGCATTGCACCCTGGTACATCGAAAAATAAAAGGATATTATTTATGAAAGTAGTCATTCTTGCAGGCGGCAAGGGTAGCCGCATCAGTGAAGAATCGGTTTTAAAGCCGAAGCCTATGGTGGAGATCGGGGACAAACCGATTCTTTGGCATATTATGAAGATTTACTCCTTTTATGGATACCATGACTTTATTATCTGCTGTGGTTATAAAGGATATAAGATTAAGGAATACTTTGTGCATTATTATATGTATCAGTCAGATGCAACCTTCAATCTGATGGATAAGTCCGGAGAATATCATCATTCGACGGCGGAGCCATGGCGTATCACGCTGGCAAACACAGGATTGGAAACCCTTACTGCCGGCAGAGTATTGAAGATCCGGGATTATATCGGCGATGATGAGACTTTCATGCTGACTTATGGAGACGGTGTGGCCGATGTCGATATTCCGGCACTTTTGAAGTTTCATAAATCGCATGGCCGTATAGCGACGATCACGACAACCCAGCCAGCCGGTCGCTTTGGCGCGATCAAGATTGACGAGGCGGGGATGATCGAGAGCTTTAAGGAGAAGGCGAGAAAGGATCAATCCTGGGTCAATACAGGATTTATGGTTCTCAACAGGGAAATTTTTGATTACCTGGGAGATGGAAGTGATATGTTGGAAAAATCGCCGTTTGAGAGGTTAGCGGCGGATCACCAGATGGCAGCCTATCGGCATCCGGGATTTTGGTCACCGATGGATACGGTTCATGACCGGGATTATCTGGAAGGACTTTGGAAAGATGGACAGGCTCCATGGAAGCTGTGGTAGCCGTTTGAAAAGAGCAACAGGAAAAGAGGATGGAGAAGATGACAGTACAGAAGTCAGAACAGCAGGCCAGAGAGGAAATTCTGGAAAAGGTAAAAGAGTATTGCAGTACGTATCACAATGTAAAGAAGCCTTTTGAGAAAGGACAGAGGATTCCTTACGCTTCTCGTGTATACGACAGTGCGGAGATGGTCAATCTGGTGGACAGTGCGCTCGAATTCTGGCTTACTTCCGGAAGGTATACGGACGAATTTGAAAAGAAGATGGCAGAATATCTCGGAGTAAGATACTGTGCGCTTGTCAACTCCGGCTCATCAGCAAATCTGGTTGCTTTTATGGCGCTTACGTCACCTTTGCTCGGAGAGAGGGCAATCAGGCGTGGAGATGAGGTCATCACTGTGGCAGCAGGATTTCCGACAACAGTTGCCCCGATGATCCAGTATGGAGCAATTCCTGTGTTTGTCGACGTCACCATTCCGCAGTATAATATCGATGTGACGAAGCTGGAGGAGGCACTGTCTGAGAAGACGAAGGCTGTGATGATTGCACACACGCTGGGAAATCCGTTTGATCTGAAGGCGGTCAGCAGCTTTTGTAAGAAGCATGATCTGTGGCTTGTTGAGGATAATTGTGACGCTCTGGGATCAGAATATACGATTGATGAGGAGACAAAGCTGACAGGTACGGTGGGGGATATCGGAACTTCCAGTTTTTACCCGCCGCATCATATGACAATGGGAGAGGGCGGAGCCGTTTATACGGACAATCCGATGTTGAACAAGTGTATCCGGTCTTTCCGTGACTGGGGAAGAGACTGCGTATGCCCATCCGGGCGTGATAATCTGTGCGGGCATCGTTTTGACAGGCAATATGGGGAGCTGCCGCTTGGATATGATCATAAATATGTGTATTCGCATTTTGGATATAATTTGAAAGCGACAGATATGCAGGCGGCGATCGGCTGTGCACAGCTTGAAAAATTCCCTTCTTTTGTGGAGAGAAGGCGACATAATTTTGACCGCCTGAAAACAAGGCTTTTACAGGCAAGCGCTGTTCGTGTGGAGGATAAGCTGATTCTGCCGGTGGCGTGTGAACATTCGAATCCGAGCTGGTTTGGTTTTCTGATCACGTGTAAGGAAGGAGTCAGCCGGAACAAAGTGGTCAGCTATATGGAGGAGCATGGAGTTCAGACGAGAATGCTTTTTGCAGGAAACCTGATCAAGCATCCCTGCTTCGATGAGATGAGGGCGACCGGAGAGGGATACCGGGTGGTCGGAAGTCTTAGCAATACGGACCGGATCATGGAAGATACTTTCTGGATCGGGGTGTATCCGGGAATGACAGATGAGATGATCGATTATATGGCAGATACACTGATCGCTGCCTTGCAGGATGTGTAGTATTTTGGGCAGAAGGTAAGACAGGTGGAAACGATGTCGGCAGAGACGAGGAACGATTATGTTTGATTTTGCGTTTTATCAGGGGAAAAAGGTGCTTATCACAGGACACACCGGATTTAAGGGGACGTGGATGTGTGCGATGCTTTTGCAGGCAGGGGCGCAGGTGATCGGCTATGCGCTTGAACCGCCGACGGATCCGAGCATTTTCAGACTGACAGAGATGGAACAGAAAATGACATCGGTGTCGGGAGATATCCGGGATCTGGGACGATTAAAGGAAACCTTTAACAGATATCAGCCCGAGATCGTGATTCACATGGCGGCACAGCCGATCGTGCGAGAATCATACAAGGATCCGGTATATACTTATGAGACGAACGTGATGGGAACGGTTAATATTCTTGAATGTGTCCGTCTGTTTTCGTGTGTGAGATCTTTTGTCAATGTCACGACAGATAAGGTTTATCTGAATCGTGAGTGGCCCTGGGGATACCGTGAAAACGAGGAGCTGAACGGGTATGATCCATATTCTAACTCCAAGTCCTGTTCAGAGCTTGTGACAAGCAGCTACCAGAAGTCTTTTTTTGCGGAAGGACAGGGGCGGCAAGTTGCCATTTCGACAGCGAGAGCCGGAAATGTGATAGGCGGCGGAGATTTTGCAACAGATCGTATCATTCCGGATTGTGCGCGGGCGGTGATAGAAAAGAGGAAAATCATTGTGCGGAATCCCTATTCGACCAGACCCTACCAGCATGTACTGGAACCTGTTGCAACATACCTGATGATCGCACAGCGGCAGTATGAGGATATTTCCTATGCGGGAAATTATAATGTTGGGCCAAATGATACGGATTGCTATACGACAGGAGAACTGGTGGATCTATTCTGCCGGAAGTGGAATCAGCAGACGGGAGAGAACATGACCTGGGAAAATGTATCGGATGGGGGGCCACATGAGGCCAATTTCCTGAAACTGGACTGCTCGAAGATCAAGTCAGCTTTCGGATGGAAACCGGTCTGGAACGTGGAACAGGCGATGGAAAAGATTGTGGAGTGGACACAGGCTTATGTTACAGGACAGGATGTGAGTGCTGTGACGGACCGGCAGATAAGGGAATATATGAATCTTCCTGTGAGTTAGAGGTATGTTATAATATAATAGTATTATTGTTTAATGCTCTATTGCGTTTGAGCAAAGGAGTGAAAATAGAAAGGCATGGTAAGCTCATGAGATATGCTTTAATCGGTTGTGGAAGAATATCGCCGAATCATATAGCGGCGGCAAAAAATAATAATCTGGAGATTGCAGCGATCTGTGATATTGATCCGGCCTGCATGGAAGATAAGGCGTTGAAGTTCCATCTGGGTGATGAAGTGAAAAGATATACGGATTATATCGAGATGGTCGAAAAAGAAAAGCCAGAGCTTGTGGCTATCTGTACGGAGAGCGGAAAGCATGCCAGGATCGCATTAGACTGTATTGAGCGCGGCGTCAACTGTATTATTGAAAAGCCGATCGCACTCTCTATTCAGGATGCCGATGCGATCATTGCAGCTTCAATCAAACATCATGTAAAGGTAAGCGCATGTCATCAGAACCGGTTTAATAAGTCGGTACAGATCATTCGTGAGGCGGTCGAGATGAACCGCTTTGGGAAATTATTCTATGGAACAGCACACATCAGATGGTGCAGGGATCATGAATACTATGACAGAGCATCCTGGCGCGGAACCTGGGAGCAGGATGGAGGAGCGCTGATGAACCAGTGCATCCACAATATAGACCTGCTCAGATGGATGATGGGCGGAGAGATTGAAGAGGTTGTCGGAATGACAGACAAACTCAATCACAGCTATATCGAGGCAGAAGATCTTGGGATTGCACTGATCAAATTCAAGAATGGAAGCTATGGTATTATTGAAGGAACAACGGATATTTATCCGAAGAATCTGGAAGAGACATTATATATTTTTGGTGAAAAGGGAACAGTAAAGGCCGGTGGACAGTCTGTGAACGTGATTGAGGAGTGGCGCTTCTCCGATCTTCTGGATGATCCCGAGGAGGTTAAAGCGAAATTCCATGAGAATCCGCCGAACGTATACGGTTATGGACATACACCGCTTTATGCGGATGTGATAAATGCGATCCAGCATGACAGACAGCCATATGTGACAGCGATGGATGGTAAACGGGCGCTGGAACTAGTGCTCGCGATATACAAGTCCGCGGCGGAAGGACAAATTGTAAAATTTCCGTTAGAGAATTGTGCAACAACTGATTTTATCGGACGCTTTCAGTAAGTACGGAAAGAGGAACAGATATGGAATTCAGGGATCTAAAGAAACAGTATCGGAATTTGAAAAAGGATATTGACCAGGGTATTGCCGAAGTGATCGAGCAGACAGCTTTTATCCAGGGGAAACAGGTCAGAGAGCTGGAGGAAAAGCTGGCAGACTACGTGGGAGTAAAGCACTGTGTCAGCTGTGGAAACGGAACGGACGCGTTGCAGCTTGCATTGATGGCGTGGAATATTGGTGTAGGAGATGCTGTTTTTGTACCGGATTTTACCTTCTTTTCAAGCGGAGAGGTGGTGTCCTGTGTAGATGCAGTACCGGTATTCGTAGATGTGGACGACAGAACTTTTAATATGAACAGTGAACATTTAGAGCATATGATCTGCAAGACGCTGGAAGAGGGCAGGCTGACGCCGAAAGCAATCGTAGCGGTGGATCTGTTTGGGCAGCCGGCTGAGTTTAAGAAGATACGCGCCATTGCGGACAGATATAAGCTGAAGATTCTGGAAGACGCTGCGCAGGGTTTTGGCGGCAGGATCGGGCAGCAGAAGGCATGCTCCTTCGGGGATATCGGAACGACTAGTTTCTTCCCGGCCAAACCGCTCGGATGCTATGGCGACGGAGGCGCGGTTTTTACGGATAACGACGAATGTGCAGAACTGCTCAGGTCATACAGGGTTCATGGAAAAGGCAGTTCTAAGTACGATAATATCCGTATCGGAATGAATTCCAGGCTCGACACGATGCAGGCGGCGGTGCTTCTTGCAAAACTTCCTGTTTTTACTGGTAAGGAGCTGGAGGAAGAACAGAAGGTGGCTGCCTGGTATACGGAAGGTTTGAAGGATATTGTAAAGACGCCGGTGATTTTGGAGAATTTTTATTCGAGCTGGGCACAGTATACAATTCAGCTACCAGATGGAGAAACACGAGACCGGTTACAGGCACATCTCAAGGGACAGGGAATCCCAAGCATGGTGTATTATCAGAAACCGATGCACCGGCAGCAGGCATTTACGGCACAGAAATATGATGACCGGGAGTATTCGGTTACCAATCGTTTGTCAGAGACAGTACTGTCGTTGCCCTTCCACCCCTATATGGAGAGGGAAGAGGTACAGAAGGTGATAGAGATAATCAGAGAATTTATGGAGTCCTTATGAAGGTAATGTTTGCAGTGCCATCTTTCTGGCCATCACAGGACGGTGTGGCTAATATCACAGGCTATCTGGCCAGAGGGCTGGCGGAGAGAGGACATGAAATACTGATTTTTACAAGCGCCGGAAAGAGCGGATTGCAGGTTTTGCCGGAAAGCGAAACCTATCAAGGAATGCGAATAGAACGTATGCGTGTAGAAATGCGATGGCCGCTGAAACTGAAAGGAAGAGATGAGAAGAGCTGTCCGGCAAGATATCTGGAGCAGATCCGGAAATTTTCCCCGGATGTGCTGGTTGTGGTTTGCGCACAGACATGGACTCTTGATTGGATCAGACCCTATCTGGATCAGATTTCATGCAGCAAGGTTTTCTATTCTCATGGATACTCTGCATGGAAGAAGAGCTATCCTTATTGGGATAAATTAAAACATAGAAATATTGTGGGCGCATATGAACTCTATCGGTGCAGAAAGTATTATAAGAATCTGTATCGTGATCTTGCAAAGTTTGAGCTTGCACTCTATTTGTCAGATGAGAGCAACTCCTATTTATATGCTGAGAAATATGGATTGACAAATGGAGAAATACTTGAAAATGCAATAGATGATGTTTTTTTTGAAGAAAGGATGCAGCATCGGTTTGACGAAGAAAGCGATGGGATCCGTTATTTGTATGTAGCCAATTATGGAGAAAATAAAAATCAGGAGATGCTGATCCGGGCATATGCGCAGGCGGAGATTGGAAAAAGCCAGCTTATCCTGATTGGCTTCGAAGAAAATGATTATACAGAATATTTGCACGAGATAATGGAAGAGGAAACATGGGAAAACGGAAAGGAAGTAAGACTTCTGACTCATCTACCACGACAGGAAATTATTGATTTTTACAGGATATGTGATGTGTTTACCTGTTCAAGCAAATCCGAGACATGGTCAATCGTAGCGCATGAGGCAGCAGCGACTGCTATGCCGATCATCAGTACAAAAGTGGGAATATATGCAGAGATGGACGGTGTTTATCTTGTTGATAATGAAATGCAGATGCGGCGTGCAATGGAGGAACTGTATCAAAGTGGCGTGGAGCGCAGAAAACGTGGGATGGCGGCGCGAGAATGGGTTTTGAACCGTAATTGCAGGGTAAAGGATAAGGTTGACTGGCTGGAGAAACGGCTGATTGCCCTGACTGATACAAAGAGAAGAGGAGAATAATCCGTAATGGCAATAAATGCAGGCGCGATCGATTCAAGATATGATTTTTTGATTGAGGGAGTATCCTATGCTGGAAATCCAAAGGATAATACGGCTATGTATATTTCTAAAAAGGTGGAAAGGCTTTTGCATAATCTGGAAGGACGAAAGAATTGTCTTGTCTTTTGCGAGAGGACGATAGAGATTCCTGAAGAGTTAAGGGAAAGCAATTTGATCGTCAGCACGGATAATCCTCAGAGAGCATATGCGGAGTTCGTGCAACAGTTTGAGGATCAGAGAATGAGGGATATGAAAGACAGAAGATATTCCCTGAGCCCGGATGGATATTATGTGGGAGAGAATGTATCCATAGGAAAAGAATGCTACATTGAACCGGGATGTCTGATCGGACATGACGTAGTGATCGGAGACCGGGCAGTGATTCTGGCAGGAACAGTCATAAAAAATGCAGTAATCGGTGATGATTTTAAAGCAAATGAAGGAGCAGCTATTGGAGCCGCTGGTTTTACAATCGCTGAGGATGCTGAGGGAAATAAAATCAGGATTCCTACGCTTGGAAAGGTAATCATTGGTAATCATGTGGAAATTGGTACGCAGGATAATATTTCCTGTGGATCGGGGGGCAATACAGTTATAGGAGATTACACCAAACTGGACACGCTGGTCCATATAGGACATGATGTTAATATTGGAAAGAATGCGGAAATAACTGCAGGGGTAATAGTTGGTGGTTTTGCCACGATTGAAGACGGGGCATGGATCGGAATTAACGCCTGCATCAGGAACCGGATTTCTATAGGTGAAAATGTGCTGATCGGTATGGGAGCAGTGGTGACTAAATCGGTTCCTTCGCAGGTGACGATAGTCGGGAATCCGGCAAGGGTGATGGAAAAGAAGTAAAATGATCTGCATGAAAGGTGAGTATATAGGCGAAATTCCAATTTGAGAATTTCGCCTGTGCTATTTTTGAAGAGAGGAAAGAACCAATGAAAAAAGTATCGGGCATGAAGTACTATATAAAAGAGTGGGGCGTACTGGCAATCATAACGGTTTTAATTTGGATGGGATTTTGCATAATGAAAGGTTTGCCACCTTTTGGAATACATATGATTGATGCAGGAGATATGGGAGAGCAGTTTGAACCCATGTATTATTTTATTTGGGATGTTTTGCACGGAAATAAGAATTTATTTTTTGATTGGAGAACGAGTCTTGGAAGTAATATGTCAGGTGCAATATGGCATTTTGGAATGATCAGTCCTTTCAATGTGTTTTTTCTCTTTATACCAAGGGAAATGGTAGTAGTAAGTATGCCATATTATATTCTGATCAAGCTGATTTTTATTGGATTCAGTATGGATTATGTGTTGCAAAAGTGGTTTCAGAACGTATCCGGAATCATGCGGATAGCAGTCGCGCTTATGTATGTTTTTTGCGTGTACAATATGGAATATTACAGAGCGCCATTATGGCTTGATGTAGTATTTATGTTTCCACTTGTAATATATGAGCTTTTTCGTCTTCTTTTGGAGGGAAAGAAGACGGGGTACGTATTAACGTTAAGTATAATAATAGTTATGAACTTCCAGCATGCGTATATGCTGGCTTTGATGTTGATATTGCTGATCGGTATACTGTCTATCTTGGATTTGAGGGTTAGGGACAGGCTTACTCTTTTGATAGGGATGACTATGGAAACGGCACTTCTAACAGCCATTATCTGGGTGCCGGGCGTTTTGCAGATCTTATCATCCAAACGAGTTGGCAGAAATATGGGGGTAGTTGATATTTGGAAGAATGTGTGGATCGTTTATCCGGACAGATGGCTTAAACTGATCGGTTTAGGAATACCATTAGGGTTATTTATCGCATATGCGTTGAAGGACAAACATTGGAAAAAAGAGAAGGCTGTTTGGTTTTTTACATATATTTTGTTTATTTTATTTACACCGTTTGTTTTTGAAAGTATTCATATATTCTGGCATGGAGGATCTTATCAGGGATACCCCATTCGATTTGGATATATGGTTGCATTTTGGACCTTGATAGCAGGAACATATGCAATATCAAAGTATGAGAAAAATAGAAAATGTGTAGGATGGGTTCTGACTGGTAGTATATTTATGGCAGCGGAATTATGGATATGTCATAGACAAGGATTGCAGATATCGTTTGTCATGATCTTGCTGTGCGTTTGCATGGAATTTTGTGCAGGCTTGTTGATTTATGGCATATCAGGGAGGATCTTATCCAAAGTAATGATATGTTATGCTGTTTTGCATGCAATAGCGCTGACAGGAAATTTATGGATTTATGCATATGATAAGGAAGATAATTTTATTGTCAAGAGCAATGAAATATATGAACAGAAAGATAGCTTGTTTGAAGAAATTACGCCTTTAGATCGGATAAGAAGCAAGACGATTGTCAGTAATAATTATTCACTGCCTATGGGGGTGAGCGCGATGTCTTCGTATCTTGCAATAACGGAAAAGGAAAGACAGGATATGTTGATCGACCTTGGATATGCGTCGATAGGAGATCGATTAAGCGACTATGGCGGGACTGCTTTTTCAGATATGTTGCTGGGGATAGATTATGTATTTAGTGAAGAAGAGGAAAATACAAGCCTATATTCCAAGATAGGTCAAGTGGAGGATTGGAACCTTTATCGTAGTAATTATTGCTGGGATACAGGAATACTGCTGAAACAGATAAATGATATTGCATGGAAAAAAGAGGATCCTTTTTATAATCAGAACCTAATCGCAAAAGAATGGTTTGGCAGTTCCCTTTTCGATATTAAGGAGAGCAAAGGAAATACCATAACGATAGAAACCAGACCGAACAGTATCTTGTATTTATATTCTCCTCAAATGAGTACTATCAGGAATATAAAGATAGAGGCCATAGATAGCGGGAAGAAGCAGGAGAAGAAGTTGCACAGTTCTGGTTGGGACAACGGTATACAGGAGCTGGGGACATGGAACGGGGAGAAAGTTACGATTACAGTAACTGGAACGGAAGAGATAACACAGCTGCAGGCAACCGTTTTGGAGACGGGAGTGTTACAGAAACTGAATCCAAATTATGGAGAAATTTCTGAATTGAAGTATTCCCATACAGGGATGGCTATGTCATTGAAGACAAAGGAGACGGGGTATGTATATCTGCCAATTTATTATAGCGATGGATGGCGGTGTCAGGTAAATGGAAGCATAAGAGAACTTAGAACGGTCGCAAATATGATAGCGATACCAGTAGAGGCGGGAAACAATGAGATAAAGATACAGTTTACAGCGCCTGGGTTGAAGCTGGGGATATGCTTGAGTGTGGTAGGGGCACTTATAATCCTTGGATGTATGATAAAGGGAAAATCTCTGCCTATTCCGGAGAGAGAATATAAAATAGTCAGTATAGGAATGGTGACGGTCTGGGCAGTAATAGTTGCGGTTATATACATAGGTTCTGTGGTGTATACAATCGGATTTGTATGTAAATGTTTAATTGGGGGATAGCAGGCGGAGAGATGTTTAGCAATTAGATTTTATGAGAATATATTTTCATCTGGGGTCGAATTACTTTTACAAAATGTTATTGAGTACTATAGGAAAATATGATAAAATGACTTTGATTTAAATATGATTTTAAATTAAAGTCATTTTTGATTGGAGAACTTATGGAATATATACATCGCACTTTAGAACGAAAATTTCTAAAAATGAATAGAGTGTTTAAGGCAATTTTGGTTACCGGAGCCAGGCAGGTGGGAAAAACAACGATGCTGAAACATTTAGCGGAAGGCGAGGGAAGAACGTTTGTCAGCATGGATGATCCGAGAAACAGGGAATTGGCAAACACGGATCCACGTCTGTTCTTCCAGTTATACAAGCCGCCCATTCTGATCGATGAAGCCCAGAAAGCACCTGGACTGTTTGAATACATTAAGCAAATGTGTGATGAATCGGAAGAGAAAGGGCTGTTTTGGCTGACAGGATCCGAGAGCAAAAAGCTGCTTAAAGAAGCCGGTGATTCTTTGGCAGGAAGAATTTGCATTCTAAGAATGTACAGCCTTTCCTGGAAAGAAAAGCAAGGCATTACCGAAATCGCAAACTTGAAGTATACTTTAGAAGATTTTATTGAGAGAGAAATTATCTTTCCACCATGTGACATAAATCAGATTTATGAGTATATTTGGCATGGAGGAATGCCAGGGACATTGACGTTTGACATGGAACAGCTCTATAGTTATTACGCATCCTATATCGAAACGTATCTTATAAGAGATGCAGTTGATGATAATGGGATTGCGGATACGGCGGGTTTTCGGAAAGTTCTTGCGGCTAGCGCCGCTTTTATAGGAAATCTGGTTAATTATTCTGATATCGCAGCTGCAGGTGGAGTTTCTGTACCAACAGCAAAAAGCTGGATAAAAATTCTGCAAAATATGGGTATTGTATTCTTATTAGATACCTATTCAAATAATGAATTGAAACGACTTGTCAAAACGCCTAAATTGTATTTCTGCGATACTGGATTGGCCGCATATCTGTCTATGTGGACAAACAAAGACGTCCTTATGGCGGGCGCTGCCAGTGGTCATTATTTTGAAAATTTTGTAGTAGGTGAGTTGATGAGGAATAATGCTTATGGCGAAAGTGTAGGAAATATGTCATACTATAGAGATACCAATCAGAAAGAAATTGATGTGGTAATAGAAGAGGACGGTATGTTGCATCCGATAGAAATAAAAAAGGCAACAAATCCGGAAAAGAAGATAGTGAAAGCGTTCAATGTTCTAAAAACATCCAATAATATTTTGGGTAAAGGATTGGTGATTTGTATGACAGATCGAGTTTTTCCTATCGACGAGAATAATATATTAGTACCGGCTTCAATTATTTAGCTGACACAAGTGAAATAGAAATTACGATACAACAAGAGGACAATTCACATGCTGAACTTCAATCAAAAACAACGCAACTCCAAAACGAAAAAAATAGAATTCCACCGGGCTACCGCATTTCTGCTGTCGCTCGTTCTGCTCCTGACGTCTCCGTCACTGCCGGTAGCAGCCATAGAACTGTCGGGCGAACCGGAATGGAAAAGTGAGGTGATGGACGGGCAGCCTCTCTCCGGCAATTCCGCAGAGGATGAGGTGACGGATACGGAGGAGACGGAAAACGGCGAGTCATCGGGCGAAAAGGATTCCGACAGCGACGATTCAGGTGAAGCGCAGCCTGCGGACCCCGAGGGGGAAACGGAGGCAGAGGAAAATGCGGAGAGCAGCCTTTCGGAGAATACCCTTTCAGAAAATTCAATCTCCGAGAACAGTCTTTCGGAGAATGATCTGGGGGACGAGCTGGCGCTGCTGATCCGAAAGGCTGAGGAGAGCTTCGGAAAGCTGGTGCAGGAAAAACAGCTTATGGCGCTGCTGTATCATTGTGACAGCTATGACGTGCGCAGCGAGGCACGCGTGGACAGCGCAGTAGTTGCGGCGGCAGAGGTAGGAACAACTCTTTATATCCATGGACTGACCATCACGGAGGATGATATCTGGTATCAGGTATCTTTCTGGCAGGAGGGCGGGGAAAAGACCGGCTATGTACAGAGCTATTATCTCGCCTATTCGGACGAGGACTGGCGAAGCTGGGAAGAGGAATATCTGCGCCCGATCCTGGAATATAGGGACGGTCAGTACGGCATGACGGCGCAGGGAATGACAGCGATGGGCACCGACACTTCGGATATCGATGCGTTTCCGTCGATCTATCAGAAGGGACTGCGCACGCTCAAGGCGGATCATGCGAACTGGACGTTTGTTCCGATGAAGACGGGACTGGATTTCAATACCTCGGTACAGAAGGAGATGGGCGTCAAGAGCCTGATCCAGAATACGAATTCGAACGCGGCGAATGGCTGGGTAGGGGCAGCCTGCCCTAGCGAGAGCGGCTGGTATTATGCGACGCAGAGTGCAGTGGAATATCACCTGAATCCGGTGAATTTCCTGTCGCTGGATCACATTTTTATGTTTGAGCAGCTTACCTTTAACAGCTCTTATCATAACGTCGGCGCGGTGCAGAGTTTTCTGGATGGAACTTTTATGAAGGGAAAGATCCCGGATGATACGAAAACCTATGCACAGGCATTCTACGATATTGGAAAAAATCGAAAGCTCAGCCCGATCCATCTGGCATCCAGGGTGTATCAGGAGCAGGGAAAGGGAACTTCCGGACTGATCTCCGGAACCTATCCGGGATTTGAGGGATATTACAACTACTTTAATATCAAGGCGAGCGGCAGCTCCACAGAGGCCAAGATCAAGAACGGCCTTACCTATGCGAAGAAGATGGGGTGGAACACCCGCTATAAGTCGCTGGAGGGCGGAGCCGGGGCGATCGGCAACAACTATATCCTGAAGGGTCAGGATACCATTTATCTGGAAAAATTTAACGTAAATACAAGCAGCCTGTATGGCGTATACGAGCACCAGTACATGCAGAATATCCAGGCGCCGAGAAGCGAGGGCTACAGTACGAAGAAGATGTACGACGGGGCGGGAAGTCTGAATTCCCCGTTCGTCTTTAAGATACCGGTGTTCAACAAGATGCCGGGAGGCTCCGGTCTTGTCCTGAAGCAGAAAAATGTGAAGCTCAACCGGGGAGACAGTACAACGCTGTCTTTCACCTATGACGACGTAGCGATAGACAACGCGAAGGCGACCTGGATCAGCGAGGATGCGACGATCGCGTCGGTAAAAGATGGCGTTGTGACGGGAGAAAAGGTAGGGACTACCAGGGTAACCATGACTTACGTGGATACGGAGGGAAATGAAAGCTCCGCCTCCTGTGAGGTGACAGTAGTAAGTCCGCTTAAGGCAATACATCTGAGCAGGGATGGAAAAGAGCTGGAGCAGGATTCGGTCATCGTGCTGCGCAGACCGGACACGGTGGTAGAGGACGACACGGTTCTCAGCGAAGAGGACAAGAAGAACAATACGAAGGAGGCGCGGCTTGAGGTACTCTTTGACCCGGAGGATACCACAGACGACCGGACGATCGTCTGGACTTCTTCCAACCCGAAGGTGGTCAAGGTACAGGCGGATGCGGACAGCAGCCGGTGTACGGTCACAGCGGTAGGCACGGGAGAGGCGACGATCAAGGCCAAGGCGTCGAAGGCGGGAAGCAAGGCGACGGTTTCCTGCAAGATCCAGGTGACGGCACCGGTATACCGGATAGCACTCACCAACCTCAACGATCCGTCGGAGGAGGCAAAGGAGGGCACGTTATACGCCGGACAGAAGGTAAGCCTTGCGGCAGAATACTGGCCGAAGGATACGACTTCTGACACAAAGGTGAGCTGGGGCAGCAGTGATCCGTCGGTTGCCGTTGTGACAGGCGGAACGGTCACGGCGAAAAAGGCGGGAGAGGCGGTCATCACCGCATCCTTAAACGGCTACCAGGACAGCTATCAGCTTACTGTCAGGGAGTGCAGTCTGATCTTTATGGATCAGGACAACAAGACTGTTCTGCAGCAGAGAAAGTTAGCGTACGGGGAGAGCGTAACTGCGGCGGAGTTCCCGGCGATGGAGGATGAAGAGAACGCAGTCTTTGTCGGGTGGTATACCAAGCCGGACGGGGGAGGAACCTTGTGTGATACCTCCGTGACGGTTTATGCGGAGGAAACAGTTCTGTATCCGTACTTTGAGGAGCAGGGAAAGGGCTTCTATGTCGTACCGGTAGGCGATCAGACCTATACAGGAAGTGCAATCAAGCCGACTGTGAAGGTATATGACGCGGTGACTTACGCGGACGGAACGCGCGAACGGATCGAGCTGGTATATAACAAAGACTATACAGTCAGCTATAAAAATAATGTAAAAGTGACCGGCGAAGGTGGAAAGCTGCCGACGATCACTGTGACCGGAAAGGGAAATTACGGCGGGAAGGAAACCCTGACATTCCAGATCGTTCCCAAGGCGCTGACAGATAAGGATATCGAGGTGTCTGATATAAAGGCGGCGTATACCGGGCGTGTAGTCAAGCCTGCTCCGGTAGTAATCAGGAACGGGAAGAAACTGAAGGCCAACACGGATTATACGGTCACCTATCCACAGACGGGCACGGGAGCGTACCAGAAAGCCGGTACGTATCCTGTCGTGATCACCGGAAAGGGAGGTTACACGGGAACACTCACCATTCATCAGACCATCACTCAGGAGGTATTTCTGACGAAGGCTGCGATCGGAAAGATCCCGAACCAGACGTATGACAACCGGCTGGTCGACAAGGAAGCAGGAAAGGGAATTGAGCCGGAGACGCTTGTGGTCACCTATCAGAAGAAGCGTCTGGAGGAGAGCATGGACGGAGGCGTGACCGGCGATTACACGGTATCCTACACGAACAACCTTGCAATCGGCACCGCCACGGCGACGATCACGGCGGTGGAAGGAAGCGGCTTTACGGGCAGCAAGAGCGTGACCTATAAGATCGTGGGAACCTCGCTGACAAAGGCGAAGGTGACCGGGATAGAGGATAAGGTATACACGGGAGAAGAGGCGGATGTACAGCAGAATCCCGGCAGTATCGTGGTGACGCTGAACGGACAGGAGCTGGTGCAGAGTCAGGACGACGGCAGAACGGGCGATTATGTGATCACTTATGCGAACGTGTCGAAGGTCGGACGTGCGACGATCATCCTGAAAGGCATCAATGAGTATACAGGACAGGTAAAGAAGACATACAAGATCACGGCGCGGAATCTGGGAGACGGAAGCGCGATGGCGGGCGATGACGTCACGATGGCGTATTATGAGCAGGATCAGGACAGCACGCAGGCAAAGGAGATCCTCAGTGTGAGCGATATGGCCGCCGCCTATGTGAAGGGTGGAACGAAGCCGGTTCTGTGTCTGACCTACCGGGGAAAAGCGCTGACGCTGAACAAAGATTATAAGGTTTCCTATGCAAATAACAATGCGGTGACGAGCGGCGAGACGCCGGAGAAGAAAATGCCGAAGATCACCGTGACCGGTGTAGGAAATTACAAAGGAAAGATTGTCGGAACCTTTACTATCACGGACGGAGCGCTCTCTGCTGAGCGGGGAAAGGTCGTGATGACGGCAAAAGATGTGGTGTACAAGAATAAGAAAAACGCTTACAAGAGTGCGGTGGTGATCCGGGATGTCAGCGGCAAGAATCTGCAGGCGGGCAAAGACTTTGAAAAGCAGCTGAGCTATACCTATGAGAAAGCGACAGCTTTTACAGGACCGGACGGCGTGCTTATAGAGCGAAATGCCGGAGACGCGGTGGAGGCGGCAGATATACCGGAGGCTGGAACTGTGATCCGCGTGACGGCAAAGGGAGCCGGGGCCTATGCGGCGGACGGCGCGGCGGCGATCTCAACGACCTACCGGATCGTAAAGGCGGACCTGGCCAAGGCGAAGATCAGCGTGAAAGCGCAGGAATATCGGAATGGAAGACCGGTTACCGTCACGGAGGCGGATATTACCGTCACGATGCCGGGAAGCAAAGAACCGCTTGTGTGCGGGGTAGATTATGTAATCGACCAGAGCAGCTACGCCAACAATACAAAGAAAGGAACGGCGTCGGTAATGCTGCGGGGGCTGGACGGTTCAAATTATGGCGGCGAAAAGAAAGCGACCTTTAAGATCCTTTCCAAGACGCTGGCATGGTGGAGAAATCTGGGTGCGTGATGAGAGGGGAGTCAGTTAGATACTGGCTCCTCTTTCAGCGCCGGCATCCGGAAGATCTTAACGACTAACGGGATGACCATGATAAACCACACGATCGGCTCCGCGAGGATAACGCCGGTGTAGTTCAGCAGAGGTACGAGGGTGGCAGCGATCACGACCTTGCCGCTCATCTCAAGGAAACTGGAGATGATAGGCACGACCCGCTCCCCCAGCCCTTGCAGGGAGTTCCGCAGGATGCAGATGACAGCCGGCACGAAGTAAAACAGTGTGTCGAACTTGAGGTACGCGGCGGCATTTTCGATCACGACCGGGTTATGGCTGTCGGTGATCATGGAAACCAGCCACGGACTGATGGTGTAGCTGGTGATAATGTTCAGGACGCACCAGATACAGGTGTACCCGATGGCGAGAAGGATTCCCTTTTTGATCCGTTTGATCTCGCCTGCGCCGATATTCTGCCCGCAGTAGGTCGCCATCGTCTGTCCGAAAACGCTGAACATGATCATAAAGATCTCCGAGATCTTGCGGGCGGCGGTGTGGGCGATGATGATGTCCTGTCCCAGCCTGTTGATGGAGGTCTGCAAGGTAAGCGAGCCGATATTTACCAGCGAGCTCATAAATCCCATGGAAAGGCCGGAGCTTATCATATTCCGCACCATGGAGGGATCGTCCGGGGCAAAATCCGTCAGCTTTACACGCAGAAGAGGGTACTTCCGGTAGATATAGACGCCGCATACGACGGCGGCGATCATCTGGGAGAGCACGGTGGCAAGGGCGGCGCCCCAAACGCCGGTGTCCCATACGGCGACAAAGAGAAGATCTCCGCCGATATTTAAGACGACAGAGAGAAAAAGAATGATAAGCGGTATCACGGTATTTCCCATTGCGCGCAGGGTTGCCGCAAAGACGTCGTACAGCAGCGTTGCGATCAGCCCGGCGATGATGACGGCAATATAGTCGTATGCAATCTGGGTCAGTCCGTCAGGAACATTAAGAAATACAAGGATCGGTTTCAGAAAAAACAGTCCGGCAGCGGTCAGGAGGATGGCGATCACAATGCCAAATTCCAGAGCGTGCGCAAAGGATCTGCGAAGCCGGTCCATATTTTTTGCCCCAAAATACTGCGCAGTCAGGATCCCGAAGCCGTTGCACATGCCGAACAGAAAGCCGATGATCAGATTGCTGAGGGTGGTGGTCGCGCCTACGGCGGCAAGGGCGTCCTCGCCCAGAAAACTGCCGACGATGCGGGTATCGACCAGACTGTAGGTGAGCTGCAGCAGGTTTCCCAGAAAGATCGGCAGAGCGAATGTTAAGATCAGGATGGAAGGATTTCCTTTGGTTAAATCTTTCATAGATGCCTCCGTATAAAAGGGATTTACGATTATTTCAGATTATAGAATAGGAGCAGAGCGAGGCAATGTCAAGAGCAAATGTGATTGACAAAACTAACAATATTAGCTAATCTGAAGTAGATGACAAGATCGTTGTATCAACTGAATTTTATGAGCCGGGAGGGGCTCGGAGAAGGAGAGAAAGATGCCAAGAGCAGGACTTACCAGAGAAAAAGTGATCGAAAAGGCAGCGGAGCTGGCAGACGAACGGGGAATAGACGGAGTGACGATCACCACGCTGGCGGAATATCTGGGAATCCGCAAACCGTCGCTGTATAACCACATTGAAGGACCGGAGGACGTCCGCACACAGATCATGCTGTATGGGTGGCGCTATCTTTCCGGGCAGGCGGTGGAGGAGATCCGGACAGAAGAACCCTATGAGGCGCTGAAGGAGTACGCAAGGCAGGTATACCGCTACGCGCAGGAGCATCCGGGAGTGTTCGAGGCGATGCTCTGGTATAACACATACGAGAACGAAGAATTCCGGGAAGTGACGGAAGGGTTGTATCGCTTTTTCTTCGCCCAGACAGACAAGCTGCGGATCGCCAGGGAGGCGGCGAATCATCTGCTCCGGACCTACCGGGCGTTTGTGGAGGGTTTTCTGCTGCTGGTGATCCACGACTCCTTCGGAAATCCGCTCTCTGTCAAGGAGAGCTTTGAGCTTTCCCTGGAGGTGCTGGTCAGCGGGATGAAGCCGTATGAAAACAAGGCGTAGGAGAGAAGATTAGAAATTTTCCAATCGTGGGATTTGTGTCTGCGCGTACCGGACACAAATTCGTCATGCACGAAAGTGTGCGCAGAAATGAGGAGAAAAAATGATAGAGAGACTGGAGAATACAGAACTTGTAAAGGAGCTTTTTGAAGGCTGGGAGGAGACGATGATCTATTCCTGTATGCAGGGAGTCATGGGAGACATTTATGTGACGGACACAAAGCACCCGGAAGCGGCGCAGGCTTATCTTGGGGACTTTTGTTTTTTTGCGGGCGAACCGTGCAGGAAACTGGTCGGGCACAAGCAGGACTTCGTGATCATGGCTTCGCAGAGCGAGGCGTGGGAAAAAGAGATCGAGGCGTGCTGGGGCGAGCGGGCAAAGCGTGTCGTCAGATATGCGATCAAAAAGAACACGGTTTTTGATGAAGAAAAGCTGAGAACGTATGCGGCGGATCTGCCGGAGGGCTACCGTCTGCATGCGCTGGACGATGAAGTGTATGAGAAGTGTCTTGCGAACGACTGGTCGAAAGATCTGGTCTCTGTTTTTCAGGGAAAAGAGGAGTACCTGCAGAAGGGGCTGGGCGTCGTCGTTCTCAAAGGGGAGGAGCTTGTAGCGGGCGCTTCCTCCTACACCAGATACCGGGAAGGGATCGAGATCGAGGTGGATACCAGGGCGGACGAAAGGCGCAGGCATCTCGCGACGGCGTGCTGTGCCAGACTGATCCTGGAGTGCCTGAAAAGAGGGTTGTACCCAAGCTGGGATGCGCAGAACTGGAATTCGGTGTGCCTTGCGGAGAAACTCGGGTATGAGTTCTCGCATGAATACGCGGTATATGAGGTATATTGATACGGGATATGCTTCTTTGCTTGACAGCAATAACTAACAATGTTAGATTATATATTACTAACAGAGTTAGCTAATGCGCTGCGGGAGCGGCAGAGAATGGAGAGAGCGTATGAAGATACCTGAATTGGAAACGGAACGGCTGATCCTCAGAAGACATGAGGAAAAAGATTTTGCAGATATGCGGGAGTATCTGTCGGATGAGAAGGTGGTTGCCTTCGAACCTTACCTTCCGATGTCTGACGATGAAGTGCGGGAGTGCCTCAGAGAGCGGATGGGATCCGATGAGTTTATCGCGGTCGAGGAGAAGGCCTCCGGAAAGATGATCGGCAATCTCTATGTCGGGGAGCGGTTCTGCGATTCGGTGGAGATCGGCTATGTGCTGAACCGGAGCTTCTGGCGGAAGGGATATGCCACAGAGGCGTGCCGCAAGGTGATGGAATTTGTCTTTTCCCAGGGAAAACACCGGCTGGAGGCGGAGTGCGATCCGAGGAATGAAGCGTCCTGGAGACTGCTGGAACGGCTCGGCTTCCGGCGGGAAGGCTTTTTGCAAAAGAATGTGTACTTCCGTACAGACAATGCGGGCAATCCAATCTGGAAGGACAGCTTCCTCTATGCAAAACGGCAGGATACCGAAGCGCTCCCGGAGCGGATACAGAAATTGGAGACGCAGATGTGGGAGGCGGCCAGGGCCAGAGATAAAAAGGCGTTTCTGGAGCTGGTATCCGGATCGGCGGTGATGGTGTGCGGCGGCTTTCGCTGTACCGGCGCGGAGTACGCGGAGATCATTGCCCAGTTTGACTGTAAAGAATATGAGATACAGAATTTTGAGGTGACGGCGAGCGCGCCGGGTCTGGTGCAGGTGCACTATACGATCACCCTCACAGTCAGCGATCCCGCCAATGCGGATCTTGCGGGAACCTTCCATATTACAACGACGTGGCAGCAAAACGGAGAGGGGTATCAGGTTATCTTTAATATGGATCAGAGAGTGTCATAGGGTAGAAATGTTCCGAAAGTCCCTGCTGGCTTTTCCTTATTATAATGGGGCTACTGTAGGAGGATTTCCGGCAGGAAAAAGATGCGGCTGTTAAGACGGCGCAAAGAAAAAGAAACCGCATATTGACAGAAAGAGGCTTTCCGTGTTAAGGTGTTACTCAAATATTAGGGAGTAGTTCACACCGGAGCATTTCCGGTGCTGTGCTGATCGTCATCACGTCATCCGGCGGAAGAGACCGTGCAGGTGACCGGGCAGTACACTTGGGAGAGGAACGAGACTATTATTGTACGTTTTGCGTGCAATGGTGGTCTCTTTTTTTACCCCTTTGTATGCAGGATCATCATAGACAGGAGGAGACGCGTATGGAACAGAGATCGTATTGGAACGAAACGGCACAGGAGCTGCTGAAAGCGTATCAGGTGACGGAAAAGGGACTGAGCGGGGAGCAGGCCGCCCGGATCCGTGAGGAGAAGGGTGAGAATGTCCTGGAGGAGGAGAAGAAAAAAAGCATTTTACAGGTTTTCCTGGGGCAGTTTGAAGACCTGCTGGTCATCATTCTGATCGCGGCGGCGGTGATCTCCGCCTTTTCCGGCAATGCGGAGAGTAGCGTCGTCATTCTGGTCGTTCTGCTGATGAACGCCGTGCTCGGAACGGTGCAGTATGTGAAGGCGCAGCGCTCGCTGGCGAGTCTGAAACAGCTTTCATCTCCCAACGCGAAGGTGATACGGGACGGTGTAACAAAGGAGATCCCATCGCGGGAAGTCGTGCCCGGAGACATTCTGATGCTGGAAGCCGGAGATATGGTGGTGGCAGACGGAAGGATCCTGCACAACTATTCTTTACAGGTCAATGAAAGCTCGCTGACGGGCGAATCGCTGAACGTCGACAAGTCCGACGCGGTGCTGGAGGGAACGCCTGCGCTGGCGGACCGCACCAACATGGTGTATTCGGGAAGTCTTGTCGCGTACGGGCGTGCGCAGGTGCTGGTGACGGATACGGGGATGAACACGGAGCTTGGAAAGATCGCGGGACTGATGAACAAGGCGAAGGAGCGAAAGACGCCCTTGCAGGAGAGTCTGGATCAGTTCAGCAGCAGGCTGGCGATGCTGATCATGGCAATCTGCGTGGTCGTGTTCGCGCTCTGCCGGTATCGGGAGATGCCGCTGCTGGATTCGATGATGTTTGCGGTGGCACTCGCCGTGGCAGCGATCCCGGAGGCGCTGGGCTCCATCGTCACGATCGTGCAGGCATTTGGAACGCAGAAGATGGCGAAGGAAAATGCGATCATCAAGAATCTGAAGGCGGTGGAGAGCCTGGGCTGTGTCTCTGTGATCTGCTCGGACAAGACGGGTACGCTGACGCAGAATAAGATGACGGTGCAGCAGGTCTATGTGGATGGCAGGGTGCTTGACGGGACGGAGCTGGATTTTGCGCAGCAGACGCACCGCTATCTGCTCTACAATGCCGTGCTCAACAACGATTCGGAGCTGATCGAGGACAAAGGGATCGGAGATCCGACCGAGTACGCGCTTCTGGAAATGTTCCGGAAGCTGCACACCGCCCCCGGTTCTGTTTTTGGGGAGGACGGCGTGCATGAAGACGTGATCCGGCAGTACATGACCAGACTGGAGGAGATCCCCTTTGATTCCGACCGGAAGCTGATGAGCACAAAGTACCGTCTGCACGGCGTTCCCACGATTCTGACAAAGGGTGCGGTGGATGTTCTTCTGGATCGCTGCAGCGGAGTCCGCTATGCGGACGGCGTGCGGAACATGACGGAGGACGAGAAGGAGCGGATCCGTGTGCAGAACGAGCGCTTTTCGGAGGAAGGACTCCGCGTCCTCGCGTTTGCATACCGGGAGTCGGATGAGCCATTGACCACAGAGTCGGAGCGGGAGCTGATCTTCCTTGGGCTGATCTCCATGGTCGACCCGCCGCGCCCGGAGTCGGTTGAGGCGGTCGCAGACGCCAAGAGAGCGGGCATCCGGCCGGTGATGATCACCGGGGATCACAAGATCACAGCGGTGGCGATCGCGAAGGAGATCGGAATCTATGAAGAGGGAGATCTGGCGCTTACCGGTGCGGAGCTGGACGCGCTTAGCGAGGAGGAGCTGGATGAACGGATTACCAGGATCTCGGTCTATGCCAGAGTGTCACCGGAAAATAAGATCCGGATCGTGGAGGCATGGCAGAAAAAGGGAAATATTGTGTCGATGACCGGCGACGGAGTCAACGACGCTCCGGCGCTCAAGAAGGCGGATATCGGCGTGGCGATGGGGATCACGGGAACGGAGGTTTCCAAGGATGCGGCGGCTATGATCCTGTCGGACGACAATTTTGCAACGATCATCAAGGCGGTGGCAAACGGCAGGAATGTCTACCGCAACATCAAGAATGCGGTACTGTTCCTGCTTTCCGGCAACACGGCGGGAATCCTTGCCGTACTGTATACCTCGGTGATGGCGCTTCCGGTCCCGTTTGCACCGGTGCATCTGCTGTTTATCAATCTGCTGACGGACTCGCTTCCAGCGCTGGCGATCGGGATGGAGCCTGCGGATGACAGTCTTTTGAAGGAAAAGCCGAGAGATCCCAAGACGGGGATCCTCACCGGCGATTTTCTAAGGAAGATGCTGGTAGAGGGATCGCTGATCGCGGCGGCGAGCATCTGGGCGTATGGGATCGGCTATGCAGTCAGCCCGGCGAAGGCGTCCACGATGGCGTTTGCAACCCTGACGCTGGCACGGCTTTTCCACGGCTTTAACTGCAGGGGAAACGAATCGATCTTCCGTCTGGGGCTGCGATCCAATAAGTACAGTATCTACGCATTTGCCGCGGGAATCTTTTTCCTCGGGCTGGTGCTGGCGCTTCCCGCGCTGCACGGCGTATTTGAGATCGCCCCGCTCGCGGCGGCAGATCTTGGACGGATCGCAGGTCTTGCCTTCGCGCCGACTGGCGTGATCCAGCTTTTCCGGGTGCTGCTCGGCTGCTTTTCCGGGAAAAGGGCGTGACAGAGGTTAATTATTAAAATTTTATAAACAATGCAATTTTTTTCATAAACCGTTTAACAATCCTGTGAAAGTGTAAAGAAGAATTTCCTTTCACGGGATTGTAATTTTATACGGGAATGTTATAATTTATGCGATAAAACAGTACAAAATCCCTTGATATAGCGGCGTTTGTACAGAAAATCACAGCCACGGCAAAGAGGAGTTGTTGTTTGTATTATGGAAAACGAACAGAAGAAAACCAATGGTGGAAATCAGGCAATGATCAAAATATGCGGGTTTATCGTGGACAAAAGAAACTTGTTCTTCCTGCTGTTTGGCATCCTGATCATTTTTTCGGCCATCGCAAGGAACTGGGTGCATGTAGAGAATTCCATGTCCTACTACCTGCCGGGAACGACGGAAACCAGGCAGGGTCTGGATCTGATGGAGGAGGAGTTCATCACTTACGGGACCTGTAACGTGATGGTAGCGAATGTGTCCTACGAGCAGGCGGAGAATATTCTGGATATGCTGGAAAATTCAGACGGCGTGTTCTCGGTAGACTTTGATGACACGGAAGATCATTATGCGAATGGTTCGGCGTATTACAACGTCACATTTGATTATGATGAAAACGATGATGCGTGCCTTGCATCGCTGGACACGCTCAAACAGAATCTCGACGGATATGATTATTACCTGACGACCAGCCTGGGAGATACGCAGTCCGAGCTGATCGCGCAGGAGATGAACACGATCTCCGTTCTGGTAGCGGTTGTCGTTGTTTCGGTGCTGCTTCTGACATCACAGGCATATGCGGAGGTTCCGGTCCTGCTGATCACCTTCCTTTCGGCGGCGATCGTCCAGATGGGTACGAACTTCGTGTTCGGCACGATCTCCTTCGTATCCAATTCCGTAACGATCGTCCTGCAGCTTGCATTGTCGGTAGACTACGCGATCATATTGCTGAACCGCTATAAAGAGGAGCATGCGAACCTCCCCGCGCGGGAGGCGATCATCGTGGCGCTGAGCAAGGCGATCCCGGAGATCTCTGGAAGCTCGCTGACTACGGTCGGCGGTCTGATCGCCATGACGTTCATGCAGTACAAGATGGGACCGGATCTGGGTATCGTGCTGATCAAGGCGATCGTCATGAGCCTTTGTTCCGTGTTCCTGCTGATGCCCGGTGTCATCATGCTGTTTGCAAAGCTGATGGACACCACGAAGCATAAAAACTTTGTGCCGGATATTCCGTTTGTTGGAAAATTTGCCTATGCGACGCGGTATATCATTCCGCCGATCTTTGTACTAGTGATCATAGCTGGCTTTAAGATCTCTTCTGACTGCCCGTATGTATTTGGATACAGTACGATCACAACGCCGTTGGAGAACAGTGTGCAGAAGGCGGAAAAGCTGGAAGAGAGCAACTTTGGAAGCAAAAATATGGTAGCGCTCATCGTGCCTGCCGGAAATTATGAAAATGAGAAAAAATTGCTGCAGGATCTGGAGGCGTGCCCGGAGGTAGATTACACGATGGGACTTGCCAACATTGAGGCGATGGACGGTTATAACCTGACGGATAAGCTGACACCGAGGCAGTTTTCGGAGCTGATCGATCTGGATTACGAGGTGGCGGAGCTTGTGTATGCGGCCTACGCGGTCAACGACGAGGACTATGCGAAGGTGGTAAACGGGCTGTCCGGCTACAGCGTGCCGCTGATCGATATGTTTATGTTCGTGCACGATGAGGTGGACGAAGGCTATGTGACCCTCGACGACGAGCTGCAGGAGACGCTCGACGACGCTTACGAGCAGATGAATTTCGCGATGAATCAGCTGCAGGGCGAAAATTACAGCCGTATGCTGGTCTATCTGACGCTGCCGGAGGAGAGCGAGGAGACCTTTGCTTTTATCGACCGGATGCATGATATCGCCGGAAAGTATTATGACGGGAAGATCCTTGTCTGCGGGGAATCCGTGAGCCAGTATGATCTGCAGAAAACCTTTGGAAGAGACAACACGGTCGTAAGCGTGGCTTCGATCCTTGCCGTGCTTGTGGTACTTCTTTTTACCTTCAAATCAGCCGGTATGCCGGTGCTTCTGATCGCGGTGATCCAGGGGTGTATCTGGATCAACTTCTCCGTGCCGACGATCCAGCATGACAACCTGTTCTTTATGGGTTATCTGATCGTCAGCTCCATTCAGATGGGCGCGAATATCGACTATGCGATCGTCATAGCGAGCCGTTACACGGAGCTGCGCGAGACGATGGGAAGAAAAGAGTCGATCATCAATACGATGAACCTGTCGTTCCCGACGATCATCACTTCGGGAAGTATGATGGCGGTGTCCGGTATCCTGATCGGTAAGATGACGTCGGATGTGGCGATCTTCGGTATCGGAAAGAGCCTTGGACGAGGCACGCTGATCTCGATCTTCGTGACGATGTTCGTCCTGCCGCAGATCCTGCTGGCAGGCGATAAGATCATCGAAAAGACCGCGTTCGTGATGAATATGCCGGTTCGTACCAAGAATGTGACCGGTCTGATGCGCGTGGATGGTCTGGTGCGTGGCCGGATTGAAGGTACGGTTACGGGTACAATGAGCGCGATCGTGCGTGGTAATGTCAGCGCCTATGTGGAGGCCGGCGACGTGACGGAGCTGACCGAGGAAGAGTACAAGGCCATGACGGAGAACGTGACGAAGGAGCTGGAGAGCAAGGAGGTAAAGGAGCATGAATAGAAAAAGAGTGATCGCCTTACTTCTTGCACTGACACTTGCGGCAGCACCTGCGGTAAACGTGCTGGCAGAGGAGAGCAGCCGCGCAGAGGACAGCGTGAGAGATAAAGAGGAAATTAAAAAGGAACAGAAAAAGGACGAGGACGAAGACGATCAGGAGGAAGAGCAGATCACCAGTCTGGAGGACGCCAACGAGACAATCGAGACGTACCGGGCGGAGGATTCCGAGACGGAATGGGAAGAGATCTATATCCGTTCGGAGGCAGACTGGGCGAGCTTCGTAAGACGGTGTCGGCTGGACACCTGGTCGCAGAATAAAAAGGTGTACCTGACGCAGGATCTGGATCTTGCAAGGATAGATGAGCAGTGCGTGCCGACCTTCGGCGGATACTTTGACGGACAGGGGAACACGATACGCGGACTCTCGATCCAGGATCCGGTTTCCTATGCCGGACTGTTCTGCTATACCCAGCGGTCGGCTGTGATCGTGAATCTGAACGTAAACGGAAATATCGTGCCGGATGGCAAGCGGATGGCGGTCGGCGGCATCGTGGGAGACAACAGCGGAATCCTGATGAACTGTACCTTCGATGGAAAGGTGACGGCAAACGATTATGTGGGAGGACTGGCAGGCTTCAACGAGGCTTCCGGTATTCTGATCGAATGTACGAACAAGGGCAGCATCACCGGGGTGCACTATACCGGAGGCATGGTCGGTGAGAACGACGGCAATATCGTGAGCTGTACCAATGAGGCAGACGTCAACATTACGAATGAAGACAAGGGGATGTCCCTGGAGGACATCAATCTGGCAGACTATGCAAACGGCCTGCTGGATCTGGACAACAATAACAGTAAGGCAGACAATTCTTCTGCGCTGAACAATACGGTAGATACCGGAGGGATCGCAGGACTTTCCAGCGGGATCATCCAGTACAGCACCAACAGCGGGACGGTCGGCTATGAGCATGTAGGCTACAACGTCGGCGGAATCGTCGGCAGGCAGTCCGGCTATGTTCTTTCCTGCGAAAATACCGGAAAAGTATACGGACGTAAGGACGTCGGCGGAATCGCAGGACAGGCAGAGCCCTATGTGGCGGTGGATCTTTCGGAGGACATTGCCTACCAGCTCACGGACAATATCAATGAGCTGCATGACCTGATCGATACGATGCTGGACGATGCCGGATCAGAGTCCGACACGATTTCCAACCGGCTTTCTATCATACAGGGCTTTGCGGACAAGGCGCTGGACAATACCTCCTATCTTGCCGACCGCACCGTAGAGTGGGCAGACGGCATGGTAGGCGCTGCCAATGAGACGATGAGCCGGATTGATTATGTGATGGACGAGGCCGGAAAGGACGGAGGTGTGGTCGATCAGACCAACCAGGCGGTTGGTAACGGCCATAAAGCGGTGGAGGATCTGGGGAACGCGCTGGATGCGCTGGATGTATACCAGTATCTTTCAGCGGATGAGAAGAAACGCTATGACGATGCCAAAGAGCAGATGCAGAAGGCGGCAGAAGAATATAATGATAATTATACCAGGTATGTGAAGGCATACGATCAGTACTATATCGCGGAGCGGGCGGCAAACGCTACGGTAGAGGTGACTGATGCAGACGGAAATACGACAACCGTACCCAAATATCAGGGCAATAACCCGGACTATGCCGGAGCGACAGAGACAGACATCAAACCGGTGAAGGAAAGCACGATCAATGAGTCCTGGACATTTGGAACCGTCGGTTCGGCAAGCGATTATATCGGTGTAGATTATTGGGATCACTGCAAGTATGACGGATCAGGGCTGACCTCTGCGGTCGAACTTGGCAAGACGGACGACGAAACGCAGAACAAGCTGGATAATGAGCTCAAGGCGGACGCCGCCAAGGAAGTGTCCGATCATTCGACAGAGATCGACACAAGCTCCAGAAGCTATGCGGATGCAGAATATGCGAAGGCTCATCCGGGGCATACCTATACGAAGGATGTGACAGACTGGACACAGACGATCTACGACATTGTGATGGCACATACGGATGAGATGTCGGAGGCTGCGCGCAAGGATGCGGAGAAGGCAGTGGACAATCTGCAGGCTGCCACGGGCAATCTGAAGACTGCGGGGAGCGAGACGAAGCGGATCTGGGACACAGTCAACGGAATGTATGACATCGTACTGCCCCAGCTGGGAAGCGAGTACCGCTCGACGACAAGCAGCCTGGCAACGAATCTCAAGGGCATTTCAGAGAATATGGGGTACCTCAACGGAGAGATGAACGGCTCAAGCGATGTGCTCCTGGACGATATGAAGGCGATCACGGATAAGTTCAGCTCCATTATGCTGCTCTATACCGATGCAATCGACGGCGTGCTGGATATGGACTATTCGACGGCTTTTGAGGACGTATCTGTGGAGGATGCGGACACCAGCACGGATGCGACGATCGCGGACAGCCACAACGGCGGCGTTGTGCAGGGCGATATCAATGTGGCGGGAATTGCCGGAACGATGGCGATCGAGTATGATTTTGACCTGGAGAGTGACGTGACAGGTATCGACGACGCCAGGGCAAATTCCACCTTCCTGACGAAGTGCGTGATGCGGCAGAATAAAAACACCGGAAAGATCACGGCGCAGAAGAGTTATGCAGGCGGTATTTCAGGACGCCAGGAGATGGGAATCATCCTGCGCTGTGAAAATTATGGAACAGTCAAGAGCAACTCCGGCGACTATGTAGGAGGAATTGCCGGACAGTCATTGTCCTATATCCTCAACAGCTATGCAAAGTGTACTGTTTCCGGAGATGAATATGTGGCGGGAATCACCGGTTCCGGTTCTGACATCGAGGACTGCTATGCGATGGTGAGACTGCAGGATACAACTGCCTTTGCGGGAGCGATCGCCGGAGAAGTGGATGAGACGGGAACCGTTCTTGGCAACTATTTTGTGGCAGATGACATGGCGGGGATCGACCGCATCAGCTATTCTGGAAAGGCGGAGCCGATCACCTATGCGGAACTGATGAACGTTGAGGGAATCCCGAAGGAATTTGACACAATGCGGATCACCTTCTACGCGGATGACGTAGAGGTCGCCAAAGCGGAATGTGCTTACGGCGGCAGCCTGTCCGAGACACTTTACCCGGACATTCCGGTGAAAGATGGATTTTATGCCGACTGGGATGTGAAAGAGCTAAAGAATGTGACCTTTGATACCGATGTTATGGTAGAGTATGTCCGTTATCTGACGACGCTCGCCGGAGCGCAGAAGAGAGACAATAAGCAGTCGGTTCTTCTGGTAGACGGCAGCTTTAAGCAGGGAAGCGTTCTTTCCGTAGGATCTGAGACAGAGGAGAACTACGCTTCACTCAAGAACATTACAGAGTGCTGGAAAGTGAAGGTGCCGGACGATGGAAGCACCACGCACCAGTTCCGTTACCAGGCGCCGGAGGGACAGACCAAGGGCGTGACCATCTATGTCAAAACCGGGGACACCTGGCAGGAGACAGAGACAGAGCTCATGGGCGCTTACCATCTGTTTACGGTGGACGGGAACGCGGCAGAGATAGCAGTTTCTGTCAAGGAGAAGGGCATAAAGGACTATCTGCCGTACATCATCGGCGGCGTTGTGGTAGTCGGTGGAGCGCTCGTTCTCATCATCAAAAAGAAATCTGCAAAAATGAAGAAGGCTAAGACTGAGGAAAAGAATGGAACAGAAGATGTACCGGTGTCTTAACTGCGGGGCAGAGTACGATCCGGGCTTGTCCAGATGTCCGTACTGCGGACAGGAGAATGCCGAGAAAGCGCAGGAACATTATCAGAAGAAGATAACCAGACTTAGTGCGGAGAGAAGAAATCTGAAAAACCTTCCGGGGATCATTTCCCGGAAGGTTGGAAGTAAACTTCTTGCCTGCATCTTAGGTCTGGTTTTGCTCGCTATTGTGGGCGGAGCGATAGCTGGCGTCGCGACCAGCGTACATAGAAAACTGGAGAAGGCGAGACAGCAGCGGGTCCTGGCGCAGATGGAAGAGCTGCTGCGCGCGGAGGATTATCCGGGATTGAAGGAATTGTGTGACGCGCAGGAGCACGCGTACCTGGTCTATGACAAATACGATGAGGTGACGCTGGTCTACACGAGAAGCCTCTGGCTGCTCGACGCGCTGAAGACGTGTGAGGAAGATCAGCAGAGGGAGGAGGACGAAACCTTCCGGATGTGGAATCTGGCGTATGCTTTTGAACGCTGGAATTCTCTGTACGAGATAAGCCAGGAGTACCTGAACGACGAGTCGAGAAGAGGGAATGAGACATATGTGCAGGCAATCCTGGATCAGAGCCGGAAAACGATGAAGAGTTACCTTCCGGTGGACGACACGTTTCTGGATGAGATCGCAACAATGCATGAGAGCGATTACGAGAAGCGGATGAACCGGTACGAGGAACTTGCCTTAGATATGCTGCTCGGCATGCGCTAAGAGCGTGCGAAGAAATGAGGATGAATATGAAATGTGTTGGATGTGGCGCGCAGATTGACATGGATCAGCAGGTCTGTCCATACTGCGGCAGGGTCAATGATCTTGCATTGCAGCGCAGTATGCATCTTGAGAATCTGGAAGAGAGAAACAGGCGGGAAGGAAAAGAGATCGTCGAGAAGAGCAGAATGGAGATCTTCTGCAGGGTCCACCGGTGGGTCAACGTAGGGCTGGCGGTAGCCGTGGTGATCGCGGCGGTGGCTTCCTTTGGCTTCTTTTATTATTATGAGTATGGATTTTCATTTGATAAGGCAAAGCCGGGGGAGATCAGAGAGCTGTACGAAGCGAAGGATTTTGGCGAACTTTATTATGCGATGTCGAAAGGTGATTATTTCGGGGAGCAGGACTTTGTGGACTGTGCGCAGGCGGCGCTCTACTGGCATACCTATATCAGCTGCCAGGATCACTTTGCACGGGCATATCAGCAGTATGTGAAAGAGGGAACTTATGACAGCTATGATCTGAAGCAGTGCGTGCGCGAAGGGCTTACCTGCTATGCTTATTTCAACCCGGATTCTTCTTATGCAGCGGAGGATGTCTGCCGGAAAAATGCGGAGATGACGAAAGACTATCAGGAGAAGGTAACGATCCTGCTGACCGGAATTTTGCAGATCCCGGAGGAGATGCTGCAGGACATCCGGAAAGATGACGATCAGAGGCGGCAGGAGATCGTTGATCATGTACTGGAGGTGCTCCCGAATGAAGAGTAGAAGAATCATTTTGCGATGCGTGATAACCGTGATCCTTGCCTTTATGCTTTTTGGCTTTCTGAGTCTGATCTACGAGTATACGACGGATGACTATGTGCCGGAGACCTCGCTGAGATCGGCGCTTGACCGGGGCGATTACAGCGGGATGGTAGATTATTACGATATTGTGAAGTATTTATATGATTTTGACAAGGATGAGGAGTATGGACGGTACACAGAATTTGTGGAGTTCTATCGCGCCTACATTCTGTATGTGGAGAGCGGCGACCTTTCATACCAGCGGCAGATGAAGGAGATCATGGACCAGACGGTGTATGAGGACAACCAGCCGCATTATCAATACCTGTATGAGCTGCCGCCGGGCTATAATTTCGAGAAAAAGGATACATAATAATCACATACGGCAGGAAGTTTTGACAGCCGAAAGCAGAGACAGCATACGCGGGAGTATGCGGAAAAGAGGACAGAATGAAGAATTACATTAAAAATTTCCCGGTTGAAGAAGTGAAAAAGCCCCATTCCGTCTATGCGAAAGAGGCTTTTAAAATGCTTCTGATCGTTGTTTTCCCTGAGAAGACTGTCTGATCAGGACGCGGGAAGATATTTGTCATACAGGGCTACATGATCGTAGATGCAGCGCCAGGAACTGTGCGCGTCGCCGGTTACGATGATGTAGCCTTTTCCGTTTCGGTCGGTGCCGTAGCTGGCGGCGCAGCTCCGGGACTGGACGACGTAGCCGGTCTTGGCGTACAGCACTTCCCCGTGGGTATCCTTGTCCTCGATACGCCGCAGGAACCAGTTGGAAATCTCAATCCCATCCGGGTGCTGTGGTGTGGACGAGGTCGTGTATGTGTGCGCAGAAAGAACCTCCCGGCAGATCTCATTGTTGACGGCTGCTTCCAGGATCATCGCCATATCGTACATCGTGCAGTAGTGGTTCTCGTCGTACAGTCCGATGCAGTTCGTGAAGTGGGCAGTACCGGAAAGCCCCAGATCGCTGAGCTTTTCGTTCATCAGATCGACAAAGGCTTCCTGAGAGCCGGCAACGTAGGTGGCGAGTCCGAGCGCCGCGTCTGCGCCGGAGGGCAGGATCGTTCCGTAAAACAGATCGCGCACGGTCACGGTTTCGCCGTTGTCAAAATTGACTGCGCTGCAGTCGTTGGAAAAGACGAAGTCGTTGATGTCCTGCGTGATGGTAAAGGTGTCGTCGAGATCCGTCACATGCTCGGCAGCGACCAGAACCGTAAGGATCTTGGTCATGGAGGCGGGACTGACCCGGGTGTAGGCGTTCTGCTCCGCGAGCACCGTTCCGGTGTCGGCGTCGATGACGATGCCAAAGGTGCTCATCACGGAATCGGCTTCAAAGTAATGATCGGTGGACGCCGTTTCTTCCGCACGGTAGACGGTGCTGTCGACAACCGGTGTGGATTCTTCCGGGGAAGGAGCCTCTCCATCGTTGTTATCCTTATCCGGGGCGTTCATGCTGCCTTCATCTATCGAGGCGGTGTCGGAAACCATGTCGCCTGTGGAAGGCTCCCCCTGCGAAAAGGAGGTCACCTCAGCAGAAGGATTGTCGCCTGTGCTGTCGGCTCCGTCCGCCGTACCTTTTTCAGAAGAGAAAAGGCGCACGGCCACAATGATCACGACAAGAACGGCGACCGCTGCCGGACACAGACGGAGGGCAAGTTTTCGATACATTGCCTGTTTTCGCTTCTGTCTGCGCATCTCTTCGATTCGCCTTGAACGACGCAGCCGCCGCTCACGTTCATAGGGATCTTCGGCGTCGTAGGCGCTGTTTCTCCGCGCTTTGTTTTCTTCTTCATCTATCTGTCCCATAGTTATCCTCTTTTTTAATCTGAATCATTTTGTTAGCACAAAAGCGCTATCTTTTCTATTATGTACCAGGGGTCTTTGGGGTGTCAAGACAGGAAGGATCGCACTTTTCGCACCGGGGCAGGAGCCCTTTTCCGTGTTGGCTATCGACGGCGGCTTGACAGACGGCGCATTTTCATGGAAGATGGAGTGGAGATCAAAAAGACGACAGAGAGCGCAGGCTCAGAAGGATAGAAGAGGGAGAAAAAGCTATGGAAAAGAAATTTAAAGAAAAATACCTGGCTGGCGAGGTGGAATTTGAGGAGATCGACGATTACAGCCAGGAATGGGGATTCAGCGACGTACCGGTAACCCTGCGGGAATACCTGGGACTGAACGCGGAGGAAGAGGACGCCTGGGTGAGCGTTGGCGACGACGCGCTGAAGGAACTGCTGGATCAGCAGAGAGCTGCACAGTGACAGCCTGAACGGTCCTGACGGCGGAACTGGTTGGGCGTGCAGCCGTAGATCTGCTTGAAGCTGCGAAGGAACAGCTTATAGTTCGTGACACCGTGCTTTTCCAGGATCGTGCCGACATTCAAATCGGTTTCCTGGAGATCCTTGCAGACATGCGTCAGGCGCACGCTGTTGACATAGGCGGTAAAAGGGATGCCCATATTCCGCCGGAAAAAGCGGCAGAAGTATTCCGGATTTAAGGCGGCGAGCGCAGCGGCTTCCTCCAGGGAGATCCGCTGGGTATAGTTCTCCTGCACGTAGCGGATTACGGGAGTGAGGCGGTCCAGGTTTTTCTGGCTCTGAATCTTGGCAGCGCTGTTGATGGTCACCTGAAAGTGAGACACCAGAAGGTAGAGAAATTCATACAGTAAACTGGAAAACCGCAGGGTATAGCCCTGTGGTTTTTCGCTGTAAAGCGTTCCCATGGAAACGAGGGTGTCCCGGACCTGCCCGGAAAACGGATCGTCGGGAATGACAAACTGGATATCGTCAAAATTGGGAATCGCCTGTACCAGAAACGCATAGGGGATCTGCAAAAGCATCACGCGGGACGCCTCGTAGGTTCTGGTCGCGTGGACGACGGCAGAGTTGATTACCAGAAAATCGTCCGCAAACAGACGGTGTGAGCGCTGGCCGATCAGCACCTCCATCATCCCTTCGTAGATATAGAGGACCTCCAGACTGCGGTGCCAGTGCTCCGGGACGTAGCTGTCGGAACTGTTGTAGATTTCAAAACGGGCGTTGACGTCGCCGCTTAGGTGGATTTCTTCGTGAGGAAAGTGAGGCATGGGAGCTCCTTTTAATAAGATTTTTATTATAAAATATAGATATATGGTCACATATTGTCCAATGAATAACCAGGCATAGAGCCCTTGCAGGACATAGGTTCGCAAAGCGGCGAACCTACGGTACTTAGTGGCTGTGTTTTAACCACTTATGTACCACTGCATCCGGATTGGAGCGAAAGCGCGCCCATGCGGGTTATTCATCAAACAATATGAAAGGATCAGATGTTATCAATAGCTTATCCCTTACTCTTTAAAAAGTCAATATTGACCTAAAAATAGGTCATAATAAGATATAGAATTTCACAGGCATGCGTGATACACTGACAGCATAAAGAAACAAGAAATGAGACGGTTTGGAAGAAAATAAGAAAAATGTAAAAACAGGAGGAACAGGATATGACAGCAGAAAAGATCAAGGAGCTGGTGTCAAAAATGACATTGGAGGAGAAAGCGGCGATGTGCTCCGGCGCGGACTTTTGGCACACAGAAGCCGTGGAACGTCTGGGCATCCCGGCGAGCATGGTGTCCGATGGACCGCATGGTCTGAGAAAGCAGGACGACAAGGCGGATCATCTGGGAGTGAACGAAAGCATCAAAGCGGTATGTTTCCCCGCCGGATGCGGAACGGCGGCGTCCTTTAACCGCGAACTGCTGAAGGAGATGGGAGAGGCCATCGGAAACGAGTGTCAGGCAGAAGGCGTGAGCGTCATCCTTGGACCAGCAGTCAATATCAAGCGTTCGCCGCTGTGCGGACGAAATTTTGAGTATTATTCCGAGGATCCCTGTCTGGCAACCGAGATCGCAGGCGCGCTCATCCACGGCGTACAGAGCAAAAATGTCGGAACCAGCATCAAACATTTTCTGGCGAACAATCAGGAGACCAGAAGATTGTCCTCCGATTCCAGAGTGGACGAGAGAACGCTGCATGAGATCTATCTGGCGGCCTTTGAAGGGGCGGTGACCAAGGAAAAGCCGTGGACGTTGATGTGCTCCTACAACCGCATCAACGGGACTTATGCCGCAGAGAATCATAAATATCTGACCGAGGTGCTTCGCGACCAGTGGAAATTTGATGGATATGTGATGAGCGACTGGGGCGCGGTCAACAACCGTGTGGCAGACTTAAAGGCTGGACTGGATCTGGAGATGCCTGCGTCCGGCGGAACGAACGATGAGCTGATCGTCAGAGCGGTACAGAGCGGCGCGCTGGAGGAAAGCGTGGTAGATACGGCGGTTGAGCGGATCCTGAACATTGTATTCCGCTATGAAGAGCACCGCGACAAGACCGCTGTCTTTGACCGGGATAAGGATCATGAGCTGGCGCGCAAGGTGGCGCAGGAGACGATCGTTCTGTTGAAAAACGAGGGGGTTCTGCCGCTTGAGGAAAAGAAGCAGATCACTTTTATCGGTAAATATGTGAAGAAGCCGCGCTATCAGGGAGGCGGAAGCTCCCATATCAACAGCCATAAGGTGACGGCGGCGTGGGATGTGATCAAGGATATGCCGAACATCTCCTATGCGCAGGGCTTTGTGGATGATAAAGACCAGACAGACGAAGCACTGCTGGAGGAGGCAGTACAGACCGCAGCAAAAGCTGACGTTGCTGTCATTTTTGCGGGACTTCCGGACTCTTTTGAATCGGAAGGCTATGACAGAACTCATATGCGGATGCCCGACTGTCAGAATGAGCTGATCGCGAAGGTGGCTGCGGTACAGCCGAACACCATCGTTGTGCTTCACAATGGCTCGCCGGTGGAGATGCCCTGGGCGGATCAGGTGAAGGGAATCGTGGAAGCCTATCTGGGAGGTCAGGCGGTAGGCGGCGCTGTGTGCGACATCCTTTTTGGAAAAGTAAATCCGAGCGGCAGGCTTCCGGAGACATTTCCTAAGAAGCTGGAGGACAATCCGTCGTATCTCTCCTATATCGGTGAGGGAGATATGGTAGAGTACCGGGAAGGCATCTTTGTCGGCTACCGCTATTATGATAAGAAAAAGATGGATGTGCTGTTCCCGTTCGGATACGGACTTTCCTACACAGCCTTCGATTATTCGAACCTGCGGGTAGACAAAAAGAAGTTCAAAGATACCGATACCGTGACGGTGACCGTGGACGTCACCAATACCGGGAAGATGGCAGGAAAAGAGGTCGTACAGCTCTATGTGGCAGACAAGGAGAGCACGGTGATCCGTCCGGAAAAGGAGCTTCGCGATTTTGCCAAGGTGGAACTTATGCCGGGGGAGACAAAGACGGTAAGTTTTACACTCGGAAAGAGAGCGTTTGCCTACTACAATACGACGATCCACGACTGGCATGTGGAGACGGGCGAGTTTGTGATCCAGATCGGAAGATCCTCGCGGGACATCGTTTTGCAGGAGACGGTCACAGTAGAATCGACAGTTAAGATTCCGTTCGTCTACACGACGGATACCACGCTTGGCGACGTGATGAAGAATCCGAAAGCCTATGAGATCGTGAAAAGCCTGTTCGAGAAGAGTATGTTTGATACGGACAGCGCAGAAGAGCGAGGCGAAGCGTCAAGCGAGGCAATCTCGGATGATATGAATGAGGCAATGCTGATCTATACACCGCTGCGCGGACCGGTGAGCTTCGGCGGAGAGGTGAGCATGGAGGATATCCAGAAACTGGTAGATCAGATGAACGCGTTGGAAGAATGGGATGACAGCCATTAAAAAATAAAGAAACTCCTCACAGCCATGATGGCAGATGCGACTGCTGGCGGTGAGGAGCTTTTTTGTATATGCGTTATAAGATGCTGTTATTTCAGAAGCAGCTTTAAGTCTTCTTCCGGCGTGGTGATGGGGGCAATGCCGAAGTTTTCCACGAGATAGTTCAGCACATTGGGCGAAAGGAACGCCGGCAGCGTAGGGCCGAGGCGGATGTTCTTGATGCCCAGGTGCAGCAGGGTCAGCAGGATGCACACCGCTTTCTGTTCGTACCAGGAAAGCACCATAGACAGCGGCAGATCGTTCACGCCGCAGCCAAATGCGTCGGCGAGTGCAACAGCGATCTGAATGGCGCTGTAAGCGTCGTTGCACTGTCCTATATCCATCAGACGGGGCAGATCGCCGATCGTGCCGAGATCGAGGTCGTTGAAGCGGTATTTGCCGCAGGCAAGGGTCAGCACCACCGTGTCAGAGGGAGTCTGCTTTACGAACTCCGTGTAGTAGTTGCGGCCGGGACGTGCTCCATCGCAGCCGGCGACCAGGAAGAAGTGCCGGATCGCACCTGCCTTTACCGCCTCGATGACCTTATCTGCCACGCCAAGCACCGTACCGCGCGCAAAGCCGGTCGTGACCGTACTTCCGCCATTGATGCCGGTAAATGCCATGTCCTCGGAATAACCGCCAAGCTCCAGCGCCTTTTCAATGACGGGGGTGAAATCTTTGTCCTCGCCGATGTGGGTCATTTCGGGATAGGATACCACTTCGGTGGTAAAGACACGGTCGGCATAGCTTGCTTTCGGCGGCATCAGGCAGTTGGTTGTAAACAGCACCGGTGCGGGAAGCTGTGCAAATTCTTTCTGTTGGTTCTGCCATGCCGTGCCGAAGTTGCCCTTGAGGTGGGCGTGCTTTTTCAGTTCTGGATAGCCGTGTGCAGGGAGCATTTCGCCGTGGGTGTAGATGTTGATGCCTTTGCCCTCGGTCTGCTCCAGCAGCAGCATCAGATCGTGGAGATCGTGACCGGAAATGACGATGAACGGCCCTTTTTCCACAGTCAGAGGAACGGTGACAGGCGTGGGCGTGCCATAGCTTTCCGTATTCGCCTTGTCAAGGAGCGCCATACACTTGAGATTTTTCTCGCCAACCTCCATAACGACAGGCAGCAGCTCGTCCATACCCCAATCTTCGCCTATGGCAAAGAGCGCCTTGGCGAAGAAGCGGTTCACCTCCTCGTCGGTATAGCCCAGAACCATAGCGTGATGCGCATAAGCCGCCATGCCGCGCACACCGAAGAGAATGAGGGATTTGAGACTGCGGATATCTTCCTGCGTAGTCCACAGACTTTCCATATCGTAATTATCGGTCCTGCCGCATACGGAAGCGCAGGCGGAGCAGCCGGGCACAAGCCTTTCCCTCTCCTCATGCACCTGGTCGATCAGGCTGCGCAAAGTCTTTTCATTGAAATTTACATTTGTGACAGTCGTGAACAGCCCCTCGATCATCAGCCGCCAGGTATCTGCGCTCACCTCCGGGGCGTTGGCTGCCGCACGCGCCAAACCCACCAGAGCGCCGGTCAGGTCATCCTGGAGCTTCGCCACATCAGCGGTCTTGCCGCATACTCCTGCATTTCCTGTACAGCCGGAACACCCAGCCGTCTGTTCACACTGAAAACAAAACATTTTGTTATCCATTGTTTTTCCTCCCTGATTTTATGATTGCCGGGCCGGATAACTATACAGAGCCATGTAAACCGGTAATAAGCCGACCGTTAGTGGGCAGACTCTTACTGATTCAGGAAAAGCAGCCGCTTGAGCAAAAGAATGACTATAAAAATGTGCTTTTATAATGAGGTTCTGAATAGCTGGGTCCGGAATTTTTATTTCTTGTGTTTACGGTCTGATTATAAAATAATAAAATCAACAAGTCTGTTGAATATTCAACAAAACATAGGATGGAAAAAATTGCATGGGTCTGTCATTTTTTTAAATGGCTAGTTGCTGCAGAGCAAAACGGATGGTTTATGATGCCAGAAGAAAAACGGCTGCATCAACTTCGTTGCAGTTCTTCGCAGCAGGTTGCCAGGAAATGGAGTATTTTATGGAAGATTTTTTACCTGTGATTCGTTCTTCACAGCTTTTTTACGGCATTTCGGAGGAGGAGCTTACCGCTATGCTCGCCTGTCTCAAGGCAGAGAAAAAAGACTTCCCGAAGGAAGCCTTTGTGCTGCGTGCCGGCGATACGGCGGAATCGATCGGTCTTGTACTGGCGGGAAGCGTTCTGATCATACAGGAGGATATTTGGGGAAACCGCAATATCCTTTCCCAGGCAGGACCGGGGCAGACTTTTGCCGCCGCCTTTGCCTGCGCGCCCGGTTCGGTGCTGAATGTGAGTGTAATAGCCGAAACGCCCGTCGCCATATTGTTTTTGAATGTAAAGCACATCCTGGATGTCTGTCCGTCCGCCTGCTCCCGTCACAGCCGTATGATCCGGAACCTGCTCGGCGAGCTTGCCGGGAAAAATCTGCGTTTCAGCGAAAAACTCACGCACATGGGACAACGCAGCACGCGGGCAAAGGTGATGTCCTATTTTTCTGCCGAGGTACAGCGGAGCGGAAAATACGAATTTGACATTCCATTTTCAAGGCAGCAGCTGGCAGATTATCTTGGAGTCGAACGCAGCGGATTGTCACTTGAACTCGGGAAAATGCGTAAAGAAGGGCTTCTTGAATTCCACAAAAGCCATTTCGCTTTGAAAGTGTAATGGCTTTTGTGAAATGTATAGATATGCTTTTCTATTTTCTTATGTAGCGCTAGTTAGCACGCTGATGCTGCTTGAGCGCTGCTCCGACAAAGCCCTTGAACAGGGGATGCGGTCTGTTCGGACGGGATTTAAGCTCCGGATGCGCCTGGGTGGCAATGAAGAAAGGATGCGACGGCAGCTCGCACATTTCCACGATCCGTCCATCCGGGGAGATACCGGAAAGCCGCAATCCGCGTTCCATGAGGACGGCACGGTAGTCGTTGTTTACTTCATAGCGGTGTCTGTGTCTTTCGTGAATGGTATCTTCTCCGTAGAGCTGATGTGCCAGAGAGTCTTTTTCCAGAACACAGGGGTAGGAGCCAAGCCGCAGGGTGCCGCCGATATCCTCGACGCCGTTCTGGTCGGGCATAAGGGCGATGACCGGATGGGTTGTGGAGGGATTCAGCTCGATGCTGTGCGCGTCGTTGTAGCCGACAACATTGCGGGCAAATTCGACGATGGAAAGCTGCATGCCCAGGCAGAGTCCAAGGTAGGGAATCTGATGGGTTCTGGCGTAGTTGATGGCGTCGATCATGCCTTCGATGCCGCGGGAACCGAAACCGCCCGGGACCAGTACGCCGTCTGCATCGGAAAGCAGTTCAGCCACATTCTCCTTTGTCACCGTTTCAGAATCGATCCATTTGATGTTGACAACGCAGCGGTTGGAGATGCCGCCGTGCTTTAAGGCCTCTACGACGCTGATGTAGGCGTCGTGAAGCTGGGTATATTTACCGACCAGTGCAACCGTCACCTCTCCGGTGGGGGTGCGGAGGGATTCTACCATATGTTTCCAGTCGGTAAGGTCAGGTTCGGGACAGTCCAGACGGAGACACTCACAGGCAACCTGCGCCAGGTGTTCCTTTTCCATGGCGAGAGGAGCCTCGTAGAGGTATTCGACGTCCAGATTCTGAAGGACATGGTTGCTCGGCACGTTACAGAAGAGGGCGATCTTGTCCTTGATGCCCTGATCAAGCGGATGCTCACTCCGGCAGACGATGATATCCGGCTGGATACCCATTCCCTGAAGGTCTTTGACGCTGGCCTGCGTGGGTTTTGTCTTGAGCTCCTGAGAGGCATGGAGATAGGGGATCAGCGTTACATGGATCAGGATCGCATTTTCATGTCCTACTTCATGCTGGAACTGACGGATGGATTCCAGGAAAGGCTGGCTTTCGATGTCGCCGACCGTACCGCCCACTTCGATGATCGCGATGCGGGTATCCTCATCGGTAAAATTGCGGTAGAAACGGCTTTTGATCTCGTTGGTGATATGCGGGATGACCTGAACGGTGCCGCCGCCGTAATCGCCGCGCCGCTCCTTCTGGAGAACGGACCAGTATACTTTGCCGGTGGTCACATTGGAGTTTTTGTCCAGGTTTTCATCAATAAAACGCTCGTAATGTCCCAGATCCAGGTCGGTTTCCGTTCCATCCTCGGTGACGAACACTTCGCCGTGCTGGATGGGGTTCATGGTGCCGGGGTCGATGTTGATATACGGGTCAAACTTCTGCATGGTGACCTTGTAGCCTCTCGCTTTCAGCAGTCGGCCAAGTGAAGCGGCTGTGATGCCTTTTCCAAGACCTGAGACAACGCCGCCGGTGACAAATACATACTTTACTGCCATTTTTTTCTCCTCCCTTTCTCCAAAAAAAGAGCAAAGGATACACTCCTAAGGAGCGCCTTTGCCCATAAGAAACAGTTTGTATTGTTGATAAAATCTATCTGGAAAAGCCTATCTTAATGATGATAGAGCCTTTGCGACTGATACTGCGGTTCGCAGGTGAGATTGATGCCCAGATTGCGGAACACCTTGATATCTACCTGTGAAAGGATCACGCTCGAATGTACCTCGGAACCCTTCAGGTTCTGGAGCTGTTCAATGGCCTTGGCGGCGTTTTCATCCGAGACGGCACAGATGGAGAGCGCGATCAGGATCTCGTCTGTGTGGAGCCGCGGGTTTTTGTTGTGAAGATGCGTTACCTTCAACCGCTGGATCGGTTCGATGATCGTCGGAGAGATCAGCTGGATCTCATCATCGATCCCGGCAAGCGCTTTCAGAGCGTTGAGCAGCATGGCGGAAGATGCGCCGAGCAGTTCGCTGGTCTTGCCTGTGACGATGCGCTCATCCGGAAGCTGGATCGCAGCAGCCGGTTCGCCGGTAGCCTCGGCCTTCACCTTGGCTGCGCTGATAACGGGGCGGTCCTCCAGGGTGATGTCGCCCTTTTTCATCAGAAGCTCGATGGTTGCAATCGGCGTGTCGTCGGCCTTGCCCTGGCGCTTCTGGCACAGAGCGTCGTAGTAACGCCGGATGATCTCCTGGCTGGCTGCGGCTCTGGTAGCCTCGTCGTCGCAGATGGCGTAACCCGCCATATTGACGCCCATGTCCGTAGGAGATTTGTAAGGACATTCGCCCATGATCTTTTCAAACATGGCTTTCAGAACCGGGAAAACTTCCACATCGCGGTTATAGTTGACGGTCGTCTCGCCGTATGCCTCGAGATGGAAGGGATCGATCATATTTACATCGTTCAGATCTGCGGTTGCAGCCTCGTATGCGAGGTTTACCGGATGGTTCAGAGGCAGATTCCAGATAGGGAACGTCTCATATTTCGCATAGCCTGCCTTGATGCCGCGCTTATATTCATGGTAAAGCTGGGAAAGGCAGGTGGCCATCTTGCCGCTGCCGGGGCCCGGAGCTGTGATAACTACAAGAGAACGGGTTGTCTCAATATATTCGTTCTTGCCGTAACCGTCGTCGCTGACGATCAGAGGGATGTTGTAAGGATAGCCCTCGATCGGATAGTGCCGATAGACCTTCATTCCCAGAGCCTCCAGACGCTTCTGATAGGAGACGGCGCTCGGCTGTCCGGCAAAGTGCGTCAGACACACGCTGCTCACATACAGACCGTATCCGCGGAAAGCGTCGATCAGACGGAGCACGTCCAGATCGTAGGTGATGCCAAGATCAGAACGGACTTTATTTTTCTCTATATCGGCTGCGCTGATGACAATAACTACTTCCGCCTGCTCCTTGAGCTGTGCGAGCATATTGATCTTGCTGGCCGGCATAAAACCCGGAAGTACCCGGGAAGCGTGGTAATCGTCGAACAGCTTGCCGCCAAATTCGAGATAGAGCTTGCCGCCAAAGGTCTGGATGCGCTCTTTGATACGCTCCGATTGCAGCTTCAGATATTTGTCATTGTCAAAGCCTATTTTCTGCATGGGTGCCTCCATAAAGAATGAAAACAAAACAATTACACTTTATCATACAAAAAATCAGTTCTAAAATCAAGGATTTTTTTAGAGTGGGGGCAACGTCGGAAGTGGGGCAACGCTTTGATCGCCGGATCAAAGGGTTCTATGGATTCAGAAAATAAATGCTGGTAAGCAGAGTGCCGCCAGCAAGAATTTACGAAGGAAATTCTTGTCGCTTTGATCGCCGGATCAAAGCGTTTTATAATTCTTTAATACTTGTGTCCTTAATTTCACAATTCTATTATTGATTTATGTTTTTTGCTTCCCTATAATAATACTAGCATTATAAAAACTGGTATCCGGTATAATGTCCGGGTAAAAAATACAAGACTATATATCAGGAAGATTGAAAGCGAGGAAGATTCGTGGATAACAATGTAAACCCTTATGATAATGATTCAAACCGCGGAAGCGGCGGGCCGGGAGGTCCGGGCAACGGACAGGGCGGAGCCGGCGGAGAAGGGCGTGACCCCAGAAAACAGAGTCTGGTCATGCTGGTCATCGCGGCGATCGTAACCCTGATCTGCATCAGCCTTTTTATGAAGCTGATGACGGGAGCGACCAACCAGGAGATCACCTACAACGAATTTATCAATATGGTAGAAGACGGAAAGGTGGAGAGCGTTTCCGTGGATTCTGACCGGATCACGATATACCCTAAGACGGAAAAGGTGCAGAGTCCGTTTGGCTACGGCTATGGAATGGGAAGCACCATGACCTACTACACCGGAAAGATGGAAGATGACGACACGCTGACCAGGCGGCTTCTGGAGCACGACGTAGAACTTTCCAAACAGACTTCGGACAGCTCCAGCATGATCATGACGATCGTGATATACTACGTTCTTCCGATCCTGCTGATGTGGGGACTTCTGAGCCTTCTGTTCAGACGGATGGGCGGCAAGGGCGGCCCGATGGGTGTCGGAAAGAGCACGGCGAAGGCATATGTCCAGAAGGAGACGGGGATCACCTTCAAGGATGTGGCAGGAGAAGACGAAGCGAAGGAATCGTTGGTCGAGGTGGTGGATTTCCTGCACAACCCCGGAAAGTATTCCAAGATCGGAGCAAGACTTCCCAAGGGAGCGCTGTTAGTCGGACCTCCCGGAACCGGTAAGACGCTGCTTGCAAAGGCGGTGGCTGGAGAAGCACATGTGCCGTTTTTCTCCCTGTCCGGATCAGACTTTATCGAATTGTATGTCGGCGTGGGTGCATCCCGTGTCCGTGACCTTTTTAAGGAGGCGGAAAAGAACGCCCCCTGTATCGTGTTTATCGATGAGATCGATGCCATCGGCCGGAGCCGTGATTCGAAATATGGCGGCGGCAACGAGGAACGGGAGCAGACGTTGAACCAGCTTCTCTCCGAGATGGACGGTTTCGACGGCAAGAAGGGCATCATCATTCTGGCGGCAACCAACCGGCCGGAGATCCTGGACAAGGCGCTCCTTCGTCCGGGACGGTTTGACCGACGGATCATTGTAGATAAGCCGGATCTGAAAGGCCGTGTAGAGATTCTCAAGGTACATTCCAAGGATGTGCTGATGGATGAAACGGTAGATCTGAACGAGATCGCACTTGCAACTTCCGGAGCGGTCGGCTCGGATCTTGCCAATATGATCAACGAGGCGGCGATCAACGCTGTCAAGATGGGAAGAGAATATGTAAGCCAGAAGGATTTGTTCGATGCAGTGGAGCAGGTGCTTGTGGGAAAAGAGAAGAAGGATCGTCTGATGAGCAAGGAGGAGCGAAAGATCGTTTCCTACCACGAAGTCGGACATGCGCTGATCAGCGCTCTTCAGAAAAATTCGGAGCCAGTGCAGAAGATCACGATCGTACCGAGAACGATGGGCGCGCTTGGCTATGTAATGCACGTGCCGGAGGAAGAGAAGTATCTGGACACCGAGGCAGAGCTTCGTGACAGATTGGTAGGTCTGCTCGGAGGCCGTGCAGCGGAGGAGATCGTGTTTGATACGGTGACGACAGGCGCGGCGAATGATATAGAGCAGGCGACCAGCATTGCCCGCAATATGATCACCCGGTTTGGTATGAGCAAGAAATTCGGTCTGATGGGACTTGCGACCGTCGAAAGCCAGTATCTGGATGGAAGGGCGTCCCTCACCTGTTCGGATGTGACCGCGGCAGATATCGATACGGAAGTTATGAAGATGCTCCGCGACAGCTATAAGCAGGCGAAGAAGCTGCTGAAAGAGAATCGCGAGATCATGGATAAGCTGGCAGCTTACCTGATCGAGAAGGAGACGATCACTGGCAAGGAGTTTATGAAGATCTACCGCAAGGAGAAGGGTATCCCGGAACCGGAGGAAGAGGAAAATGCGGACGGCAAAAAGGATCACAACATCCGGATGACAGAGCCGGATGCAGAAACACAGGAAACGGAGAGCAAAGACAGCGAACCGGAGACACCGAAGCCGGATGCGCAGATCATGCCGCAGGAACAGGCACAGGAAGCGCAGGATGCGGAAGATGCACAGCCGGAGCGGGCAGAAGAAACATCCCTGCCGGAGCCGCCGGCAGCGCAGGAGGAGCCGCAGCCGCGAGGCATTTTCTCGGGAGCCGCAGATCCTGGTCGCGATCAGGAAGGTCAGTCCTAAGAATATCATAGCGTCAACCCGGAAGGGTTGGCGCTTTTCAGTAAAGGAAAGAGTATGTTTGACGTAAAGGAAGAACTGAAAAAACTGCCCAATTCGCCGGGCGTATATCTGATGCACGATGCCAACGACACGATCATCTATGTTGGCAAGGCGGTGAACCTTCACAAACGGGTGCGCTCCTATTTCCGAAAGATCGTAGGGCGGGGACCGCAGATCGACCGGATGGTGGAACAGATCGAACGGTTTGAATATATTGTGACGGATTCCGAACTGGAAGCGCTGGTGCTGGAAAACAATCTGATCAAAGAGTACAGCCCGAAGTACAACACGATGCTGAAGGATGATAAGACCTATCCTTATATTAAGGTGACGATGGGCGAGGAGTATCCGAGGATCTTTCTGTCCAGACAGCTCAGCCCCTCCGCGGGAGGAAAAAAAGATAAATCCAGGTATTTTGGCCCGTACACCAGCGCGGCGGCAGTGAAGGATACGATCGATCTGATGAACAAGCTGTATCAGCTCAAAACCTGCAACCGTCGTCTGCCGCGGGATATCGGACTGGAACGCCCGTGTCTGAACTACCATATCAAACAGTGCACGGCGCCGTGTCAGGGATATATCAGCAAGGAAGACTACCGCGCCAGAGTGGAGCAGGCACTGGATTTTCTGAATGGAAACTATGCGCCCATGCTCCGGGAGCTAGAGAAGAATATGAAGGATGCGGCGGAGAAGCTCGAGTATGAGGAGGCTGCCAGATACCGGGATCTGTACAACAGCCTGAAAAGCGTGGCACAGAAGCAGAAGATCACGGGAAGCGACGGGGAGGACAAAGATATCGTTGCCCTTGCAAGAGATGAGACGGATGCGGTCGTGCAGGTGTTTTTTGTGCGGGACGGCAGGCTGATCGGCAGGGAGCATTACTACATGACGCATGTGGACGGCTGTGAGGAGGCACAGATCCTGGAGGATTTCGTAAAGCAGTTCTACGCCGGAACTCCTTTTATCCCCAAGGAACTGATGCTCCAGGAGGAGATAGCCGACATTGATATTCTGGAAAAGTGGCTCAGCAGCCGTAAGCAGGAGCGGGTCTATATCCGCGTGCCAAAGAAGGGAACCAAGGAAAAACTGGTGGAACTGGCGGCACAGAACGCCCATCTGGTGCTGAGTCAGGACAAGGAACGGATCAAGAGAGAGGAAGGGCGGACGATCGGCGCGGTCAGGGAGATCGCGGCATTGCTGGATCTGGAGGACGTAAGCCGCATGGAGGCTTTCGATATCTCTAATATCAGCGGGTTTGCCAACGTCGGTTCAATGGTGGTGTTTGAAAAAGGAAAGGCGAAACGCAGCGATTACCGGAAATTCCGGATCCAGTCGGTGGATGGACCGGATGATTATGGCTGTATGAAGGAGGTCCTGACCAGACGTTTTGTACATGGCATGACGGAAAAAGAGGAGCTTGAGCAGAGGGAGGCGGATCCGCAGTTTGGCAGCTTTACGAGATTCCCGGATCTGCTGCTCATGGACGGAGGCAAGGGACAGGTGAACGTGGCGCTTCAGGTGCTGGAGGAGCTTCATCTGGACATCCCGGTCTGTGGCATGGTGAAGGATGACAACCATCGCACCAGAGGGCTCTATTATCACAATGTGGAAATCCCGATCGATACGCGCTCGGAAGGGTTTAAGCTCATCACACGGATCCAGGATGAGGCGCATCGTTTCGCCATAGAGTATCACCGGTCGTTGCGGTCGAAAGCACAGGTCAGATCGGTGCTGGATGATATACCCGGAATCGGGCCCGCCAGACGCAAAGCGCTGATGCGGCATTTCGGGTCGATCACGGAGATCCGGGAAGCATCGGTTGAAAAGCTGTGCGAGGTGCCGGAAATCCCGGAGCAGACAGCAAGACAGATCTATGAATTCTTCCATAAATGAATTTTGCGGAACGGTTTGTAATCTGTTTTCAGTTATGATAGACTGTAACTGTTCGGGGCACAGGAAACCGGTATAGGGTTATGTTGGGGTGTGTTCCGAAAAAAGATGGCAGATATCGCGAAGGAGAAGGGTATGGCAAGCATCAATTTAACAAAGGTAATCGAGAAATTTAAGTGGGAAAATCTGACGCCGGAGATCGACATCTCCAAGATCAAGCTGACGCAACCGGATATCAACAGACCGGCGTTGCAGATGGCGGGATATTTTGAACATTTTGAGGCAACCCGTCTGCAGATCGTAGGATTTGTAGAGTATTCTTACATGAACGGGCTGGACGAGGACAGACAGAGGGAGATCTTTGAGAAGCTGCTCAACAATCCGATCCCGGGAATCGTATTCTGCCGGGAGCTGTATCCGAATGAGCTTTTCAGACAGACGGCTGTCAAGTACGGTGTGCCGCTTCTGATGAGCAAAAAGGCAACTTCGGCGTGTATGGCGGAGGTCATCCGTTGGCTGAACGTCAAGCTGGCGCCCTGTATTTCCGTGCACGGCGTTCTGGTGGACGTCTACGGCGAGGGCGTGCTGATCACAGGCGAGAGCGGCATCGGTAAATCCGAGGCAGCGCTGGAGCTGATCAAGCGTGGACACCGTCTGGTGACAGATGATGTGGTGGAACTCAGAAGAGTCAGCGAGGATACACTGATCGGTTCGGCACCGGACATCACCAAGCATTTTATCGAGCTCCGCGGTATTGGAATCGTGGATGTAAAGGCTCTGTTCGGAGCTTCGAGCGTGCGTGATACGCAGAATATCGATCTGGTCATCCGTCTGGAGGACTGGGATAAGGATAAAGAGTATGACCGCCTTGGACTGGAAGAGGAGTACACGGAATACCTTGGCAACAAGGTAGTATGCCATAACATTCCGATCCGTCCCGGACGGAATCTGGCAGTGATCTGTGAGTCAGCGGCGGTCAACCATCGTCAGAAGAAGATGGGCTACAATGCAGCGCAGGAGCTGTACAAGCGTGTGCAGAATTCTCTTTCCCGCAAGAGAGAAGAGGATGAGGACGAATAGTTAAGGAAGATGGATCATCAGCCCATGTGCCGGCGCACAAGGCACAGGAGGCTGCACCGCCTGAGGGCGGAGAAGCAGAGTGCGCAGAAATGAGGAGAGAGATGGCAAGTTATATTTTTGGTGTGGATGTAGGCGGAACAACGGTAAAGCTGGGACTTTTCGATCTGGAAGGAAATGTGAGCGATAAGTGGGAGATCCCGACGAGAACCCAGAACGGAGGGGAGAATATCCTGCCGGATATCGCAGAAACGATCAAGAAAAAGATGGATGAGAAGTCCATTGCAAAAGAAGATGTGAAGGGCGTCGGCGTCGGCGTGCCGGGACCGGTAGACGGCAACGGCGTGGTGCACAGAGCGGTCAACCTTGGCTGGGACGTCGTTGATCTGAAGAGCAGACTCGGCGAGCTTCTGGGAGGAATGAAGGTAGAGTGTGGAAACGACGCCAATGTTGCAGCACTTGGAGAGATGTGGAAAGGTGGCGGACAGGGACACCAGAGCATCGTGGCAGTCACCCTTGGAACAGGCGTCGGCGGCGGCATCATCATCAACGGTAAGATCATGACGGGTGCAAACGGAGCTGGCGGAGAGATCGGTCACATCCATGTGGAGGACGCGGAGAAGGAGGCGTGCGGTTGTGGAAATTGCGGTTGTCTGGAAGAGTACGCTTCGGCGACCGGTATCACAAGACTGGCAAACAGAGCGCTTGCCGCAAGCGATAAGGACAGCGTGCTGCGGAGCGGAGAGGTTTCCGCAAAGACCGTTTTCGATGCGGTGAAGGCAGGAGACGAACTGGCGACGGAGGTCGCACAGAAATTTGGAGAATATCTTGGCAAGGGTCTGGGCACGATAGCAGGCGTTATCGACCCGGAGATTTTTGTGATCGGAGGCGGTGTGTCGAAGGCCGGCGATATTTTGTTTAAATTTATCAGACCACCGTATGAGAGAACCGTGTTCCATGCCTGCAAGGAGACGCCGTTTGCCCTGGCGACACTTGGAAACGACGCCGGAATATACGGAGCAGCCAGAATGGTTCTGGATTAACTGTGACCGCATTGTGTCCATAGTACATAAAATAGAGAAAAAGAGAACATTCTATTCGATGGAACAATGAATTCGGAAAGAAGGCAGGAGTAAGAAGTGAGCGCATCCATGTATGATTTTATAAAAAGTATTGTTCCGCAGGAGCGGATTCTGTTTCAGGAACCGATGAGCCTTCACACAACCTTTCGGGTGGGGGGCGAGGCGGCATGTATGCTGCTGATCCAGAAGGAAGAGGAGCTGACAAAGCTGATCCCCTACTTCCGCATGATCGGTCAGGACTACTTTGTTCTGGGAAACGGAAGTAATCTGCTGGTCGGCGATAAAGGCTATCAGGGCATTGTGCTCAAACTTGACCAAGGGATGCAGGAAATCACGGTAGAGGGAACGCATATCCGGGCGAAAGCGGGAGCGCTGCTCTCACAGACAGCATCGGTTGCGAAAGATCATTCGTTGAGCGGGATGGAATTTGCTGCCGGGATCCCGGGAAGCATAGGCGGAGCCGTCGTGATGAACGCGGGAGCCTACGACGGAGAAATGAAGCAGATCGTGGAGAGCGTCAGAGTCATGGACAAAGACGGCGAAATCCTTGAACTGGACAACGATACCATGGAATTCGGATACCGCACCAGCGCTGTGCGCGACAGGCTTTTTGTGGTGCTGGAGGTTGTGCTTTCCCTGAAAGAAGGGGAACAGGAGAAGATCCGCGCGAGGATGGAGGAGCTGGCACAGCTCAGACGGAGTAAACAGCCTTTGGAATACCCGAGCGCCGGGAGCACCTTTAAAAGACCGGAGGGATATTTTGCCGGAAAACTGATCATGGATGCCGGGATGAGAGGCTTCCGGATCGGAGGGGCGCAGGTGTCCGACAAGCACTGTGGATTTATTGTAAATACCGGAAAAGCGACGGCAGCAGACATCAAGGAAGTGATCGAGGAAGTGCAGGAGCGGGTAAAGACGCGCTTTCATGTTTCCCTGGAGCCGGAAATTGTTTTTCTGGGCGATTTTTGAGATAGCAGAAGAGAGAAGAAACCATGCGATTTGTGATAGTGACAGGCATGAGCGGTTCCGGCAAAAGAACGGCGATGAAGATGCTGGAGGATGTAGGATTTTACTGCGTAGATAATCTGCCGGTACCGTTGATCGAGAAATTTGTGGAACTGATAACCGCGCCCAGAAGCGAGATCAATAAGGTCGCGCTCGGACTGGATGTCCGTGCAGACCAGCCCTTTGGCGATGTTGAGAAGCTTCTGGAGGGTATGAAAAAGAATAATTATATCTTTGAGATTCTGTTTCTGGAGGCCAGCGACGCGGTGCTCCTCAAGCGCTATAAGGAGACGAGACGGCTGCATCCACTTTCTCCGGACGGAAGAGTGGAGGAAGGGATCCGCAAAGAGAGGGAGATCCTGAAAGGCATCCGGAATAAGGCGGACTATGTCATTGACACCTCCAGTCTGCTCACGCGGGAGCTGAAAGAGGAGGTAGACCGGATCTTTGTCAACAACGAAGAGTACAACTCGCTGATCGTGAGTGTGATGTCCTTTGGCTTTAAAAACGGCATCCCCACGGACGCGGATCTGGTGTTTGATGTGCGTTTTCTGCCGAATCCGTTCTATATAGACGAGCTGAAACATAAAACTGGTAATGACAAGGAAGTGCAGGAATATGTGATGCGTTTCCCGGAGTCGGAGACGTTTATGACAAAACTGGTAGATATGCTGGATTTCCTGATCCCGAATTATGTCAAGGAAGGAAAACACCAGCTTGTGATCGGCATTGGCTGTACGGGTGGAAAACACCGGAGCGTGACGCTGGCGAACGAGTTGTATGCCAGGATGAAAGATCATGGCAATTACGGCATCAAACTGTATCACCGGGATGTAAAACAGGGAGTGTGAGAATGTCTTTTTCGGGAACCGTGAAAGAGGAGCTTGCAGAACATATCAGCACGGCGAGACACTGTCAGCTTGCCGAGCTTGCGGCGCTGATCCAGTTCGGGGGCAGGACGGATAAAGAGAGGAAACATCTGCTTTTTGAAGCGGAAAATGAGGCTGTAGAGAGAAAATACTTTACATTGCTCAGAAAAACCTTTAATATAGAAGCGATCATGTATGAGAAAGATGGGAGGATACCCGACGACGCGGCACAGGAAAAGCTGGTCAGGGCGTTATACCTTGCCGGGGAGGATGGAGACATTCTCGAGCTTGGCAGACCGGTCAACGCACTGCTGATCAAAAATACCTGTTGTGCCAGAGCGTATCTGCGGGGAGCTTTTTTATGTGTCGGATCCATGAGCGATCCGGAGAAGAGCTACCATCTTGAATTCGTGTGTGGAAACAGAGAACAGGCGCAGCAGCTCCGGGACGTCATCCAGGAGTTTCAGATCGAGGCGAAGATCATCAAGCGCAAGAAATATGACGTTGTCTATCTGAAAGAGGGATCCGGTATCGTGGATCTGCTCAACGTCATGGAAGCACACGTATCACTGATGAACCTGGAGAATCTCCGCATAGTAAAAGAAATGCGGAATTCTATCAATAGACGCGTAAACTGCGAGACGGCAAATATCTCCAAGACTGTTACGGCGGCGTCCAAGCAGATCGAGGATATCGTGCTGATACGGGATAAATACGGGTTTGAAAATCTGCCGGAAAATCTCAGGCAGATGGCCGAGGTGAGACTGGAGTACCCCGATGCGGCATTGAAAGAGCTGGGGGAATATCTGGATCCCAAGGTGGGAAAATCCGGTGTGAACCACAGATTGCGCAGATTAGGTGAGATAGCAGATAGGATCAGGTTTTAAAGGAGGAGAATATTATGATTCAGAAAGAGGTGCAGATTAAGCTGGAGACCGGTTTGGAGGCAAGACCGGTAGCGATGCTTGTTCAGGTGGCAAGCCAGTTTGAGAGTTCGGTCTACATCAATTCCGGCGAGAAAAAGGTCAATGCCAAAAGCATTATGGGAATGATGAGCCTTGGACTTGACAGCGGTGAAAAGGTGACTGTGATCGCAGAAGGAAGCGATGAAGAGAAGGCGGTCGCTGAGATCGAGAACTTCCTTGGCGGAAAGTAAAAAGACAGGTGAAATTCTGACGAAGCAAAGCCTGTAAGAAAACGGAGGGATTCCAGGGAGGTGGAGTCCCTTTTGTGTTATGGGAATTTCAGGTTACGGAGGAATGGCGTATGCGGAAACAAATGCTTTTTATCTACAATCCCAAAGCCGGAAAGGGGCAGATCAGAAGTAATCTGCTGGATATCATCGATGTTTTTGTCAAAGCGGGATATGAGGTGACGGCTTACCCCACGCAGTCGGCCGGGGATGCGGTCAGGGCAGTGCGCGAACGGCGCGCAGGCTATGATATGGTAGTGTGCAGCGGCGGCGACGGCACGCTGGATGAGGTGGTTGCCGGAATGATGCAGTCCACAGAGAGGCTGCCGATCGGCTATGTGCCGGCAGGAAGCACCAACGATTTCGCAAACAGCCTGAAGATCCCTAAGAATATGAAGGATGCGGCGAAAGTGGTAGTGAATGGCCGGGATTTTGCCTGCGACGTCGGAGGCTTTAACGACACGCATTTCATATATGTGGCGGCATTTGGGCTTTTTACGGATGTCTCCTATGAGACAAAGCAGGATCTGAAAAATGTACTGGGACATGCGGCATACCTGCTGGAAGGAGTGAAGAGGCTCTCTGCGATCCGCTCGTATCCGCTCCGGATCACTTATGATGGAAAGGTGATAGAGGATGAGTTCCTGTATGGAATGGTCACGAACTCTTATTCTGTCGGAGGATTTAGGGGGATCACCGGGAAGAATGTCTGTCTGGACGATGGTCTGTTTGAGGTGATGCTGGTCAAGAAACCGTCTCTGGTGCGGGATCTGAATGGCATTTCCCAGGCGATGGCGGACAAGCGCTTCCATTCCGAGCATATCCTTAGCTTTATGACTTCGGATCTGGTGATCGAGTCGCCGGAACCGCTCGCATGGACGCTCGATGGAGAGTTTGGCGGGGATCATCTGTGCGCCAGGATCCACAACTGCCACAGGGAGCTGTGCATTAAGGTGCCGGAGCAGGCAGAGTAACCGTTTAAACTGTTATAATTTTCTTTTCGAAAGGAAGAAAACTCATTGCTTTTCGCGAGCATGGCTGTTAGAATAAGAGTTGGATTCCAGCTAATGGAAAGCAGAATGAAAATAATAAAATAGAAAGGATGTAAAGTTATGGCATTAGTAACAACGACAGAAATGTTCAAGAAAGCCTACGACGGCGGATATGCTATCGGTGCTTTCAACGTAAACAACATGGAGATCGTGCAGGGTATCACAGAGGCAGCCGGCGAGCTGAACAGCCCTGTTATCCTTCAGGTTTCCAAGGGAGCTCGTGCATATGCTAACCATACTTACCTTGTTAAGTTGGTAGAGGCAGCAGTTATCGAGAATCCTCAGATCCCGATCGCACTTCATCTGGATCATGGTGATAGTTTTGAATTATGTAAGTCCTGTATCGATGGAGGATTTACCTCTGTTATGATCGATGCTTCTTCCAAGCCTTTTGAGGAGAACATCGCTCTTACAAAGCAGGTTGTAGAGTATGCACACGCTCACGGCGTTGTAGTAGAGGCTGAGCTTGGTACTCTGGCTGGTATCGAGGATGAAGTAGTCGTTGAGTCCGGTAAGGAAGCATATACCCGTCCGGAAGAAGTAGAAGAGTTCGTAGACAAGACAGGATGTGACTCTCTTGCAATCGCAATCGGTACTTCCCACGGCGCATACAAGTTTACCGCTGCTCAGTGTACAAGAAACGCTGACGGTATCCTTGTTCCCCCTCCGCTTCGTTTCGACGTATTAGAGGAGTGCATCAAGCGTCTTCCTGGATTCCCGATCGTTCTTCACGGATCTTCTTCTGTTCCGCAGGAGTTCGTAAAGATGGTAAACCAGTATGGCGGAAATATGCCCGATGCAGTAGGTATTCCGGAAGAGCAGCTTCGTCAGGCAGCTAAACTTGCCGTATGTAAGATCAATATCGATTCCGATATCCGTCTTGCTATGACAGGTAATATCCGTAAGTATTTTGCTGAGCATCCGGATCACTTCGATCCTCGTCAGTACTTAAAGCCGGCTAGACAGGCTGTTAAGGACATGGTTGCTCACAAGATCGTGAACGTACTTGGTTCTGACGGAAAGGCTTGATGATCGTTTCTGATCTGGACAAGCATACGACAGATAAAGAGAACATGAGACAGGGCATCTGCGTTTTGCAGATGCCCTGTTTGCGTTGCGCACCAATGATTTACGTGCGCCATGAGCAGAAATTCTGCTGTTTTGCAGACGCTTCTGCACATAAAAAGATCCTTTTGGAAATGAGGGATCGAATAGTTCTTAATATTTGCTTAAAACACTAGATATGGTAGGAAATTCCCTTGTATGGGACTAGGTGAGGTGTTATAATATAAAAAGCGTAACTATTCTGTCCAGCGTTTGCCAATTTTTGTGTATGACGCGTTTTGGAAACGGCGGACGAACGATTACAGGAAGATGATGACATGACTGGTAAAAGAATATTTTTATCATGTTTTTATGTGAAACCCCGATAACGCAGATCAGAGAAAAGGTGGAGAGATACGATGAGAAAGAAAAGAGTACTGGCATTGCTGCTTGCATTTAGTATGGCGGTCAGCACGAACGGAATGACAGTTTTTGCAACGGAGACGGGAACAGAACCGGTGTCGGCTGTAATGGAGGCGGAACCGGAAGAGACAGAGTCTGCGGATGAGATAGAGGAGACAACGCCGGAATCAGAAGACGCTGCCAGAGAGAACGGAGCAGAGGATCCGGAGAAATCCGGGGACGATGCAACGGAGACGGAAGATTCTGAGACAGAAACGGAGGCTCCGGAAGAGGATGGAGCAGAGAACGGGGATGCGCAGAGTGAGCCGGATACATCCATATCCGAGGAAACCCGGGAGGACGCGATCAGCGATAATACCGTAGAAGAAACGGAAGAAGAGATCGTGGAAGAAGGGCATGAGATCCGTCTGCTGAGCTTTACAGATGAGACAGGCATGCGTGTTACATATGACGCCAATGCGGCGGCAACCTATAAATATACGGTAGAAAACGGCACTTTGACAGCTGTCACAGATGAAAATGGAAAGCCGCTTTCCGGCGTTGTTGAACTTGCGGCAGACCAGAACATTACAGCGATCGGAGAAGCCTTTGCGGGAAACACGGCGATCACATATGTGAAGCTCCCGTCAGGCGTGACCAGTATCAACGACGGGGCATTTAAAGGCTGCAGTTCTCTGAAGGGAATTTACCTGCCCAATACCATGGGAACGATCGGCGCGAGTGCGTTTGAAAGTTGCACCAAGATGACACAGCTCGCCATTCCCAAGAATGTGAAGTCGATCGGGGCAAGAGCCTTTGTCGGTGATACTGCGTTATTTATGGTCTATATGCGGGATGCGGACTACAGCAGCCTCGTTTCGATCGGGGATGAGGCGTTTAAGGGGTGTACAGCGCTTAGCAAGTTTTGCTCGGACGACGCGTTTGTTATTCCGGGAAATCTGGAGACGATCGGGTCAAGTGCGTTTGAAGGCTGTACTTCCATTGATGCGGTCAATCTGAACGAAAGCGTCACCACACTGGGAGAGGCGGCATTCCGGAACTGTGGTTCCATTACAAGCGTGATCACTTCGAGTAAACTCACAGACATACCGGATGAGGCGTTTAAGGGATGCAACAATCTGATCTCCCTGACTTTTAAGTCGGGAAATGCGTCCATTGGAGCCAGCGCATTTGAAGGCTGTACCGGACTTGGGGGAATCAAACTTCTCTATTCTATTAAGCAGGTGGGAAATTATGCGTTCCGGGATTGTTCGAAACTGCTCCGGGCAGAGATCGCGAGCGGTGAGATCGTTTTGGGAGATGCGGTATTTTCCGGATGCGCGGCGGATCTGACACTGATCGGACAGAGAGATTCCAATGTTGAGACGTATGCAAAAAATAATGATATAAAGTTTGTATATTATTTATCAGAAGAGGAAGAAGAAGTCCATTATTATAAATATGATGTATTTGTTCCCGGGCAGACGCCGGGAGGCAAGATCATTGTCAAAGATGCAGCTGGAAAGGATCCCAACACGCTGAACCCGGACAGCAGCAAGAAGGGGCAGGGCGTAACTGCAGGGACAAAGCTGTTTGTGACGTTCCAGCCGGATCAGGGCTATAAGATGGTGACAGGATCCCTGAAATATAATGGCAAGGTGATCAATGCAGATAAAAACGGCGTATACAGTTTTGCCATGCCTATGGGCGGCGCGCTGATCACAGCAGAATTTGAGAGCATTAATGCCGGAAAGACACTGGGTATTGATTCCGATATCAGCGTGGAGCTTTCCAATGGAGCGACAGTCAACAGCAAAAATGAGGTAGATGGTGCTGCGCTGAAGGTCGGACAGAGCACAAGGATGTTTCTGATCGACGGAAAGGATGGAAACCGGGCTGTCAAAACATCAAAGATCACATTTACATCCGGCACGACATCGGTGGCTACCATAGACGCCGGCGGAGTGATCCGTGCAGTGAAAGCAGGAAAGGCGGAGATCACGGCCTCGGTTATCGGATATGATGATAAAAAGATTGTCCGCAGCATTATCGTGGACGTTACCAGTGCAGATGTGGATGAGATCAGACTGAAGGCAGTGGATTATGACGCCGCTATCGTTAAGCTGACACAGAGCAGCAGCGGCTCAAATATGGCGGTGATCGATAAGACAGAGACTAAGAATAAAGCAAACACCTTTTCAATCAAAGCAACGGCGTATGACACCGAGGGCGATGATACATCAGTTGTAATGAAATGGACAAGCAGCGATACGAAGGTTGCAAAACTGGAGACTGCATCAACGACGACAACGAAGACGACTAACCGGGTTACGATCCCACAGGGAGCGACCGGAGAGACGACGATCACGGTTACAGCGACCAATACCTCAGCGACAGCCGCCAAAAAGACAGTAACACAGAAGTTTGTGATCAGCGTGGTAGATTATACGCCAAGACTGGCAGATTCCTCACTTACGCTGAATCCTAATATCGAGAAGGGCGTCGCGCTGGAGATCATTAGCTCTTATGGCAAGGAGATCGACACGGACAGCATTAAATTTCTGAAGGCAGAAGATGGATATGCGTCGAGTGCGTTTGATGTGAAATACAGCGAAGAAGACAGCAATGATGTTGTCAAAACCTTTTGGGTGACGCCGAAACTGGTAAACGACGGAGCAACATACTCGCTGCTGGTGAGCGTAAATGGTGGGACTTATAAGATCCCGTTAAAGATCACAATCAAAAAGTCGGAGCCGAAGGTGAAACTGACTCTTGATAAAAAGCAGCCGAAGATCAATCTGTTTTACGCGAATGATGGCACGGAGATCAAGCCGGTCATCACCGGACTGGGAACAGCGAAGATCGCATCATATGCGCTGGAGCCGCTCGGAACGGATGAGGATGCAAAGCTCTTTACCGAGAACTTTGAGATAGACCCTGATACAGGGGTTATTACGCAGAAGAGTGCGAGCATGCTTTACGGCACCAAGAATCAGAAGGGAAAACCGGTGGTTTCGGGCTATCTGGTGCTGAGTTACCAAGGCTATAAATCGGATATCAAGACGAAGCTGAAGATCACGATCCCTACGCAGACGGTCAAACCGTCCTACAAGCTGGATAAGACGGCGGATACTTACAACAATGCCTGTGGAGAACAGACGATCAAACTTCATCTTCTGGATACCAAAAAGAAAAACGAGCCGGTAAATCTGAATGACGGTACGTTTGATGTAAAGGTATGGAACGGCACGGAGGCAAGGATCAACGAGTGTACGATCACTACGGACGGAGCAGTCGAGATGAAAACTCCCCGAAATATGGAATCGGGAAAAGTCGTGCTTCATGTGACCAATACAAGCTGGGCTTCCGGACAGTATTTTAATTATACTTACACGATCAAGGCGACGTCAAATACACCGAAGGCGAGCCTGACAGCAGCAACCGTGACAATGAACCCGAGTTATCCGGAGCAGGTACAGACGTTTGCGCTGAAATCCAATCAGAAGGATACCGTGTTTGCGGATACGCAGATATTTAACGCAAAATCTACGGTAAGGAATGCGGAAGAATATGCGAAGTTAAGCGTCACCTATGAAAATGGGGAAGGAAAAGTTGAGATCCTTGATCCGACAGTAAAAAATGGAACATACACATTTGTGTGTGATAAGGTTAAGCGGGTAAACACCAGAGGCGACGAGGTGGCGATCAACGGTGTGACCCTGAAGGTGAAGGTGGCAAAGGGAGTTCCGACGGTAGCATTGAAGGGAGCCGCGGCGTTTAATCTGGCAGCGACAGACGAGAGCGATAACTATGTTGAGACGGCAGTTCTGGAAATGACATCCAAGAATCTGGCAGAAGGCTATGAGCTTGATGTGGATGAGACGAAAGCTACGATCCGGTGTACTACGAAGAACTATACGGATTCGGCATCTGCCTTTGAGTGGGATCTTAATAATGCGGGCTACACGAAGAATGTCTGGGCAGGAAGTCTGGACGTGAAGCTGATCAGAGAACTTCCCAAGAAGAGTTACGCATTTACTATGGAGCCAGTCTATGAAAACCCGGATACCGGCAATGTGGTAAGAGGCAAAGCGGTTAAATTTACTGTAAAGGTATACAGCGCTTCTATCAGCGTAGGACTTACAGCGAAGGGAAAACTGAATCTGGTGAACCGTGATTATGCAGAGTATACGGCAAACAACAGTATTATCTATACACCTTCCTTTAAGAATCTTAAGGATAAGGTTGTAGAAGTCAAGATATTTGACGCGGGCGGTATTCAGCCGAAGTATGATGATGAGGAAAGCGAATTTTTCCAGGCAAAGGTGCTGGCGGATGGCAAGATCTATGTTTCGCCGAAACGGCAAGCAGAGATCGACAACAATAAGACGTATTCTGTGAAGATCTGGATGAAGCTGAGGGATTATCAGTTTGGTTCGGAGGATGGCTACGGAACCTGGTCTAATAAGGTGCTGAAGATCAAAACCGCGCAGATCCTTCCTAAGATTAAAACCGACAAGAGTACGGTCAACCTGTATCTCTCCAACAAGAATTACGAGACTTCCTTTGTTATAAGCAAGAGTGATGTGAAGGCGATCGGAAGCATCGCAAGTGTTGATTTTGGAAAGGAAGATACCAAGGCTTATGATTCGAAAGCAGCCGAATCCTTAGAAATTCGCACGGTTGAGCAGGCGGACGGATCGATGAAGGTGTATCTGAAACCCAAGGATGCGGTCTCTTATAGCTGTGGATCTACCAATAAGGTCAATATGTACGTAAGATTTGCAGGACAGGGAGCAAATACGGATGGCGTGAAACTTACGATGAACGTCCGGATCAACAAATAGGAATAGTGGTAAGTGAATTTGGAAAAGACTCGCGTGGGCGGGTCTTTTCTGTGGTTTATAGTAGGAAATTCATGGTAAATTGTGGGAGATTGCCCGCTGGAACAAATCTTTTTATGCAATAAGGGAATGCATTTAAGCGACGGAAAAATTGCTCACTGGAGCAAACCATTTTTGTGTAATATGGAAATGCTCTTAAGTGAAGGGGAAAATGTGCATTGGAACACATTTTTTTAACATAATAAGAAATAAGAAAAGTGCCCATATAGGGTGAAGAAAAATATGCGGAAAGAAATATGGATTTCGTATATCGTACAAAAGAAAACAATATTTAATAAATATAAAACTAAATTTGTCTGAATAATAAGCTCTAATGATCGCGGTGCAGGAAGTGAATGAAATCGACTAATTCCTTGCGCCCGTATTTATCCAGACGCTGCATATCGTATACGATGTCGTGCATGGTGACAGGCCCGATAAAGCGGGCGTTCATATCGATATTGCCGGTGTAACCGGGATTGGAACTGAGAAGATAGTCCGTGCTCACTTTATAAAACTGTGCCAGCTTCACGACGACATAGGTAGGGATTTCGCGTCGACCGGTCTCATAGTTCGAATATGTCTGCTGGGTAACGCCGAGATAGTCGGCGAGAGTGCTTTGCTTGATATCGTTATCCTCCCGGAGGTCGCGAATCCGTTCGTGTAATTCTTTCATTGATCGATCCTCTTCTGTAACTACTATAATATCCAAAAGAAGTGTATTTAATCTTCTGTTGTAAGAAATATTAGCATACAACAATACGCAAATGGCCGGAATTGTCCTATGTGTATTAGGAATGACACAATGACAACAAAACGTTGTGAATAGCAAAACGATACTTCATTACAGCAAACAGACTGCCTGCGCTGGGTGGAGGAGAGGAAAAAGCCGATGGCGTGTGGACTGATCCTGTGAAAAGAGAGAGGATTTCATTGTATAATACAGCCAAATGAGGTAAAATTTGAAAATAAGGACAGGAAGAGGGAACGGAAGAAATGCAGAAAGTTTCGTTGTTAGTGACAACTTATCAGGCGGCAGAAAATCTCCCCGATACCTTTCAGAGTATTCTGGAACAGGACTATGACAGGATCGAGGTCGTGATCGCAGACGGGGGATCGACCGACGGCACGGTGGAGTTGATCCGGAAGTTCGCCGGGCAGAGTATGGAAAGAGGCTGGCCCGAGGTGCAGTGGAGATCGGAGCCGGATCTGGGACTGTATGATGCGATGAACAAGGCATTTCACAGAAGCAGCGGAGAGATCATCGCCGTCTGCAACGACAGGCTGTGCAGAAAGGATACGGTCAGCCGGCTTGTCCGGGCAATAGAGGAGGCGGGAGAAGGCTGCGTGGGAGCACATGCGGATCTTGTCTATGCAAGTGGAGAAAAGATCATCCGCGGCTGGCATATGGGTGAAGGAAGGATCGCTGACGGCTGGATGCCGGGGCATCCAACGCTTTTTCTGAAGCGGAAGATCTATGAAACCTATGGAGATTACGATATTTCGTATCGATGTGCGGCAGATTATGAGTTTATGGTCCGCTTTTTGAAGGATGAGAAAAACCGGCTGGCATATGTGCCGGAGGTGCTGGTATCCATGTTTTATGGAGGAACCAGCAATGCGGGACTGAAGAATTATCTGGTATCCTTTCAGGAAGCATATCGGGCGCTGAAAAAAAATCAGGTGCGGCATCCGCTTTGGATAACCGTGAAGAGAACGATAAGGGTACTTTGTCAGTTTACCCGGAAATAAAGAGAGTCGGAGAAGAAACATGGAAAAGAAAAAGGGACTTTATCTTTTTGCAAACAGATTGATCAGACTGCTTGCGGCATGTGTCATTTTTGTGCTTTTTCTACACAGTATATTCAGTACAAGCTTTATCGGCTGGACGGAAAGCTACGGCGGAGGAATGCAGAAGCGGACGCTGAACATTGCAGACAGTCCGTTGAAGCATCTGATCGCTTATGCGTTGTTTTTGCTTGTGAGCTGGGGAATCTACAGGGGCTATGCCCGCCTCCGGGAAAAGGGGCGCTTTGGCGCAGTCTGTCCTGAAAAAGGGGTAAAGATCCTTTGTTTTATGGCATTTTTACTTGGAATGGTGTGGATCATGGTCACACAGCTTGCACCGGGAAATGACCCGGCGAAGATCTATGCGATCGCGATGCAGTGGAGAATTGGAAATTTCAGCTCTTTTGCAGAGGGCGGATATCTGTTCCGCTATCCCTTTCAGTCCGGGATTGTGCTGTTTTACTATCTTTTGTCGTTTGTGACGGGAGTCGATAACTACGTTGGCCTGCAGCTGGTAAATGCGGTTGCGCTCGCTTTTATCTACTATTTTCTGGCGAAGCTGTCCTGGATGTTCTGGAAAAGCGATAAAAGGTTTCCTGTGCTGGCATGTCTTTCTACGATCCTCTGGATCCCGATGCTGTATTATACGACCTATCTCTACGGGGTCTTGCCGGGGATGGCCTTTGCACTTGCCGCAGTATATCAGATGCTGCGGTATCTGGAGTCGAAAAAGCTCCGCAATGGTATTGGGATGGCAGTCTGCATCGGGATCGCCATTGTACTCAAGTCCAACTGCCTGATCTATCTGGTGGCAATGCTGTGTTTTCTTCTGTATGATATCCTGGAAACTTTACTGTACCACGGAAAAGAGGCGGGAAAGAAGTGGCTCATCTCTGCGCTGTGTATCGTGCTGTGTCTGGGAAGCTATCTGGGTTTTACAGCGGCTTATGAGAAGGCGACGGAAAAGATTTCCGGCTATGAACTGACGGACGGGGCGGCTATGGTGTCGTGGGTGGTCATGGGCTTGCAGGATTCGGAAAATGCAACGGGTCCGGGTGAATACAACGGGTATATCATTGATATTTTCCAAAAGTATCATTATGACAGCAGGCTGATCAAGGATGCGTCGGTGACCGATATCCGGAAGATTCTGAAAAGAATGAGTGAAAATCCGCTGGACGACGGCGTCACTTTTTTTGCACAGAAGATGGCGTTTCAGTGGAACGATCCGACGTTTGCGGCGATAGAGCGGTCGCAGGAGCGGGAGTCTGCCGTTAAGATGCCTGCGCTTGTCGCCGGAATGATAGACGGACAGGAGAGCGTCTGGATCTCGGTCGCATTAAACGGCATACAAACACTGGTATGGATCGGCGTGCTGCTTTATCTGTATCTCCATCGGAAAAGTGAAAATCTATACGAATTGACCGGGATAGTCATTTTTCTGGGCGGATATCTGTTTCATTTTGCCTGGGAGTCGGGCGCGTCCTACACGCTGCCATATTTTCTGATCCTGATCCCCTATGCTGTGAAGGGACAGCTTGATCTTGTGCGCAGGATTGAGGTCAAAAGAAAGGCGTGGAAAGCCGGGACATTGCAGGAAAACAGGAGACAGTTCATCTCGGTTGCAACGGGTGTTGTACTGGCGGTGGTTTTTGTGCTGCTTCTTCGCACCACGAACCTGTTTTACGAGACGATCGCGCTGGATGACGGCAGCTATGCGAGGGAACAGTTTTATCACCGGGAAAAGACGGCGACTCTGGAAAATGGCAATTACGTGGTCTCGCCGATGGAAGATGCGGAAAGTTGTCTTGCGCATCAGGGAGAAATGGTCTGCGTCAAGGACGGGCAGCTTTCCGATGTACACATGGAAGGGACGGACGAGGGCTGGATCTTCCGCTATCCGGATAACGAACAGGTGCTTGGTGCACGGGGAGAACGGCTGACTGTCTACATGGATGACGAGCTGAATATGTATTACCAGCAGGATCCGGATGTCCGTTTTGTGTGGACGCTGAAAAAAGCGGAGGACGGGCAGAGTGTAGAAAACGTCTGGTTTATCCTGGTGGATGATTATGCGCTGACCTGGCGGTCCGGGAAGGTTGCGCTGGAAGCCTACAGCGGCGACCGTTCCCAGATGTGGCAGATCCGGTAAAGCCGGTTATTTTTTGAGCAGCGCCAAAAGGATCAGAGGGTACAGATGCAGCCGGAATCCGTAGACGAAGAGCTTGTTGCGGATGCCGGTGATGTCTTTAATTTGAATAGCAGACAGGGCGTGATTTATGTGAGGATTTCTTACCGTATCAAGGTAGAGCTGGCGTATCGTATGCAATTTTTCTTTGTTATGATACATCTCTTGCAAGAGTGGTAAACAGTACAGCAGGGTTTGGTATACAGTGTAATAGGTGAGTTGAACGTTTAGTTCAGGATACTGTGTACAGTCTAAAACCTGGTCGATGGAATCCAAAAGGATAAATAATTTCTGTAACTGCTCCTTTGTGATAACGCGACACATAGAGTTTATCCGACTGTAGTAATGATAAAATGCCTGGTCTATAAAGTATACGGAGTTTGCCTCCAGCATACAGGGATAAGTTACGAGAAAATCCTCTCCATTTTGTATTTCGTGAGGAACCTGTAGAAGATATTTTTCAAGAAGAGATCTGCGGAATATCTTATTCCAGATATTTGGTGCGGCGCCAAAGGTAAAATAATGACCTGTATAAATAAGCTGAGGGTATATCTGGCTGCGCAGATGTTGTTTATCGTAATAACCGTAGGGAAAAGGAATGGAACAGTTTTTTGTCTTTGTTGGCATAACAGCAAGAAAATCACAGTGAACGATATCAACATCATACTGCATGGCAATGTGACACATTTCAAAGTACATTTTTACATCAATGGTGTCATCACTATCGACAAAAGCACAATAATTACCGGTAGATAGACGAAAACCCGCCTGTCTTGCAGCAGGAAGTCCTCCGTTTGGCTGATGCAGGACGCGCACACGCGGATTCCGGGCGGCATATTCATCGCAGATGGCGGGACAACGGTCGGTAGAGCCGTCGTCGACCAGGATTACTTCATAGTCGTCAAAGGTCTGGGCGAGAATGCTGTCTACACAGTCGCGAAGATAAGCCTCTGCGTTATATACAGGTACGATAACACTCAAAAAAGGGGTAGCAGACATAAGATCTCCATTCTGGGGCGCATGGACGATTCCGGACACATCCGCGGCGCTCCCGCGTGGACGGCCGGTGTAATAAAATCGCCGCACAAACTCAAGTATAGTTCATTATAGCGGGGAGAGTGCAGATTTGTAAATATCCACGGGAAATGTTATAGTGTAACGGGGAGCGGAACTGTTTTATATACAAGATACAAGCGAAATCGAGGAGCGTATGAAAAAGATTGTATTTGTGATTCCAAATATGACAGGTGGCGGGACAGAACGGGTCATCTCCCTGCTGTCCGACCAGTATGTCAAGATGGGATTTGAAGTGGCGATCATGCAGTTTGCAGGGTATCAGCATGCCTATGAGCTGAATGAAAAGGTGGAGGATTTTTGTATCGCGCCGCAGTCGCACAGAAATCCGGTCACCATGATCCGCCGCATTGTGGATATGAGACGCTATTACAGGGAGAATCCTGACTGCTATATTTTTGCATTCTGTGTCAATGGAACGGTTTTTTCGGTACTGGCAACCCTTGGAAGGAAACGGCATCTGCTTGTTGCGGAACGGAGCAGCCCGCTTAGCTGCAAAGAACCGCGGATCCGGAACTGGGCATACCGGTACGCGGACAGGATTGCTTTTCAGACGCCGGACGGGATCCGCTTTTTCCAAAAGCAGATCGCAGATAAGGCAGTGATCATCCCGAACGCAGTAGCCGGGGACGTGCCGGAGCGATATACCGGAAAGCGGAGCAAAAGGATCGCGTCGGTAGGGCGGCTTGGAAAAGAAAAGAACCACAGGCTTTTGCTGGAGGCATTTGCGCTGTTCCGAAAAAAGATTACGGATTACGAGCTTCATGTTTACGGAGAGGGAGAGCTGGAGCAGGAGCTGAAAAGCTACGCAAAGGTGCTTGGAATCTCCGAGGCGGTCGTCTGGCATGGCTTTTGCCCGAATGCCAGAAACGAGATCGTGGATTTTGGAATGTTTGTGCTGCCTTCCGATTACGAGGGGATTTCAAACTCGATGGTGGAGGCGCTTGGAATGGGGATTCCGACTATTGCGACGGACTGTCCGATCGGAGGAGCCAGGACCTATATCGAGGATGGCGTCAACGGCCTGCTGGTTCCAGTGGGGGATAAGGACGCCATGGCAAAGGCAATGGAACGGATCGCGCTGGACGGAGATTTCGCGGAAAGGCTTTCCGTCAACGCGGCAAAGATACGAGAAAAATATTCGATGGAGAACATAGCAAAACAGTTTTTGGAGGCGGCGGGAATCCATGAATAATCTGACCATATTGACGCCCACATACAACCGGGCTTCCCATTTGCGAAAGCTGTATGACAGCCTTACCGGGCAGACGGATTCTGATTTTGAATGGCTGGTCGTAGACGACGGGAGCACGGATGAGACACAGGAGCTGCTGGAGGAACTGATGCAGGAGCATCGGCTTCAGATGCGTGTCCTCAGGCAGGAGAACGGCGGAAAGCACAGAGCGCTGAACCGTGGGATCGCGCAGATCGAGACAGAGCTGACGTTTCTCGTGGACAGCGACGATTATCTGCCGCCGGAGGCAGTGGAGACGATACACAGATACCATGAAAAATATTACGAAACCTTCTGTAAAAGCATAGCGGTGAAGGACGCCCGTGATATACCAGAAAATGACGGGAATGTCATTTTGTGCGGCTACAGTTTTTTGCGCTGTCATGCGGATGGCAGAGTGAACACCGCGTATTTCCCGGAGGACGAGATGATCGGAACGTACCGGGATGTGCGGATTAACGGGAATATCGGCGGAGACAAGGCGGAGGTTTTTTATACGGAAATCCTGAAGCGGTATCCGTTTCCGACGTTTGAAGGAGAAAAATTTCTGCCGGAGGATCTGGTGTGGATGCGTATGTCGGGACCGTACCGGATGGTGCATATCAACGAAAACATCTACACCTGCGATTACCTCGAGGGCGGTCTGACGAAGTCGGGACACCGGATGAAGGTCCATTCGCCGAGGGGAATGATGCTTCGCTCCCAGGTATATCTGGAGGACTCGGCGGTGCATTTTCGAGTAAGACTGAAGATGATGCTGCTCTATCAGATCTATGGACGGTTTGCGGGGATGAAGCTTGGCAGACAGCTTTCCGGTGTGTCACGGAAAGGACTGTTCGCAGCCTGTATTCTTCCCTCCTGTCTGATCTATCTCAAGTGGAAAAAAGAAGGATAACTATCGCAATTAGCGGAGAGGTTTGCTATAATGAGAATAAATGTGGCATTTTGCTTTGATGAAAATTTGATGCGGCAGGTGCGGGTGACGGTCGCGGCGCTTCTGGATGCGCGCACGGACAAAACGACGCATTACGACATTTACTGCGTATGTACGAAGGAGGCGGCGGAAGCCCAAACATATCTGGATGATATTGTAAAAAAGCGCGACCTGGAATCAGAACTGTACTTCATTGATATTAAAAATGCGTATGAGAAAGCATATGAAGTGCGCGGTATCTCATCGGGAGCGTACCTGCGTTTGGAACTGCCACGGCTGCTTCCGAAGGTGGATAAGATCCTATATCTGGACATTGACACATTTGTGAGAGGGGGGCTGGAGAGCCTCTGGCAGATTGAACTGAAAGACTATCTGCTTGCCGGGGTGAAGGCTGCTGTAAATATAACAGATAAATGGGAATGGAACAGCGACAGACCATATTGGGGGATGTTGAAAGATATGAAAGGAAAGTACGTGAATTCCGGCGTGCTTTTGATGAATCTGGCTAAAATGAGGGAACGTCAGATGGAATGTCAATGGAATGAACTTGCGAAGATCCGGCTGTACTATCAGGATCAGGACATTCTCAATATCACCTGTCAGGGCGCGATCTATCACCTGCCGCCGGAGTACAACCGTTTTGCGTACTTCCCAGATGAGGAATACCGGCAGTTTGTGGAGGAAGGGATGTACACGCAGGAGGAATGTGAAAAGGCGGTACACAGGCCGACCATCATTCACTATGCGGGGGACAAACCCTGGAAACGCTATGATGGCAACCTCTGCAGCCTGTGGTGGGACTATGTGAACAGCCAGCAGGATTTAAAGGGACTGTTCGATGAGGCGAAGGCGCGCAGATATCATGGTCCGACGTTCTGGGAAAAAGTTGTGCGCAGAATCAAAAAGATATTAAGTAAGGAAAAGCTGTAGATCAGGAAACTTAGGAGGAGCAGAACAGCATGAAAATAGCAGTAGCGGGAACTGGATATGTAGGACTGGTGGCAGGCGTATGCTTTGCAGAAAAGGGGCACGACGTTACCTGTGTGGATGTTGATGAAAGCAAGGTAAAAATGATGGAGGCGGGTATCACGCCGATCTATGAAGAAGGTCTGCAGGAGCTGATGCAGAAGAACAATGCGGTGGGAAGACTGCATTATACGACAGATTATCAGAGAGCCTACAAGGATGCAGAGGTCATTTTTATCGGAGTCGGGACGCCGGAGCAGCCGGACGGTTCAGCAAATCTGAGTTATATCGCAACCGTTTCGCGGCAGATCGCAGAGTCGGTGGAAAGAGACTGTCTGGTTGTGGTGAAATCGACGGTGCCTGTGGGTACAAACGATAAGGTAGACCAGTTTATCCATGATTTTCTGATGCGTGATGTGAAGGTGGAGGTTGCCTCCAACCCGGAATTCCTTGCACAGGGTTCTGCGGTACATGACACGCTCCATGCGGCGCGTATCATTATCGGAACAGAGAGTAAGGAAGCAGAAGCGACACTGAAAAAGGTATATGAGCCGTTCGGGCTTCCGATCGTATCCGTCAACAGAAGATCCGCAGAGATGATCAAATACGCCTGCAATGATTTTCTGGCGCTCAAGATCTCTTATATGAACGATATCGCGAATCTGTGCGAGCTGGTAGGGGCCGATATTGAGGCTGTTGCGGAAGGCATGAGCTACGATGCGAGGATCGGGGCAAACTTTTTGAGAGCGGGCATAGGCTATGGCGGAAGCTGTTTTCCGAAGGATACAAAGGCGCTCAAATATCTGGCAAGACAGAATGGCTATGAGCTGAAAACAGTAGAGGCAGCAGTCGATGTGAATGCGAAGCAGAAGACGAGACTCTACGATAAGGCATGCCGGAGAATGATCACATTCCAGGGCTTGAAGGTTGCCGTGCTCGGACTTGCCTTTAAGCCCGGAACGGACGATCTCAGGGAGGCTCCGTCGATCGACAATGTGAAACTGCTTCTGGAGCAGGGCGCAGAGATCATCGCGTATGATCCGGTAGCGGCAGACAATTTTAAAAAGCGGTTTCCGGAAGGACCGATCGCAAAGGGAAGCATCCGCTATGTGGAGGATCCGCAGGAAGCCTTAACCGGTGCGAACATCTGCTTTATTTTTACAGAGTGGAAAGAGATCAAAGCGGTACCGGCGGCGGCTTACAAAGAAAAGATGCGTATCCCGCTGGTATATGACGGCCGGAATATCTACAGACCGCAGGAGATGGCAGAGGCAGGCATCGAATATTACAGCATTGGCAGAAAATAAAAAGAAAAAGAAGGAATACGGTAATGAACCAACTTGATCTTTCCAAAACCTATCTGATCACGGGAGGCGCCGGTTTTATCGGCTTTCATCTCTCAAAAAGCCTGCTGGAAAAGGGCGCGCAGGTGATCGGGTTCGACAATCTGAATGATTATTACGAGGTCAGTCTGAAAGAGGCGAGGCTTGCGATTTTGCAGCAGTATGGATCCTATCGCTTTATCAAGGGAGATCTGGCAGACAATGCAGATGTATTTCGCATCTTTCAGGAATATCATCCGCAGATCGTAGTAAATCTCGGAGCGCAGGCGGGGGTCCGATACAGCATTGACAATCCGGAAGCGTATATGCAGTCGAATATGATGGGATTCTTTCACATACTGGAGGCATGCCGCTATTTTCCGGTAGAGCATCTGGTGTATGCGTCGTCCAGCTCTGTCTATGGAGGAAACGAGAAAGTTCCGTTTTCCACGCAGGATAAGGTGGATGAGCCGGTCAGCCTGTATGCGGCGACCAAGAAGTCTAATGAGCTGATGGCGCATGTTTACAGCAAGCTGTATTCCATACCGACTACCGGACTTCGTTTCTTTACAGTATACGGTCCGTTCGGAAGACCGGATATGGCGTACTTTAAATTCACGAATAAGATCCTGGCAGGCGAGCCGATCCAGATCTACAATAACGGCGATATGTACCGTGATTTCACGTATGTGGACGACATTGTCAAGGGCATAGAATGTATGCTTTGCACGCCGCCAAAGCCAAACAGTAAGGGCGTGCAATATAAACTTTACAATATTGGGAACAATAAACCGGAAAAGCTGATGGACTTTATTGAAACACTGGAAAGCTGCCTGGGATGTACGGCGAAGAAGGAGTTTTTGCCGATGCAGCCGGGGGATGTGTATCAGACGTATGCGGATGTCAGCGAGCTGATGCAGGATTTTGATTTTAAACCCGATACCCCGATAAAAGATGGACTTGGCAGATTTGTTGCCTGGTACAGGGAGTATTACAAACGGTAGGGCGAGCATGTTGCAGACTGCAATGCAGATAGATAATCCCGGATGGAAAACAGAATTTCCGGAGTGGACAGAGAGAAACCGACAGGGAGTCAGAAACAGATGGAACAACAGAACACAGCTACTATAAACAGGATACAGGAGAAAAAAGAGCGGGAAATCCCGGTGCTGTATCTTGTCGTACCCTGCTATAACGAGGAAGAAGTCGTGGAAAAGACGGCGCAGGTGATGGGAGAAAAACTTCACCGGCTACAGCAGGAAGGTAAGATAAAAAAGGGCAGCAAGATCATGTTTGTCAACGATGGCAGCAAGGATGAAACGCTTCATCTGCTGTATCAGATTTCAGCAAAGAGCGCGATATATTCGGTGGTGAGTCTCAGCGGAAATTACGGACACCAGAGCGCGATCCTTGCGGGAATGATGATGGCGAGAAAATATGCGGATGCCGTAGTGACGATCGACGCGGATCTGCAGCAGGATATCGAAGCGCTTGACAAATTCCTGGAGTGTTATCAGAAGGGAAGCGACGTAGTCTACGGAGTGCGCAACGACCGCCATTCCGACGGAGCTTTTAAGAAATCAACGGCGACTGCCTACTATAAGCTGATGCACCTGCTGGGGAGCAACGTTATCACCAACCATGCGGATTACCGGTTGATGTCTAAGAGAGCGCTGGATGCGCTGGCTGAGTACAAGGAGACAAACCTTTTCCTCAGAGGACTGATCCCTACGATGGGATTCCCCTCAGACATTGTATATTTTGACGTGAAGGCGAGAGAGGCCGGGCATTCCAAATATACCCTGAACAAGATGGTCACGCTGGCGATGGACGGCATCACCTCCATGAGCGTCAGACCGCTTCGGATGATCAGCGGACTTGGTTTTCTGGTTTTTGTGTTCAGCCTTGTCATGTGCGTGATCAGTCTTGTGGACTGGGTAAACGGCAACAATGTGCCGGGTTATACGACAACGCTGATCGTTTCGCTTCTGATCGGTGGCGTGACGCTGCTTTCTCTGGGGATTATCGGCGAGTATATCGGCAAGATCTATATGGAGACAAAGCACCGGCCAAGGTATATTATTGATACGTTTGTGTGGAAGGAAGACGAGGAGTAGAACAGTAGTATAGAAAGGTCAGAAGAGCATGGGGAAAATAGACATTCACGCAGATGATTATGCGTTGACGCCAAACACATCGAAAGATATGCTGGAATGTATGCAGGCAGGAAAACTGGACAGTATCAGTATCGTGCCGAATACGTCCTGCTTTGAAGAGTGCATGGAGCTGTTGTATGAAAGGATACCGCAGCTCCCGTTTTTGCCAAAAATGTCTGTGCATCTTGACTTCGTGGAAGGAAGGAGCCTTGCACCGGAGGGAATGACAGAGCTGCTGACAAAGGAAGGAAGCAGTCTGATGGGACTTTCATGGGGAGGCCTGTTCAAGTTGTCCTATCTGCCGTGGAAGCGGGCTCAGGCCAAAGAACAGCTTAAATGCGAGATCCGGGCGCAGATCCAAAAAGTGCAGGACGCGGTAAAGAAGTGCCGGGAGATTGCACAGCAGAGTCAGGTACGAGTGGAACAACAGGGACTCCGCATCGATTCACACCAGCATGCGCATATGATACCGGTGGTGTGGGAAGCTGTCACGGAGGTAGTGGCGGAAGAAAACTACTCGCTTGAGTATATCCGCAATTCGAAGGAACTCTTATGGCCGTTTGTGTCAAAGGTGTCGCTTTGGAAAACTTACCGCCCGATCAATTTTGTCAAGAACAGACTGCTTTCCTGCTATTCGCATAAGGCGGACCGCTATTGCAGAGAACATGGGCTGGATCAGATGTATCTGTGGGGGCTGGTTATGAGTGGACGCATGGATGCAGACCGGATCGGAAAGCTGTATCCGGCCATTGCCGGAAAGGCAGATAAAAAGGGACGGACGCTCGAGATTCTTTTCCATCCGGGGGCAACTCTGCCGGATGAAGTGACAGAGGAGATCGGGAAGGAAGCAGCAGAGGATTTTTACCTTACAGAGGGTAGAAAGATCGAATATCAGGCAGTGATGAAAGGCGGGTTCAGACAGGATCTTAGCGAATGATTTGCTGAAGCTCCGGAACCTCCTCTTCCAGAATCTGCATGAAATAAGCAGCTCCCTCGTCGTTTAGGTGGTCAGAGTCAGAGAAGTAATCCAGGTTGCCACGGAACCTGGCGTCATAGGAATAATCATAATAACTGACACCTGTGTCAGATGCAATGGTATTCACCTTCTCGGCAAACTCGGAGAGAAACTCAGCGGATACCAGATCACGATAATACTTCGAAAAGGGAGTGGTGATCAGGACAGGCGTGATGTTGCGTTCTTTACAGTAGGAGATGATCTCGCGCAGCTCTTCCTCGCGCTCAGGCATGAAATAGGTGTCCTTGTTGGCAAAATGACGATCATAGCGATCCTGTGCGCGCCGCTGGAACTCGGCAACATCGTCGCCGGTATCGGCGGCGAGAGCGATCAGAGACAGCTTGGGAAACAGCTCGAGGATATCTTCCCCGGCTGACAGGATAGGTAGCCTTGTGGTGACGATGTCGGTAAAAAGATCGTAATCCGGCATATTCTGAGGAGAAAGACAGTGGTAATATTTAACGCTTAGAGCCTGCGCCTCGCTGTCGGTCGTTACCTCGTTATTGAAGGAGAAATAAGACACAGGTATAAACAGAACGCTTCCGGGAGCCAGATAGCTCCCGTATTCTTTTAATATCGCATAGTCGTAATTGAAGGTCTGGCTGACGTTGCCGTAGTTAAAGCAGGAATAGCCGCGTTCCTCCAGATCTGTATATACGAAGTCATAGGCACCATGAGAGCTTCCGATGTTGGCAACCTGTATGTTTTCGACCGGATTCCCCAGTGTGCTGAACTTGGCAAGATCCAGGTATTTCGCCTCATCAATTTTTCGGTAGGGCTTGTTGAGAAGGCAGATCACCAGCAGTGCCGCCGCCGGAAAGGCAAGGCATTTTACGATCAGTTTTATAAAATCCAAAGTCTGTTTTTTATTTTCCTTCATATTCTTTTACCCCTCGTCACTTAAAACTGGAAATAGATAAATTCGGTTGCGATTCCCTTGTTGGAAAAGAGGGCGATCACGACCAGAAGCAAAACATAGATCAGCCAGCGTACAAGAAAATTCTGCCTGCTGATCAGGGCGATCACATCCTGCTTGAGAGAGATGTAATCATAAATACCGAGAATGACCACAGAGAAGAACATACCAAACATGGACACATAGGGCATATCCAGACAGATCACCGCAGTTTTCAGATAGTTGACCGGCCGGGAAGCATCCCAGAACAGTCTGGAGAGGATCCACAGAGCATCCTGAATGGTGTTTGCACGGAAAAAGATCCAACTGAGGCAAAGCAGAATAAAGGTGATGGGCAGCTGCCACCAGTGCTTTTTGTGAGTAAGCCGGATACCGTTTCGCTCTTTGGGGTAGAGAAAAGACTCTACGATCTGCAGAAAACCGTGGATGCCGCCCCACAGGATGTAGGTCAGACTGCTTCCATGCCAGAAGCCGCTGACCAGAAACGTGATCATCAGGTTCAGACAGTGGCGGAAGCGTCCGACGCGGTTGCCGCCCAGCGGAATGTACACATAGTCACGAAACCAGGTGGAAAGGGAGATATGCCAACGGCTCCAGAACTCTTTGATCGTAAATGAGTAGTAGGGACTTTTAAAGTTGGTCATAAGCTCAATTCCGAAAAGTCTGGCACAGCCGATCGCAATGTCGGAATAGCCGGAAAAATCACAGTAGATCTCAATGGCAAACATAACGGTGACAATGATAAAGACAAGACCGACATAGCTTCCGGCATTGTTGTATACCTTATCCACGACGGCAGCAAAGACGTCGGCAATCACCAGTTTTTTAAAATACCCCCACGCCATCTGACGAAGCCCGTAAGTGACGTTCTCGTAGGAAAAAGGTCGCTCCTTTTTGTATTGCGGAAGCAGGCTGTCCGCTCTGCCGATCGGTCCTGCCAGGAGCTGTGGGAAAAAGGAGACAAACAGTGCATAATATCCAAAGTGCTTTTCCGCGGGAATCTTCTTCTTGTAAACATCGATGAGATAGCCCATTGACTGAAAAAAATAAAAGGAGACGCCGGCAGGGAGAAGGATCCGCACGGTGATGGGCTGCATCGGAAGCCGGCCTGCGTCGATCAGGACATTCAGACGGTCGATCAGAGGCGAAGCCGTCTTATAGAACAGCAGGATCAATACCAGAGGGAGAATACCGCCAAGGAGACAGCTGCGCCGCCCGGTATCTGCTGTACAGTTTTCCAGCTTTCTGGCAAGAAAGTAGGTAAGAACGGTCGTCAGAAAGAGCAGGATCCCATACCCGACATGCAGATTCATATAGAAGACATAGCTTGCCACCAGCAAAAAAATCCAACGGTACTTGTGCGGAAGCGCATAGTACAGAAGAAAGACAACTGGCAGAAATATGGCAAAGGTCATGGAATTAAATAGCATAGTTTCTCCGTTCCGGAGCTCTCGCGGCTCCCTGCTGGAATCTGATTTCCAAAGATAGTAACAGTTTAGCACAAAGTCCGGAATTAAACAATTCATGGAGAAGTCGAAAGATCGCCCGGTATAGGAGCTTATATGGCAATGCAGATTGCCAAAAGCATACCAATGATGGTAAAATATGTGAGAACAAATTTCGGGAAAACCACAGAGATTCCGGATAGAGCGATGCGGGCTCAAGAGTTGAGTACGTGCAAAGAGAAATGCTGGTACGAGGGAGTAACTGGAAAAGATGAAGGAACGAAGGCGTAGATCGATCAGGGACTGGATGCCTGAGCTATTGTTTGGGATGGCGGGCGCAGGAATCCTGTGCGTCGGGAAAAGTATATACGAGACGACAGATTTTAGCGGAATTGCAGAAGGACCGGCCTTTTATCTTCTTTTTTGGCTGGTGGGAAGTGTTTTGACGGCGGCGTTACTGTATGGTTTTGACATGCTTCTGAAGAAAACGGGTTGTATCCCGCAGTGGGAAAAATGCCGGAAAGTCCTAGAACGAAAGGAAGCCTTCTGGATTCTTGGCGCGACCCTGCTTGCGGTCTATGGGTTTTGTTATCTCTCTTATTTTCCGGGAACATATGCGTATGACGCCCCGCCGCAGACCTATCAGGCGTATGGCAGAGATCCGCTGAATACGCATCATCCGGTGTTCCACACATTGTTCTGGGCGCTGTGTCTTCGAATTGGAACCGGAATCTCCGGAGGAAATGAAGCGGGGGGGCTGGTCGTTTACAGTGTGTGCCAGATGCTTTTCGTAGTGGCGGTTACGATGTTTACCGTGTACTGGATCTACAAGGCAACGAGAAATGTCTATGCGACGCTGGCTGCTTACCTGTATTATCTGCTGACGCCGATGCTGCAGCTTATGTCGTTCAGTCTGACCAAGGATATCCTCTTTTCCTGTTTTCTGATCCTGTTTTGTATGTCACTGGTGCAGGTGGTGAAGAATCCGGGAGGCAGGTATCTGGCTGCCGTTTTCGGAACGGGACTTCTGGCCTGCCTGTTTCGGAACAATATGGTTTATGTGGTGATGCTTGCATTGATCGCGGCATTTGTGCTGCGGTATATGTCTAAGATCCGGTTAGTGCTTTTGGGCGTGATCTTTGCCTATTATATTATTATGAAGGTCTTGTTTCCGGTGATGGGTGTGCAGGAAGGGGAAAAAAGTGAGACATTTCCGGCGGTGCTTGTACAGCTTAGCGGCATCTATGTCGATCATCCGGAAGTATTGGACGAGGAAGAAAGAGAAATCATTCTCTCATATATACCGGATGCAGAGGCATTCAACCGCCATTTTGCCGATTATGTAAAAAGTTCGTTTAATAACAAACACTATGAGGAAGACCCGGAGACATTCTGGACGACCTATTTTCAGATTCTGGCAAAAGCACCGGTGGAATGTCTGTGTCTGTTTCTGGATCTGAACGTGGACTACTGGTATCCGGGGGCGATGACTCCCGATCCGTACTCGGCTCGCAGATACATTGAGACGGATACTCTGGAACGGGAGATATACTGGGTAGATAATGCCGGTTTGCTTCCGGGGGTGCATAGCTTTTATGAGAAGGTGGCAGACCATGACAGCTGGTTTATGAAGATCCCTGTGCTCTGTTATTTTTATTCGCTTGCCTTTCCATTTGTCAGTATGGTGGTATGTCTGTATCTGATGATCAAACATAAAAGGAAAGAAGGCATTGTGGTATTTACTGTGCTCATAGGGCTGTTCCTGACGTTTATTCTGGGACCGGTGAGCAATTTCCGCTATATCTATGGATATTATCTTGCCTTTCCGCTGTATTTCTGTATCGCAGCGGGGAAGACTCCGAAGGAAGAGATAGGAAAATAATAATATGGGTATTACTTCTTTTACATTTATCTGTTTTTTTGCAGGGATACTGATACTGTACTATCTGATCCCGAAAAAGCTGCAGTGGGGATTTCTGCTTCTGTGCAGCGTTGCCTACTATCTGTTATCGGGAAATGGATTTCTGATCTTATATCCCCTGTTTTCTGTGACGGCGTGCTATGCAGGGACAAGGCTTTTTTTGAACACACCGGAAGAGCAGACCGGGCGCAGAAGAGCGATCCTCTGGCTGACGATCGCGGCAAATCTGGGCGTGCTGGTGGTGCTCAAATATGTAAATTTCGGTATTTATACCATAGACGGGATCGCAAAGCTGTTTGGCAGTTCGGAGGAACTGATAAGAAGTGTGGATTTCATGGTGCCGCTGGGGGTATCGTTTTATACGTTCTCCCTGCTTGGATATGTGATCGATGTGTACAATGGGATTGCGATCCCACAGAAAAACTATGCAAAGCTGGCGTTGTATGGGATGTATTTCCCTGTGATCCTGTCGGGACCTATTTTGAAGTACCGGGAGCATGGAGAGCAGTTCTTCTTGCCGCATCCATTTTGCTATGCAAAAGTGACGCGCGGTCTGCAGCGGATGCTGTGGGGCTTCTTTAAGAAGCTGGTGATCGCGGAGCGGCTGGGAACGCTGGTGGATACGGTTTACGGGCAGTATGGAGAGTATCCGGGCGCATATATCTGGTTTGCGACCGTGTGCTATGCGTTCCAGCTCTACACGGACTTTTCAGGTGGTATGGATATCGTACTCGGCATTTCGGAAAGTTTCGGGATCGACCTGCCGGAAAATTTCGAGACGCCCTTTTTCGCGAAGAGTATCTCAGAATACTGGCGCAGATGGCATATTACGCTCGGTGTATGGATGAAAGAGTATGTATTCTATCCAGTGCTGAGAACGAAGGCGTTTACGAAGCTGAATAAAAAGTGGAAAGAAAAGTTTGGGAAGAAAAAGGGAAAGCAGTATACCACATTTGCAGCAATGTTTATCCTGTGGTTTACGGTGGGCGTGTGGCATGGAGGCGACTGGAAGTATGTGATCGGCTCCGGACTGCTGCACTGGTGCTACATCGTGCTGGAGGAACTGCTTGCAGCACCCTGCGCACGCGCGATGGACAGGATGCATATCCGTGCCGATGGCAAGGGCATCGCCGTGGTCCGTGTGCTCCGGACCTTTTTCCTGGTATGCATCGGAGATCTTTTTTTTCGGGCAGCATCCGTCGGGGATGCGTTTGCCATGCTGGCAAAGGCAGTCGCAGTGTGGAATCCGCAGATTTTATGGAACGGAGCTCTTTTGAATCTGGGGCTGGAGCCGGAGGAGCTGCTGATCGCGCTGGTGTCGCTTCTGATCCTGTGGTTGGTATCGTGTCTGCAGCAGAAGGAATCGGTACGGGAGAGAATTGGCAGGAAACCGCTTCCGGTTCGCTGGGTCATCTGGTATGCGCTTTTATTCTACGTGATCCTGCTCGGCTGTTATGGACCAGGGTACAGCGCATCGGAGTTTATCTATCAGGGATTTTAGATGTGCTGGAAAACGATGCTGACCGGAACAGACGACTATTATAAATTTGAGGATGAACTGCTATAAAAAGGTGACAACCCGCTGTTACCTGTGTTAAACTGAAATCGTATACTTATTAGGAAGTGGGAGGACCCCTATGGACAAAATAGCAATTTTGATTCCTTGCTATAATGAAGAAAAGACGATTGCCAAAGTGGTGAGGGATGCTAAGAGTGCATTGCCGGATGCGGTGGTGTATGTTTACGACAATAATTCAACGGATCGCACAGTAGAACTGGCCAGAGAGGCAGGTGCGGTGATCCGTTATGAGCATATGCAGGGAAAAGGAAATGTCATCCGCAGGATGTTCCGCGAGATTGAGGCAGAGTGTTATATCATGGTGGACGGAGACGACACCTACCCCATGGAATATGCCAGGGAGATGGCGGACAAGGTGCTTTTGAACAATGCGGATATGGTAGTAGGCGACAGATTGTCCTCCACTTATTTTACAGAGAATAAAAGACCGTTCCACAATTTCGGCAATACGATCGTGCGGAGCAGCATCAATCGGTTATTCCACTGCGAGATCAAGGATATTATGACCGGATACCGCGCATTCAGCTATGGTTTTGTCAAGACGTTCCCGATTCTTTCCACTGGATTTGAGATCGAGACGGAGATGACGATCCATGCGGTATACAACAACATGCAGATCGAGAATGTGATCGTTGATTACCGGGACAGACCGGAGGGAAGCGAGTCCAAACTCAATACTTTTTCGGATGGATTTAAGGTGCTCCATACGATCATCAAGCTGTATCGGGATTACAAACCCCTCGGATTTTTCGGTCTGTGTGCGATCATTCTGGCGCTGGTGGCGGTACTGCTGTTTATTCCGATCCTGATAGCTTATCTGGAGACAGGGATGGTTCTGCGGTTTCCGACCCTGTTTGTCAGCGGATTCGTGGGACTGGCGGCTCTGCAGTCTTTCTTTTCCGGCCTGATCCTGGAGAATATCGCACTCAAGAACCGGCGTGACTTTGAATACCGGCTTACACTGGTGACAAGAAGGATCCCGATGAAGCAGGAATCTTAAGATAACGGAGATAATGAAAAGGCTTAAAAAAGGTGGACAAGTCTCTCGTGAGAGAGGGATTTGTCCACCTTTTTATATAATTAAGGAAATTGCCTGTATGCAGTGGGGAAAATCTAAGCAGTTGTCATTTGTCCGTGAGCTGGTATACTTCATAGACAGCGTCTCCGGCGGTGAAACGGTCAACCAGTTCGCATTTCTTCTCATAAGTATGCCGGAAATACATGACCACCGGATGCTCGTCGGAATACAAATCCTGACGGAAGATAAAGCGTACGGAGGGACTGTCGGCCAGCTCCTGCCCAAAATCGCCGATGCCATGCTTTTGCAGCTTTGTTTGGCTGTTCGGGTTGCAGACCACGCCCCAGTTAGTATAGAAGAAATTGTTGTAGGTATCCTGACCGGGGGCAAAGGCTGCCTCGCAGTAGTTGTCGAGGGTACCGGTATTGTAACTCCAGATATAGAAGTTTTCCGGATTGGCATGGCAGTAGTCCTTCAAGCCGTTCCAGACGGCTTCCTTGCTGTGGTAGGAGCGGTCGATATCGGTCTTGGTGCAGTATATGGATATGGCGCTGAGAAGGATGACACACGGAAGTGCGGCTCTGGCAAGGGCTTTCTTTTCCAGAGGAAGCAGATGAAAACCCAGGAGGATCCCAAATAAAACCATAAAGTCTGTGAGCAGCAGCGGCTGTATGATCCGTTTGGGGAAGCGCCCCTCATACAGCACATAGGCCCAGCTCACCGAACGCCCGCCAATATAGAGAAGATAGACGAGCAGGGCGGTCAGGTTGCGGGAGCGACAGATCAGCAGGAGCGTCAGGATAAAGAGAAGTCCGACGATCAGGTTGAGCGGCTGCATACCATCTCCATAGAAAAACACGCTGACACTTCCGATGACGACGTTTTTCAGCCGGGAAGTCATGCTTGTGCGATTCTGGTAGCATTGTCTGGCGATATCGTGCATGGCCTTCCAGTCGTCGAGATCCATCCCGTATCCGATGTAGGGCGCCCCGTTTCTTCTTTCGTTGTATTCTTCCTCCGAAATGCCGAGGGCGGAAAGCTGGGAGGAACATTCCTCGTAGGCAGGCCAGGTGTAAAAGTCGCCTACCCGCTCGCGATAATGGTTGATCTTGACAAAATCAGCCCAGGGCTGGGAATGGTAGGCCGCCTTGTGGATGCCAAACAGGATGCCCATCCCGAGAACCAGGATCCCGAGAAAGACGAGGAGACGGAAAACAACCTTTTCACAGCCTTCCCTGCGGCCGATGATCAGCTTTGCCAGCCACAGCATACCGGCCATGGGAAGCATCAGATAGAAGATATTCTGGCGCATGCTGAAGGACAGAAAGGACAGGATAAAGGTTGGTATATTCTGTTTCAGGAAACCTGCTATCGGCTGATTCATCCGGCTTGTGGTAAAACAGAACAGGGCAGACGCCGCGGCAACGCCTGCGGTCGTAGTATATTGCGCCTCTGAAAGCACGTTCAGGTCCACGGCAAAAAACAGAAGAAGGAAGAGCATACAGCCGAAACAGAGATCAAAGGACGGACGATCTTCGTGGTGTTTCCGGATGGTGAGGCAGCGGCTGTAGACACAGTAGAGACTGTAGATCTGTACGGCGTGCTGGAACAGACCAAACCATGGAAGAAAGGAGCATAGTCTGTAGAGCTGGCAGAGAAGCCAGGACAAAGGGTACAGAAAAAACAGTACGTGCGCATCCGGCTGTCCGGTATAGGCGCCGGATAACGTGCTGTACATGCCCCAGTCATCATTGATTCCGTCCACCGGACGGATAAACAGGATCTCAAAGATATAAAATAAGAAGAGAAGAGCCAGGAATAAAATGCGGTAGTAGCTCATGCTTTTTTCTTTTGGCTGACTGAATGTGATCATACGACAGGCTCTCCTTTGCAGATGGCGTCTGAATAATTCCGGGTTGACAGGAATATAATGTAATTGCAGGCAGGAATGGTTTCAGACATTTACCTTTTGAACCATTATATACTATATTTTGGGACAGTTACAAGGCTGTACGGGGGGAGGATGTCTTAAAAAGTTATGAATGTTTCCTTAATTCTTGGGCGAACGGGATACAAACCGGTAAAATTGTGCTATGATATCGTCAGAAAGCAGGTCTGTCTGAACACCGGCGGACTGGGAAAGGCGTGGTTATCAATGATGGAACAGAGAAATCAAAAAAGAAGCAGCAGATACAACAGCAGAGTTCTTCTGCTGGCAGTTCTTGTCGGGTTCTGTATTCTGGCGCTGATTGAGATCATATATGGACAGAGACAGATAAAGCTCGAAAAGGAAAGGATCGCTCTTGAGCAGGACAATCAGCAGAAAATGCAGGAGCTTCAGGAGCGGTGGGACGCTCTGGATACGGCTTCGCAGGAGTCTGCGGATGAGGCGCAGACGGATCAGACGGCCTCGGCGAACAAGACGTCGGAACCGGATGTAGATACCAGTAAATTCACAAATTCAGAGCCGCAGCAGAGCACGGAAAGCGCGGAACAGGAGCAGCCGGTGGGAACCTCCACGGTCAAAAAAGGCGAGACGGCGACGATGGATGAAAAGCAGTATGATATGCAGATCGTCTTTATGGGCGACAGCATCCTTGACAATGACAGGGAGGACGGCGGCGTGGCGTCCCTGGTCAGCGACGGCTGCAATGCCAGAGTGTACAACATGGCGATCGGCGGTACGACAGCGGCACTGACGACTTATCAGAAATATGATTTTAACGACTGGCAGTCCTCGGGACTTCTGGGAATCGTCAATGGGATCCTGGGAAATATCCCTCCGTCCTATTTTGAAGGGAAACAGGCAGAATGGATCCTGGAAGAGTGTGATTTCAGCAAGACGGACTATTTCGTGATCGAGTACGGGATCAACGATTTCCTTTCGGGTCAGATTCCGCAGAGCCGTTACCTGGCAGATGGATCGACCCTTGCAGTAGACGATGTGCACACGTATTCAGGGGCGCTTTCAACGGCGGTGACTCTTTTGCAGAATAATTTCCCGAATGCCAAGATCCTGCTGATCGCACCGCACTATTGTCAGATCTTCAGCGGGAATACCTTTATCGGCGATGGCTATTCGGTAAATTACGGTTACGGAGCGCTGGTAGAGTTTGCGAGATGCGCCGGTTACGTGTATGAGCAGAACAAGGATAAGAATGTACTGTTCTTCAATGCGTTCGAGGAGAGCGGCATCAATGCGGAGACGGCAGATAAGTATCTGCTGGACGGGATCCATCTGAACCCCGAGGGCAGGAGGATCTATGCAGATTATGTGATACGGCTGATCAAAGCGGATTTCTATCCGGAAGAGTAGTAGCGATTGCGGAGAACCTAAGAGATGTGGTATGATAACAGGCAGGGGCAGAATTTGACCTGCCTGTTTTTTGACTTTTTGCATAAATCAGACTAGAAGGAGAACAACACGTGATGCAGGAACTACAGTATCCGTTTGACAGTGAATATCTTTTAAAAAAATCGAAGAAGATCAGGAGACAGCTTCTGGAGGGAAATAACAATTTCCTTCATAAGAAGATTGCGGTTCTGGGGGGGAGCACGACCCATGACATCATCCGGATGCTGGAGTTATTCCTTCTGGATCAGGGAATTCAGGCGGAGTTTTACGAGTCCGAGTACGGACAGTACTGGCAGGATGCGATGTTTGGAAATCCGGAGCTGGATCAGTTTGAGCCGGATCTGATCTTTGTGCACACTTCGAACCGGAATATCACCGCCTATCCGGCGCCCGGCGATCCGGAGGAGAAGATCGAAGCGATGCTCGGGGAGCAGTATGCGCATTTTGAGACGATGTGGGGCAAGCTGGAACAGACCTTTCACTGTCCGATCGTGCAGAACAATTTCGAATATCCCTTTTATCGTATTCTGGGGAATCAGGATGCGGCGGATATGCACGGAAGGATTCATTTTATCAATCACCTGAATGAAAAGTTTTATGAATATGCGGGGAAACATGAAGCGTTCTATATCAACGATATGAACTATGTGGCGGCAGCATACGGGCTGGACAAATGGGCCGATCCGTTTTACTGGCATATGTACAAGTATGCGATGTGCATGCAGGCGATTCCTTCGTTTGCTTTTAATGTTTCCAATATTATCAAGGCAATCTTTGGAAAGAACAAAAAATCGCTGGTGCTGGATCTGGATAATACGCTCTGGGGCGGCATCGTGGGAGACGACGGGGTAGAAAATCTGGAGATCGGACAGGAAACCTCCATGGGCCAGGTCTATCTGGAGTTTCAGAATTATGTCAAGGCGCAGAAGGATCTCGGCGTTATGCTGAATGTGGATTCCAAGAACGAATACGATAATGCGGTGGCGGGGCTGAATCACCCGGACGGAGCGCTGAAGCCGGAAGACTTTATTCTGATCAAGGCGAACTGGGATCCCAAGAGCAAAAATATAGCGGATATCGCAGCAGAACTGAATATTCTGCCGGACAGTCTGGTGTTTGTAGATGACAATCCGGCGGAGCGGGAGATCATCCGTGCGCAGGTGCCGGGGGTGGCGGTGCCGGAGATCGGAACGCCGGAGCAGTATATCCGGATTCTGGATCATTCCGGATTCTTTGAAGTGACACATCTGTCAGAAGACGATCAGAAGCGAAATGAAATGTACAAGGCCAATATCCAGCGGAAGAAACAGCAGGAGAGCTTTGGAGACTACCGGGAATATCTGCTTTCTCTGGAGATGCGCGCCGTGATCAAATCTTTTGAACCGCTTTATATGGCGCGTATTGCGCAGCTGACGAACAAGAGCAATCAGTTTAACCTTACGACAAGAAGATATACGCAGAGCGATATTGAAGGATTTGCAGCGGATAACGATTACATCACTCTGTACGGGAAGCTGGAGGACAAATTTGGAGACAACGGCGTGGTCAGCGTGGTGATCGGCAAAAAGGGAACCATGGAGGACGTCCCGGCTTATCTGGAGCAGGGGAGCGCGGCAAGGACGGACGCGGAGAAAAAGGTGCTGCATCTGGAGCTTTGGCTGATGAGCTGCCGTGTATTGAAGCGCGATATGGAATTTGCCATGATGGACGGCGTGGTGAAGCGCTGTATCGAGTGCGGTCTGGACACGATCATGGGATATTATTATCCGACAGCCAAAAACGCGATGGTCAGAGAGTTTTATGCGGCACAGGGATTCGAGAAAGTGCAGGAGACGGAAGACGGGATCAGCGTATGGAAATTCCAGATCCCGGAAAACTATAAGAATAAGAATGAAGTGATCCGGTGTGACGGAGAGAATGAGGTAGAGTAAGCGATGCTGACGGTACTGATTAGTTGGGGCTATATGTTTCTTCTCTGTATGATCCTTGGAATGGGGATCCTGAAGCTCATGCAGAAGCTGCTGGGAAGGGACGCACACCCGGGGAAGAAAGCGTACGGCGTTACCGATATGGTGATGGCTGGTATTCTTGGCGTCACGGTATACACGGAATATGTTAGTCTGTTTGGAAAAATTGGTATGGCCGCCCAGTTGGGCATGCTGGCGCTCGGACTTTGCTCCATGTGGCTGACGAGACAGGAACTCGCAGCGCTGCTCCAAAAAATGGGAAAAGAGATGATAAGCTGGGAGGGCTTATTCTATCTGGGATTCTTGCTCTTTCTGGCCTTTTTTACATCCAGAGGAGAGTTTCATACGGACACCAATATTTATCATGCGCAGGCGATCAGGATGTATGAGGAATATGGTGTGCTCAAGGGAAGCGGAAACCTGCAGCTCCATTATGGCTACAACAGTGCAGGGCTGGCGTTCTCTGCCTTTTTCAGCCTGAACTGGCTGCTCGGTGCGCCGCTGCATACGACGACAGGGTTTCTGGAGGCGGTGCTTGGGATCTATGCCTTTCATGGACTGAAAGATTTCCGGATCCACACAAAGCATAAGGCGGATATGATGCGGGTCGGGATCCTGTTTTATATTCTGATCATTCTGGTCAGAAGTATGTCGCCTGCTACGGACTACAGTACGATGCTCCTCACCTTTTATGTGCTGACTGCATGGTGCGTCGAGCTGGAAGGGACAAAAGCAGTGGAAAATTACGCCCTTTTGTCAGTGTATGCGGTGCTGCTGATAACCTACAAGTTTTCTGCCTGTTTTCTGGTGCTGCTGGCAGTGTACCCTGCGGTGTGCCTGATCCGTAAGCGCAAATGGCAGCAGATCGGCATTTTGATCCTCTGTGGCGTTCTGGTGCTTGCCCCTTTTCTGATCCGCAATTATCTGATCTCGGGGTGGCTGCTGTATCCCTTCGGAGGGATCGATCTGTTTCATCCGGTCTGGAAAGTGCCCAGAGAGTATCTGCAGGTGGACGCTGACCAGATCAAGGTGTGGGGGCGGTGCCTGTTTGATATAAAAAAGACGGATGCGCCGCTTAGCGAATGGCTTCCGGTATGGTGGAGCGACAAGGAGCGGTACGAGCAGATGTTTCTTGGCAGCGTAGGAATCGGAGCGGTTCTTTTGCTGGCACAGTTCGTAAGGAGAAGGCTTCGCAGAGAAAAGTGGGATCTGGCTTATGCAGCTTTCCTGCTTGCCGTTGCGGCAAATCTGCTTACCTGGTTTTTCATGGCGCCCTTTATCCGGTACGGGCTGGCTTTCCTGCTCGCGGTTCCGCTTCTGGCAGTTGGCGTGTGGCTGGAAGAATCCAGAAAGGGCTTTTACAGTATCCTGAGCGGGTGTCTGCTGTTTGGGATCGTGATCACCCTCAGCGCATACTGGCAGCCGTATATTACCTATGCCGGCGTTTTTGTGAAACAGAATTTCCGCCAGCCGTATTACCTTACCCAGCAGGAATATGACCGGGGTGAGGTGGGAAGCCTTGAAATCAACGGAAATACGATATATTATAACAGCGGAACGGAAGAGATCAACAGCTATTATTATTTCCCAAACACATGTTATGGGTGGATGCTGGAGAGAAGTACGCTGATCGGGGATCGGATAGAGGACGGTTTCCGTGCAAAATAAACAGAAAAGAAGAACAGCCTTTATAAGGCGGTCAGAATGGAGGAAAAATGAGCAGAGAAGAAGTATTTGAGAAATTGAACGAGGTATTCCGGGATGTATTCGACGATGAGTCGATCACCGTGACAGATGCGACGACAGCAAACGATATTGACGACTGGGATTCGCTGGAGCATATCAATCTGCTTGCGGCGATCGAGCAGGAGTTTGGAATGAAGTTCAACATGGGGCAGGTCGTTTCCATGAAGAATGTGGGCGAGATGGCGGATATTATTATCAGCAAGATCGGCTGATCCGGATAGAATATGGGAGCCATTGAGAGGGAATGATGACAGAAAAGATAATAAATGGGATCCATAGAGGGTATCAACGCCTGGAAAATATGGGGAAGAAGAGAGAGGCCGTCTGCGTATGGCTTTTCTTTGCTGTCCTGGTATTCGGCGTCGTGACGTTCAAAGGGACGTTGACTTCCGGCTTTCATCTCGTGGATGACTGGGAATTTGCCAAGTATCAGAACTGGATGCAGCTTGAGGGACAGAGCCTGTGGGACTGCCTGCGGCAGGCTGTCGGTTATGATCTGACCATGCGTTTTCGTCCTCTGTACTATATTAACAGGGTGCTGATGACGGCGGTCTTTGGAATAAATCTGACAGCGATGTCAGTTGTGAAGGCGATGGAGATCGTCATTGCGATGGCGGCGCTCTATTATTGTGCACGCAGGCTGAAATGCAATCCGGTCTACGCGCTTCTCTTTTCGCTTACCGTTATGGTCGGCTATCAGTCGCCTGTGTGGTGGAAGCTGGGACCGCAGGAATCCTATGATATCATGATGTTTGCCATCGGCTTTTATTTTCTGCTGCGCTGGCTGCAGGAGAAACGGAAGAGGGACGCGGTGATCAGCATTGCTTCGCTGATCCTGATGTCGATCTATAAAGAGCCTTTTATCCTGCTGCTGCCGTTTGTATGCCTGTTTGTGGTATGGCAGGATATGCAGGGAAAGAAAGTCACAGTAAAAAGCCTGTGGGAAGCGGTCAGAGGCAGGCTGCCGTATCTGCTGACGCTTGTGCTGGTGTTTGTCGCAGAAATGTTTCTGCTGGTGTTTGTGATCGGAACAAACAATTACGATTATGTGGGTATGGACAGCAGTCTGACGCTGGCTGACTATAAAAGGATATGGCTGGATACGGCAGGTGCTGATCTGAAGTGGTATGTCCGTTTCGGGATCCTCATGGGGCTGATCCTGCTCACGTATTGGGAACAGGTGAAAAAACTGGGCTGGGAGCTTCTGCTGACAGTGGCTGTTATTCTGCCGCAGTGCGTTTCCTACAGTAAGACGGGGATCGCGGAACGGTATCTTCTGCCCTGTATTGTGGGATATGCTTTTTTCTTTGTAATTGTCGGATGCAATTTCAGACCGCTTTCCGGGAAAAGGAGGATCCTGTATGTGCTCTGCCTGCTTCTGATGCTGGCGGCGCATGGGCGCGTGGCGCTTCGGGAGGCGGAATATTTTGCCTATCGGGGAGAAAGCGTAAAGACGGCGATGGAGGACACGCTGGAGCTTGTCCGGGGAACGGACAAAAAGGTGTTGTCCTGCTTCTATCCGAATCTGGAGGCGAACCGGACGATGTACTACTGGTTCCGGCTGAAAGGCTATGATGAATTTTTCTACTGGGAAGAGGAACGACAGATCATTACCAGAGAGTTTGGAGAGCGTGAGGACGAGACGGCCAGCCTTGATGAGATGGACGTTATTCTTATGTACAACGAGGAGGACCGGCACTGGTGTTATACGCCGAGTCTGGATCTGTCAGGATTTACGGAATATAAATGCGGTACGATCACGATGTATGTGCGGGATGGAGCCTGATCCGTCAGGTCAGCGGATCAGCTCGATCATTCCCATGGCGGCGTGGTTCAGAAAGACGACCTGCCGGTTTCCCAATGCGGGCGCGGGGGTCAGTTCGTCGATCGCGAGAAAGCCGTTCGCGGTAAGGTCTGCATAGTCCTTGTCAAAGTCAGACGTCTCATAACAGATGTGGTAGGGCGTATTTTTATAGCGTTTCATCAGCCCGGCAACCACAGAATCCTCCGAGACGGGGGATACCAGTTCGACACGGTAGCCATCCTTTGTCAGGAAGCAGATGTCGACTTTGCGGATATCGTCGTAGAGCGTATCCTGTTCGATGGTGTATCCGAGATTCAGAAAGGACTGCTTTGCCTTTTCTATTTTTTTTACAAGATAACCGATGTGGTGTACGGTAAGGGATTTCATAGATAACTCCTGTCTGTGCTTTATGATATTTTTCAGATAAATCATTGTAGCACAGAACGGCGCTTTTTGTATACACCAGAATTTACAGATGGGAGTCGTGGCAATGGATCTGCGATGGAAAAAGAACAAAAGAAGGATCCTGGTGATCTGCCTGAATTTATGCCTGCTTGTACTGGCAGGGCTGTCGTACCGGGAGGATTCCTATTCCCGCGAAGTCGGACTTTCGGAGTTTAACGTAATGGAGGAAGCGGCTGTGACGGCTCAGGATGAGACTGGAATGACCTTCGACACGGGCAGCAGCGGGGACGCCCTGCTTCTGTGCGGCCCGTACATATCCGTTCCGGCGGGGAGATACACGCTGACCGTGCAGTACACGGCGGACGTTGACGGAGCAGTGTGTGAGATCTACAGCAACCAGGTGGTAAACGAGGACAACAGCCGCGGCAGGGTCTTTGCCACAGAGGTGCTTCCGGCAGGTGAAAATACGGTAGTCATTCCCTATGAGACAGAGGAGCGGATCGGGGGAATGGAATATAAGTTTTATGGAAACGGCGGCGCATTTACGCTGCAGCAGGTCACCAACCAGTCGGACAGACGCTTTACGGACGCATGGTGTCTTTTGGCAGTGTTTGTCCTGCTGGAGATCCTGTTTTACCTTTTGTACCGTTTTTGCAGGGACAGGAGAAATGGGGATATGGAGCCGGTATGGAACGGCGTGGCGCTGCTTGTTCTGGCTTTGTTGTCCTCAGTTCCGGTCATGAATGATTTCCAGACGATGACGGCGGATCATATGATCCATTATGCGAGGATAGACGATATTGCGGACTGGATGCGGAATATTTCGTGGAATCAGCCGGTCCTGCGCCTTGCCGCCTCCGAGCACAGCGGATACGGCTATATCACGCCGGTCATGTACCCGCAGCTTTTCCTGTATTTTCCGGCGATCCTGCGCCTGTGCGGCTGTTCGATGCTGATGGCGTACAAGATATTTCTGTTCGTGGTGAACGGCGCTACGGCGGCGATCGCGTTTTTCTCCTTTGGACGGTTATTTCCGAAAAAGAGGAGTCTTACCCTTCTGTGCACTTCGCTTTATGTGATGAACCTGTACCGGCTGATCGATCTGTATACAAGAGGCGCTGTGGGGGAGTTCCTGGCGATGGCGTTTCTTCCGTTGATCCTGTATGGAATGTATGAAATATTTTATGGAGATCATCATAAATGGTATTACGCGATGCTGGGCTATACCGGCGTGTTGCAGAGCCATGTCCTGTCGACTCTGATGGCGGGGGTGTTCTCTGTCTTTCTGCTGATCTTTGCCGTAAAAAAGATCCTGCAGGAAAAGGAAAGGCTTCTGGCGTTGTGCAAGGCGGCGGCAGGAACGGTCGTGTGCAATATCTGGTTTCTTATCCCGTTTTTGCAATACAGCCGTCTCGACCTGATCGTGAATGAAAACGGAAGCGACCTGGCGCTGTCGGGCGTCTACCTGTCCCAGATGTTTGCATCCTTTGTAGAAAACACGGGCGTCAATCAGGTCAAGGGGAGCACGGCAAATGAAATGCCTCTGACGCTGGGCGTGATCACCCTGTTCGGATTGCTGTTTACGGCATATTATCTGTATCGGGACAGGGAAAAGAAGGACAGAACGTATCGAATCTGCGCTGTGTGTGCGGTGATGGGCATGGCAGCCCTGTTTCTGGCTTCGGTGTATTTTCCGTGGGGACCGGTCGTGGCAACCGGTCTGGGAAGCCGGTTCCAGGCGATCCAGTATACGTGGAGATTTCTGGCGATCGCCGCAGTATTTCTCTCTGTGAGCGGGGGAGTGGCGTTTGATCAGATCGTCATGGAAGGAAAGTCGCAGCGGGAGAAAGAGTGTCTGTTGCTTTTGACGCTGGGAGCGGTGCTGCTCTCGTCCTGGCCATATATCGATTCGGTCATCCGGACGGACGCTATCTCCAAAAGCTATTGTGAAGTGACCCGCGAAATGGATGAACTTTACCTTCCGACGGCGGCAAGAGGAACGAAGGATGCGCTGGAGGGAAGAATCCTGACAGGTGGATGCGAGGCCGCAGTTACCGGTATGCAAAGAACGTACGGAGGGCTGGAAGCCACTCTGAATTTGCAGGAGGTGTCCGCGGACGCCTATGTGGAACTGCCGCTTTTCTGCTATCCGGGTTATCATATTGAGGATGAAAACGGGACAGAACACGCTTACGGGCAGGGAACGGCAGGTGTGATCCGTGTGGCGGTGGACGATACCATAAGCCATCTGTCCGTCCACTACGAAGAACCGGTTCTCTGGAGGATCTGCACGGTCATTTCGGTGGCAGGAACGATCGCGATCGCCGTCTGCATGGTACGCAAACGGGGTGGAGAACGCAAGGAGAGCAGAAAGGGGCAGAACAGCCGATAGAACGGTAGAGCTGCATGGAAAAGGATGATGAAATTGAAAAAACTTTATCTGCAATACAAGGATTTTATTATGGAGGTGATCCACTTTGGGATCGTGGGTGTGATGAATACCCTGATCGGATGGATCATCATGTTTGGTCTGTACAATCTGGCGCATTTTAATTACTGGCTCGCCAGCGGCATCTCCTATTTTGTGGGAAGCGTGTATTCCTACTTTATGAACAGCAAGCTGACCTTCAAAGTGAAGGACAAGGATAAGTGGCTCCCGTGGCGCTTTGCGGGAAACATCATTGTCTGCTATGGCGTGTCCTTCGGCGTGGCGAAGCCGGCAGTGCGCTATCTGCTCGCGGCGCAGCCGGTGGCGGTCGTAGAGAATGTGGCGATGATCCTTGGAATGGGAATCTTTATCGTGATGAATTTCTTTGGTCAGAAGATCTTTGTGTTCCGCAAAAAGGGAATTCGCACGCAGTCTGAGGAGAAGCAGGGCGAGAATTAGGAAAGGAAATTGGGGAAGGATGGAGAACAACAGACCGAGGCAGGGCTTTTGGAGCTGGCTGACAAAATACTGGTTTTATTTTCCGATCGTTGGATTTTTACTGCTGATGGCAGGTGTCTTTTTCGGGTACGGGGAAAAGAGCTATGTGGCTGTGCACGACAATATGGATCTGTTCCTGGCGCAGTATCAGATGCTCAAGAATACAGGGCTGTTCTGGAAAAGCGGCGAGATTCCGTTCCTTGGCGGGATCAGCAGGGACAATCTTCCGTCGGCGCTTTCCCTGTACAGTATGCTCTATATGCTCTTTCCGACCTATACAGCGTATGTGCTCGGGCTGATCGGCAAGGTGCTGCTGGGGATGTTTTCCTTCCGGCTGCTGGCAAAGGAACTGTATCCGGAAAAGTATCTGCAGTACCGGCCGCTGATCTATATGGTGGGTTTCGCCTATGGGATTATCTGGTTTTTCCCGGCATTTGGCTTTGCCTTTGCATCGATCCCGCTCTGCGTATACCTGCTTGTCAGAATATACCGTGAGCCGAAGCTGTGGCTGTATGTGGCGCTGTTTGCATACCCGCTTGTCTCTTATTTTTCCTACCATGGGATTTTCCTGCTGGGATATCTGGTTCTGGCGATCGTCTGGATGTGGATCCGGGACAGGCGGTTTCCGCGATCTCTTGCGGCGGCGCTTGTCACGCTGAGCGTCGGTTACGTGGTGTGCGAATACCGGCTTTTTATGCAGATGCTCTTTGAGGATGAGGTGACGATCCGCTCTACGCTGGTGAACCCTTCGCTCTCGGCGGCAGAGGTTCTGCGGGAGATGGCGGATGTCTGGCGCAACGGGCTTTTTCATGCGGACGGCGTGCAGGCAAAATTCGTCGTGCCGGTCTGCGTGATCTATTTTGTGGGAAAGAACGGATACCGTCTGCTGAAAGGAAGAGGCAGAGAAATAGGCAAGGACCTGTTTAATTTTATCATGCTTTTTCTGATCTTTAACAGCGTGGTCTATGGACTGTATGACTGCGAGCCGGTCAGAACGCTGGTGGAGACGCTTGTCCCGCCGCTGAAAGGGTGGCAGTTTAACCGCACAGTGTTTTTCAACCCGTTTCTGTGGTACGCCGCATTCTTTTTGATCCTGAAACGATTTTATGACAGAAATGTCATAAGTATGTGGATCGCCAATGCGGCAGTCTGTGTGGCTGTGCTGCTCATCATCCTCACACCGACCAGGTATAACGATCTGTTTGCAACCTGCTATAATCATTTTTATGAGTACAACCATGGGCAGGAGGTAGATGTTTACAATTATGGACAGTTCTACGCGGAGGATCTTTTTGCGGAGATCAAGGAGGACATCGGCTACGACGGAGAATGGTCGGCGGCCTATGGGATGCACCCGGCGGTTCTGGAGTACAACGGGATCGCTACGCTGGACGGATACCTCGGTTTTTATTCGCAGGAGTACAAGGAGCAGTTTCGAAGGATCATTGCGCCGGCGCTGGACCGGGTGGAGGCGAGCCGGATCTATTACGATACCTGGGGCGCGCGGGTGTATCTGTATTCGGGAGAAAATGACAGTATTGTCACATCTGGAAAATATATTAATACGGAGGATGATGTACTCTATATAGATACGGATGCGTTTCAGGAGCTTGGCGGAAAATATATTTTTTCTCGCATCTGCTTTTCCAATGCGCAGGAGCTCGGGCTTTCACTGAAGGGCACTTATACGGCGAAGGACGGAAGCTGTACGGTGTATGTGTATGCGGCGACAAAATAGCTGCAGGAGAAAGACGAATGTGAGTGAGCCGGGAGAGGACAAGCCTGCCGGAGAAATAATAAAACGGAAAGGTTGTCTGACACAGCAAAAGCATATATAATGAGGTAAGTGCATAAAAGCACGGAAATGAGGTTTATCATGGCAATCAGAATACACAATTTTATGGGATCTCTGGGATGGAACGCGCGGAAATACCTTCCGCAGCTTTCCAGTGAGAGTTATCTGAAGCTGCAGTTTGTCAGAAGACGGAGATCGCAGCAGAAATATATTGATTATTTTATGGGACAGGAGAAAGCGCCGCATCCGCTGGTGGTGAATATCGAGACGGTGAACCGCTGCAACAGCACCTGCGAATTCTGTACAGCAAATATCCATGCGGAGAAGCGTCCGTACCGCAAGATCGACGATGCGCTGTACTATTCGATCATCGACCAGCTTCACGACTGGAATTACAAGGGACATCTGACACTGTACGGCAACAACGAACCGTGGCTGGACAAGCGGATCGTTGAATTTCATAAGTATGCCAGAGAGAAGTTGCCGGACGCGTTTATTTTCATGTCTACAAACGGGCTTCTGCTGGATGTGGAAAAGGTCAAGACCATCGTACCCTACGTGGATCAGCTGATCATCAACAACTACTGTCTGGACATGAAGCTCCACGATAACATCCAGGTGGTTTACGATTACGTGAAAGCACATCCGGATGAATTTAAGGACGTCGATATTCTGATCCAGATGCGCTATCTGAAAGAAGTGCTGACCAACCGCGCGGGAAGTGCACCGAACAAGCAGTCGAAGGGAAAGATCATCAAGGAAACCTGTCTGATGCCCTTTACGGATATGTGGATCATGCCAAACGGCAAAATGGGGATCTGCTGCTGCGATAACTTTGAGGTGACAGATCTGGCGGATCTGAACCAGGTTTCGCTTGTGGATGGCTGGAACAGCGCGAAGTACGGAGAACTGCGCAAGGCGATCGTGGACGGACGGCAGAACTATCCGTTCTGTAAATACTGCGATTTCATTGACGCAGGACTTCGTATGGATGCAGTGGACGATGTGCTGAAACACGCGGAAAAGCTGCACGGAGCAAGACAATCGGTATTCCGGAAGGGTTGATGCGGGCGAGATGAAGAGGAAAAGAAGGCAGGCAAAAGCCAGCCGTGGAAAGAAGATTTTAGCGGTGCTGCTGATCGCTGTGGGTCTTTGTGCAGTGGCAGCAGGAATATATGGGTTTAACCGGGAGAAAAGGCGCGCATCGGTCGCGGGACAGCAGGAGAAGGATGCAGTAGAGCAGGACGTTGCGGTCAGTAAGGAGGAAATACCCGAAGAAAGTGCAGATTCCCGTAAGGAGAAAACGCCCGGACAAAGCGCGAGCTCTGATGTGAAGACGGAACATGGACAAAATGGAACTTCTGATGCGGAGATGGCAGCCGGACAAAACGGAGAGCCGGTGCAGGAGAAAACATCCGGACAAAGCGAAGACTCGGAGAAGGAAGAAACAGGTTCCCAGAGAGAAACCATATCGATCGTGGGAGACAGCATATCTACTTTTAAGGGGGCGATACCGGAGGGGTACTATGATTTCTTCCCGGAAAATGGAACGGTCGGGAGCATAAAGGAAACCTGGTGGAGACAGGCGTTTGAGGAATTGAACCTTGAATTGTGTGTCAATGCGTCCAGTTCGGGGGCAACCTGCGCTGGAGACTCAACCAGCGCGGAGAATCCGCAGGTCGGGTGTGATGAGTTTCGCACCGGCGGACTGGCGGATGCAGAAGGGAACGCGCCGGACATCATTCTGGTGTACATGGGTACAAATGATCTGCTGGAAAGTATTCCCATGGGAAGCAACGACGGAACGACGCAGGTCAGCGATGGTGTGATCGCCAATTTCAGCGATGCCTATACCCTGATGCTTGATAAGCTGCGTATAAAGTATCCGCAGGCGAAGATTTACTGTTGCACGATCCTGCCAGTAGGCACGTGGGGAACGGATGGGGCGATGATCCCGTTTTGCAATGGAGCGGATGGTGGACTGCAGGCGTCCAGCTATGCGGATAAGATCCGGCAGATTGCAGAAAACAAAGGATTGCAGGTGATCGACCTGTATTCCTGTGGAGTGACGATGGAAAATATACTTGAGATGACTTCGGACGGAGTTCATCCGACGCCAGCAGGGATGCGGTGCATCGCTGCAAAAGTAGAAGAGTGTTTAAGATAAAAAAGTTTGCCCATGCGAGGCAAACTTTTTTACGTCATTTTTTGAAAAGAATCTACGATTCCTCATGGTATTCCTTATCCGTGTTTACATTCCAGATATTGTCCTTGCTCTTGACGCCGTGAAGAATATTTTTTACGGTTTCAAAGGACGTTACCATGGAATGGTCGATATTGTTGTAGCGGTGCTGCCCATTTCGACCGACGCAGTACAGATTGTCGATCGTTTTCAGATAATCGATCAGAGTATCCATCTCATCGTACGTGTCAAAATATGCAGGATATGCTTTTTTGACTCTCTCTACGTGGGTATCCATCACGACATCGGGGGAGCTGATCAATCCCATTTTTACCATCTCATCAACGGCAAATTTGGAAAATGCCTCGTCGGACATCGTCCAGTACTGATCACCTTCGTTTACAAAGTATTCCAAACCAACCCATACGGTGTTTTCCAGATCCTTGATCATGTAGGGAGACCAGTTGTTGTATATCTGGAAACGGCCCATCATCACTTTGCGCTCCTGCACATAGATCCAGCAGTCAGGAACGATATTGCTGACCGTTTTAATAGCGGTCTTGTTGATCAGATTGAGCTTCGGAACCAGAACGCCGACTGTCATATAGTCGCGGTAAGGCAGTCCGGCAGCGATCCGGCCAGGCTCTGCGGGAACGTCATTCATGCCGCCGACCAGATCCTTGACGGGCATGGAAGAGATGAAAATGTCCCCATCCACGATGATCTTCTCCCCGTTTTTTTCATAGGTAAGAGAGGTGAGATGGTTGTTTTCGTCCTTATGAAGTCCGGTTACGCGGGCGTTTTTGACGATCGTGCCGCCCATCTGTGTGATCTTGTCGGCGGTCACTTCCCAGAGCTGGCCGGGACCGAGCTTGGGATATTTGAACTCTTCGATCAGGGACGTCTCGACCTTGCGGTTTTTCACATGGAAGATCCGGCCGAAGAAATCCTTGATGATCGCAAAGATGGAAAGCCCTTTGGTCCGCTGGGCGCCCCAGGATGCGTCGATCTCACGCGGGTGGCGTCCCCAGAGATTTTCGGTATAGTATTCAAAAAACATCGAGTAAAGCTTGCGCCCAAAGCGGTTGATATAAAAGTTTTCCAGATTCGTCTCCGGCAGTTTGTGGAACACCGAAGCAAGGTAGCTGAAGCCGACTTTCATCGTGGTGAGAAAGCCGAAGTTTTTCAGCGTTTCCGGTTTGAGCGATATGGGATAGTCATAAAAGGAACCGTCAAAAAGGATGCGCGACACGCGGTGTCTTGTCAGCATGACCTGGTCTTCCTTTTCAGGATCGGGGCCGCCTGCGCTTACCGGCATAGGGCGGTTCAGCATAATGTCATCTTTGGTCGGGCCGCCCTGCATAGGAAGGATGCTGTCCCACCATGCGTTTACCTCCGGTACTTTGGAGAAAAAACGGTGTCCGCCCATATCCATGCGGTTTCCTTTGTAGTTCACCGTTTTGGAGATACCGCCGATGGCGTCGCTCTCTTCCAGAACGGTAACTTCGTAATCTTTGCTCTGCTTTAAAAGTTCATATGCGGCTGTCAGTCCTGCAGGACCGGCACCGATGACATATACTTTCCTCATAAGATACCTCACTTTACTGCATATAAAATTATTTTACCACGTTTGCACATTATTGTATAGGCAAGCTGTGAAAGAAATCTATATAATCCCGGCAAAATGTGTTATACTGTCTATAAAACATGCTTTCCTCCGGCAGTCGAAAACGGAGAAAAGCACACGGAACAGAAATGAGGATTTTTATGGTACATGCAGTCAGCTTGATTTTCTGGCTTATATTGATCCCGTTTTGCATCGGTCTGGTGCCGGGAGTGATGCTTTCCCCTGCAAAGCGGAGCCCGGGAACTGTATTCCTGGGGGGATATTTTTTGATGTGGGCGCTTTTTGAACTCGTCTGTATTCCGATGGTGATACGGGCGGGATACCACAATTTTTCGATCGCCTGCCGTATCTTCACCGTGCTGGCGGTGGGGCTTGCGATAGCCGGAGTGCTCCTCTGGCAGCGCAGATGGAAACAGACCGGGGAGACGCTGTTTGCGACCGGCAGGGAAAAGGCGCAGCAGGAGAAACCACGCTGGGATATCTGGGTGGAATGGATCCTTTTTTTCATTCTGGCAGGCTTCCAGATCTACAAATCGCTGGCGTATGCGTCCTTTGACGGGGACGACGCCTACTATGTGGTGGAATCGCTGATCGCGCAGCAATCGGATACGATGTATACGCGGCTGCCCTATACGGGGAGAGCGACCAGTCTGGACGTCCGCCATGCGCTTGCAGTGTTCCCGATGTGGGTTGCGTTTGCAGCGGTGCGCAGCGATATACACGCTACGGTGGTGTCGCATATGGTGATGCCGGTGCTGCTGCTGTCGCTCTCCTATCTGCTCTATTTTGAGATTGCAAGACACCTTTTTAAGGACAGGGAATCCCGGCCGGTTTTTATGATCGTCATGGCACTGTTTCAGATTTTCGGAAATGTTTCGATCTATACGAACGAAACATTTTTCCTGACGAGGACATGGCAGGGCAAGGCGGTGGCGGGGAGTCTGGTCATACCGGCGATACTCTGGCTGCTGCTTCTGCTTTTCGAGGATAGAAAAAAGGGCGAGAAGGCAGACAGGGGACTGTGGCTGCTTCTGCTGTGCGTCAATATGACGGCGGGGATCTGCAGCTCTATCGCGGTGTTTCTGGTGTCGCTGCTGCTGGCGCTTACAGCGGTGATCCTTGGGATCGTGCGCAGGGATTTTAAGGTTTTGCTGTGTATGGGAGCGGTGTGCATCCCGAATGCGGTGTATATGGGATTGTATCTGCTGATCGGGTATACTTCTTTTTGGAAGATTATCAGTTAGAGAACAGAAAGGAGATGCCGCATGTGGGGCATTTTTTTGGAGAGTGTTGTAATATTTAAAAACTACATGGGATTTCATGAGGGAGGCTTTCTGGCGGTGATATATCTGCTGGTGCTCCTGTACCTTTGGATCGCGGAGAAGGAGCGGACGCGCCGGGTGATATTTGTGTATGTGCCGACGCTGCTTCTGATACTCTTTTTCTGTCCGGTATTTCGTAAGCTGTTCGTGGCGGCGCTGGATGATTCGGAGACGTATTACCGGCTTTTGTGGCTGCTCCAGATGAGCCTTGTCAGTGCTTACGGACTGGTGAAGCTGTGGCGGAAACACGCAAAGATCGGACTGGTGCTGACCTGTGTGGCGGTGATCTGCGCTGGAAACTATGTATATGACAGCGAACATATCACGAAGGCGGAGAACGCGTATCATATTCCGCAGGTGGCGGTCGAGGTGGCGGAGCTGATCAGCCCGGAGGAAGGGTATACGATGGCGCTTGTCCCGGCGGATCTGGTCTACTATATCCGGCAGTATGATTCCAACATCGCCATGCCGTACGGCAGGGAGATGCTGATCGCCAGGTGGGATTATTACAATGCCATGTACGAGGCGATGGAGGAGGCGCAGGTCATCGATACGGATGAGTTTGTGAAGCTTACCCGCGAAAATCTGTGCAATTATGTGGTGCTCAAGGAGGACCGGGCGATTGATGAGCCTTTGACCGATTACGGTTTTGAGGAGTACGGCAGGGTGGCGGAGTATCGGATTTACCGGGATACCACCATGGAATAAAGGGGCCGAGGTGTCAGAATATGCTGTTTAATTCTTATGTGTTTGTATTTATATTCTTTCCCATATGTCTTGCGGGGTACTATGCACTGCTCGCGGCGAAAAAGCGGGAGCTTGCAAAACTGTTTCTGACAGGAATGTCATTTTGGTTTTACGGATACTTTAACATTTCCTATCTGCTGATCATGGCAGGGAGCATAGCGGTCAATTATCTTTTTCATCGGCTGCTTTCCAGAAGGACGGACAGAGGTCTGATGGCTCTGGCGGTAGCGCTCAATCTGGGCGTGCTTTTTTACTTTAAATATTATGATTTCTTTTTCAGTACGGTGAACCAGGTATTTGGCACTTCCTTTGTGCTGCGGCACATTCTTCTGCCGCTCGGGATCAGCTTCTTCACGTTTCAGCAGATCTCGTTTATCGTGGATACCTGGCGCGGCGAGGTGCGAAACTGTTCGCTGACAGACTATGCGCTGTTCGTGTCTTTTTTCCCGCAGCTGATCGCGGGGCCGATCGTCAATCAGGAGGAAATGCTCCCGCAGTTTGCAAGCCTGCATGTTCCATCAAAAGATGATGCGGAGCAGGAAGCATTCTGGCAGCGCACAGCGCAGGGATTTGCGCTTTTTGTCCTGGGACTTGCCAAGAAGGTGCTGATCGCGGATACGATAGGAAAGGGCGTGGACTACGGGTACGATAATCTGGCGGCGCTGGGGCGCTGGGAAGCGGTGCTGGTGATCGTCTTTTATTCCTTCCAGCTCTATTTTGATTTCAGCGGGTACTGCGATATGGCGCGAGGACTCGGCGCGATGCTCGGCATCAGGATACCGGAGAACTTCCGCTCGCCCTACAAGGCGGTCAATATCGTGGATTTCTGGAAAAGGTGGCATACCACGCTCAACCGCTTTTTTACCAAATATGTCTATATCCCGCTGGGCGGCAACCGCAGGGGGGCGGGGCGGATGTACTTTAACCTGCTGCTTGTCTTTTTCCTGAGCGGTCTGTGGCATGGAGCAGGATGGAGTTTTGTAGTGTGGGGGATGCTGCACGGCGTGCTGTATGTCGCGACGCGGTTTTATCAGAGGCGGCGTCCGGAAAAAGCAAGGACTGTTCCCGAAAAGAAATCCGTTATGAATCATATTGTGACAGGCGTGTCACGAATTGCACTGTTTGCCTATGTCAGCGTGGCGTGGGTATATTTCCGGGCGCCGGGAGTCGCACAGGCGAACCAGCTTCTGCAAAAGGTTTGGCTTGGCGCGAAGGGGCTGCCCTCGCCTGGCTTTGCGGAGTGCTTCCAGATGGACGAGTTCTGGTATGTGCTGAAAGTGCTTCATCTGGATTCCATGCAGATCAGCCGGTATCTGCTGATGTTCGGGGCGCTGGCAGTCTGCGTTTATCTGGCGATGATCGGGAGAAATGCTTCCGAGCGCGCGCAGCGGATGCGCTTTAAGGGGATCTCGGCGGGCGCTTTCGGGGTGCTCCTTTTGTGGTGCATCCTGACATTTTCGCAAGTCAGTACCTTTTTGTACTTTAATTTCTGATCGGAGGAGCGTTCGGAATGAACCGATTAAAGAAGTGGATCATAACGGCGGCAGGGACCGCGGGAGCTTTGCTTGTGCTGGAGGCGGCGCTGGTCGTGTGTGTCGATCCTTTTTTTCAGTATCATAGACCGCTGGCTGACTTTCCCTATGTCGTGGACAACCAGCTCAGCCAGAATCCGGGAATGGCGAGGAATATGACGTATGACAGCGTGATCCTCGGATCCTCGATGACAGTCAACTTCAACACACACTGGTTTGAAGATCTGATGGGACTGCACACGATTAAGCTCAATTACAGCGGGGCCTACCCGAAGGACCAGGCGAATATCATGGAGCAGGTCTTTGCCAGCAAAAATGAGGTGAAAGCGGTATTCCTCGGCGTGGATGTGATGACCTACACCGGGGCGGTGGATGAGACAAAATATCCGATCCCGGAATATCTCTACGATGATTCCGTGTGGAACGACGCGGCGTACCTGTGGAATAAGGATGTTTTTCTGCAGTATATCCTACGGCCGGTGGCGGACCCGGACAAGACCGATCTGGCGACGGTGTACCAGAGCTGGTGGACGGATGAATATTACAATATCCAGTGGGTAATGCACAACTACGAGCCGCCGCAGAAGGTGGCGGAGGTTACGCCGACGGACGCCTATCTGGAGAGTGTCCGGAAAAATCTGGAGAGCAATATCTGTCCGTACATTGTGCAGAACCCGGATACGGAATTTTATGTTTTCTTCCCGCCGTACAGCATCCTCTACTGGAATGATGTGGTAAATGAAAACCATCTGGATGCGACGATGGAGGAATATCAGTACATCGCGGAGACGATGCTGCAGTATGACAACGTGAGGGTATTCTATTTTCCGGATCAGGAATGGATCGTGACGGATCTGAACAACTATGCGGATTACACGCACTATCACCGCGACATCAATTATTTTATGACGGAGTGCTTTGCAGAGGGAAAATGTGAGATTACCAGTGCTGACCAGATGCGGCAGGAACAGGAAAAGATGCGCCGGATCATAGATGATTTTGATTTTGACGCGCTGTTTGATAAAGAGTGGTAGAAGAGAAAAAGAACGCCGGTCCCGGAGAGATCCGAAACCGGCGTTTCTGTGTTCTTGGTAATTCAGTGTCTGTCAGTTTTCCTCGCTGATCGAAAGCTCCGGGAAGATGCATTCGGTAAAGCGGCGTGCCAGCTTCTCCCTTCCGGCGTCGTTGAAGTGGATATAGTCTGTCATGTAGTCCAGATAATTATCCTCATTTACGGTGCCGTAGAAGTTGTCGATGAAGGAAACGCCGCAGTCGCTTGTGGCGTCCAGCTCCTTCTGGAGGTAGTGGCTCAGAGTTCCGTTGCCGAGATCTACGCGGTCGCCGTTCTCAAAATTGCCTTCCTCATTTACGTGATGGCAGAAGGTGTGCGACATGACAACGATGCGGATGTAAGGATAAGTCTCCTGAATGGCGGTGATCCCGCTCCGCAGGGCTCCGGTGTAGGTGATGATGTCGTACGGCGCGTTCGGATCGTCGCAGGGACGGCTGTTGATGTAGTCGCTTCCGTCGTACATGATACAGATCAGGTCGACGGAGCGCATGTCAACGCTCTCCAGAAGGGATACCGTCTGCGCAAAGCTCTCGTCGTAGCTGTAGGAAGCAGCCTGCTTCATCAGATCGAAGTCCCCGCTTGCCAGTGCATTTGCCACGTAGGAGAAGGAGAACGCATCCAGAAAATACCAGTCTGCATATTCCTTGTTCTGGGCGGCGATCGTCGTTCCGGTGAAAGCACCGTTATAGACGGTGGCGCCTGTCTTGGCGGCGATCTGCTCTGCAAGTCCGCCTTCGCCCTTATCCAGGGAAAACGGATCGTCACCGAGACAGAGGATGGTGGTCACGCCGTCGTCCTCATGACCTTCGAGCTTGTCGGGCGCAAGGGGGATGATGCTGTCCATCGCCTCCACATCAAACGCGGTCGTCTGTGCGTTGGGATCGTAATCGGAAGGCGTTCCGCGGTTCCATATATATAATCGAAGGGCGATGATGCCGATGATCAGCACGATAGCGCCCAGCAGTATTGCGTGGATGTTGACGCCGCCGCCCTTTTTCTCTGTTGCGGGCAGTTTGTTTTTTCCTTCCTGCGACAGAGGAATATCCTGTTTTTCTTTCTTTTCCTGACTCATAATATTCTCCATTCTGCCGAAACTAAGCATCGGCATAGTATACGAAATTTCCGACGGGCGGCAGATGCCGTCTGTCTTGCCGTTAGTGTTTATATTCTACTATGAAACAAAATAAAAATCCATATGTTTTGCGCATAACATAAAAAGTGTTTTCGCAAAGATCGCGAAAACACTTTTGAAGGTCGTGTCTTGTACGGATTAACCCATCAGGACGGCCTTTGCCAATCGAGTTCTGTCCGGTATGACTTGCACATACGGAATAATAGATGTCGGGGCACACTGCTCCTGCAGTTCCTTGTACCACTTGCTGTATTTGTACATACGATAAGTAGTGCTCAGCTTACTGAGCTCCTTTTCGTCAGAACAAACAGCGGTGAAGTGGTCACGCTCTGGCCTGTCCATAGAGACATAATCCATGTATGAAATCTTTAGTTCAGTGATCCCTTCATGGCACTTAGGACAGGACTGTTTGTGTCCGTTCAACATATAGACTCGATGGCAACGCTTACAATAGTGCATGTACATCATGAAAAATTCCCCTTTTCTCATAAACAATGTTGAAATTGTAATGTTGCCCTTACATTGTGTCAGTTACTGGAGATAAAGTCAAGCGCATTTTACCGTAAATTGGCAGAATAGGCGATGTTAAGTATCGCGCGGGGAGAAAAAAAGAGGATTTGGATCAGAGCAACAGCCTTGAAGCGGTCAGATGAGTATGTTATAATAATCTCTGTATCAGACGGAAAGAAAGGTTTACATAAATGCAGAAAGAGAAAAGAAACGCCAGAAATCCCAAAAGCAGAAAGGTAGTCCGGCTGGAGGAATTTCTGGAGGAAGATGACAATAGATTTGACGAAGAGGACGAGGACACCGTCACAGACGACACTCTCGAGTTCCTGAGTCTGGACGACGAGGCGATCCGCACCTATCAGCAGAAGGAAGCGCGGAAAAAGCCTGCGGGGAAGCGCCGCCTTGAAAAAGCGTATAAGGAGCAGCGGGCATACGCACAGGACGATTACGAGGACGGCGACTACGAAGAAGATGCGTATGAGGACGACTACGAGGATGACGATTACGAGGAAGATGCGTGTGAGGACGACTACGAGGACGACGATTACGAGGAAAATGCGTATGAGGACGACTACGAGGACGGCGATTACGAGGACGGCGATTACGAGGAAGACGCGTATGAGGACGACTACGAGGATTATGCCGACTACGAAGAGGACGAGTACGAATATGAAGATTATGACGAGCGGGAGAGCTTTGGCAGCAGAGTGTCTTATTTTATCACCCATCTGAGCACTCTGGATATGGTAGTTGCCATGCTGGGGATCCTGGTGCTGATCGGCGGTTGTGTGACCGGCGGGATCTTTGTTCATGCCAAGAATCTGGAAAAGCAGGTGAGCGCCTTCGCAGAGGTTGGATCGGAGCTTGCAGGAGTCCAGGTGGTGGGGGAAAGCGGACTGGACGCCGTAGATCAGGCAGCCCGGGCAATCCAGCCGGAAGAGACACAGGAACCGGAAAGCGACCAGCAGTCGGACGATGCAGAGAAGGACAAAGACAAAAAGACGGTCACGGTCACGCTGAACATCACTTCGATCCAGTCGGATATGAAGGTGAAGTTTGTCAACAAGGAGACGGGAAAACTGATCGGCAGCGTGCCGTTTGAAGTCTCAGTGACCGGCGGAAAGAAGAATTTTGATCTCAAGGACGACGATAAGGACGGCATCATCTACCAGACGGGGGTTGCAGCAGGCAGCTATCAGGTGTCGGTCAAGGCTCTGGACGGCGAACAGTACAAGAGCTATATCCTGCCCGGTTCGGCGAGCAGCGTGACGGTCAGCGATAAGATCGCATACAAAAAGGTAGATGTGGCGGATGAGGTAAAGAGCGAATCTGAGGTCAACGCAGCGGCAGAGGATACAGCAATTCAGGATACGGCGCAGGAATCGGCGCTGGCAGATACTGTGGAATGGGTGGAATCCACCAAGACTCCGATCGGAGAAGGGGAAGAAACCTATGTGGTGGTGGATAAAAAATCGATCACAGATCCCTGGACAGTCAGCAGCGCCTTTCGGAAGATGGTAGCAGAGGAACAGACGCAGAGCGTCGAGGATGCGGTAGTCGAACTGAGCAGCAGTTCGTTGGAGCTGACCAAGGGTAAGAGCGGGACGCTCAGCGTATCCGTGACAAATACCGACGTCAGATATGCCGTGGAGTGGAGCAGCTCGGATACCGGAGTCGCAACGGTGAGCGATGGGACTGTCACGGCAGTGGGAGTCGGAAGTGCAACCATCACTGCAAAGGTTTCGGTGGGAAGCCTGATCCAGGAGTGCACCTGTCAGGTGACAGTCACGGAAGAGAGCAAGCCGGCCGAGATCACAGTGGAACTGAACAACACCAGCATGGAGCTGACCAAAGGACAGACCGGAAATCTGAACGTGTCGGTCAGCGGTGCGGATTCTGATTATAAGACGGAGTGGAGCAGCTCGGATACCGGGGTCGCAACGGTGAGCGACGGAACAGTTACTGCCGTTGGCGCGGGAAATGCGACGATCACGGTGAAGATCTCTTCGGGAGGAGTGGAGAAGTCTGCCTCCTGTAAGGTGAAGGTGACCGAAGAAAAGAGTACCGAGACGGTCTACACGAAGGTCACGATCAGCGGAGCAACGGAAGTGGCGGTAGGAAAGACCATCACGCTGAGCGCGCAGACGGAGCCTGCAGGCGGAAGCGTCAAGTGGAGCAGCGACAATGAGAAGATCGCCAAGGTGGACGGATCCGGTGTGGTGACCGGTGTGGCAGAGGGCACGGCGCAGATCAAGGCAGTGTGTGAAAAGGATGAGAAGATCTCAGCAACCTGGCAGGTCAAGGTGAAAAAGACTGTCACAGTGGACGGAAGCACGAAGCTCAAGGATAAAGACGGCAACCAGCTCTACTATAAAGAGGGGGACACGTATAAAGAGGCGACTTATGACGACTATAAGAAGCGCGACACTTTTTATAAGAAGAGCAAGGAAGTCAAGAATTACAAATATACTGGCTGGCAGACGATCGATGGACATGTCTACTATTATGACAAGAACGGCAATTATGTGACAGGCGAGCAGGTCATCCAGGGGGCGAAATACACCTTTGGAAGCGACGGAAAGCTGGCGGCCAGTTCGGGTTCGATGGGAATCGACGTCTCCAAGTGGAACGGCTCGATCGACTGGAATGCAGTGAAGAATTCCGGCGTTTCCTATGTTATCATCCGATGCGGGTATCGGGGATCTTCCACCGGCGCGCTGATCGAGGATCCGAAGTTCCGGAGTAATATCCAGGGCGCGAAGGCGGCAGGCTTAAAGGTAGGCGTGTACTTCTTCAGCCAGGCAGTCAACGAGGTGGAGGCTGTCGAGGAGGCGTCCATGGCGCTGAGCCTGATCAAGGGTTACAGCCTGAACTATCCGGTATTTCTGGATGTGGAGGCGAGCGGCGGCCGCGGAGACGGCGTGAGCAAAGATGTGCGGACGGCTGTCTGCAAGGCATTCTGCGCGACCATTCAGAATTCGGGATATTCTGCCGGGATCTACGCAAATAAGACCTGGTTTACCGAGCGCATCAACACAGGAAGCCTGACTGGCTACAAGATCTGGCTGGCACAGTATGCAAGCGCACCGACCTACACGACGACCAGATATGACATCTGGCAGTATTCGTCGACAGGCAAGGTCAGCGGGATCAATGGAAAGGTAGATATGAATATCAGCTACCTGAACTATTAGGATCTGGCAAACGGGCAGGCACGATGCCTGCCGTGAAAAATAAAGAAAGATGGAGAGAAAAAATGAGAACATACCTTGTAACCGGAGGAGCCGGATTCATTGGTTCCAACTATATTCATTACATGTTCCGCAAGTACGATCAGGAGATCCGCATCATCAACGTGGACGCGCTGACCTATGCGGGCAATCTGGAAAATCTGAAGGATATTGAAAACCGGGAGAATTACACGTTTATCAAAGCGGATATCTGCGATAAAGAGGCGATCAGCAGGATCTTTGCCGAAAATGATATCGACCGGGTCGTTCATTTCGCAGCGGAGAGCCATGTGGACAGAAGCATCCGCAATCCCGAGATCTTTGTACAGACAAATGTGCTCGGAACGGCAGTGATGCTCAACTGCGCAAAGGCAGCGTGGGAGCTTCCGGACGGAGGCTTTAAGGAAGGAAAGAAATTCCTGCATGTTTCCACGGACGAGGTGTACGGTTCTCTGGACGAGGACGGCGGATATTTCTACGAGACGACGCCCTATGCGCCGCACAGTCCGTACTCAGCGAGCAAGGCAAGCTCGGACATGCTGGTAAAGGCGTACATGGACACTTATAAATTCCCGGCGAATATCACGAACTGTTCGAACAACTACGGTCCGTACCAGTTCCCGGAGAAGCTGATCCCACTGATCATCAACAACGCGCTTCATGGGAAGAAGCTGCCGGTGTACGGCGATGGAAAGAATGTAAGAGACTGGCTGTATGTGGAAGATCACGCAAAGGCGATCGACATGGTTCAGGAAAAAGGAAGGCTTTTCGAGACGTACAATGTAGGCGGACACAACGAAAAGCAGAATATAGAGATCATCAAGATCATTCTGGAGACGCTCCAGGAGATGCTTCCGGACGACGATCCGCGCAAGGCGCTGGTCAGCGAAGATCTGATCACTTACGTGGAGGACAGAAAGGGGCATGACAGAAGATATGCGATCGCCCCGGACAAGATCAAGGCAGAGATCGGCTGGGAGCCGGAGACGATGTTTAAGGAAGGGATCCGCCGCACGATCCAGTGGTTCTTCGAGCATGAGGACTGGATGAAGAATGTGACGAGCGGTGATTACCAGAAGTATTACGAAGAGATGTATCAGGCGAAATAGCAGAGACGGCTCTGCACGAAGCGCCGGAAGAGAGGTTGAGCGATGAAAGGTATTATTCTTGCCGGAGGTTCCGGAACACGACTGTATCCATTGACCAAAGCGATATCGAAGCAGATCATGCCGGTGTATGACAAGCCGATGATCTACTATCCGCTTTCCACCCTGATGCTGGCTGGTATTCAGGAGATTTTGATCATTTCTACGCCGAGGGATCTCCCGGTATTTCAGGAGCTTTTGGGAACAGGAGAGCAGCTCGGGCTGCGCCTTGCCTATGCGGTGCAGGAATATCCGAGAGGACTCGCGGACGCGTTTATCATTGGAGCGGATTTTATCGGAAACGATCATGTTGCGCTCGTTCTTGGAGATAATATCTTTTATGGACAGAGCTTTTCACGGGTTTTGCGGGAGGTGGCATCCAGAGAGAGCGGAGCGACGATCTTCGGGTACTATGTGCGCGACCCGCGTGAGTACGGTGTGGTAGAATTTGATGAAAATGGCATGGCACTGTCGATCGAGGAGAAGCCGGAGCATCCGAAAAGCAATTATGCAGTGCCCGGATTGTATTTCTACGATCAGGACGTTGTGGAGATCGCCAGAAATGTCAAGCCCTCGGCGCGTGGTGAGATCGAGATCACCAGTATCAACAACGAGTATTTGAGAAGAGGCACGCTGCGCGTGGAGACGCTGGGAAGAGGCTTTGCATGGCTGGATACCGGCAATCACGACGCCCTGCTGGATGCGGCAGACTTTGTGGCTGCCTTCCAGAAAAGACAGGGGCTGTACATTTCCTGCATCGAGGAGATCGCGTACAAGAGAGGCTTTATCACAAGAGAACAACTGTTGGAGCTGGCAAAGCCGCTGATGAAAACGGCGTATGGCCAGTACATGGTAGAGGTAGCAAATGGGCTCTAAAGGCATAAGAAGAGCGATGCTTTCGATGATCGGCATGTTTCTGGTGCTGGCGGCGGTGATCGTTTTCTCGAATCTGGATACGGTCAAGAAGAAGCTGGGTATCGGGACGGCAGAGCAGACGGAGGTGTCGGAGCAGACACCGGGTATGGAGGATGGCGGACAGATAGGAAATGATCTGTCTGCTTTCGTGCGCGATGAAACCTTTTTTGATCCGGAGGTGAAATTTAAGAGCATCGAGATGTATTCGGGCAAAAGGGTGTCCATGACGGCGGCGTCGGCGGCGGGGGATCTCTACATCTTTATAGAGAACAGCGTAGGAGAGCTTGCGGAGGGCGCGGCGTTTACGGTAGAGCTTCAGGGCGTGGGCGAGTACACGGACGAGGACGAGGACGGGATCATTTATATCGATCAGCTGAAGCCGGGCGAGTACAGCGTTTCCCTGAAGGAACTGGAGGGCTATAGCGTTCCGGATTCGATCACCACGATACAGGTGAAGGATGAGCTGGAATATAAGAAGCTGGATTACGTAGATTATCTGATCCGGCAGAAAAAGGATGTCAAGGCCGAAAAGGAGGACAGCTTCCTGAATCAGGCGGCAGAGGATGCAGACGGAACGGAGAATACCAGACTGCAGACCGCATCGACGGCGGGAAAGACCGGGATCGACGTATCCGAGCACAACGGAGAGATCGACTGGAAGCAGGTAAAAGAGGCGGGCGTGTCCTTTGCGATGATCCGCTGCGGTTACCGGGGAACAGCAACCGGAGTTCTGGTGGAGGATTCCCGCTATGAAGAGAATATAAAAAGCGCGCTGGGGCAGGAGATCCCGGTAGGCATCTTCTTTGAGACGCAGGCCGTGTCGGAGACAGAGGCGGTTGAGGAAGCCAGCATGGTACTGGGACTGATCCGCAAATACGATGTGGACTATCCGGTCTTTTTAAAGTGCGGACCGGTGAGCGCATCCACGAGGACAAAGAGACTGGACGGCGAGGACCGGACAAGAATCGCGGAAGCGTTCCTAAAGACGGTTTCGGCGGCTGGTTACGAGACGGGTATATGTGCCGCAAAGGGCTGGCTGGAGGACGAACTGGACAGTGAGGCACTGTCGGACTACAATACCTGGCTTGCCGAATACAGCGAGATCCCGTCCTATGACGGCTATTACCATATGTGGCAGTACACTTCCAGAGGAACGGTGCCGGGAATTCTGACCGACGTCGATCTGGATGTTTGTTATATGAAAATTGACACAAGTGTCAACCATGCGGCGAACGCCGGGGGATATTCCGGCGTAGTCAATGGCAATGCGGGCAATGTTCCGACACAGTAGACACGTGAATAGGAGGAAAAATGGGTAAGATAACAGTGGAAACATGCGAAATTGAAGGATTGAAGGTAATTACGCCGACGGTTTTCGGAGACTCGAGGGGTTATTTCATGGAAACCTACAATTATAATGATTATAAAGAGGCGGGCATCGATCAGATTTTCGTGCAGGACAACCAGTCCTCCTCGACCAAAGGAGTGCTGAGAGGACTGCATTTCCAGATCCAGTATCCGCAGGATAAGCTGGTGCGCGTGCTGAGCGGAGAAGTGTTCGATGTGGCGGTCGATCTGCGCAAGGGCTCGGCGACTTACGGAAAGTGGCACGGCGTGCTTTTGTCGGCAGAAAATAAGAAGCAGTTCTTCATCCCGAAGGATTTCGCGCACGGATTCTTTGTCCTCTCTGATTATGCGGAATTTGCCTACAAGTGCGCGGACTTCTATCATCCGAACGACGAGGGCGGCATCATCTGGAACGATCCCGCGATCGGAATCGACTGGCCGATCCCGGAGGGAACGGAACTGATTATGTCGGACAAGGATCAGAAGTGGGACGGCATCAAGGCATTTACAGAGAAATACCGTTAGGATATAAAGGTCAGGAAACATGGGCGATAATAGCGAAAAAAAGGAAAAAAAGAAAAAGAGGTGGATCTCTAAGCCCGCAGCGATAGCGATATTCTGGGGGCTTGGTTTGATCCTGGCATTTGTGCTGATCCAGCATCACAATCCGCTGGCAGATCAGGTCACGGAGCGGATGAAAAAGGTCAGCGGCTGCGTGCTGATTGCATTTACCTGCATCATATTCAGCATCTATTCCGAGCGGATCATCACAACGCCGGTGGAATTGTGGCAGAGCCGCAAGATGATCTGGAAGCTGGCGAAGAACGACTTCAAGAAAAGATACGCCGGATCGTATCTGGGGATCGTCTGGGCGATGGTACAGCCGGTGGTGACCGTGGTAATGTACTGGATCGTGTTCGACAAGGTGTTTGATACCCGGAGTCAGATGGTGGCAAGCGGACTGGAAGTACCTTACGTGCTGTATCTGACCGCCGGACTTGTGCCGTGGTTTTTCTTTTCGGAGGCGATCACGCAGGGGACGATGGCGTTGGTGGAGTATGATTATCTGGTCAAGAAGGTCGTGTTCAATATCAGTATCCTGCCGATCATCAAGGTGATCGCAGCCACGTTTATCCACGTCTTTTTTGTGGTCGTGCTGCTGCTTGTCTCCATCGGCTACGGGTATTATCCGAGCGTCTATACATTGCAGATCATCTATTACAGCATCTGCCTGTTCCTGCTGGTGCTGGGCATGAGTTATATGACCTGCGCGCTGGTGGTCTTTATCCGGGATCTGCAGCAGATCATCAATATCGCGCTCCAGATCGGGATGTGGGCGACGCCGATCCTGTGGAGCATTACGATGCTCAAGACCGATAATATGAAGACGCTGTTCAAGCTGAATCCGCTCGTTTATATCGTAAATGGCTATCGGAGCGCTATCTACGAGAAGGTGTGGTTCTGGGAACATTTCTATTCCTCTACTTATTTCTGGATCTTTACGATCAGCATGTTCTGTATCGGAACGCTGGTATTCCGGAAAATGAAGGTTCATTTTGCAGATGTGCTGTAGAGAGGCGCGCTGCGGTAAGGATATAGGACGATGAGTGAAAACATTGCAATTCAGGTAGACAACGTAGAAAAGATCTATAAGCTGTATGACAAGCCTTCTGACCGGCTGAAAGAGGCGCTCGGACTGGGACGCGGTAAGCGGCATACGGAGTATCATGCCCTGAAAGGGATCAGCATGAGCATCCGGCAGGGAGAGTGCGTGGGCATCATTGGAACCAACGGCTCCGGAAAATCCACGATCCTCAAGATCATCACCGGCGTGCTGAACCCGACGAGGGGCAGCGTGACGGTAAACGGAAGGATCTCCGCACTGCTCGAGCTGGGCGCCGGCTTCAATATGGAATATAACGGCATTGAAAACATCTACCTCAACGGGACGATGATCGGTTTCAGCAAGAAGGAGATCGATGAAAAGATGGATGCGATCCTGGAGTTTGCAGATATCGGCGAGTATGTGTACCAGCCGGTCAAGACCTATTCCAGCGGAATGTTCGTGCGGCTTGCCTTTGCCGTGGCGATCAATATCGATCCGGAGATCCTGATCGTGGACGAGGCATTGTCGGTGGGAGACGTCTTTTTCCAGGCAAAGTGCTACCATAAGTTTGAAGAGTTCAAGGCGATGGGCAAGACGATCGTATTTGTAAGCCACGACCTGGGGAGTATCAGCAAATACTGTGACCGCGTGGTGCTTCTGAATCAGGGAACAAAGCTGGGAGAGGGCGATCCGAAAACGATGATCGACACCTACAAGCAGGTGCTGGTAGGGCAGTATGTGGCTCCTGCGCAGGAGACGGAGCGGCTTCTGGACGACGAGGAGCTGAGAAGCATGGCGGCAAAGGGAGTCGACGCCAGCAAAGCGCTTGCGGCAGGCACGGCGCAAGGACAGCCGGGCGGTGGAAACGCAGAGAACCCGGAGCTTTTGGAATATGGCTCCAAAAAGGCGCTGATCACCGAATATTATATTACGGACGACAAGGGAATCCGCACTTCCGCGATCCTGAAGGGCGGAAAATTCACGATCCATATGAAAGTGGAAATGAAGGAAAAGATTCAGGCGCCCATTTTTGCCTTTACGATTAAAAATGTAAGGGGAACAGAGATTACCGGAACCAACACCATGTTCGAAAAAGCGTTTCTGGAGTCGGTCGAGGCGGGAGATGAAAAAACGATCACATTTACCCAGAATATGGACCTGCAGGGCGGCGATTATCTGCTCTCGCTTGGCGTGACAGGCTATGAAAACAATGACTTTACAGTGTATCACAGACTTTATGATGTCTTGAACCTGACGGTCATCTCAGACAAGGATACCGTAGGGTTTTATGATATGAATTCGGTAATCACTATCGAATAACAGTAAAAACGGACAAGATTGTGTGAAAGTGGACGAAGGGAGAATTATGCAGGAAAAGTTGCATGAAAGAAAACAGGTAGAATTATATAATCAGGATTATATTTCCATCATTGGGAAGATCCGGATGGATCTCAGACACTATCCGGGAGAGGACCGGTATTGCGACGGCGAGGTGGAGGATGAGATCCTGGACATCGTAAAGAACCATTCTTCGGCGGAATTTCCGAAGATCATAGAGGAGAAGGCGAGCTGGCCGATCCTTTATCATCTCTCGCCCCTCAGGGAAAATATTGTGGAATGGCTGCCGATCACCCGGGAGATGAAGGTGTTGGAGATCGGTTCGGGGTGCGGTGCCATCACGGGAGCGCTTGCAAGAAAAGCGCAGGAAGTGACCTGCGTCGATCTTTCGAAGAAGCGAAGCTCGATCAACGCATACCGGCATCAGGAATATGACAATATCACCATTCATATAGGAAACTTTCAGGATGTGGAGCCGGATCTGGCGCAGGACTATGATCTGATCTGTCTGATCGGCGTCTTTGAATATGGGCAGTCCTATCTGGAATCCGAGAATCCCTATGAGGATTTTTTGAAGATAATCGGACGACATCTGAAGAAGGACGGCCACATTGCGATCGCGATAGAGAACAAGTTTGGCCTAAAATACTGGGCAGGCTGCAGGGAAGACCATGTGGGAAAATACTTCAGCGGTCTGGAGGATTATCCGGAGGGCGGCCCTGCCAGAACCTTTACGGGGGACGGACTGAAGGCGATCGCCAGAAGCTGCGGGTTTGAGGAGATACAGATGTATTACCCTTACCCGGATTACAAGTTCCCGACCTGCATCTATTCGGACAGACGGCTTCCGGTGCAGGGAGAGCTGTGCAGCAATCTGCGCAACTTTGACAGGGACAGGCTGCTTCTGTTCGACGAGAAGAAGGTATTCGATACCATTATTAAGGAAGAAAAGTTTCCACTGTTCTCCAATTCCTACCTGATGATCCTTGGGCCGGAGATGAAGGAAACGTATGTCAAATACTCGAACGACAGGGACGTTGCGTACCAGATACGGACAGTTTTGGCAGAGGATCCGGTCAGCGGGCAGAAATGCATAGAAAAACACCCGTTATCAAAAGAGTCGTGGCCGCATATCCGAAGCATCCGGGAGTGGTATGAGAAGCTGACTGCCCGCTATGAGGGCTGTCCGCTGACGATGAACCGCTGTGAGTTGAAAGAGGATCGCAACGGCGCTCCCTATGTGGAACTGGAATATCTGGAAGGCCTGACGCTGGCAGAGGTCATGGACGATCTGATCGCGCGCGGGGCGAAGGAGGAGATCGGTAAGCTGTTTGCCTCCTATCTGGAAAGGGTTTCTTATAACGAAGAGGCAAACGTGAAAGATTATGATCTGATCTTTTCCAATATTATCATAGAACAGCCGAAGGACGGGGGGCAGAGAATCCCTGACGTGGACACGCTGATCCGGCAGAAATGGACGGCGATCGATTACGAGTGGACGTTTGAGGAGGATATCAAGAGCGATGAAGTGGCTTTCCGCGCCATGAACTGCTTTTATCTGGAGGACCCGGCGCGGAGGTGCGATGTGACCGCGGTCTGTGACAAGATGGTGGGCGTCAGCGGCTATCTGGCGGAGGATTACCGCTACCGGGAGCAGGAGTTTCAGGAGTATGTGACCGGTAAGAGAAAGTCGATGGCGCAGATGCGCGAGCTCATCGGAAACCCGGTCTACACGCTGGAGACCTTCTGCAAGCGGCAGGCAGATCTGGCGACGGGCCGGAGCCGGATCCAGATCTATGAGGACACGGGCAGCGGATTCAGCGAAGATCATTCCGTCTTTGTGGATGCAGACCCGGAGATCGTGATGTCCACGCTGCCGACCGGGCGGATCCTGCTGCACATTCCGGTGCCGAAGGGAAGGGATGCAGTGCGGATCGATCCCTGCAGCGACTACTGTATCGTCTACATCGATGACATCAGATGGAATGGATTCGGCGCGATGTACCGTGGATTTAAGGTAAAGACCAACGGCTTTAAGATCAGCCGCAACACGTACGGATTCCTGACGGAGGATCCCCAGATCTGCGTGATCACCAAAGGGCTGGACAGTCCCGACTATGAAGAGAATCTTTTGCAGATCGCGATGGAAGTCACACGGCTTCCGCTGACAACGGTAGAGGATATCAAGAGAAAGAATAAGAGGAAACCGAGAGTACAGACTTGGCGGGTATAGAGATGAGCGGACAGACAGAAAAGGATTGGGCTTCTTTTTATGAAGCGGCTTATGAGAGACAAAAACGACACAATCATATGCTGGCGGCAAAGCTGGCGGAGGCGGAGACAAAGCAGGGAGAGCTGGAACAGAAGGTCAACCGGATCTGTGGCAGCCCGTTTTGGAAGATCACGGCTCCGGTCAGAAAATGGAACCATCTGACGGACGGGATCGGCAGGAGAAGGAGACAGGCGCTGGAGGAACAGCCGTCCGAAGCCGATCTATCCGCATACACGCAGGAGTTGGAAAGACAGCAGGATCCCTATCTGCAATGGATCAGACAGATGGAAGGGGAGGAAACGATAGAAGCCGCTGTCCCGGTCGGAGAGAAAGAGGACGGGATCTGGATCCTTCCGGTGCCGGATACGGATCTTCTTCTTGTTGGTTACGGAAAAGGTTTCCTTGCCACAAATACTGACGAAAAAGTTAAAACATATTTTAACAACTACCCGGACTGCCTGCTCGCTTATCCGGACGAAGATTTTTACTGGAAAAATGTGCAGCATCGGATGGAGCCGTGGATGAAGCCCTGCTATTCGCCGGACACGCTGTTGTCCTTTAACTGTATGGGCCATCTTGTCGCAGTGAGGACAGAGCTGGCAGAGCGGACGGGACTGACACGCCTTGTGGAGGCTGGTAAGGGAAAGGACACGGATGCGGTATTTTATGATCTCTGCCTGCGGCTGGAGGAAAACAGCCGGTGGGACAGTCTGCATGTGATACCTGGCGTGTTCCAGGAGCCGGTCAAGATCGGACATATCGATGCGGTTCTTTTTCATCAGGAGTACAGGCTCCCGGACGGAGAGGAAGAGAGCTTTGCGAACGCGAGAAGGCATCTGCAAGAGACGTTGGAGGCGGGAGAGTATCTGACCGGCGCAGGGGAGAGTTGTCTTGCGGTCAGACAGGAGGCGCTTTCCCGCAGGGGGATCCGCGCCTTCTTACAGGAGGGACCGGATCCGGGGATCTACCATGTGGTGTATGATACGGCGATCTCCGGAAGGGAGCGCTGCAACCGGGCGATGAACAGCAGAAGTACGGATCAGACCCATTTTCTGGTATCGGTCATCATTCCGTCCAAGGATCACCCGGACATTCTGGAGAACTGTCTGGTGTCTTTCCTGACAAAGACCGCATATGCCAACGTGGAATTTGTGATCGTTGATAATGGAAGCAGTGCAGAAAACCGCCGGAAGGCAGAGAGAGAACTGCGCAAAAAGCTGGAAAAACTCTGGACAGATCAGGAACGAGAAGGGAAATTAAGTTTTCATTATATTTATAAAGAGATGCCGTTCAATTTCTCAAAGATGTGCAATCTCGGCGCATCGAAGGCTGCTGGAGATCTCTTTCTGTTTTTGAACGACGACATTGAGATCATCGAGGAGAGCTGGTTAGACCGGATGGTCGGTCAGGCGCTGCAGCCCCACACGGGCGCTGTGGGAGCGCGGCTGTGGTATGCGGGAAGCGAGCGCATCCAGCACGCGGGGATCACAAACCTGCCGATCGGGCCGTCGCACAAGCTCATCACCTTTTTGGACGACAGAGATTATTATTACGGACACAACCGGGTAAGCTACGATATGGCGGGAGTCACTGGTGCCTGCCTGCTGGTCGCGAAGGACAGGTATGAGCAGGTGGGCGGCATGGATGAAACCATGGCGGTGTCCTATAACGATGTGGATCTGTGCTTTAAGCTGCTGGAAGCAGGTTATTACAACGTGCTCCGCAACGACGCGGTGCTCTATCACCATGAATCGCTGAGCCGGGGACTGGACGAGCAGGACGGAGAAAAATGGAAGCGACTGCTGGCGGAGAAGGACAGATTATATGAAAAACATCTGTTATTTAAAGGAAAGGATCCTTTTTACAGCAAAGCGCTGATCGGCAATGCGTCAGACTACCGCTGCGCCTTCCAGTTTGCACATGAGCAGCAGCTTGCGACCGTGAAGCCGGAGCGGATCGATCCGAAGCAGCTGAAGCGCCGGAAAGAGGAAATGCTCCGGCTGACCGTCGACCGGGCAGAGCCGCAGCACAAGATCTATCTGGATGAGCCGGATATTTTGTGGATCATGGGCTGGAGCTATCTTCCGGGAGCGGACAATGCGGCGTTTGAGCGGAAGCTGCTTTTGCAGAGGGCGGACGGCGTGCTCTATCAGGCGGACCCGGCACTCTGGAACCGGAAAGACGTGGAGAAGATCTTGCCGATGGAGAAACACGTGGGGCTGGCGGGCTTTGTCCTGCGCGTCCTGAAGAAGGATCTGGAGCCGGGAGAGTACCGGGTCGGCATGCTTGCGCAGAGCGGCGCGGGCAAAGGCGGCTTTCTGGCATGGTCGGACAAGACCCTGCGGGTAGAGTGAGGAACGAAAAGGAAACGACGAAGGTGGAAGAAGACGTGGAGCAGAGAGAAAAAGACGAAATGAGCCGGCAGGACAGACTCAGACATTACAGACAGGCCTACGAGCGCGAGCGGCAGAAGGAGGAGATCCTAAGCGGCAAGCTGGATCAGGCGCAGCAGAAAAATGCCGATCTGACGGCGCGCCTTACAAGGATCAAGGGGAGCGGACTCTGGAAGCTGTCGAAGCCTCTGCGGGACGCCATTCACTGGCTGCAGCGTACAAGAGAACGGCTGGGATATTACGGCAGCATAAAGGGGATCGTCAGAAAACTGCAGAGCAAGAGCATCGAGAGAAAGGCGCGCGCCCGGTATGGGAAGGCGAGCTTCCCGGACGCGGAGGAGGCAAGGAGACAGCGGGAAACTAAATTTGACACAGATGTCACTTTTAGTATTCTGGTGCCTCTCTACAATACGCCGGAGAAGTTCCTGCGGCAGGCAATCGAATCGGTCCTTGCGCAGACATACGAGAAGTGGCAGCTTTGTCTGGCGGACGGCTCGGACGATGCCCACGAAGAGGTGGGGAGGATCTGCCGGGAGTATGCCAACGCGGATACGGCGGGGCGGATCTCCTATGAAAAACTGGAGAAAAACGAGGGCATTTCGGGGAACACCAACGCCTGTCTTTCCATGGCGCGCGGCAACTATATCGCCCTGTTCGATCACGACGATGTGCTCCATCCGAGCGTGCTGTATGAATATATGAAGGCGATCTGCGGGCAGAACGCAGACTATATCTACTGCGACGAGGCGACTTTCCATGGCAATAAGAGCATCGACGATATGATCACGCTCCATTTCAAGCCGGACTTTGCGCCGGACAATCTGTGCGCCAACAACTATATCTGCCATTTCAGCGCGTTTAAGAGAACCCTGCTGGATGGAACGGAGCTGTTCCGCTCCCAGTTTGACGGCAGCCAGGATCACGATATGATCCTGCGTCTGACCTCGCGGGCAGAGCATGTCGTGCATGTGCCGAAGCTGCTGTACTACTGGCGGTCGCACGCGGGAAGCGTTGCTTCGGACATCAACGCAAAGAGCTACGCCATCGACGCCGCCAAGGGAGCGGTGGCGGATCACCTGCGCAGACAGGGCTGGGAGAACTTTGAGATCACCTCGACCAAGGCGTTTGAGACGATCTTCCGGATCAAGTATGAGATCCTGGGAAATCCGAAGATTTCCATTATCATACCCAACAAAGATCATCTGGATGATCTGAAAAGATGCATCACCTCGATCACGGAGAAGAGCACCTACGACAATTACGAGATCATCGTAGTGGAGAACAACAGCGTGACGGATGAAATCTTCGCCTACTACGAGGAGCTGAAGAAAAACCCGGACATCCACATCGTGACCTATGAGGGGGACTTTAACTATTCTGCGATCAATAATCTTGGAGAACGGCATGCGACCGGAGAGTATGTGCTGCTGCTCAACAACGATACGCAGGTCATCACGCTTGACTGGATGGAAGAGCTGCTGATGTACGCGCAGCGGAGCGACGTCGGCGCGGTTGGCGCGAAGCTGTACTATGAGGACAACACGATCCAGCATGCGGGCGTTGTGCTCGGGCTGGGTGCGCACCGGACGGCAGGACACAGCCACTACCGGGTGAGCAGCAATAATCTGGGATATATGGGGCGGCTGTGCTACGCCCAGGATGTCATGGCAGTGACGGGTGCGTGCCTGATGATGCGTAGATCGCTTTTTGAAGAGCTGGGCGGCCTTGATGAGAGCTTTGCCGTGTCCCTCAACGATGTGGACCTGTGCATCCGTGCCTGGAAAGCAGGATATCTGAACGTCTTTACCCCGTTTGCCGAGCTCTACCACTATGAGTCGGTGTCCAGAGGACTGGATGATCAGGGGGAAAAGGCACAGCGCTACAACCGGGAGTCGGAGGCGTTCCGCGCCAGATGGAAGGAGCTTCTGGACAAGGGCGATCCGTATTACAATCCGAACTTTTCGCTGGATCGCAGCGATTTTGCCCTGCGGACCGACATCTGATCCCGGCAGGAAAAGCCGTTCTTTTGCCGATGGCGGGCGTGCGCGTGTCCATTCGCCGTTTGCCGCAGATGGCAGACAGGGAGTAAAAAGCGTCGCAAAACAAGAAAATAGGTTTGCGGGAACCGGATTTGTATGGTAAAATAATCACGGTTAAACGGTCTGCGCCCTGAGTGCACCGGGGGCAGAGTCTGAGAGCAAAAAAGTGCGCAGAAATGAGGAAAATCAGTATGGGATATAAAGAGCAGTTTAACTTCTGGTTAGAGGACTCTTACTTCGACGAGGCGACCAAACAGGAGCTTCTGGCGATCAGAAACGATGAAAAAGAGATAGAGGACAGATTCTATAAGGATCTGGCATTTGGAACCGGCGGTCTGCGCGGAGTGATCGGCGCCGGAACCAACCGTATGAACATATACACTGTGCGCAAGGCGACACAGGGACTGGCAAATTATATCAAGAAGCAGGGAGGTCAGGACAAGGGTGTTGCGATCGCTTACGATTCCAGAAGAATGTCTCCGGAATTTGCAGATGTAGCGGCGCTTTGCCTGGCAGCAAACGGGATCAAGGCTTACGTGTTTGATTCGCTCAGACCGACGCCCGAGCTTTCCTTCGCCCTGCGCGAGCTGAAGTGTATCTCCGGTATCGTCATCACGGCGAGCCACAATCCGCCGGAATACAACGGCTACAAGTGCTACTGGGAGGACGGCGCGCAGGTAACCGCTCCGAGAGATAAAGAGATCATCACAGAGGTCAACAACGTGACCGATTATCATACCGTAAAGACCATGGACAAGGATGAGGCGATCAAGGCAGGTCTGTACACCGTGATCGGAAAAGAGATCGACGACAGATATATGGAAGAGCTGAAAAAGCAGATCATCCACCCGGATGTCATCAAAGAGATGGCAGAGGATATCAAGATCGTATACTCTCCGTTCAACGGAACCGGAAATGTGCCGGTCAGAAGAATCCTTTCCGAGCTTGGCTTCAGGCATGTGTATGTCGTACCGGAGCAGGAGATGCCCGATCCGAACTTCACAACGCTGGAATACCCGAATCCGGAAGATCCCAAGGCATTTACGCTGGCGCTCAAGCTCGCTAAGGAGAAGCAGGCAGACATCGTGCTGGCAACGGATCCCGATGCGGACAGACTGGGAATCTATGCGCTGGATACCAAATCGGGCGAGTATGTTCCGTTTACCGGAAATATGTCCGGTATGCTGATCGCAGAGTACATCCTCAGAGAGAGAACTGCGACCGGAACGATGCCGGAGAACCCGGCGCTTGTCACAACGATCGTTACCACAAATATGGCGCGTGCGATCGCAGAGGATTACAAAGTAAGATTTATCGAAGTCCTGACAGGATTCAAATACATCGGAGAGCAGATCAAGTTCTTTGAGCAGAGCGGCTCGAACCACTATGTATTTGGTCTGGAGGAGAGCTACGGCTGCCTGGCAGGTACGCACGCAAGAGACAAGGATGCTGTCGTAGCGGTTATGTGCCTGTGTGAGATGGCTGCATGGTGCAAGAAGAACGGCAGAACCGTCTGGGATCAGATGATCAGACTGTATGAAAAATACGGCTACTTCAAAGAGAGCCAGTATGCGATTACCATGAAGGGCATCGACGGTGCAAAGCAGATCGAAGAGATCATGAACAAGCTCAGAAGCAACCCGCCGAAGAACTTCGGCGACCTCAAGGTAAAAGAGCTTCGCGATTACAATACAGGAAAGACCAGGAATCTGGAGACAGGCGCAGAGGGAGAGACTGGACTTCCGCAGTCCAACGTTCTGTACTTTGACCTGACAAACGATTCCTGGTGCTGTGCACGTCCTTCCGGAACAGAGCCCAAGATCAAATTCTACATGGGTGTGAAAGGAACCAGCCTGGAAGATGCAGAACAGAAGCTGAACAAGCTGACAGAGGATCTGAAAGCATACCTTTAATTCCAGATGAAAACGGTCGCCCTGCGGCAAGCAGGGCGATTTCTGTTTTCATGGCAGAAACCGGAGAACGGACGACAGAGCAGGGGAGGTGTCCAACGTGAAAATCCTGAAATGGAGCAATGTGAATAAGACCATCCTTTATCTAAAGAAAAACGGGGTACGGCACGCGTTCTACGCCGCGAAAGAGCGGATCGAGGAGGAAAAAAAAGATACCTACGTGTACCTTGCGCCGCAGAGGGAGACGCTGGAGGCACAGAGAAGGGAAGCGGCGGAAATGCCGTGGCTTTTCAGCATCGTGGTGCCGACCTATGAGACGGACGAGGGCTTTTTGCGGGAAATGATCGATTCCGTATGCGCACAGACCTACCCGAACTGGGAGCTGCTTCTCGTAGACGCCAGTGGCACGGACCGGGTGGAAAAAGAGGCGCACATTTATATGGCGGAGCGGGGAGACGGAAGGATCCGCTATCTGAGACTTGCGAAAAACGACGGTATCGCAGAGAATACGAACGCCGGGATCCGGGAGGCGACCGGGGACTATATCGCGCTACTCGACCATGACGATCTGCTGACGCCGGACGCCCTTTACCGGATGGCGGAGGCGGTAAAGAAAGCCATGCAGAACGGGACGGCGCCGGAGCTTTTGTACTCGGATGAGGACAAGTACGACAGCGATTCCGGAGTCTGCTTTCAGCCAAATCGAAAAGAAAACTTTAATCTTGATTTGATTTTGTCCAACAATTATATCTGTCACTTTATGGCAGTAAAGGCAGAACGCATGAAAAGCCTTCTCCTGCGGAAGGAGTATGACGGAGCGCAGGATTATGATCTGGTGCTCCGCGTGGTACAGCGGCTGCTGCACACGATGCCGCCGACACAGCTTGCCAGGCAGATCGTCCATGTGCCCGAGGTGCTGTATCACTGGCGCTGCCATGCGGCGTCCACGGCGCAGAACACGGCGAGCAAGAGCTACGCCTACGAAGCCGGACGGCGGGCACTTGCAGACTTCTGCCGCCTTCAGGGATGGAAGGCGATGGTGGAAAACAGCCTTCATCTGGGATTTTACCGGGTAGTCTACGAACCGGATCTGCTGGCTGTACGTGAGGACGTCGGGATCGTCGGAGGAAGGCTTCTGGATCCGCGCGGGCATATCTGCGGCGGGATCTATGACAGAGAAGGGATGTGCCCATATCAGGGACTGCATAAGGAGTACAGCGGCGGGAGCACCCACCGGGCGTCGCTTGTGCAGGACTGCTGTACCGTGGATATCCGCTGCCTGCGCGTGCGGGAGGAGCTGTGGGGGGTGTACCGGGAGCTGACCGGACTTGTCTACCGGGAGAAAGAGGTCGGCAAAGGCAGGATCAAGACAATCTGCGCGGATCTCACCGGTCTGAGCTGCGACGAGGCGGGCTACCGGGATCTGAGCCGGAAGCTCTGTGCGGCGGCGGCCGACGCGGGGTATCTGGTGGTATGGGATCCGGGCGTCAGCCGGAGCCTGTAGTGAAACGCCTGCGACGCAGAGCAGATAGACAGAATGTAGAAAAACGAGGGAACACATGAGCCGGTCAACGATAGTCATACCCAATTACAACGGAATAAAGTTTATGGAAAAGTGTCTGCTCTCCCTGCGCGGAGAGGATGCGCACATTCTGGTCGTCGACAACGGATCGACCGACGGGAGCTGCGAACTGGTGCAGGAGAAGTTCCCGGAGGCGGAGTGCATTGCCCTTGCCGAAAACCGGGGGTTTTGCGGTGCGGTCAACCTCGGGATCCAAAATAGTAAGACAACATATGTTATTTTATTGAACAACGATACAGAGATCGAACCGGGCTTTGTGAAGGCACTGGAGCGCACGATGGATGCGGATGAGCGGATCTTTTCCGCGTCGGCACAGATGCGGAATCTCTACCATCCGGAGCGGATCGATGACGCCGGGGATGAATACTGTGCGCTGGGCTGGGCTTTTGCACGCGGCAAGGACAGACCGGTGGAGAGGTATCAGCAGAGCCGCGGTATCTTTGCAGCCTGCGGCGGTGCGTCCATATTCCGGCGGGAGCTTCTGGAGCGCACCGGAGCGCTTGACGAAAATCATTTTGCCTATCTGGAGGATATCGATCTGGGCTACCGCGCACAGATACACGGCTACCGCAATGTGTACGCGCCGGAGGCAGTGGTCTATCATGCGGGAAGCGGCTCTACCGGATCACGCTACAACAAATTTAAAGTAGATTTAAGTTCTAAGAACAGCATCTATCTGGTCTATAAAAATATGCCGTTTCTACAGATCCTGTTAAACCTGCCGTTTTTGCTGGCCGGCTTTCTGGCGAAAACACTGTTCTTTACGGGAAAAGGACTGGGCGGGACATACGTGCGGGGACTTGGCAGAGGCTTCGCCCTGTGCGCATCGCGGGAAGGCAGGGCGCACAAGGTGCGTTTCCGGATGAAAAACCTCCCGCATTATCTGCGGATCCAGCTTGTGCTCTGGAAGAATATATTTGTTGTATTTTTGACTAAAATAAGGTAAAATAAGAACAATCATTTGTTTCCTTTATTTGATTCAGAGCCATGCAAAATGAGGCAGGATCCATGCAGAGGCAGCGGTTATGATAAAAGACAATCAGAAGGTTTTTAACAGATTGCATGTCGTATTTGATGCGATCATCATTGCGTTATCTTATATGCTGGCGTGGTATTTAAAATTTGCCAGCCCGTTTTCGGACATCGACAAGACTGTCGGTGTTCTTTCTATGCGCACATATTTTGAGATGCTGATCGTGATCGTGCCGGGTTATCTGATCCTGTACTATTCGTTTAATCTCTATACGCCCAAGCGGACGACCGTGCGCAGATATGAAGTGATCAATATCATCCAGGCGAACACAGTCGGTCTGATCCTGCTGATGGCAGGCTGGTATCTGATCTCGCAGGTGCACTTCTCCCGTTCGATGATGGCGATCTTCTATGTGCTGAACATTACGCTGACTTCGATCGGAAGGCTGCTGCTCAGAATGCTCCTGCGGTATTTCCGTGAAAAGGGCTACAATCTGAAATACATTCTGCTGGTCGGCTATTCGCGCGCGGCGGAGGAATATATCAAAAGGATCAATTCGAACCCACAGTGGGGCTATGTGGTGCGGGGCGTTCTGGACGACCACGTGCCGGCGGGGACGATGTACCAGGGTGTGAAGGTGATCGGCTCCATCGGGAACCTGCTTTACATCCTGCCGGAAAACAAGCTCGACGAGATCGCGATCACGCTGTCGCTGGCAGACTATGACAATCTGGAGCATATTGTGGATATGTGCGAGAAGTCGGGCGTGCATACAAAGTTCATCCCCGATTACAACAGCCTGTTCCCGAGCCGTCCGTACACGGAAGACCTGATGGGACTGCCGGTGGTCAATATCCGGTATGTGCCGCTGTCCAACACCCTCAACTGGTGCATCAAGCGGCTGATGGATCTGGTGATCGCAGTGGTGGCGATTGTTGTCTCCTCGCCGGTCATGCTTCTGTCGGCGATCCTGATCAAGCTGACCTCCAAGGGTCCGGTGATCTTTAAGCAGGAGCGGATCGGACTGCACAACAAGCCTTTTAAGATGTACAAATTCCGCACGATGAAGGTGCAGCAGAGCACGGAGGAGGTCAAAGGGTGGACAACCCGCGACGACCCGCGTGTGACGAAGATCGGCAAGCTGCTTCGCCGGACAAGCATCGACGAGCTGCCGCAGCTTTTCAATATCCTGAAAGGCGATATGAGCGTGGTCGGTCCAAGACCGGAGCGGCCGCAGTTTGTGGATAAGTTCAAGGAAGAGATCCCAAGGTACATGGTGAAGCACCAGGTAAGACCGGGGCTGACCGGCTGGGCGCAGGTGAATGGCTACCGTGGCGACACCTCGATCAAGAAGCGGATCGAGTACGATATCTTCTATATAGAAAACTGGACGATCTCGTTCGATGTCAAAATAATTTTGATGACTTTTTTTACCGGATTTATCAATAAAAATGCGTATTAAAGAAATACTAAGAAAGATAATGACTGGTATAACTTGCCTTTTGGATAAAGGTGTGAGAAAATATGCTTATTCGGCAGAAGACGGACAAGGGATGTTTATGCCGTGAAACAGAAGATTTAAGGGAGCGTAAGGTAATATGGCAAAGCATTATGAAGACGACTACGAGGAAGAGATAAGGCCTAAAAAAAGACCCTCTTCAGCAAATAGCAGCAGAAGCGCGGGAGCAAGAAAGAGCGCATCGGGGGCGAGACCTTCGGGAGCCTCCAGAAACGGTTCCGGGACAAGACCTTCGGGAAGCAGACCGTCAGGCTCTGGCGGACACAGACCGCCGGAAGGCAGACCGTCCGGAAAGAGCCCTTCGGGCAAAAGACCGGCAGGCAAGATGAGCCGGAAGGAACAGGCAAGAAAGAAGCGGAACCGCATCATTATCTTCAGCGTGGAGATCATCATCCTGGTGATCGCTGTGTTCGTTCTTTTCGGAGTGCTCTCCGGGACAAAGAGCGGCAAGGTGAATCTGGATGAGGAAGATATCATCATCAACGATACCGTCAAGCAGGCGGAGGAGACGACCATGAAGGGCTACCGGAATATCGCCCTGTTCGGGGTGGATTCCACCACCGGCGCGCTGACGAAGAACACGCGAAGCGACACGATCATGATCGCTTCCATCAATCAGGATACCGGAGAGTGCAAGCTCGTATCGGTATACCGTGATACCTACCTGAATCTGAGCAATGACAGCTATAATAAATGTAATGCAGCCTATGCAAAGGGAGGACCGGAGCAGGCGATCAGCATGCTGAACATGAACCTGGATCTGAACATTACAGACTTTGTAACGGTCGGATTTGCAGGGCTGACCGATACGATCGATGCGCTCGGCGGTGTTTACATCGACGTGGACGACGCGGAGATCAGCCATCTGAACAACTACCAGCTCTGTATCGCGGAGGATCTGAAGAGATCCTACACGCCGGTAAGCAGCACCGGATACCAGCTTCTGGATGGTCTGCAGGCGACCGGCTACTGCCGTATACGTTATACGGCGGGCGACGACTTCAAGCGTGCCGAGAGACAGAGAGAAGTGCTTTCCGCAGTCGCAGACCAGGCGAAGAAAGCGTCCCTGACGAAGCTGACGGAGACAGCCAACGCGGTATTCAGCGAGGTGTACACCTCCTTTGACCTGTCGGAGATTGTAGATATGCTGGGCAATGTGGCGACCTACTATATCTCAGATACGGCCGGATTCCCGCAGGAGTCGAACCGTGCGACAGGAACGATCGGATCCAAGGGATCCTGCGTTATCCCGGTCAGCCTGGAGGACAATGTAAAGTGGCTGCACCAGTTCCTTTTCGACGACACATCCTATGAGCCGTCCGAGACGGTAAAGAAGTGCAGCGAGAAGATTTATGCAGATACAAATGGATATCTCAAATAGTTAGAGAAAAGCGGAGGGGCTTGTTTGACAGGCCCCTTGTTTTGAATCCGGACGGATGGAGGCAGCACTGTGAGCAGAGTAGATATTATCATTCCTGCCTATAAGCCTGATCAGAGGTTTATCGAGCTGATCAGGCGGCTGGAAAAGCAGAGCGTTCCGGCAAATCAGATCATCGTTATGAATACGGAACAGAAGTATTTCGACAGGCTGATCTACGGAACGCCCTTTTTGAAGGAATATCATAACATTACGGTAAAACATATCTCCAAGAGGGAGTTCGACCACGGCAGGACGCGGAACGACGGGGTGCACCAGTCGGAGGCAGAGTATTTTGTGATGATGACGCAGGACGCCGTACCCGCGGACGAGCATCTGATCAAAGAACTGCTGAAACCCCTGCAGGAGCACAAAGCGGCGGTTTCCTACGCAAGACAGCTCCCGGATACGCAGAGCGGCGTCATCGAGAGATACACGCGCGGTTTCAACTACCCGGAGCAGTCGCAGATCAAGACGGCGAAGGACACGGAGCGGCTGGGAGTCAAAACCTTTTTCTGCTCGAATGTGTGCGCGGCGTACGACCGGGGCATTTTTGATACATTAGGCGGATTTTGCAGGCATACCATCTTTAATGAGGACATGATCTACGCGGCGAAGGCAGTTGAGGCAGGCTACGGGATCGCCTACGTTGCGGAGGCGAGGGTGATCCATTCGCACAATTACACGAACCGGCAGCAGTTTCACCGCAATTTTGACCTGGGCGTATCGCAGGCAGATCACCCGGAGGTCTTTGCAAAATACCCGTCCGAGTCGGAGGGAATCCGGCTGGTCAAGGGAACGATCGAGCATCTGAAGGAACAGAAGCAGCGGAGACAGATCCTGCACCTGCTCTGCCAGAGCGGTTTTAGGTATGCGGGTTACTGGCTTGGAAAACACTATCAGAAGCTCCCGGCAAAGCTGGTGCTTGCCTGCTCATCCAGCAAAGATTACTGGGCGCAGGACAACCGGATGAAGGCGAGCAGCCACATTGACGCGAGCAGGGGCTACGGAAGATCCGAGGCGGAACAGAACCAGAGACAGACGGGGAACCGAAGCCGGGAGGGACAGAACCGGAGCCAGATGGGGAAATGAAGCCGGGCAGAGAAGGCTGGCGCAGGAACGGAATAACAGAAACAGGAGGAATTTCATATGTGCGGAATTGTAGGCTATATCGGAACCAGACAGGCGGCACCGATTATTTTGGACGGACTGGCGAAGCTGGAATACAGAGGATATGATTCGGCGGGCATGGCGGTGTATGACGGAGAGAAGATCAACGTCACAAAGTCGGTCGGAAGACTCAAGATCCTGGAAAATATGACAAGAGGCGGGGAGACCATGCCGGGTTTCAGCGGCATTGGCCACACCAGATGGGCGACGCACGGAGCGCCGAGCGACACCAACGCGCACCCGCATTTCAACACCGATGAGACGATCATGGTGGTACATAACGGAATCATTGAAAATTATATCGCGCTGCGCCAGAAGATGACGGAGAAGGGTTACCGGTTCGTGTCGGATACCGATACGGAGGTGCTGGCGCATATGCTGGATTATTACTATAAAGGCAATCCGCTGGAGGCAATCACCAAGGTGCTGCACCGCGTGGAAGGCTCCTATGCGCTGGGGATCCTGTTTGCAGACTGTCCGGATCAGATCTTTGCGGCGAGAAAAGATTCTCCGCTGATCGTCGGACAGAACGAGGACGGCTGCTTTATCGCGTCGGACGTACCGGCGATCCTCAAGTATACGAGGAAGGTCTACTATGTGGACAATCAGGAAGTGGTGCGCCTGCGTGCCGACCATATGCACTTCTATACCGTAGATGAGGAGGAGATCACGAAGGAGCCGGTCACGATCGAATGGGACGCCAACGCGGCGGAAAAGGGCGGCTACGAGCACTTTATGCTCAAGGAGATGTACGAGCAGCCTAAGACCGTGACAGACACCCTCATGCCCCGGATCCGTGACAACGAGATCGTGATCGAAGAGCTGCAGATGACGGACGAAGAGCTCCGTGCGCTGCGGAAGATCCATATCGTGGCATGCGGATCTGCCTATCATGCGGGCGTGACCGGGAAGTATGTGATTGAAGGACTCGCACGGATCCCCGTGGAGGTGGATCTGGCGTCGGAATTCCGTTACCGGGATCCGATCCTGGAGGAAGGCTCGTTAGTCATCGTCATCAGCCAGTCGGGCGAGACGGCCGATACGCTGGCGGCATTGCGGGAGTCGAAGGCGAGAGGAGCCAGAGTGCTCGGTATCGTCAATGTTGTGGGAAGCTCGATCGCCCGGGAAGCGGACAACGTCATGTATACATGGGCAGGACCGGAGATCGCCGTGGCGACCACGAAGGCGTACAGTGCCCAGCTGATCGCGCTGTATCTGCTGGCGATGAAACTCGGCAGGGTGCGGGGCAGACTGGACGATGAGACGTTTACAGCCATGCTGGGCGACCTCAAGTGCCTGCCGGATCAGATCGAGCTGCTTCTGAACAACAAGCAGAAGATCCAGAAATTCGCCAACCGCTATGTTGCGGCGAAGGATGTATTTTTCATCGGAAGAGGCATCGACTACGCGATCTCGCTCGAAGGCTCGCTCAAGCTCAAGGAGATCTCCTACATCCACTCGGAGGCGTATGCGGCGGGTGAACTCAAGCACGGCACGATCTCTCTGATCGAGGAGGGAACGCTGGTGGCGGCAGTCTCGACCCAGCCGGAGCTTTACGCCAAGACGATCAGCAATATGGTCGAGGTGAAGGCGAGAGGCGCCTTTGTGCTGGCGGTGACCTGCGAGGAGAATAAGGAGATCGAGAAGGCGGCAGACTATGTGATCTATATTCCGGAAACAAATCCTTATTTTGCTAATTCGCTGGCGATCATCCCGCTGCAGCTCTTTGGCTACTATGTGTCGGTAGGCAAGGGATGCGATGTGGATAAGCCGCGAAACCTGGCAAAATCGGTTACGGTGGAATAGAGAAAAGTAAAGGAGGAAAAGGATGAAGGAAAAGCGAAACATGGCAACACACAAACAGATCCTGGCAGGTCTGCTTGCGCTGGTGATGGTGTTTACCACAGCGTTTAGTATGCCGGTCACCGGCTATGCGGCGGAGGCCACAGGAGATATGGGAGCGGCACAGACCGGGGCGGAAGCAGGTCTGACAGACCCTACGGAGGACGGCGGCGAACAGCAGCCCGGCGGAGACGACGAGCAGCAGTCCGGCGGAGATGACGAGCAGCAGCCCGGCGGGGATGACGAGCAGCAGTCCGGCGGAGACGACGAGCAGCAGTCTGGCGGTGATGACGAGCAGCAGCCTGGCGAAGATGACGAGCAGCAGCCCGGCGAAGATGACGAGCAGCAGCCCGGCGGTGACGACGAGCAGCAGTCCGGTGAGGATGAAGAACAGCCTGATGAGGATGAAACGACAGAGGGAGAGGAAAACTCTGACGAGGATTTAGAAGAGCAGCTCCCGGATGGCGAAGAGAAAACGGCAATGGGTGAGTTGCGGTCGAAGGCCTACACCGGTGAGATAAACGGCGAAACCCTGGTGATCGATGAGATTGCAGCGGTTTCAGCGGGCATGGAATGGACAGACGAGAATCTGCTGGCAATTTTTGACTACTATGTGAGTAAGAACCAGAAGTTTACGGCGATCCAGATCAGCCGAAAGGAACAGTTGAAGCTGACGGATACGGTATGGAATAAGGCGCTTAGCTGCCTGGATGAGGCGAACCAGGAGAGAAAGCTGGTGCTCCAGAAGGTAGACAAGGTCGATTCGGACGATCCGAATATCAGAGATACCCAGACCCTGACATACACGCAGCCGACGCAGCTGACCGTGGGAGAGAGTGCACAGGAGCTGGATTTTAGTTCGGAGATCGATATAGATGATTTGAATAATAAGGTGATAGTCAAAAGGGATGCGAAACCGGGGGCAGCGGCAAAGGTCGATTGGGATATCCGGATTGCGTTCAATTCTGACTTCAGGCAAAAGCTGAACCAGTTGATTGGCATGGCCACTTTGATAACGCTCGAACAGGGCGATACAGAAACCGATGTGACAGCGGAGGTGACGAACACCAAAGAAGCCATTGCGCTCCATATTGCCAATGCGGACAGACTTGAGGCAGGACAATACTATTATTTATTTGTGTCGCAGAGCGCTGATGTCGAATATTATATAGAGAACATCGGAAACGGTAAATACAATTTGTATATTAACAACGAAGAAAATAAGTGTGACGCCTATGGGCTGGTAACTATACTCGATCGTTACAAAGGGAGAGAAGTGATCCAGGATGTCACGATCGCGTATGGCAAGGGCAACGCCATGTATTATGGCGAGGTAGCGAGGGCGATACATAATTACTTCTTTGAAAACGAAAAGAATGATCCGCGGATGATCATCACGTATACGCAGGAAAACGGCGTTGAGGTTACGGCAACCTTCCGGAATTCTACCTTGATTGTCGGTGAAGATACCAAACTGGATTATGCCCTTACGGCAGAGAACGGGTATGTCTTCTTCCAGAATGTATCGTTAGACAAGCTGGCAAACCCGGATGCGTACGATAATCTGAACGTTCATTTCACTGTACCGAAGGACAATGCGCTTTACCAGGAGACACAGACCGTCTGGAAGGATGAGGTAGGATCCGAAACGGGCTTTAAGATCTGGACGGATAGCCTGGATACGACGCCGGAGGATAGCATTGATTTCAGCGGTTCCTGTACAAGGACTGCAGAGAATCTGGAGGCAGATTTTGCGATCAAGAAGACGAAGGCAGGACAATCGTACCGGCTGGACGCTTCGAATTTCTTTGGAGAAGTTGACGACGAAGAATTTTGGAACAAACGATTAAGCGTATACTGCAAGGGGGAGAAGGGCTGCTACACAGAGACAGAGCTGGAGAAGCTCCGCAAATACTGGCAGATGCAGGGAGAAGAGTTTGACGGCATCGATTGCTCCATTGACGGAATGGTGATCCGGAAGGATCTGGTCAACGGTCTCGGATCGCTGATGAAGGATACGCAGAACGGCAGCCTGACGATAACATGTGATGATTATACATGGACAGAAAACGATGAAATAGCCGGCGGTTATGAATATTGCTTTACGCTGCATGGATTTGGAGAGCAGACGAAGGATATTCCGGTCAGGCTGGCGGTCAAAGGAGTGGAACGGCAGGGAGTTGGCGTTACGCTCAAGCAGAAGATGGATTTCAACGCAGATCAGGTGGAACTGAAGGTTTCGACCGAATATGGGGAAACAGGAACTGCGGAATGGAAGGGTCTTGTGCTGGGTCTGACCGGAAGAGACAGCATTGGTGAGGAGGAAGAGCTTAACAGAGCAGCGATAATGATACTGGGCAGCCAGTATGAGGACGGCGCCTATTATTATGAAATAAACAGCCAAAATGCGTCATTCCACCTGAACAATGTGATAGACATGCAGGCCAACAAAGAGTACCAGTTCCTGGGCACTGTGGGAGAGAAAACATTTTCCAGGGGAAGTACTACAAAGATTGAGAATTTAAATTATATCCCGGACAAGGGGAAAAAGATTACCTGGAAGTGCTATAATACAGACGTTGCCACAATAGATGCAGATGGAAATCTGAATGCCTTCGGCTGGCCGGGAAGCGAGTTCTACTTCTCAGCATCCTCCGTGTCAAACGGAAAGCTGTTCACGGAGCTGTGGATAGGCAAAATTGAAGAGGCAGCGCTGGAGAGCATATCCTTTGCGGAGAAAGAAGTAAAGATCGAGCTGCCAGATACCAGTGTCAAAAATGAGAACCTCAGCGATGAAGAACAGCAGCAGGAGTGGGATGCACAGAGAGAGCGCTGGCTGGACGTCAGATTTGAGCCGTCCACGGCAGGGATCGCCAACTACAAGCTGACATGGGAGAGTTCAGATCCTGAGGTGGTCGAACCGGTCATGGAAACGAACAATGAGATCCAGGGCTGTAACGGAAGGATCAGGGCGCTGAAAGCAGGAACAGCTACGATCAAAGTTACTTATCAGCAGGAAGAAGCGGATGCGATCGTGGCATCCTGTACGGTCACGGTGACGGAGCCGTTAAGCGATAAGAACATCGGGATCGAAGAGATAAAACCGATCCATGTGCTCAAGAACTTTGACAAGAAGCTGGGAGACATCAAGCTCTCGGATTATGTTCCGGAGAGGACAGAGAACGATACAAGACTTGAGGGAAGCTGGAGCTGGGTAGATGAATCGATCAGCCTTGCACCTTACGAAGGAGCCTGCCATTTCCAGGCGATGTTCACCGCGGCGGATGGAAGAACCACGACCCGGATGATCTATGTGAATGTGCTGAGCCTTACCGGCGTCAACATTATCAAACTGCATGCCACAGAGCAGGATGGACAGACCACGATCGAGTCCTTGGGAACTCCGGACACGATCTACCTGAGTGATACGGACGAGAACTTTTTCGGTACCGAGTATGTCTTTAATGAGGGCATCAGCGAGGAAGATGCGCGTGCCATGATGAAGAGGTATGCGGACAAATATACCGTTACCTGGGGCTGGGCGAAGCTGAAAGCAGAGGCAGCGCCGGAGAAATACGGAGCGGACAGCTGGCAGGTTACCGGCAGCAATGAAAATAAGAAGGTGTCAAACCAGAAGATCACCGTCACGGTGTCGGATAAGACAACCAAAAAGGCATTGGTGAAAACAGCGGTCACGGTCAAGGTGATCTCCACGGATGCACAGTGTATCGATTGGGATCAGAAGGTCAGCATCAATGAAGCTGTGATTAAGGTGATCCCGGTTAAGGGTAAAAGCGTGCTGGTGATCGAACAGGAAAAGACAGACGGAAAGTATTATAAGCTGACAACAAAGAGTTCCGACTCTTCGATCTTTTCTCTGGGAAAAGCAAAGACGGAAGAAGCCAAACGACGTAATAAACAGATCACTACAATTCCGGTCGAAGTGAAGAAGGCAGGAAAGGTCTGCGTTACACTGACTGCAAACGACGATCTCAAGAGCAGCAAGAATTATTACTTTACCTGGACCGAATTGAACGCAGATGAGAAGGGAACGCTCCAGAAGGACAGTCTGACGGTCAACAAACAGGAGACGAACGACGGCAGTAATGCCAACAGCACGACCAGGGCATATTTTACCGTGGGAGAAGAGGAAGAGATATTTGATACAACGTATGAGATGACCGCAGTTGTAGAGGATAATACGATAGCGAACGCACTGGAAGTGAAGACAGATGTTGGCAGCAACAATCATAGCGGAACGCTGCATTCGCGGCTCTGGGTGGTTCCGAAAGAAAATTGCCCAGCTAAGACCTATAAGGATGTGAAGGTTAAGCTGACTTTGCAGAAGAAAGATTCTTCGGAGGATGCGAGGACCTATTATGTGACATTTAAACAGATCAAGGTGATCGACAAGAACCCTTCTGTCAAGTTCAAACAGACGAAGAAGGTCAACCTGTTCTATGGTGAGAGCAGTCAGCAGGCAAAAGGCGTTCTGAGTGTTCCGGATGGAGTGGAATATGTTAACTTAGATGGGTGCGATTATGGAATCTCTACTTTCTATGATAATGGTAAAGCGACATATTACATCGTAAAGAAGCAAGATAAAGACGGTAAGAACAAGACGGGTACGCTCGAGTATTATGTCGACGGCTACAGCAAATTTTACCAGATAAAATTCACTGTTGCCACGGAGAAGAAGGCGCCCGCGCTGACCGCGTCGATGAAATCGGATGTGCTGTATCCGATGTGGGAGTATGACCTGTCGACGCTCAGACTGACAGACAAGACGACCGGAGAAAGCCCGGCAATCGATAAGCTGGAAGTTCTGATCGATAAAAGGAAAGGCACGAAGGTATCGTTGCCTAAAGGAGAGAATTCGGAGAATACCGAAACGTTTAAGTTAAGCAAGAACAGCTATCAGGCGTGGTATACGCTTGCCGGCGGGAAGCTGGACAGCGTACGCGTCCGTGTAATGCCGGAGTACAACAAGGGAAAGGATACGATCACGCTGTTGGTTTACGGCAAGGACTGGAAGGAACCGGTTACCGTGTCCTATCAGCTCAACGTGGATAATTCCGTTAAGCTGCCGAAGCTGCAGCTTGGCAACGCGAAGCTGAGTCTGAATGGCAATGAAAAGGTATGGAACGCAGAGCAGGTAGAGACGAAGCTCTTTATCAAAGGAAGCAGTGCATCCATGCTGGATCAGGACGGTGTGTATTTCGTAGGAAAAGATCAGAAATCAAAGAAGATCTTAAATCGTGAGCTGACATTGGAATACTGGAACGACAACAACCTGATCGTAGCGAGACTGAACTGTGCAGCAGGTGCGGAGGGTAAAAATCTGCAGACAGGTACTTATAAGTACACGGCATATCTCGACCGCGACGGAGAGAAGATCGGAACAGACTTTACGGTGACGGTTACGGATAAGGATCCGGCAGCCTGCGTGAAGCTGACGAAGGGAAAAGGAGCGATCGATCTGCTCCTGCCGGAGTCAGAGCTTTTGTACAATATCAAGGTGAGCGGAGTTCAGGGCAAACCGGCAAACGCATGGCTGGAGGGTCAGGACGGCGCGATGTTTAAGGCAAGGATCACCGAGGCGGGACAGCTTGCGATCTCCGCGGAAGACTACACGTACTCCACGAAGGTAACCTACAAGGTAGTTCCCAGGATCGAGCTGGTCGGAGAGTATGGCACAAGCAAGACGATCACGGCAGCGCCGATCCAGTTCAAGGTGAAACAGAGCAAGGTAAAGATCGTGTTCACACCGCAGACCTGGTGCAGCAATGTGATCTACCGTGACATAGACAATGGTCTTTCCTACAATGTCAAGGCGTATGTGAAGGATCAGGAGGTAGCGATCGATTCGGTATGGCTGGAAGATAACCAGCAGTATTTTAAGGGTTATACCGATCTGGGTATCTTATATATCTCAGTTCGCCACAACGAGGGCGAGGAGCTGCCGGTTCCGTTCTATCAGGCCGGCAAGACCTGGAAACTTAAATTCAGCGTCAGACTTCAAAATCAGGGAACCGATCAGAAGAATGTGGTTGTGACCTATCCGATCGTGATCAAATAAAAGGATAACGGGAAAGCAAAGCGATAGAGATATCGGCTTTGCTTTCTTTCTGTAATCAGATATGTGCTCGTATATGACCGGACATCAACAGGAATGTGCGAAGGAAATTCTTGCAAATTTGTTTACCGGAGCAATTTTTATCACATTTTTTCTAAAGTTTTGTCACAATTTAAACACATTTGGGCGATATACTTTCCACATAGTCAGGAAAGAGAGATCCCCGGCGGGCAGACCGCAGGGCCGCCCCGCCGGATCAGATAGATGACAGAAAGGAAGGATTTGTATGTACGATAACAATAATTACCCAAATGACTACACACACACAGATAATGTGCAGACAGGCAGCACGCAGACAAATGCAGCAGGCGCGGCACAGGAGACGGAACAGGTACAGGGAGCAGCGATGAACAGCACAGTGCAGAGTGGAGCTTCGGCTTCACAGACTGCAGGCAGTTATCAGAGCGGCGCGTACCATCAGGGCACGCAGGCAGGATATGGTTCTTACGGTTATCCGAACCACTCCTATCAGGGCGGTTCGCAGGGAACAGCCCACAGCCAGATGGGGGCGCAGAGCAACCCCTATCAGAACCACAACCCTTACCAGACGGGCAGTACATCGACCTATGGCAGCAACGCAGGCACATATCATTACGGAAACACTTACCCGAATGATTACGCGCAGATCAATCAGAAAAAGACGAAGCCTGCGAAAGAAAAAAAGCCGGGAAACGGAATGAATTTCTTTAAGAAAGCGGCAGCGTGCGTAGCGCTGGGACTGTTCTTCGGTATTTTTGCAGGACTTGGCTTCTATGTAGTCGAGACTGTGTCCGGGATGAACGGGAAGGCAGACGCGCAGCAGACCAGCCAGCTCCAGACAGACAATGCGGTTGCAGCAGCCTCCGGTGAAGTGCAGACCGGTGCGGAAGCGCAGGCGGCACAGACGGCAGGCATCAAGGAGACGGACACCGTGACAACCGTGGTATCCGATGTGACGGATGTGGTCGACAAGGTAATGCCTTCCATCGTTTCGATCAACAATCATTATACGGAAACGATCTCCTACTTCGGTCAGGCAATGACCAGTGAAGGAGAGGGAAGCGGTTCCGGTATCATCGTAGGACAAAATGACAGCGAGCTTCTGGTAGTGACAAACTATCATGTAATAGAGGGAGCAGATTCCCTGACTGTGAAATTCGTGGAGGACAGCGAGGCGGAAGCCTTTGTAAAGGGTACGGATGCGGACATGGATCTGGCGGTTATTGCGATCCCGCTAGACAGCATTGATGCAGGTACGCTCAGCCAGATCGCCGTAGCAACACTTGGCGACTCCGATTCCCTGACCGTCGGCGAGCCGGCGATCGCGATCGGCAACTCTCTTGGCTATGGTCAGTCCGTGACGACCGGCGTTATCAGCGCACTGAACAGAAGCATTGAGCTTTCCAACGGTTCGAACGGTACATTTATCCAGACAGATGCAGCGATCAATCCCGGTAACTCCGGCGGCGCTCTGCTGAACATCAAGGGTGAGGTCATCGGTATCAACTCGAACAAGATCGGTGGAAGCACGATCGAGGGCATGGGCTATGCGATCCCGATCTCTGCGGCAAATCCGATCATTGCAGAACTGATGCTGAAAGAGACAAAGAACAAAGTAGCCGATGATGAGAGAGGTTATCTTGGAATCTCCGGTATCACAGTGACAGACGAGGTCGTTCAGACCTACGGTATGCCGGAAGGCGTCTATATCGTACAGGTTTACGACGGCACAGCCGCAGCGGACGCAGGACTGCAGAAAGGCGATGTAATCACAGAGTTTGCAGGTGAGAAGATCACATCCATGGATGAACTGCAGCAGGAGCTTGCCTTCCATGCAAAGGGAGAGCAGGTTGAGATGACGGTGATGACAGTCGGCAACGGCGGCTATGAGACAAAGACCGTTACCCTGACGCTGGGCAACAAGGTGCAGAGATAAGCACCGGGCACACAGCGCCAGATCAAGGAATACAGAACAAAGAAACACAGACCGGTGGGATGACACGAGCCATACCCACCGGTTTTTTTGAATATATCTTTATAGAGAAAGTAGCTCGTATGTGGTGATAAGCCAGCAAGAATTTACGAAGGAAATTCTTGGCGATTTGGTCGCCGGACCAAATCGAGTATGAGTGATAGAAAAAGGCTTGTATGTGGTGGTGTGCCAGCAAGAATTTACGAAGGAAATTCTTGGCGATTTGGTCGCCGGACCAAATCGAGTATGAGTGATAGAAAAAGGCTTGTATGTGGTGGTGTGCCAGCAAGAATTTACGAAGGAAATTCTTGGCGATTTGGTCGCCGGACCAAATCGTATTTAAGAAAATGTTTACTTGTGAAGCGGCAGTGTATATATTATGATGGAAATATCACAAGGAAGAAGGGAAGGAAATTCCATATGAAGGATGACAGAACAATTGACATAGAGGAAAAGGACACGAAAAACTGGGATTTCTGCGAGATCCGGGACGCGAAGGAGCAGACAGAACAGCTCAGGGAAAAGCACCGGGAAGAGCAGGAAGGCGTGAAGGCGGCAGAGGAACCCGCGCAGGAGCCGGAACAGGAAGCGGAAGCGGAAGCGGAAGATACGGAGCTGGTCATGGCGGAGGATGCCGGAACGCAGGACAGTGAGGAAGATACGGACGACGACGGCGGAGATTATGAGGATGTGTGCTTTATCTGCCGCAGACCGGAGAGCAAGGCGGGGAAGATGTATAAGCTGCCGAACCATATCTGCATCTGCGAGGATTGTATGCACAAGACCATGGACACCGTCAGCCAGTTCGACTATCAGGGTATGCTGAATTACCCGGATATGACGGATCTGAACAACGGCAAGGGCTTTCCGAATATCAGCTTCGTAAATCTCGCGGATCTGCAAGGGGACGGTGGGATACCGAACAAGCAGAAGCTCAAAAAGAAAAAGAAAAAAAGCGGCAAGCCGGAGATCGATATCCATAACATTATGCCGCCCCACAAGATCAAGGAAAAGCTGGATGAGTACGTGGTGGGACAGGAGCATGCCAAAAAGGTGATGTCTGTGGCGGTCTACAACCACTACAAGAGAGTGGCAACAGACACGATGGACGAGATCGAGATCGAGAAGTCCAATATGCTGATGATCGGACCGACCGGCTGCGGTAAGACATATCTGGTCAAGACGCTGGCAAAACTTCTGGATGTGCCGCTTGCCATAGCGGACGCGACCTCGCTGACAGAGGCCGGCTATATCGGAGACGATATCGAGAGCGTGGTTTCGAAGCTGCTCGCGGCGGCGGACAACGATGTGGAGCGCGCGGAGCGGGGCATTATCTTTATCGATGAGATCGACAAGATCGCCAAGAAGAGAAACACGAACGCCAGGGATGTGAGCGGCGAGTCGGTGCAGCAGGGGATGCTCAAGCTCCTGGAGGGAGCGGAGGTCGAGGTTCCGGTCGGCGCAAATTCCAAGAATGCGATGGTGCCGCTGGCAACGGTGAATACGAGAAATATCCTCTTTATCTGCGGCGGCGCGTTCCCGGATCTGGAAGAGATCATCAAACAGAGACTGAATAAGAGCACGTCGATCGGCTACAACGCCGAACTGCGCGATAAATATGACAAAGAGAAGAATATTTTAAGCCGTGTGACCGTGGAGGATATCCGTAAATTCGGTATGATCCCGGAGTTTATCGGGCGACTGCCGATCATCTTCACCCTGGATGGGCTTTCCAAGGAGATGCTGGTCAAGATCCTGAGCGAGCCGCGCAACGCGATCCTCAAGCAGTACCAGAAGCTGCTGGAGCTGGATGAGGTACAGCTTACTTTCGACCAGGGAGCGCTGGAGGCGATCGCGGAGAAAGCGATGGAGAAGGACACCGGAGCCAGAGCGCTTCGGGCGATCATTGAGGATTTCATGCTGGATATCATGTACGAGGTGCCGAAGGACGACAACATCGGCAGAGTGACCATCACCCGCGAGTATATCGAGGGAACCGGAGGACCGATCATCGATATCCGCAGCAGCAGCGCGGAGAACCCGGCAAGACTGCGGGAGATAAGGGCTGAGGAACAGACGGCGGAGTTTACGGACGGCGAAGAAACGAAATGACGGACGGCGCATAACATAAGATAAGAGTTACCGGGCAGAAGGGTGCAGTCAATGACCTGTAAAGAGAGAATCTTATCGAATGAATATGCCGATTTTATCACCGATTATATCAATGGAACACAGATTGAAGGAGGAGAGCCGCTGGACTTCTGCTATCATGCGATCGACAGCGGCATTGGAATATCGAGCGTGCGGCGCAGTCAGATCCCGCCGATGTCCATTGCCTATTATGGCTATTCCACGATACCGTGTCTGTACGGGCTGATGCAGTTTAATCCGATGGGCTTTAACCCGGAACCGCTTGCGAGCACGGGAAGCATCCGCGTACAGAACCCGCCCCTTTCTCTGAAGGGAAAAGGGGTGATCCTCGGTTTTGTAGACACCGGGATCCGTTATCAGATGGATGTATTCCGGAATCAGGACGGATCGAGCCGGATCATGTCGATCTGGGATCAGACCATTCAGACGGGGGAACCGCCGGAGGGTTTTCTCTATGGCACGGAATACACCAGGGCGCAGATCAACGAGGCGCTTGCGGCAGAGGATCCACTGTCTGTCGTGCCTTCCACGGACACGAATGGGCACGGGACGCAGATGGCTTCGGTCGCGGCCGGCAGTATCCTGAACGACGGGCTTGTTTTCCGTGGGGCGGCGCCGGAGGCAGACATCGCCGTCGTGAAGCTCAAGGGGGCGAAGCAGTACCTGCGGGACTACTATCTGGTCGCGGACGAGGCAGAGGCGTATCAGGAAAATGATATTATGGAAGCGGTCAGCTATCTACAGCGGATGGCGATCGCGTTCAGCCGCCCGGTGGTCATTGTTCTGGGGTTGGGAACCAACCTCGGCAGCCACGACGGCACTTCGCCGCTGGCTTCCTATCTGGACTATGTTGCGAGGAGGAGAAGCCGTGCGATCGTGGTGTGCGGCGGAAACGAGGGCGCGACGGCGCACCATTATGCCGGAGTGATCCCTGACAGCGTGGAGATCCGCGTGGCGGAGCGCATGAAGGGCTTCTGCATGGAGCTGTGGGGCAGTCTGCCCAATTCCTATGCGGTGACGATCCGTTCACCTGGCGGAGAAGTCTCGTCGGAGTTTGATTTTCGCAGCGGCATGGATCAGCAGGTATCCTTTATCTTTGAGCAGACCAGGGTTACGGTCAGTATTGTTCTGGTGGATGAAAAGGCAGGCGAGGAGCTGATCTTTCTGCGCTTCGACAACCCCACGCAGGGGATCTGGACGGTGCAGGTGAATCCGGCAGACCGCAGGCAGCTTGTGACGGGGACCTATCATATATGGCTTCCGATTGAGGAGTTTCTGGAGAAGAGCGTGACTTTTCTGGCGCCGGATCCGAACGTCACCCTCACGGAGCCTGCCAACGCCGAGCACGTTATCACCATATCGGCGTACAACAGCGACAAGGACAGCTGGTATCCGGAGTCCAGCCGGGGCTACACGCGCGACATGAATATCAAGCCGGATCTGGCGGCGCCCGGCGTCCGTGTGCCGGCGGCGCTGGGAGAGGCAACCGGATCGAGCATTGCGGCGGCGATGGCGGCAGGCTGCGTGGCGCAGTTCATGGAATGGGCGGTCGTGGACGGAAATGCGCCGGTGCTGGAGAGCCGGACGATCCGGAGCTATCTGATCCGGGGCGCCGACCGGGACGAAAGCATCAGTTACCCGGACAGACGCTGGGGATTTGGAACCATCAATATCAATGGAACGTTTGAGACGCTTGCGCGATTATAACGTTTGATAAGAGAGGAATACCGATGAAGATCATAGGATATGGAGACATTGCAGGAGGCGTGTTTCTGCTGGATTATTTTCTGAAAAACCATATTGAGAAAAACAAGACGGAGGGCGAGACGGAGAGCATCTGCGGCGGCAGGCTTCTGTTGCGCAAATATCACAACAAGGGCGCATTTCTGGATCTCGGAGAGAAAAAGAGCAGCGTGGTGGCGATCCTCTCGGTGGCGCTCACCCTTATGGCAACGGTCGTGTTCCTTTTGACATTCACGTTCAGGGGTGGCAGGATGCTGAAGCTCGGGCTGTCGCTTTTGCTGGGCGGCGCTTACAGCAATACCTACGACAGGCTGCGGCGCAAATACGTGGTAGATTATGTGAGCTTTCCCGTGAAAAATAAAAAAATCAGAGGTATTGTATTCAATATCTCTGATTTCTGTATCATGGCAGGAGCCATGCTTATGGTACTATCACAGTGCCGTTCTTGCCCTTGATGGCGTCGGCTGCGGCGTCAAGAGAGGTGATCAGCACGCGCCCGGCAGGATTCTGATCCAGATAGGCGATTGCGGCTTCGATCTTGGGAAGCATGGTTCCCTTCTCGAACTGCCCCTCTTCTATATATTTTTTGGCTTCGGCGACATTCATCTGCCGGATCTCTGCCTGATCTTCTTTTCCATAATTCTGATACACTACCGGAACTCCGGTCAGGATGATGAGCTCGTCGGCCTGCAGGTCGGCAGCCAGCTTTCCGGCGATCGCGTCCTTTTCGATCACGGCGGAGGCGCCTTTCAGAATATGATTCTGCTCAATGACCGGAATACCGCCGCCACCGCAGGCGATCACGACCTGATCGGCGTCTGCCAGCGTGCGGATCGTCTCGATCTCAACAATATCGATAGGCTTGGGCGCTGCCACGACACGGCGGAATCCCTTGCCAGGTTCTTCGACTACATAATTTCCCTTTTTCACTTCCATCTCGGCGTCCTCGGCGGACATATAACGACCGATCACCTTTGTGGGCTCATAGAAGGCTTCGTCGTAGGGATCGACAGTCACCTGCGTCAGGATTGTGCTGACAGGCTTTGAAAGACCTCTTCCAAGAAGCTCCGAGCGGAGGGCGTTCTGGATATCGTATCCGACATAACCCTGACTCATTGCGGAACATACGCACATCGGAGCGGGCGTATAGTCGATATATACTCTGCGCAGCTCGGTCATCGCCTTGTGGATCATGCTCACCTGCGGGCCGTTGCTGTGCGTGATGGTTAATTGATAGTTTGCCTCGATCAGATCTGCCAGCGCCTTTGCGGTAACCTTCACGGCGTCCCACTGTTCCATGGTTGTGTAGCCAAGGGCTTCATGGCCGAGAGAGACGACAGCTTTCTTTTTATTCATAATATCTGAGCCTCCATTTCCAATAGCCTGACAGAAAACGGTGGTCTGTCCTCGTCAGTAGATAGTTTCAGTATACCAAAACCGGAGGGGTTTGTATAGTTGCGAAATGTCTCGCAGGTGGAAAAATCTAACAGTTCAGACGGAGGTACGGGAATGCCTTGAATTTATAGATGCTTATTCGGATTGTATACAAATTTTCTGCAAAATTTATGAAAATTACGAAAAAGTTTGACAGTTAGACAAAGCACACTTATAATTAGGGATGTGGGAATGGCTGGTTAATCGGTTCCGCAGGGCGAAATGCGGAGGATGCAGCCAGAAGAAGGATAAGACAACGTAGGATCGACAGAATATTTGGGGTGACAGAACCAAAGGGGGATGTAACTGACAAGGTGCAGTAAGGATAAGAGGTGATTGCTACGAACAGCAAAAAGATCATAAAACATATGTCAATGGAACAGATCCGGGCGGTTATGGAGATTTTACAGGGGTCGGCAGATTCCTATTTTTTCATTTTTGACCTGGATGCAGACGTCTATATCATAGCGGAAAAGACGGTAGAGCGATTTCCGTTTGAGTCTGTTACGGTAAGCAATGCGAGAGAGAGTCTGAAAAAGATCATTCATCCCTCAGATTATGAGATGGTGATGAAGGATACGGAAGAGTGCGCCTCCGGGATAAAGAATGGACGAGAGCTGGAGTACCGCTGGATGGACCGCAACAACAAGGTGGTCTGGATCGGAAGCCGCGGAAGTGTGATCATGGGAAGCGACGGACACCGGATCCTTGTGGGCAGAGTGACGGATCTTGGAAGAAAATCCCAGGCGGACAACCTGACGGGACTGCGTAAGTCGGAGCGGCTGTGCATGGATGTAGAAGGACTCATGCGGGATAAACCGGGAACCATCCGCTATATCATGCGGCTTGGCATAGATAATTTTAAGGAGATCAACGAAAAAGAAGGCATGGAGGCGGGCAACGAGGTTCTTCTGGAGCTTGCCGGAGATATAGAGGAAGTCGTCGGCGACAAGGTAGACGTGTACCGTCTTGTGGCGGACGAGTTTATGATCGTGGATGCAACCGATTCCAAGGATGAGCCGGAGCAGGTCTATGAACGGATCCGCGCGCGCATTACGCGGACAGTGCGGGAGAAGGAGTACAGCTGCTTCTACACGGTGTCGGCGGGCGTCATGAAGAAAGATATCGAAGGCAGGAGCAGCAAGGAGATCCTGCAACGGACCGAGTTTGCGCTGGATGAGGCGAAGCGGAACGGCAGAAACCAGATGCAGGAGTTTGACGAGGAAGCCTACAACGAATATCTGCGCAGGCTGAGCATCCGGAGAGCGATGCGAAAGTCGGTAAACCAGCAGTATGAAGGGTTTGAGGTGTACTATCAGCCGATCGTTTCGACGACGGACGGCTTTCAGCTGATCGGGGCAGAGGCGCTCCTCAGGTGGAAAAATGAAGAGTTCGGCAACGTGTCACCGGCGGTCTTTATTCCCATTTTGGAGGAAAGCGGTCTGATCATCCCGGTGGGACGGTATGTGATGCGCAAGGCGGCGGAAACCTGTAAGAAATGGCAGGCAGTGATCCCGAATTTCCATGTAAATGTAAATCTGTCCTATGTGCAGATCCATAAGAGCGATCTGATGCAGGATGTGGACAAGTGCATCGAAGAGGTGGGACTTGCACCGGAGAGCCTTGTTCTGGAGCTGACGGAGAGCGGTTATATCGAAATGGATTTCCGGATCAAGGAGTTGTTCAAGGATCTCAAGGACAAGCGGATCGATCTGGCGCTGGACGATTTCGGCACCGGGTATTCCAATATGCGTTACCTCAAGGAGATCGAGGCAAAAACGGTAAAGATCGACCGTACCTTTGTGGTACAGGCGCTCAAGAACGATTACGATTACAACCTCATCTGTCATATCATCGATATGGTACATAGCCTTGGTTCGTCCGTCTGCATGGAGGGAATCGAGGAGAAGGAAGAGCTGAATAAGATGATGAAGACCAAACCGGATATGATCCAGGGTTACTATTTCGGAAAACCTTCGCCGGAGGATATCTTTGAACGGGATTTTTTACAGAAAGAAGGTTTTGCCGGGTAGAACGGCACAGAATATTTTGAGAATGCAAAGAGAAACTTCCACTGCGGAGGTTTCTCTTTTTACGTGTGCGCCTTGCGTCACACGTTTCTAATGGATGAAAGTCCCTAATCCGCCATGGTAGTGAGAAGGATACAGCCAAGACAAAGTAAACCAGTGGTTGCAAACACTGGTGAAGGGCTGAACTTTAGGAGACACAAGCGATCAGTGACTTTCCTCTCATCGTGTATTTTTCCGGCGCCAGCCGGGCGTCTTTACCCTAGGAGTGGGTCGTATAGGAATATACGGGTGTGCTCTGCGGCAGATTTTCCCGGATCCGGATATCTACGTCGACGTAGTGATATTCGGTGGAGGGAAGTTCGCCTGTCGTGAGGTAGGAAAACAGCAGGGAGAGCGGCTTGTGTCCCTGGATATAGGGTTGTTGGCAGATGGTCGCGTTGATCAGTCCGCTTTCCATATATTCTCTGGTCGTCTCGACCATATCGTTCGCGATGATCGTCATATCCTTTCCGCGTCCTGCGTCGAGCACAGCACGGCAGCCGCCATAGACGCCGCCGGCGGTAAAGTAGAGCGCGTTGATCTCCGGGTGCGCATGCAGCAGGCTGGTCGTCTGACTGTAGCTTTCGTCCTCATCATCCCGGTTTGTGATCGTTCCGGCGATGGATATGTTCGGATAGGAACGGATCACGCTGCGGAATCCGGCGATCCGCTCGGTGTGGCAGAGGATATCCTGGGAACCGGATATGATCCCGACCGCGACTGTCCCGCGTGTCATCAGGTGCATCAGTCCGGCGGCTGTCTCCCCGGAGCGATAGAAGTTACTGCCGACATAGGCGATCCTCCGGGAGCTGACGATATCGGTATTCAGAGTGACGACCGGGATTCCCTGCTCGTAGAGCATATCGATCCGGGAGCGCACGGCGCTGTCGTTGTAGGGTGAGATGGCAAGCCCGTTGATCCCCTGGGCGAGCATATCGTCGATCGCCTCAAGCTGCTGGGAGAGACTGTACTGGGTCTGACGGATCAGAACGCTGCAGTTGTAACCTTCCAGCTCGGCGGCTTTGTCCTTTACACCGGTCAGAACATCGTCGTAGAAGGGATTGCCCTTTCCGAGCAGGATCACCCCCAGTTTGAGGTTCTTTTTCTGGGCGGCAAGGACGATGCCGGCCTTGTTCGGTTTGTAGTCCAGTGTCTGTATGATCTCAAGTATTTTCTGTTCTGTCTGTGGGTTGACTGCGCCCCGGTGGTTCAGGACCCGGTCTACCGTTCCCCGGGACACGCCGGCCAGGGCTGCGATTTCTTTGATGGTTGCCATAGCTTTCTCCATATTTGTGTGCTTTACACCGTGCGTCTGTGATACGGATCAGGAAAATTCTGTACTTAGGTTAGCACATGCGATAGGACAAGTCAATTTGAGAATTGTCAGAATTTGTTATGTGTGCAATATGAGAAATAATACAAATTACTTGTGAGCAATGCTTAAAAAAGTGGAATTTCACAATTAAAAAACATAGAAATTGTACAATTCTACGAATTTGAAAAGAGGACTTGATTTTCCGGGAAGGGCATACTATTATAAAATTAACGTGCACGTGCACGGTAACAAATCCGCAGCGTGCAGGCGCATAGGTAAGCGGGACAATGTTCCAGAACAAAAACAGGCGCAAAGAACGTGCGCAGAACTGGAGGATAATATGCTGTATATTGGTGTAGATTTGGGAACGTCCGCCGTCAAGCTGCTCCTGATGGAGGGAAACGGAAAGATCGTAAATATCGTATCGAAGGAATATCCGCTGTATTTCCCGCATCCCGGCTGGTCGGAGCAGAAGCCGGAGGACTGGTATGAGAAAAGCATCGAAGGGATCAAGGAGCTGATCCGGGATGTTGACAAGAGCCAGATCGCAGGCATCAGCTTTGGCGGGCAGATGCACGGACTGGTAATATTGGACGAGAAGGACGAGGTGATCCGTCCGGCGATCCTTTGGAACGATGGAAGGACCACGCAGGAGTGCGATTATCTGAACAATGTGATCGGTAAGGATAAGCTGTCGCAGTACACGGCGAACATTTCCTTCACCGGTTTTACGGCGCCCAAGATCCTGTGGGTAAAAAATAAAGAGCCGGAGAACTTTGCAAGGATCCGCAAGATCATGCTTCCAAAGGATTATATAGCTTATAAGCTGACCGGCGTGCACTGCACGGATGTGTCGGATGCGTCGGGAATGCTTCTGTTCGATGTGAAGAACCGCTGCTGGTCGAAGGAGATGTGCGAGATCTGCGACGTGAAGGAAGAACAGCTTGCCAGGATCTACGAGAGCTACGAGACGGTCGGAACGGTGCTGCCGGAGATCGCGAAAGAGCTCGGGATTCCGGAGAATGTAAAGGTGGCAGCAGGCGGCGGCGACAATGCGGCGGCGGCAGTCGGCACGGGAACCGTGGGAGACGGAATGTGCAACATTTCGCTTGGAACGAGCGGAACGATCTTTATCTCCTCTGAAAAGTTCGGAGTGGACAAAAACAACGCGCTGCACGCTTTTGCACACGCAGACGGACATTATCATCTGATGGGATGTATGCTCAGCGCAGCGTCCTGCAATAAATGGTGGATGGATGAGATCATCGGCACAAAGGACTATGCGGCGGAGCAGAAAGAGATCACAGAGGAAAAGCTGGGCGAGAATCACGTATATTTCCTGCCGTATCTGATGGGGGAGCGCTCCCCGCACAACGATCCCAACGCGAGAGGAACGTTCATCGGAATGACCATGGACACGACCAGGGCGGATATGACACAGGCGGTACTGGAAGGCGTTGCCTTTGCACTCAGGGATTCGCTGGAGGTGGCAAGATCGCTCGGAATCCACATCGAGAGAACGAAGATCTGCGGTGGTGGAGCCAAGAGCCCGCTCTGGAAGCGCATGATCGCCAACATCATGAATCTCAAGGTAGATGTGATCGAGAGCGAGGAAGGCCCGGCGATGGGCGGCGCGATGCTGGCGGCGGTAGCGTGCGGCGAGTATGCGAGCGTGGAGGAGGCTGCGGCAAAGATCGTGAAGGTGGTCGATACCGTGGAGCCAGAACCGGAGCTGGTCGCAAAATACGAGGCGAGATATCAGCAGTTCAGGCAGATCTACCCGGCCTGCAAGGAGCTTTTTGGGAAGATACTGTAGGTTAGGAAAGGAGAGATAAGATGGAGATCAAGAAGATTACGGATGCCGCATTTCGGAAATACGGCAGGGTGGTAAAGGAGGTCGACTTTGCTCCGCTTGTTGAGGCGCTGAAGAAAACGCCGGACTATGACGGGGTGGAATATCAGGCTTCCGTGCCAGAGCTGGAGACGACAGCCTGCATGAAGCAGCTTCAGGAGATCACTTACGGCGAGCTCCCGATCCAGATCGGTTACTGCAACGGTGTCAACTTTAAGCTGAACGCGGTAGAGTATCACCGCAATTCTGAGATCAATGTGGCAGCGACTGACGCGATCCTGATCCTGGGGATGCAGCAGGATATCACAGAGGATTATACCTATGATACAGCGAAGATGGAGGCGTTTTTAGTGCCTGCCGGAACAGCGGTGGAGGTCTACGCGACAACGCTTCACTATGCACCCTGCAGTGTGGATGGAAAGCAGTTTAAGGTAGGGATCGTGCTCCCGAAGGGAACCAACTATCCGTTGGAAGAAAAGCACGGAGGGCTGGAGGATGCCCTGATCACGGCAAAGAACAAATGGCTTATCGGTCACGCAGAGGGCGGACTTGACGAGGGAGCGCACATTGGACTTGTCGGAAAGAATCTGGATATTCGCGAATAAGGGATGAGGATGATACCGGCAGAGCCGGTTAAAGGAGGATAAGTATATGAATAATTTACCGAAAATCAAAATTGGTATCGTAGCAGTAAGTCGTGACTGTTTCCCGGCGTCGCTGGCAGTCAACAGAAGAAAAGCTCTGGTAGAGGCTTACAAGGCAAAGTATGACGCATCGGACATTTATGAGTGCCCGGTATGTATCATCGAGAGTGAGACCGATATGGTGGAGGCGCTGAAGGATATCAAGGCAAACGGATGTAATGCGCTTTGCGTATACCTTGGAAACTTCGGACCGGAAATTTCTGAGACACTTCTGGCTAAGCACTTTGAAGGACCGAAGATGTTCGTTGCTGCTGCAGAGGAATCCCAGAATGATCTGGTGCAGGGACGTGGAGACGCTTATTGCGGTATGCTCAATGCAAGCTACAACTTAAAGCTGCGCAATGTGAAGGCATACATCCCGGAATATCCGGTAGGCGACGCAGAGGACTGTGCAGATATGATCCACGAATTTGTGCCGATCGCACGTGCGGTTGCAGCGCTTTCCAGCCTGAAGATCATTTCCTTTGGTCCCAGACCGCTGAACTTCCTTGCTTGTAACGCACCGATCCAGCAGCTCTACAACCTGGGCGTTGAGATCGAGGAAAATTCCGAGCTGGATCTGTTTGAAGCCTTCAATAAACATGAGGGAGATCCCCGTATCCCGGACGTGGTTAAGGATATGGAGGCTGAGCTGGGAGATGGCAACAACAAGCCTTCCATTCTGCCCAAGCTGGCACAGTACGAGATCACCCTTCTGGACTGGATCGAAGAGCACAAAGGCTATCGTGAGTATGTGGCGATCGCCGGAAAATGCTGGCCGGCATTCCAGACACAGTTTGGCTTCGTTCCCTGCTACGTGAACAGCCGCCTGACAGGAAGGGGAATCCCGGTTTCCTGTGAGGTAGATATTTACGGATGTCTGAGCGAGTTTATCGGTGAAGCAGTCAGCGATGATATTGTCACCCTGCTTGACATTAACAATTCCGTACCTAAGGATATGTACAAAGAGTCCATCGAGGGCAAATTTGATTATAAATTTACAGATACCTTCATGGGATTCCACTGCGGCAATACCTGCTCCAAGAAGCTGACCAAGTGCAGCATGGAATACCAGATGATCATGGCAAGATCCCTTCCGGAAGAGGTTACACAGGGTACGCTCGAAGGAGATATCGTACCGGGCAACATTACATTCTACCGTCTGCAGAGCACCTCGGACAACATTCTCCGCGCTTACGTGGCAGAAGGCGAGGTACTTCCGGTAGCGACCAGATCCTTCGGAGGAATCGGCGTATTCGCTATTCCGGAGATGGGAAGATTCTATCGTCACGTACTGATCGAGAAGAATTATCCTCACCACGGAGCTGTTGCATTCGGTCATTTCGGAAAGGCATTGTATGAGGTATTCAAGTACATCGGTGTGGATGTGAGCGAGATCGGTTATAATCAGCCGAAGAGCTTACCGTACCCGACAGAGAATCCGTTCGCATAGAAATTACGGTCATAAGATGTAAAAGAAAAGAACCGGCAGGAATTTCATGAGAAGTTCCTGTCGGTTTTTGTATAATCAGGAAATAGAAAATATCTGATCGCTGAATAAATGGATTTTGTATACAAATAAGGAAACTGCTCGTACTTGTGCGGGTGCATTTGGATATTGCAAATCTGAAAAAATTAAATTTTTTTATAAAAACATTGTAATTGCTGCTATCTTTTGGTGCTAAACTGAGGGCAAAAGCTGTAAATAGGCTCAATTCGTTTATTACCAGAGGAAAAGGCTATGAGGATCAAAAAGAATATTACGGCTATGAATGCCAACAGAATGTTAAATCTTGTGACAAATGTGCAGGCAGAGTCAACCGAAAAACTTTCATCCGGTTACCGGATCAACCGTGCATCGGATGATGTGGCAGGCTTGTCCATTTCGGAGAAGATGCGTCGCCAGATAAGAGGATTGACGCAGGCTTCTGCCAATGCGGAGGATGGAATTTCCTGTGTACAGACGGCTGAGGGAGCGCTCAACGAGGTTCAGGATATGCTGCAGCGGATGAATGAGCTGGCTGTCAAGGGAGAGAATGGAACGTTGACAACGACCGACCGAGCTTATATCCAGTCGGAGGTGCGACAGCTTATGAGCGAGGTGGATCGGGTGCAGAGCACGACAACCTTCAATGAGATGAATCTGTTGGACGGATCCTTTATCAAAGGGTTGCAGGTAGGAGCAGAGGCAGGACAGCATATCGATATTTCGATTGCCAATATGAGCATGGCAGGTCTGGCAGCAGGAGTGAACAGCCGGCTGTATACTCCGGTTGATTATAATTATTTGAAGGAATATTGGAAATTTTATACTTGGGTAACAGATAGTTATGAATTATTGCCAGGACAGACATTTGATCCGACAAAGCTGGATTTAAGTGATACTAATATGTGGAAAATGACATCTACAATCAGCGATGGGTATCGATATAAGTTGTGGTGCGTAGATCCGGAACATCCATGGAGAGATCTTGGTGATTGGTATGGAGCATCGGTTGCAGTCAGACATGATGGGAAAACGGATTATTATTCTTACATTGGTAAAAAGAAATATGATGGCAAAAACAGAGACATGAATGATGCCACAAACTGGCAACAAGTACAAGTCGATGTGGAAAGCTGGGCAGAGCATGATCATTTTTCTCCGATTGATGAGTGGAGAGGCACATACGCATTTCGGAGAATGACAACCGGTCTGGCGAACAAGGTGTTAGCGACGTTTATGCGGATGGAGACTGGCAATGAGGGGACTGTCGCTACGGCAAGAGAATTTAATTCGCTCAATGCCTTTGTCAAGGCGGCGATCTCACTGGTATCGCAACAGCGTTCGGATCTTGGAGCGATTCAAAACCGGCTGGAGTATACGATCCGCAATCTTGAGAATATTGTGGAGAATACGACAGCTTCCGAGTCAGAAATCCGGGATGCAGATATTGCTACGGAGATGGTACGCTTTTCGAACAACAGTATTTTGCAGCAGGCAGGCGTGTCCATGCTGTCACAGGCAAATCAGAACAGCCAGATGGCGTTGACGCTTTTGGGAGGAGCCTGAATTTCTTTCGTAAAAGATAGGCGATTCCCGGCATGTATAAGCATTTTTCAAAGAAAAGAACCGGCAGGAATTTCATGAGAAGTTCCTGTCGGTTCTGTGTATCTTGCGACGTTTGTCTGATGTCTGCTGTTTCGCAGGTAAATTTCACAAAGCAAATCGGGGATCAGGTGATACTGTCAATGGTAGCAGTGTTGGTATTTGTGCTGCTGTAGCTACCGGTTCTGGTATAACTTTTTGCAGTAACGGATTCTCCGTCGCTGGCGTAGCGGTAAATCTGGCTTGCCTTGGAGGATACCTTATCTGCAAAAGAACCGGCGCCGCTGAACAATGCTTTTACTGTTCCGATATTTGCCTTCTTGAAGCTGTCCTCGCTGATAGAGAGGGTACGGTCGGAATTCAGCGTGATGCCAATATTGCCGAACAGCTTGAAATTGTTGTACATAGCATCTGTAAGGTGTTCAGCCTGCTTTTGGATGGACTCATTGCTGCTCTTGGATGCGCTCTTGACCAGTGAGTTATAGCTGTCGATAAAAGAAGAAACTGCTTTGTAAGCACCGTCCATATCTTCCGCAGAGAAATCCGTGCTGCTGAGCTTTTCCGCGTCCTTATAGGCAGCCTTGGCGGCAGACGCAGCAGCGGCGTCCTTCTGAGTCTCTTTTTTGGAAGCGGTTTTCGTAGATTTGTCGCTGCCTTCTGTTTCCTCAGCGACTGCTTTCTTGTAATAAGCCTTCATCATCTTGCCGTAACTTCCGTTTTTGATGGAGGCATAGTCAGTGAGCAGACTGTTCATTCCGCTATCGGACGTTGAAGAGGAAGAAGCGCCGCTCAGGAGCGACGAATACGTGTCTGCCAGACCTGAATTTAAACCGTTCAGATTGATTCCCATAAAGAATCCCTCCTTTTTATATGGTATCCTATCTGTTCTGGTGCGTGTTAAAAGCGGGCACCATGAATGGAACTGCATCGTTGTTAAATGATCATGTATATCCTATATATATTATCTCGTCAGTTACGGCGATTTGTAAAGAGGAAATCTTACTTTTTTTGCACTTGTCCGGTCCAGTGGCAGGTAAAGAGTTGCCATTGCTCTGCATGCAAGGTATACTGAAAAGGAAACAGGCTACGCGTCACGCAAAAGACAGGCGACGCGTAGCCGGGGCAGAGGAATCAAAACGGAAATACGTCAGGGAGGATATATGAGAAACGAAAAAAACGGATTGCTGCAATTTCTGGGAGGACTGGCAATGCTGGTAGCCGGTCTTTTTATTCTTTCGCAGAAGGTGATGGTGACATCGGGATTCTTTGGTGGAGGTCTGGTGTTTGGAGGCTTTCATGTAAATAACGGACTGGTGATGGTGCCGCTTATTATCGGAATCATCTGGATGTTTGCCTCCGGTGGAAAAATTGCTTCAAAAATTTTTACAGTTGGAGCGGTTCTTTTGATCCTTGCTGCGATCATTATGAATACGAACCTGTATCTGGCCAGAACAACCCTTTATGAGTGGGTATTGATCCTGGTACTGATCTTTGGAGGAGCGGGGCTTCTGGCAAAGGTACTGTTTGCAGACCGAAGACCGACCCGGGATGATCAGCCGGCGCGGTATGACAGACTGGAGGATTCCAGACGGCAGGCAGAAGAGATCGAGCGGGAAATCGAGAGGATGAAGAGGAAATAGTCGTATGGAAAAGCATACCCTGCATATACTGGACTAAAACGGTATGGCAGGGTATTATTATGTCCGGAGAACGTAGATCCTGGGATGAAAAGATCACACTGGCGCTGACCGAACTGGAAAGAAGACTGCAGTCGCAGCAGAATACAGGAGAAATGGCAGAAAACGCCTGGAATAAAGAGAGCGGAAGAGATCAGAGAAGAGAAAGCGCGGCAAAGGCCGGCTGGGCGGCTGGACAGAAACAGACGACGGACGATCTGCGCTCATGCTCCTGCAATCCGGGCAGTTGTCCGGTCGGATGCAGCGGAAAATATTGTGGAGGCAGAAGCGCCGATACGGAGATTGTATCCAAACAGGATAGAAAAAAGAAGGCGTTTCGGAGAAACCTGGCGGCACAAGTGGCGAAGTCGGCTGCTTTTCTGTTGGCGACGATCGCATTGATCCAAGGAATTACAAGGGTGCTGCCGGATTCGATCACAGTCAGCAGCTCGGTAGGAGGCAGGGAACTTCCGATTTATTGCGTAGAGACAGATAAAAAGCAGGTGGCGCTCAGCTTTGATGCGGCGTGGGGAAATGAAGATACCGGGCGCATTCTGGAAATACTGAAGAAGAATAATGTCAGAGTCACCTTTTTTATGACCGGCGGATGGGTGGAGTCCTATCCGGATGACGTCAAGGCAATTCTGGCGGCAGGGCATGATCTGGGAAACCATTCGGAAAATCATAAGAATATGTCGCAGTTATCCGACTCGGAGTGCCAGGATGAGCTGATGAAGGTACATACAAAGGTGCAGGAGCTGACCGGCTATGAGATGTTTCTTTTCCGGCCGCCGTACGGAGATTATGACAATCATGTCATAACTAATGCGCATCAATGCGGCTATTATCCCATTCAATGGTCGATCGATTCTCTCGACTGGAAGGACTACGGGGCAGAGGATATTGTAAACCGGGTTGTCAACTCGGATAAACTGAAAAACGGAGCGATCGTGCTGATGCACAATGGGGCAAAATACACGGCTGACGCACTGGAAACGGTGATAAAAGGACTTCAGGATAAGGGATATGAGCTGGTGCCGATATCGGAGCTGATCTATCGGGACGGCTATCATATGCTCGGGGACGGAACGCAGGTGTCGGATAAGTGAGGAAAGTCCAAAATAACCTTCTCATAATACAATTTGACAAAATGTAACGGTTTGCTGTAATGGAGGGCATAAAGAAAAGAGGTACTGCCGATAGACGGTTAGTACAGACAATATTTGATGAAAAATAATCGCCTGGTTGTCCAGACCGAGGCGATTATTTTTGTGATTTATCACTTCCGGCAGAATACGGTATCAATATCCGCCTTCGAAGTCCGGAGAGCCAGGCAGAAACGTTAAAAACGCACTGGAACATATATTTTCATGCAGTTCTTATTTACATATGGGCGACTCTGAGAAATGAAAAGTTTCCAAACGGGATGTTTATGTGCAGGGAGGAATGGAGTATAATTTAAGAGAAATACAGACCGTTGATAAGGACTTACCGGGAGGCATTATGGAATACAGAATAGCGACAGAAACCGATATAGAGTCATTTATGGAGATTCGCCTTGAGATGCTGCGAAAGGTGAATGATCTGCCGGAGAATTACGCTTTTTCCGGAGAACTTATCCAAAACAGCAAATGTTTTTTTGAGCACGGAGATCAGACAACCACTATCGCGTTGGAAAATGGAAGGGTGGTGGGCTGCGCAAGTATGGTATATGTGGAGGTAATGCCTACCTTTTCCCATCCGACGGGGCACCGGGCGCATCTGATGAATGTCTACACCCATGAGGATTATCGCAGGAGGGGCGTGGCGCGCAGACTTGTAGAGATGCTGATGGAGGAGGCGAAGGACAGAGGCGTTACGGAGATCAGTCTGGATGCGACAGATTCCGGAAGACCGCTTTATGAATCGCTTGGGTTTAAGGCTTCCGATGAGTGTATGGTCCTTTAGACACATTCCCAGTACAAGTCAATCTTTTCTTCAGCCTGTTCTTTCGACAGATGGTAGCGATCGATCAGTTTTTCGACCGCTTTTTCTTTTCCTGCGCCAAATTCTTTGCACAGGGAGATGATCGACTGGACTGTATGTACCTGTTCTTCTTCCAACATCCTTTCAGAGTTCTGGCGCTCCTCCTGACGGCCGATTTCCCGCTCGTCCCGCCGGATCAGCCGCAGTTCTCTTTCCTCATCGTATTCGTATATACTCATCTTGTATACCTCCGCCCTCTGTCTTGACAGAAAATCCCGCAGGATCCCGTTCCCGATACAGTAGTCGATCGCCTTACGGACTGCGTCCTCAAGCGGCATGCTCCGCCGGTTCTCACGCACTTTTTCCACATACAGCATATATTCTTTCAAGACCGGGCATCTGCTCTTCAGCTCTTCGTTCATCCCGGAATTGATGTTCAGGATCGTCACCGTCAGCTCCAGCTCCGGATCATCCGTCTTTACCTCGAAGGCCTCCGACAGCTTCTGTTCCAGTCTTTCCGGCTGTTTTTCCATGCCGTTATAGATCACCACAAAATGCGGTGTCGGCAGCTTGATCTGCTTGGAGCTGTACAGGGTTTCGTCCCGTACGTGTGCCTGCAGAAGATCCGCAACATAGAGCAGATCCCGTAACGGCATGTTCGGCGTGTAGGTCGACTGGTACTCGTACAGGTACATTTCATTCATGATCAGAAAAGACAGATCGTTTTTCATCCCCATGTAGATTGCATTTTCCAGCGTGTTGAACCGGATCATGGACGGATCCGTATAGTCCGTCCCGTTCAGACCGTTGTACAGCGACAGGGCGTTTCCAGGTTCCTTAAAGAGCATACGGCTGACCGTGTCCTTGTAGTTCCTCTTTGTGTTCATCGTGCTTCCTCCTTGTCTGTCGGAGAAAGGCAGCCATGCACGGTACCCGGTCTTTCCGGCTGTTTTCCTTCCTCCTGCTTTGTAATTGTTGTTTTGTGAGCAAAAGCATGGATTTCAGAAAACTTCTGTTTTCTTTTCAGAACGGATAGGATATCACTATCCGTAAAAGTTTGGAAACAGGCCCGCCTTCACGGCAGACGCCCGTCAGATCAGATGATCCGCTGCGGTCCGGGTTCCCTGTTTTGTTGGGAATCTCCAGACCGTTGCGGTGATTTGAAATATATGCTTTGAAAGAATTGTATCATGCGTAATACTGAATGTCAATTATCAATTTTTAGATATTTTGCGCTGCGTACATATCCGGCACAGGAGCGTTTGAGGAGCGGATATTCAGTCCTCAAACACGTACTCAAACATTTTCTCAAATATCATATCCAGATTCTGTTGCAGCACATCGGTATGTAAGGACTCCTTCTGGGTAAGGCACAGAGCCATCATACGCAGGAAATTCACAAACACTCTGGCATCGGTTCCCGGCTTTACCCCCTCCATAATGGACAGGAAGCCTTTTTCGCAGCCTCCATGATTTCTTCCCTGGTTGCCTCTTCTTTTCCCATCCGGATATTATTTTCGATGGTGTCATGGAATAAATAGACGTCCTGGAATACCATGCTGATCTGGGACAGCAGTGTCTCCGTTGCCATATCTTTTAAGGAAACACCGCCCAGGGTAATCTGCCCTTTCTCCACATCCCAGAAACGTCCGGTTAATCTGGCAATGGTGGACTTCCCACTTCCGGAGGGTCCTACCAGCGCGGTAAGGGTGTTTTCCGGAAAGGTCAGGGAAACATCTTCTAACACGTCCTTTTCCCCATAGCCGAATGTGACCTGTTCAAAACGGATGGTTTTGTCCTTCGGGATTTCTTTCCCATGCGGATATTATTTTCCACCGTGTCGTTAAAAATCATGCTCTCCTGAAATACAAAGGCAATTTTCTCCATCAGCACCTGCTGGGGTATCTTCTTAATATCCACCCCGCCAATCCGGATACTGCCTTCCTCCAGTGGATAGAACCGAAGCAGCAGTTCTAAGAAGGTGGTTTTGCCACCGCCGGAGGGTCCTACGATGCCGCACACCATCCCCTGCGAAGCATGGAAATTGATATCCGACAACACCTTACGCACCCATCGTAGGAAAAGCTGACATTTTCATAAGTAACATCATAGGTTTCCGGAATCTCGCTGCCCTCCGCGGTAAGCTCCGGCTGGTATAAAATGGCATTGATTCTCCTGACACTTTCCTGAATCCGGTTCATGCCTACCACAAGATTCATCATATTTTCCAGTGGTTCCTTTAACCCTTGCCCAATCAGGAAAAATAAAATCACAGTCAGCACACCGGATAAAAAGTTACCTTCCTTTTGGAGCAACAGGATGGAAGCCGGTAACAAAAACAGCATCTGTGCCCCGAAGAAAACATAGTATAACCCCATGGGCACAGCGTTGGCTTTCGCCGTTCTATCTACCGAGTCCACAAAGGCATCAATGTCGTGCTGATACCGTTTAAATGCCCCCAACGAGTGATAACCGGTATTCCGTGAATAAACTCTACAATGGTGGCAGTCATTTGTTCCAGACGGTCTGCCATCTCCTTTTGTAACGCTGCCTTATCCTTCTGTTTCAGGCACACGCCCAGGAGGGTAACGGAAATCCGCGCCATCTTCTCCATCAGCTGTACCCTGATTTCATACAGCAGATCATAGGCTGCCGTATGGGACAGGGAATTGGAAATATAGGCACAGATTCCATAAAGGAATACGCCCATAAGGGTTATGCCAGAGTAGCAAAGAATTGTTTTCATGTCTATGGCTGACGGGTTATTGTAATGCAGTAACACCTCCCGGATAACCCCGTAGATGGTAAAGAAGAATACGATTCTGGACAGACCTTCTTTTCTCTTTTCTTTCATCGATTCACTCCATTCTGCAGACACAGTTTGTCAGCATGCTTTTCCGAAATTATACGATCATTTTACAAATAATGGTCGCAAGAGGATTACACAGTTAGCCGACACTAATTGCAAGAAAAAATTTTAAAGGGGGTGTGGATGGCTCCGAAAAGCGTTAATAGAGGGCTTTGACGTCACACAGCTCGTTGTCTGTGACGCGGAAGCTCCAGATACTGTGACCGGGAAGCCGATGCTCCGTCAGGTAATAGCAGTCGTCGATCTGGGTAATATAATAGGGAGTGCCGCCGCCGACAAAGGAGGCATAGATATCCTCATAGAGACACTTGGAAAGGTCTGCAAGATCCTTCACCCGGATAAGGGTAGCGCTGTCCTGACTGCCGTTTTTGTCCGTGGAAACGGTGATATAATAGTAGTCCTGAATACGCGTAAGCTGGATCATGCCCGCCATGGAGTCGGGAACCGGGTAGGTGGTGTGGATGCGGAAGGTGTCAAGATCCGCCTGACGGATGGCAGCCTCTCCGGGGATGCCAGAAACAAAGAAGATCTGGTCGCCCAGAATGGTGAAGGAGCGCACATAGGTGTCGGCAAGCTCGCTGACTGTGCGGATCTCGGTCAGGTACATCCGGCTGTCCTGCGGGTTGTGCCGCATGAGATACATTTCGCCGTTCATGGAACTCCACACATAAAAGGTTGCATCCGCCTCATTGTAGATGATATAATGAGGGCGGTTACCAATATCTGAAAACGTCTGGGTATGATAGAAAATGCCGTCTTGTTTTTCAAAGATCAGGATCCGGTTATTCTCCGTGTCGTCAACTAAATACACAAGCCCGTCGCTGGCAAGCGTGTGTCCCAGACTGATCTCGTCGGTCATCACATGGAAGGATCCGAGGGGACTTTCCAGATTATCGCTGTAGATCACCTGATTGTGGTAACAGTCCACGATGAAGTAGGTGTCGTCCACCTTGGTGACATAGGTAGGGACGCTCAGATCCTGGCAGGGATTGAGGGCAATCTCATCCTCGCTCTTAGGGACGAAGTCCGCAGCGGAGAGATCGAGCTCCACATCGGAGGCGTGAAGATAGCTTTCGATATGCAGGGATGCCGGGTCAGGCGCAGGCGTCTGCGCGAGGCCGGAGGGCTTGGTCTGTGTGGAAAGGTGCGTGCGAAGCCGGAAGAAAACGGCGGCACAGGCGGTCAGTAGAACCGCGATCAGCAGGATGATGAATTTTTTGGTATGCTTTGTCATAGATAGATTCCCGGTCTTGGCAGTGCGGCGGTCTGCCGCTGTCTGCGAAAAAATCTGGTTTGCAGTGACGGTTCAGAAGATCCTGAACAGTTACCATGATACTACATATTGGAAGAAAAAGCGACCGGTACAGGAAAAACGACTGCCGGCTGCCTGGAGGTAAAAATGAAAGACCATTCATTACAGCAGAAGGAATACAATACGGTTTTCGGGATCCTGTCGGCATTTGGGATCCTGATGATCGTGGCAGGCCATGTCGACTGCAGGATCCTTACCGTGGGAGATTTGTTTCCGTACTATTCCTTCCACGTGCCGCTGTTTCTGTTCATATCCGGATATTTTTACAGGGAAAAGGAGGAGCAGGCGCCGCTTGCCTATGTGAAAAGGAAATTCTGCCGGCTGCTGCTGCCCTATCTGCTCTGGAACGTGTTTTACGGGATTGTGGCGTGGGCGCTGCGCACCTGGGGCGGATTTTCGCTCGGCGGCGGGCTGTCCTTGTGGAACCTTTTTGTCGAGCCGTTTGTCAGCGGCTATCAGTTTCTCTATAATTTTGCGGCGTGGTTCGTGCCGGTGCTGTTTGTTATAGAGATGATGAACCTGCTCCTGCGCCTTGTGCTGAAAAAGCTGCATCTGAACCATGAGTGGCTGATCCTTGCAGGGACGCTTGCCGTGGGAATGGCTGTAGTGTGGCTGGCTAAGGGCGGACACGTGTGGGGCTGGTACAAGACGCCGGGGCGGATCCTGTTCCTGTTCCCCTGTTTCCAGATGGGGCAGTTTTATTACCGCAGGCTGGAAAAGCACGATACGCTCGGAAATCTTCCCTATTTTGCTGTTTTGCTGGGCTTCCAGCTTGTGCTGACGCTCACCTGCGGAGGACTTGGCTACAGCAGCGTGTGGGTTACCGGATTTGCGAACGGTCCGCTCCTGCCATATGTGACAGCAGTGTCAGGAATAGCCTTCTGGCTTCGCGTTTCCAGGATCCTGAACCCGGTGCTCGGGAAGAGCAGGGCGGTTCTCTACCTTGGGAAAAACACATACTGCGTTATGATGCACCACATTTTTGTCTTTATGCTGATCAAGATGGCGCTGGCGGCGATTGCGAAAGGAACGGGCTGCTTTCCGGACTTTGACTGGGAGCAGTATCGAGGGAATATCGATTATTTCTATCTGGTCAAGGGGTCGGACAGCTTCAAGATGGTGTATGTGCTGGCGGGAACGACATTGCCGCTTTTGCTGCAGCTTGGCATAGACCGGATAAAGGAGAAGATTTTAGGATGAATTTGGGGATATACTATACGGTGGGAACGCTGGGCGTGCTTTCGGTCGCTGTGCTGCTTCTGCTCCACTTTCTGCTGTTTGAGACGGTGCGCGTCTATAACTGGAACGGAAGAAGATATGTACTGGTCGGGAGGAGCAGGATCCGGCATAAAAATGACAAATATGTCATAAATATAACGGGGAAGATGGCGGATGTGTCGTGGACAACCGATTACTGTCTGGTTCCGACCAGAGAATTCATCCGTCAGAACCGCTACCGGAGCATGGTCGTATGTGCGGGAGACACCAACGTGTGGCTTCCGGTGGAGGAACGGATGCGCTGCGGGATCTATTACCGTCGCCGGCTGTGATGCTGTTACCAAATATGCTAAAAAATGAACGCGCGTTATTCCCCTTTGACGGATCTTCTGTTATGATAGGAAAGATGAAGAGCGGCGCGCAAAGACAGAAGAGGAAAAGCTATGGCAACGATAAGTTTGTGTATGATCGTCAGAAACGAAGAGAAAATTCTGGACAGATGCCTGCAAAGTCTTGACGGGCTGATGGATGAGATCATTGTGGTGGACACCGGATCGGAGGATCGCACGAAGGAGATCGCCTCCAGGTACACCGACCGGATCTATGACTTTACGTGGATCGGAGATTTCGCGGCAGCGCGCAATTTTGCTTTTTCCAAGGCAACCATGGAGTACATCTACACCGCCGACGCAGACGAGGTCCTGGATGCGGAAAACCGGGAGAGATTCCGGCAGCTGAAGGAAACGCTGCTCCCGGAGATCGACATCGTGCAGATGTACTACGCAAACCAGCTTTGCTTCGGGACGATCTATAATTATGATAAAGAGCTGCGGCCCAAGCTTTTCCGCAGGCAGCGTGAATTTTGCTGGGAGGGCGCAGTCCATGAGCAGGTGCGGCTTTCCCCGGTGATCTATGACAGTGAGATAGAGATCCTCCATATGCCGGAGAGCAATCACAAGGACCGGGATCTTGCGGCGTTTGAACGGCTGGTGAGGGAAGGAAAGCGCCTGGACCGCAGGCTTCACGGGATCTATGCGCGCGAGCTGTTCGTGTCCGGGGATGAAAAGGATTTTCGGCGGGCACGGGATTTCTTCCGGGAATCCTGTCAGGACAGCGGCAGAAGCGTGGAGGAGATCAAAGAGGCGGCGTGCGTGGCGGCGAGAGCGGCCCGGCTGGCTGGTGACATCCCGGATTTTTATAAATATGCCGTGAAGGTGCTGGCATGCGACGGCTGCGCGGAAATCTGCTGCGAGCTGGGAAGCTATTATCTGGAAAAGAGAGATATAGACGAGGCGATCCTGTGGTTTTATAATGGAGCGTACGAGACGGAGAGCATCCTGAATATCCATTGCAGCGGGGACACGGCGCTCAGAGGACTGGAGAGCTGTTATCGCCAAAAGGGAGACAAAGAGCTGGAGGCGCAGTACCGGAAGCTGGCAGAGGAGTGGAAAGCGCCGGAGGCCCGGTGATCCGCAGAGGATCCGGGCGGACGTTTATAATACTGAGCAGAAAGAGAGCAGGCAGACTATGAAATGGGAAGAGAACGTAAGAAAAGTAGTGCCGTATACGCCGGGAGAGCAGCCGGCAGGCAAAAATATCATTAAACTGAACACCAACGAATGCCCCTATCCGCCGGCGCCGGGCGTCGCAAAGCGGATGGCGGAGCTTGATACCGACAAGATGAGACTGTATCCGGCGTTCCCGGAAAATACGGAGCTGGCAAAGGAGCTGGCGGACTTTTACCATATTGATAAGGAAGAGCTGTTTATCGGCGTGGGGTCCGACGACGTCCTTTCGATGGCATTTCTGACATTTTTCCATGGGGAAAAGCCGATCCTGTTCCCGGACATCACCTACTCTTTCTATGATGTGTGGGCGGATGTGTACGGGATCCCTTACGAAAGAAAGCCGCTGGATGAATCGTTCTGCATCCGGCCGGAGGATTACCGGCAGCCAAACGGAGGCGTGATCTTCCCAAATCCGAATGCGCCGACCGGACAGTTGATGGAGCTTGAAAAGGTGGAGCAGATCATCCGGGAGAATCAGGATGTGGTCGTGATCGTGGACGAAGCCTATATTGACTTCGGAGGCGTCAGCGCGCTGCCGCTGATCCGCAAATACGACAATCTGCTGGTGGTGCAGACCTTTTCCAAATCCCGCGCCATGGCGGGAATGAGGATCGGCTACGCGATGGGAAATCCGAAGCTGATCCGGTACCTGAACGATGTGAAGTATTCGGTCAATTCCTACACGATGAACTATGCGGCGCTGGAGCTCGGCTCGGCTTCGATAAAGGACAGTGCCTATTTCAGGGAGTGCTGTGACAGGATCATGCAGACCAGAGAGCGGGCGGAGACAGAGCTTGCCGGGCTTGGATTTACGTTCCAGAAGTCGGCCAGCAACTTTATCTTTGCATCGCACAAGACGGTTCCGGCGGCAGAGATCTTTGAAAAACTGAAAGAAAAAGGAATTTACGTCAGACACTGGAACAAGGAGCGCATAAGCAATTATCTGCGCATCTCGATCGGAACCGATGAACAGATGGAAAGCCTGTACCGCGCGCTGCGGGAGATCCTGGCTTGTATTTAGGAATGGAGGAGACATGGAAAGTTTAGCAACAGCATTTGCAGTATCACTTGGAAAATATGTATCGAAGGAGATCGTTGTGTTCATCATCTCGATGATCCCGATTTTGGAGCTGAGGGGAGGACTGATCGTCGCCTCTCTTCTGAAGGTGCCGATCACGACGGCGATCCCGCTCTGCGTTGCCGGGAATATCCTTCCGATCCCGTTCATCCTGCTTTTTATCAAGCAGATCTTTAAGTGGATGAAAAAGGTAAAATGCTTCCGCGGGCTGATCGAGCGGATCGAGAACCGTGCGATGAGCAAGAGCGACAGTATCAAGAAATATGAGTTCTGGGGACTGGTGATCTTTGTCGGTATTCCGCTTCCGGGAACCGGCGCATGGACCGGCTCGCTGATCGCAGCACTGCTGGATATCGATTTTAAGAAGGCGGTACTGGCAGAGCTTCTGGGCATCGTGATGGCGACGGTCATTATGGCGATCTTTTCTTACGGTCTGCTGGGAGCGCTGGTAGGCTGACAGGGACGGCAGTCTGTTTCGAGGCAAGACAGATTGCCCGGGAATGAGGAATTACATGAAAAGTAGAAAAACGTGGATCGCAGCCGGGATCCTGCTTTTGACAGCGATGCTGGTGTTCCTTGGCGGACGGCTCCTGTCGGACCGCCTGCCGGGGGGCGGCAGCAAAAACCTTGCACTGCAACGGGGTGTGAAGGCGCGCTGTGACAGCACGGAGAACGAGGAACTGACGGCGGATAAGGTGATCGACGGGGACGACCAGAACCGGTCGTCCAGATGGTCGAGCGAAAACAACTGGGACAATGCGCAGCATTATATCGAACTGGAATTTCCGGAAGAAATTTCAGTTTCTTTTGTTGTGCTGAAATGGGAGCGGAGAAACGCGGTTCACTATGCGCTGGAAGGCTCTGCCGACGGAAAAGAATACGAGGTTCTGCAGGAATTTATGACAGTACCGTCAGAAAAGAAGCAGGAGATTCCTCTGGAGGATTCGCATAGGCTGCGTTTCCTGCGGCTGTCGGTCTACGAAGTATCCCAGAAGGAGGAGGACTACTCCAACCTTTACCAGAATGTTTCCCTGTACGAGATCGAGGTCTATGAGGACAAGCCGGCGGCTTATCTGCTGGAGGCGCCCGAGGTCGAGACGGCGGAGGACGGAAGCCGTTATCTGGCCACGCCCAAGGCTCCGGAGGGCTGCGAGGTCCGTTTTATCGGGGCGGACTATGAGCAGATCATCGGGGCGGACGGGACGGTCTACGATACCATTCAGGAGAAGGAAGTGACAGTTGGCTTTCTGGTGACGGACGCGGCGCAGGGAGAAGAGCGGGAGCGGTCGTTCACGATCGCTGTTCCGGCAAGCCGCAGGGAGGAAAACGAAGCGAACGAAAAGCCGTCGGTTACGCCTGCACTGGCAGAGTGGGCAGGTGGAAGCGGAACCTTTGCGCTGGGGCAGGAAAGCAGGATCCTGCTTGCAGTTCCGGAGACGGACGAGCAGGCGGCATGGCGTGTGGCGGAGCTTCTCGCGGACGAGCTGGGGGAGTGCTGCGCCCTGCATCCTGCAATCCTTCCGGGGACGGCGGAGGATGCGAAGGCTGGCGACGTGGTCCTTGGACTGACGGACGAAGGCAGCGGTCTTGGCGAAGAAGGATATACGATGGAAAATGGTGACACTTGTGTCATAAAGGCAGAGACGATCACCGGACTTCGCTGGGGAAGCGTGACGCTGCGGCAGCTTCACGACACGTACGGAGACAGCATCCCGCAGGGAGAGATCCGGGATTATCCTCTCTATGCGGTGCGCGGATTTGGCATCGATGTGGCACGAAAAGCCGTTTCCATGGATACGCTCACGGCGATGCTGAAGGAGATGTCCTACTATAAGATGAACGATCTGGGACTGCATCTGAACGACAATGTGATCCTCGCTACCAGCGGGCTGGACGGCTCGGTGGAGGAGGCGTTGACGGCAAAAAGCGCGTTTCGTCTGGAATCGGATGTGGCAAACGCGGAGGGAAAGCGCCTTACAAGCGAGGAATATGCGTATACCAGGGAAGAACTGAACACCTTTATCGAGACGGCGGCGCTGTACGGGGTACAGGTCGTGCCGGAGATCGACACGCCGGCGCACTCGCTCGCCATCACAAGCCTTTATCCGGAATATGCGCTCGGAAACAATCCGCTCTGGGCAGATCAGATCAATCTGGAGAATACGGAGGCGACCGCGCTTGTAAAAAAGATCTGGGAAGAGGCGCTGGACACCGGAAACGGCGCTTTCCGCAGCGCCGGGACAGTCAATATCGGTATGGATGAGTATTATGGGGACGGGGAAAAGTACCGTCAGTATCTGGAGGAGATCGACCAGCTTGTGCAGGGGTACGGCAAAGTGGTGCGTCTGTGGGGAAGCCTGGGAAATATCGACGGGACAAAGACGCCGTCGACGGACGGATTGCAGATGAACATCTGGAGCACGGTGTGGGCAGATCCGGTGGAAATGTACCATCAGGGCTATTCGGTCATCAATATGCAGAATAATCATCTGTATATTATTCCGGGCGGAGGATATGACTATTTAGATACGAAGGAGCTTTCGGAAAACTGGGAACCGAACCGGTTTTATGACCATGATATATCGGAGACGGTGCCGGCGTATTCCCCGCAGATGCTGGGTGCCGCGTACATGATCTGGAACGATATGAGCGGCAGGCTGGATCTGGGGATCTCCGAGGCAGATCTCTATGACCGCTTTGCACAGCCACTTGCAGTCCTGGCAGAAAAGCTGTGGGGAGAGCAGGCAAAAGAGGCGGCACAGCCGACAGGGCATGGACACAGCGCAGGATATGTCGATCCGCAGAAGGGCATAGCACCCTCCTATGAGATCGAGTGCCGGGTATTTTTGGAAAAAGAAGTGCAGGAAGGTGCGGAGGGTCAGGTACTTTCCAGAAGCGACAGTGCATATGGCGAGTGGGCGTTCTACGCGGCGGAACCGGAGAGCGGAAAGGTCGGCTTTGCAAGGGAAGGAAAAACCTATACCTTCGACTACATGCTGCCGGTGCAGCAGTGGGTGACGCTTAAAATTGTCGGGGAGATCGGGATGACCACGCTTTATGTGGATGGTGAGAAGGTCGGAACGCTCGGCAGCAGGGAGCCGTTTGAAGAATATGCGACTCTTGTCTTTCCGATTCAGTATCTGGACAGGGAGACGGGACGCTTTGACGGGCAGGCCGAGTGGACAGCGCTTGGAAAACAGGGAGAGTAAGAAAGATGGAAGCCTATACGGATTTTGCAATGGTGTATGACACCTTTATGGATGAGACGCCCTATGAGCAGTGGTGTGAATTTCTAATGGAGCTGTTCCGGAAATACGGCGCGCAGAAGGACGACACACGGCAGGAAAACAGCGCCGTCATGGACAATCTGCGGCAGGAGCGCAACACGGTGCTGGATCTGGGCTGCGGGACAGGTACGCTGACAGAGCTTTTGGCACGCCGCGGCTATGATATGATCGGCGTCGATCTGTCGGAGGAGATGCTGCGGATCGCCGTGGACAAGAGAGAAAGGTCCGGTCTGGATATCCTTTATCTGTGTCAGGATATGCGGGAGCTTGAGCTGTACGGAACGGTCGGCGCCGCTGTCAGTGTGTGTGATTCCGTGAATTATCTTCTGGAGGAAGACGATGTGGTACAGACCTTCCGTCTGGTCAACAATTATCTGTATCCGGAGGGACTTTTTATCTTCGATTTCAATACGATCTATAAATACGCAGAGATCATCGGTGATACCACGATCGCGGAAAACCGGGAGGAGTGCAGCTTTATCTGGGAAAACACGTATTATGAGGAGGAGCGGATCAATGAGTACGATCTGACCATCTTTGTGCGGGAAGAGGGGGACCGGTACCGGAGATTTCAGGAAACCCATTTGCAGCGCGGCTACTCGCTAAAGGAGATGCGCGGCATGGTCGAGGCGGCAGGACTTCTTTTTGTGGACGCCATCGATGCCGATACGCACAGGGAAGTAACGCAGGAGAGCGAGCGGATCTACATAGTGGCGCGCAAAGGCTGCACGGAAAATACGATGGTATCGCAATAAAAGAGAACCGGGAGGAAAAGAATATGGCAGATTATATGGTGAGAGCAACAGCGGCAAATGCACAGATACGCGCCTTTGCAATTACGTCGAGAGACACGGTGGAGTATGCAAGGAGCGCGCATGACCTGAGTCCGGTGGTGACGGCGGCACTTGGCAGGCTGATGACGGGCGGCGTGATGATGGGAAGCATGCTGAAAGGAGAGGACGACCTGCTCACGCTCAAGATCAACGGAGCAGGGCCGGTGCATGGACTGACCGTGACGGCAGATTCCAAAGGCAATGTCAAAGGCTATGCGGATCACCCGCAGGCCATGATGCCGCCGAGCAGCGTCGGAAAGCTGGATGTGGGCGGCGTGATCGGTCTTGGCGTGCTGACAGTCATCAAGGATATGGGCATGAAAGAGCCGTATTCCTCCACGATCGAGCTGAAGACCGGGGAGATCGCCGATGACCTGACCTACTACTTCGCCGCGTCCGAACAGGTGCCGTCGAGCGTAGGACTTGGCGTTCTGATGGAAAAGAACAACACAGTGAAGCAGGCAGGCGGCTTTATCATCCAGCTGATGCCCTTTACGGAGGACGAGGTGATCGACCGGCTGGAGCAGAAGCTGTCCGGTCTGAAACCGGTGACAACGATGCTGGAGGAAGGCAATTCTCCGGAGGAGATCCTTAAGCTGATCCTGGGGGATATGGGACTGGAGATCACAGACACGATGCCGGTGCAGTTTCACTGTAACTGCAGCAAGCCGCTTGTGGAGAAGGTGCTTATCAGCCTGGGAAAGAAGGAGCTGCAAAGTCTGATCGACGAGGGAAAAGATGTGGAACTGAACTGCCATTTCTGCAACAGCAATTATACGTTCAGCGTGGAGGAAGTGAAGAAGATCCTTGCGCGCACGAAAAAGGCATAGAGTAAGACTTTGAGAGATCACACAGACAGGAGGCTGCAAGGCATGAGACATGGGTTTGTGAAGGTTGCGGCGATCACGCCGAAGATCAAGGTGGCGGACACCGGATATAATGCAAAAGAGATCACGAAAGAGATAGAGAAGGCGTTGGAAAAAGGGGCGAAGATCCTCGTCTTTCCCGAGCTTTGCCTGACCGGTTATACCTGCGGCGATCTATTTTTGCAGGAGACGCTGCTGGAAGGAGCACTTGATGCGCTGGAGACGGTGGCGGATGCCACGGAGGGAAGCGACGCGCTGGTTTTTGTGGGACTGCCGCTTGCTTTTCAGGGGAAGCTGTACAACGTGGCCGCCGCACTGCAGGACGGAGAGGTGCTGGCGTTTATCCCCAAAAAGCATATCCCTGCCTATGCAGAATTCTATGAGGCAAGACATTTCACGCCGGGGATGGAGAAGCCCGAGCGCTATCTGCTCGGTGACAGGCAGGTACCGATCGGAACCGATATCCTGCTGCAGGTAGAGGGCGTGCGGGGGCTGACGGTCGGGTGCGAGATCTGCGAGGATTTCTGGGTGCCGCAGTCTCCCGGAACGGCGCACGCGATGGCGGGAGCGACCGTTTTGGTGAATCTTTCGGCGTCCAATGAGACAATCGGAAAGGATGCCTACCGGGAGCTTCTGGTAAAGTCAGCCAGCGCAAGACTTCTGGCGGCCTACATTTACTGCTCGGCAGGAGAAGGGGAGTCCACGCAGGATCTGGTCTTTGGCGGACACAACCTGATCGCAGAAAACGGAACCGTGCTCTGCCAGTCCAAGCGGTTTACACCGCAGGCGGTCTATGCGGATATCGACGTCCACAGACTGCTGCATGAGAGACGGCGGATGACGACGTTTCCGGTGCAGGGAACTGAAAAGTACGAGGTCATACCGGTGGAGATGGAGCCGGAAGAGACGAGCCTTTCCCGCACCTTTGAGCCGCAGCCCTTTGTGCCTTCCGGACAGTCGGAGCGGGAAGAGAGATGCGAAGAGATCCTGTCAGTGCAGTCCTACGGTCTGAAAAAGAGACTGGAACACACCGGCTGCCGGACAGCGGTGATCGGTATTTCCGGGGGGCTTGATTCCACGCTGGCGCTCCTTGTGACTGCGCGCGCGTTTGACCTGCTGGCTTTGCCGCGGGAAGGGATCTATGCGGTCACGATGCCCTGCTTTGGCACGACGGACAGAACCTATGACAATGCGTGCCGCCTTGCAAAGACGCTTGGTGCGACGCTGCGGGAGGTAGATATCCGGGAGGCGGTGACGACCCATTTCCGGGATATCGGACAGGAGATGGAAAAGCACGACGTGACCTATGAGAATGGACAGGCCCGCGAGCGGACACAGGTTTTGATGGATCTTGCCAACCGTGTGGGCGGGATCGTGATCGGGACAGGCGATATGTCGGAGCTTGCGCTGGGCTGGGCGACCTACAACGGAGATCATATGTCCATGTACGGAGTCAATGCCGGAGTTCCCAAGACGCTGGTGCGTCATCTGGTGCAGTATCATGCGGACACCTGCGAACAGTCAGAGCTGCGGGAGGTGCTTCTGGACGTGCTGGATACGCCGGTCAGTCCTGAACTGCTGCCGCCTGTAGACGGCGTCATCTCCCAGAAAACAGAGGATCTGGTCGGACCCTATGAGCTTCACGACTTTTTCCTGTACTATATGCTGCGCTGCGGGTTCGAGCCGGAGAAGCTGTACCGGGTGGCGTGCAGAGCCTTTGAGGGACTCTATGAAAAAGATGTGATACGGAAATGGATGAAGACATTTTACCGCCGGTTCTTCGCACAGCAGTTCAAGCGCTCCTGCCTGCCGGACGGGCCGAAGGTGGGTAGCGTCGCCCTGTCGCCGAGGGGCGACCTGCGTATGCCATCGGACGCCTGCGGGACACTCTGGCTGCAGCAGGTCGAGATGCTTGGATAATACCATACAGGAAGAAACGGCATAGCCTGAGCAATCCCGTTTCTTCTATAAATATACCATGGCGCGGCAGGATGATCCAGGTCACGGTTCCTGCGCCTTTTCCAGGGAGTTGGTGATCGCATCCAGAAGAACCATGGAAGTATATTTGCTTTCGTCCGGGTATGTAATACCGTCGATTCCCTGGTTGTGGATGATCTGGTCGGCCAGCTCCTCGAAGGAGGGTTGGATCAGAGGATACATGGTGGCGACTGCCTCATCGAGATTGACAAGGCGGATCGAATTGATATTGTGTTCATCTACCGTCACTTCGATCTCAACGACATTGTCATTCAGGATGAGAGAGGTCGTGTACACGCCGGGCACATAGGTATTGGACGTAGTCTGCGTCAGCGTGGAGGAGGTTTCCTTCTTTTCATCCTCCGGCAGGAACATAATGATGAGAAGGACGATGAAAAGAATACCGAGAGCGGCGAAGATTCCGGTATATATCAATTCTTTTACATGAAGCACGACGATTTTGGTTTTGGAACTCATATAATATCCCCATAAGAATTTCTTTTTATCAGTTTATGACAGGGGAAAAGGGATTATGAGTAATCGTATGCCAAATATAAGAATAGAGGTTGACAAACGCACAATTTAACTGTTATGCTGTGTAACAGGACAAAGGCGTTCTTATTCTTCAAAACCAAGGGATAAGAATGCCTTTTCTGGTAAACGGGATGAAACAGGGCATAGTCCGATACACAGGATACGGCGTCGGGGACTGCGGTGCAGACCGCACAGGGCAGCCCGGAACGCGGGGCAGGATCGGAAATTCAGTGCGCAGACCTTTGGAGACAAAACGCCTGCGGAATGGAGGTTAGCGCAAAGAGCGTGCGCGGAAATGAGGTTTATATGAAAAAGGAATACACAAAACAGGATATTTTAAGGCTTGTGGAGGAGGAGGACGTCGAATTTATCCGTCTTCAGTTTACGGACATCTTCGGCAATCTGAAAAACGTGGCGATCACGGCAAGCCAGCTGGAGAAAGCACTTGACAATAAGTGCATGTTTGACGGCTCCTCGATCGAGGGGTTCGCGCGGATCGAAGAGTCGGATATGTATCTGTACCCGGACTTTAACACGCTGGAGGTCTTTCCATGGAGACCGCAGCAGGGAAAGGTGGCGCGGCTGATCTGTGATGTGTACCGTCCGGACGGACAGCCGTTTGAAGGAGATCCGCGCTATATTCTCAAACGTGCGCTCAAAGAGGCGGAAGAGATGGGTTATACCTTTGCGGTCGGTCCGGAATGTGAGTTTTTCCTCTTCAACACCGATGAGAATGCGATGCCTACGACCATCACGCATGAAAAGGCGGGATATTTTGATCTGGGACCGATGGACTTTGGAGAAAACGCGAGAAGAGATATGGTTCTGACCCTTGAAGATATGGGCTTTATCATCGAGGCGTCTCATCACGAGGTCGCTCCGGCGCAGCATGAGATCGATTTCCGGTACGATGAAGCACTCACGACGGCAGACAATATTATGACGTTCAAGCTGACAGTCAGGACCATTGCGCGCAGACATGGTCTGCATGCGACCTTTATGCCGAAGCCGAAATTCGGTGTCAGCGGTTCGGGTATGCACATCAATATGTCGCTGTCCAAGGACGGAAAAAACATTTTTGCAGACGACAGCGACGAGCTGGGACTGAGCCGTGAGGCGTACTACTTCATCGGTGGGATCATGAAGCACATGAAGGGCATGACGGCGATCACCAACCCGCTCGTCAATTCCTATAAGAGACTGGTTCCGGGATATGAAGCGCCGGTGCACATCGCATGGAGCGCGCGCAACCGGAGTCCGCTCATCCGTATTCCAGCGTCGCGCGGAGAAGGTGCGCGTATTGAATTGAGGAGCCCGGATTCTTCAGCCAATCCGTATCTGGCGCTGGCTGTCTGCCTGCGGGCGGGACTCGACGGTATCCGCAACCAGATCATGCCTCCGGCGAGCGTGGACTGCAACATCTTCGAGATGTCCGAGGAGGAGAAGAAAAAGCGCGGTATAGAGGAGATTCCCGGAACGCTGATCGAGGCTATCTATGAGATGGAGAAGGACGAGTTTATGCGGGATGTGCTTGGCGATCATATCTATAACAAGTATATTTCCGCCAAGAAGGAAGAATGGCACCGCTATCGCTCCCAGGTATCTGAGTGGGAGATTAACGAGTATCTGAACGTCTTTTAATTTAAGGCGCGGCAGTAAGAACGACGAAAGGAGGTGGGCGTGTGATCAATATTATCGTAGTTTTTCCCAAGATCGAGGACGCAAAAGGGATCCGGGCGCTGCTCATAAAAAACGGATTCAGCGTAACGATGGTCTGTACGACCGGAGCACAGGTCTTGAATCAGATTGACGGGCTGAACGACGGGATCGTGATCTGCTGTTATAAGATGGCGGATATGATCTATTCGGAATTGCACGACTGTCTCCCGCCGGGGTTCGAGATGCTGCTTCTGGCGTCGCAGAACGTGATGGGAGACTGCTGCCGGGGGGATATCGTGAAACTTTCTATGCCGCTGAAGGTTCATGATCTGATCGGTACGGTAGAGATGATGAGCGCGGCGGTCACAAGGCGGCGGAGGAAGGCGAAACAGAAGCCGAAGGAACGGAATGAAGAAGAAGTCGCGCTGATCCGTGAGGCGAAGGAACTTTTGATGACGCGAAACAATATGTCGGAGGAGGATGCGCACCACTATATTCAGAAATGCAGCATGGATAGCTGTACGAACATGGTGGAGACCGCACAGATGGTTCTCGCGATGATGCGCGGCGCATAAGCACATTTTGCATAATAGATTGCATGAAATGTGCTTTTTTTGTACCTTTTTTTCGCATATAATAAGGGTTAGTACAGGGAAATGTAAATCAGCGTGGAAAAGGAAAGGTGGATGGCGATGAAATTTACAAAGATGCACGGATGTGGAAACGATTATATTTATATCAACGGCGCGGTCGAGATAATCCCGGAGGAGAAAAAGCCGGATTTTGTGCGCCGGATGAGCGACCGGCATTTCGGGATCGGCGGGGATGGCGTGATCTTTATCAATCCCTCGGAGGAGGCAGATTTCGAGATGGATATGTACAATGCGGATGGAAGCCGTGCGGAGATGTGCGGGAACGGGATACGCTGCGTTGCAAAATATGTGTATGACAAAGGGCTGACAGACAAAACTGATATAAGTGTCATAAGCCATGGAAAGATCAAATATCTGCATCTGACGCTTCAGGACGGAAAGGTGGAGACCGTGCGCGTAAACATGGGAGCGCCGATCCTGGAGGCAGCGCAGATCCCGGTGATATGCGAACGCGGACAGGCGGTGGATGAGCCGATCCTTGTGCAGGGAAAAGAGTACCGGATGACCTGCGTATCGATGGGAAATCCGCATGCGGTCGTTTTCGTCGATGATGTGGCGGGCATGTCCATTGAAAAGACCGGACCGTATTTTGAAAACCATGAACGGTTTCCGCAGAGGACAAACACGGAATTTGTGAAGATCCTGGACCGGAACACCGTGGAGATGCGCGTCTGGGAAAGAGGAACCGGAGAGACGCTGGCCTGTGGGACCGGGTGTTGCGCGACCGTTGTCGCCTGCATCCTGAACGGGCTTACCGAAGACCGGGTTCTGGTAAAGGTTCTCGGCGGAGAGATCGAGATATTCTGGGACAGAGAAAAGAACCTTGTGTTTATGACCGGTCCGGCAACGGAGGTTTTCGAGGGCGAAATAGCCGAATGAGGTTTGACGGCTATGGGGAATACTGTTAAACTAGAGGAGAAAACTGAATTTAAGGAGTGTATGGCACCATGGTTAAAGTAAATGATAATTATTTGAAACTTCCGGGAAGCTATCTTTTTTCCACGATCGGAAAGAAAGTAAACGCCTATGCGGCGGCCAACCCGGATAAAAAGATCATCCGTCTTGGGATCGGCGATGTGACGCAGCCGTTGTCTCCGGCGGTCATCAAGGCGCTTCACAGCGCAGTGGACGAGATGGCAGATGCAAAGACCTTCCACGGTTACGCGCCGGATCTCGGTTATGAGTTCCTGAGAACGGCGATCGCCGAGAATGATTATAAAGCGAGAGGCTGCCAGATCGAGGCAGACGAAATTTTCGTTTCCGACGGAGCAAAGTGCGATTCCGGAAATATTCAGGAGATCTTTGCACAGGATAACAGGATCGCCGTCTGTGATCCGGTATACCCGGTTTATGTTGACACGAATGTCATGGCGGGCAGAACCGGCACATACGATGCGGCAACCGGCAACTGGAGCGATGTGATCTATATGCCGTGTACCGCCGAAAACGGGTTTGCGCCGGAACTTCCGGATCAGGTGCCGGATCTCATCTATCTGTGCTTCCCCAACAACCCGACCGGAGCGACGATCAAGAAAGCGCAGCTTCAGGAATGGGTAGACTATGCAAACAAAAACGGAGCTGTGATCATTTATGACGCCGCTTACGAGGCATATATTTCCGAGGACGACGTGCCTCATTCGATCTATGAGTGCGAAGGGGCAAGAACCTGTGCGATCGAGCTTCGCTCCTTCTCCAAAAATGCCGGATTTACCGGAGTGCGTCTTGGCTTTACCGTGATCCCAAAAGAACTCAAGGTAGGAGATGTAACGCTTCACAGCATGTGGGCAAGACGCCACGGCACAAAATACAATGGCGCTCCCTATATCGTGCAGAAAGCCGGAGAAGCCGTGTACAGCGAAGCGGGTAAGAAGGAGACGAAGGAGCTGGTGGCATATTACATGAAAAATGCCGCCTATATCATGGATGGGCTCAAGTCTGCCGGCTTTACCGTTTCAGGCGGCGTCAACGCGCCCTATATCTGGCTCAAAGCGCCGGGAAATATGACAAGCTGGGAATTTTTCGATTATCTGCTTGAAAATGCGAATGTTGTGGGAACGCCCGGTTCCGGATTCGGACCGAGCGGCGAGACATACTTCCGCCTGACCGCGTTCGGATCTTATGAAAATACCGTGGAAGCAGTCGACCGGATCAAAAAGCTGCAGTTTTAGAAACATAGAGAGAGGGCGTGAAGCCTTCTCTCTTTTCTGTTTGCCGGGAAATTGCGCGGGATCACACCGCCAGTGCCAGCAAAAATGGGAGCACGCATACCACATGGGCAAATTTTTGCAGGGATATTTCATGGAAATAGTTTTTGGTCAAAGCGGTCACCTCTATTTATGTATATGCTATAATAAGTAGCAATTATTACTATGTGTTACATATAGTAACACTCAAAAAAGACGAAAACAACGGACGCCGGATGCGCTGTTACAAAAGGAGCCGATCTGTCACATGGAGAGAGAAAGAAAAAGTCCAAGCAATCTGCTGGCGAGGGAATGTATTGTCGAGGCGATGATCAAGCTGATCTACGAAAAGCCGCTTTCGGCGATCACGATCTCGGAGCTGACCGAAAGAGCGGGCGTGTCGCGTATGACCTTTTATCGGAACTATGGTTCGAAGAAAGATGTCTGGAAGGATGAACTGGCAGACATTCTGGAACGCTATGCCGGAGAAAGCATGGCGCAGCACCCGGGTGGGATTTACTACGACCGGTACAAGCTGCAGGCGTTCGCAGGGGTGCTGTATGCGCTGTATATCTCCAGGTCGCAGGGCGGCTACCGCGAGTCGGCAGAGCAGATGGCAGATCTGGTAGGAAAGCTGTGTCAATGGGATTGACGGAATGAAAAAGTAGTGTTATGATACCTCATAGAGTTAGCCAAGACTAACCGCAAGGCTGGCTCAATGAATAAATCATGTGAAATCCTCCTGAGATAGTGATAGATGCACTGCTCCCGGAAGGCGTAGTGAACCTTCCGGAGAGGAATTTCCACAGAAATGTTTAGAAACGGAGGCAGAAAGTAAATGTTTAACGCATTGGAGATTGAGAAAGTAACAGGAAGAGAAATTTTGGATTCCAGAGGAAACCCGACCGTAGAGGCTGAGGTGACGCTGGTGGATGGAACCGTTGGAAGAGGCACGGCGCCGAGCGGTGCATCGACAGGCGAGTTCGAAGCACTGGAGCTTCGCGACGGAGATAAAAGCCGTTATCTTGGCAAGGGCGTGACAAAAGCGGTTGCCAATATCAATACAACGATCAACGAGGTACTGACAGGAATGGACGCATCGGATATCTATGCGATCGATCAGGCCATGATCAAGGCGGACGGAACGAAGGACAAGTCCAACCTCGGAGCAAATGCGATCCTTGCAGTATCGATCGCAGCCTGCCGGGCAGCAGCAGCTTCTCTGGAGATTCCGCTGTATCGTTTCCTTGGCGGTATTTCCGGCAATCGACTTCCGGTTCCGATGATGAATATTATCAACGGTGGCTGCCATGCGCTGTCATCCGGTCTGGACGTACAGGAGTTTATGATCATGCCTGTTGGAGCTCCGTCCTTCAAGGAATGTCTGAGATGGTGCACAGAAGTGTTCCATGCGCTCGCATCGATCCTGAAGGAGCGCGGACTTGCAACTTCTGTAGGAGACGAGGGCGGCTTCGCTCCGGCACTCAAGTCGGATGAGGAGGCGATCGAGACGATCCTGGAAGCAGTGAAGAAGGCAGGATACGAGCCCGGCAAGGATTTCCGTATTGCCATGGACGCAGCTTCCTCCGAGTGGAAGAGTGAGAAAGGTAAAGGCTATTACAAGCTGCCCAAGGCAGGAACAGAATATACAGCAGAGCAGCTGATCGAGCATTGGGCTGCCCTTTGTGAAAAGTATCCGATCATATCGATCGAGGATGGTCTGGATGAAGAGGATTGGGAAGGCTGGCAGAAGCTGACCGCAAGACTGGGTGATAAGGTACAGCTTGTAGGCGACGACCTTTTCGTGACAAATACAGAGAGACTTGCAAAGGGAATCGAGCTGGGCGCCGGCAATGCGATCCTCATTAAGTTAAATCAGATCGGATCCGTATCCGAGACGCTTGAGGCGATCAAGATGGCGCATAAGGCAGGATACACCGCAATCTCCTCTCACCGCTCCGGAGAGACGGCAGACACGACGATCGCAGACCTTGCAGTAGCGCTCAACACCTGCCAGATCAAGACAGGCGCGCCTTCCAGATCCGAGCGTGTTGCCAAGTACAATCAGCTTCTCAGAATTGAGGAAGAGCTTGGAAACAGCGCGGTATATCCGGGCATCAAGGCTTTTAATGTAAAATAAGTCAAGATAAAAATAAAAAAAGGGATTGTATTTTTAAAAAAGATGTGCTATATAAAAAATATAGAAAAAATGCAATGAAGGAGACTCACCTTGCGGAAGCGACAGGAATACGGCGTCACCGACTGAGAGCGCTGTTTGTGGGAAACAAGGATCGGGAACACTCCGGAGCAGACTGCCTGATCACGCAGGATCGGTGTTAGGGCAGTACGTAACACGCGTTAAGTGTAAGAGTGGGTAGAGCGAGGAAGCGTCTTGTTGGAGATGCCGGTTTACCAATGCGGGTGGTACCGCGGATACTATAGATATCCGTCCCGGAATGCAGAGATAGCATTCCGGGACTTTTTTGTTTTGCAAAGATCAAAAGTCTCTGGGATGCACAGGTCACAGAACTTGTATGAAAGGTTGGTACACGGATGCCGTGCACCGGAATGGAGGAGACATGAAAAACATTTACAGAGACGTAACACTGAAAGAGATCAGCGAGGAGGACATCGGAAAGGAGCTGCGTGTGGCAGGCTGGGTGGAAAACATCCGTGATCACGGCGGCGTATCGTTTGTCGATCTGCGGGATATGTACGGCGTACTGCAGGTGGTGATGCGCGACACAACGCTTCTGGACGGACTTTCCAAGGAGATGAGCGTTTCGATCGAAGGTCTGATCGAGAAGAGGGATGAGGAGACATACAACCCGAAGATTCCTACAGGAACCATCGAGCTGGAGGCGCATAAGGTGGATGTGCTCGGAAAGGTGTATAAGCAGCTTCCCTTCGAGATCATCACATCGAAGGAGACGAGAGAGGACGTCCGTCTGAAATACCGTTATCTGGATCTGAGAAACCAGAAGGTGAAGGACAACATCATTTTCCGCTCCCAGGTGATCGCTTATCTTCGGCAGAAGATGACAGAGATGGGCTTTCTGGAGATCCAGACGCCGATCCTGTGCGCTTCCTCCCCGGAGGGCGCGAGAGACTATATCGTTCCTTCCAGAAAGTACAAGGGAAAATTTTACGCGCTGCCGCAGGCACCGCAGCAGTATAAGCAGCTTCTGATGGTGTCCGGCTTTGACAAATACTTTCAGATCGCTCCGTGCTTCCGGGATGAGGACGCCAGAGCCGACCGTTCGCCGGGCGAGTTCTATCAGCTCGACTTCGAGATGAGCTTTGCCACGCAGGACGACGTATTCCGGGTAGGAGAGGAAGTCCTGTCCGCCACCTTTGAAAAGTTTGCACCCGAGGGCTTTGCCGTGACGCAGGCGCCTTATCCGGTGATCAGCTACAAGCAGGCGATGCTGGAGTTCGGTTCCGACAAGCCGGATCTGCGCAACCCGCTGCGGATCATTGATCTGACTGAATTTTTCCAGGCGTGCACCTTTAAACCCTTCCACGGAAGATGCGTGCGCGCGATCAAGGTTCATGCGGAGATGTCCAAGGGCTTCCATGAAAAGCTGCTGAAGTTTGCGACCGATATGGGAATGGGCGGTCTTGGCTATCTGGAAGTCGAGGATGACCTGAGCTACAAGGGACCGATCGATAAATTCATTCCGGAAGAAAAGAAGCCGGAGCTGGCAAAGATCGCAGGGCTGGAGCCGGGCGACACCATCTTTTTCATCGCAGACAAAGAGGAGCGCGCTGCCTATTATGCCGGTCAGATCCGCACAGAGCTGGGAACGAAACTGGATCTGATCGAGAAGAATGCTTACCGCTTCTGCTATGTAAACGACTTCCCGATGTTTGAGCTGGATCCCGAGACAAAGCAGATCGGCTTTACACACAATCCGTTTTCCATGCCGCAGGGTGGTCTGGAGGCACTTTGCCGCAAGGATCCGCTGGACATTCTGGCTTACCAGTACGACATTGTGTGCAACGGCGTGGAGCTTTCCTCCGGTGCGGTCCGCAACCACGATATGGAGATCATGGTCAAGGCGTTTGAGATCGCAGGCTATGATGAAGAGACATTGAAGAGCAAGTTCGGGGCGCTCTACAATGCGTTCCAGTTCGGCGCACCGCCGCACGCAGGCATGGCTCCCGGCGTTGACCGTATGATCATGCTGCTGCGCAACGAAGAGAACATCCGCGAGGTCATCGCGTTCCCGATGAGTGGATCCGCACAGGATCTCATGTGCGGCGCACCGAACGACGTCACCGAGCAGCAGCTTCGCGAGGTGCATATCAAGATCAGACAGTGATCCGGAGACAGGAAAGGATAAGACTATGGCAAATGTAATCAGTGATGAGACGATCGAATATGTAGGAATTCTGGCAAAACTGGAGCTGTCGGACGAAGAAAAAGAGAAAGCGAAGTCCGACATGGGACGGATGCTGGACTATATCGACAAGCTGGGAGAACTGGACACTTCGGGGGTAGAGCCGATGTCCCATGTGTTTCCGGTGGAAAATGTGTTCCGGGAGGACGTCGTGACGAACGGCGATACGAGGGAGGCGCTTCTTAGCAACGCGCCCCAGCAGAAGGACGGAATGTTCATGGTGCCGAGAACCTTTGTGTAGCATATAGATTCTGACATGCGTGTCACAATAGCGACAGACGAAAATGCGGCACGCGTGCACAGGACGAGGGAGTACGCAAGGACAGGAATGGAGGAAACGATGAAACTGACAGATATGACAGCCGTGGAGCTTGCCGCGGCGATCCGGGAAGGAAAGACGACCGCCGTAGATGCGGTGAAAGAAGTCTTGTCTAATATAGAAGAAAAGGAGCAGGAACTGAACTGCTACGTGACGATCGACGCGGAGGGTGCGTTGGCACAGGCGCAGGAGATCCAGAAGAAGATCGAGGCGGGAACGCTGCAGGGACCGCTTGCCGGCGTGCCGGTAGCGATCAAAGACAATATGTGCACGGAAGGGATGCTGACGACCTGCTCCTCTAAGATCCTTGGCAATTTTGTGCCGGCCTTCTCCGCAGAGGCGGTGAAAAGACTGCAGGAGGCGGGAGCGGTGATCCTGGGAAAGACGAACATGGATGAGTTCGCGATGGGTTCTACGACGGAGACTTCCGCTGATGGTCCGACCAGAAACCCGTGGAACACCGAGTATGTGCCGGGAGGCTCTTCCGGCGGCTCGGCGGCTGCGGTGGCGGCAGGAGAAACGTTCTTTGCACTGGGCTCTGATACCGGCGGCTCGATCAGACAGCCGGCGTCGTACTGCGGCGTTGTGGGAATGAAACCGACATACGGGACAGTCTCCCGTTATGGACTGATCGCCTACGGCTCTTCGCTGGATCAGATCGGTCCGCTGGCGAAGGATGTGACGGACTGTGCGGCGATCCTGGAGATGATCGCCTCCCATGACAGCAAGGATTCCACATCGTTAGAGCGAAGCGATACGGATTTCATGGCGGCTCTGGTGGACGACGTGAAGGGGATGCGCATCGGTATCCCGAACGATTATTTCGGAGAGGGACTGGATGAGGAAGTGAAGCAGGCGGTTCTTGGCGCTGCGAAGGAGCTGGAGAAGAGAGGCGCGGTCGTAGAGCACTTTGACCTGAGTCTGGTGGAGTATGCGATCCCCACCTACTACACGATCGCGGCGGCGGAGGCGAGCTCGAACCTGGAGCGGTTCGACGGGATCAAGTACGGCTACCGCACGCCGGAGTACAGCGGCCTGCACAATATGTATAAGAAATCCCGCTCGGAGGGATTTGGCGAAGAGGTGAAGCGGCGTATCATGCTCGGCTCCTTCGTGCTGAGTTCGGGTTATTACGACGCATACTATCTGAAAGCGCTGCGCGTGAAGGCACTGATCAAGAAGGCGTTCGATGACGCCTTTGCAAAGTATGATGTGATCCTCGGACCGGTAGCACCGACGACTGCCCCAAAGCTGGGAGAGAGTCTGGCAGATCCGATCAAGATGTATCTGGGCGATATTTACACGATCGCCGTGAACCTGGCGGGACTTCCGGGGATCAGTATTCCCTGCGGCGTGGACAGCAAGGGACTTCCCATCGGTCTGCAGCTGATCGGAGACTGCTTTATGGAAAAGAAGCTGATCCAGACAGCGTACACCTATGAACAGGCGAGAGGAAAGGAGTGGAGCAAATGAGTAAACAGTATGAAACCGTGATCGGTCTGGAAGTGCATGTGGAGCTTGCGACGAAGACCAAAATTTTCTGTGGCTGCTCCACGGCTTTCGGAGCGGAGCCTAACACACAGACTTGCCCGGTCTGCACCGGAATGCCGGGTTCCCTGCCCGTTTTGAATAAACAGGTGCTCGAGTACGCGATCGCCGTAGGTCTTGCGACCAACTGCGACATCACCCGCTATGCCAAGTTCGACCGGAAGAATTATTTCTATCCGGATAACCCGCAGAACTACCAGATTTCCCAGCTTTATCTTCCTATATGCCGGAACGGCGGGGTGGAGATCGAGACGGAGGATGGAACGGTCAAGACAGTCGGGATCCATGAGATCCATATGGAGGAGGACGCCGGAAAGCTGATCCATGACGAGTGGGAGGACTGCTCGCTGGTGGACTACAACCGGTCGGGCGTTCCGCTGATCGAGATCGTGTCCGAGCCGGATATGCGCAGCGCGGAGGAGGTCATCGCCTATCTGGAAAAGCTGCGCATGATCATTCAGTATCTGGGCGCGTCCGACTGCAAGCTGCAGGAGGGTTCGATGCGCGCGGATGTGAACCTGTCTGTGCGGGAAGTGGGCGCAGAGCAGTTTGGAACCCGTACTGAGATGAAGAACCTGAATTCCTTCCGCGCCATCTCCAGAGCGATCGCGGGCGAGACAGAGCGCCAGATCGATCTGCTGGAGGCAGGAGAAAAGGTGGTACAGGAGACACGGAGATGGGATGACAACAAGGGAGAGTCCTATGCGATGCGGAGCAAAGAGGATGCGCAGGACTACCGCTATTTCCCGGATCCGGATCTGGTGCCGATCCATGTGAGTGACGAGATGCTTGAGGAGATCCGCAGGAGACAGCCGGAGCTTCGTACGGAAAAGATGAAGCGTTACCGGGAAGAGTTCGGAATCCCGGATTACGATATCGATATCATCACCGGGTCAAAGCACATGGCAGATCTGTTCGAGGAGACGGTTGCGCTGGGTGCAGCGCCCAAGAAGGTGTCAAACTGGCTGATGGTGGAGACGATGCGGCTGATGAAGGAGACGGAGACAGACGCAGAGGATCTTTGCTTCTCGCCGCAGAACCTTGCGAAGCTGATCGCGCTGACGGATGCAAAGGCGATCAACAGTACGGTTGCGAAGGAAGTTTTTGAGATCATGTTTGAAAAGGATATCGATCCGGAGAAATATGTGGAAGAGCACGGTCTTAAGACGGTCAACGATGAAGGCGCGCTCCGAAAGACCGTGGAGGAAGTGATCGCGGCAAATCCGCAGTCCGTGGACGATTACCACGCAGGCAAAGAGAAGGCGATCGGATTCCTTGTAGGACAGACGATGAAAGCCATGAAGGGCAAGGCAGATCCGGGAACTGTCAACAAGCTGCTCAAGGAACTGCTGGCACGCTAGAGAAAAGTGCGATCAGGGTTCCTCAAGAAATTCCAGGAACCGGATCGCAAGCGTCGGATCTTCCAAAGTGACAGGCACCCCGAAGACAGCCTCGGAGGGGTGCTGCTGAAAAATGACATCATTGTCAGAAAGATACAGATAGAAGCCGGATTCGCGGATCTTTTCATAATCGGTCACGATGATGCCTACCGGAACCGGATTCTTCATCGTGGAGGGATCGCGGTGGTTGATGTCCTGCAGGGCGGCGCTTTCCAGCTCTTCATCGGTCTTTATGGTGTCGTCGTTCCCGGTGTCCACGGTGGAAGCATCAGTATAGTAGAAGCAGTCCCTGTACTTTGCGATCTGTTCGTCGGTCAGGATACTTTCCAGGTTGCGGAAAAACTCGTTCTGCGCATAGCTCTCAAACACCTCGGAATCAGCGACGAGCGCCTGGATCTCTCCGGTCTGCATCTGCAAAAGCATTTTTTCCTGGGATGAGATCGTGTACTGTGATCCGGTATCGCCAAGCTGGACGGAGGTATCCATGAAGACAAGATATTCGTCGGTATCGATCGGCGCGTACGCGGCAAATTCGTCTGCCCAGCGGTCGGGGAGCTGATAGTCGCTGACGGAGGCGTCGACAAAGGACGCGTAGAAGCCGTAGGGCTTGTTGGTCACATATTGCTGGATGAAACCGGCGATCAGCGCGACCGCGGCGATCCCCACCAGAATGTGTATTTTATAGTAATACCAGATATACCCGATCTTTTCTTTGGTATTCATGGTCTGGAAGGCTTTCTTTTTCTGTTCGCGGATTTCATCTATGACTGCCATGGGAGGCTCCCTTCTGTTTTTTTTCTTAATTTTAAGCATTCCCCCTGGGAAAGTCAATAAGGATGTCGAAAGCGTCCCTTCAGACGCATTGCAGCCTGTTTTTATTTTATTTATGGGCGCTTTGCTCATAGGCTGCGCTTTGCGTGCAGGCGCCAGGACACGGCCTGCAAACTGTCCTGTGACGGAACGGTTTTCTGAACAATCTTCCGATAGCCGCTTGAAAGTTCCGATAAAGTGTTATATCATGTAGACTATATCTTAGTTCGATCATGTCTGATAGTTATCATTACTTTATTTATAGATCAAAAATCAACCGCTGCTGTCCGGGCAGCCTGAGAGATTCGGCAGCCGGCGAAAAGAAAGGTGAGTATTTTCCATGAATGAAACGTATGTAGAATGTTTGGTAGCAAGAAAGAGTTCCGGTCTGATGAGCTTTCTGAAAATTTTACTGACCATGCTGACCGTTGTGTTTGTGCTGATCGGAATGATGTTCGTGCCGGGATTTTTAGTTGCGATCGCGACCGGAGTGGGCGCGTACTTTGCGTATATGAACGCGGACGTCGAGTACGAGTACCTCTATCTGGACAAGGAGATCAGCATCGACAAGGTGATGGCAAAGAGTAAGAGAAAGAAGGTCGGCACGTACTCTGTCGAGAAGATGGAGATTCTGGCGCCGGTCAATTCCTATCATCTGGATTCGTATAAAAACCGCGAATTCAAGATGAAGGACTATAGCTCCGGCGTGGAAGAAAAGCCGGAAAAGAGATACGCAATGATCTGTGAGGGCGGAGAGAAGGTGCTTCTCGAGCCGAACGAGGCGATGATCAAGGCGATCAGGAACGTTGCGCCGCGCAAAGTGTTCACAGATTAAATACAAAGACATAAAGCATACCAGGAGGGAAAAATGGGACAGATTATTGGCGAAGGAATTACTTTTGATGACGTGCTCTTAGTACCCAGCTACTCACAGGTGATTCCCAATCAGGTAGACTTGACAACATGGCTTACGAAGAAGATCAAGCTGAACATTCCGATGATGAGTGCCGGAATGGATACGGTAACGGAGCACCGTATGGCGATCGCAATGGCGCGTCAGGGCGGTATCGGGATCATCCATAAGAATATGTCGATCGAGGCGCAGGCGGAAGAAGTTGACAAGGTAAAAAGATCTGAAAACGGCGTTATCACCGATCCCTTTTCTCTGACGCCGGATCACACGCTGGCAGACGCGGACGCGCTGATGGCAAAGTTCCGGATTTCCGGTGTGCCGATCACCGAGGGAAGAAAACTTGTGGGTATCATCACGAACCGTGACCTCAAGTTTGAGACAGACTTTACGAAGAAGATCAAGGAATCCATGACGTCGGAGGGACTGATCACGGCGAAGGCGGGCATCACCCTTGAGGACGCCAAGAAGATCCTTGCCAAGGCGCGCAAGGAAAAGCTGCCGATCGTGGATGACGATTACAATCTGGTCGGACTGATCACGATCAAGGATATTGAAAAGACGATCAAGTATCCTCTTGCTGCGAAGGACAGCCAGGGGAGACTTCTGTGCGGCGCGGGCGTTGGGATCACTGCGAACGTGCTTGACCGCGTGGGCGCGCTGGTGGACGCCAAGGTGGATGTGATCGTGCTGGATTCCGCGCACGGCCATTCCGAGAACGTGCTCAGATGCCTGCGTATGATCAAAGAGAAATTCCCGGAGGTACAGGTCATCGCGGGAAATGTGGCGACGGGAGACGGAACCAGAGCGCTCATCGAGGCGGGAGCGGACGCAGTCAAGGTCGGTATCGGACCTGGTTCGATCTGTACGACCCGTGTGGTAGCCGGAATCGGGGTACCGCAGATCAGCGCGATCATGGACGCTTATTCGGTAGCGAAGGAGTACGGAATTCCGATCATCGCGGACGGCGGTATCAAGTATTCAGGTGATATGACGAAAGCGATCGCGGCGGGCGGCAATGTCTGTATGATGGGAAGCATGTTTGCCGGATGCGAGGAGAGCCCGGGAACCTACGAGCTGTATCAGGGCAGAAAGTACAAGGTATACCGCGGTATGGGATCCATTGCCGCGATGGAGAACGGAAGCAAGGACCGCTACTTCCAGTCCGACGCCAAGAAGCTGGTGCCGGAGGGCGTAGAAGGCCGTGTTGCATACAAAGGAAGTGTGGAAGATACCGTATTCCAGCTTATGGGAGGTCTGCGGTCCGGAATGGGTTACTGCGGAACACAGACGATCGAGGAGCTGAAGCAGAACGGAAGATTTGTGAAGATTTCGGCGGCTTCCCTGAAGGAGAGCCATCCTCACGATATTCATATTACAAAAGAGGCACCGAACTACAGTGTCGATGAATAGGCGCGTTGCCATATGAGTTGGCACGGATGTGCATAAATGAGTCCCAGGGGGCAGCATGCTCCTTGGGAATTTTCAGTGGGAGAACGGTCATACATGAAGGAAATGGTTAGCAGGATCATTGATACCGGAATGATAAAGAGGCTGCAGGATGAATTCTGTGCGGCGACAGGGGTGTATGCGTACTGTGTGGACGCGCTGGGTGTCAAAATGACACATATGTCAGGAAGCGAAGCGGACAGGGAGCGGCTGAAGGAGCTGATCCCGGAGGAACGGTTCTGGCGTCTGGCAGAGCGCCTTTCCCAGAGCAGTCTGGAGGAGCAGGCGATCGAGGATACGGAGTCTCCGGCGGTGAAGTATGCGGCGGTCAGCATCCGGGAAGAAGGCAGGACGGTGCTCACCTGGCTGGTGTGCGCGGTGCTGACGGACGCGGGCAGCGAAGCGGATGAAGAGTATGCAGGGCAGTTCCGGCTCCGGACGACGGAGAGCCAGTTTCTGCGTGCGCTGGATCTTCTAAGGGAGGGCAGCCGGCATCTGATCGTCAACAAGCTGTCTGTCGAGAGCGCGCGGGCGGAGAACCGCAGGACGCTCTTTTCCAAAGAAGAGATGGAAGGGATGCTGCACCGCTCGGCGGCGATCGCGGAGATCGTGCAGATGCTGGACTGCGACGAGCCGATCGAGGAGATCATTCTGGATATTTTCCGCATTGCGGGGCAATTCCTGCGGCTGGAGGAGATCTATCTTGCGCGGATCGAGAATGAGCGCGCAGAGACGATGGATGTGCTGGTGCAGTGGCATCCTGAGGGCGTGATCTCCCAGTTTGACCAGACGAGAAACCAGGCAAGACCGTCCTATCTGCTCGGCAAGAAGCCACTTGTCCTTTCGGGAACCGGCAACAGGGGCGAGTACCGCGAAGATATGGACGCAGCGGGAGCGGAGGCGCTTGCGGCGTTCCCGATCATTCTGCGGGACAAGGTGACGATGTACGCCTGCTTTGAGGTGAGACGGAGAGATTATACCTGGCAGGTGGAGGATATCAAGTTCCTGAGCGACTCGGTGAAGATCCTGCAGAGCATCCTCACCCGGCGGATCCAGAAAAATTCGCTGGCAGGCTCCTATGCGGCGCTGGAGGAGGTGCTGGACAACGTCGGCAGCTCCATCTATGTGCGCGACCGGCAGAGTGGAAAGATACTGTTCGTCAACCAGAGTCTGCGCAGGAGCTTCGGCAAGGAGCTGGAGGAGGATCTTCTGGGGACACTCTTTGAGAGCCGGATCCCGGAGAACAGCAGCCTTGGCAGCGTGGAAGTCTGCATGGAGGACAACGGAAGCTGGTTCGACCTTTTCTACAAGGAGATCACCTGGGTGGACGGCAGGGCTGTCCTGATGTGCTCGATCTACGATGTGACCGAGAAAAAGACCTACCAGCAGAAGATCGAGCGGCAGGCGTACACCGATTTCCTTACGGGAATGTACAACCGGATGTGCTGCGAGAGAGATCTGGCAAAGTACGTGGACGCGGCGGTCAGAGGCGGAGGAAAGGGAGCCGTCCTGTATATGGACCTGGATGACTTCAAGCATATCAACGACAGTCTGGGGCACCAGTACGGGGACATCCTGCTCAAGTCGATCGCACAGGGGATGCAGGGCGTACAGGGGATCCAGAATTCCTGCTACCGCATGGGCGGCGACGAGTTTGTCATCATCGTGCCGCCGGACGAGTACCACCTGTTTGAACAGATCGTGGAAGGCGTGAAGATGGTGTTCAGCAAGCCGTGGTTTTTGAAGGATGCGGACTACTACTGTACGATGAGTATGGGTATCGTGCATTTTCCGGAGGCAGGCGAGGATGTGCAGGATCTGATCAAAAAGGCAGACATCGCCATGTACGAGGCGAAGAAAACCGGAAAGAACCGGGTTGCGACCTACTCGAGCAATATCCACTCGGATTCCAACAAGCGTCTGGATCTGGAAAAAAATCTGCGCGAGGCCGTCATCGACGACTACCGCGAGTTTCAGGTATACTATCAGCCGATCGTGGACATCCAGGAGGGCAATATCTGTACGGGGGCGGAGGCGCTGATCCGCTGGAAAAGCGAGCAGATGGGCTTTATGTCGCCGGTTGACTTTATCCCGCTGGCAGAGTATCTGGGGCTGATCAACCCGATCGGAACCCATGTGCTGAAAAAGGCTTGTCAGACCTGCAAGGGCTGGAATGACAACGGACATCCGAATTACAAGATCAACGTCAACCTCTCGGTGGTGCAGCTTTTGCAGCCGGATATTGTAAATATTGTCAAAGAGACGCTGGAAGAGAGCGGGCTGGATCCGCACAACCTGACGCTGGAGGTGACGGAGGGACTGGCGATCAACGATCTGGAGCGGATGAAGAAGATCCTGGCGCGGATCAAGGAACTCGGCGTGCGGATTGCGCTGGATGATTTCGGCACGGGCTATTCCTCGCTGAGCCATATAAGGGAGCTGCCCTTCGACGTCATCAAGGTTGATCAGAGTTTTGTCAAAAATCTGGCGGAGGACACGTATTCGAAGTCCTTTATCAAGATGGTTTCGGATCTGGCGGATGCGATCGGCGTATCAATCTGCGTAGAAGGGATCGAGACGAAGAAGCAGTACCGGGTGCTGGAAGGCATGAAGGTGCGCATGATACAAGGCTATTATTTCGACAAGCCGCTGCCACAGGAAGAGTTTGAAAAGAAGTATGTCATATAAGGAGGATACAAAGATTATGGAAAAAATTTCACTGGCGAAGGATATTTCATCAAACGTTTACCCCGGAAGGGGTATCGTGATCGGCAAGTCTGCGGACGGCCGCTATGCGGTGACTGCCTATTTCATCATGGGAAGAAGCAGCAACAGCAGAAACCGGGTGTTCGTGGAGGACGGTGCAGGGATCCGCACACAGGCGTTTGATCCGTCGAAGCTGGAGGACCCCAGCCTGATCATCTATGCTCCGGTGCGGGTGCTGGGCAACAAGACGATCGTCACCAACGGGGACCAGACGGACACGATCTACGAGCTGATGGACAAGCAGCAGACCTTCGAACAGTCTCTCAGGACCAGAGAGTTTGAGCCGGACGCGCCCAACTATACCCCTCGTATTTCCGGGATCATGCACCTGGAGAACGGCGGCTACAATTACGCGATGTCGATCTTAAAGAGCAACAACGGCGACCCGTCGGCATGCAACCGCTTCACGTTCGCCTACGAGAATCCCGTGGCGGGAGAGGGACATTTCATCCACACCTATATGGGAGATGGAAATCCGCTGCCGAGCTTTGAGGGAGAACCGGTGTTAGTCGGGATCGAGGGCGACATCGACACCTTTACGAAGATGGTATGGGAGAATCTGAACGAGGAGAACAAGGTGTCTCTGTTCGTGCGCTACATCGAGATCGAGACAGGAAAGTACGAGACGAGGATCGTCAATAAGAATAAATGATCACATGAGCAGAAAGAAAGTTCCGAAAAGGCGTTTCTGCTCATGAGGTTCTGAATAGTTATCAGGTCTGACAAAAAACACAGAGGGAGAGAAAGAATAAGATGAAAGAACTGGAATTGAAATACGGATGCAACCCCAATCAGAAACCGTCCCGCATTTTCATGGCAGACGGGAGCGAACTGCCGATACAGGTGCTGAACGGAAAGCCGGGATATATCAACTTTCTGGACGCCTTTAACGGCTGGCAGCTTGTCAGGGAGCTGAAAAAGGCGACGGGTCTTCCCGCAGCGACTTCCTTCAAGCATGTTTCACCGGCCGGAGCTGCCGTGGGACTTCCCCTTACGGACGTAGAGAGGAAGATCTACTGGGTGGATGATCTGGATATGGAGTTTACGCCCCTTGCCAATGCGTACGCCAGGGCGAGAGGTGCGGATCGTATGAGCTCCTTCGGCGATTTCATCTCCCTTTCGGACGTCTGCGACGTGGCGACCGCGAAGATCATCAAGCGCGAGGTGTCGGACGGCGTGATCGCACCGGGGTACGAGCCGGAGGCACTGGAGATCCTGAAAGCGAAGAAGAAGGGAAACTACAATGTCATCCAGATTGATGAGAGCTATGTTCCGGCGCCGGTTGAGGTGAAGCAGGTGTATGGCATCAGCTTTGAGCAGGGACGCAACGAGCTTCGCATCGACGAGGATTTCTTTGGAAATATCGTGACGAAGAGCAAGGATCTGCCGCAGCAGGCAAAGATCGATCTGGCGATCGCCATGATCACGCTGAAATATACGCAGTCCAACTCTGTGTGCTATGTGAAGGGCGGTCAGGCGATCGGTATCGGCGCAGGGCAGCAGTCCCGTATCCACTGTACAAGACTGGCAGGCTCCAAGGCAGACAACTGGTTCCTGCGTCAGTCGCCGCAGGTGCTCGGCCTGCAGTTCGCAGACGGGATCGGACGCGCGGACAGGGACAACTCGATCGACCTTTACATCGGGGAAGACTATATGGATGTTCTGGCAGAGGGAACCTGGCAGAAGTTCTTCAAGGTGAAGCCGGAGGTGTTCACTCGGGAAGAAAAGAGAGCATGGCTGGATCAGATGACGGACGTTTCCCTCGGATCGGACGCGTTCTTCCCATTTGGCGACAACATTGAGCGCGCACATAAGAGCGGTGTGAAATACGTGGCGCAGCCGGGCGGCTCGGTGCGGGACGACAATGTGATCGAAACCTGTGATAAGTACGGAATGACGATGTGCTTTACGGGCATCCGCCTTTTCCACCACTAGATAACAGGCGTGCTGCAAAAAACGTGAGAGTCTGACCCTCAAATGCGGAACTGTCACATTGATTTTTGGTGGCGATAGTGCTATGATTTGATAGGAAATTCACAATCATCCGCAAGGGGAAGAAATGTTCCGGAGGATGGATTAGGAATCAATGACAAGACAAAGGAGTATGGATTGAAATGAGTAAAAGTTTTGACGATCTGATCTCGAAGGTATCAGAGTGCAGTGTAAAGAAGGTTTCTGTTGCGGTAGCGCAGGACAGCGCAGTTCTGGAGGCCGTAGCGGCAGCAAAGGAGCGCGGTATCGCTGAGGCGATCCTGGTCGGCGATGCGGACAAGATCAAGGAAGTAGCAGGACAGATCAACATGGATCTGACCGGGTACGAGATCATAGATGAGAAGGACGACTACACGGCAGCGCTGAAGGCAGTCGAGCTGGTACATAACGGCAAGGCAGATATGTATATGAAGGGACTGATCGATACCAAGTCCTTCTTGAAGAGCGTTCTGGACAAGGAAGTAGGTCTGAGAACAGGAAAGACCTTATCCCATGTATGCGTATTTGAGATCAAGGGCATCGACCATCTTCTGTTCCTCACCGACGTGGCATTTATGACTTATCCGACGCTGGAGGACAAGGTTCACATCATCGAGAATACAGTAGACGTTTGTCATGCGTGCGGTATTCCGAATCCCAAGGTTGCTCCGCTGGCAGCAGTTGAGGTTGTCAACCCCAAGATGCAGGTTACAGTAGATGCGGCAGAGCTGACAAAGATGTGCGAAGAAGGAAAGATCACCGGCTGCGTAGTGGACGGTCCGCTTTCCCTGGATCTTGCCATCGATCCGGCGGCTGCAAAGCACAAGGGCGCAGAGGGACGTAAGATCGTCGGCGATGCAGACATTCTTCTTTTCCCGGATATCCACGCAGGAAATCTGGTATACAAGGCGCTGGTACACACAGCACAGGTAAAGAACGGAAATATCCTGACAGGAACCAAGGCTCCGGTCATTCTGACCTCCCGTTCCGACGATTTCGAGACAAAGGTAAATTCCCTTGCCATCGGCGCCGTTATGGCAGAGAGCATGAAATAAGAACCGTGTAAGACAACACAGAATGGAGGATAACTATGGCAGTAAAGAGTCTGATCATCAATCCGGGTTCGACTTCCACCAAGATCGGTGTGTTTGAAGACGAAACCCTGTTATTCGAAGAAACGCTGAGACATTCCACAGAGGAGATCGCAAAGTATGCGTCCATCGTGGATCAGAAGGATTTCAGGAAGGAGATCATCATCAACCTTCTGAAAGAGAAGGATTTTGACATCCATTCCCTGAATATGGTAGTAGGCCGCGGCGGTATGCTCAAGCCGATCCCGGGAGGAACCTACGCAGTGAGCGACGCTCTTCTGGAGGATCTCAAGATCGGTGTGCAGGGACAGCACGCGTCTAACCTGGGCGGTATCCTGGCGAGAGAGATCGGAGATTCCATCGGCGTTCCGTCCTACATCGTGGATCCCGTGGTAGTGGATGAGCTGGAGCCGATCTCCAGATATTCCGGTGTACCGGAGCTGCCCCGTATCAGCGTGTTCCACGCTTTGAACCAGAAGGCGGTTGCCAAACGCTATGCGAAGGAGAATGGAAAGAGCTACGATTCCCTGAATCTGGTAGTCGTACATATGGGCGGCGGTGTTTCCGTCGGCGCGCACAAGAAGGGCAAAGTTATCGATATTTTTAACGCGCTGGACGGCGACGGAGCGTTCTCCCCGGAGCGTGCAGGCGGCGTGCCGAGCGGCGCACTCATCAGAATGTGCTTCTCCGGCAAATATACAGAGAAGGAAGTCTACAAGAAGATCGTGGGCGGCGGCGGATTCAACGCTTATTGCGGAACCAACGATATGAGAGACGTCTCCAAGATGGTGCAGGATGGAGATACCAAGGCGGCAGAGGTTCGCGAGGCATTCATCATGCAGGTGGCAAAGGACATCGGTTCCATGGCCTGTGTGCTGGACGGCAAGGTTGACCAGATCATCGTGACAGGCGGTATCGCTTACGATAAGACAGTAGTAGCCGGACTCAAGGAAAGAGCAGAGTGGATCGCTCCTTTCACAGTATATCCGGGAGAAGATGAGCTTCTTGCGCTGGCACAGGGCGGATTGAGAGTTCTGAACGGCGAAGAGAAGGCGATGGAGTATTAAGAATGGAAACCTCGTTGCGCGTTGCAATATGTGATGATGATTCTGTGGAGCGGGCGGTGCTGGAGCGGCATGTTACCCATAGCCCTGTTCCGGCGGAATGTACGCTGTATTCCTCGGCGGAGGAATTGCTGAAAGAATATTATGTCGGAAAGTACGATCTGATCGTGATGGATATCTACATGGACGGACTGGACGGCGTGGCGGCAGTGAACCGGCTGCGGGAGGTAGACCCTTCCGTGCCGGTCGCATTCGCGACATCCAGCAAGGAATATGCGCTGGAGGGATTCCGGATGGGCGTATTCTACTATCTGGAGAAGCCGGTGACACAGAAGGCGGTGGCAGACCTGATGGAACGCGCGAGAGCGGCGCAGGCGTTTGTACCGCATCTGGAATTTGCAATGGATAAGAGCATCTGCCGGATCCCTTACTCGAGAGTGATGTATGTCGAACAGAACCGCAACGACCTGATCCTTTATCTGGAGGACGGGACACAGTGCCGGATGCCGGACAGGATCGAGGAGACGGCGCAGCAGTTCGAACAGAACGGTTTTTTCCGGCCGCACAAAAGCTATCTGGTGAACCCGAATTATGTCGAGGAGCTGGATATAGGGCTGATGGTCTTCCGGATGAAAGGCGACGGACAGGTACATATCACACGGAGAAAACTTCCAGACGCGAGAAAGCTCCAGAAAGAAAAGCAGTTTAAACTGACAGAAACGGAGCTGCTATAACATACTTTATAAAAAAAGTCAAGTACCAATTTGCACGCGAAAAACGCGAAAAATGGTAATTGATTTTTTTTTCTTTTTTCGGCATAATGGGGACTGTTGATGGAAAACAAACGCGAGTGTTGAAAGGAGAGCAGCAATGGGAATTGGAGAATTACTGGGAGTAAAGACTGAGAAACTCAATGTCAAGACATGTCCCACGCTTCAGGATCTGTACGAGCGGATCAAGGATGTGGAGTTTGAGGCAGGAAAGCCTTCTCTGGTTAAACATGGCTTTGCCTATGTGATCGTGTTCCCAGAGCTGGACCGCAACAATCAGGTTTGGATCTGCGACATGGGAAAAGGAAAATATCAGGTACAGCGAAGCACCATCATTGCGGGTGTAGGCAATATGGTGACGAACATGGTGATCGACGATCTGACCGACGGACTCACATCAATGTCGGCGGCGTTCGGCAACACGAAGAAAACCTGTATGCTCCACGTCACAAAAGTGGCAGAGACGATCAACAACATGGGGATTTAACAACATATATCAAAGAAAGAGGAGAACAATTATTATGAAAAGAAAAGTAGCAGCAATCGTATTATCAGCAGCAATGGTTATGGCATCCCTTACCGGATGTGGCGGAAGCGACAGCGCAGCAACCACAGATGCAGCAGTAGAAGAGACAACGGATGACGCAGCAGCAGAGGAAGATACAACAGAAGATTCCGCAGCAGCAGACGGCGCAATGACCGATGAGACATGGGCTATCCTTCAGGACAACTACGCAGCTATGGTAGACGCTTACGATGCGGTTATAGAGCTTTACAACGCTGATGAGATCGAGGCAAACGCTGACATCGAGGACGTACTGACACAGGCACAGGATGTTATCGAGCAGATGGGTGAGCTTGACAGCACACAGGTCAGCGAGGCAGACGCAGAGACACTTAACGGCGCAATGCTTGACATTCTTGACGCACTCAGCATGATGGTTGATACGATGGAAGTTACAGATGATTCCGCAGCAGCAGACGAGGCAGTTTCTGAGGATACATGGTCTACGCTTCAGGACAACTATGCAGCTATGGTAGACGCTTACAATGCAGTTACCGAGCTTTACAGCTCTGACGAGATCGCAGCAGACGCTGACATCGAAGATGTACTGGTACAGGCAGAAGATGTTATCACACAGATGGGTGAGATCGACAGCGAGAGCATTACCGAGGCAGATGCAGAGACCCTCAACAGCGCAATGCTTGACATTCTCAACGCACTCAGCGCAGTAGTTGACGGTATGGAGATTGTTGGCTAATCGTTTGGTAGACAGACGGAAAGAACAGAGCGTTAATAAGGCAGAAGGTCTGCAGAAGGACTTCTGCCTTATTGTATTATGATGATGAAATTGCTGGATACAGCAGGGGAGATTTATTTTCGTGTGAGGGGAAAATGAAAAAAATATTGATTGTGGATGATGAACCGATGAATATCAAGGTCGCGGAACACATTCTGCACCGGGATGAGGCATATGAGGTCTGCAGCGCGCAGAGTGGCGAGCAGACGCTGGAGATCCTCGGGAGGGAGGAGGTCGATATGATCCTTCTCGACGTCAAGATGCCCGGTATGGATGGATTCGAGACGATGCGGCATATCCGGAATGAATCTGACATACCTGTCATTTTTATATCTGCCGACCGGGATGCAGAGGTGGAGGAGAAAGCCAGAAAAGCAGGCGCGGAGGGATACCTTGTGAAACCTCTTGTGCCGGAGCTGCTGCGCCGGAGTGTACGCGGACTGCTGGGAGAATAGGGAGGCAGGAAAATGCTGGGAAGTATTATCAACACGCTGCTGATCATGCTGGGTACGACAGCGGCGGCATGTGGGATCGGCTATTATGCCAGAGAGAGGATGTCCGATTCCCGGAACAGCATCTATGTGCTGTGGATGGGACTGTCTGCGGCGGTCTGGTGCATCGGATATGGACTGATGGGGATGTCGCAGACAGCCTCCGTGGCGCGGATCTGCCGTCTCGTGGGTGTGATCGGGATCGTGGGTTATCTGACTGGCGTACTGGGACTTCTGATGAATCTGATCCTGTGGCCGACGGGAAAGCGGATGGCGATCCTGATCCTGTACAGCCTGTTCGGCGTGACAGATGCGATCCTGTTCGGACTGTATTCAGGACATCAGTATGTCCGGCTTTCCGGGAGAATGGCGTATTATGTGAATAACAATGCAGCGAATGCTTTCCATGGCATCTATGTCACGGTGAGCTTTTTTGTATTGTTGTACCTTGCCCTGCGCTGGTATCAGGGGGCAAATATCAGACAGACGCGGCGCTTTATCATCTGTATGATCGCTTCGCATCTGTGCCTGATGTTTTCGGCCCTGCCGGACACGGTGCTCCCGATGCTCAGCAGACCGTCTGTGCCGACCTCCGGGATGGGCGGCGCGGCTTCCTTTCTGATCCTGTGGTATTTCTGCATCCAGTCCAACGCGCTGAGCATCACAGTCAAAAACCTGTGCGACTATGTTTTCCAGTCGTCCGGCGCGAATATCCTGATCTTCGATACGGACTGCCGGATCTATCTGGCTAACGACGCGGCAAATGAGTTCTTTGAACTGGAGCGCCGCAGAGGACAGAGGCTGGAGGATCTGTTCCGGATCCGCAAGGACGCGGCGGAGCGGATGATCCGGGCGGTCGTCGCGGGCGAGTGTGAATTCGGGAGACTTCGGAGCCGACGCAACGGGGTGAGCTGCGGCGTGCAGTTTTCGGTGGTCAATAACCGCAAGGGCGAGCTGTACTGTATCATTGCCTACGTCTACGACATGACGCAGGAGGAGGAGCTCGTCAACAAGGTGCTGGCTGCCAATCAGGCAAAGACGGATTTCCTGGCAAATATGTCGCATGAGATCCGCACGCCGATCAATGCGATCATCGGAATGAATGAGATGGTGCTGCGCGAGGCGAAGGAGGAGCGGCTGCGGGAGTACGCGCTGGCGGTGCACAATTCAGCGACGACGCTGCTTTCCCTGATAAACGATGTCCTTGACATCTCGAAGATCGAGTCCGGCAGAACGGAGATCGTGGAGGAAGAGTATGAACTGCGGCTGCTCCTGGCGGACTGCCGGAACATGGTGGCGACGCGCGCGGCGGGAAAAGGGCTGGAATTTGTAGTGGAGTGCGACGAAAAGCTCCCCTCGAAGCTCTATGGCGACAGCATGCGCGTGCGGCAGGTGATCGTGAACCTGCTGACCAACGCGATCAAGTACACACAGCGCGGATTCGTGCGCTTTGCCGTATCGGCCGAGAGGACACAGGAGGGGCTGCGGCTGCGTGTAGTGGTCGAGGACAGCGGGATCGGCATAACGCAGGAAGATCTTGGCAGGCTGTTCCTCAAGTTTGAACGGTTCGATCTGGATCATAACCGCAATGTGGAAGGAACCGGGCTCGGAATGAACATCGTCAAAGAGCTGCTGCGGCTGATGAAGGGCACGATAGACGTGGAGAGCGAATACGGGAAGGGCACGAAGTTCACGGTGGAGATCCCGCAGAAGATCGTCGATGAAACGCCGGTGGGGCAGGTGAAGCTGACGGGCCTCGGAACGGAGGATGCCGGCAGACGGGAGAGCAGCTTTGTCGCACCCGGGGCGAGGATCCTGGTGGTGGACGATGTCGAGATGAACCGGAAGGTGATCGTGAACCTCCTTCGGGAGACGCAGATACAGATCGACACGGCGGAGAGCGGAATGCGCTGCCTGGAGCTTGCGGACGCCGCAGAGTACGATCTTATCCTGATGGATCACATGATGCCGGAGATGGACGGGATCGAGACGCTCCGGCTGCTCAGACAGAGGCAGCAGGCGAAAGGAGCGTACACGCCGGTCATCATGCTGACGGCAAACGCGCTTTCAGGAATGAGGGAGCTGTATCTGGAGAACGGCTTTGACGACTATCTGGCGAAGCCCATAGGCGGGGAATATCTGGAGAGAAAGCTGCTCCAGTATCTGCCGCCGGAAAAGGTGCGCACGGATGTCCGGGCACAGGAGGAGGCGCCGGAGCCGGAGAAGGATCCGGGTCGGCAGACGCAGGAACAGATGCAGAAGCGCCTTGACCGGATAAAGAATGGCCTGCCGGAGCTGGATACGGACGCGGGACTGCTCTACTGCGCGGAGAGTCTGGACTTTTATCTGGAAATGCTGGACGATTACGCCGGAAACGGCAGGGCGCAGAGACTGGAGACGGCTTTCGGGGCAACGGACTGGGAAACCTACGAGGTAGAGGTACATTCCCTGAAGGGAACTTCCCGCACGCTGGGGCTTACGCAGCTTGGCGATCTGGCGGAGAAGCTGCAGCACGCCGCCAGTGAGAGGGACGAGTCCTTTTTGCAGGAGAACCACGTGGAGATGATGCGGCGGCTGACGGAGGCGATCCGGTGTATCCGGGAATGTTAAGAAAACGCCCAGCTCGTGATTATTCGGCGGGGAAGGTTGAATTTGGAGTGCAAATCTGTTAAAATACAGCTTGATGTGTAATTTGGTATGTTGTCCGCGTAATGGCGGCATGCGGAAACGAGGCAGATGAATGAGTGTAATACAGAAAATGTTTGGAACACACAGCGAAAGAGAGGTCAAGAGGATCGAAGGGCTGGTCAACAAGATCGAAGCGCTCCGTCCGGAGATGATCGAGCTGAGTGATGAGCAGCTCAGAGATAAGACAAAGGAATTTAAGAAAAGACTGGCAGATGGAGAGACGCTGGACGACCTTCTGGTGGAAGCCTACGCGGTAGTGCGTGAGGCGGCGCGCCGGGTTTTGAATACAGAGCATTACCGGGTACAGCTGATCGGTGGTATCATCCTGCATCAGGGAAGGATCGCCGAGATGAGAACCGGTGAAGGTAAGACGCAGACCTGTCTGCTCCCGGCGTATCTGAACGCACTGGAGGGCAAGGGCGTGCATGTTGTCACGGTCAATGACTATCTGGCTAAGCGTGATGCGGAGTGGATGGGACAGGTACATGAGTTCCTGGGACTCAAGGTGGGCGTTGTCCTGAACGATATGAAGTCGGAGGAGCGCCGGGAGGCGTACAACTGCGACATCACCTACGTGACGAACAATGAGCTTGGTTTTGACTACCTGCGTGACAATATGGTGATCTACAAGGAGCAGCTTGTGCTCCGGGATCTGCACTACGCCATCATCGACGAGGTGGACTCGGTGCTGATCGACGAGGCGAGAACGCCGCTTATCATTTCCGGTCAGAGCGGCAAGTCCACAAAGCTGTACGAGGCGTGCGATATTCTGGCAAGACAGCTTACGCGCGGCGAGGATATGGAAGAGCTGACCAAGATGGACGCCATCATGGGAATTGAGCGCGAGGAGACGGGAGACTTTATCGTCAATGAGAAGGACAAGGTCGTAAACCTCACGGCGCAGGGCGTTGCGAAGGTAGAGCGCTTTTTCCAGATCGAGAACCTCGCAGATCCGGAAAATCTGGAGATCCAGCATAATATCATCCTGGCGCTGCGTGCGCACAACCTGATGTTCCGCGATCAGGATTACGTGGTGAAGGACGACCAGGTGCTGATCGTCGACGAGTTCACCGGACGTATCATGCCGGGACGCCGTTATTCCGACGGCCTGCATCAGGCAATCGAGGCGAAGGAGCATGTGAAGGTGAAGCGGGAGAGCAAGACGCTTGCCACGATCACGTTCCAGAACTTCTTCAACAAATTTGAAAAAAAATCCGGTATGACCGGTACGGCGCTGACCGAGGAGAAGGAGTTCCGCGACATCTATGGAATGGACGTCGTTGCGATCCCGACAAACAGACCGGTTGCCCGTGTGGATCATCAGGATGCGGTATATAAGACCAAGAAAGAAAAACTGAACGCGATCATCGAGGCGGTGGAAAAGGCGCATGCAAAGGGACAGCCTGTGCTGGTCGGCACGATCAACATCGACGCTTCAGAGGAACTGAGCGGTCTGCTGAAAAGACGGGGCATCGAACATAAGGTGTTAAATGCCAAGTTCCATGAGCTCGAGGCTGAGATCGTGGCGGACGCAGGCGTACATGGAGCCGTTACCATCGCGACCAACATGGCGGGCCGTGGTACGGATATCAAGCTGGATGAGGAGGCGAGAGCGGCAGGTGGTCTGATGATCGTCGGCACAGAGCGGCATGAGTCCAGACGTATCGATAATCAGCTGCGTGGACGTTCTGGTCGTCAGGGAGATCCGGGTGAATCCAAGTTCTTTATCTCCCTGGAGGATGATCTGATGCGTCTCTTCGGTTCTGACCGGATGATCGCCATGTTCAATGCGCTGGGAATCCCGGAAGGACAGGAGATCCAGCATAAAGCGCTGACCAAAGCGATCGAGTCGGCACAGAAGAAGATCGAGAACAACAACTTCGGCATCCGTAAGAGCCTGCTGGAGTACGATCAGGTAATGAACGAACAGAGAGAGATCATCTACGAGGAGAGACGACGCGTGCTGGATGGAGAGAGCATGCGCGACGCGATCTACAAGATGATCACGGATATCACGGAGAACTGCGTGGATATCTGTATCGGCGATGACACTGATTTTGAAGAGTGGGATTACAACGAGCTGAACACGCTCCTGCTTCCCACCGTGCCGATCAAGCCGGTGACGCCGGAACGCGTGCTGAAGCCGAAGAAGAACAGTCTCAAGCAGCAGCTCAAGGAAGAGGCTGTGAAGCTGTATGAGAGCAAGGAGGCAGAGTTCCCGGAGCCGGAGTCGATCCGTGAGATCGAGCGTGTGATCCTGCTCAAGGTCATCGACCGCAAGTGGATGGATCACATCGACGATATGGAGCAGCTTCGTCAGGGAGCCGGTCTGCAGGCATACGGACAGAAGGATCCGCTGGTTGAGTACAAGCTGAGCGGTTACGAGATGTTCGACGAGATGACGCAGAATATCAAGGAGGAAACTGTCCGTCTGCTCTTCCATGTGCGTATCGAGCAGAAGGTTGAGAGAGAACAGGTTGCCAAGGTGACAGGAACGAACAAGGACGACAGCGTCCAGAAGGGACCTGTGAAGCGTATGGAAGCAAAGGTATATCCGAACGATCCCTGCCCCTGCGGTTCCGGCAAGAAGTATAAACAGTGCTGCGGAAGACAGCAGTAAAACAGAAAACAGGCTGCCGTCTCTGGCAGCTTTGCAGAAAGAATAAGAAAGAGGGTGACGTTAAGTGGTAGAACTGGATAACATGAAATCCGAGCTTCTTGGATATGAAAGTCCCTTAGCGGAAGTGAGGGATTCACTTTGACTTAGCAAATAAGTCAAAGAGGATAGAAGAGCTGGAAATGGAGATGCAGGCTCCGGACTTCTGGGATGACCCGGACAAGTCCAACCAGAAGATGCGTGAGGTCAAGAATCTGAAGGATGTGGTAGAAACCATGGATAACCTTCAGAGCCAGTATGAGGACATCCTGACTTTGATCGATATGGGTTACGAGGACAACGATCCGTCGATCATACCGGATATCGAAGAGGAGCTGAACGCGTTCAAGACGACGTTTGAGGAGATCCGCATCCGTACACTGCTTTCCGGCGAGTATGACAAAAACAATGCGATCCTCAAGCTGAACGCAGGCGCGGGCGGAACAGAGAGCTGCGACTGGTGCAGTATGCTCTACCGGATGTATACCAGATGGGCGGAGCGAAAAGGATTTGCCATCGAAGTGATCGATTACCTTGACGGAGACGAGGCGGGCATCAAATCCGTGACCTTCCAGATCAACGGAGAGAACGCGTACGGCTATCTCAAGTCGGAAAAGGGCGTGCACCGTCTGGTCAGGATTTCCCCGTTCAATGCGCAGGGAAAAAGACAGACCTCCTTTGTCTCATTGGACGTTATGCCGGAGATCGAAGAGGACGTGGACGTAGAGATCCGCGACGAAGATATCCGGATCGACACCTACCGAAGCAGCGGCGCCGGCGGTCAGCACATCAACAAGACCTCATCGGCGATCCGTATCACGCACTTCCCGACCGGGATCGTGGTGTCGTGTCAGAATGAGCGAAGCCAGCATATGAACAAGGACAAGGCCATGCAGATGCTGAAAGCGAAGCTGTATCTTCTTAAAAAAGAGGAAAATGCGGAGAAACTTTCGGATATCCGTGGTGATGTGAAAGAGATCGGCTGGGGAAACCAGATAAGGTCCTATGTACTGCAGCCATACACGATGGTGAAGGATCATCGTACCGGCGAGGAGTCCGGCAATGTGGATGCGGTGCTCGACGGAGCGATCGATCCGTTCATCAACGCGTATCTGCGGTGGATCAATAATTAGAGGAAGATCCTGAGTGCCGGATCACATCCATATAAAATTCTGCGTTCGTCGCATTGACGTAGGGGATCACCCACAAAAAGGCGATGCCGCAGGATAAGAGACTGAGTAAGAACAAGGGCAGGAAGCTGACGTAGACATAGAAAAGTCGGCCTTTCTGTCCTTTCATCATTTTCCGGCTGAGGGCAAGGATCTCGCGGGCAGAATACTGCGGGAAATCATGCAGCAGGAAAAAGGACTGCGAGTAGATCAGCCGTGCGATCATGGAAAAGACCTCGTAGAAGATCAACGTCACCGTGTAGGCGAGCATCAGCTTTGCGTTCTGCACCGTGTAGCCATTCTGCGCGAAGCCGCCCTGCTTTATGAAGTAGAAGGAGACGACGATAAAGGGAAGCATGAGCACGTAGTTCAGCAGGGAGATCCAGAGCTGGATCTGCAACGCCTTCGTCTGGTGGATGCGCAGTCCCTGAAAGATATCCCCTGTGGTGAGTGGGCAGGAGCATACGACCTTGAGATAAAAGAAGGCGATGCCCGAGGAAAGCAGACCGGATACGATCGAGAGAACAAAGGCGATCACGTAGTACAGGGTCGTGCCTGCTGCGGTGGTCGTATCGGCGGCCGGCAGAAGAAGCAGGTCAAGGGCAAGGGTGATGAGCGTTATCAGAAGATTTGCGCCGATCACGGTGCCATATTTTCCAAATAAGTGTTCTTTGGCGCAGGCTTTTAGCTCTGCGGAAGATTTGTATGGATTCATAAGTCTGTTCACGCCTTTCTATCATTCTATCCCGTAGGGATCTCCGTTTTTGATTCCGTCGTACATTTCCTCCATCGTCACGCCGTAAGTCTTTTCAAAGACTTCGTTGACCTGTTCGCGTAGCTGGGGGACGGTCGCAAGAAGGTAGAACACGGAACCGACCAGGGCTACGTTGGCAATCATACCGAGTGTGGCGCACAGGACGGCTGCTTTTGCCTTGGAGGCAAGCCGCTTCGCCCGCCCCTTCGAGAGGAGAGCCAGAACGATGCCGATACTGCCGAAGATGAACGGAGGGTAGACGGTCATCGAAAAAAGTGACACAACTGTCAATACTCCCATGACAAGCGCACCGCCAGCCAGTTTGTCTCCCGACGGGGGCGTCGGCTGGGGAGGATAATAAGGATTCCCGTTGCGATAGGGATCGTTGTATGGATTGTTATATGGATTATTGTAAGGATTTTGATTTTGCCAGTCCATGAGCTTCATCCTTTCCCTTCTATTTTTATATGATTATTCATTGTATCACAGAAAGACTGGACACGCCACGGAATTTTAAGGTAGCCACCAAAGCCAAAATCAAGTATAATGAGAAAAGTGTCAAGACAAAGACGCCGGGAATGACAGATGCCCGGCGGAAAGAACAGTGGGGGCAGGACATGGACATTATCTTAAAACTGAAAGAAGAACTGAACGTAGAAAAATGGCAGGTGGAAGCCGCCGTGAAGCTGATCGATGAAGGGAACACCATCCCTTTTATCTCCAGATACCGGAAGGAGGTCACGGGATCCCTGAACGACGAAGTGCTGCGTGATCTGCATGAGCGTCTTATGTATCTGCGCAATCTGGAAGAGAAGAAGGAGCAGGTGCTTGGCAGTATAGAGGAACAGGGCAAACTGACGGAGGAACTGAGGGCGAAGATCGAGGCGGCAGAGACGATGGTCGTTGTGGAGGATCTTTACCGTCCGTACCGCCCCAAGAGAAAGACCAGAGCCAGCGTGGCGAAGGAGAAGGGACTGGACGGACTGGCGCAGTTTATCCTCGCGCAGGAGACGACAGAGCCGCTTGAGACGGAGGCGCAGAAATATGTCTCCGAGGAAAAAGAGGTGAAGAGCGCGGCGGAAGCCATTCAGGGCGCGAAGGACATCATCGCCGAGATGATCTCGGATGAGGCGGACTACCGGATCTATATCCGCAAGATCACGATGGAGGAGGGCAAGCTGGTCAGCACCGCCAAGGATGAGAAGGCAGAGAGCGTCTACGAGATGTATTACGCATACGAGGAGCCGCTTGCGAAGGTGGCAGGGCACAGAACCCTCGCCCTGAACCGCGGAGAGAAGGAGAAATTCCTGACCGTGAAGGTGGAGGCACCCGAGGAGCGCATCTTACAGTATCTTCGCAAGAAGGTGATTATAAATGACAACCCTGTCACAACTCCGGTTCTGGAGGAAGTGATCGCCGACAGCTATGACAGACTGATCGCGCCTGCGATCGAGAGAGAGATCCGCGGCGACCTCACGGAAAAGGCAGAGGACGGAGCAATCTCCGTATTTGGCAAGAATCTGGAGCAGCTTCTTTTGCAGCCGCCGATCAAGGGAAAAGTGGTGCTCGGCTGGGATCCGGCGTTCCGGACCGGCTGTAAGCTGGCAGTCGTGGATGAGACGGGAAAGGTGCTCGACACGAAGGTGATCTTCCCGACCGCGCCGCAGAACAAGGTGGAAGAGGCGAAGGCAGAGCTCAAGCGCCTGATCAAAAAATACCATGTGTCGCTGATCTCGGTTGGAAACGGTACGGCGTCCCGCGAGTCGGAGCAGGTCATCGTTGAGCTGATAAGGGAACTGGACACACCGGTACAGTACGTGATCGTCAACGAGGCGGGCGCCTCCGTCTACTCGGCGAGCAAACTTGCCACCGAGGAATTTCCGAATTTTGATGTGGGTCAGCGAAGCGCGGCGTCGATCGCCCGCAGATTGCAGGATCCGCTGGCAGAGCTGGTGAAGATCGACCCGAAATCGATCGGCGTCGGCCAGTATCAGCACGATATGAACCAGAAGAAGCTCAGCGACGCGCTGAACGGCGTGGTGGAGGACAGCGTAAACAAGGTTGGCGTGGATCTGAATACCGCTTCCGCCTCCCTTCTGGAGTACGTTTCCGGCGTTTCGAAGGTGATCGCCAGAAATATTGTAGATTACCGGGAGCAGAACGGACGCTTTGCAAACCGCGCCCAGCTTCTCAAGGTTGCGAAGCTCGGACCGAAGGCCTATGAGCAGTGCGCCGGATTTATGCGGATCACCGACGGCGACAATCCGCTGGATGCGACCAGCGTCCATCCGGAATCCTATGAGGCGGCAAAGAAGCTGCTCGACCGCATGGGGCTGACGATGGAGGACGTGCGTGCGGCGCAGAAGAAGGCGGCGGCACAGGCGTCGGTGAAGAAGGCAGCACCGGTGAAGGAGAAGGAAAAGAAGAAACAGCAGAAAGTCGTTATCCGCAACACCAACACGGCGATGGGAAAAGCGCTCGCGGCAGCGATGGGCGGCGCAACGCTGGATATACAGGAGCAGAAGGAAGAAAAGACAGAGACACAGAAGCCCGAGATGACAGTCAGCAGTCTTGAGAAGAAGATCAAGGACAAAAAGAAGCTCGCGCAGGAGCTTGGGATCGGTGAGATCACGCTGACCGACATCCTCAAAGAGCTGGAGAAGCCGGCGAGAGATCCGAGAGACGATATGCCTGCTCCGATCCTGCGCAGCGATGTGCTTGATATGAAGGACTTAAAACCCGGTATGATCCTGAAAGGGACTGTCCGCAATGTCATTGACTTTGGCGCGTTCGTGGACATCGGCGTTCACCAGGACGGACTGGTGCACATTTCACAGATCACCGACCGTTTTATTAAGCATCCGCTGGAGGCGGTCAGCGTGGGAGACGTCGTGGATGTGCAGGTGCTGGCGGTCGATCTGCCCAAGAAGCGGATCAGCCTGACGATGAAGATTAAGCAGGAAAAATAAACCAGACCTTGCATTTTGCCTGAAAAGGTGGTATGTTTATCAGAGCAAAAGTGAAAAGTTCTTCGGGGCAGGGTGCAATTCCCTACCGGCGGTATAGTCCGCGACCCGGTGCCGGTTATCCGGTATTGGCTGATTTGGTGTGATTCCAAAACCGACAGTATAGTCTGGATGAGAGAAGAAACAAGGTGACACATATGTCATGTTTTAGAGCCGGAGCGGTACAGTCTTGTACCGGGTGGCAGGAGCAGGACAAGGGTGTCTGAAAATGTTGATCCCCCCGGAGCGTAAGTTCCGGGGCTTCTTTTTTGAGAACTTTCCTTTCTGCAAATAAAATACTCAGCATGGAGGAAAAGATTATGAGTAACGGATTGTTTCAAAGTATCAAAGAAAACGTGGTGTTTGTGGTAGTGTGCATCGTGATCGCGCTGGCGCTGTTTCTGATCGCCTACGCGGCGGAGAAGTACGTGGTGCGGCGAGACGGGATCAAGGAGCGGATCCTGAATACCAGAAAAGTGGCGATGATCGGACTTTTTTCAGCGCTGGCGGTCATCCTGCACGTGATGGATTTTCCAGTGCCGTTCGCACCGCCGTTTTACAAGCTTGATTTCAGTGAGATCCCGGCGCTTCTGGGAACCTTTGCTTTCGGCCCGGTGGCGGGTGTGATGATCGAGTTCTGCAAGATCCTGTTGAAGCTCCTGGTCAAGGGAACCAGCACAGCGTTTGTGGGGGATCTGGCGAATTTCGTGATCGGATGCAGCTTCATCCTGCCGGCGTCGCTGATCTACTTATTTAAAAAGACAAAGAGCAGAGCGATCGTGGGCTGCGTATCGGGGACGCTGATCATGACAGTGTTCGGAACGGCGTTCAACGCCATCTACCTGCTGCCGGCATTTTCAAAGCTGTACGGGATGCCGCTCGACTCGATCATTGCGATGGGAGCAGAGATCAACGGCGGCGTCACAGGACTGGTCTCATTTGTCTGCCTGTGCGTGGCGCCGATGAACCTTTTAAAGGGAACGGTGGCGTCCCTTGTGACGATGCTGATCTATAAGCCGCTCAGCCCAATCTTAAAGAATACGCATCATTAAACAGAGTATATATAGAAAATAAACGTAACTGTTCAGAACCACATTCGCAAAATCGCCTTCTCAAGGCTTTGTGGTTACTTCGCCATATAAATTTGACATTCTGTGTTCCGGCAGGCAGGAACACAGATCAAATTTACATTGAATCGTTATAAAGATACAAAAGCTGAAGATTTCGTGCCAGGTAATTCGTTTTAGAAGATATCTGGCACGAAAATCTATTTTAACGGAATTTCATTACTTTAAGACTAAATTAAGATTTCTTCTTATTGTATTTAAGAAATGTGTGTGAAAATGGGTTCATGCGAGATTACAGGAAAGAGAGTAGGAAAGGAAGAGTATGAGTGCATTAGTAGAAATCCGGGACATCCACAAGATCTACAATCCCGGGGAAAATGAAGTGCGGGCACTGGACGGGGTGAGCCTGACGATCGGCGAAAAAGAGTTTGTAGCCATCATCGGACATTCCGGTTCCGGCAAATCCACGTTGATGAATATGCTGGGCTGTCTGGATGTGCCTACAAGCGGAAGCTACTTCCTGCATGGACAGGATGTTTCCCACATGACGGACGATGAATTGTCAGATATACGCAATAAGGAGATCGGTTTTATTTTCCAGGGCTTTAACCTGATTCCCAACCTGACGGCGCTGGAGAACGTGGAACTGCCCCTGATCTACCGCGGAGTTGCCAAGAAGGACCGGCTCCAGCTCTCGGAAGCGGCGCTCGACAAAGTGGGACTGGAAAAGCGAAAGACACATAAACCGGCAGAGATGTCGGGAGGGCAGCAGCAGAGGGTGGCAATCGCGAGAGCAATCGCGCAGGCCCCGCCGGTGATCCTGGCGGATGAGCCTACCGGAAATCTGGATTCCGCGTCGACGCGGGAGATCATGGAAATCCTGAAAGAACTGCACCGGGAAGGGCGTACAGTCATTCTGATCACCCATGATAACGACATCGCGGCGCAGGCAAAGCGGGTCATCAAGATCATGGACGGAAAGATCGTAGAGGATTACTACAACGAGGACGCATGAGTGCGGCCGAAGGGTGAGGAATAAAGATTATGGAAAAGGGAATGGAGAACATGGAAAATAAGAACGAAATGACAACACAGAGCAACGAAGAAGTGAAGGAAGAGCAGACAGCGATCGCAGAGAAGGACGCAGTTCTGCCTGCCGAGACAAAGAAAGAGAGAAAAAAGAGAGAAAAGCAGGAGAGAAAAGAGCAGAAGGCGTTGAACGGCAAGCCGAAAAAGAAGATCAAGAAACGCTGGATCTTCGGAGGCGTCGCTGTTTTGCTGATCCTACTGATGATCGTCAATTCCATCCGGTCCGGCTCCGCAGCGCCGATTGTCTACACGGCAGAGGCGACCGTGCAGGATCTGGAACAGGCGTTGTCCACCAGCGGAACGGTCAAGAGCGACGAGAGCAGAACCTACTATGCGCCGGTGGCTGTGAAGATTGGAGAAGTCAACGTAGCGGCAGGCGATATGGTGAAGGCAGGCGATGTGATGCTTAGCTACGACAGCGATGCGCTGGCAGATGCAAAGAAGCAGGCAGAGCTGAAATTACAGTCCAGTGAGGGCGGCTATGAGAGTTCCATCACGAAGGACAACAAATACATAGCAGAGCTGGGCGAGGCCAATATCAATCTGGATGTGCTGAAGCAGCAGATCGAGGATTGTGAGAACTATGTCAAAGAGCTTAATAAGAAGGTGAGCGACAAGCAGGCGGCGCTGGCACGTGAGGGCGCACTGCTGCAGATCTCCCTCATCGACTGGTCAGACCAGCCGGGCTCGGAAGAGTATGAGAATCTCCAGAAGCTGATCCAGCTCAACAGCTACGAGCAGCAGAACAACCAAGAGATCCGTGCCTGGAAGGAAGAGATCAGCGAATACCAGGATAAGATCTCGGCATACAAGGAGTATAAGACGGAGATGGAATCCCAGAAGAAATCTTCTGAGGGCGGTTCCATGGACGGCGGCAGCAAGAGCAAGCTGGAAGCAGACAAGGCACTGGAGGAGATGAACAATACCAATACGCTGGAGGCGATCGGTCAGGTGACGGACGGTCTGAAGGCAGAGTTTGACGGCGTGGTGACGGCGGTCGAGACAGAGCAGGGCGCAACCCCGGCAGAGGGAACGAAGCTGTTGACGCTGGAGAGCGTAGAGAAGGTGAAGGTCTGTATCTCCGTTTCCAAGTACGACCTTGAGAAGATCGCGGTCGGACAGAAGGCAGACATTGACATCGCCGGCAGGAAATATGAAGGAGAACTGACGAAGATCGACGGAATGGCGACAAACAATGCCAGCGGCGCGGCGGTAGTCGGTGCGGAGATAAGCATCACCAACCCGGATGATGCGATCTATCTGGGCGTGGAGGCAAAGGTCGAGCTTCACACAGCTTCTGTTTCCCAGGCGGTTGTCATCCCGCTGGAGGCAGTCAATGCAGACAAGGATGGAGATTTTGTCTATATCGTAGAGAATGGCGTCGTTGCGAAGAAACGGATCACGACAGGAATCAGCTCTGACGAATACACACAGATCACGGACGGTATCTCGGCGGGAGATCAGGTGATCACGGTAACGGATATGGATCTGACAGAGGGAATGGCTGTGGCGGCCGTGCCTCAGGAATAGAAAGGCGCAGGGTAGGATAATGGCACAAATTCTGGAGTATATCAAGATTGCTTTGATGAACATCAAGAGCAATAAGGGAAGGTCGATCCTGACCATGCTCGGCATTATCATCGGAATCGCCTCGGTCATTATGATCATTTCGATCGGTAACGGGATGCGCGGAGAGATCAACAATGAATTGAACAGCATTGCCGGAGGGCAGATCGCACTCTACACGAACGACTCGGTCGAAGGCAATGACGTCACCTTTACAGACGAGGATTTCCAGTTGATCGAGGACCGGGTTCCGAATGTCAAAGGCGTGACGCCGAAATATAGTATGTGGGGCAACGCCGAGGGGCGCAAGGGCAACTTCGAGGCGCTCATCTATGCGGGAAACGAGGCGCTGCAATACTGCGCGGCGACGGAACCTCTGGTGCGCGGGCACTATTTTACGGAGAGCGATTACCTGGCGAGCAACAAGGTCTGCGTGATCAATGAGACAAGCGCAAAAATGCTGTTTGGGACAACCGATGTGGTGGGAATGTCCTTCGATGTGACGATCTACAATGTGACGCAGGAGCTGCGGATCGTCGGCGTGCGGGAGGACAGCAGTTCAGCTCTGATCTCGGCGCTCGGCGGCAGTGGAAATCTGCAGGTGGAGATGCCGATCTCCACGCTGGGCTCAGGCTATGATTTCTGGGTGGAGGATTTTAACTCATTTTATATTGTAGCGGAAGGCTCTGATAATTCGAAACAGGTTGCACAGGACAGCATGAGGCTGATGGAGACACGCCACAATGTGCGCGGGGAAAATAAGATCATGATGGAAAACTTTGCAGATTATCAGGATCAGTACGACAGCATCCTGGGCGTCGTGACGATATTCATCTCATTTGTGGCTGCGATATCCCTTCTGGTAGGAGGAATCGGCGTTATGAACATCATGCTGGTGTCTGTGACGGAGCGTACCAGAGAGATCGGTATCCGCAAGTCTCTGGGAGCGCGGACGAAATCCATCCTGCTGCAGTTCCTTGCAGAAGCAGGCATCATCACCCTTCTGGGCGGACTGATCGGTATCGCGATCGGAAGCGGACTGGCGATGATCGTCTGTGCGGCGCTCGGCTTCCAGGCGAGAGTGAGCGTTGGAACGGTGATCCTGGCGGCGGTATTCTCTTCGGGAGTCGGAATCTTCTTTGGAATCTATCCGGCAAAGAAGGCGGCCCGTTTAAGCCCGATCGAAGCATTGCGGCATGAGTAAGGCTTGCACTTTGGCTGAAATTTTGTATAATGGTTATGTGGAGAAAGCATCTGCCCGGCAGATGCTTTTTTTCGAAATGGAGGTTTTGGACAGATTATGGAAATTGAATTTGATGTGAAGATAACGCCGAACGCACTCTACGACTATATGCTGCATCACACCTATGGAAAGCTGTCGGGACTGATGGGCTCCATGGTGGGTGTCCTGATGCTCCTGCTTTTCTTTTCCAGCAGACAGGTGGTGGCGCTGATTGTGGGAATCGTGATATTGCTCTACCTTCCGTGGACGCTGTTTCTGAAATCCAGGCAGCAGGCGCTACACAACCCGGCGTTCAAAAAGCCCCTGCACTATAAGATGACCGAGCAGGGAGTGGAGGTTTCACAGGACGGCACGACAGAAACGATGGAGTGGGAGCGGATGTATAAGGCGGTTTCGACGCTGAACAGCGTGGTGCTCTACACGACGCCGGTCAACGCCTGTATTTTTCCCAAGAAGGATCTGGGCGAGAAAAAATACAAGGTGATCGAGATGATCTCCACCCATATGCCGCCGAAAAAGGTCAAGATCAGAGGCTGAACGGCATAAGGGTATAAGAGAAGGAAGAAAGCTATGAAAGAGATAATAGAAACGTTTTGCGCGCAGGAGACGTTTGACTTCGGAAAGAAGATCGGAGAAAACGCAGGACCGGGAGAGGTCTATACCCTGATCGGGGATCTGGGAGTCGGCAAGACGGTTTTTACGCAGGGCGTTGCCGCCGGACTCGGCATTGAGGAACCGATCAGCAGCCCCACGTTTACTATTTTGCAGATCTACGAGGAGGGCAGGATGCCCTTTTACCATTTTGATGTTTACCGGATCGGCGACGTGGAGGAGATGGAGGAGATCGGCTACGAGGACTGCTTTTACGGAGAGGGGATCTGCCTGATCGAGTGGGCGAACCTGATCGAAGAAATCCTTCCGCCCGTATATAAGCAGATCACGATCGAGAAGGATCTGGAGAAGGGATTCGATTACCGGCGGATCATCATGGAAGAAAAGAGGGGAGCATCGGCATGAAAATCTTAGCGCTGGACAGCTCAGGACTGGTGGCTTCGGTGGCGGTCACAGAGGATGACATTCTCATCGCCGAATACACCATACAATATAAAAAGACACATTCGCAGACGCTTGTGCCGATGCTGGATGAGATCCGCGGCATGATCGATCTGGATATGGAGACGGTGGACGCCATCGCGGTGGCGGCAGGACCCGGATCGTTTACCGGACTGCGGATCGGATCAGCGACAGCCAAAGGACTTGCACTTGCACTGGGGAAACCGATCATTCCGGTCCCGACGGTAGAAGGGCTCGCCTATCAGATGTACGGGACGGACGCGCTGGTCTGTCCGATCATGGACGCCCGGAGAAATCAGGTCTACACTGGGATCTACCGGTTTGTCTTTTCAGAAAAGAAAGGTAAAGAGAGCGGCTGGACGATGGAGACGATCCGGGAGCGGTGCGCCGTTCCTTTTGAGGAGATCGCGGGACAGCTCAATGAGCTTTCCGAAAAGGTCGTGTTCATCGGAGACGGGATCCCTGTTTTCCGGGAACAGATGAAGGAGCTTCTGAAGGTTCCTTACACGGAGGCACCGGCACATCGGAACCGGCAGTCGGCAGCCTGTATCGCGGCGCTTGGCAGCATTTACTATGCGCAGGGCAGGATACAGAGCGGGGCAGAGCATGCGCCCGAATACCTGCGGCTGTCACAGGCGGAGCGGGAACGACAGGAGCACAAACTGGGCAAGGATCAGGAGCACCGGTTTCCCGGTAAATATGAAGGGATGTATCATGGTGGAGTTTAGACGGATGAAAGCCGAGGATGTGCCGGAGATCAGCAGACTGGAACGGGAAGCCTTTTCCATGCCCTGGTCGGAGGAAGATTTCGAAGGGATGATCCGGAGTGAGAATGCCAGATACTATGTGGCGGAAAAGGAAGGCGCCATTCTGGGCGGGTGCGGGCTGTACATCGTTCTGGAGGAGGCCAGCATCACAAACGTTGTCATAAGGCGCGAGGCGCGGAATCAGGGCGTCGGCACCGAGCTTATGCGGCACATGATGGAGATGTGCGGCCGCGACGGTGTGAAGGCGTTTACGCTGGAGGTCCGTGTGAGCAACAAGGCGGCGATCCATATGTATGAAAAGGTCGGTTTTGTTTCGGAAGGGATCCGTCCCGGATTCTATGAGAAGCCGGTGGAGGACGCCATGATCATGTGGAAAAGATAGGAAACGCATAAAGGATTTACCACGGCTGCTGTAGCCGCAATGTGATATGATGAGATGAAAACAGGAACAGCAGGAGGGTGCGTATGCGTATTTATTCAGAAGATAGAAAAAATCAGCCGGTCAGGGTGGTATGCAACTGCTGCGGCAGAGAGCTTTCCGTGGAAAACGGGATAATCAAAGAGGAGTGCATCCATGTGGAGCACCATTTTGGCTTTTTTGGAAAAAGAGACGGAGAAAGCCAGCGCTTTGATCTGTGCGAGGAATGTTATCAGAAAATGACATCCGCGTTTGTCATTCCGGCAGAAGTGTGGGAAAGACAGGAGCTTCTCTGAAAGGAAAGCGAAGGTGCAGATACTGTCAGGGCCGTGACGGAACAGGAGTCACTATGTTAGATATCTGCTTGTTAGGAACGGGAGGGATGATGCCCCTTCCTTACCGTTGGCTCACGTCTTTGATGGCGCGCTACAACGGAACCAGTATATTGATCGACTGCGGAGAAGGAACGCAGATCGCGATGAAGGAGAAAGGGTGGAGCCCGAAACCGATCGACGTGATCTGCTTTACCCATTTTCACGCAGACCATATCAGCGGACTGCCCGGCATGCTCCTGACCATGGGGAATGCAGAACGGACGGAGCCGCTTCTTTTGGTGGGACCCAAAGGGCTGACCAAGGTGGTGAACGCCCTGCGCGTGATCGCACCGGAGCTTCCGTTTGAGATCCGCTGTCAGGAATTGACGGAGCCGCAGCAGACGATCGCGTTCGACGGGTTTCATATCAACGCCTACAAGGTAAATCACAATGTGATCTGCTATGGCTACAGCATCGTCGTGGACCGCATCGGCAGGTTTGACGCGCAGCGCGCGATGAGTCTTGAGATTCCCCGCAATTACTGGAACAGACTGCAAAAGGGAGAGACGATCGAGGCGGACGGAAAGACGTTTACGCCGGACATGGTGCTCGGACCGCCTCGCAAGGGGCTGAAGGTCACCTACTGCACGGACACCAGACCGACGGAGAGCATAGCCGAGAATGCGAAGGATTCCGATCTTTTCATCTGTGAGGGAATGTACGGAGAGCAGGAGAAGAAGCAGAAGGCAAAAGAGTACAAGCACATGACCTTTTATGAGGCGGCGGAGCTTGCCAGAAAAGCGCAGGTGAAAGAGATGTGGCTGACACATTACAGTCCATCGCTGATGCGGCCGGAAGAATATATGGCAGAGGTACGGAAGATTTTCCCGAACTCGATTGCCGCGAAGGACGGCAGAAGCGTCGATCTGATGTTTGAGGAGGAATAGGAGGAGCGTATGAAGAAGAAAAATGGTGCGAGCGGAGTCAAAATAGTTATCATTGCGGTCATTCTGGTAGCGCTTGTGGTGGGATACTATTTTTATATCAATCATAAGGTAAAAGAAGCGCGGGAAGAACAGGTGCAGGTGACGGTGGTGCAGAACGTGCTGATGAGGGATATGGAGAGAAACTATCCCTCCACCCCGAAGGAAGTGGTGCGGTATTTCTGCGAGATCACCCAGTGCCTTTACAATGAAGATTATACAGAGGAGGAGCTGACGCAGCTCTCCGAGAAGATCCAGGAAATCTACGACGACGAGCTGATCGCAAATAAGACGCAGGAGCAGTATCTGAAGGATCTCAAGAGCGAGATCGTAGACCGGAAGAAGAACAAGTATACCATTTCGGGCTATGAGATCTCTCCGAGCACGGATGTAAAGACATTCACGAAGGACGGTTACACCTGCGCGAGATTATATGCCACGTTCCGGATCCGGCAGGAAGGAAAGACCACAGATTCCATGGAGGAGTTTATCCTGCGGCAGGACGAAGAGGAGCACTGGAAGATCTACGGCTGGGAAGCGGTGGACGATAACGCACAGTGATAGCGGAGGCTTTGCAGGACCGGAGCATGGATCTGCAGAAATGAGGACAGATATGAAAGACAGAGAAGAGAAAGAGGACGTGCTGATCCTCGCCATAGAGAGTTCGTGTGACGAGACGGCGGCAGCAGTGGTCAGAAACGGGAGAGAGGTGCTTTCCAATATTATTTTTTCCCAGATCGACCTTCACACCGTATACGGGGGAGTTGTGCCGGAGATCGCATCCCGCAAGCACATAGAGAAGATCAACCAGGTGATCGAGGAGGCATTGCAGAAGGCGCAGGTGACGCTCAAGGATATAGATGCGATCGCTGTGACCTATGGACCGGGACTGGTCGGCGCGCTTCTGGTCGGCGTGTCGGCTGCCAAGGCGATCAGCTTTGCGACAGGGATCCCGCTGGTCGGCGTGCACCATATTGAAGGGCATATCAGCGCCAATTATATTGAAAACAAGGATCTGGAGCCGCCGTTTGTGTGCCTGGTGGTATCCGGAGGACATTCCCATCTGGTCACGGTGAAGGACTATGGGGAGTATGAAATCCTGGGCCGGACCAGAGACGACGCGGCAGGAGAGGCGTTCGACAAGGTGGCGCGGGCGATCGGGCTCGGCTATCCGGGAGGACCGAAGATCGATAAGGTGTCGAGAGAAGGAAATCCGGACGCCATTGTCTTTCCGAGGGCGAAGATTGCGGACGCTGTGTACGATTTCAGCTTCAGCGGTCTGAAGTCGGCGGTGCTCAATTATCTGAATTCCTGCGAGATGAAGGGGATCGAGATCAATCAGGCAGATGTGGCGGCGTCCTTTCAGAAGGCGGTGGTCGATGTGTTGGTGGAGCATTCGATGGAGGCGGTCAGACAGTGCGGCATGAAAAAGTTCGCGATCGCCGGCGGCGTGGCATCCAATTCACATTTGCGCAGCGCTCTGGAAAAGGCGTGCGCGGAGAACGGGATCGCTTTTTATCATCCGTCCCCTGTTTTGTGTACGGACAATGCGGCGATGATCGGCGCGGCCGGATATTATGAATACTGTAAAGGCGTGCGCAGCGGATACGATCTGAACGCCGTGCCGAATCTGAAACTGGGCGAGCGGTAGGACAAGGGCGCGTTCTTTTAGAGCAGAAAATTCCAGCGGGCAGACAAGGCGGCAGGAATCGGCGACAGCCTGGAAACGCCCGGAAATGGGGATATGATGGAAAAAAAGAGAAAATGTACGATGATCCTTCTGGCTGCGGGCAGCGGAAGCCGTATGAAAAGTAAGGTCGCCAAGCAGTATATGCTGCTCGGAGAACGCCCGGTAATCTGGTATTCGCTGGATGCGGTGGAGAGATCGCAGGTGATCGACCGCTGTATCCTGGTGGTCGGTGCGGAGGATCTCACCTATGCCAAAGAAGAGATGGTCGACCGTTACGGATTTACCAAGGTGGAACAGATCGTGGCAGGCGGTGTGCAGCGGTACGATTCAGTCTGCAACGCTCTGCAGGCGCTCAGAGAAGAGACGGACGGGGAGCTTATCTATATTCACGACGGCGCCCGCCCTTTTCTGACAGAAGAGATGATCGGGAGAGCATATGAGGACGCTGCCCGTTATGGGGCGTGCGCGGTAGGTATGCCGGTAAAAGACACGATCAAGATCGCGGATCAGGATGGGTTTGCCAAGACCACGCCGGACAGAAAGCTGGTGTGGCAGATCCAGACGCCGCAGGTATTTGCGCGGACACTCATCACAGAGGCGTACACAAAGATGAAACAGAGCAGGGACAGGATCCGGGAGCAGGGGATTCAGATCACGGATGACGCGATGGTGGTGGAGACGTTTTCGGAAGTTCCGGTGAAGCTGACAGAGGGCTCCTATGAAAATATGAAGATCACAACGCCGGAGGATATTGCGGTCGCAGAGGCGATCCTCCGACGGTCAGCCCGTTCATAAAATGATTTACAGCCGGCGCTTTATCTGCAAGGGCGTGTGCACAGTCAGGAGAGGGCTCTAAATCTTTTTGTAACTTTTTGAAAAAAGAGGTTGACACTGAAATCCTTTTTTGCTAGAATAATCCTTGCCGCTGAACGAGCGGCGCAACAAAAACGAACTTGGAGAGGTATCGAAGTGGTCATAACGAGGCGGTCTTGAAAACCGTTTGTCCGCAAGGGCGCGTGGGTTCGAATCCCACCCTCTCCGCTGGAGATACTTCTCCTATCGAGCCTCTTTCAAAGATAGAGACTTATATATAAACAGAAGATTGTTTTTTAAAATTAGCTTTGTTTGGAGAAGTACCCAAGATGGCTGAAGGGACACCCCTGGAAAGGGTGCAGGTCGTTAATAGCGGCGCGAGGGTTCAAATCCCTCCTTCTCCGTTAGACAGCAGCAGCTGTCAAGCACCTTGACAAATAAACAGTAATGCAACCCTGAAAATTCAAGAAACAGGTTTCACAGCGCGCAGCGCTGCGCAAC
>CAKRSV010000004.1 GCA_934401915.1 uncultured Lachnospiraceae bacterium
GAACTTTATTTTGAGGGAAAATTTGACACCGAAGCGATGTTAAACATGTTAGAGAAAAAAGTGCTGGAACCGGCAGGAGTTGATTACAGCAGCATTAAAATCCGGTATATGGGAAAAGGGCAGGAAGTAGCAAAAAGTTTAGAGCATGTGCCAGAGCAGGATGAACCGGCAATGCTGCAATCGTTACAGAATATGCAGTTATAAAATGACATTGACAAGTTTCGGCATATAAACTAGTATTACAATGAGACTAGAAAAATGCATTCCATTTCTACGAGAGATAGAACATAGTAGTATATGTAAGATATCTGTAGATTTTGGAATGTTTTTTATTAGCAGAAAGGAAACTGGATGAATGCTGATTGATGTATCAGATAAAATCAAAATTCCGATAGAAATAGAACAGAAGATTTTAAGCCGGTTCATAGCAATGTCGGAAAGAAATATTTCTGCGATCAAAGCATATAAAATACAATATGATCGGGATGTGATATGTGCAATAGAAAATTATATAGGACCAAGTTCTGCATACTACTTTTATCAAGAACTGAATTCTTTATTTAAGCAATATGAGATGGTTTGCTATCATTCAACAAAAACGATTGATGAGAACGTGATCCGTTCTAATGGTCTTACAACGAATGAGTGGAATACCTATAGTAAAAATATGGTTCATACCTTGCAAGTTCTCCATGTAGAAGAAAAAGATATAGTTCATATTGTTGAAATCATAAAGTGCAAGTATGATTGGAAATATCCTGCACAGGGCAGGGAACCACAACTATGTTTTTATTCAGACAGAGGTCTTTTAAGTGAGGATATGTATGCTGGGTATGAACAGTTTTGTGAAAATATTGGCGGAGAGCTGGCAAGGGATGCGTTAAAACAAAATTATCCCAAATTGTATGAGTGCTTAAGGGAGAATGGAAAAGCGTTTTTAGTTAAATTCAAGATACCATTTTCCAATATAAAGTCCTACAATCAAGACACTATTATATATCAATTTGTTGCATATTTTGCGGGAAGATATTTTTGGAATTATGATTATGAAATTCATTTTGATGGAAATACTGATAAAGCAGTTCCGGCAAGTGATATTTTAGAACTTATTCCGTACACAACAGATAGATATTATTTTAAGAAATAGATTATAATGAAAAATATACTATGAATGAAACAAAGGGGAAAGATGTTTAATCAGCTATATTTAATAATAGAGGAAAATAAGTTAAAGAAAAGATTTAAAGGTAATGTTGTAACGGCTGTTTTAGAGGTCTTAAACAAAGAAACAGATGTACAACGTTTGGAATTGATATATCAGACGTTATGGCGGTTTAATGATGCAATAAAGTTTTGGGATGAATTAATAGGATATACATCGGGGGATGAAGAATGGGAAGAGTATGAAAAAGATTTATACAGCAGATACACGGATATATTATTAAATAATCTGCAAAAATTATATTTGAGAACAGGCAGATTTGATTTTATGCAAGAGTATTCGAAGGCATATTGGAAACAGGTGCAGGAATCTATATTGCAGTTATGGAAAAAACTTCCAGAAGGAAAAAGTGTTGTAAAAAATGAAGTTAGTTTCCAAAAAATATTTGAAGATTTTTTTAATGAAACAATAAAGACATTTCCAGATTTTTTAGTAAAACGGTTACAAGAGTTTCATAATTTGTATAGAGCCAGTAGATATCAGGTATTTGATAATTACAAATATATAATGCCTGATCCCGCATATTGTCATGATAATCGGTGGAATGATGACGGAGTAGCATATCTTTATTTGTCATACGATAATGAAAATAAGGAATGTCAAGGTATAAAACAAGCAAAGAAAACATGTTTTGAAGAATTAAGAGGAAAAGAGGGGGAACAGCTCTCTGTTTGTAAATTTAAAGCTATTCACAAACGAGTGAAAATATTAGATTTATCATATGATGGAATTGATTATGAGGAACAGCTTCAAGAGTTAGGAACATCAGAGGAAAACTATAAAGAGCGTATATTACAGACAGTTCAAGAGAATTCTAAGTTGTATAATAGAATGAAGGCTTATGCGCAAAATGGAAATAAAGAAGCATTTAATAAAGAATTGGATAGGCTGCAAAAGCAAGCCGGATTAGATAGAGAAATTCATGACAAAGTGCAATTACAGCTTTCAAAAATTTTAATAGGAAATATATGTGATTCGATATTTTATGCTGTTGATAAAGAGGATGATCCAAATCTGGAAGCGTATATTCCATTTAGGGCATTCAGCAGGTATCTTATTTCACAGGGATTTGGTGGTGTAGCTTATCGGAGTACAAGAATGGCATTAATTGGATTGCAGGGAAAATGCATTACTCTTTTTAATCCAGAAGATGCAATTTATATTGATGGAGAAATGGAGGTATATGAATATCACAAGGATGATTGTAACTTAATAACTAGGTATAGCAATAAGCCTTGATAAGTTGAAAGAACAGAAAAATATTTTACGAATGACCTATACTTTTACATGAAAGATGGTTATAATAGAGTTGAGGTTAAAGGAAAGGAGATGTTTTACATGGAAGCTGTAGTAAAGGATATGAATGTTGTAGAAGATAGAACAGCAATGGAAACATTATTTTCTTATCTCGATAAAGGAATTGATGATATGGAAGCAGGGCGGCTTCATACCGTTGATGATGCATTTCAGATTATCAGAGATAGGATGAAAAATGAGTTATAGAGTACTAATCACAGATGAAGCAACGGATGATGTATTCAATTTGGTTAAGTATATTCATGTTGATTTATGTAATTCAGATGCTGCAAATAAGTTATATACGAATTTAAATAGGGAAGTCAATAACATGGGTGACTTCCCTTTAAAATTTGCTGATTCAGGGATAAAGTACAGAGGATATATAATACATAAAAAGATATATCAGTCATATTTATTGTTTTATATCATAAGTGACGAGAATCAGACAGTATATGTTCTTCGTATTTTGAAGGATATTATGAATTGGCGCAATATATTGCAAAAAACAAATATCTATCATTTTTCAAATTATAGATGATAAAAGTAAGTGGTCGGAATCAAGCCTCCAAGTCCCCCAAAAGATTTGGAGGTTTTCTTCTGCCCATTTTTATCGGGAAGTAATTTCCCAAATAAACAATCTATGGTACAATATCTTAGAAGTTATCATCAAGGGATAAGTGAACCATAGAGAAAGAGCAGAGTCAATCGTAAGCTGATCTGGCTTACATCTAAAATACAATGCAATCTTTTTCTATGCAGGGGTAGAAGAGAATGCATCATGTCAATTTTTTTTGCAGCCTTGTTACAGAGGATTGCAACATTTTTCACTCCCAGAGTACAGTGAAAACTCTGGAAAGTGCATCTCAATTACCCTATCGACACATGTGGAGACGGTCTGCTTATTGTCCAAACTTCATGAGGCGAAGCATCATGTGAATGTGAGACTTGACATGGACGAGATGGATTTAACGGCGGCTGAGAGCAAGGCTACTTATGAGGAGATAAAGAAGTATGTAGCAGAGCATAATGACGGGATGAAAGTAAGTAATCTATACATTGCGCAGGTGAAGGCTAAGCATGGAATCATTGAGCGAGATAATTATAATTTACCTAAGTCAGAGGAAGCCAGACAGCCTAAGTGTCCTAAGGAGAAGGAAGAGGCTATTGTTTGGGCACTGAAATATTTTCAGATGATTCCAAGTGAATCATAGGATGATTCGTGATAGACAGATACTTGATGATATGGTGGAAAGCGTAAGAGAGCATACTCCATTGGTCTAAGGAAATTGTATCACACATTTTAATAATAAAATTAGTATCAGTAAAAACAGCGTATTTGTAAAGAAAGTTGTATACAAATATGCTGTTTTTTAATGCAAGTATGAGAATGAACTGTTTATGACAGAAAATTTGTAAATTTAACATAATAACTGAAAAATTGTTGTGGAAAGGAAATTGTAGTAGTAAAATAAAATAGCTATTTTATTGCGTATTTTTATTTCATACTTTATTCCAAAGCGAATTTTGATACAAAAGTACGTTTTATCGGACATCATGTATATTATTCTTATAATACGAGGAAAAGAATATGAAGGAAATAAAATGTTTAGAAGCTAATAAATATCAAGATAGTAATTATGAAAAATATGAGAATGGAATATATAGGAAGGACAATCTGTTTTTTGTAACGCTTTCATTTATACAAGAACCAGAACTTGGAGAAGGAAAGGATGCATCATCTATATCTCAATATCCATTGGAAGATTTATTAGACAAGTTTGGGGTGTATATTTCTGACTTTTATAAGAGTGAAAACGTTGTGGGTAAAGACACATGTTATTTAGAATTTGCAAGTAGTGATGCGAAAGATATTATCAATTTACTTACAATAATAAATAAGCATGTATATAACAAAAATGTGATTATTGATGGAGAAGAAACAGTCACACTAATTATAGAATAGGAAAAAACATGAGATATAAAATGAATAGACTATGCTCCGTATTATTGGTTTTTGCTATATGTATACAGTCGTTGGTAGGATGTGGTAGCGATACCGATAAACGTTCGAGTAGTAATGTGTATGTAGAGGAAAGCGTAATTAAGGAACAAACTATTGCAGAAAGTACCATTGATGAAAAATACTTAGATGAAACATATATTACAGAGAATTTAATATGCGAGGATGGAATATATGAGTATACCATTGATGAAAATATTATTAGTGAAGCATATATAATAGAGGTCACTATTAGTGAAGATGTGGAAGAAGAAATAATAGCACAACTTCCTGATGATTTTTCTAAATATGAAATTGACTGGGCTGCTGTGATTGGTAAGTTTGCGGTTGGAACAACAATAATTATAGCAACTGGCATTATACAGCATTATTTACATTCAACATATTTCTTGTTTGCTTCGCCGATAAAGGTAACTCGTGATGCGCTTATTGGTGGTTCAATGGAAGCCGCTATTAGAGTGGCTCTTGAAGCAGATAAAACCGGGAATAATGCAGAAGCAGCAATTAAGAAATATGCGATAGAAGGATTTGCAGATGGATATATGTGGGGAGCGGTTACTTCTGTATTATCCGTAATGCATAAAAATTTCAAGTTACCAAAGAGCTTGGCAATGTCGAGTGGTAAAGTAGGCAAGATTGCGCTGGATGGAACGGTACTTGACGAAGCTGGAAATGAACTTGGAAAAGCGTATATTGGGAAAGAAGGGATATATGTATTAAAAGAAACAGCAACAAGTACAAAAATTGAGTTATTCGATGTTGCAGGTAAACAAGTTGTTAATGCAACAGCAGAGCAGATGGCTCAAATTGCAAAAGGTACATTACCACCCAATTCAATATTTAGGTTAGGTACAAGTGATACTGCAAAAATATGTAGGACAGATGCTGCAGGAATTGTATATCGTATCAATGATGAGTTAGTCCCTAATATTACATATAAGTTAGGTACAGTAGTTTACCAAACAGATGACTATGGAAGAATAGTAAAAGTTACTTTTGATGAATTAACATTAAAAGATGCGGATAGACCGAGAAAAGTAATTCAGAATACCCTTTCAGAAATCGGAAGAGGATATGAAAAGGTTAATGATGATAGGGGACATATCATAGCAGATCGTTTTAATGGAAACAATTCTCTTGCAAACATTGTATCTATGGATTCTGATTTGAACAGGGGAGAATACAAAGCAATGGAGGATATCTGGGCAGAAAGTATAAAATTGGGTAAAAATGTTAGTGGTACTATTGAACTGAAATACTCCGGAAAATCATATCGACCTGATGTATTGGATGTATGGTATGATATAGGAGAAGGCAGTATAGAAAAAGTATTTTCAAATTTATAAATAAACTGGAGGATAAGTTATGAAAAACAAAAGATTTAAAATGTTGTTTGCTGTGGGTGTGATATTATCTATTTTTTCTTTTACTGCTTGTGGAAGTACAGGAGAAGAAAACAAATCCAATTCAGAGAATGAGCAGATGCAAGAAACAGAAGAGGAAAAGAAGGGTTTCTTTGATGCTTCCTATACTACTGAAACTACTATAGCATATTCCGCAGGAAATGATAGTGACTGGTCTTATGGAAATCAAAGAAAAGAGTTCCCTATAGATGATGCTTGTTATGTGAGAATAGCAAGTACAGCAATAACAGACAAAAATAAGGGTGTTGAGAATGAGATAGCAGTAACTTACAGATTTACTGGAACTGAAAATTGTCAAGTTAATTTATCTGATGGAATTGCAGAGCAAATAGATACAGGAGATGCAAATGTGACAGAGTTTACGAGGACAATTTTTGCAAAGAAATCCAAAGAAGCAGAAGAGGACATTATTATTTTCCAGTATGTTCCGACTGAGAGCGCCGAGAGTATTACGCTTGAAGTGCTTTATGATGATCAGATTGATTCAAGATACGATTGTAGAAACGCAGTATATTTTGTATCGTCTGAAACAGAAGAGACAAAAGACGTGAGAAAAGAGAACGGAACAAAATAATCAACAGAGGAGAAGATAGAATATGTCAATGATTAAGTGTACTGAATGTGGAAAAGAGATTAGCGATAAGGCAACGGCATGTCCTCACTGTGGTTGTCCTATGACAGAGATATTGTCAGCCACAAAAGAGAATAAAAAAGAAGAAAAAGTAAAACCAATAAAGAAAAAAAAGATAAAAGAGTCTATAACTCCAGAACAGAAAAAGAAGAGAATCCTCATTATGAGTGTGACAGCATTTGTTTTGATTGCTGCGGTAGCTTTGACTTGGTATTTTGGAATTAAAATACCGCAAGACAAAGCATATGCAGAGTACTTAGTGACATTTGATGCTTATAATCAGGAAATCGAAAACTATAATAGTACAGTACTGAATTATAATGAAAAAGCTAACAAGATTATTGCAGCTAATAAAGAATTAACAGGTGTAATTGAAGAGGCGCAAGCATTGATTGATTGTGGAGATACGCCTTATGAATCAGAGACAATGACAACCTTAAACAATACACTCAAAAATTCAAGAAATAGCATATGTGAAACACCAAATATTTATGAAAAGAAGACTGCTCTTGAATTAGACGAGAGTTTAAATAAGTCACTAGCAAGTAAGATTTCTGAAGCAAATGAAAGCCTGAATGCGGAAAGGTCAGAAATTGTATCGGCTACAAGTGAAGTTGGAGAGGAAAGTGCTGGCTTATCAGTACCAGATTATTCAAAAATCATTGCAGAAATCAAAGATGAGGAAGAACTTCTCGAAAATAGTTATACAATACAAAAACAGATTACTAATCCAACACAGGATTTTGTACTTGCAAAAATCAATAATGTAGAGAATATAGCGAATGTCGTTTGTGCAACCGAGGAGAATGATCCAAACGGTAAACTGGGAAAAGATGGAGGATACACTGCACAGATATACTTTTCATCTCCTTTGCTTGGCACAGAAACTATTGCAGGTGATAAACTGATTGATGCTGGAACTGATGCCGGAGGAAGTATTGAGGTCTATAAAACTGTTGAGGCAGCAGAGGCAAGAAATTCATATTTGGCATCATTTGATGGTGGTATTTTTGATTCTGGTAAGCATACGGTAATTGGAACTATGGTGGTGCGTGTATCAACGAATTTAACCGCCACAAAGCAGGATAGTTTTATTAACGAGATTATTGAAGCCCTTATTGAGTTATAATATTTCGCGAAAAATACATAACCTTTTATGAAATGAAAATAAATCTGAAAGGGTAAATAAATGAGTGATAAAGAAAAGACTAAGGAAAAGAAAACCATATCCCAAGAAGATGTGATGAAGCTTTTGGATTCCTGTTATGATAAGTGCTTAAATGGAGTACCAAAGGTTAGCCAGAGCGTAGAGGACATGGCAGAAGATTATCTAAAAAAGTATCAGACTAAGGAAGAATCCTGTAAGGCAATGTTAAAGAACCAGATTGCAAAATGTACAACATCTGGATTTATTACTGGCTTTGGTGGTATCATTACTATGCCTGTTACACTTCCAGCAAATGTGGGAAGCGTAATGTATGTGCAGATGCGTATGATAGCTTGCGTTGCATATATGGCAGGATACGAGTTAAATAGTGATCAGACGCAAACATTTGTATATGCCTGTCTTGCTGGAGTAGCGGTCAATGAGTTAATCAAACAGGCAGGAATAAAGTTTGGTGTTAAGTTTGCAAATGGACTGATTAAGAAAATTCCGGGCAAAGTACTTACCAAGATAAATCAGAAAGTTGGTTTCCGGTTCATAACGAAGTTTGGAACAAAAGGCATTGTCAATCTTGGAAAAATGTTACCGGGCGTTGGTGCCGTAATTGGTGGTGGATTAGATTTGGTTGAGACTAAGGTTATTGCAGACCGGGCATACAAGTGGTTCTTTATGGGGGATTTTAGCGAAGCCAGCAAAGAGGATAATATTATTGATATTGAAGATGCAGATTTTGATGAGATTATCCCGGAAGAGAAACATGAATCATAGTTTAATGTGGTTACTGTAGTTAGTATAGTGTAGAAATATTGTGCTGATAGAAAAGATGGGAATACTAAAGAAAATGTTTTGCACAGAGAAAGAGGACTGGATGAAATCAGCAGTCGGGTAATGATGGGAGAAATCATCCTTTATTATCGTGGAAAGGTTTTTGGTGGAATATATGATGACAGACTTTTGGTAAAGCCGGTTCCGGTGGCAGTGAAAATGATGCTGGATGCTGAGATGGAATCGCCGTATGATGGTGCGAAAAAATGATTCTGGTTGATGATGTGGATAATCGGCAGTTTCTGTGTGAATTGGTTGAGAGTATGTGGGAAGAATTGCAAGTAACACTTGACAAAAACGAACAAATATTCTGTATTTGACAGTAGAGAAATAAAGTGTACCCTTTGTCAAGGACACTGTGATTTTTTCCTTTTCAGATTTCTATTTTATATTTATTTGTTGTGTAGAGGCATCAAAGTGATGCCTCTAATTGATTGTTTTTACCTTTTGCTTTAGGGATTATCAGTGGATAAATTCCTGTTGTCAGATATTGATAATATTCAACAGGTGACAACCTTGCTAAGTCCCATTGATAACGTTCTGTATTATAATATTCTGTCCAATCCCTAACTGCGTTTAATATCTCTCCATAGCTGCAGCACTCCGATAGATCCAGCTCGTCTTTCATATGACCAAAGAATGATTCCTGAGGAGCATTGTCCCAACAGTTTGCTCTACGTGACATAGACTGTCTCAGTTCGTTATCCTTTAACAATTGGATAAATTTAATGCTGGTATAGTGGGAACCTTGATCGCTATGTATTAATGTTTCTGTGCTTAAATCAGTTCGATGTTTTTCTATTAACTGCTTTACTGTTTCTAATACAAAATCAATTTCTAGTGATTCGCTGAGAACCCATTACAGCAGTTCCTTGGTACAGGCATCTATAATTGTTGACATATAGCACCGGGGTGCTTTTCCATTTATAATATACGTGATATCCGTTAACAGAATTTTTCTTGGTCCGTGTTCCTCGAATTCACGGTTTACTATATTGGGTGCAGTATATGCGGTTGCTATTGCTTTTGCCATTCTCCGATAGGGATTTGCTTTGCGGATAGGACACTGTAAGTTGTATTTCTTCATCAGCCGACGGATTTTTTTGATATTCATCACTATAGGCGGTTCCATGTGTAACAGCCTCATATATATGCTACGGGCACCTTTATGGTATCCTCGGTACTGGTATGCTTTCAGAATCAAAAGAAAATCCTGTCTGTCCCGTTCCTCCCTTTCCATTCGCTGGTCTTCTGTTGAGAGATAATGATAATATCCCGAACGGGATACTCCTGCAATTTCGCACATGGCAGCTACATTCAATAGATTATTGTTTTTTTGCATGGTATCATAAATAATCTGATACTTTGCATGTGCTGGTATTTTCATTATTCCGGAGCCTCCGGATTTAAAGATACAATTTTTTTTAGAAACTCAATCTCCTGATTTTTATATGCCAGTTGCATTTCTAAATATTTTATCCGATTTTCAGCCGAAAGATATCCGTTGCAGCCCTGTGCATATGTGTTAAGATCTCGAAAGCCATTTCCCTTTTTTACTTCGTTTCCAATCATGGTTTTCAAACCATTTATCCTGGAATCCCCTAGGATATTTGGATCTATCCCAAGAGTCAAAACAATCTCACGTGGAAGTCTGCCCTTTGACAGTTCCTCCCAAAACAGTTTTTTAAATTCTGCCGAGAAATGTACAATGCTCGGTGATACATCTAGCACATGTCTCTTTAGAGGATATGCATTTATCTGAATTGTTAAAAATATAGTAAAGTATGGGAAAAAGGACATTCCGGAATTGTAGATTTTACAGGTTAGGGATGTCCTTTTTTCTGATATGGAAGTGTTCAAGGGAATAATACAGACAAGTGGCTCATGTTTAATGCAAAATTTAGTAGTGCAGATGAGGTATATGAGTCCATTTATAAGCAGGCAAAGTCGTCAATATATGTTGTTGACAATTATATTGGATTACTGGAATATTTAGATGCAGAAGGGTCATTCATTAGTTTTTTGCCTTCTTCAATGGCAGCAGTTGTAGTATCATTAGGTACACCCAGTTTTAAGTCAAAAGGAATACCATGCTCACGGATAGCTGTTCTCAGAAATATATTTACAGCAGTTGTCATATTCAGACCAAGTTCATTGAAGATGTCCTCTGCCTGGTCCTTGATTGTCTTGTCTATACGAATATTTAAATTAGTTGTTGCCATACAGAACACCTCCATTTAAATATAGTATGCTCTGAAACTCGTTTTATGTCAACACAATGTCATTATAAATGATGCATATTTTGCTGAACTGAAGAATTAAATACAATTTATATCGTCGTTTTCGTTGAATGCACTCTCTGTGGTAGAATGAAGATACAAAGTTACAGATGGAAAACTTGATATTGCAGAGGATGAAGTGGATACCATGCAAATGATTTTCAGCAGATGTATTCATACCGATGATGGCATCAACGGTGTTGCAAATTACATCAATAATCACGGATACACCAATAAACTACGTTGGAATGGAGCAATTCGGGGGTTCTCATCCGGTTATTTTAAAAAGAATGTTGATAATTCGATATAAGGGAAGATAGCAGAACAACTGGGTAAAATATCAGAGTCGCATTTTGATCTGCGGGAGAGGAGAATAATATGAGTATCGGAGTAGGCGCGCATGCCAATCTGGTATTACAGGATGAAAAGACCGTAATTTATAGGTATGGTGGCTACAATCTGAATGAAGTCAAATTCCGAAATGAAGCACATCTTTATGATGGAACGATTACAATTCAAAGGAATTGTTTCCCGGAACCGGAATTTCATAAGACAGTAAAAAGAATGCCAAGTGGCAAGAAGAAAACTTTAATAAAAAGAATACCAGTCGATGTGGATTATCCTGCAATGATAGCAGCTGGTACGATTATAATTGAAAACTGTTCAAACTGTTGGATAACTACTGATGACGATAAGAAGATTGATGTTATGGCTCTTCATATTCTGTATATTATATTCAACAAGTATCAGAAAGAAGAAAATATGCCAGAGTTCATTAGTTACAATGTTTAGTTAAATTCGAGTTGGCAACAAAGGTCAATACATAAAAGGCACATATCATGCGAGCAAATCAAAAAATGCCAAGGTGTAGATAAATCCCTCCTTGAAGTGTCAATTACACTTCGTACAATATAGGTATCGGGCGCCTGATGAGAAAATATTCGGAGGTTATTTATGAGTGAAATAAAAGTATTTTCCATCGGAAAGATTCTAAATGAAGAAGCTGTTCAGGTGATTGTCGATCCCAAATACGCGGCGGGACTAACCGGTCATGAGGGATACAGCCATGTTCAGATCCTTTGGTGGATGGATCGCTGTGATAACGCAACGGACAGATGCATTCTCAGACCGATGCGTGCTGATGCCGCCGTAAATTTCCACCGCAGGCTTACATTTCCGGTCAGAATCAGATATACTATAAAAGGCAGGCATAAGCCTGTTGCCATGCAAAGATAAAAACGCAATGTGCATCCAAAGATGCGCTAGAGCCGGTAGGTAGCCCGGCCGTCACGAAAAGAAAAACGTGGTAAGTAACCTGCCCCTCCGGGTTGTCCATTCTTTGCACATTATTTGCGCGAAGCACGGGAACATCGGTGCTGCGACAACGAAGGTAAAGGAGGGATTGTCATGGGCAGAGCGAGTGGCAGACTGACGGTATTTTTTGAGGATCCATTCTGGATAGGCGTTTTTGAGAGGATCGAAAATGCAGAATTATCCGTGGCAAAGGTGACTTTTGGCGCCGAGCCGAGAGATTACGAGGTGAAAGAATTTGTCTTAAAATACTACGACCGTCTGCGGTTCAGTCCGGCTGTGGCAACTGTTGTCAGGGAAGCGAAGAAAAATCCGAAGAGACTTCAGCGAGATGCGAAAAAGCAGATGCAGGAGAACGGAATCGGAACGAAGTCGCAGCAGACCCTGAAATAGCAGCAGGAGCAGAACAAACAGGAGCAAAGGATCAGAAGCCGGGAACAGAGATTGGCGGATGAACGGAGACTGTTTGAACTGAAACAGCAGAAAAAGAGAGAAAAGCATAGGGGACATTAGTCCCTGCGCTCTGGAAGATGCATGATGTACCGGGCAGACTGTCTGCTGCGGCGCATCGGCTGCCGGGGTGGCTGCGCAAGCAGGGGAAAGGTGAACCTGAAAGGAGAAAGAAAAGTATGAGCCGAGTAAATTTTGGAGCAAAACCGTATGTATATCCCATGCCGGTGCTGATCATTGGAACGTATGATGAAAACGGGGTGCCGGACGCGATGAACGCCGCGTGGGGCTGCATTACCGATATGAATGAAATCTCGATCAGTATGGGAGAGCACAAGACAACGGAAAACCTGAGAAAGACGGGAGCGTTTACCGTGAGCTTTGGAACCAGCGATACGGTTGTTGCCTGTGATTATGTCGGTGTTGAGTCGGCAGCCAAGGTGCCGGATAAATTTGAGAAGGCGGGCTTTCACGCAGTAAAGAGCGCCTATGTAAATGCGCCGATCATTGAGGAACTTCCGATGGCGCTGGAATGTAAGGTCAAGAGTTTTGAGGATGGGATCCTGATCGGGGAGATCGTGAACGTGAATGCGGAGGAAAGGATCCTGACGAACGGAAACATCGATCCGGGCAAACTCAAGCCGATCACCTATGATCCGGTCAACAGCACCTATATCGGACTTGGCGAGAAGGTTGGCAACGCCTTCAAGGATGGAATAGCGCTGAAATAAAATAAGGCTGGAGGAGACGGCGTATGCGATTGGCACTGGTGCAAATGGCAAACTTGGGAAGCATGGCTGCAAATCTGGAGAGCAGCCTGCATTATATAAGGAAGGCGTCGCAGAACGGAGCGGATCTGGTATTGTTTCCGGAGGTTCATCTGACGGAGTTTTTCCCGCAGTATCCGGCGCAGGAAGTTTCGTCTTATCTGGTGTCACTGGATTCGGAACTGATGAACCGGTTTCGCGACTGCTGTAAAGAAAGCGGCGTTATGGCGGTTCCTAATATCTACCTGTCGGAAGGCGGCAAAGCCTATGACGCAAGCGTTCTGATCGACAGGAACGGAGAAATCATAGGAGTTCAGAAAATGGTCCATGTCGCGCAGGCAAAGCAGTTTTATGAGCAGGATTACTACACACCGGCGGATGACGGATTCAAGGTGTTTGACACGGCATACGGAAAGATCGGTATCGTTGTGTGCTTCGACAGGCATTATCCGGAGAGTATCCGCACGGAGGCGCTGATGGGCGCCGATCTTATCCTGATCCCTACGGTGAATACCAAGGCGGAGCCGTCAGAGATGTTTGCGTGGGAGCTGCGCGTTCAGGCTTTTCACAGCAGCGTTGCGATCGCCATGTGCAATCGGGCCGGACGAGAGGGCGAGATGGATTTCTCAGGGGAATCGATCGTCGTTGACGCAGATGGAAACGTGCTGGCAAAAGCGGATGAGAAGGAGCAGATTCTGTATGTGGATATTGCGATGGAGGAGGCAAAGCGCGTGCGGGAGCAAAGATCGTATACCAACCTGCGCAGGACGGAATTTTATCTGTAAGGCGGGACGGAGTTATGCGCATCCGGTCCATGAAAAAATGAAGCAGAGCCTAAAGATTTCTGACGAACAGACCGAAAAAACAAATACAGGGATGTTAAAAATGGCTAAGGACAGCGAAACAGAAACGTTTGAGCTGTCCTTTTTATGTGCCAGAAAACTCTTTGAGTTTTCTGGCAGGGATACAAACAGTTCAGACATGGAGGGGAAAATGAATATTGAATCTTGGATCAGCAGAAGTGCGCAGAAGGCGCAGACAGGCTATCAGACAGCACAGGATACGAAGCGGCAGGAAAAGACGGCTCCGGCTTTTGGCGCGCTGCTCCGCGATACGGGGATGAAATGTCCGTACAGCAGCATGGCGAAGGATGGGGTGATCGTGCATAACGGCGTGACCTTTGTCTGCGATTACAGGACAAATTCGATCACGCTCGGCGATATGAGCGATCCGAAAAAGGTATTGAACATCAGTCTTTCGAGCGGCGGCACCCTGCGGGTAAATGTGAATAATTTTGACGATCTTGGCAAGGCGGCAGGGATGTTCACGCCGGAAGATCTCAATGCGATCCTTCGGGCGATCCACCAGTACAATCACTGCACAAGCAAATTGAACGAGGCGGAGGAAGAAGAGGAGGAAGGACTTGCATCCTGCAAACAGGAGATCCGAAGAAGGATCCTGGAGCATGAGGCGGAGAAAAAGTTTCAGATCGGAAACAAGGAGTATTCACTCAGAGAGTGGGACAAGCTGATGGAGAATTTCGACGAGGCGCAGGAGGAGATCCAGGAGGAGCAGAAGCTCCGTCTGGAAGAGCAGAAGAGGCGGCTGAAGCAAAAAGAGCAGAAGCAGGAGAGAGAGCAGGAGACGTACCTGAAAACCTTAGCACAATATTAGCGAAAAAAGGGTAAAAAACGATCTTTTTCTGTTTGCCATTCCGGGAGATTGTGTTATAATCTTTCCTTGGGTGAAACCCCGGCATATGGTTTATATGCCGACAGGCAACCGTTCGGTGGCGATTTGAGCTGGAGCGGTGTGCGGAGAAAAGTAAACAGGAGGAGAGAAAAATGGCACAGGTATTTGCTGCTATCATCTTCTTATCTATGTTTATCTTGATCATCATAGATAAGTGGGAGAGACATTATGTGACGCTGGCATGTGGCGCGCTGACATTGATCCTGGTATTTGGCGTTGGCATGCACAGCATGGATGCGATCTGGGAGACGCTGAATGTCAGAAGCATCTTTACGGAGAGCTTCTGGTATGTGGGAAGGCAGTCCGCAGAGACATCCTCAGGAATCAACTGGGAGACGATCATCTTCATCGCAGGTATGATGATCATGGTAGAGGGAATGGCCCATGTAGGCTTTTTCAGATGGCTTTGCATGAGAATTGCCAAACTGGTAAAATATCAGGTCATCCCGATCTTTATCACCTTTATGATCCTGTCATCTTTTCTGGCTATGTTCATTGACAGTATCACCGTGATTCTGTTCCTTGCAGCAGTTACGATCGAGCTTTCGCAGCTTTTGAAATTCAACCCGGTTCCGATGATCCTTGCAGAGGTGTTCTGCGCAAATCTTGGAGGATCGGCAACCATGTGTGGAGATCCGCCGAACATTATCATCGGTACTTCACTGGGTTATTCTTTTGCAGATTTCATCAAAAATACCGGCGTCATGGCTGGCATTTCGCTGGTTGTTGTGTTAATATATTTTTATCTGGTATACCGCAAAGAACTGATGAAAAACGGTGCGGGCAGCATTGATATCGCTTCGCTTCCGACACCGTCATCAGCGATCAAGAGCCGCAAGGGTTTTGCAGTGAGCACAGTCATCTTTTTGCTTGCAGTAGTGCTTCTGATCACTCATGCGACGACCGGACTGACGGTGTCCTTCATCGGAACGCTGATCGCGATCCTGACTTTGATCGCGGCAGGAAAGGATGCGCTGACATTGATCAAAAAGGTAGATTACCGTACGCTTTTGTTCTTCGTCGGACTGTTTATCGTGGTAGGCGGTCTGGAGCAGACCGGAGTGCTTGCACTTCTGGCATCGCTGATCGGTAAGATCTGCGGCGGCAATATGTATCTGATGGTAGCTGTGATCGTCTGGATCTCGGCGATCGCGAGCGCATTTATTGATAACATCCCGTTTGCGGCTACGATGATCCCTGTCATTAACAGTCTGGCAGCTACGCAGGGCGTCGATCTGTCGGTGCTGTCATGGTCATTGGCAATGGGAACGGATATCGGAGGAAGTGCGACGCCGATCGGTGCGTCTGCAAACGTTGTAGGTATCGCGACGGCAGCCAAGGAAGGTCATATCATTAAGTGGGGACCGTACTGTAAGGTGATGGCGCCGGCAACTGCGATTGTCATGATCATTACAACGATCATGATCTGTGTAAGATACATATAATATAAAGGGAGGTGTATAATGTGGAACAGCTAATTATTTCGATCGGACGTGAGTTTGGAACGGCTGGACATGAGATTGCTGAGAAGCTTGCGGAGCATTATGGATTACCTTTGTATGATCAGAATCTGCTTGATGAGATTGCTGAGAAGCGCAATGTGGACAGTAAGAAACTGAAAGAATTTGATGAGAAAAAGACGGTGGCACTGTACAGGACGGTGAAGGGAATGAATTCCTCTCCCTCTGAGAATGTGGCACAGATGCAGTTTGATTACCTCAGGGAAAAGGCAAAGAGCGGCGAGTCCTTTGTCGTAGTCGGAAGATGTTCCGAAGAAGTCTTAAAAGATTACAAATGTATGATCCCGATTTTCATCAACGGTGATATGGACTGTAAAGTGGCGCGTATTGTGAAAAAGTACGGTCTGACGGACGATGAGGCGAGAGAGTACATTAAGAAAATGGACAGAAAGCGTAAATACTATCACAACAGTCATTGTGATACCAAGTGGGGTGATTCCCGTAATTACGAGCTGACCATCAACAGCAGCAGGCTTGGAATAGACGACAGTGTGAAAATGCTGATCTGGTATATCGATACAAGAAGAGCCTGAGAGACAAAAAGAAAGAGCTGGATACATAGAGGGATATCTGCCGCGAGCAGGTATCCCTTTTTGAATTTTGAGGAGAGAATTGCTGTTTTTGACGATTTTTTCTTTACGGGAATTGTCGAAAATCGTTTTTTCAGCTATAATAGGAAATAGTCAACAAATGAAAAGCAGGATCCGCAGAGGAGACGGAAGGATCCTGAGGGGAGGAATGAAAATTGGTAACAGGGGAAGATAAAGTACAGAACGTAATGATTATCTCTGAGGTGCAGAGTTATCTGGTGCTTTCGCTCAAGGAGCGGTTTGAAGAGGCAAATTATCACGTGATCCAGGTGAAGGCAGACATTGGAGCGATCAGCCGCATTGAGGAACCGGTCAGCATGATGATCCTTTATACGGATGAAAAGATGGGAGATATGCTGCAGGAGCTGAACTATATCAAGGATAAATCGGCAGAGGAGGATATTTCGATCTTTGCCATAGGAGATGTGGATGAGCTCAGGGCAGTGGAGAAGATGATCCCCAAGCATCTCATCCGGCAGGAGTTTTACCGCCCGATCAATGTGAATGAGGTGGTGGAGACGATCGCCGCCTTTGAAAAGAAATTTGGCAAGCAGAATAAGAAAAAGATCCTGGTGGTGGACGATTCGGGAGCAATGCTGCGCAATGTCAAGGGATGGCTGGAGGAACAGTATCAGGTGATTCTGGCAAATTCCGGAGCGATGGCGATCAAATATCTTGCGATGAACCGTCCGGATCTGGTGCTGCTCGACTATGAGATGCCGGTCGTGGACGGCAAGCAGGTTCTGGAGATGATCCGGAGCGAACACGAATTTGCGGATATTCCGGTGATCTTTCTGACAAGCAAGGGAGACCGCGAAAGCGTTATGAAGGTGATGGCGCTGAAGCCGGAGGGATATCTTTTAAAGACCATGGAACCGGCGCAGATCATCAAGTCGGTGAACGACTTCTTTGAAAAGCAGAAATATCTGGAAAATCAGAAAAACGAATAGAACGTATAGACATAGAAAAAGCCATCCTGCCCTGACGGGAAAGATGGCTTTTAGTCTGTCTGTTAAATACTGAAATCGAAACGGCTTCCTGAGGTCTGGGGAAGGAGTGTCTCCTCCGGGATCTGATCCCAGTCAACGTGGTTGATCTTGTCAAGCAGTTCTTCGATGGAGGAAGCGGTGACGGTCGTCTTGCGGACTTTTTCATAGGCTGCAGAGGTGTTAGTATTCTTATCCGATGCGGTCTTTTCGGACGCATTCTTTTCTGCAGCGTCTTTTTCTGTCTGCTTCTTCTCACGGATCTTGTCTACAAATTCCTTCTGGCGTTCTCCGATCTTTTCAAGATCCGCGAAGTAGGAAACGCTGCCGTCACTGCCGATCGTGACTCCGAGATGAACGACGGAATCCTCGTTCTCGGTATCCTTGAGCTGCTCCTTGAGAGCGTCCAGGTTGCCGACTGCCTCGTCGAGCAGGGCAAGGTTCTTGGTCTTGACTTCGTCATCTTCTGCCATGCGCTCTAGCTCGGCAGGATCAATGAGAACGGTGTATTCCTTGCTTCCTCTGGAAAGGTAGGACTGAGCCTCCTCGTCGGAAGAGTAGTCTGCCACGATGAAATCCATATTTCCGTAATTCTTTTTCAGCTCCTGCAAAAGTGCCTTTGCCTTGTCGCTCAGAACCGGGGAAGAAGTCTGGCCGGTCTTTTTTGTCTCGGCGCTTTTTGCTGTCTGGGACTTCTTTTCGGCTGCCTGCGTGTCCTTGGCGGCAGAGGCAGAACGGCTGTTTTTGGTGGAAGCGGCGCTGGCAGCTGACAGCGTGCTCTGATAAGCATGGTATGCGTTGATATTATTCATAATATGCCCTCCTTAGCATGGTTTCGTAAATCCTTTTACTTTGCTTGCTCTATGTATAATATATCGTTGAAAGGGGAGGAAAAATTAAGACAGATCCCGGAAAAAAGAAGATTAACAGGGCAAGAGAAGGGGTAAAATGAGATTGACAGAACAGCAAAAGTAGGGTATATAATAAATATATCCTATAATGATGATATGAAAAGTGGGATGCAAGCCGGGGCAGAGCACAGTATCTGTCCTGCCGGTCTGTAAAGCGCACCGGTGCAGACCGGAAGAAAGAGCGGTGCGCAGAAACGAGGAAGAGTATGTACAGTGATAAAGTAATCGAACATTTCACGAATCCCAGAAATGTCGGCGAGATAGAAAATCCGAGCGGTGTCGGTACGGTTGGAAACGCCAAGTGCGGCGATATTATGAGAATGTATCTGGATATTGACGATAAGGGGATCATCCGCGACGTCAAGTTTAAGACATTCGGCTGCGGGGCGGCGATCGCAACCAGCTCTATGGCAACCGAACTGGTCAAGGGAAGAACCGTGCAGGAGGCGCTTGAGGTGACCAACAAGGCGGTCATGGAAGCGCTGGATGGTCTGCCGCCGGTGAAGGTGCACTGTTCCCTTCTTGCAGAGGAAGCGATCCACGCTGCACTGTGGGACTACGCAGAGAAGAACGGGATCAAGATCGAGGGGCTCAAGAAGCCGGTCAACGATATTGAGGAATCCGAAGAATATGATAAAATGTAGTAATGAGTAATGGTGGAAGAAAACCGGAATAATGCTATTGAGGAAAGGACGAAAAGACAATGAAGATTTCAACCAAGGGGAGATACGCGCTGCGACTGATGCTGGATCTGGCGATCCACGACACGGGAGAACCGGTCCGCATCAAGGATATAGCGGCGAGACAGGAGATCTCGGATAAATATCTGGAGCAGATCATATCTTCCCTGAACAAGGCGGGATATGTCAAGAGCATCCGCGGTCCGCAGGGCGGATACCGTCTGACCAAAAAGCCGGAGCAGTATACGGTGGGAATGATCCTGCGGCTGACGGAGGGAAGCCTTGCGCCGGTCGCCTGTCTGGACGACGAGGTGAACAGCTGTACCAGACAGGACACCTGCGCGACGCTGCGGCTCTGGAAGATGGTCAACGATTCCGTGAGCAGCGTGGTGGACAAGGTCACGCTGGCAGATCTGGTGGAGTGGCAGAATGAGATGAACAACAACTATGTGATCTGAGAGAGGAAAACCGGGTAGAGACAGAGGCAGGCCGGGGCATATGTCATTTTTTACATATTATAAGGCGAAAAATGACCTTTCTATTGATAAAAGCACAAAATTTATCATTTGTGGGTGTATTTGTGTTGACAAAAGGTCACTTTTCGTTTTACTATGTGCCTGTATCAAACAAAATGTTTTGTCGATATAGTTTCGGATAGATGGCCCGAAAGTTTCTACCATGACGCCGGTTCAGTCATGACTATCGGTAAAAGAGAGCAGTTTGGGTTGCCGGATCAAATCGTTTTTTTATTGACAAACAGACAGTTTATGTCTGTTTTTTGTTTTTTACGGGAACGTGCCTTAGCGCACCGGGTACGGGCCGCAAAAACACGTGCGCAGAAACGAGGATGATTATGAAAAGATTTGGAGCACTGGTACTTGCACTTGGATTGTGCATGGGTACTCTGGCAGGATGCGGAAGCAGCAGTAGTGAAGCGCCTGCACAGGAGACAGCAACAGAAGAGACGGCAGCAGAGGAGACAACGGACGCTGCAGCAGAAGCTGACGGTACAGAAGCAGCGGCTGATACAGGGATCCCTTCTGACCTCAAGGTTGGTTTTATTTTCTTACATGATGAAAACTCTACTTATGACCTCAACTTCATGAATGCGGCAGACGAGGCACGCGAGGCACTTGGGCTTAGCGAGGATCAGTTCATCTACCGTAAAAATATTCCTGAAGGACAGGAATGTTATGATGCAGCATGCGAGCTTGTAGACGCAGGATGCAGCATCGTATTTGCAGACAGCTTCGGACATGAGGATTACATGATCCAGGCAGCAAGAGAGTTCCCGGATGTACAGTTCTGTCACGCAACCGGAACCAAGGCACATACAGAGGGACTTGACAATTATCACAACGCATTTGCTTCTATCTACGAAGGACGTTACCTTGCAGGTGTCGCAGCTGGTATGAAGTTAAACGAGATGATCGACGCAGGCGAGTTTACCGCAGACGAAGCAAAGATGGGTTATGTCGGAGCATTTACCTATGCAGAGGTTATTTCCGGTTACACATCCTTCTATCTGGGCGCAAAGAGCGTATGCCCGACCGTGACAATGGATGTTACCTTTACCGGTTCCTGGTACGATGAGACGGCAGAGAAGGAAGGCGCAAACAAGCTGATCGCCAGCGGATGTAAGCTGATCAGCCAGCATGCAGACTCCATGGGAGCACCTACCGCATGTGAGACAGCAGGCGTACCGAACGTTTCCTACAACGGTTCTACGATCGCTGCCTGCCCGAACACCTTTATCGTGTCTTCCCGTATCGACTGGGCTCCTTACTATGAGCATGTGATCAACAACGTAGTAGCAGGACAGGCAGTTGAGGCTGACTGGACAGGTACTCTGGAGACAGGATCTGTTGTACTGACAGACATCAATGAGGCAGTAGCCGCAGAGGGAACTGCAGCAAAGCTCGAGGAAGTAAAGAAGGCTCTGATGGACGGAACAACACATGTATTTGACACAGCAACCTTTACGGTAGATGGCCAGGCAGTAGACAGCTACCAGGCAGATGTAGATACAGATGCGGACTATACGCCGGATACAGAGGTTGTTTCTGACGGATATTACCATGAGTCCGAGTACCGTGCAGCACCTTACTTTGATCTGAAGATCGACGGTATCAATCTGCTGGATACAGCATTCTAATCTGAATAGATTAAAATAGAACATAAAAGCAGGATGTAAGGAAGGGCAGTGCAGCGTCGTCTGTACTTCCCTTTCTTCGGTTGCACCGGGAGGGTGCATAGCAAAAACAAATGTGGGAGGATGGTTCTTTGGAGAAGAAAACAGCCGCGGTAGTGATGAAGGACATCACAAAAACGTTTGGCACAGTCGTAGCAAACAACAAGGTATCACTGGAAATCAACAAAGGTGAGATCCTGGCTCTTTTGGGGGAGAACGGAAGCGGAAAGACAACGCTGATGAATATGCTTTCCGGTATCTATTACCCGGATGAGGGGCAGATCTTCATCAATGGACAGGAGGCTGTCATCAGCTCTCCCAAGGACGCATTTTCTTACGGGATCGGCATGATCCATCAGCATTTCAAACTGGTTGATGTGCTGACGGCAACCGAGAATATCGTATTGGGACTGAACGATCACAAGAGACTGAACATCAGCGCGGCGGCGCAGAAGATCCGCGAGATCTGCGACCAGTACGGCTTTGAGGTAGACCCGGATCAGAAGATCTACGATATGTCGGTCTCCCAGAAGCAGACGGTCGAGATCGTCAAAGTGCTTTACCGTGGGGCGGACATCCTGATCCTCGACGAACCCACGGCGGTTCTGACGCCGCAGGAGACGGAAAAGCTGTTTGCCGTGCTCCGCAATATGCGGAACGCCGGAAAGGCGATCATCATCATCACGCATAAGATGCACGAGGTGGAGGCTCTCTCAGACAGGGTGGCTGTCCTGCGGCACGGTGAGTTTGTCGGCGATCTGATCACGAAGGAGACAAATGCACAGGAGATGACCAACATGATGGTCGGTCGTCAGGTGACGTTGAATATCGACAGACCGGAGCCGGTAGATCCAAAGAAGCGCATCGAAGTGGAACATCTGACGGTTCGCAATATCGACGGGATCGTCAAGCTGGACGACGTATCCTTTGACATCCGCAGCGGCGAGATCCTGGGGATTGCCGGAATCTCCGGATGCGGACAGAAGGAGCTTCTTGAATCCATAGCAGGTCTGCAGCCGGTAGAGAAGGGAAGCATCCGGTACCTCGATCAGGACGGAAAGGAAGAAGAACTGGTAGGCAAGGAGCCGCAGGAAATCTCGTCTCTGGGCGTGACGCTCTCTTTCGTGCCGGAAGATCGACTGGGTATGGGACTGGTCGGCAATATGGACCTCACAGACAATATGATGCTCCGTTCGTTCCGTCAGGGACATTCCCTTTTTACCAACAGAAAAGATCCCAAGGCGCTTGCGGAGCGCGTGGTGAAAAAGCTGGAGGTCAACACGCCGAGCCTTGAGACGCCGGTCAGAAGACTGTCGGGCGGAAATGTACAGAAGGTTTTAGTCGGACGTGAGATCGCTTCCGCGCCGTCGGTGCTTTTGACAGCATACGCAGTGCGGGGACTGGATATCAATTCGTCCTACACGATCTATGATCTCATCAACCAGCAGAAGAAAAAGGGCGTCGCAGTCGTCTATGTCGGAGAGGATCTGGATGTGCTGCTGGAGCTCTGCGACCGCATCCTGGTGCTCTGCGGCGGTAAGGTCAGCGGCATCGTGGAAGGAAGAAGCGCAACGAAGAATCAGGTAGGTATGATGATGACCAGACTTGGAGGTGACAACAAAGATGAATAAGAAAGCACATGTTCCGTTTTTTCATATCTCCAAGCGCAAGACACTGCCTTGGTATCACGCGTGGCTGATCCGCGGGATCGCGATCCTGCTGGCGCTGATCGTCTGCGCTGTCTTTACGATGGCGATGACCGGTGAAAATCCGATTGCCGTATATCGTACGATCTGGAGCGGTGCGTTCGGCACGCCCAGAAAGATCTGGATCCTGTTGCAGAACCTTGCCATCCTGCTGTGTGTATCGCTTGCCGTGACACCGGCGTTCCGCATGAAATTCTGGAATATCGGCGGGGAAGGTCAGGTTCTGGTGGGAGGACTCGCCTCCGCAGCGTGCATGATCCTGCTCGGAGACAAGATCCCCAATGCGCTGCTGATCCTGCTCATGGTGGTCACAAGCTGTATCGCAGGCGCGATATGGGGTGCGATCCCGGCGTTCTTCAAAGCGAAGTGGAATACCAATGAGACGCTGTTCACGCTGATGATGAATTACGTGGCAACCCAGCTTGTCGCCTTCTTCGTCATTGTGTGGGAGGTTCCCAAGGGAGCGGGCAAGATCGGTATCATCAATCAGGACACCTGTGCAGGCTGGCTGCCTCAGATCGGCTCGTACAAGTACCTGCTCAACATCATTATCGTGGCGCTGATCACCGTCTGCATGTACATTTATCTGAATTACTCCAAGCACGGTTATGAGATCGCCGTTGTGGGCGAGAGCGAGAGAACGGCGCGCTATGTCGGCATCAAGGTTGACAAGATCATCATCCGCACGATGCTGCTTTCCGGTGCGGTCTGCGGTATCGCAGGTCTGTTGCTGGTCGGCGGAACGGATCACACGATCACAACGACGATCGCGGGCGGCAGAGGTTTTACCGCCGTTATGGTTTCCTGGCTTGCCAAATTTAACCCGATCGTGATGATCTTCACGAGTCTTCTGCTGGTATTCTTTGACCGCGGGGCAAGTGAGATCTCGACCATCTTTGATCTGAATCATTCCTTCGGTGATATTCTGACAGGTATCATCCTGTTCTTTATCATCGGCAGCGAATTTTTTATCACCTATCAGATTAGTCTGAGAAAGAATGGAAAGAAGGAGGAAAAGAAAAATGCTTGATCTGGTATCTTTTATCCCCCGTGCGATCGTACAGAGCATCCCGCTGTTGTACGGAGCAACCGGAGAGACACTGACAGAGAAATCGGGTAACCTGAATCTGGGAATCCCCGGGATCATGTACGTCGGAAGTATCTGCGGCGTGATCGGCGCGTTCTTCTATGAACAGGCTGTGCCGGCAGAAGCCATGAACGCGTTTCTGGCGATCGGTATTCCGGTGCTTTCCTCCCTTATCGGCTCACTGCTGATGGGACTGCTCTACTGTTTCCTGACGGTTACGCTGCGTGCAAACCAGAATGTGACCGGTCTGGCGATGACGACGTTTGGTGTGGGCTTCGGCAATTTCTTCGGCGGTTCGCTTATCAAGCTGACCGGCAGTGAAGTGCCGTCGATCGCGCTCTCTGCGACCAGCGCCTATTTCAGCAAGTCGCTTCCGTTTGCGGATAAGCTCGGCTGGTTCGGTGCCATTTTCCTTTCCTATGGATTTCTGGCTTATGTGGCGATCGCGGTCGCGCTGATCGCGTCCTATGTGCTCAAGCATACCAGAGTCGGACTGCATCTGCGCGCGGTGGGAGAGAATCCGGCGACGGCGGATGCGGCGGGTATCAATATCACCCGCTACAAATATGTGGCTACCTGCGTCGGCAGCATGATCGCCGGTCTGGGCGGTCTGTACTATGTTATGGACTACGCTTGCGGCGTCTGGTCAAACGATGCGTTCGGTGACCGTGGATGGCTTGCGATCGCGCTCGTTATCTTCACGATCTGGAGACCGAATGTCTGCATCATCGCATCGATGCTGTTTGGCGGACTCTATATCCTGCATCTGTTTATCCCGACAGGAATGAACCTTTCCGTGAAGGAGCTTTACAAGATGCTTCCTTTCCTGGTAACGATCATCGTGCTGATCATAACCAGTATGCGCAACAAGAGAGAGAACCAGCCGCCGGAAAGCCTGGGACAGGCCTATTTCCGGGAGGAGCGGTAAGCGTTACCACGCAATAGTATGATAGATAAAAAGAAACTGCCCTTTATCGGAGCGATCCGGTAAGGGCAGTTTTGTGTTTCCTGGCAAGGAGACTGCGCGCCTGCACAGGCAGTCTTCTACAAAAAAATACCCCAGAGCCAGACTCTAGGGTACACTTCATTGTCCAGTCTACAATAAAAGCAAAAAAAAGTCTAGTAGTTATTTTTATTTTTTGTTATCCTATGATAACAGTTCAGCCATAGAAGGAATTGCGAATGAACCATAGCAGCGTAAAACAGCGTGTGAGAAAGGAAGGAATATGCAGAAAATACCGGGGATCACAAGGGAAGAGGAAGAACAGAATCTGAAAGAGACGATCAAAGTCGCAGAGCAGAAGGTGACGGGCGTGCGGCAGAACGTAGCGCAGCTGAAGAAGGAGCTGCATGCCATGCAGGAAGAGTTTGATACGGCCGACAAGGAAATGCAGGCATTGTGGCACAACACGGACGATATGTTCCGGCATGTGAGCCAGGAGCTGGCGAGAGCGATACAGGCGAGAAAGAAGCCCTATTTTGGAAGGATCGACTTCACCGACAAAAAGAGCGGAAAGAAGGAGTCCTACTATATCGGGCGTTCCGTCATCGCAAAGAATCCGGCTGAGCCGATGGTGATCGACTGGCGTGCGCCGATCGCAGGCATCTACTATGGATCCTCGCTGGGGGATATGACGTACTCGGTCAAGGGGGAGGGGCGTTATGAGGTTCATCTGTCCCGGAAGCGCACCTATGAGGTCGAGGACGACCGGCTGAAGGATTTCTATGATTCGGATGTAGTGGCGAACGATGAGCTGCTCACGCGGTATCTTGCCAGGAATAAAAAGGCGGTGCTGGGAGAGATCATCGCGACGATCCAGCAGGAGCAGAACGACGTGATCCGGCAGAAGCCGCAGCACAATCTCATCATACAGGGAGCGGCAGGCTCTGGCAAGACAACGGTCGCCATGCACCGGATCTCTTATATCCTCTATAATTATGAGCAGGAATTTGCACCGGAGGACTTCTATATTATCGGGAGCAATCAGGTGCTTCTAAATTACATCACGGGGGTGCTGCCGGAGCTGAACGTGTACGGCGTGCGCCAGATGACGATGGAACAGCTTTTTGTCAGGCTCTTGTATGAGGACTGGGACGGGGAATGTCAGGTCATTCCGGTGCAGAAGGGAGTCACGCCTCCCTTTAAGGGAACCTACGCCTGGTTCTGCGATCTGGAGCAGTTTTGCGAGGCGTATGAAAGGGAACGGATCCCGCGGCAGAGCGTCTGCCTTGAAAAAAACGGCAAGATGCTGCTGACAAAGGAGGCGATCGAAAAGGTCTGGCAGCAGAGCAAAGGTCTTTCGCGGGCAGACAAGATCACCAGACTGACGGAGCATCTGATGGCGAAGCTGGAAAACGAGCTGAGCGGGAAATACTATTCTTACTCGGCAGAGGAAAAGAAGAAGCTGATCCGGTTTTACAGCACCTATTTCGGGAAAAGGGAATGGAAGGGTGATATCTATGAGCTGTACGAGGATTTCCTGACGGTGCAGCGGGCGAAAGGCTATGAAGTGGGACGGAAAGAAAAGGAATTTGATGTGTACGATCTGGCGGCGCTTGCGTATCTCTACAAGCGTATCAAGGAGGACAGTGTGATCCGGGAAGCCGGTCATGTGGTGATCGATGAGGCGCAGGATTTCGGCATGATGGCGTATGCGTCGCTCAAATACTGCCTGAGCAGGTGTACCTACACCATCATGGGGGACATTTCCCAGAATATCTCCATGGACTATGGACTCAATGACTGGCAGGAGCTGCGAAGCCTGATGCTGACGGATCCCTTTGACTATTTCGGGCTGCTCCGCAAGAGTTACCGGAACACCATCGAGATATCGAAATTTGCAACGGATATCCTGTATCACGGATCTTTTCAGATCTATCCGGTCGAGCCGATCATCCGCCATGGAAAAGAGGTGCGCGTGTGTGCCTGTGCGGATGACGCCGCGCTGACGGAGCAGACGATAGAGACGCTGAACGCATGGAAGGCACAGGGACTGGAGACAGTCGCGGTGATCTGCGCAGAGGAACAGGAGGAGGAGCGCGTGCGGAAAAGCCTTGCAGGAAAGGTCAGACTTGTTCCCGTGCAGGAGGACGGGATGCAGTTTGGAGAGGGCGTGATGGTGCTGACACTGCAATATACGAAGGGACTTGAGTTTGACGCCGTGCTCATTTACGATGCCTCGGAGAAGAATTATCCCAAGGAGGACGGAGCCGTCAAGAGGCTGTATGTGGCTGTCACAAGAGCGCTCCATGAGCTGGTCGTTCTGTACAAGGGAAAGCTGACGGGGCTGATCGCTGATCCGGTCACGCAGACGCAGCGCAGCCGGGCGGTGCTGCAGGCGGAGGGAAAAAAGACCCGCGCCGTGCTGCCGCAGGAAGAGCGGACAAACGAAGAAATCTACCGGGAGCGTGCGCTGGAGGGGGAATGCGAGCGCGCCGTGCGGGATAAGTACGGGCCGAAAAAGATCGTGGTCTTGAAGAAAGAGCCGGAGGCGGATACCGGCAGGCAGGAAAGAAAGCCGGTCAGAGAGAGTTCTTCCGCGAGAGTGGGAACGATGTATGGCAGAGCAGACCGGCGCGTCCGCGAACTTCCCTCCTACCTGGAAAGACACCAGAAGGATATTGAGGGGCTGAGCGGAAAGAAAACGGACACAGCGCAGGGGGAGTTTGGCGAGATGCCGGATGAAAAGACGCTGCACCCGGTCGGACACAACCGGATCGACTGCGGGGTACGGTTTGTGATGAAGGGCAAGGGGTACTGTGACCTGCTGAGCAATTATGGAACACTTCGCATTGCGCCAATCTCGCAGGAGGTGATCCGCGTGTGCTTTGCAAAGGGACAGTGCAGCAGCTTTCCGCAGCGGGCAAAGGAGTTTGAGGCGGCTGGAGGACAGTACAAGATCCGGGAGACGCCGGGCGTGCTGGAGATACGGACGCAGAAGCTGCTCGTCCGGGTGGATAAAAAGACCGGGGCAGTGAGCTTTCTGGACGGGAAGGAACGGCTTCTTTTGAAGGAGCGGGACAAGGAGCCGCGAATGCTGACCGGGCATACGTGCTGGAACTTTTTTTCGTTTGAAAAGGGAGAAATTCTGACGGCGGACGGCGGCGAGGGACGAAAGCCGCTGAAGATCGGGATGTCAGCCAAATATATTTCCTTCGGGGAACAGAGCGCACAGATGCCTGGGCTTGCATCCGGCAAAGGATATGAGCTGTATTTTCCGGCAGGAAAGAGAACGATGTGCTGCAACATTCCGATGTACGGACCCTACATTTCGGTGGAAGATACCGAGCTGATCGATTATTATTTCAAAATAAAATAAAATCCTGAAACTTTTTCGGGCGCAGGCAGGTCTAACGGATGAAAGGAGTGAGAAAGAGATGAAAACGGGAATTGTAGAGAGGGAACTTACCCGGCAATATGAGAGATATTACCGTTTCGCGCTTTCCATTGTGAGAAACCGGGAGGACGCGCTGGATGTTGTGCAGGAGGCGGCATACCGGGCGATCCGGGGACAGGAGAAGGTGCAAAAGCCGGAATTTGCAGATACCTGGATCCACAAGATCATTCTGAATACCGCGATGGATCTGCTCCGCAAAAAGAAGCAGGAATGTCCGCAGGAGGATTCGCTGCTGCTTGACGCGGTACAGCCGTCGGTGGAGAGCGGGTACGAAAAGTCGGAGCTGGAAAGCGTGCTGGCGCTGCTTGATCCGGAGGACCGGACGATCCTTGTGCTGAGGTACTTCGAGGACCGGAAGCTGGAGGAAATTGCAGAGATCACCGGAAAGAAGGTTAATACGGTCAAGACCAGACTGTACAGAGCGCTTGACAGACTGCAGGAGATGTGCACGGAGCAGGGCGCACGGAAAGGAGTGCAAGGATGAAAACAGATCAGAAGATGCAGGATTGCAGGAGAGAATATGAGGCAGTGGAAGTACCGCAGGAGGCAAAGGAGCGGATCCTTATGGGAATAGAGAGAGCAAAGAAGGAGCAGGAAGAGAAGGAAGGAGCAAAGTGCGGGAGACGCGCCGGAGGGCGGATCTGGAGATATGCGGGGATCGCGGCAGCGGCGTGCTTTGGCGCGATCGTGATCCTGGCCAATTCCGGGCAGTCGGTGGCGCTTGCCATGGAAAAGATCCCGGTGATCGGAGCGATCGCAAAGGTCGTGACCTTCCGTACCTATGAGGATCAGACCAACCATTTCAGCGCACATATCGAAGTGCCGCAGGTGGAGCAGGAGCAGCTTGCAGAGACGCAGCCGGCAGATGAAAGTGCAGGCGATACGCAGCCGCAGGGTGCAGCGCAGGAAGAACTGCAGCGCACGAACAAGACGATCGAGGAGTATGGGCAGGAGCTGATCGCCCGGTATGAGCACGATCTGGCGGAGAGCCAGGGAGAGGGCAATTACAGCTTACAGTCCGATTACAAGGTGGTGTCGGAGAGCGATGATTATCTGGCGATCGAGGTAGATACGCTGCTGATCATGGCAAGCGGGAGCGAGTACCGCAAGACCTTCAATATTGACAAAAATACCGGGGAGATCTTATCGTTAAAGGATTTCTTCCGGGAGGGAAGCGATTATATCGGCGTCATAAGCGATGCGATCAAGGCGCAGATGAAACAGCAGATGGAGCAGGACGATTCCGTGATCTACTGGCTGGATTCGGAGGTGCCGGAGTGGGATTTCCAGGCGATCGACGACGATACGTCCTTCTATTTTGACGGACAGGGCAATCTGATCATCCAGTTTGACGAGTACGAGGTTGCGCCGGGATCGATGGGGGCGGTTTCGTTTACTATTCCGAGGGCAGACCTTGACGATATCCTCAAATGATTATACACTGATAACGGCTGCGGGCGAATCCCCGCAGTCATACCAAAGACAGCAAAGGCAAGGGAACAGATATGCAGATATCATTTGAAGTATTTCCACCGAAAAAGGACGGCAGCTTTGAATCTGCGTTTGCGGTGGTGAGGGAGCTTTCGGAGCTGCAACCGCAGTTTATCAGTGTCACTTACGGAGCAGGCGGCAGCAAGGCAGGCAAAACGCTGGAGATCGCCTCCTACATCCGACAGGAGTGCAAGACGCAGGCTGTGGCGCATCTAACCTGTGTGGGAAACCGGCGAGACGAGATCCTGGAGCGATGCCGGGAATTGGAGGAGCACGGGATAACCCATGTACTGGCGCTGCGCGGGGACAGACCGCGGGATATGAGCGAGGAGCAGTACCAGACGAGAGAGTTTGCACACGCGACGGATCTTATCCGTTTTATCCGTGAAAACAGCAGCCTTCAGATTCTGGCGGCCTGCTATCCGGAGAAGCACTGTGAGGCAAAAAGTCTGGAAGAGGATCTGGCTTATCTGAAAGAGAAACAGGAGCTTGGAGCGGAGGGTTTTATCAGCCAGATGTTTTTTGACAACCACTGCTTTGAAACATTTTGCGAAAAGGCGGAGAAGGCCGGGATCATGAAGCCGATCCATGCGGGGCTGATGCCGATCACCTCGGCAAACCAGCTTGGCACGTCCGTGTCCCTGTCGGGGTCCTCGGTTCCAAAGGAGCTGGCGGATCTGATCGCACGGTATGGGGACAGCCCGGAGGATATGTATAAGGCGGGGATCGACTACGCGGTACGCCAGATCGAAGGACTTTCCGGGATCGGAACGGAAGGGATTCATCTGTATACGATGAATAAGCCGAAGGTGGCGAGGGATATTATGCAGGGGATCGGAGTCCGGTAGAAAATAGAAAAGAAAATGCCCATGTGTCTTTCACACGGGCATTTTCCTTGTGCGCCTTACAGCGCGTAGCGGAAATACGCCGCAGTATCGCTACTGGACGTATTCCCGTTTGCTGATGAAGTTGTAGTAAAGACTGGCATCCTTCGTGTAGCCGCTGGTGCGGATGGGGAGAGGCTGCTGTTCCTTTTTGGTCGCTTCATCGAGAACCCTTGCAAACGAAGTTGGCATCACGGGTTCAGAGTTCTGCTTGGACTGACGGTTTTGGTTGCCGGAAGAGAGCTTCCTTAACGCGGTGACCGCCATAACCGGTTCGATGTTATAAGCCTTTTCATATACATAGATTGCGGTAATCCCTCCTTGGACGAACGCAGTTCCAGGTGCCGTACTGAAATAGCCCCGAGCTGCAGTGTGAACCTCTTGTTCTATATATATTATCGGATGGTTTGAACGATTCCTTAACAGAATCTTAGCAGAAAATGTGTCAAAGGTACTAAAATTTTACGAAGTCTTCCGCGATAATATTTTGCCAGTTACGGTTGCGCAAAATTGTGTTACTATGGTATAGATATAAGTACAGGAAACATGAATATTTCTGTTTTAGTAACTATTCAGGATAAGAACCGATAGAGGGTGAATTGCATGAGATATAAAAAAATAAATGACGTTACAGTACAATGTATCATATCAGAGGACGATATGCAGGAATATGGACTGACGCTCTCGGACATTCTGGAACGGAATGAAAAGGGAGAGGAGTTCCTGCGGGATATCATAGAGAGAGCGCATGAGGAGGTCGGTTACGATATCGGAAGCGGCAACATCGCGATGCAGATCACGCCGCTTAGGGATAACGGGCTTTCGATCACGTTCACTGAGAACGGCCCTGCGGTTGTGCGCGATATGCTGCAGAACATCAAGGAATTGCTGCAGGGGATCGGCGCAGAGGTGAGCAGCCCGGAGGGCGGGGCACAACTGAATGCAGAGAAGAGGAAAGAGGCAGATCCCGCGCTGGACGAGACGAAGCGGCTGTTTGTCTTTTCTGCCCTGCACCCGGCAATGCGCTATGCGGTATCCATCCCATCTGGCATCTGTGTCAAAAGCCGGCTGTACAAGGCGGATCAGATCTACTATCTGATGATAGAAAAGGGGAGGATCTCTCAGCGGAACTTTAACCGTATCAGCGCACAGGCGATCGAGTTTGGCAGCGTGTGCCCGGTGACGGAGGAACAGGAAAAATATCTGGAGGAGCACGGAGAATGTCTGATCGCGGAGCGCGCGGTGAGCAGGCTGCGGCGAATCTATCTGCATGCGGACGGCAGATCAGGGAAAGGGAAAAAAGGATCAGATGAATAAAAAGAAGACAGAGGAAAACGAACAGCTTACAGAGAACGAAAAGCAGGAAGGTATGCGCTATGAGGAGGCCGGGATCGACGAGCGGATCCTGAGGGCGGTAGGAGAACTCGGCTTTGAGTTTATGACGCCGATCCAGGAGCAGGCGATCCCTGTATTTATGTCGGGGCGGGATCTGATCGGACAGGCCCAGACGGGAACCGGAAAGACGGCGGCGTTTGGAATCCCGATCCTGCAGAAGATCGATCCGGAGAACAAGAAGCTGCAGGCGCTGGTGCTCTGTCCTACCAGAGAACTGGCGATCCAGGCTGCGGAGGAGATCCGCAAGTTTTCCAAATATATGCACGGTATCAAGGTGCTGCCGATCTACGGCGGGCAGGATATCGTCAAGCAGATCAAGAATCTAAAGGGAGGCGTTCAGATCGTGGTGGGAACGCCCGGCAGAGTGATGGATCATATGCGCCGTCACACGCTGAAAATGGAAGATGTGCAGACCGTTGTGCTGGACGAGGCCGATGAGATGCTGAACATGGGATTCCGGGAAGATATCGAGACGATCTTAAAGGAAATGCCGACAGAGAGACAGACAGGACTGTTTTCTGCGACGATGCCGGGGCCGATCCTGGACATCACCAAGACCTATCAGAAGGACGCGGCATTTTTGAAGATGACGCCCAAGGAGGTTACGATGCCTCTGATCAAGCAGGCGTACTATCAGGTGAAGCGGCAGGACAAAGAAGAAGTGCTGTGCCGTCTGATCGACTACTACGATCCTAAGCGTGCGCTGATCTTCTGTAATACCAAGCGGATGGTGGATGAGCTGACAGAGCATCTGAAGGCAAGAGGCTACGAGGTGGAAGGACTGCACGGAGATCTGGCACAGCATCAGAGAGATATCGTGATGAACCTTTTCCGGAGCGGCAGGGTGAATCTGCTGATCGCAACGGATGTGGCGGCTCGCGGAATCGACGTCAGCGACGTCGAGGCGGTCTACAACTTCGATGTGCCGGAGGATATCGAATACTATGTGCACCGGATCGGAAGGACCGGACGCGCGGGAAAGACCGGTCGTTCTTTCACGCTGGTAGTCGGAAGAGAGGCCTACAAGGTGCGCGACATTGAGCGCGTCTGTAACACCAGGATCCGGGAGAGAAAGATTCCGGAGGCGGCCGACATCATGCGCCGCAAGGCGGAAAAGATACTGAAGGATGCGGAGAACGTGATCGAGGAACAGGATCTTACGAAAGCGACAGAGTATGTGATGGAAGAGCTTGCCAGAGGGCAGTACAGTGCGGTTCAGATCGCGGCTGCCTTTATGCGGATGAAACTGGGAGACGAGCTGGAGGAAATCCGGTCAGACAAGTTTTTCATCGAAAGGAAAGATCGCGCCAGAGGCGGGCAGAGAAAGGCGGGAAGACCGACCGGGCTGCCGGGCTTTGACAGAGGCATGGGCAGACGGCGCGGGAAATCCCAAAGTGAGCCGGCAGGAAAACGGCGGAAAGCCCCGAAGGACGTACGGCTGGATGGCAGGGAGTATGACAGGAAAGCATACAAGAAAGGTTCTTCTTCCCGGTCTCACGGGAAGAGCGGAAAGTAGGCTGCGTTACAGAACCAGTTCCTGACCGTGCTTGCGCAGCCATTTGCGGGCGGACGCATAATCCGGGAACACTTCGCCGACAGCCTGCCAGAATGCGGGCGAATGATCCATGTGCCTAAGGTGACAGAGCTCATGGACGACCACATAGTCTAAGATAGCAGGGGGAGCAAGCATGAGCCGCCAGTTAAAGGAGAGCGTGCCTTTGGAGCTGCAGCTTCCCCAGCGTGTTTTCTGGTCGCGTATGGTGATGCGGCTGTAGGTTCCGCCGGTGAACTGGTGGAAGTAGGCGACACGCTTGGGGAAATATTCCTTTGCGGCGTCGATATAACGTCTGGTGAGCGCGGCGCGCTGCGTGTCAGTCAGATCAGAGCAGGGGATCGTTTCCTGCTTTTGCTTTGCCTCCAGATACTTTGTGATGAGCCAGTGCTGCTTTTCTATAAGGAAACGCCGGATCTGGCTGTCGCTGACGGAACGCGGTGCGCGGACGGTGATCGTGCAGTCCGGCTGGATGCTGACCGAGAGGGTTTTACGCTCACTCCGGACGATCCGGTAGGTGAGTTCGTAGACGGCGCTTTGATATTTGATGCGGAGCGTGGATTCCATAGGAGTCTCCTTTCCAATAGAGAAGCTGCATGAGTTTCGCAATTCCCAGATGCACCTTATTATATCACTTTTAGGGGAAATGGGCGACTTCCTGTCACATAACGGCGAGTGACGGGGTGGACAAGCAGGAAAAAAATATGTTAGTATATATAGGAATGTGTAAAGATCCGGACTTTCCTGCGAGAAGGGGGAAAATCCGGGGAAGATCGGAAAGACAGCGTTAGAAGGTAGACAGAAGTATGGCAGAAACCAAAAAGAGAAGTACAGGGGCAGAAAGAAATAAGAGAAAGAGAGAGCAGCCGTCCGTGACGATGAATCGTGACGCGATGCGTGCAAGAAAGCGGGAGGAGCGCCGGAAAAAGGTGCGCAGACAGAAGATCCTGCTGTCAGTTGCTACGCTGGGGATCATGGTGCTTGCGGCAGCGGCGATCGTTCTTTTTATGCCGTCGATGAGACTTTCCAGGGCTCTGGCAAAGGGTTCGGAATATGTACAGGCGGCCGATTATGCAAGCGCGCAGCAGGCCTACGAGGAGGCGCTCGACATTGATTCGGCGTCGGTGAAGGCGTACCGGGGGTTGGCAGAGAATTATCTCGCGCAGAAGGATGCGGCTGCGGCGGAGAGTAATCTTTATCTTGGATGGGAAAATACGCAGGACGAAAGCCTGCTGAACTATTATTGCACGGTGGTGCTGAACGAGGCTGTGGCGGAGATCAACGAGAAGAAGGTGACGCTTGACACGATGGACAAGTGTATCCAGATCCTTGAGATCGACGCAGCGAACAGTGACGCCCTCTCCCTTGCGGATACGGGATATCAGCGCTTCTTTTCACAGATGGGCGAGGAGGCGTGCAGGATCTTTGATGACAGCACGCAGGAGGAAAGCTGCCAGTATCCGGCTTACGAGGAACTGGTCAGAAGACTGCTGAAGATCTATGAGACAGCGCAGACGCCGGAGGTACAGGCACTTTTACAGAAATATGCGCTTGCCGATGCGGAGAAAACATTTGTGTCCGTGCAGCATCTGGACAGTTATCTGGCACTTCTGCAGGAGGTAAGTCAGGTGACAGACGATGCAGAGACAAAGCAGGCGATCGAGTGTCTGACAAAGGCGAAGGAGGAAGAAGCCTATTTTGCGGAGGCGTTTTCGCAGTTTGAGGCGGGCAACTATGAGTACGCGAGGGAGCTTGTCTCGTCGGATGCGTATATGCAGCTTAGGGACAGCTTTATCAAGGAAGAGAGCGGCTGCTGGGAGGGTTCGATCTATATCCCGGTGAACCAGGAGCGGCTGGTGCTCCACAGGACGGAGGAGGGGATCCGGTTCTATTTTCCGAATGATGCGGAAGATGAGAATGTGAAAGATCTGATCACCGTGTGGGGAAGCAAGCAGGAGGACGACGGCGTGCAGAGAAGCGTCATTTCCTATGAACCTATGACAGAGGAAGCGGACGACCAGCACACGGAATATACGATACAGTATCTTTACAGCAATGTGAAGATCGACGGGCAGTATGTGCCGCAGATGAATTACCGGTTTGACACGAAGGTGACAAACGCCCAGGGCGAAGCGATCGCGACAACGGCGATCGGTGACTGGGGCGGCGAGCATGAATGGGAAATCGATTATTGATGTAAAGTTTGCAAGAGTTACTTTACAAAATAAGGCCGCGGGTTTACCATAGTGGTGCGAATTGCTGTGTATCCGCAGAGCGGGCACAGTGGATTTATAGAGGAAGAAGCGGGATCTGCAAGGCAGGGAACGCTTGCAGTCATACAGAGAAAAGGAGAGAAAGATCATGGCAAAGAAACCAGTAGTATTGATGATTCTGGACGGCTACGGGCTGAATGAAAGGACAGAGGGCAACGCGGTTGCATTAGCAAAGACTCCGGTGATGGATAAGCTGATGGCAGAGTATCCTTTTGTAAAGGGAAATGCGAGCGGCATGGCAGTAGGACTTCCGGAGGGACAGATGGGCAACTCCGAGGTAGGACATCTGAATATGGGCGCAGGACGTATCGTATATCAGGAGCTTACCAGAATTACCAAAGAGATTCAGGACGGCACATTTTTTGATAATAAGGCATTTATGGACGCAGTTGAGAACTGCAAGAAGAAGGATTCGGCGCTGCACCTTTACGGTCTTGTATCGGACGGCGGTGTGCACAGCCACATCACGCATCTGTACGGACTTCTGGAGCTGGCGAAGAGAAACGGCCTTTCCAAGGTCTATGTCCATGCGTTCCTGGACGGACGTGATACGCCTCCGGCAAGCGGAAAGGGCTATGTAGAGGCTCTGGAAGAAGAGATGAAGAAGATCGGCGTCGGCGAGGTTGCTACCGTGACCGGCCGTTACTATGCAATGGACAGAGATAACAACTACGACAGAGTAGAGAAAGCCTATCTGGCACTGACAAAGGGAGAGGGACTGGAAGCAGCAAGCGCTGCGGAAGGAATCCAGGCTTCCTATGACAGAGGCGAGACAGACGAGTTTGTAAAGCCTACGGTGGTCAAGAAGAACGGCGCGCCGGTGGCAACGATACAGGATGGAGATTCCATCATCTTCTTTAACTTCCGTCCCGACCGTGCAAGAGAGATCACCAGAAGTTTCTGTGACGATGATTTCAAGGGATTCGCAAGAGAGAAGAAGCTGGATGTAGTCTATGTATGCTTCTCCGACTATGATCCGACGATCCCGAACAAGGAGGTTGCGTTCCCGAAGATCGCTGTGACCAACACCTTCGGAGAGTGGCTTGCCGCAAACCATATGAAGCAGGCAAGGATCGCTGAGACTGAGAAGTACGCACACGTTACCTTCTTCTTTAATGGCGGCGTGGAGCAGCCCAACGAGGGAGAGGACCGGATCCTGGTCAATTCCCCCAAGGATGTGGCAACCTATGATCTGAAGCCGCAGATGAGCGCTTACGAGGTGTGCGATAAGCTGACAGGCGCGATAAGATCCGGCGAGTACGACGTTATCATCATCAACTTTGCAAACCCGGATATGGTAGGACATACCGGAGTACAGGCAGCAGCGATCAAAGCGATCGAGGTTGTGGATGAGTGCGTAGGAAAGGCAGTCGAGGCTGTGAAGGATATGGATGGCATTCTGTTCATCTGTGCTGATCACGGTAACGCAGAGCAGCTCATTGACTATGAGACAGGCGCTCCGTTTACGGCGCATACAACCAATCCGGTTCCGTTTATCCTGGTAAACGCAGATCCTTCCTACAAGCTCAGAGAGGGCGGATGTCTGGCAGACATCGTTCCGACGCTGATCGAGCTGATGGGCAAGGAGCAGCCTGCTGAGATGACAGGTAAGTCTCTGCTGATCAAATAAGAGCATAGCGAAAAAGACGAAAACGAGGGCAGTCCCAAAAGCGGGGCTGCCCTTTTTCTGTCGCTAAAAAGGCGGTGATGGGAAAGCAGCAAAAAAATGCTGTGAAACACGCTGCCCGGATTGACAGGAATGCGGGCGAGGTGTATATTGAGTGTACCATCACAAATAGTACACTCAATATACAGGAAGATACATAGGAGACAGGGTGTATGAAACCGCGGATGAGACGAGGGAAGATTTCCAGAAAGGAGATTATATGATAGTCATAGATTATAAGGATACCAGACCGATTTATGAGCAGATCGTGGAGCGGTTTAAGATGCTGATCCTGAAGGGCGTGATGCGCGAAGGGGAACAGATGCCGTCGGTGCGGAGTCTGGCGATGGAGCTTTCCATCAATCCGAATACGATTCAAAAAGCCTATGCGGAGCTGGAGCGGCAGGGTTTCATCTACACCGTGAAGGGCAGGGGAAACTTTGTGGCGGCAGACGGCAATCTGATGGAGGAGCGCAGGCAGGAATATCTTCAGCAGATCATAGCGCTTGCACGCGAGCTTCTGGAGATCGGCATGACGAAGGAGGATCTTTTACAGGGGATCGCAAGCGGGCTTGGCGAGATGAACTATGCCTGATTTGAAGGATAGATGCCGACAGACGGCAGAAAGGGAAAAATATGATTGAAATGTATAATCTGACGAAGAGCTTTGGGTCGATCAAAGCGGTGGATTCGGTCAGTGTATCCATAAAAGAAAATACCGTGTTCGGACTGATCGGGACGAACGGAGCGGGCAAGAGCACCGTCCTCAGGATGGTTTCCGGCGTGATGAAACCGGATGAGGGGACGGTCACGGTGGACAATATGCCGGTGTATGAGAACGTGGAGGCCAAGGAAAAGCTCTTCTTTATCGCAGATGAGCCGTATTTCTTTGCCAACGCGGATGCGAGGGCGATGGAGCGCTATTACAGCAATGTGTACAAGGATTTTTGCAAGGAGGAGTTTTATAACTATCTCAAGAGCTTTGGACTGGACAGCCGGAGGAAGATCAACACGTTTTCCAAGGGAATGAAGAAGCAGCTCGCCCTCCTGCTGGGGATCTGCAGCCATACGAAGTATCTTCTCTGCGACGAGACGTTTGACGGACTGGATCCGGTGATGCGTCAGGGCGTAAAGACCATTTTTGCAAAGGAGATGGAGGAGCGCGGACTGACGCCGGTCATCGCCTCCCACAACCTGCGGGAGCTGGAGGACATCTGCGATCATGTGGGACTGCTGCATAAAGGCGGGGTACTGCTCTCCAAGGATCTGGAGGATATGAAATGCAATATCCAGAAGATTCAGTGTGTGTTTGAGACGAGGGAGGATGAGCAGAAGGCGCTGAACGGCCTGGAGATCCTGAAGCGTGAACAGAGAGGTTCTCTGCGCACACTTACGGTCAGGAGCACACGCGAAGAGGTGATCGCGCGGTTTGCATCGGTCAATACCATTTTTTATGAGGTGCTTCCTCTGTCTTTGGAGGAGATCTTTATCAGTGAAACGGAGGTAGTGGGATATGACGTCAAAAAACTCATTCTGGGTTAGTGTCAGAGAAAATCAGAAGCGGAGGATCTGGGTGTGGATCAGCGCATTCCTGATCCAGTTGATCTTAGCGGTCGGAACGCTGACTGTCTATCTGAGCCGTATTATGAAATGGAATGAAAACGGAGTCTATGCGACAAAGAGTGCATATAAAACGGCGATGTGTGAGGCGGCGAGGGACGCGCTTTCCTTCAATGCATACCAGTGGTTCTTTGTGATCCTGCTGGCGATGGTGATCGGGATGCAGGGATTTTCCTACCTCAACGACCGCAGGAAGGTAGATTTGTATCACAGCGTTCCGGTTTCCAGAAAAAGCCGTTTCTGGGTGATCTATACAGGCGGGATCGCAATCTATGTTCTTTCATCCCTTGTGTCGCTTGTGCTGGGAATTGGCATAGCGGCGTCCATGGGAGCGGCAGACGGAAAAGTGATCGCGGCGACCGGTCTTGCATTTTTGTGGAATTTTTTGTTTTTCCTGGTCATGTATCATGCGGCGATGTTTGCCGTGATGCTGACGGGAAACTGGTTTGTGACCATTCTTGTATTTGCCTTTCTTGCCGTTTATGAAGCGGGGATCTATTATCTGCTGGACAGCTTTAAGTCTGCCTTTTTCCGGACGGCGAGCAGTATGTATGTGACGACAGAACCGAAGCTGTCTGCATTGAGTGACTATATCAATATGCTGTATCCACTGAAATACGGAACGGCGGATATTGGAGGTCTGTTAAAAACGATATTGCCCTATTGCGGTAAGTGGATTATGATAGCGATAGGACTGTTGGTGGTCACTTATCTGCTTTACTGTAAAAGGGCGTCCGAGGCGGCAGGCAGAGCGATCGCTTACCGCAAAGTGGAGCCGGTGCTGAAGGTCGCAGCGGCCATACCGCTGGCATCCCTGGTCGGGATAACGGTCTATCAGGCATCCTGCAGCAGCAAAGGACTGATGGTCGTGAGCATGATCGTGAGCGGCATGCTGTTCTGCGGCGTGGCTGAGATCTTATTTGATTTTGACCTGCGGAGCGCAGTACATCATCTGATCTCGACGGGAGTTGCTTTTATTGGAATTTTGGCAATATTTTTCATATTTAATGAAGATCTGCTTGGGTATGATAAGTATGTGCCGCGTGCAGACCAGGTGGAGAGTATCGCTCTTCAATTTGACTGTGATTATATGGATTATTACAGAGAAACCAGCACAGGCATGGAATATATCGATAACGGGACATATCAGAAGGAATATATGCACATCACGGATGTGGAGCCGGTGCTTGCGATGGCGGAGAAGTCGCTGAAGGAAAGCAACTGGGAGGATATGAAGGAAGGCTGTCATGTCAATGTACTCTACCGTATGAAATCCGGCCGGCAGGTGGAAAGAGGCTTCAGCGTGGATTTTGCAAACCCGGTAAACGAAGGGTATCTGAACGAGATCGTCGGGTCGAAGGAGTATAAAGAGGGCGTATACCAGACCATGACGCAGGATTCCGTGTATGATCTGGTCGGCTCGATCACATACAGCAACGGTGTGACACAGATGGCGGTTCCGACCGGAGATATCCAGAAGATCCGTAAGCTCTGGAATGAGGATATGATGAAGGCAGACTTTACGATGTTCCGCGGGAATTATCCGTGCGGCGTTCTGAATCTGAACTTTGCCGGCTCCTACATGAGCACCAGACTTCCGGTCTATGAGAATTTTACGAACACGATCGCTTATCTGAAGGAGCAGGGAGCTTATTATCCGGTGAAGCTGAATGTGGAGGATATCGAATCGATCACTGTCACAAATTATCATAACGAGTATTATGAGATGATGAACGAAGAGGCAGAAGAGATGGATATGGTAACGGATTCCTACTATTCTGACGATACCTATGTGGATGTGAGCAGACAGGCTGAGTTCCGGGATGAAAAGGAGATCGAGGAGATCCTGAAGGGAATTTATCCGGCATATGTTATGAATACAGGGTGGAACGGCTATGACGCCTTTGACAGCAACTATGACGTACAGGTGGTGTTCAAGGCAGACAGCAGTTACCCGTACCAGAGAGGCGGTTACTATTTCGCCTATCAGTTTTTAAACGGAAAAGTGCCGGGATTTGTCGCAGAGGCTACGGCGCTTGACTAGGAACAGAGATGAGAGGTGCAGATATGGAACCTGTGATACAACCTGTGATACAGGTCAAAAATTTATATAAGATCTATCGCGTAGGCGATGAGAAGGTGCGCGCCCTGAACGGGGTGAGCTTCACGATCAACAAGGGCGATTTCTGTTCGATCGTGGGAACTTCCGGTTCCGGCAAGTCGACGCTCTTAAATATGCTTGCCGGACTGGAAAAGCCGACTAAGGGCGAGATCATCATTGCAGGCGAGCATATGGAGAACAAGACGGAGAATCAGCTTGTCGCGTTCAGACGGGAACATATCGGATTTATTTTTCAGTCGTTTAATCTTCTGGGAACGATGAATGCGGTTGAAAATGTGGCGCTGCCGCTCACTTTCCAGGGAGTGGATAAAAAGGTGCGGACGGCGAAGGCGGAAGAGATGCTGGAGCTGGTAGGTCTTACGAAGCACAAGCTGCATAAACCGAATCAGATGTCCGGCGGTCAGCAGCAGCGAGTCGGTGTCGCGAGGGCGCTCGTCGTGGATCCGGAGATCATCTTTGCGGATGAGCCGACCGGAAATCTGGATTCAAACACTTCGGTGGAAGTGATGAATCTGATGAAGCGCGTCGTCCGCGAGAAGAATCAGACGCTGGTGATGGTAACGCACGACAATTATCTGGCAAGTTTTGCAGATATTATTCTGCGGATCCGGGATGGAAAGATCATCGAGATAGAAGATCACAGGGGAGAAGCGAGAGATACGCAGACCATTCCGGAGAAGAAGGACGGGGAGCCTGTGAAGGCAGAGATACGGACAGCAGGTGAAGAGTCTGGAAGTACGGCATCACAGGCACAAGAGAAAAAGTCCGGGAAGACAGAGGCGCAGACGCCGGAGAAAGAGTCCGGGAAGACAGAGGCGCAGACGCCGGACAGAGAGTCCGGGAAGACAGAGGCACAGACGCCAGAGAAAGAGTCCGGGAAGACAGAGGCGCAGACGCCGGATAAAGAGGAGAAGAAGGAGAGGGCAAAGGAAAATGAGGAAGGGTAATTTCAGATTAGCGATCGGAGGAGCGTTGCTCTGCATGGCAGGATTTCTGGCAGCGCCTGGCACGGCTTTTCCGGAAATGAATGTTGTGGAGGCGTCCTCGGAGGGGCTTAGCGGGAACACGACAGGAAATAATACGAAGAACAATTCGGCAGAAAATAATACGCCGCAAAATAATACAACAGAAAACACGATCAGCCGGACGTCTGACCGGGTGATCACGGATGATGACCGTGCCGAGGCAGACGAGGATATGCTCTACTTTATGAACAGCCTGAAACGGAAATACCGTCTGGACGAGAAGATGGCGGAGAATATGCAGAAGGTGTTTGACAGTGCAGTGTATTATATCGCCAACACGGAAATGACGGTCACGGAGCTTTGGTCCTATGTCTCATCGGCAAAGTCTTCGATGGAATCTGCCGCAGTTGCGAAGGTCAGCCAGACAACCAGCGAGTTTCTTCAGGTGGGAGATAACTGGCAGACGCCGACTGTGAGTTACGGGCAGCAGGTAGCCATTGTACTTCCGGTAGTCAATTTCGGTACGGAGGAGCTGAACGATCTGATCATAGAGCCGGTGACCTCCACGCTGGTGACGGAGTGGCCGTTTGAGCCGGATATGACGAACTACTTGCAGACAGAGCCGTATATTCCGGGAAACCAGACGAAGGATAAGGCGATGGAGAACCGGAGAGAGTTCACCTTCTACTTTACGGCGCGCGACGATGTGATGAGCGGGTATTATCCGCTGAAATTCAATATATGGTATACCAAGTCCGGGATCCGCTGCGAGGAACCCGCGGCGCTGACGGTGTATGTGCAGACCGTGGGACGTCCGGGAAGCGGAACCATCGGAGGAAACGGCCAGGATGACACCAAGGCAAAGCCGAGGATCGTAGTGACCGGATTTGAGACAAACCCGGCCGAGGTTTTTGCGGGGGATACCTTTACCCTGACGATCCATGTAAAGAACACGGCGACGGATATGCCTGTCACCAATGTACTGTTCGATATGCAGGCAGCTACGGAGGGAGAAGATAAGACCAATACCTATGCGGCGTTTCTGCCGACTTCCGGGGCAAGCTCCGTCTTTATGGATAAGATTGGAGCCAATACTGCCGAGGATATTGTCATAGAGATGACTGCCAAGGCAGACCTGGCACAGAAACCGTATGTGCTGGATGTAAACATGAAATACGATGCCGGTTCGATGTTTGATCTGACGGACAAGGCAAGCGTTTCGATCCCGATCCATCAGGAGAGCCGTTTTGATACGAGCGTACCGGAGGTAGCACCTTCGGATATTACTGTCGGATCACAGTCGAATGTGATGATGAGCGTATACAATACAGGAAAGACCACTCTGTACAATGTGCAGGTGAAGTTCCATGCGGATTCTATCGATGAGGCGTCCGCTTTTGTCGGCAATCTCCAGTCCGGCGCGACCGGAAATGTGGATGTGATGCTGACGGGTATCGCACCGACGATGGACGACGGGACGGTTGTCATGGAGATTTCTTACGAGGATGACGCCGGAAATGTGACGACCACGGAAAAGACGATCACGCTGTATGTCAACGAAGAGTTTTACGATGATATGATGTACGACGATTCCATGATGGACAACACGGACGAGTCTGCCGGTTCAGGCAAGAAGGGCGTCGTGATCGGTATTGTGATCGCGGTGATCGTTGTGGCAGGAGCGGCGGGAGCCGTAATCTTTATCCGTCTGAAGAAGAAAAAGGCGGCAGAAAAAGCCTTGGAAGATGATCTGGCGGATTTGAAGGACGACGATTTGGAGGAGTAGCCGGATGAAATTTCTGGACTTGCTGCGGATGAGCAGCAGTAATTTATGGAAAAGAAAAGTCAGAACGATCCTGACGGTGCTCGGCGTTGTTATCGGCGTGGCGGCAATCGTGGTGATGATCTCGCTGGGACTCGGGCTGAGCCGGTCACTGACGGCGCAGTATGAATCCTACGGAAGTCTGACCCAGGTCACGGTGCAGGAGCCGTGGAACAGCTCCTCGGACGAGGAGCAGAAGCGCCTGGATGACAAGCTGGTCGCAGAGATCGAGGCTATGGATCATGTGGAATCTGTCTATCCGGTCATGTCGCTGAATGCGCTTGCAAAATGCAGCGGCTATGAAGGCTATCTGCAGATCCAGGCGCTTCCAAAGAAGGCCTTTGAGGATATGAACATCGATGTGGGAGAGGGAAGGCTTCCGGGGCAGGATGAAGAGCTGACCTTTTTCTACGGGTGTCAGGTGCTTCAGAATTTCAGCAGCAAGAATGGGCAGGATTACTGGTCTACGGGAGTTCTGCCGGATATTGATCTGATGAGGGATCCGATCTTTACGATCTTTGATATGGACGCTTACTATCAGTCGCAGGGCACACAGCAGGAAGGGACGACGCCGGTGGCGCCGCCCAAGAAGTATCTGATACCGGTCTGCGGTGTGGAGGCTTCGAACGAGGAGGGGTATTCCCAGTATGGATGGTATACCTACTGCGATATTGATATGCTGATCCAGGAGCTGAAGAGAATATTTAAGAATAAGGTCATTCCGGGGCAGCCGTCCACCAAGACGGGAAAACCTTACAAGGAGATCTTTTACAACGAGCTCCGTGTCAATGTGGATGATATGGATCATGTGTTGGAGATCCAGAATTACCTCACGGATATGGGCTATGAGGCGTACAGCAATGCGGAATGGCTGGAGTCGGAACAAAAGACGATGGGATATATCCAGGCGGTTCTGGGCGGCATCGGAGCGGTGTCCCTTCTGATCGCGGCGATCGGTATCACCAACACGATGATGATGTCCATTTATGAGCGTACCAAGGAGATCGGCGTTATGAAGGTGCTCGGGTGCGATCTGCGGAATATCCGTTCCCTGTTTCTGATGGAGGCAGGCTTTATCGGTCTGATCGGAGGTGGGATCGGTCTGGTGCTGAGTTATCTGATCTCGGCAGTCATCAACCGCGTGGTGGCGAGTGCCAGCGAGTATATGCAGGGGATTTCGTATATCCCGTTCTGGCTGGCGGGACTTTCGCTTGTGTTTGCCGTTCTGGTCGGTATGATCTCCGGCTTTTTCCCGGCAAGAAGAGCGATGAGGCTCAGTCCGCTGGCGGCGATCCGAAATGAATAAATGACAGGAAGAGGAAAGAAGTATGAAGATAAAAGGGATTCTGGCTGTGTCCATGCTTGCGGCCGTGTCATTGCTCGGCGGCTGCGGGGATAAGGAACAGACGGCAGTTGTGGAGCCGGAGATAGAAAAGATTACAGATCAGTCTGTGCAGGACGCTGATCAGGAAATGGAAGCAGGAGAGAGCGATGAGTCGCAGGAAGCTCCGCAGACAGACACGACAGTGCCGGTTTCCGGCGAGGAGCAGGCAGAAAGCGCATTGACCGAGGCGGAATGTGAAGAGTATACAAATTGGATCAACGAGTTCAGCAATTATGGATTTTTGTTTTCGAACTGGACAAAGCCAGAAGAGATCGATCTGTGGGAGGTCTTTTACAACGGTGCAGGGATCTCGGAGGAGGCAACGCAGGAGCAGATTGACAGTTATCTGGCGCGGACCGGTCAGGATGAGTTGTATACTGACTTTTTTGTGATACCGAAGAGCAGCATGAATACGTTTCTTCTGGAAAAGGTCGGACTGACTTACGATGAGCTGATCGCCAAGGGAAGCGCGGGAATGGGAGATGCGTACGACCCGGAGATGGACTGCTTTGAAATGCAGGTGGGCGACACGAATTATATGCAGTTTACGGTTGAAAGCGGCGAGCGGAATGGAGAAGGAAACGTTTCTCTGCACTACCGCAGCGCACATATGTGGGAGGAAGAGATCAGCTGGATCGAATCCGGTATAGTGGAACTGGTCGAGACTGAAAACGGCAGGCAGTTCCTGTCTAACCAGATAACCGAGGGAACGATCCTGCAGGCAAGATGACAGAATTGCCGGACGAATGTCTTTGGGCGGCGTATGGCGCAGACCTGTTATGTGCATACTATGAGAGATCATATGCGCATAGGAGGTTTGAATATGAAACTTAGGATTGTCGATGTACATGCAAGAGAGATTCTGGATTCCCGCGGAAATCCGACGGTGGAGGCAGAAGTGACCGTGGAAAAGGAGCTTGGCGGCAGGCAGTATGTAGGGAGAGCCGCCGTGCCGAGCGGGGCGAGTACCGGACGATTTGAGGCGGTGGAGCTGCGGGATGGCGAGACGAGGTATTTTGGACTGGGGACGACCAAAGCCGTCAACAATGTAAATGCCAAGATCCGGGAGGCCCTTATGGGGATGAACGCCTTTGACCAGGGCTTGATCGACCGGATACTGATTGAGCAGGACGGAACGGAGAACAAAGGAAACCTGGGAGCGAACGCGACGCTTGGCGTTTCCATGGCGTGTGCCAAGGTGGCTGCGCAGGCGATGGAGATCCCGCTTTACCGCTATCTGGGCGGAGCCTATACAAGACTTCTGCCCGTGCCGATGATGAATATCTTAAACGGCGGAAAGCATGCGGACAACACGGTCGACTTTCAGGAATTTATGATCATGCCGGTGCAGGCGGAGAGTTTCGCAGACGGACTGCGCATCTGTGCGGAGATCTATCACAATCTGAAGAAGATCTGCAATGACCGCGGACTGTCTACCGGAGTGGGCGACGAGGGCGGCTTTGCCCCTTCTCTGCCGGATGCCTTTGCCGTGCTGGATCTGATCGTGGAGTCGATCAAGGCGGCGGGATATACGCCGGGACAGGATATTAAGATCGCACTGGACGTAGCTGCGTCTGAGCTGTATGATGAAAAGGATGGGATGTATCATTTCCCGGGAGAAACGGAGCTGAAAAACAGCAGAGCAAAGGTCAAAGGCTCGCAGGTTACGGAGTGCTATGAGGCAGGGAGCGACTTCGCAGAGGGAGAGATGGAGCAGGAGATCACCAGAAGTACCGAGGAGATGATCGCCTATTATGAAGAGCTGATCGAAAGATACCCGATCATTTCCATCGAGGACGGACTTGCGGAGGACGATTGGGACGGCTGGCAGATCCTGACTACACGGCTTGGAGAAAAGGTGCAGCTTGTCGGGGATGATCTTTTCGTCACCAACACCAAGCGGCTGGATGCAGGGATCAAGCTGCGGGTAGCCAACGCGATTCTGGTGAAGGTCAATCAGATCGGTACGGTATCCGAAGCGATGGATGCGATCGAGATGGCGCAGAAGAACGGGTACAGGGCAGTGATCTCGCACCGGTCGGGTGAGACGGAGGATACCTTTATCGCGGATCTTGCCGTAGCGGTCAACGCAGGGCAGATCAAGACCGGAGCGCCGTGCCGGAGCGACCGTGTGGCGAAGTATAATCAGCTTCTTCGGATTGAAGAAGATCTGGGAAGCGTGGCATGCTATAAGGAGCCGTTTAATAAGATCTAAAGAGAAGATGTGATACCATATGGATATACACGATCAGCCGACCAGATGAGAGGGAGGCCGACCGTGTATATCTGCGTTGAAAACCTAAAGGAGTACAGGAGATGCAGATCATAAAATGCAACAAGGCACAGTTTGAATATGACATACACGCGCTGGTGAAGGCTTTCTATCCGGAATGGGATCTGAAGGTGCTGACGCCGGAGTCGGTGGTAAAAGACAGAAGAGTGCGGGAGACGGCTCCGGTCATGGAGCTTAATTTTGAAGAAAACCGGGTGCTCTTCAAGACGCCGTCGGGTCATGAATACATATGGAATCTCACAGAGGAACTGGACGCGCCTGCGTATAAGAATGGTCTGAAACGCTTTCTGTACACATCCCTGCGGGAAGAGACCGGGATCAGCCTGCCATGGGGCAATCTGACGGGAATCCGTCCGACGAAGATCGCAATGACCATGATGGAACAGGGAAAAAGCGAAGAGGAAGTGGCGGCTTTTCTAAAGGAGGAGCACTTCGTCAGCGAAGAAAAGGTGGCGCTCGGGATTGAGATCGCCAAAAGGGAGAGCGAGATCCTGAGCAGACTGCACTACGAGAACGGTTACAGCCTTTATATCGGAATCCCGTTTTGTCCGACAACCTGCCTGTATTGTTCTTTTACATCTTTTCCCATCTCCGTCTGGAAGGACAGGGTTTGTGATTATCTGACGGCGCTGGAAAAGGAGCTGGAGGCGGTCGCGCAGATGTATGAGGGCAGGATACTGGATACCGTCTATATAGGCGGTGGAACGCCAAGCTCCTTGTCCGCAGAGGAGCTTGACCGGCTTCTGGGAAAACTCAAGGCGACATTTGATTTTGGAACCGTGCAGGAATTTACGGTGGAGGCGGGGAGAGCGGACAGTATCACCGAGGAAAAACTGCGCGTATTGTACAGACATGGCGTTACCAGAATTTCCGTGAACCCACAGACCATGAAGCAGGAGACGCTCCGGCTGATCGGCAGACAGCACACGGTGGAACAGGTGATAGAGGCGTTCCGGATGGCGAGAAACATCGGCTTTACAAACATCAATATGGATATCATTCTGGGGCTGCCGGAGGAGACGAAGGAGGATGTCGTTCACACGATAGAGGCGATAAAGGAACTGGATCCGGATTCGCTGACGGTTCATTCCCTGGCGGTAAAGCGCGCGTCAAAACTTGGCAAGTGGATCGAGGAGAACGGGATAACGGCTTATAACAATACGGAGGAAACGATGGAGATCGCTGCGCAGGGAGCAAGAGATATGGACATGGTTCCGTATTATCTGTACCGCCAGAAAAATATGTCTGGGAACTTTGAGAACGTGGGTTATTCCAAGGAAGATAAATATGGAATTTACAATATTCTCATCATGGAGGAGAAACAGACCATCGTGGCGTGCGGCGCCGGAACGATCACGAAGCGGGTGTACCCGAATGGAAGGATCGAGCGGTGCGATAATGTGAAGGATGTGGGGTTGTATATTGAGAAGGTTGAGGAGATGATACAGCGCAAACAGCAGTTATTCGCAGAAAAATAGTTGGATTTTCAATAAAAGTTATAACGTGTTATGGAAAACGAGTACAACAAAACCGCACAGGTGCAACAAACACATGAAAAATTAAAAGAGGTACGCTATCAGAATGTGAAAACAGAGTGGCTGTATACAGATGGCATAATGCTAATCTGTATGCAGCTTTTTCTGTAAAAATATATGAAGGTACTTGCTTTTTTAATTGGGTAGTATTATTGCGGCTAACGATAGGTAGCTTGATGGCTATTTAAAAGTAACATTTAGTAAAACAAGGAGACATAATGAGTAATAATCGAAAAGAAGAAATTGTTCTTACCACATTTGAACTTGCAGCTCAAAAAGGACTCGCAAATGTCACGATGAGCATGATTGCTAATAAAATCGGGATAAAGAAACCATCACTTTATAAACATTTTGATTCAAAAGATAAAATTGTTGAGGCAATGTATCAGTTCCTAAGAGAACAGGCTAAGAAGAAAGCCGATATAAAACCGATAGATTATAGTATGTTTTTCATAGATAAAACTGCATTAGAGGTATTACAGTCTGCAGTTCAGGGATATGAAGTACATAAGATACTTCATTTTAAAAATCCGGATATGAGTGCTGTGAGTTTTGCGATGACGATTCATGGACTGATGGATTATGAAATGGATAAAAGTAATTGTGAGTGCAAAGATGAGGCAGATAAGGATCTTTTGGAAGAATATCTGAAGTGGTTTTGTGAGGAGAATGCGGTATGAGGGCGAAAAAGAATTTGTTGACAGATTATCGTTCGGTTACCGTAATAAAGGTGATCAAATGGTAACTAAAATTAACTCAGGAAAGAGAGGAGCAACGGACAGTGAGTAATATTGTTGTTTTATCAGGAAGCGTGCGAAAAGGCGGAAATACAGAACTGCTTGTACAGGCGTTTGTTGATGGTGCTAAGAAAAATAACAGCGTTGAAGTAATTTCAGTAGCAGATTATAAAGTGCATCCCTGTATAGGGTGCAATACCTGTTTTGACAGAGAAGGGCATGAGTGCTTTCAAAGAGATGATATGACGAAAGTTTATGAAAAACTGAAAGCGGCAGATGTGCTTGTTATTGCTTCTCCTGTATATTTTTATGGTGTCAGTGCACAGTTAAAAGCACTTATCGACAGACTGCATACACCTATGCGGAATGAGTTTAGGATTAAAAAGCTTGCACTGATATTAGTCGGAGCAGCAACCTTGCCAGAGCTGTTTGATGCAATTAAGATGCAGTATCAGCTTGTATTGAATTATTTCAAACTTGAAGATGCGGGAACAGTGTGTGTTAGAGGTGCAAAAGACAAGGGCGATGTGAAAAATACAGATGGCTTAGAAAAGGCATATCAATTAGGAACTACTATTTTATGATAAAAGATTTATGGAGGAAACGCTAATGGTTGATAATTATAAGATCATAGATGAAAAGACATGGGAAAGAGCCATGCATTGTATGGTATTTAGAAACAGTATAGAACCGCAATTTTGTGTCACGTTTGAGGCAGATATAACCAATTTCAAAGAGAAGGTAAAAAAACAGGGATTGTCATTTACTATGGCGATGGTATATGCAGTTTGCAAATGTGCCAATGAGATAGAGGAATTCCGTTATCGCTTTTTAGATGGGAAAATTGTTCTTTATGACAGAGTCGATACCGCATTTACATATTTGAATAAGTCCACTAATTTATTTAAAGTGGTTAATGTTCCATTTATCGATGATATCAACGAGTATTGCAGATTGGCGTATACGAGTGCAAATGAGCAAAAGGAATACTTTACCGGTCCATTAGGAAATGATGTGTTTCAATGTTCTCCGATGCCGTGGGTTACTTTTACACATATTTCGCATACAAATTCGGGGAAAAAAGATAATGCGACTCCTTTATTTGACTGGGGAAGGTATTATGAGAAAAATGGAAGAATTATGATACCGATATCGGTACAGGCACATCATTCGTTTGTGGATGGAATACATATTGGACAATTTGTGGACAGATTACAGGGATATTTTGATATAACAGATTAATGAGAGAGACAATCAATATTTGTAGGCGAGGTACTTAACATGAGATATAAAATAGAGAGATATAAAAACTGTGAACGATTTAACGAGCAGTATCAAGGTATTTATCAGTAATGGAAATGGATAAATACCTTGAACTAAATTTATTGTTGACATCTTTGTCATACAAAAATATAGTGGTGGTGAGGAAGATAGTCCAAAAGGAAAATCAGACAACTTTGGATAGATGATAAATAAGCGCTGACAGGAAAAGAAGAGAAATATTTTATGAATTACAGTAATTTAGTTATTTACATTTTTGAATTGATCGGAACGATTGCCTTTGCTTCTTCCGGGGCAATGGTCGGTATCCGTAAAAATATGGATGTTTTCGGTGTAAATATACTTGGCATCACGACTGCCGTGGGCGGCGGATGTATACGTGATATCATTCTTGGCATTACACCGCCCCAAATGTTCCAAAACTTTAGTTATGTTGGGGTTTCCATATTTATTTCCTGTATCCTGTTTTCCGTTTTTTACCTGAATCAGGGATTACTTGCAAGCCGCTTTTTGGAAAGGTACGAGCGTATCATGATATCGCTTGACGCGATTGGGCTTGGTGTCTTTACGGTGATGGGAATCCGCACCGCAATAGAGTTATCTTATGAAAACAATATCTTTCTTTTAATTTTTGTCGGTATGGTTACCGGAATTGGAGGAGGGATGCTGCGGGACATTATGGCAGATATGACGCCGTTTGTTTTTGTCAAGCATGTCTATGCTGTTGCCTCAATTTTGGGCGCTGTCTGTTATATCATTCTGCGAAGTTATATTCGTGATACGATAGCGGTGTTTATTGGCGCAGCAGTAGTCATTATTATTCGGTTACTCGCCGCGCATTATCATTGGAACCTGCCAAGAATACGTACGGATTAAATCCATAATAGTTTTATCGAGGTATAAATCAAACGGAATCATTTGTTTAGAGTATACATTTTGCGACGCCGGTGTATGAAATATGTGAGAAGATATAATTGTATTACAGACATCAGCGAAACATTTTTTTTATAAAAAAGGGGCTATTTAGACAGCAGTTGGCAGGAGAAGCGGAATTATCATGAAAGGAAATGAACGTTGAATTGGAACTGCGAGAAAAAGGCAATAGGGTTTAGCCTTGGTAGGAACTGATACATTTTTTTATAGAAATACATATGTTGCAGATTATATAGAATCGGATTAACTGATAAAGATGCAAAGCGATTACTAAGGAAAACAGGTAGAGGGGATGAAGTGAGTGTGATTTATATTACAGGAGATACACACGGAGAATTTGGGCGTTTTTCAAATAGTTATATGAGAAAGCAAAACATGGAACTACGAGACGACGACTATGTAATTATTTGTGGAGATTTTGGACTTTGCTGGGCAAAAGATGAAACATTTGATTACAACTGTAAGAATTTTGCGGAAAAGAAATACACAACTCTTTGGATTCAGGGAAATCATGAAAATTATGACATGATTGAAGAATATCCCATTGAAGAATGGCATGGTGGAAAAGTCCGCCACATTGTGAAGGATAAGGTTATCTTATTAGAGCGTGGACAAGTATTTGAAATAGATGGAAAGACGTTCTTTACTTTTGGCGGAGCTGCTTCACACGATATTCAAGGCGGAATCCTGGATAAAGAAGACATTGATTATGATGACGATCGCCAGAAAGCTATCCGAAGTGACCTGCCGTTTCGAATTAAGCATGAATCATGGTGGGAGCAGGAACTTCCGGACGAAGATGAGATGAACGAGGGGAAAAATAATCTGACCAGGTGTGGATATAAAGTTGATTATGTGCTTACGCATTGCTGCGCAACTTCTATTCAAATGCTTATTAATGAAGAAACGGGAAAATCACATAAGCCGGATGTATTAACGGATTACCTTCAGGAAGTAGAGGAGAGATTAGTTTATAAGCACTGGTTTTTTGGACATTACCATAGAGATTTTGATGTCGATGATAAACACACTCTGCTGTACCATGCAATGATTCCTGTTGATGAATATGATTCTTTGACAAATGCACCGGTTCCGGGACGGCCAAAGTACCGCTGTGAAGATATGGTTAGAATCAAATGGGATGATATTGAAAAAGTGGGGAAGGTATGTAATGTTGATGCGTTTGGAACGTTTGAGCAAAGCGAAGAGCCATCATATGACATACTGGTCGAGGAAGATAATTGTTTGTATAAGCATATATGCGAATCCGACATACTTGGAAGACTTTTGGGGTGATCATGTGAACAGGATGAAAAATATAGTAATTCTTTTAAAATAATTGAATTTGCAATTTACCGTACGCCTCGGGATGGACAGAATTATGAAATTTTTAAACGTGTATTAGGATTATAATATTTTATATTAGCCATTCTACGAACGAAATTTTTCCAACATTTCATGTTTTGAACTTCATCAAGAAACAGGTAAGGCTTTTGGTTGGCACTGGCTATTTTTTCAATTACCGACAAAACAGTAGTTTACATTAGGCTCTACAGGACACCTAAAACGAAAACTCCACAGGAATCCGATATACTTCATCAGATTTCTGTGGGGCTATTTTGCTCATCTGCTTACTGCCTGATAGTAAGCTGTTCGCCCTTTAACAGTCTGTCAAAACTTATTGATGAAATATCATTTTTCATTGTCAGATGGTAATGTCTGCATGAGGGCAAAGAAAGATTCCGCTTTCCCGGTACTAAAATACTCATACCAGAATTCCAGTGTGTCTGCCTGAAAAACACCTAAATGTTCAAGGATTTGTTTTGCCCACAACAGAGAGGCAGTAGGATTTGCGGTAATGAGACTATTATCTGCTACGGATGGCTCGTCAACATAGAAATTCTGTCCTTTATAGGCGGGACAAAACATTTCGAGAAACCCCTGTCCATTACTGGTATGGCGGCGGTTATCCAGCAATCCATAATTAGCAAGTGCAGTGGTAGCCCCGCAAATAGCCCCGACGGTAGCTCCTACAGAGAGAAATTCGCCTGCCTTTTTAAGGATTGCCCCATGCCTTGGATCGTTCCATGTATCTGCGCCCGGTAATAGCAGTACGCTTGTTTTACTTACGACGATATCATCGGTCAAGCAATCGGGTATGACTGTCAGCCCTCCCATTGTATGGATTGGTTCTTTTGAATAACTCACCGTTTTGAGCGATACACGCTCAGCGTCCTTTTTGAAAAATCGCCCGGAATGTAGTTCCGAAGTAATGTAACCTAGTTCCCAATCGGCTAAAGTTTCAAGTACATAAACATAGACTGTAAACATAATTTTCCTCCGTTTTCGTTGCTTCATTGATTTGTTTGCTTCGTTATTGTATCATGTGATTGTTGACAACATTATGGCAATAATTCGAAATGAATAATTTTGTAAGGCGGATCAGGATGAAAATTGACAGACTTGTTAGCATTATCATGGTGCTTCTTGATAAAAAGCGGATAGGGGCGCAGGAATTGGCGGATATGTTTGAAGTATCTCCACGCACGATTTACCGGGATATAGATACCATCAACATGGCAGGGATTCCTGTTCGTTCGATATCGGGAGTGGGCGGCGGTTTTGAAATTATGCAAAATTACAAAATGGATAAAAGCGTTTTTTCAACGGCTGATCTTTCCGCTATCCTGATGGGGCTTTCAAGTCTTTCTGAAATGATACGGGGAAATGAACTGATAAACGCCCTCGCAAAAGTCAAAAGTTTTATCCCTGCTGATAAGGCGCATGACATAGAATTAAAAACAAATCAAATATGTATTGATCTAAGCACTTGGATTGGCAACCAGAATACACAGGCATACTTAGATATTATCAAAACAGCGTTGCAGGATTGCAGACTGGTCTCCTTTGAATACATAGCGCATCACGGGAAGAAAACGAGGCGGACAGTTGAGCCGTACCAACTTGTCTTAAAAAGCGGTCATTGGTATTTTCAGGGATATTGTCGTATGCGCAATGATTTTCGTTTGTTTAGATTATCCCGCATATCAAATTTACAGATGGAAAAGGGAAATTTTATCCCACGGGATTTTCAGAAACCAATTTTAGACTTTGAGGAAACGCTGCAATCTATGCAGACGCCTATAAAAATTCGTATTCATAGGTTGATCATGGACAGAGTTCTGGATTATTGCTCGTATGAACATTTTGCTTCCGATGGCGGCGACTACTACATTGTGGATTTCCCATTTATAGAAAATGAGTATTACTACGATATTCTTCTCGGTTTTGGCGATAAATGCGAGTGCTTGGAGCCGTTAAAGATTCGTGACGAAATGAAGCGCAGAATACAGGGTATAGCTGCCATATATGAAGAATAGAATATGCTTAGTCCTCTGCGAGATAAAGATTGGGATTTCACCAATGCAGATAAAATAACTTTCTCTTGTGCTCTATTAAGGTCAGATGATAATATAGACAGCAGGTGTAGGTTTCATGCCGGGAACAGTATTCCCTCAAAATTTCATACACTGATTTCGAATGCCGTACAAGGTTATACAGACGGAGAAGAGATGGATATAGACAGCAGAGAAGGGCAGGAATTTGCTGATTACATGATACAGCTGATAAAAGGTATGGCTTCAAAGACTGGTAATTGATACAGGTCATTTGCATACAGATAAACCCCACAGGAATCCAATGAAATACCGGATTCCTGTGGGGCTATTTTGTTTCTGTGTTACTGTCTGGCAGTAAAGACCATCTTATTTAGCCTGCTCAAGAGCAAGAGTTACGGTTGTGATATCGCAAACCTCAGTCGGTCCGTAGTACTGGATAGCACCAGGATACTTGAAGCAGGTCTCCTCAGACCACTCTTTACGATGAGCCTCGAAGTACTTGAACGGTGCACCGTCAAGCTCAACAAGTGCTTTTCTGATAACCGGCTTATCCTCGCCATGTCTTCTTTCGATGTTCATCATTTTGGTGATTGGCATACCGCCTGCAACCCACTCGCTTGCGGGAGCGGAAAGGTTGGAAACCTTGGATAAGTAGCCATTGTAACCATACTGGATGAGCATGAATGCGTTGTAGCCTAAGGAATAGCAGTAGTCGGAGTCAAAGTTTGAAGGGAAAGCACATCTTCCTTCATAACCTAAGAAGTGATGAAGGGGACTGAACTTACCGTTATAGGTTCCGGCTGCTTTTCTTGCTGCTAATTTATCTTTTACAAGAGCGGAGAATAACTTCTCAGATTCGATCAGGGAAACCTGAACGTTTCCGTGAGGATCTCTCTCAAGGAATAACTGCTGCTGGATAGCCTGAGGAAGGATTGCAAATACTTCCATGGATTCCTTGGTTAAGCCTTTCTCGATGAAAGCATACTTTTCTTCCCATGTAGGAAGTGCATTGAAGGCATCAGCCTTGCTTCCTGCAAGGAGCTCGTTGATCTCCTGGATCAGTACGGAGAATTCAGGTACGAATTCAACAACGCCCTCAGGGATGATAGCAACACCGAAGTTCATGCCTTTGGCAGCTCTTGCAGCTACAGAATCAGCGATGTAGTCAGCGATTGCGGAAAGGGACATCTTCTTAGCAGCAACTTCTTCGGAGATCAGGCAGATATTCGGCTGTGTCTCAAGAGCACACTCTAAGGCAACGTGGGAAGCGGAACGTCCCATAACCTTAACGAAATGCCAGTACTTCTTAGCGGAGTTTGCATCTCTTTCGATGTTACCGATGATCTCGCTGTAGGTCTTGGTTGCAGTATCGAAACCGAAGGAACATTCGATGTCTTCGTTCTTTAAGTCGCCGTCGATGGTCTTCGGGCATCCGATTACCTGAACGCCGGTGTTGTGTGCTGCAAAGTACTCTGCAAGAACAGCAGCGTTGGTGTTGGAATCGTCACCACCGATGATAACGATAGCAGTGATACCATGCTTCTTACATACATCAGCAGCGATTGCGAACTGCTCATTGGTCTCCAGTTTGGTTCTGCCGGATCCGATGATATCGAAACCACCTGTATTTCTGAACTGATTGATATATTCGTCAGTCATGATGATGTAATCATCTTCGATCAGTCCGCTCGGACCGCCCTTGAATCCATAAAGCTCGTTCTCTTTGTTGGTTGCCTTTAATGCGTCATATAAACCACAGACAACATTGTGTCCGCCAGGAGCCTGTCCGCCGGAAAGGATAACACCAACAACCTGCTTCTTCATTTCAGAAGTGTTCTGACCTTTTTCAAAGGTGATTTCCTTCTTGCCGTAAGTATTGGGGAAAAGAGCCTTGATCTTATCCTGATCAGCAACGCTCTGTGTTTCCTCGCCTTCCTTTACGCAGATATCTGCGATTCCGTGTCTGAGCATGCCCGGAAGTTTGGGAGCATACTCATATCTGGCTTTCTGTAATGGTGAAATGCTCATGTTTTGTCTCTCCTTCATTTTTTTGTAACTATTTGACACGATATCATTGAATCGTCCATAGTTTCTTCTTTATTGCATACAGCTTAATTCTAATATATTTTAGGAATAAAGTAAACCGTTGAGTGGAAAATATCGGATGATCGGATGAAAAAACAGCTTTTTGAAAATGTGTTTTTTGTTACAGAAAAAGGGCGAGTTGTTACATCCGGCTGAAACCGGAGAGGAAAGGCGACGATATAAAGATCAGAAAGAGCCTGACGTCAACGTCCCAGGTAACAGGATTTGACAGCAAGGCGTAAAAATGTGCCGGATGGAGACTTTTCGGTGCAGGGAGGAATGACAGACATGAAAATAAATGAATCGACAGACATTGCCTATTCTGGAATCAGGCAAAACAGCGGAAGGGAGATAAAATGGGTATAGGAACAGTCGGTTATAATATGGATGCCTATCATACCGGTTACGACCGGAATCATGCGGCGGATTCCTCTTCAAAGGATAAGAAGGGCAGCAGGGATCTGTTTCAGAAGGCAGTTCAGAAATTCTGTGACGACAATCAGATAACGGCGAAGGAATTAAAAGAGGAAAAAAACTGGCGTGAAATGTCCGATGAAGAGTGGGATGATATGCTTGAGGGTTTGGACGAGTATATCGACGCATTTAAGGAGCGTCTCAGGCAGATAAAAGAGATGCAGGACGAGGCTGCCCGAAAAGCAGCTCTGGAAGCGGACTCGGATATGAGGACAACGGCGGCTTCCTCAGCGGCGCTTAAAGTAGCGGCAAACGGATTGGGCGGCGCATCAAAAAGCGAGGCAGAAACCTCGGCACAGGAAGATGAGAAACATGATAAGAACTGGACAAAGAATCTGACGACGGATGACCAGACGGTACTTCGCACGGCGCAGGAAGCCCAGAAGATGGAAAAAATGGCTATGAGCAAATTTCAGGAGGTGCAGTTGACCGACAGCACATCGGTAGGAATTTCCCGGACAGAAGCCGTTTCGGAATGTGCCTCAGTAAAGGAAGAGGAAGAAAAAGAAAAGGTCTGGACGGTCACGGCATTTACCGAAGACGGGATCATCAGCAGAACATGTAAGAATGGAAAGGTAATAGATGGCTGGGAACTGAAATATAAAAATCCCGGAGATTATGAGAAAGTCAAACAGCTTCTTTCCGCTTTTCAGGACGACGAGAATTTAGTGTTTGCCGGAGATAAGACATTTTGGGAGGAATTTTTGGCAGATCGTACCTCAATGAATGATCTTATCAGGAAAGATGACGGCTGGTATTGGCAAATTTAAAAGCATGATCGGAGCATCTGGAAAAAGGCTTCGATATAGTATCCGGAATGATCCTTATATATCTTACTTTCTGCGAGCACTTCATTATGATAGGTATAGGAAAAAGCGCGCCATTGGTCATTGATGACTAGATCGACAGAATCATTTTCCATAGCATGATACAATTCTTCAGCGCTTCCAACCATAATTTTTATAGCGAGGCAATTTTTATAAAAATATGTTTGCAAAATGCCCGGCAGGCAGACCCGGAACCGCAGACGAGGTGGCAAATGTGGCGGAGCTTCTCATGAGCGGCAAAGGGGCGTTTATTACGGGCTCTACCTTCCTGATTGATGGAGGCGTATTATTATGGCCCACTGAAACCATAGGTGGGCTTTGGCTTTTCGGTTTATTTTCATTGGAAAGAAGCACTTGAAAAAAATGATTCGATGTATTATTATAATAGCTAACGAACGGTAGCTGTCTGGATGGAAATGGTTGCGGAAAAGGGAGGGATATCATGAGATCAAATCGAAAAGAGGAGATCGTGCTCGCCACATTGGAGCTTGCAGCGCAGAAAGGGCTTGCCAATGTTTCCATGAGCATGATCGCCGATAAAATTGGCATAAAAAAGCCGTCGCTGTACAAGCATTTTGAATCAAAAGAAGAAATTGTAGAGACGATGTATCAGGTTCTCCGGGAACAGGCGAAGGAGAAAGCGAAGATCAAGCCAGTTGACTACAGTACCCATTTTGCAGATAAAACGGCATATGAAGTATTGCAGGCAGTCGTGCAGGGATATATTCAGATGAACAGCCAGGAGCGGATGCTGAATTTCTATAAGATCATTTATTCGGAAAGAAGCAGGGAGCCTATGGCGGCAAAGATCGTTGCGGAAGAGACAAGGAAGATGATCCAGGCGGCAAAGCAACTGTTCGAGGCGATGGAAGAACAGAAGATGCTTCATTTTGAGAAGGTAGATATGAGCGCGGTCAGCTTTGCAATGACAATACACGGAATGATGGATTTTGAGCTGGATCGAAAATCTGGCGGGTGCCAGGAGGATGAGGCGGAGAAAAATCTTCTGGAGGATTATTTAAAGTGGTTTTGTGAGGAAAATATTTAGTGTTTTTGCAGCAACAGGATTTAACGCGGTACTGGGGATTCATCTATGTGGAATGGATCTGCGAGATCAGGATCCGAAAAAGTGTTGACAAGTTACCAATCGGTTACTATAATAAGGGTGATCGATTGGTAACATGATAAATCACGGGTTAGGGAAAATGCCAGACGCATAAGACGCAGAGCAGAATGGAAGGCTGCTCATGCGTCTTTTTGTAATGGCACAACTGACGACCGTTGATCAGAGCGGCTCCCGCCCGGTGATGGCGATCCGCAGTTAGACTGGAGGCACTATGGAATGGAATTGAAAATTGAGAACCTGACAAAACAGTATGCAAATAAAACGGCGATCAACCATGTGACATGTACTCTGAAACCGGGGATAACCGGGCTGCTCGGCGCAAACGGAGCCGGAAAAAGTACGCTGATGAGGATGATCTGCGGCGTTATGAAGCCTGCGGAGGGAAAGATCACATTAGGAGAATATGATGTGACGGACAAGAACTATCGAAATATGCAGGGATACCTTCCGCAGGATTTTGGATATTATCCGGATTTTACAGGCATGGAGTTTCTTCTGTATGTTGCTGCATTAAAAGGTCTGGATAAGGAGACGGCCCAAAAGCGCAGTCAAAAACTTTTGGAGCAGGTCAATCTGGAAAAAGACGCCAAGAGAAAAATCAAAACGTATTCGGGTGGAATGAAGCGGAGACTCGGAATTGCGCAGGTGCTTTTGAATGAACCGAAGCTGATCGTGCTGGATGAGCCGACGGCGGGACTGGATCCGAAAGAGAGAGTGCGCTTCCGGCATATTTTTGAGCAGCTTGGGAAAGACAACATCGTTTTGCTGTCAACGCATATCGTTTCCGATATCGAAAAATGCGCAGACAGGATCCTTGTGATCAAAGACGGCGAGAAAGTATTTGACGGAACAGAGGAAGAGACAGAAGAAGCATTAGCTTTGGTCTGGAACGTGTTTCAGAAATATGAAGCGCCCTCACATCCCCTTTTTCAAAGCATTTTCAGTAGCCTTTTTGATGACGGTGCTGGAATTTGTCGCACCGGATACGGCATCTACGTTAATTCTCTGCGCGTCGATCATCTTGCCGAGAATAGCTTCGGCCGGTTTACCCCGTTCGTTCTTGTGCTCTAACAGTTCGATGTTTGTGATCTTGCCGTCCTGCACGGTGACTTCGACCTTAGCATAGATAAAGTTCACGTCGTACTCTCCAATATAAATTCCGTCGGAAACATCCGAAATATTGATTTCATCGACAGTGGTTTCTCTGACGGCCTGTTTATAAGCAGCGACATTTCTCAGGTAAACAGCCAGAAAGATCACCAGGATCAGTGAGACGGCTGTGACCGTTGCTGCGATGATTCTTTTCGGGGATAATTTCATTTCCAGCACCTCTCAATTCTTTGAGCTATTGACTTCGGAACTTCTTTTTTGTTTGCAGCGTTCGCACAAACGATTTTCGCAGTAGGCTTCATCCCGGCAGTCTTGAAAAACTCGTCCATACTGTGGATGGCACACCGGCTCTGTCCATATAACCATGAAAAGGGAGCTGGGGTATTGCAGGAAGTTAAAAGGATATATTTCCTGCCTTTTAGGCGAGGTTTGGGGAAGGTTTTCGTTTCTTCCATTGCGACGCCCAACAACCGGTCAAACAGATTTTTTACAGGTGCGGGCACATTTGCCCAATACACGGGTGCGGCAAGGATGACAATTTCGCTTTCCCGTAATAATGAGGTGATCTCACGGATATCGTCTTTCTGGTGACAGGAACCGGTCTTGATGCAGGCACGACAGCCTGTGCAGAATGAAATCTGCTTTTCATACAAATTGATCTTTGCAACGTGACAGCCTGCGTTCTCCGCATGACGGATCGCCAGGTCTAACATGGCTGCGGTTATTCCATTCTGGTGAGGGCTTCCTAAAATAGCCAGTACATTTTTCTTAGTCATTTTCTTCCCCATTTCTACGCACGTTCTTTGCGCATACCGAGTTTGTGTCAAGTGCGCGCAGACACAAATCTCGTGTGTGAAAAATCTTTCGTATATGGATTTTTCGCACTATTCTTCCGTATTTGCAACCGAGCGGTAAAGCATACGAAAACCGTAATCGATAAATTCCTTTTTAGACCGGTCCAGCCGGCCCTTTATATATTCCTGTTTTGTGTCGGCAAGCTGAACAAGACCGGACAGCATGCCCCAAAAACTCAGGATGGTGAGGATCGGATCAAGGTCGCTTCGCAGATCGCCCTTTTCTATGCCGGATAGCAGAAAATCCTGCATGATCTCGTTGATCTTTTCTCCAACCTGAAAGGTTTCCTTTTCCTCTGGCAGATAGTCCGTATGTTCAAAATCAATGTTGATTTTATCCAGCGCAACTTTGAAATAAAAAGGAAATTCTTCCTGATACTGTACCAGGCTGCGGCAGATGCCGTCATACCTGGCTCTGGTCGTTTCCTGCTGTGTCAATGCAGAAGAGAGGTAATCATATAGTTTTTGCATGCTCTCCAGAACCAGAACGCCGACAATCTCTTCTTTGTTCTCGAAATACACATACAAGGTCGCCTTGCTGTATCCGGCGGCCTTTGCAATGTCGTCCATAGAGGTTCCGGCAATGCTTTTTTCCATAAATAGTACGGAAGCGGCGGACGCGATCCGTTCACGATGTATGCTTCTTGGTTCTTTTTTTCTTCGGCCCATAATGGATCTCCAAACAATAATTGAACTTAGGGTTTAATTATTGCACTTCGGGGAAAGGTTGTCAAGAGGGAGGCAATATTAAAATGGTAAGGCCCGATAATGAAACAGTCTGTGTTGACAAAACGAGCTTCTATTGTAGGATTCTTTATGGTATTATATTGAAAAGATTTATGTTTGGGAGTACGGGGCAATAATCACAAGTCCGTAGTATTTGAATCTCATTAGTCTATACATATAGGAAAGCGAAAACGTGATAATTAGCAATTGAATTATCACATATGGGTGATAGATTGAGTAAACTTGAATATATAAAAGACATTTCTACCGGTATTGAGACTATTAGTTATGAAAAAGTTAATATTTCTTATCCAGAACATACACATATAGGACATTATGTGTTTGGTATTGTAACAGAAGGAACCGTTGGGGTAAAAATAGACCAGGATGAATTTAGTTGCAGCGAAGGAGAAATGTTTTCCATTGCTCTCAATATGCCGCATTCTATTTATCCTATAACAGATTTTTATTCCATGATAAGTATATGTTTGCCACAAGAAGATAATCTAGAAAGAGAACTTGATGTAATTAGAAGAGAAATTATAGGAAATCCGGAATTGGAGATCAGCATTGCAGATATGTCAGAAAAGGCGCATATAAGCTCATATCACATGATTAGAAAATTTGCTTGTGAGAATGGCTTAACACCACACAAGTTTCAGCTTCAATGCCGGATTAGAAAAGCTCAGGAATTACTGGAAAGCGGAGCGAAGGTTGCAGATGTTGCCGCGGCTGTTGGTTTTTACGACCAGAGCCATTTATGCAGAGTATTTAAGCGACAGGTGGGGATTTCGCCGGAAGAATATGCGAGGTCCGCAATTTTGTACAAGTCATGCAAATGAAGAAATAATAGAATTGTCCTATAAACAAGGAAAGAGAGGATAAGTTCTATGAACAAGGAAGTATTTGAAGCATTTAACAATGGCAGGCTGGCGTTGCCGGGGAAGGTTATGGAATTTGGACAGATTGAATGGTCTAAACATCCAACTTTTGAGGGGGTGGAATTAAAGCATATTATTACAGGAAAAGAAACGGATGGACAGTTCAGCTTTCATCTTGTCAGGATTGAACCAGGTAAAGCTATCAAGAATCATGTTCATGAGACTCAGCTTGAAACACATGAAGTTATTGCTGGTACAGGCATATGCATAAATGATGGAGAAGAGCTAAAATATGAGGTGGGCGTAATATCTATTATGCCTGCAAAAGTATCACATGAGGTTGTAGCAGGAAAGGATGGACTTTATTTGTTTGCCAAGTTTATGCCTGCATTATGTTAAAAATAATATAGTGATCGGGAAAGCGCTTTTGGAGTGTTGACAGGTTAAATGACGGTTGACCTTAGTTACTGGAAGAACACTAAGAATCCATTGTGGGGGGACATTCCTGCTGGTACAATAGCAACGTGATGACAATAGAGAAAGGCAAAGCGAAAAGGAGAGAACAATGCGTTTTCAGATACTGGCAGGAATAGTTTTATTGGTGTTTTACGGCTGTTATTTCGGCAAGATGCTCATGCAGAGACGGCAGGGGATCCAGACAGATCAGATGGGAAAAGGAAAGAGCGGCGGCACGAAAAAATCGAGCTTACCATGAAGGATAGCTGGCGCGCAGGCGCTTCTGAGACGGATAAAACAGAACTGGTTACAGACGGAATCTATCAGATCAGCCGCAATCCTGCGTTTCTGGGATTCGATCTGGTGTACATAGGTATTTTGCTGCTTTTTTTCAACTGGATATTAGTGCTTTTTTCCGTATTTGCAATGGTCATGTTTCATTTTCAGATCGTAAAGGTCGAGGAGAAATTCCTTGTCTCCGTTTTTGGAGAGGATTACGTACAGTACAAAAAGACGGTGAACCGGTATCTTTAAAGGATTTCCTGACATTCCAGGTCCTTTCGCTGTCCAGATGAAGGCGTGCAGAAACGCACCGCGTTTACAAGGATCTGCTGGATCTCAGGCATATAGTAAATGGGATATTCCTCATGCCCAGGCTGAAAATAGAAGATCTTTCCTAGCCCTCTGGTGAAGGTACAGCCGCTGCGGAAGACCTGTCCCCCGGAGAACCAGCCGGCAAAGATCACATCGTCCGGTTTGGGGATGTCGAAGTATTCGCCGTACATTTCCTCGAGCGGTATTTCAATCTTTTCCGGGATGCCGGAGGCGATGGGGTGTGTGGGCATGAGGCACCACAGATTCTCCTGTTCACCGTGTTTCCACTTCAGCGTCATGGAGGTGCCGAGCAGCCGTTTCATGACCTTGGAAAAGTGGGCGGAGTGTAGGGCGATCAGTCCCATTCCTGCCAATACGTGCTGCTGCACTCTGGCGGCTACTTCGTCTGAAAATTCATCCTGCAGAGCATGACTCCACAGGATCAGGACATCGGTGTCGTCGAGCGCCGCCTGGGTCAGTCCGTGCTCCGGCATGTCAAAGGTTGCCGTCCGGATCCGGAAGTCGTCCTGCTTTCCCAGAAATTCGGCGATGCAGCCGTGTATCCCTGTCGGGTAGACTTTGCCGATCGCTTCATATTCCCGTTCGTGTTTGTATTCATTCCAAATGGTTACTCTTATCATAGGATTCCTTTCTGAGTCAGTTGCGGACTGTCGTCTAAAATGTCTGTTTCAGGAACTGCGCAGATCTTATCATACAGCGTTCCTGATCTGCCGCGTCAAAATGCTCGATCGCAAAGTAGCCGTCGTAACCGGACGCGAGTATTTCTCCAAGAATTTCCTTCATGGGAATATAACCGTCACCGACCGCAACAGACTGCTCTCCGCGATCCTTACAGTGAACATGGGTCACTTTATCTTTCAGCGCCTCCCATGCGGTAAAGATATTTTCGTGATGGATGATGAAGTTCCCTGTGTCGAAGGCGACGCGCAGGTCGGGAATCTGTTCCAAAAACCAGCGCATACCGTTCACGCAGGCGATGGGAGAGTCGATGCTGTCGAAATCCTCAATTACCGTCTGGATGTTTTCTGCCTTTGCCATAGCGATGAGCTTTTCCATTCCCTTTGCCATCCGCCGCGCTTTTTCATTTTGCTCCAAAAAAGTGGCTGTCTGTCCGTAATCGTGGATGCAGGCTGTATAGCTGGAAGCTGCTTCCGGAAAAAAGCCGGGAACGACCAGGATTTTACCGGAGCCTGCCTTTTTGGCAGTGGCAATGTGACGGCGGGCGCGCTCAGTCTCGTCTCTGGAATCCATGGCATAAAATTCATAGACACAGCTGACCGCCAGCTGTGCGGCTTTCAACAGTGCATAGGTTTCTTCGTGTTCGTTCAGGTAAGTCGTGTTGATCTCAACGGCGTCGATACCGGCGTTTTTGGCTTCCAGCAGCAGTTCCGGGAGGCTTTTGCCCGTCTGCTCAGCCGCCTGCAAAATGTGATCGTAAAAAACGGAAAGTTTCATTTTGAACTCCTTTTAAGCGCTATGTAATCAATATCTATTTCACAATCAACCTTACTATAGCATGGAAATGATGCAGCGTCCATGGTGAACGGCGTAGTCATTCGGATACGGTCAGACGGCAGATAAAATGAATGAATATTATTCATTAACAAAATAAAAAGTAAGTGGTATCGTAGTTTTATCAGGAGGAATAAACCATGCGCATAGTGAAGAATCCGGATGAAAGAAAGCAGGAGATTTTGGACGCGGCTGTCCGTGTCTTTGCACGAAAAGGATACGAGAGAACGTCGATTGCGGATATTGCAAAGGAGATCGGCATTTCGCAGGGACTGTGTTACCGTTACTACAAGTCAAAGGAAGAGATGTACGACGCGGCGGTCGACGAGTATGCGTCTTATATCGCATTGCAGAATATCAAGCGGTCGGAAAACGGGGCAAATGGTCTGACGCTGAAGGAGCAGATTCTTCAGATGAGCGGTTAGCTGAAAGCGTACACCAACATGGAACAGGGAAAAAGCGAGTTGTACGAGCTGTTCCACCGGGAGGAAAACCATAAGATGCACGATGCCCTGACACTGAAAACCTGTGAGAAGCTGGTTCCGTATCTTGCCGGAATCCTCAGGGAAGCGGTGCGGCGCGGGGAGATCCAGATTGCCGACCCGGAGGCAAGCGCCTATTTCTGTGTCTACGGGCAGATGGGTCTTTTGATGTCGAAAACATACCCGGAGGAAGAAAAGCGGGAGAAGATCCAAAGCTGTCTGTTTGAACTGCTTGGCATAAAATAAGAAGTACTCTGTGGCAGGGATACCCTGCCATAATTTTTGCCAAAACAATGAATGATATTCATTCAATGAAAGAAAGAAGGAATATCGTGTGAAAAATCCATAGTCAAAAGATTTTTCACACACGAGATTTGTGTCTGCGCGCACTTGACACATACCCGGTATGCGTAAAGAACGTGTGCAGAAATGAGGAATAAAATGAAAAGCAAAATTGATTTTGTGGAAGGAAATACAAAAACCAGTCTGCTGCAAATGGTAACGCCGCTGCTGGCAGCCATGATCCTGACAATGGCGTATAATCTGGTGGACAGTCTGTGGGTAGGGAATCTGCTCGGGGAAGGCGGCTACGCGGCGCTTACCAACTCGACCGCGGTCGTGCTGATCTTATCGGCGATCGCGATGGGATGCAGCAACGGAATCGCAATCTTAGTCTCACAGACGGTCGGCGCCGGGAAGAAAGAGGAGACGGACGGCGTGATCGCGACCATAATGCTGCTGTCGGGCGTTTTTGCGATCGGTCTGACGCTGGTTCTGGAATTGGGACTGAAAAAGATCTTACTGCTGATGAACACTCCGGCGGCGCTCTTTGAGGATGCGTACGAATATCTTTCGATCTACCTGACCGGTTACATTGCCATTTACGTTTATATGCAGTTTACAGCGATATTCCGATCCTTTGGCGATCCGGTCTTTCAGATAAAGGGGATGCTGTTTTCGACGCTGTTCAATGCGGTGCTCGATCCGGTGCTGATCCATTTTATGGGACTGGGAGGAGCTGCGTGGGCTACCGTATTTTCGGAGGTGCTCTGCGTTGTCTATGCGCTTGGCTATCACAGAAAGAAAAAAATGTTCCGTCTGGATCTGAAAAAGGCTTCGATCAGATATAGAAAATACTGTGCTGAGTTAAAGTGCGAAAGCTGCGTTCCCTATAGAGTATAAAGTCCTACCGGGCAGGATGCGCACACTTTGTTCTGGTGTAGAGGTGGTGAGGTGTGTCTATCGTTACACAAAAATAACTTGTAAAGAAAAGAGGATGTGCTATAATGACTAACGAGCGGTAGCTTGCGCGGTCATGCAATATGAGAAGTGCAATGGATATTTGAGCTGAGGAATATCTGGCGGCAATTATGGCCGCGCATCCCGGGAAGCCGGAGTGGATGCGTCTCCTTTTTCTGTGACAGAAATGCCCGTACAGGGTGGAAAGAGTGTAAAATCGTTTGTCTGAGCAGACTTTTCTAAATTGTGGTGGTAATTTATAAAATATATGCTATACTATAAACGAGTTTATAGTAAATGGGTTTATAATATATTTTTGTTACCAGAAAAATACCACATAAGAAATAATGCAGGGTAAAATTTTAGTGCCAGGCAAAAATATTTTACCAAGTAAAAATTTAGTACTCTAAAACGATTACAAAATAACCAGTTGACGAGTTACCAATCAGTTACTATAATAATGAGTTACCAAACGGTAACCACTGGCTAAGAGATACCGCAAACAGGAAAGGAAGGAGGAAAATTGTATGAGCCTGGAATACTGCTCCGGTCAAGTCAGCTAAAAGTGCAAGAAGCCAGCATTTATGCGGATGTTACGATTCGTGTCGCGTATGTGACACAGCGATTCTTTTGATTTTTCAGGTCCTTTGGTAAGTTTGAGACAGCCTTCTGGCAAAACAGACAAAACAGAAAGAGAAAGGACTGGAAAAATGAAAAAGAACGGAAAAAAGTGGATGATTTCAGGTACGACACTGATGGCAGCATTTGCGATCTGGACATGGCTGATCCAGACAGTAGATGTGCAGCCGCTTGGGCAAAATGGGACAGAAATAGGGTTTGCTGCATTAAATTGCTGGTTTCACAGAATAACCGGTGTGCATATGGCAATCTATGCGATCACAGACTGGCTGGGACTTGTGCCGGTGGCAGTCTGTCTGGTATTTGGAGGTGTAGGCTTTAGCCAGATGATCCGGAGAAGAAGTCTTATCAAGGTAGACCGCGATATCCTGTTTCTGGGAGTGTACTACGGGATCGTGATCTTCGGTTATCTGATCTTTGAGATGATCCCGATCAATTACAGACCTATTCTGATCGAAGGAATTCTGGAGGCTTCGTATCCGTCCTCCACAACGCTGCTTGTACTCAGCGTGATGCCGACGCTCGTCTTTCAGACGGGACGCAGGTTGAAAAATGTGACAGGAAAAAGAGTGACCGTAATTTTGACAACGACCTTTTGTGCCTTTATGGTGATCGGAAGGCTGGTGGCAGGCGTTCACTGGCTTACGGATATTGTGGGGGCTGTGCTGCTGAGTTTTGGTCTGTATAGCATCTACAGGGCAGCGGTAATTCGGTGGTGCAAAGAGGCATAATGGGAGGTTCTGACATGGAATTTCACGAAAAACTGCAGGAGCTTAGAAAGAGCAGAGGACTGACACAGGAGGAACTGGCAGAGGCGCTGTATGTGTCGAGAACTGCCATCTCAAAGTGGGAATCCGGGAGAGGATATCCGAGTATTGATTCGCTCAAGGAGATATCGAATTATTTTTCGGTGACGATCGACGATCTGCTGTCCGGAGAGAAATTGCTTTCTCTCGCAGAGCGGGAAAATAAATCCAATATGCAGGGAATGTGTGACCTGCTGACAGGTATTCTGGATCTGTTTTCCCTTACACTGATCGTTCTGCCGCTTTATCCGGAGCCGGCAGACGGATTTGTATTTTCGGTAAATCTGTTCGTCTATACACAGACGACGGCGTTTAACCGGGCGGTTTACTGGATCCTGTATCTTGCTCTTGCGGCGGCAGGGGAGGTGAAGGTTCTGCTGCTTTCCTGCAAAGTGAAAAAGGGCCAGCGGACTTTGACCGCCGTTTCGATGGCGCTTAGCGCTTTTGCGGTCTTATTTCTGGCATTGACAAGAGAAGCCTACGCGACGACCCTTGTGTTTCTGATCTTCCTTATCAAGGGAGTATTGCTGTTAAAGAGCAGAAAAATGGACCAGGCTATATGATCCACGGGCAGACACGTGCAAAAGATCAAACGGGAAAGACTTTACAATTGGGATTTGTGTCTGCGCGCACTTGACACAAACTCGGTATCACAAAGGAGTGTGCGGAAATGAGGATGATTATGAAAAAAAGAAGAATGACTGGTAAATGTATCCTGCTGGCAGGGATGATGTTTTTGCTGAGCGGGTGCGGATTCAGTAAGGCTGCTGCTTTTGAGGGGAACATGACAACGGATGCAGATCATTTTGCAGTGGATTTTAGGATGTTAAACAAAACATATACCCATGAAATGGAGATGGAAGAGGGAGAATGGGTTGCCGTCTCGGTTACAAGGGATTCCGGGGAAATATCGTTGTCGATCCAGAAGGAGGCAGAGCCGCCGGTATACAAAGGAGATGATGTTTCGTCCGGCGAGTTTGAAGTGGCGATCGAGGAGGCGGGAACGTATACCTTGAGCGTGACCGGAAACAGAGCAAAGGGAAGCGTTGCGTTTTCAAGAGTAAAAGTGCAGAGCAGCCAGGAGCTACAGCCGGAGACAGAGAGCACCGAAGATTCCGGAGAGACAGTGACCGGAACAGAGCCGCAGAAAACGGCGGCACCGGAGAGCACAGAGCAAAGCAGCGGGATTCCGGAGGCATATGCCGGTATCATCGACAGGTACGCCGTAGCGCTGAAAGAGCGGTGGAACGGCGGAAAGCTGATGGAGGAGAGTCTGAACTACATGATGGCGGACTGCTACGGGGATGATCCTTTTCAGAGCATCGGCTATGCCGTAAAGGATATGGACGGAAACGGAATGGCAGAGCTGGTGATCGGCACGACGGCGATGGTTACGGACGAATTTTACGGGAAACTTGTTCTGGAACTGTACACGCTTGATGAGAGCGGTAATGCGGTCAAGGTATTGGAGAGCATGGAGAGGGACCGGTATTATTACGCCGGCGGAGCGCTTGTTGCCAATCTCGGCTCCAGTGGCGCTGCGGACAGCATAGAGACAACGTTAAAGCTGGAAGACGGAAAGCTGACAGATCTTGGCACGATCACCGACCCGTCCGCCTATATGCAGATGGAGCTCTCGGCGCTGGGACAGTATTCCCAAAAGGTGGAAGAGCAGGGCAGTACAGCCCTCACTTTGCCAATTCTGGACGAGATCGATCAGAATACAGAGGTGGGAACTGCCGGCTCGTTTATGACAGCGGTACAGTCGGCGGTAAAACTGCTGGACTGGGGAACTTCGACAGGTCTTGATCCGGAAGAGATCCGGGAGGCTGTCATAGCCTGGTTATCCGATAAGGGCAATGATGAGCAGGTTGCCTTTGCACAGAAGCTGGCGTCGGTCGACGATGCGTATCAGAAACTGCTAGGAGACGGAGCGGAGGATCTGCTGGCTTCTGCCGGATGTGAAGATGCCGCTTATCCATGGAGCAGTGAACCGGTGGAAAATATCGAAGTGATCATGGAAGTGGTCGGATTGCGATAGCTGTTATTCTATGAAGCATTTGTGAGAGTGATCCTGCAGGAAAGGAAAAGTGAGAGTATGCCAAGCAGCCCCAAAATAAAAAAAGAAATCATGTTACAGACGGCATTGGAGATCGTGATCGAAAGCGGATACGCGGCGCTTAATATCAAGGCGGTAGCGCAGAGACTGAACTGTTCCACCGCGCCGATATCATGGCAGTTTGGAGGAATGAAGGGGCTGCGGAGCGAGCTGATCCCCTTTGCAGAGCGGTATGTGATGGAAAAGTACAAGATTGCCGGAGTAAACGAAGTAGACCGGTTTGAAAAGCAGGGGAAGAATACGGTGGATCTTGCGCTTGACGAACCCAATCTGTTCCGTTTTCTTTTTATGGAGGACCGCGACCAGCCCCTGAGCGAAGGCTTTCAGATTCTATCCCAAAAGGATAGGTGCGATGCCTTTTACCAGAGTCTGACCCAAAATCTGGGGCTCACCGTAGAGGAAACGGTTGATTTCGTGGCGATGATGGTTGTCTATACGCAGGGAATCGGAACGCTGATCGCTGCGGGGATCGTGGTGGATACAAGAGAAAACATTTATCGGATGCTGCATAAGACGGGCATGACTTATCTGAAAGGACTCGGAAGTGAGACCTTCAGTGCAGAGGGTGAGGAGGAAAGCTGAAGATGGAAAAGTATTTTAATGCGTACGGTTTTATTATGGTATTGGTCATTCTGATCCCGAATATCGTGTTTGCAATGACCTGTAAAGATGGCTTTGTAAATAAATATCAGAATAAAGTGGTGGAAACTCTGGAACAGGTTGGAAGGTTTGGCTGTTTTATCTGTATGTTCTTTCTGCTCCCATGGTTTGACAGGGGATTCTGGTTCCCGCATGGGAAGACCGTATATCTCATCGCAGGCGCTGCACTGGTCGCACTCTATTGTCTGGGCTGGATCATTTTCTGGAAAGAGAACTCCATCCGCAAGTCCCTGTTTCTTTCCGTTGTACCGTCCATTCTTTTCCTGGAAAGCGGGATTGTTACAGGCTATGTTCTGCTGCTTCTGTTTGCACTCCTGTTCGCACCGTGCCATATACTGATCAGTGTCCGGAACGCTGTGTGAGCCGTCTGGCAGAGAAAAAGCTGTAGCGAAGATGGCGGTCAGAGCGGCTTTGCATATTCCATGGCGGGGCGTTTGTGTGCTATAATATCCCTATAACGGAAAGAGAAACAAGACTGTTGGCACGCGGAGGCAGACGGTCGTCAGGAGGGAAAAATGTTTGATTATTTTAAGAGTATCATCGATCAGGACAGAACATCGGTCGTTATCTGCAATCTGGAGCATGAGATCGTGTACATGAACCCGGCGGCGATCGCAAATTATGAGAAACGGGGCGGAAAGGCGCTGGTCGGAAGAAGCCTGCTTAACTGCCATAACGCGGATTCCAAGGGGAAGATCGAGCAGGTCATCGCCTGGTTTGAGAAATCCACAGACAACAACCTGATCTATACCTCCCACAATGAGAAGCAGAACAAGGATGTTTACATGGTTGCTCTCAGGGACGGTGAGGGAAAGCTGATCGGCTACTATGAAAAGCATGAGATGCGGAACCCGGAGACGATGAAGCCATATGATATGTAGAGAACGGGACGCAGACAAATGAGCATTTGGAAGATCAGACACATATTTGATGGGGAGTACGGCTGCGAGGCGTTGCTTCCCGGGGAAAAGCCGAAGGTGTCCGTCACGCTGGTGAATGAAGAGGGAACAGAGAAAATCCTCCCGGTGGAGGACGAATGGCTTGTAAAAAATAGGCTGGATGTCGGCTCAGTCTGGCCGTCAGAAGGGCAGGAGCCGCAGAAAATCCCTAACGCATGATCTGCGTGGAAAAGGAACGTGAGCGCGTGGAAGCGGAGACGCTGCAGGACTGGGGCGCTTTTGACGAGGATGGCACGCTGACAGCCCGGATCATTAACAATCAGTTTGCGTTGTATCTGGACGGAACGGCGGTACAGGCCGGAGGGATCGGTGCGGTATCGACCCTGCCGGAGTACCGGGATAAGGGTTCGATTCGGAAGATCTTTCAGACCCTTCTGCCGGAGGCTTACCGCAGCGGCGAGATTCTTTCCGCGCTTTACCCGTTCAGCCATGCGTTCTACCGGAAGCAGGGCTACGAGGTCGTGACATATCAGAATGACTACGAACTGGAGCCGGGGATGCTGAAGGGTTACCGGTGCGAGGAAAGTGTGACCCGATGGAATCTGGGAGAGCCGGTGACGGAATATCTGAAAATTTATCAGAGCTTTGCGTCGCGCTTTAATCTGGCGATGCAGCGGGATGAAAAAAGCATGCTGGAGCATATGAAGGTGGACAGGCTCTATCAGGAGAGAAAATTCTCCTACCTGCTGAACAGGGAAGGGCAGAATGTCGCCTATATCACGTTTACTGACGTTTACAACGAGGAAGCAGCCGTTTTGCAGGTGGACGAATGTGCCTGGATAAACCGCACGGGCTTCGAGGCGATCCTGTCGTTCCTGGCAAGATTCGAATCCGATTACGGCAAGATCCGTCTGCCGCTCCCGGGTGGGATCGATCTGCTGCGGATCATCCAGACGCCCAGAGCATACGAGATCCAAAAGATTTGCAGACAGGACTTCATGGTGCGCGTGATAAACGCACAGAAGGTACTGGAGCTGATCCGCAAGCCGCAGGACTGCGATTTTGTGATACAGATCAGCGATGAGCTTATCCCGGAGAACAACGGAAAATGGCACGTGACCGGAGCGGGCGTGACGAAGGCGGACGATGGCTGTGAGCCGGATCTTGTGGTTTCGGAGCAGGCTTTTGCACAGATGGCGGTTGGCGGCGCGAACCTGGATGAGGCGATGCTGCGGGAGGACGTGCAGATTCGGGCAAAAGAGGAGATGCTTCGAAACGTCTTTACCGAGAAGCGGATATTTGTCGGGGAGCACTTTTAAAAGGTTTCTGTTTATGACAGAAAAAGGGCTTTTCATGTCATCCGGCTGAATTGCAGCCTGCCGGGAACCGATATTCAGATAAGAGAAAGCATTTTGAAAGAAAGATCTGGATGTAGAAACCGGTACAGGTGTGAGGACGGATGACAGGAGGACTCAGAATGGGATATACGATTTCATTTTCGGGAAAAGGGATCTTTGGATGGCCAAATGGCGGAGCCATGTTAAAGAGCACGCAGGATAAACTGGATAGGCAGCAGACACGGGACGAACAGATCGCCTTTTTTGAGGCGCAGAAAGAGAACCTCAAAAAACGGGAAGCAATGACTGTAGAGGAAATTGCAAAGAAACTGGAGATGTTTCACAGCTACGACGATCAGATCATGGTGGCGAAACAGGAATACAACAGTTCCCAGATGCTTCATATAATGGATGAATCCCGCGAGCGTGGCGAGCAGATCGCCAAGGCCGTCGAGAAGAATAAGCCAAAGACCGAAGAGAAAAGACGGCAGGAGGCAGTGGACGAGGCGCTCGGAATCGAGGACAGCAAAGGTCAGCTGACCGAAAGCATGGAAGAGATTTCAGCGCAGATAGAGCAGCTGACGGAAGAAGCCGCACAAGACACAGCGCAGGACCTGGCAAAGGAATTGCCGGAAAACGCTGTGGAAAACAGCGACGAACTTTCCGCAGAGAAAATTCTGGAGGAAGAATCTGTATACAGACCGTTTGATACCCGGGTGTAAAGGCTGCTGGGAAGAAGAGTGTTGCGGAACGGAAAATGTAATCCGGGCAAACATACAGCCACGGCAGGATAAACGGGTACGGAGGACAGAGACTATGGCAGTTACTGGAGTAAATAATACCACAACTTACGGCGGGCACTATACAGAGAGTGGGAAAAAGACAGCAGGAAGTGAGAAAACAGCCGATGAGCAGAAGGTGGAAACAGCAGCGCAGGCTACTGGAAAAGACACAGCTCAAAAGGAGTCTGTGATCGGTCAGACGAAGGAGACGTATAAGAACGGAAACGGCGACGTCTGTGAGATCACCAAGCAGAATACGAACGCGCAGGAAGAGGACGTATTCCGGAAGGGAACAGGCTGGAAGGATATCAAGAACGGTCAGGTCGGTTGTATCGTGGTGACCACCAAAGGCTCGAAGGGAAAGTCCCTTTTACAGAAGATGCGGGAGAGGTCGGAGGAAATCCGGCTGAAAAATCTGCGCAAAAGAGCAAAGGCGGAAAAGCGGGCGGCTGAGCTGGCGACCAAGAGGCTTGAGCGGAAGAGACGGGCGATGAGACACAGTAAGGTGAATTACCGGGTGTAGATTAGAAAACCGCAGAATCTGTTCTCAGGCAGGACGGTCAGCTGGTGGATCTATTAGAAAAATGTATGGATGAAGAGTCTGATTGTAATGGTATGGAAGAATTGCGATCAGGCTCTTTTTGTGTGCACGGATTTTTCTTTACACAGATTTTACGACGGTTTTACGGACAGTTGATAGCGCTGTGCCTGCAAGGAGGGTAAATTGTACAAGTAAGTACAGGAGAGTGAAGTTATGGAAATTAAGCTGATCAATGTGACAAAACCGTTTGGAAATAAAAAGGTGATCCTGCCCACAACGCTGAAAATATCCGGCGGAAGGCTGACGACCCTGCTTGGCCCGTCGGGGTGTGGCAAGACCACTCTGCTGCGTATGATCGCAGGACTGGAGACTCCGGACAGCGGAGAGCTCTACTTTGGAGAAAAGTGTATTTTTTCGGCGGAGAGAAAGATCCAGGTTCCACCCGAAAAAAGAGGTCTTGGATTTGTTTTTCAGGATTTTGCGCTGTGGCCGCACATGACGGTCTATGAAAATGTCGCTTTTGGACTGCGCGCGGCGGGCAGGACAGAGAATATGAAGGAAAAGGTGCACCGTGCGCTCCATGCGGTGAAGCTGGATGCCTTTGCAGCGCGCTATCCGTCTCAGCTTTCGGGTGGACAGCAGCAGAGAGTTGCTTTCGCGCGCGCCATCGTGATAGAGCCGTCCTGTATTTTGTTTGACGAGCCGCTGTCCACGCTGGACGCCCTGTTGCGCGGGTTATCCCGGTCGAAGGCGGAAAGTGCTTTCAGACGATCATCAGAGGCGTTCAGTTCCTTGGGAACAGCTACCAGCTTCAACTGGAGCATCAGGGAAAGCAATGGGTGTATGTGACGCACCGGAAGGATAAGGTAGGAAACGTGCTTCCACTGTATCTGCCCAAGGATGCGATCGTGGCGGTATAATTGGGTTTCATCCACAAGCGTGGTTGATATAAATTACTTTGCGTTATGAGAGGAGAAAAATTATGAAGAAAAGAACAATGGCAGCAGTGCTGGCGGCAGGCATGGTGATGAGCGTATCCCTGGCAGGATGCGGCAGCACGGGGACTACGGCAGATGTGACGGTCGATGAAGTGCAGACAGACGCCGTAGAGACAGCACCGGCAGAGGAAACGGCACCGGCAGAAGAGACAGCACCCGCAGAGGAGACAACAGCGGATGCGGCACAGACGGATACAGCAGGAAGCGGAAATGTAACGGTATATATGCCTTCTCCGGCAGGACTTGCCGATAAGCTGGCTGAAGGCTTTTATGCTTCGACCGGAATTGAGGTAGAACAGTTCCAGGGGACGCCATAGAGGCAATGGCGGCAAACGGAATGACTGTTCCGGGAGCCAACAAGGCGGCGCTGGAAGCGGTAACGACCGGAGAAGTCGGCGCGCTGGTCGCGGGAGTGGATTATAATGCATATTCCTCCAAGGCAAAAGGAGAGCCGGTGGATATCTATTATCCGGCAGGCGGAACCATCGTAAATCCCAGACCGGCGATGATCCTGAAAACCGCTCCGAACATGGACAATGCGAAACTTTTCATCGATTACCTTTTCAGCGACGAGGCGCAGAAGCTGGTAGCAGACGCTTATTTACTGCCGGGACGCAGCGATGTTAAGTGCGAAGGTCGTACCAACCTGGAAGATATTCCGCAGATCACGCCGAACTGGGATCAGATGATGCAGGAAGCAGGCGACGACGCAGCAAAAGTAAATGAATTGTGCGCGGCAAACAATTAGGTGGCAGTATGAATAAAACGGACAAAGATCAAAATCATTTCGTGCTGATCGGATTGGCAGTTGTGCTTGTATTTCTGATCGTATGTCCTATCGCTGCGATATTTGCAAAGGCGGTCATCATGGATGGCCGCCTTGATCTGTATCACGCGTGGAACATCCTGAGGAATACGGAAAATGTAACGATGATCGGAAACTCCTTTTTGCTGGGAGTGCTGGTGGTGGTGCTTTCCACGGTGATCGCGGCTCCGCGTGCCTATCTGTTTTCCCGCACGAAATTTGCAAAGTACAAAGTATATGATATTATTTTTATGATCCCCTTTATGACGCCGCCGTATATCGCGTCGATGGGCTGGATCCTTTTTATGCAGAAGAAGGGGCTTTTGCAGCAGCTTCTCCCGGCAGCAGAAGGGTGCGAAAAGATATTCTTTTCCCTGGGCGGACTGGTGCTCGTTATGAGTCTGCATGTGTTTCCGTTTATGCTGACGATGCTGAAAAATGCCATGCGGAACATTCCTTCCAGTCTGGAAGAGACCGGAGCGGTGTTTGGAGCCGGATTCGGGGCGAGGGTGCGCAGGATCTTTCTGCCGCTGCTGAGTGGAAACTATGCGATCGGCGTGCCCTATTTTTCCGTAATATCGACGTCGCTGATCAATCTGCGGGGCTATGGACTTGCACCGGGCAATTTTACCTGGGGGCACTATATAGAGCTGTTCACGGAGAACACCAAAGGGATAAGCGCCCTGAAAAACAGCGTGTTCCTTGCGGTCACATCGGCGGCGATCTGTGCGGTGCTGGGAACGCTGCTTGCGCTGAGCGTCCACAGGTCAAAATCGCGGCTGCGCAGGGTGGTGGAGATGATTGGCCTGCTTCCAGAGATGCTTCCCGGAATCGTTCTGGTCATCGGGATCATGTTGTTCTGGAATCAGATCTATCAGGTCATACCGCTTTACAATACGCTGGGGATCATGGTATTAGCCTATGTGGTGCTGTTTCTTCCGTATACGGTTCAGTATGTCACCTCGTCCCTCACGCAGGTAAGCGACAGCCTGACCGCAGCAGGCAGGGTATTTGGCGGCAGTCCTTTGTATATTCTGCTGCACATCACGCTGCCGTTGATAAAGCCGGGAATCGTGACAGGATTTATGATGACCTTTATCATCGCATTCCGGGAGCTGGTGACAGCCAGCCTGATCGCGCCGCCCAACACGCTGGTGGTGTCGACCTATATTATGCGTGAGTTTGAACAGGGAAGCGTTTCCGGCGGCATGGCAATGGCAGTGCTGGACTGCGCTTACGGCACATGGACGCCGGAAAAAGGCGATGACCGGGAGGAGGCTGCATTGACAGTCCGAGAACTCCTTGACAAAATGCCGCTGGTGTTTCTCCCCGTTCCCCAATACGGCCGCGGGCTGGATCTGCTTTGTCTTTTACACCGGCTGTTGCCCGGACAGACCTATTACGGGGATGAGCACTTTTGCAGGCAGGTAGAAATCGCAGCGCACGAAGAAAAATGGTATCGATGTGCGTCCATAAAACCGCTGCGGCAGGTACAGCCGGATGCGGACGAAAAGGAAGGGATCATTTTCCTGAGTGACCCGCAGCTGCGTGGGGAGACCGGCAGGCGCGCTATGGAACTGCTGGAGCTGGGAGCTGCCGGGATGATGACAGGGACAGTGGATAAAGGCAGTCTGAGCGAAAGACTGATCGATAGCGGAGCGATGAGGATGTGCAGGTATCCGGTTCATCTGAATGATGCGATGTGCCGGGAACTGATCCGGCAGAACCGGTTTCAGAAAGTGATCCGTTACCACAGCCCGGAATACGCTTACGGGCGCAGAATCGAGGTATAGAGACAAGGATTGTTAAGAATTAGCGTAGCAATTCGGAAGTACATTCTGGAAATCTGACATTACAGAAGAAATATTGTCAGTAATTAATGGGAGTACCAATAACGCTGAGAAACTGATAAATGAAAACTGCCGGGATATGTATTGTTAGGGAAAAAGATTTTTGAAATTTCACTCTACGATTGTATAAATGCGGATATCAGGGTAAAATAGTAGTGGTGATAAAATTTTGATAAAGTTATGATAGGAGATAGCTGTGATACAGATTAGACCGATTTCGGATTTGCGAAATAAATTTACAGAGATAGAGAGCCTTGTGGGAGAAGGAGAACCGGTATATCTGACAAAAAATGGGTATGGCTCTATGGTTGTTTTAAGTCTGGAAGCATATTCGAGGCTGACAGAAGGAGTGGAGACCGCTTTGGACGAAGCAGACCAGGCAGCCACAGAAGATAATAGCCGATATACACATGAAGAAGTATTTTCCAGGATTCGTAGGAGGGTAAATGACTGAAAAAAAGTGTAAATTACGGTATTTATCTTTATATCCCGTATCATTCTTTAATGGAACGGAGATATCCATATTATCGAATTTATGTAAAGAATTATGTTATCTGGTATGTGGTTATAGATGATGGCAGCAGTAAAATAATGGAAATACGAAGGTTATTATATAATAAGCAGGATATGGAAACATTACTATAAATATTTAGAACAAGGAGATAACCATGAACAGCATTTTTCACAGAATCAGTGTAAGAAAATATGAACAAAGAGCAGTAGAACCGGAAAAGATAGAGATGATGCTAAAAGCGGCAATGGCAGCGCCTTCTGCATGCAATCAACAGCCTTGGGAATTCTATGTGGTAACCGACAAAGAACTCATAGGGCAGTTGTCAGAGGCATCTCCATATGCAAAATGTGCAAAGGAGGCTCCGGTAGTGTTTGTTCCCTGTTTTCGGTCAGAGGGCATAGCTCCGGAATATTTCAATATCGACATGAGTGCTGCTGTTGAAAACCTCCTGTTAGAGGCAGATACGTTGGGACTTGGTGCAGTATGGATGGGCATTTCCCCGGATGAGGGGAGAATGGAAGCCGTGCGGAAGGTACTGGACATTCCGGCGAACTTAAATGCTTTTGCCCTGGTGCCTTGCGGCTATCCGGCAGAAGGGCGGGAGCAGGAGAACCGATATGAGGAAAACAGAGTACATTATCGATAAAAAAATATCGATATAATGATGAATTTGCATTGAAAATGCTTGGTGCATATGATAAAATTCTATTGGGTGCCACCATAACGGTAGGCGGTTGATCCTCTGCGGAGGGACTGTGACCCTCCGATTACATAGAAACCCGTAAGGGAATCAATGGAAAGGAGGGCTAAGCCATATGAGTATTGTTGATTTTGTTGCAGTAGCGAGCTTCGGCTTAACCTGCTTTGGATTAGGATATTCCTTTGGTAAAGATAATAGTAAGACACAAAAATAGCCGCCCCGACCTGACAAGTTGAGCGACTATTTTTAGTTGATTGATTTAATGGGGCAACCGTCTATCGGTGGTTCCCTTTTTGTATACTCAATATACCATGTATTGGTTGAAAATACAACTGAAAAATCACGTTATCCATATCCAATGGCAGGCAAAGCGTTTTATTCCCAAAGGGTAAAATCTTCGAGCCTATATAGTAATTAGGAAAGGGACGCTCCGTTTTGTTAGTGTTTTCACAACATAAAAAGGGCGGTTGGCGCATATTGCTGTCGGGAACGGATAAAAAAGCCGATATATGCCATAATGCAGCAAAGGGAAGAAGCTAGATTTCGCATCGTCCCTTCCTGATAAGTTACTCAGAAATGGGGATTAAAACGGCATGAGAATAGCAATATGTGATGATGAAAAGGCAATGCAGCAGTGGATAGCAGAACGGGTATGTCGCGTGGAAAAAGAAGCGGATATCTGTCTGTTTGCAACCGGGGAAGAACTGCTTGCCTTTGAAAAGACAATCGATATTTTATTTCTGGATATTCAGATGAAGGGTATGGATGGAATGGAAGTTGCCAGACAGCTACGCAGCCGGCAGCAGAAGACCATCCTTATTTTTGTGACGGCATTGGAGGACTATGTTTTTCAGGCATTTGATGTGGGAGCTTTTCATTATCTGGTAAAACCAATCCCGGAGGAAAAGTTTACAGAGGTACTGAAAAAGGCGCAAAAGGAGTGGCAGGAGGAACAGGAACGTCTGCAATGCCACGACACACCCGCAGAGGAAAAGTATGTACTGGTCAAAAACGGCGGTGTACGAAACAGGGTGTTGTGTAAAGATATTGTATACGCGGAAGTGTTTAACCGTAAGATTGTGCTACATACGAGAAAGGAAGACATTGAATATTATGGAAAAATGTCTGAGCTGGAGAGGCAGGTAGGAGATTCCTTTTTCAGACCCCACAGGGCATACCTTGTGAACCTTCAGTATGTGGAAAAATACAATGCCACAGCTATCTATCTGGAGCGTGGAATAGCACTGATTTCCAAACAGAAGTTTCCGGTTTTTGTCAGGGAATATATGAAATATAACCAAAGGGGAAGAAAATAGGAGAGGTATGGTTTGGCAATGGAGCAATACTGGGCAGTTGTTTCCAATTTCATGCGGGTTGTAAGTTTTATTCTGGAAGGATATTTTGTTTTCCGGGGAATGAAGCCTTTTCTCAGCCCAAAAAGACGGGGAAAATGCATTGGTATCACTTACATGGTGGTAATGCTTCTATTATATGTGGTTCCTGTGGAAATTTATTATCCCAGGGCATTGGGAATGCTGGCAGTTTTGGCGGTTATGTACCTGACAGACAGGAGAAATCCGCGGCAGAAATTGGTGTTAGGCATCGTGTTGTACTTCATACTGTGGATTGCCGGAGGTATGTCCCTGCTACCAAGGCAGATGGCATTTTCTCTGTGGATAAATAAACCTTTCATGCTGGAGCATCCGTGGCTGCAATGGGGAAGCTATCTGATAGTGGAAGGGCTTACCTGTGTGCTGGACGGGGTGCTTTTATATGGAATGATAACCGCACTTCATAAAGAATATCGGAATAAGGCGGAGGAGGTAAGCGGCAGGGAACTGGTACTGTTGTTGATTGTACTTTTTATGTCCTTGACAGGGTATTTTGCTTTTACTCTGTTTTCCGATTTTTATCTGGATGCAACGGGAAAATATATCTGGAATGAGCATAGGAGCTATACGATTCTGCAAACTCTGTACCAGGCAGGCTGTTGTCTGGTCATATTTCTGATGCTTATCGTATATCAACAAATCAAAGAGAAACAGCAGGAGGAAAAAGAGGCTGTGGTTCTGGCACAGCAGCTTGAGAATGTGACACATTATATTGAGAATGTAGAAGAACTGTATCGGGACATCCGGGGGCTCAAGCATGATATAGGAAACCACATAGCGGTACTGGAAAGCCTGTATGAGGGACACCGGCAGGAGGAACTGGAAACGTATCTGTCATCCCTGAAAGAAAGTTATCAGCAAAATACCGAAGAAATCAGAACCGGCAATCCGGTTACCGATGTGATTCTAAACAGTAAGAAAAAGGAGGCGGCAGAAAAAGGCATTGTCTTTGTCTGTGACTTTTACTATCCTACAGAGAGTAAAATCAGTGCGTTTGATGTCAGTGTACTGTTAAACAATGCCATTGCCAATGCCATGGAAGGGACGGTTTCCTGTGACAGACCCTATATCCGGCTTTCTTCTTATCGCAGGAAAAATGTTTATTTTATAGAAATAGAAAACCGGGTACAGCACCCCGTGGAGGTAGCAGAGGACACAGGGCTTCCCAGCACCACGAAAACAGATGGTGATAATCATGGATTCGGACTGCGTAACATGCGCAAAATCGCCCGGAAATATTATGGTGACATTGCGGTAGAGCAAAAGGATCATATGTTTCAGCTCAGTATCATGCTGATGATGTAGTTACTCCTTGAAAATGCCTATTGCTGGCAATATACTATATGATATAAGTGTCAAAACAGATATTCGTTTCCGGAAGCAGAATAGCAACCTTTTAACGGAAAGGACAGGAGTAGTATGTTAAAGATATTCTTTGGAAAGAAAGAAGAAGCTATTTATAATACAGCGGTTTATTTTAAAAATACATTTCAGGATGAATGGATAACAGATTCCTTTTCGGCAGAGATGATAAAGGATGTGGATAAGTCAGTAGTAGTCGGACCACACATGATAGAAAGTCCTGTATTAGGACCCATTACACCAAGGGAATTGTCTGGTGGAGTAAAGACTTTGATTTTGATATACAAAGACAGGGAGCATCTATTTAACGCTTCTAATTGTGGGGATAATTGTGCAAAATGGCTGCTGAAAATGGGGGAACGGGAAGATATAACGATAAATCTGCGCCATCTCATGGATTTTGGCAATGGAACGTTTGAAATTGAAGTTATCAATAATGGCAGGATTGTACACGATATGACAGAACTGGTAGATGCTGCCGGTGAGTATGTATAAGGAGGAAGGGTGTGAAAGGGAAACATAGTATTACAGTTGGAAATAATATCCTCCAATATAAATTTGAAATTTGTCGGAACATTACCATTATCAAAGGGGACAGTGCCACCGGAAAAACAACACTGGTTGAGTTAATTCAGGAGTATTATGAGAACGGCGAACAGAGTGGAATTACGTTGCAATGTGATAAAGAATGTGTTGTTCTGGAGGGAAGGCAGTGGAAAGTGTTACTTCAAACAATACAGGATTCCATAGTATTTATTGATGAGGGAAATTCGTTTGTGGCAACCGATGATTTTGCAGATGCAGTAAAACATTCAGATAATTACTATGTAATTGTAACCAGGGAAAGTCTGCCGGCACTTCCTTATAGTGTAGATGAAATTTATGGAATAAAATCTTCTGGTAAATATGGGACATTACAGAAAACTTATCAGGAATTTTATCGGATTTATGACAGACCAGAGAGGGTGGAACAGTTTTGCCCGAAGACAGTTATCGTAGAAGATTCCAATGCAGGATATGAATTTTTTGCCTATATAGGGAAAGAAAAGGGATGGAAGGCAGTAAGTGCAAAAGGAAAATCGAATATCTTCAAGGTTTTGAGCCAGTATGGAGAAGACAGAGTGCTTGTGATTGCTGATGGAGCAGCATTTGGACCCGAAATGGACAGGGTGGTAAAAAGACTGGCTTCAAAGAAAAATGCGGTACTCTACCTGCCGGAGTCTTTTGAGTGGTTGATTCTAAAATCGGGAGTTGTCAGAGAAAGAGAAATTGTGACGGTATTGGAGAATCCAAGTGAATACATTGAAAGTGAAAGATATATGAGCTGGGAACAGTTTTTTACAGCATTTCTGGTGGAAAAGACTTCGGATTCCTATTTACGGTATGCAAAAGGAAAGTTGAATCCTTCGTATAAAAATGAGAAAATCGCAGATAAAATTGCAGGGGAGATTCCACTAGGGTTATTATAGAAACCCCAAAAATTCTAATTGGAAATATCCACGCAGTATATTGAGTTTCCGGTTTTTCCACCTTTTTTATCGATGTGGCAATGGGAATCCTTACCATACTGTTCAACCGGCAGATTATGAAATATCTTGGTGCCAACGCACTTGCGGTTTATGGACCGGTGATCAATGTCAGCACCTTTGTCCAGTGTTGCGCTTATAGTGTGGGGCAGGCAGCACAGCCTATCATCTCCATGAACTTTGGCGCGAAAAAAGGAGAGCGTATCAGGGAAACACTTCGTCTGGCATTATGGACGGCAGCATTTTTCGGGGTGTTCTGGACGGTATTGAGTATGGCATGTCCAAACCTGTATATGCGGATTTTTATGAATCCGACACCGGAAATACTGAAGATAGCTCCGGACATTGTCAGGACGTATGCGGTGTCCTTTTTGCTTTTGCCCTTTAATATTTTTTCCACCTATTATTTTCAGGCTATCATGAAGCCGAGGGCAGCGTTTATTGTGTCGGTGGCAAGGGGAACGGTCATCAGTGGCATACTGATATTCCTTCTTCCGGTACTGGCGGGCGCAGACTCTATATGGTTTGCCATGCCGATTACGGAGTTTGTTGTTATGATCTATGCGGCAGTTACCATGAAAAAATATACCAGAGCGCTGCCGTAAGAAAGGGGCAGTCTGGCTTCACACCGTAAAAAAGCCTGTTCACAACATTTCCCTTTATTTCACAAAATCCGATGTCGAAACAAAGAGTAACAAAACAACAGGAGGACACGGAAGTATGAAAGTGAATGGAACAGGTACAACCAATATGCAGGCAGGAATGTTTTCCCAGGCGGGTGCAGGTGATACGGTAAGCAAGAGTCTGCAAAGCCAGATTGCCAGTGCGCAGAAGCAGTTACAGGAACTTTCCTCGAATGACAGGATGTCAGTAGAAGAGAAAATGAAGAAGCGGCAGGAACTGCAAAAACAGATAGCCGATTGGAATAATCAACTGCGCCAGCATCAGGTAGAAGAGCGGAAGAAGAAACAGCAGGAAAAGGAGCAGAAAAAAACAGGCACGGATACGAGGCAGAAGCAAAGTACAGCGCAGAGCACGGGCTGCGGTCTGTCCGGCGAAACCATGCAGGCAATGATCGGGGCAGATGTGTCCGTAAAACAGGCTAAAATCCAGAGCAGTACAGCAGGCAGGCTGGAAGGGAAGGCAAGAGTACTGGAAACGGAAGCAAAGTACAGCAGCGATGAAGCGGTTGTGGAGCAAAAGCAGGGAGAGGCTGCCGCTTTGCAGGCAAAGGCCCAGACAGCAGTACAGGCGCAGATGGATACTTTAGCAGAGGCAAAAGATAACTTAGCGAAAGCCGCAGACCAGAATAAGGCTGATGCGGAAAATAAGACCGATAAGGAAGATCAGACGGACAAGACAGATACTGGCAAGGAAGCACAGGCAGGGCAGGAAAGCTCCGAAACACAGAGCGAAAGCAATCCTTATACGCCGGTGGATGTCCGTATTTAAGGCACCCCATAAGAAGTACAATTTTCTATAAGATGACAGCCAATAAGGATTCTGGGGATTGTGAAATACGTGAAAATAGAATATAGTGAAATAGTAGACAGTATTTCACAGTGGGGAAAAGGCTTATGGAGATTGTAGCAGTACTGGAAACGATCATGCAGCATATCGTAGAGATCGCGATCCTGTTTTTTGAGTTTGTAGGAGTAACCGTTATCATCATTTCCGGGGTAAAGGGATTTTACAATTATGTGCGCCGGAAACCGGATATGAAGATCACGCTGGCACAGGGACTGGCGGTCGGACTGGAATTCAAACTTTGCAGTGAGATCCTGAAAACGGTCATCGTGCGGGATTGGAAAGAGATCCTGACGGTCGCCGGTATCATCGGACTGCGGGCGGCGCTGACCTTCCTCATCCACTGGGAGATCAAAGAGGAAAAAGGGCATCCAGGCAAGGATTCGGAAAGCGGGACAAACTAAAGGGGAAACAGAAGGATTCAGGGTATGCAGATTACGGTTGAGTGGAATAAGAAAACCGCAGCGGTTGTTCTTTTTCTGGTGCTCGGCGTCTTTTTTGTACTGACAGGAGCAAGGGCGTTATATCAGCAAAAAAGTGCGACGCCGCTTAGTGCGTTTGGAAGGGAAATGGGCGCCGGAGGATGCGTGACAGGGTACGTGGCTTCCTGTGTGACGATCACGGTCAAAAATCTGGGAAATGGAAGAAGATTTGGCGTGTCGCAGACCTATCTGGCGGGTGGACGGGAGTACGATTTCTATACGGTCCTGGTCAGTGATGGTCAATATGCGCAGCTCCTGATCTGGCGGAGTGAGACGAAGAAACGCCTGGAAAAACTGTGCCGTACCGGCGAGGCGCAGGAGGTTTTGTTTACCGGAAAAGTGGTTCATGCACCTGTGGAGCGCAACGAAGAATGGTACAAAAACGCAGAGCCGGAGAATGAAGGGTTTCATCTGGAGAACGTGATCTCTGATTACGTGATCGTGGAGCAGAATTTTGCCGCCGAAAAGAAAAAGATATGGATCGGACTGGCTTTTCTGGTCAGCGCGGCTCTGCTGATCTATCCGGAGATACAGAGAAGATAGAGAGTATCACAGCAGGGGTGGCAGATATAGCGGGAACAAATTAACCGGATTCCGGTCAATTTGCTCCCGCTTTTTTACCGGATGCTTTCCAGTAATGGTACCCACTTCTCGCTGGTAAGTCCCTCAGAAAGGGAGAGGGAGTAAGAGTAAGTAGTATCCTGCCAGATTGCCAGGGTATAAAGACCTGAATCGCCCTTTAACAGAACGGTGTCTGTGCCATTTCATCCCAGTAGGAGCAGTAGATAACTTCCGATGGGGTGAAGGGCAGTCCGGTTACTTCTGCCACGGGGAAACCAACGGCGGCAGACAGTTCCGCAGAGGAAGAAACTTCGGTAATGCCATTGACGGCAGTAAGGCTTTCCGATACATCCGGCTGGGGAGTAAAGGATAACCCAGGCAGAATACGGGCACGCATTTCTTCTGTCACAACAAGGTTATCCATGATTTCATGATATTGTTTCTTCACAGTCGTATACCTCCTTTAACAGTTCTTTTAAGCGGGCACGTCCCCTGTGTAAATCCGAGCGGATGGTTGCTTCCGGTTTATGGAGGACAGCAGCAATCTGCCTGGTAGAATAATTTTCATAATAGAATAAGTGAATCACTTCCCGGTATTTTACCGGCAGACTTTTGACCGCTTCCCATACAAAGGAAAGGTCTTCCTTCTGGGCAGCAGCCAGGCTATCTCATGTTCTTTGCTTTCAAAGACCGGTGCAGTCTTTAGAAACTGCACCAGCGTATCCTGTAAGATTTCCTCAGCATCACTCATGTTATGCAGATAAGAGTAGGCATAGCGAAGAATATGGTTGCCATAATCCGTCAGAATCTGTTCCGCCTGTTGTTTTACCAGCAGACGGTTTCCGGTAAGCGGTGTGTCAGATGCGGTTGCCGTACTGTTTGGTAAGATAAGGCTTACCGCATGGTAGTACAGGCGCAAAAGCGTCTGCCGGAGCAATATGCAGAAAGGAATTTGGGGTGTAAAACAGGTATCCATAGTTCACTTCTTTGGTAACAAATGGTCAGTTAATCCGGGTCACCAGTTCAGTAAAGGCATCCTGAGCAAGCCCGGTACTGCTGGAGACAGAATAAGTATAGCTATCCACATAATTTGGATATAAAGTGAAAAGCATTATACTTTATAGAAGATAGAAATGTGTTTGATAAATAGGGAGGCAATTATTGATAATGGGGAGGCGGAATTAGGATTCCGCCCCGCCCAGTTCCCGATCCTTTGCCATAAAGAAGAGGGCGACTGTGTCCGGTCCAACATGGCTTCCCGTGCAATAATCATAGGAAGTGTTGATGAAATCGCGCACGTGCACCCTCTTTTGGATCTCATCCATCACGTAGAGAGAGTCCTCGTAGGCGTCGGCGTGCGCAATGCCGATGATCTGCTTCTCCGGCTCCACAATGTTGTCGCAGACAAGAGAAACCAGCGTATTGAGCGCGGCCTTGCGTCCGCGGCATTTCTGGTATTGTACGATATAGCCGTCCCTGTTGCCTCGAAGGATCGGCTTGATGTTCAGAATATTGCCGACAAGAGCGGCAGAGCCGCTGAGCCGTCCGGTGTGGGCGAGATATTTCAGATCGCCTACGGTAAAGACGCCGTTCATGCGGGCAGGGTAAGACTGAAGTGTATCGGCAACGGCGTCCACCTCCATGCCCTGTTCGCGCATTTCGCTGGCATAGATCGCAAGGATTCCCTGCGCGAGGGAAGCGTTTAGGGAATCGAGCAGACGGATCTTACGGTTTTCGGGCGGATTCTCCATCAGATCTTCCGCGGCGATACGGGCGGAGTTGAAGGTGCCGCTGATACCGCTGCTCAGAGAGATATAGAGAATATCTTCTCCCTTTTCCATGATCTTCCGAAAATAATCTTCAAAATCGCCGCTGCTGATCAGGCCGGTTTTTACCTCGGCGCCGGAGCGGATCGCGTTATAATATTCTTTCCCTTTGCTCCGTTCTTCTTCCGGCGTGAGATCCGGGTCGAAACATGTCACGCTTTTCCCATTCACGAAATTGACAAAAGAAATCACGTTGATGTTGTACTGTTTTACAAGCTGTGCCGGAATGTTGGCGGCAGAGTCTACAATGATCTGAAACATGGATTTTTCCTCATATTTTCCAGGATAACCGCGCAGGAGGATTTTATACGGAAGATCATCTGCTGCAAGGAGATCCTAAGTGTTACATTTTGTATAATCATCGAGACATTATTATACATAGTATTAGATACTATGTCAAATGGTATTTAAAGTAAATGAAATCTGCTATACACAGAGCAGGACGGAGGTATATAATCAGATCAGGAACAGAAGAGGTGCGTATGGCAAGGTTGATAATTCTCAGGGGAAATTCAGGCAGCGGCAAGACGACCGTTGCGAAGGCGCTGCAAAAGCGATTTGGAAGTAATACGATGCTGATCTCGCAGGATGTGGTCAGAAGGGATATGCTGCAGGTGAAGGATGGCCCGGATTCGGAGGCCATCCCGCTGATTGGAGAGCTTCTGAAATATGGCAGGAGTCACAGTGAAGTGGTGATACTGGAAGGGATCATGTACGCGGATTGGTACAGACCTGTATTTGAGCTGGCGACCAGGCTGTATGAAAAAGTGGATGCGTACTATTTTGATCTGCCCTTTGAGGAAACCCTGAGGCGGCATCAGACAAAGCCGAACTGTAAGGAGTTTGGAGAGGTGGAAATGCGCAGATGGTGGCGGGAGAAGGACTTTTCGGATGTCCTGAGCGAGGTGCGGATCTGTGCAGAAAAAGATCTGGAGAGCATCGTGGAAGATATTTGCGGGGGAGACGAAAAAAAGAATTCCATGCTACAATGAACAGGACATAGTGTTGTCCTGTTTGTTTTGTTAGAGTAGAAAAAAGGAGTTCATTATGAAGATAGACAGACTGATCGGGATTCTTTCCATTCTTTTGCAGACGGATCTGGTCACAGCGCCGGAGCTTGCAGAAAAGTTTGAGGTTTCCCGGAGAACCATCAACCGCGACATCGAAGCGCTGGGGAAGGCGGGGATCCCCATACAGACGATCCAGGGAACCGGCGGAGGGATCCGCATTATGGACGGCTTTCGGATGGACAGAACCCTGCTGACCTCCAGAGATATGCAGGGGATCATGGCGGGACTGCGCAGTCTTGACAGTGTGAGCGGAAGCCATTACTACAGCCAGCTCATGGAAAAGATCAAATCGGGAGCCTCGTCCTTTATCACGGGAAGAGATTCGATCCTGATCGATCTTTCTTCCTGGTATAAGGATTCCATCACGCCCAAGGTGACGACCATTCAGGATGCGATCGAGGAGCGGAGAATCCTTGCCTTCCGCTATTATGCGCCCAAAAGCGTCAGTGACCGCGAGGTTGAGCCGTATTATCTGATCTTTAAGTGGTCGAGCTGGTATCTGTGGGGATACTGCCTGAAAAAGGAGGACTTCCGGCTTTTTAAGCTGAACCGGATGGACCTTCTGGTCATCGGGAAGCAGGAATTTAAGGGGCGGGAGGTGCCGATGCCGGATCTTTCCATTGCAAGCCTTTTTCCACCGGACATTGAGGTACAGGCGATATTTGATGCAGAGATGAAGTGGAAGCTGGTCGAAGAGTTCGGACCGCACTGTTTCCGGGAACTGTCTGACGGCAGGCTGTATTTCCGGGAAAAGTATTCGGACGAGGAGAGTTTGATCGTCTGGCTGCTCACCTTCGGCGATAAGGTGGAAATTCTGGAACCGGCGTCTGTCAGAAAAGAACTTCTGAAAATAGCAAATGGAATGAAGTCCTTGTACGAGGACAACCGGCGGGAAACAGCTCCGGAAAGCATGGAAAGTAGGGAGCCGGAATGCCGGACAGAAGGAAGCGCAGACACAAACTTGTTATGCGAAAAAACGTGCGCAGAAATGAGGAGAAAAGATGAAAAAATGGTATGACGAGGAGTATGAATTTGAGGTGGAGGTGACCGGATTCCTGCGTGGAGATCACACGGAGCACTACTGCCGCAACGGGGAGGAGATCGGGGACAAGTATACCTGTACGTACGGCTGTCCGGTCAATGAGCAGGGATTTGGAATCTGCCCCAAGGCGATGCTGGTGATGTATCCGGCGATGGAGGCGATCCGCAGCGGCGGCGATCTGGAAAATATCGGCGGCAACGGCAGATACACGAAGGATTTTGTCTGCCCGGACGGGTGCGTGATGTTTCGTCTGACAGCGACAAAGACAGGAAATGAAAACTTTTATAAAGGAAAGTTTTACCAGTAAAGAATCCCCCGGCAAAATCCCCCGGCAAAACGGGTGGGAATACTTGCATTTTTTGTTACTTTTTGCTACGATAATAATGGTTTGTATACCATAAGGAAACATATGCCGGACGCGGGACAAATATTTTGCACAGGAAGAGAAAGCGGTGTTTTCTGACAAAAGAAGGGACGGAAACGTGTTCTGGTATAGAAAATACGTTAGGGGGACGTCTTATGAAATCAATTCGAGCAAAAGTAACGATCAGCATCATCATGTGCTCACTCATCTCATCTATCCTGATCAGTGTGATCAGCATCGGATATTCCAGTAAGACAACTGCAGATGACGCACGAAAAGAGCTGGCGATGACCTGCGAAAATGCAAGCGGTGAGATCAACGCGCTGGTATCCCGTATTGAGCAGTCGGTCGACACAGTCAGCGACATAGCGCTGGAGAATCTGGATTTTCAGAAGTTCCAGTCAGACAGCGCCTATGTGGACAGCTATACAGAGAGCCTGCGCGATGATTTTATCACCTTTGCAGAGCATACGGATGGAGCGATCTGTGCATACATACGTTACAATCCGGATTTCACCAGCCCGACATCGGGTATTTTCCTGACCAGACCGGATACGCAGTCTGAGTTTACGAGCGTTACGCCGACAGACTTCAGTATCTATGACAAAGACGACGTCGCACACGTTGGATGGTACTATATCCCCGTAGAAAACAAGGCGCCGATCTGGATGGATCCGTATCTGAATGAAAATGTCAATATCTACATGATCTCCTATGTCGTACCGCTGTATGTGGACGGCGTTTCCGTAGGTATCATCGGAATGGATATCGACTTTGGACAGATAACTGACTACACGGATGCGATCAAGGCGTTTGACACCGGTTATTCCTTTATTGCGAAGAACGATGGAACGATACAGCACCACGCAGAGATTCCTGCCGGAACCGATCTGGCAACCTATGACAACGGAGCGCTTGCCAAGGTTGGCGAGTTCATGTCGGACGATGCGAACCAGTCCACGGTAATCAGCTACAAGTGGAATGGAAAAGAAAACTATATGACGTTTTCCAAGCTGGATATCGGAATGGATCTTGCGATCACAGTGCCGACCGTCGAAGTGACGGCACACGCCAAAAAAGTGGCGATACAGACCATAGGAGCGATGTGTATCGGAATCGTGGTATCGGTAGTTCTGGGAATCGTGCTTGGAAACAGCATCGCAGGACCGATCGTAAAGATCACCTCGATCGTAAAGCAGACGGCGGCGCTGAACTTCCAGAAGACGACTGATGGAAGCAGGCTGGTGAAGCGTAAGGACGAGACGGGAAGCATGGCGAAGGCGGTCAGCGAGATGCGCGGCGTGCTCCGTTCCTTAGTCACCGATATGGAGCAGCTGCGGGACGGCATGCTTCACAATATGGAAGAACTGGATGGCGTGATGAAAGAGAACAATGCCATCTCTGAAGATAATTCGGCAACGACACAGGAGCTTGCAGCCGGCATGGAAGAGACAACGGCGAGCGCAGGCATGATCGTGAGCAGCATCGGAGCGATCCAGGAGAATGTGACCGGAATCCGCGACCTGTCCCGCAACGGACAGACGGAGTCGAAGGAGGTCAAGGAACGCGCAAGAAAGCTGCGCGACACCACAGAGACTTCCAGCAACCGCACGATGGAAGTGTACCAGTCCATGAAGGCGAGAACGGACGATGCGATCGAGCAGTCCAAGGTGGTCGCAAAGATCAACGAGCTGACAGAGAACATCCGGAACATTTCCTCCCAGACGAACCTGCTGGCACTGAACGCCAATATCGAGGCGGCAAGAGCCGGGGAAGCGGGCAGAGGCTTCGCCGTAGTAGCGACAGAGATCGGCACGCTGGCAACGCAGACCTTCCAGACGGTAGACGGGATCAATCAGATCGTGGAAGAGGTTAACGCCGCTGTGGATAACATGACAGAGTGCATCCGTGTGATCATGGACTTCCTGGACAAGACGGTAGTTACCGATTACAGCTCCTTCAAGGAAGTGGGCGAGAAGTACGAGGACGACGCAAGCACCTTTGCCGTAGCTATGGAAAAGATCTACGACGAGATCTCCCAGCTCAGCGAGAAGATCGACGACATCGCAGAGACAATCGAGAACGTGAGCGAGACGATCAACCAGTCTACAGAGGGCGTTAACCTGATCGCGGAGAAATCCTGCGACGCCGTACAGAAGACATCCGAGGGGTACGAGCGATTGCAGAATAACAGAGAGGGTCTGCAGCATCTGAAAGAGCTGATCGATCAGTTCCAGTTATAAAAGAATGTGGCAGGGAAAAACCTGCATGGCAAGAGAATAGAGAAAAGCGATAGGGAGAGGCTGCCGGAAGGCGGTCTCTTTCTTTAATGTTCGGCAAAAATCCACCCCTACTTTGTACTGCCGATAAAGTCGGAGAAGGTGATGCCAATCTGACGCTTGCACACAGCGGCAAAATGTGACGGAGAGTCGAACACGGCCTGCATGGCACAGGAGGTGATGTCCGGATTTTTCTGATAGAATTCATAGAACTTGCGCATCCTTAGGATCACCAGATAGTGACTGAAGGAAAGACCGGTCTGAGCCTTGAACAGATGGGAAAACCGGCTGGCTGGTCTCATCGAAGAGGAACACCAGAAGACTGCTGTCTTCGGAAGCGGTGGTGTGGGGGACGTCCGAGGCAATGAAGAGAGCCTGCGTCTCGATCTGCCGGCTGCGGATACAGCAGTGCAGATTGCCGTGCGAAGCAACGAGGAGATGGATCGCCGTGTGCGCATGGATCTGGGGCGTGGCATATGCGGAGCGCATCAGCAGATGATCTTCGATCAGAATATGTTCCGTTTTCATGGCGGTTCTCCTTTCTCTGAGATCTGTAAACTGTACTTATCTTACTTTTTTTCCGAAGATTTTTCAAGGGAAGCGAAAATAGCATCTATTTGAAAGCGGCGACTGTCTTTTTCGGTGTACGCTGACAGGGAAGATCGAAAGTACAGTCCGGCAGGACGCACCTTTTTCGGGAAGTGCCTGCCGGAGGATCGATAAGAAAAGAGGAGACCGCTATGTCAAAAAAAGCATCCAAGTTTCAGGAAAAGTTTATGTCCCTTAAATTCCGGGGGAAGGAGATCTTTAAACCGCTCAATACCGGAAGGATCGACGAGCATGTGCTCTGCATTCGGGAATTTGCCGCCAACATTTTCTTTTATACCAGGAACGGGCAGACGATAATGATCGACGCAGGTTACAATTACGAGCGTCTGCGGGAAAAGATGGAGCGGCTGTCGCTTGATCCGGCACAGATCGGACAGATCCTGATCACGCATCAGGACACCGACCATGTCGGCGCGGTGGAGAGAGACAGCGACGGTCTGTTCCGGCATGCGACGCTGTATGTGGGAGAGATCGAGAACCGTTATCTGACGGGAGAGGTGCGCCGCAGGGTGTACGGCGGATGCTACAAGCTGCCGCAGGTGACGATCGACAACAAAAAGGTACTGCTAAAGGACGGAGACATCTTCACCATCGGAGACATCAAGGTTGAATGTATCCTGGTGCCCGGTCACACCTGGGGACATCTGGTGTATCTGATCGACGACAGGTATCTGTTCACCGGGGATACGATCTGGTTCGGACCGGAGGGAGGCTGCAGCTTCCTGAACGGTCTGGCGGAGGATAACAAACTTGCCGTAAAGTCGCTGGCAATGCTGGAACAGAACCTGCGCAGCCGCAACCGGAAGCTGATCGTCATCAGCGGACATACCGGCTGGTCGGACGATCTGGATTTTGTGTTTGCCCATACGGACACCGTCTGCCATTCGGACAGAAAGCAAAAGCCCCACGACCCGGAGGCGACTTACGATGCGTACGACGAATCGGACGACACGAAGGAGAAGGCGCAGAGCGGCTTGCAGCGCCCTTGAATTTCTGATTGAATACTTTGTAGAAATATGTTATATTGACTGCAGTTGAATAGAGAGCGATCAGGTGTCGAAGCAGTCGGACAGTTGTCCGGCTGGCTTCGGTGAAAAGGGAAACAGGTGTGAATCCTGTACGAACTCGTCACCGTAATCAGGGAGCTGAGGCCGATATATCACTGGGAAACTGGGAAGATGGCGGATGCGATGATCTTTAAGCCGGGAGACCTGCCTGATGGCTGTACGGAAACGTTTGTTTCAAGCCACGAGTAACTGGTTGTACGTGTAAGAGCAGAGATGGTCCTTCGGGCGACCTGTCTGTGTTTTCTTTGTGTACAAACCCTTTACCTGTTACAGGAAAAGGGTTTTTTTGGTTTGGATATTTTTTCCGGCTTCTGTTTGACAGAGAAAAGAGGACAGGAAACTGTCGAAGGAGGAGAATTATGAAAAAAAGAGCAGTAGTAATGTTGATGGCAGCAATGGTGGGCTGCAGCATGGTCGGATGCGGCACAAGCGCACAGACGACAGCAGAGAGCACAGCGCAGGAGAGCAGCGTGGATGAGACGACGGCTGCAGAGGATACCGCAGAGGAAACCGCGGATGTGCAGGAAGAGACCGACGCAGCAGAGGAAGCTGAGGAGACAACAGGGGAGGATGCAGACAAGGTGGCAGCAGATAACGTAGCGGCACTGATCGATGCGATCTATGTACAGGAGAGAACCGACGAGACAGACAAGCAGTGTGCAGACGCAAAGGCGGCATGGGATGCACTGACCGACGCACAGAAGGAGCTGGTTGAGGGAGAGAACGCAGATCCCGATTATTTCGGAAGAGATACCGGAGACGCCTCCAAGGACGACCCGCGCAACGAGGATGAGATCGGAGAGAATGAGATCCTGGCAGTAAGCTTCGGAACCTCTTTCAATGACAGCCGTGTGGCAGATATCAAGGGAATCGAGGATGCGCTGCAGGAGGCATATCCCGACTGGTCCGTGAGAAGAGCATTCACAGCACAGATTATCATCAACCATGTACAGGCAAGAGATGGCGAGTGCATCGACAATATGCAGCAGGCGCTTGACCGCGCGGTAGCAAATGGGGTAAAGAACCTGATCGTACAGCCGACGCATCTGATGCACGGCGCTGAGTATGACGAGCTGGCAGAGGCAGTAGCAGAGTACCAGGATCAGTTTGAGAGCGTAAAGATCGCTGAACCGCTGCTCGGAGAAGTGGGCGATGACGCGACCATTATCAACGATGACAAGAAGGCAGTTGCCCAGATCCTTACCGCAGAGGCAGTTAAGACAGCAGGATACGACAGTCTGGATGCAGCGAAAGAGGATGGAACGGCATTCGTATTTATGGGACATGGTACATCCCATTCCGCTAAGGTATCCTACAGCCAGATGCAGACACAGATGGGCGAGCTTGGCTACGACAACGTATTTATCGGAACCGTGGAGGGCGAGCCGGAGGAGACAGCCTGTGAGGCAGTCATCGATGCGGCAGCAGAGGCAGGCTATACCAAGATCGTGCTTCGTCCGCTGATGGTTGTAGCAGGAGATCATGCGAACAACGATATGGCAGGAGAAGAGGAAGATTCCTGGCTGAGCATGTTCCAGGCGTCCGGCAAGTTTGAGAGCGTTGATACGCAGGTGCTCGGACTTGGCGGGATCGCAGATATTCAGCAGATTTATGTTGAGCACACAGCAGACGCAATGAAATAAGGGATCACGCCCATGGCGGATCTGAAATGGAGATAAAAAGCAATGAAGAGAAAGAACATAACGGCAGTGTGCGTACTGCTGCTGTCCGGTCTTCTCTGGCAGGGCTGTTCCGGAAAGACAGACGCACCCGCAGAGGGAGCGTCTGCCGCACCGGCGGCAGAGGCAGAGGCGGAAGAAGCACCGGCGGATACAGCGCAGGAGAACGAACCGGAAACCGCAGAGGCGGAGACAGACAAAGCAGAAGAGACACAGGATGTACAGGTCGAGCTTCCAGATGGGGTTTACACGGCGAAGTTTGCGACAGACAGCTCCATGTTCCGCGTCAGCGAGGCGTGCGACGGAAAGGGAACGCTGACGGTCGAGGACGGCCAGATGACGATCCATATTTCGCTCAACTCGAAAAAGATCGTGAATCTTTATCCGGGACTTTCTGAGGATGCTGCCAAAGAAGATGCAGAGCTGCTGCAGCCGACCACAGATACCGTGACGTACAGCGACGGTCTGACGGAAGAGGTGTACGGCTTTGACGTCCCGGTTCCCGCGCTGGAGGAAGAGTTTGATCTGGCGTTGATCGGGACGAAGGAAAAGTGGTACGACCATAAGGTGAAGGTTTCCGACCCGGAACCGCTTGCAGGCGAAACGGGAGAGGAGACGGAAAACGCCGGGATAGAGGACGGCAGCTATCAGGTAGAACTTTCCATGGAAGGGGGAAGCGGCCGGGCGCAGATCACGTCTCCGGCAGAGCTTACCGCGGCAGACGGAGAGATGATGGCGCGCATCGAGTGGAGCAGCCCGAACTATGACTATATGATCGTAGCGGGCGAAAAGTATCTGCCGGTCAATACGGACGGTAATTCTGTGTTTGAGATCCCGGTGGCAGCGCTGGATGAACCGATCGAGGTCATCGGAGATACGGTGGCGATGAGCACGCCGCACGAAGTGGAGTATACGATCACCTTTCATGCGGATACATTACAGCCGGCAGAATAAAGGAGAAGAAACATGACAGGAAGTAGGAGAAAGATTTTGCTTTGCTGTCTCTGGATAACGGGACTGCTTTGGCTGTATGGCTGTGGCAGTCCCTCTTCCGATTCTGCGTCCGGAGAAGCCGTATCATCGGAGACGGCGGTGAATGAGACGGAGAAAGCGGTGGAACAGGAGACACCCGTCTTTGCCGACCTGGAGAAACAGGGCAGCATGGAACTGGCGTACGCGGAGAATTTCGGCGTGGATTACTACGAAGGCGGGTATGAAATGCTGAGAACGGTGGATGGAACGCAGATCCTGCTTGTGCCAGAGGGAGAACAGACGCCGACAGGGGTGGAGTCCGGGACGATCGTCCTGGAGAGACCGGTGTCGGATCTGTATCTGGTATCTTCCGGGGTGATGGATATGTTCCGTGAACTGGACGCGCTCTCGACTATCCGCTTTTCCGCGCAGAAGGAGGAAAACTGGTATATCGGGGAGGCCAGAGAAGCGATGGCACAGGGAACGATCCGCTATGCGGGGAAGTACAACCGCCCCGACTATGAACAGATCGTCTCGGAGGGGTGTTCCCTTGCCATCGAAAACCGGATGATCCTGCATGCACCGGAAGTCATGGAGAAGCTGCAGGAGTTCGGGATCCCGGTTATGATCGAGTATTCCAGCTATGAGAAGCACCCGCTCGGCAGGGTGGAGTGGATCCGCTTTTTCGGCGCGCTGACCGGACGGGAGAAAGAAGCCGAGGAGGCGTTTGAAAAACAGAAAACGACGCTGGAGCAGGTGGCGAAGGAGAATGGCACGGATAAGACGGCAGCGTTTTTCTATATCACCTCCAACGGACTGGTGCAGGTAAGGCAGAGCACCGATTATATCCCGAAGATGATCGAGATCGCAGGCGGCACCTACGTACCGGAGGACGCAGGGGATCCAGACTCTGGGAGATCGACGATGAATATGCAGATCGAAGATTTTTATGACAAGGCAAGGGAGGCAGATTTTCTGATCTACAACAGTTCGATCGACGGAGGGATCAAAACGTTGGAAGAGCTGACGGACAAGTGCAGCGTGCTGAAGGATTTCAAGGCGGTACAGGAGGGGAATGTCTTTTGTACGACCAACGATATGTATCAGCAGTCGATGGCGGTCGGGCAGCTGACCGAGGATATCCACCGGATGCTGACGGGGAAGGATGAACAGGAAATGACCTATCTTTTTCGGCTCAGATAGACGGAGAGAGGCGCAGGAGGTGCGGGATGGAAAAGGGACAGCGGAGAAAGCAAAAATATACGGCGGCATTTCTGATACTGGGTGGCGGCGTGCTTTTGCTGCTGCTGGCGAATCTCTGCATCGGAACCGTGTCGATACCGGCGGCGGATATCCTTGCATCCATGCGGGGCGAAGGCGGCACAAATACAGGCATCCTCTGGAACATCCGTATGCCGAGGGCGATCGCGGCGATGGTGCTCGGCGGCGCCCTTGCACTTGCGGGTTATCTGCTCCAGACCTTTTTCCACAACCCGATCGCCGGACCGTTTGTGCTTGGGATTTCTTCAGGCGCCAAGATGGTGGTGGCGCTTTTGATGATCTTCTGCATGGGGCGTGGGATAGCGGTCCGGTCGGCGTTCCTGGTGGCGGCGGCTTTTCTGGGATCCATGGTGTCGATGGGGTTTGTCCTGATCATGTCGCGCCGCGTCAGCAATATGTCCATGCTGGTCATCAGCGGCATTATGATCGGTTATATCTGTTCCGCGGTCACAGAGTTTGTGGTAACGTTTGCAAGTGATGCGGAGATCGTGAACCTGCACAACTGGTCGAGGGGGAGCTTCTCCGGGATGAACTGGGATCAGGTGACGGTCATGTCGGTGGTGACGGCGCTTGCCTTCACAGCTGTTCTATGGCTTTCCAAGCCGCTTGGCGCCTATCGGCTCGGAGAATCCTATGCGCAGAACCTGGGAGTCAACATCCGTCTGCTCCGCGTGGCGTTGGTGATCCTCTCCAGCATTTTGTCCGGCTGCGTCGTGGCGTTTGCGGGGCCGATCTCCTTTGTGGGCGTCGCGGTTCCCCAGCTGATCAAGAGACTGCTTGGAAGCACAAGACCGCTTCTGATGATACCCGCCTGCTTTCTGGGAGGAAGCGTATTTTGCCTGTTTTGTGATCTGCTGTCCCGCAGGATGCTTTCACCGACGGAGCTGAGCATCAGCACGGTCACAGCGGTATTTGGCGCTCCGGTGGTCCTTTGGATCATGGGAACACGCGGCAGGGAGAGAACGGAATGAAGGAATACTATTTCAAAACAGAAAAGCTGAGTGTCGGCTATGATGGAAAGCCGCTGATCGAGAACGTAGAGTTTGCGCTGAAAAAGGGAGAGATCCTCACGCTGATCGGCCCGAACGGCGCCGGAAAATCCACGATCCTGAAAAGTATCGCCGGGCAGCTTGCGCTGATAGGCGGCACGGTGTATCTGGGAGAGCAGCGTATGGACAGCATCGGCAGGGCAGAGCTTGCGCGCACGATGGCGGTCGTGTGGACCGGAAGGATGAGAACGGAGCTGATGACCTGCGAGGACGTCGTCGGGATGGGAAGATACCCCTATACGGGACGGTTCGGTCTGCTGTCGAGGGAGGATCACTTTGCCGTGCAGGAGGCGATGGAACTGGTACATGTCACCGCGATCCGGGATCAGGATTTCACAAGGATCAGCGACGGTCAGAGACAGCGCGTCATGCTGGCACGCGCGATCTGCCAGGAGCCGGAGATCCTGATCCTGGACGAGCCAACCTCCTATCTGGACATCCGTTACAAGCTGGAATTTCTTTCCACGCTGCAGCGCATGGCGAGAAAGAAAAACCTGACGGTGATCCTCTCCCTGCATGAGCTGGATCTCGCTGCGAGAGTGTCCGACCGGATCCTGTGTGTGAACGGCAGATATGTGGAGCGGTTCGGGGAGCCGCAGGAGATCTTTCAGGCGGGGTATCTGAGCCGCCTGTTTGCCATCGCAGAGGGAAGCTATGATGAAGAAAACGGCGGACTGGAGCTGGAAGCGGTGAAGGAAGGAAAACGGGTTTTTGTTATAGCGGGAGGTGGAAGCGGACGGAATGAGTATAGACGGCTGCAACGGCAGGGACAGGCGTTTGCGACCGGCATCCTGTACGACAATGACCTCGACTATCCGGTGGCGAAGGCGCTGGCGGCAGAGGTGATCGGCACGCCGGGATTTGAACCGGTGGAGGAGGCGGCGCGCAGCCGGGCAAAGAAATGCCTGGAAGAGTGCGAGCGCGTCATCTGCTGCAGGAGGGAGTTTGGAACTTACGATCAGGCGAACCGGGAGCTGCTGGAATATGCAAGGAAGTGTGGCAAACCGGTAGAGCTGCGGGACGGAGAAAGAAAGGATCAGAAGCAATGGCAAAGGTGATTATGGTGCAGGGAACCATGTCCGGTGCAGGAAAAAGCCTGCTGGTGGCAGGACTTTGCCGGATCTTCCGGCAGGACGGATATCGCGTGGCGCCCTTCAAATCACAGAATATGGCGCTCAATTCCTTTATCACAGAGGAAGGACTGGAGATGGGGCGGGCGCAGGTGATGCAGGCGGAGGCGGCAGGGATCCCGCCGATGGTGTGCATGAATCCGATCCTGCTCAAGCCGACCAGCCATACCGGTTCGCAGGTGATCGTCAACGGGGAGGTGCTCGGAAATATGAGCGCCAGAGATTATTTTGCCTATAAGCGGGAGCTGATACCGGATATCAGGAAGGCTTTTCGCAGACTGGAGGAATACGCCGATATCATCGTGATCGAGGGGGCGGGAAGCCCTGCGGAGATCAATCTGAAGGAAAACGACATCGTGAACATGGGACTTGCGCAGATGGTGGACGCTCCGGTCCTTCTGGCGGGGGACATCGACCGGGGCGGCGTGTTTGCCCAGCTTCTGGGAACGCTGATGCTTCTGACAAAGGAGGAGCAGGAGCGGGTGAAGGGACTGCTGATCAACAAGTTCCGCGGGGATGTGACCATCCTTGAGCCGGGAATCCGTATGCTGGAGGAAAAGGGTGGGATCCCGGTGAGCGGCGTGATCCCGTACATGGAGCTTTCGCTGGAGGACGAGGACAGTCTGTCGCCAAGGTTTGCCAAAAAGGAGCGCGGCGTGATCGACCTTGCGGTGATCCACTATCCGCGGATCTCCAACTTCACGGATTTTAATGTGTTTGAGCAGATGCCGGAGGTGACGGTGCGGTATGTCTCCTCAGCCGGCGAGCTGCATCACCCGGATCTGGTATTTCTTCCGGGAAGCAAGAATACCATGGGCGATCTGCGCTGGATGCGGCAGAACGGCCTGGAGGCGGATGTGAAGAAGCTGGCGCAGGAGATTCCGGTCTTTGGGATCTGCGGCGGCTATCAGATGCTGGGAGAGCACATCGAGGATCCGGACGGCGTGGAAGAAGGGGGCTGTATGAGAGGCATGGAGCTTCTGCGGGAGCACACGGTCCTGCTTCCAGAGAAGAAAAGATGCCAGACGGAGGGCATGATCGGCAGCGTGCCGGGAATATTGCAAAAGCTGTCCGGGCGTTCTTTCCGGGGCTATGAGATCCATATGGGACGAACCCGGCAGACAGGGGAGGACGGGGCGCAGATGGCAGAGCAGACCGTTTCCACAGACGGCAGAAATGTCTACGGCTCGTATGTGCACGGACTGTTTGACGAGGGAGATACGGCGGGAGCGCTGGTTCAGATCCTGGCAGAGAGAAAGGGGATCAGCCTGGAGACAAGGGGCTTCGAGGACTACCGGGTCTATAAGGAAAAGCAGTATGACCGGCTGGCAGATGAAATGAGAAGCGCCCTGCATATGGAGGAAATCTATGGAATACTCAGAGAAGCCAGAGTGGAATAACATCCGTTCCATCAATCCGCCGGATGAGCGGATCAGACAGCGGGTGCGGGACAACTGGGACGCCGTTGCAAAGCCGCTTGACGGGCTTGGAAGGTTTGAGGAGCTCACCGCGCAGATCGGGGCGATAACAGGGGATGAAACGATAGAGATCTCGCGAAGGGCGGTTCTGATCCTGTGCGCGGACAATGGGATCGTGGAGGAGCAGATCAGCCAGAGCGGGCAGGCGGTCACAGCCGCGGTCGCACGCGCGATGGGAGAGGGCAGGTCGTCAGTCGGCAGGATGGCGGCAGGCTTTGGGATCGACACCATCCCGGTTGACATCGGGATCAATGCACCGGAGAAAATCCCACAGGTACTGGACCGGCGGATCCGGCCGGGGACGAGAAACTTCCGGAAGGAGCCGGCGATGACCGGGGAGGAGACGCAGGCGGCGATCCGCACCGGGATAGAGCTTGTGCGGGAGTGTAAGGCGAAAGGATACCGGATCCTTGCAACGGGGGAGATGGGGATCGGCAACACGACGACCAGCAGCGCTGTGGCAGCAAGTCTGTTAGGATGCAGCGCAGAGCTTGTCACGGGGAGAGGAGCCGGTCTGGATGACCAGAGTCTGGAACGGAAGCGTCAGGTGATCGCGGAGGCGATCGGGCGCTATGGCCTGTATAAGGCAGATCCCTTTACGGTGCTGCAGAACGTCGGCGGACTGGATATTGCCGGACTTGCGGGCGTCTGCATCGGCGGAGCGCTCTTCCATGTGCCGGTCGTGCTGGACGGCGTGATCAGTCTCTGTGCGGCTCTTACAGCAGAGCGGCTTGTACCGGGATGCAGGGCCTATCTGCTTGCGTCACACCGGGGAAAAGAACCGGCGGCGGATCTCCTTCTGCGGGAGCTTTCATTAAGTCCGGTGATCGACGCGCAGCTTGCGCTGGGGGAAGGAACCGGCGCGGTCATGCTGTTTCCGCTTCTTGACATGGCGGTCAGCGTCTACCGGAGCGGGATGACGTTTGAGCGGATGCAGGTGGAACAGTACCGGAGGCTGTCGCAGGAAACAGAACGCGGCGAGCGATGAGAAAGGATGAAAGAGATGTTCCTACTGGTGATCGGAGGAAGCGGGAGCGGCAAATCAGCCTATGCGGAGGAATGTGCCTGCGCCGTTTCGGAAAAGGGAAGGCTTTACTATCTGGCGGCGATGCAGGCATGCGATGAGGAGAGCGTAAGGCGTATCGAGAGGCACCGCAGGCTGCGGAGCGGAAAAGGATTTTGGACGATCGAGCAGCCGGTCGGGATAGAAAAGGCACTCGCGCAGATGACAGAGGATCGCGCAGAAGGCACAGAGGGAAAGAGACGGGCGACAGCGCTGCTCGAATGTGTCTCGAACCTGACTGCCAATGAAATGTTTGCAAAAGAAGGAATACGGACCTGCGACGAGACGACAGAACGGGTCGTGCGCGGGGTAATGGAGCTGGGCGAACAGTTGGAAAATCTGATCGTAGTGACAAACAATGTCGCGGAGGACGGCGTGCCGTACGACGGGACGACCAGAGCTTATCTGGAGGCGCTTGGCGCGATCAATGAGAATCTTGCCGGGATGGCAGACCGTGTGGTGGAGGTTGTTTCAGGAATCCCGGTTGTACTGAAGGAAGGGGGAGAATGAGATGAAGATCATCCGTGCGTTTGCGGTTGCTTTTTCGATGTATTCCCGGATTCCGATGCCGCAGTTTCCGTGGAAGGATGAGGATCAGGAATATATGCTCTGCTTCTTTCCGTGGGTAGGAGGCGTTATCGGAGGACTGCTCTTTTTGTGGGAATGGTTTTGCCGGGAAAAGGGACTGTCTTTGCTGTGCGAGGTTTTGGCAGGGGCGGCGATCCCGCTTCTTGTCACCGGAGGTTTCCATGCGGACGGCTTTCTGGACACGGTGGATGCGTTCCATTCCTTCCGGCCGCGGGAAAAGAAGCTGGAGATCCTGAAGGATCCCCATGTCGGGGCGTTTGCCCTGATCCGTTTTGGACTGTATGGACTGTTGTATCTTGCATTTCTTTCGGAGGTGCAGGAGAGAAGCGCGCTTGCGGTGGTGTGCTGCGGGTTCTTTCTTGCCCGGTGCCTAAGCGGGATCAGCGTGGTCAGCTTTCCGCAGGCGAGAAAGGACGGGATGCTCAGCCATGCCGCCATGATGGCAAAGAAGAAAACCGTGCGGCTTGTGCTCGGACTTCAGGGGGCTTTCTGTGTTGCGTTGATGCTGTGGATCTCGGTGCCCTTTGGCGTCGCGGGAACGCTGGCGGCGCTCCTTTCGTTTGGGTACTATTACTGGCGGAGCAGGAAGGAGCTGTCGGGGATCACCGGCGATACGGCTGGATATTTTATCCTGGTGTGCGAGGAGAGCATCCTGGCGGCGGCAGCGATCCTGGATATTTTGCTCCGGTGAGAAAAAGAAGGAGGGGATGATATGAAACTGGTGATCGGCGGATACGCACAGGGAAAGCTGCGTTACATCCTGCGCAGGAAGGCGATCCCTGAGAAGCTGGTATTTGACGGCAGACTGCCGGATACAGAGGGGGAGTGCGTGGTCGTAAACCATCTGCATGAACTGATCCGGGAGCAGCTCAGAGAGGGAAAAGACCCGGAGGAGGCGATCGACACTTTTACAGCGAAAAATCCTTCCTGCATCCTGATCTGTGACGAGATCGGCAATGGGATCGTGCCGATGGACGCTTTTGAGCGGGAGTACCGGGAACGGACGGGGAGGATCCTGATCCGTCTGGCAGAGCAGGCAGAAGAGGTGGTGCGTGTCATATGTGGAATCGGACAGCGGATCAAATAACACTTTTTTTCATACGGCACGGAGCGACGGAGGCGAACCGGGAGCACCGTTATCTGGGGTGGACGGACGAACCGCTCTGCGATGAGGGGAGATGGGCGCTTGTGCGCGCCGGAGGCGAGGGGCGCTATCCGGGCGCGGAGCTGCTTTTTACAAGCCCGATGAAAAGGTGTCTGGAGACGGCAGAAATCCTTTATCCGTCGAAAGAACCTCTGGTCATTCCCGAGTGGAGAGAGATGGACTTTGGAGCCTTTGAAGGGAAGAATTACCGGGAATTGCAGACGGATCAGCGCTATCAGGACTGGATCGACAGCGGCGGAACGCTTCCGTTTCCCGAGGGCGAGGGGCGCGAAGAATTTGTGGAGCGGTGCCTTCTCGGATGGGAGCGGATGAAGACGGAGCTTGTCAGGGCGTGCCGGAAAAAGGAAGGACCGGTGACGGCGGCACTGGTCGTCCACGGCGGTACGATCATGGCGCTGCTCAGCGAGCTGTGCGGGGGAGAGTATTTTGCCTATCAGATCGCGGCGGGGCGAGGGTATCAGTGCACCCTGCATCCGGGGCGGGAGTACGGGCAGCTGGAGATCGTGAAAAAGCTGTAGGAGCGAAAGGAAAGGGTACGGATGGAGAAAGAGTTTGCGCTTTTATGCCATATGGCGTCATTCTTTATGGGATTTCTGCTGGATCTGGCAGCAGGGGATCCCCACTGGCTTCCACACCCGGTACGGCTGATCGGAAAACTGATCGCCGCACTGGAAAAGTGGCTGCAAAAGAAGCAGGGTTCCCCGAAAAAGGAGCTTGCCCGCGGCGTGCTGCTGGTGTCAGGCGTGCTGCTGGCAAGCGGCGGCACAGCGGCGGTCCTGCTCTTTGGCGCATACCGGATCCACCCGTATCTGGGGATCCTGATCGAGACGATCATGACCTATCAGATCCTTGCCGTGAAATGCCTGAGGACAGAGAGCGGGAAGGTGTATGCCTGTCTGGAATGGAAAAGCCTGCCGGACGCACGGAAAGCGGTGTCGATGATCGTCGGGAGAGATACTGACAGGCTGGGGGAAGAGGAGGTTGCCAAGGCGGCGGTCGAAACCGTGGCGGAGAACACTTCGGACGGAGTGATCGCGCCTATGCTCTTTACCGCGCTCGGCGGTCCGGTCCTGGGCTGGCTGTATAAGGCGGTCAACACGATGGATTCCATGGTCGGCTATAAGAATGAGCGCTACCTGTACTTTGGACGGGCGGCTGCGAAGCTGGATGATGCAGTCAACTTCCTGCCGGCAAGGATCAGCGCGTGGCTGATGATCGCGGCGGCGTTTCTTCTGGGAAGTGATTACGATGGAAGGCGCGCCTTCGCCATCCACCGCCGGGACCGAAGGAAGCATGCCAGCCCCAACTCGGCGCAGACAGAATCCGTGTGTGCCGGAGCGCTTGGCATCCGGCTGGCTGGAGATGCCAGTTATTTTGGTAAAGTGGTGAGCAAGCCGACGATCGGTGATGCGGTGCGCAGGGTAGAAAACGAGGATATCCGCCGGACGAACCGGCTGATGTATCTGACGGCGTGGAGCTGTGAGCTTATCTGTCTTGGCGTGATGGCGGCGGTGCTTTGTCGGCTGCGGTAAGGGAAAGAGAGGACTGGAAGATGGGGATACATGGCGGTGATATTTACCGAAATCAGATAGAACTGGATTTTTCCATCAACGTCAATCCGCTGGGAATGCCGGATGTCGTGAGAGAGGCGCTGCATGGGGCGGTGGACAAGAGTGTGAACTACCCGGACGAGCAGGCGGAGGGACTTGTGAAAGCTGTCTCGGAGAGGCTGCATGTGCCCCCGGAGTGTCTGGTATTCGGCAATGGGGCGTCCGAGCTTTTTCTGGGCGTCGTGCATGCGCTCAGACCGCGCAGGACAGTGATCCCGGTGCCCTCCTTCTATGGCTATGAGTATGCGGTCAGAGCCTGCAAAGGCAGGATCGACTTTCTTCCGATGAAGGAGCAGGAGGCGTTTTTGCCCGGCGGAGAGCTCTTGGATGCGCTGACAGAGGAGACGGATCTGCTCTTTCTCGCCAACCCGAACAACCCGACCGGGAGGCTTTTGGATACCGCGTATCTGGAAAAGGTCCTGCAAAGGTGCCGTAAGACCGATACGGTGGTCGTGCTGGATGAGTGTTTCCTTGATTTCTGCGGGCAGGGTAAATCCATGCTGTCAAGACTTGCGGAATATGAAAATCTGCTGGTGGTGAGGGCGTTTACCAAGCTGTATGCGATCCCCGGGGTGCGGCTGGGGTATCTGGCGGGTGCGCCGCAGCTTGTGGTAAGGATCAGGCGACATCTGCCGGAGTGGAACCTTTCGGTCTTTGCGCAGGAGGCAGGGATCGCCTGTGCCGGGCAGACAGAATATGCGAAGCGGACGGCGGCATTTGTCAGGGAGGAGAGAACGCTTATGGAAGATCAACTCAGGGCGCTCGGCGTCCGGGTGTTTCCGGGAGAAGCAAATTTCCTTCTTCTTTTCAGCGAATGTCCCCTCTATGAGAGGCTGTTGCAAAAAAAGATCCTGATCCGCGACTGCGCAAACTTCCGGGGGCTTACGAAAGGCTATTACCGGATGGCAGTCAGGGGAAGGGAAGAGAACGAGAGATTGTGGAAAGCGATAGGTGATTGTATTGGATAAGATTCATAAGATCGAGGCGTTGCTGCCGGAGGAGATTGAGAGAAGGAGCTTTGAGATCATTTCGAAGGAACTACAGGAGCGGGGGATCGTGCTGCCTGCAAGGCAGGAGATGGTCACGAAGCGCGTGATCCACACCACGGCAGATTTTGAGTATGCCCATTCGCTGTGCTATTCGGAAAACGCGGTGGAGACAGCGCAGCGGCTGCTTCTTTCCGGGGCGGACATTGTCACCGACACGAACATGGCGCTTGCCGGGATCAACAAGAGCGCGCTTGCCAGACTTGGGGGAAGCGCCCACTGTTTTATGGCGGATCAGGAGGTTGCGTGCCTTGCCAGAGAGCGTAAGACGACGAGGGCGGCTGTGAGCATGGAGAAGGCGTCAGAGCTGCCGGGATCGCTGATCTTTGCGGTGGGAAACGCCCCGACGGCTCTGATCCGGCTGTATGAGATGATGCAGGATGGACGCTTCCGGCCGGACTTTGTGATCGGCGTTCCGGTGGGGTTCGTCAATGTAGAGGCCGCAAAGGAGCTGATCCTGGAGACGGATGTGCCGTATATTGTGAACCGGGGAAGAAAAGGGGGGAGCAATGTCGCAGCGGCGATCTGCAATGCATTGCTGTACGGACTTACCAGAGCGAAGGAGTGATTTCGATGCGATACGGATTTACGACCGGAAGCTGTGCGGCGGCCGCATCCAAGGCGGCGGCCTATATGCTGCTCTCCGGCAGAAAAAAGAAGAAGATCACGATCGAGACGCCAAAGGGGATTCCCTACACGGCAGAGATCCTTGCGATCCGCCGCGGCGAAAATGAGGTGAGCTGCGCGGTCAGGAAAGACGGGGGAGACGACCCGGATGTGACGAGCGGCGCGCTGATAGGCGCAAAAGTGACCTACGGACGGGCGGACGTCTTTCAGATAATGATAGAGGGCGGGCGCGGCGTCGGCAGAGTGACAAGACCGGGACTGGATCAGCCTGTGGGAAACGCGGCGATCAACCATGTTCCCAGAGAGATGATCATCCGGGAAGTGACACAGGTGTGTCAGCTGCTGGATTACAAGGGAACGTTGGAGATCGAGATCTTTGTGCCGGAGGGAGAGGAGCTTGCGGCGCACACGTTCAATCCACGGCTGGGGATCACCGGTGGGATCTCGATTCTGGGAACCAGCGGGATCGTGGAGCCGATGAGCAGCCGGGCGCTTCTGGACACCATCCGGGTAGAACTGAGACAGCGAAGGGCGCTCGGGTTTGATTATGTTGCAGTCTCCCCCGGAAATTACGGGCTGGACTTTATGAAACAGCAGTATGGCTACGATCTTGACCGGAGCGTGAAATGCAGCAACTTTATCGGAGAGACGGTGGATATGGCGATCGAGGAAGGCTTTCAGCGATTGCTTTTGACGGGGCATATCGGTAAGCTGATCAAGGTGGCGGGCGGCATTATGAACACCCATTCCAGAGAGGCGGACTGCCGTCTGGAGCTGCTGTGCGCGTTTGCCGCAAAGCAAGGGGTAGAGCCCGATAAGCTCTGCGCGATCCTGGACTGTATTACGACCACGCAGGCGCTGCAGATCCTGGAGGAGAGCGGCAGGAGAGAGGCGGTCATGGCGTATGCGATGGAACGCATCCTCTGGTATCTGGACCGGCGTGCACAGGGAAAGCTGGAGATCGACTGTATTATGTTTGACAATGAGTACGGAGAGCTGGCAGGCAGCAAGGAGGTGGAAGCATGGTTTACTTTGTTGGCGCAGGAACAGGAGCGGCAGACCTTATCACCGTCAGAGGAATGAGGCTTTTGCAGAAGGCGGACGTCGTGATCTATGCCGGTTCGCTGGTGAATCCGGAGCTCCTTGCCTATACGATGGAGGGATGCGAGATCCATAACAGCGCCGAGATGACGCTCGAAGAGGTGATCGACGTGTACCGGCGCGCAGAAAAGGAGCAGAAATGCACGGTGCGGCTGCACACAGGCGAGCCGAGCATCTACGGAGCCGTCCGGGAGCAGATGGACGAGCTGGATAAGCTGGGGATTGCCTACGAGAGCTGCCCCGGGGTCAGCGCCTGCTTTGGTGCGGCGGCAGAGCTGAATCTGGAATACACGCTGCCCGGCGTCTCCCAGACGCTGATCATCACAAGGATGGAGGGGCGCACACCGGTGCCGGAGAAGGAGAAGATAGAGGCGCTTGCGGCGCATCAGGCGTCGATGGCAGTCTATTTGAGCGCAGGGATGCTGGAGGAGTTAAGCCATAGGCTGACGGCGGGGGGCTATCCGCAGGATACGCCGGCGGCGATCGTTTGCCGGGCGACCTGGCCGGATCAGAAGGTCTGCGTCGGCACAGTCGGGACGCTCGCGCAGATGGCGAAGGAGCAGGACATCAGCCGGATGGCGGTGGTTCTGGTCGGGGAGGCGGTCGCCCACAGAGAGTACCACAGGTCGAGGCTGTACGCGCCGGACTTTTCCACACAATTCAGAAAGGCTAAGGAAGCTGGAGATGCTTAGTGTGATAACGTTTACCGCGCAGGGAACGCAGTTAGCGGAAAAAATATATGAAGGCTGGCGCGAAGAGGTGCAGGTATTCACGAGATGCCGCGCGCAGAAGACGACCGGGCGGCCGGACTTTGTGAAGTGGACGGACGAGGATGTGACGACGTGGGCAGGAGAGCAGATAAAAGAGGGAAGAAGCCTTTTGTTCATCGGAGCCTGCGGCATTGCGTTGCGGGCGGTTGCTCCGCATATCACGGGCAAGCTGAGCGACCGGCCGGTGCTTGTGATGGATGAAAAGGGAAACTATGTGATCCCGCTTCTGGCAGGCCATGTCGGCGGCGCCAACGAGCTGGCGGAAGAGCTTGGAAGGCTGACCGGAGCGATCCCGGTGATCACGACGGCGACCGATCTGGAGGGGCATTTCGCGGTGGACCTGTTTGCAAAAAGAAACAGTCTTGGTATCATGGAGAAAGCAGGGATCGCCAGGGTGTCGGCAAAGGTGCTTGCGGGAGAGAAGGTCACGCTGGCGGTCGACAGGGAGCGCCTTGCCAAAGGGGAAATGCCGCCTGCGGATGTCCGGCTTCTGACCCCGCAGGAAGGGGAGAGTGCGGATGTGGTCGTCAGCACAGGGAAACCGGACAAAGAGCCGCTTCTGTGGCTGCGCCCCAGACCGTATGTGATCGGCATGGGCTGTAAGCGGGGGACGGAGGAGACGAAGATCGCCGCGTATATCGACGAGACGCTGCGGCGTGTGCAGATTGAAAAAGAGGAGATCTGCGCGCTGGCGTCGATTGACAGAAAGCGGGACGAGCAGGGGCTTGTCAACTGGAGCAGAAAGCAGGGGATCCCCTTTTTGACGTATTCAGCGCAGGAGCTTGTGAAGGTGGAGGGAGAACTCCATGAATCGGCGTTTGTGAGAGAGACAGTCGGCGTGGGAAATGTGTGTGAGAGGGCGGCGCTCAGAGCCTGCGGGGAAGGCGGCAGCCTGATCGTGGAAAAGCACATATCGGAAGGAATGACGATCGCCATAGCGCGGCGGGAATGGAGGATTTCTTTTGAAAGCTAACACAATTTCGATCGTAGGGATCGGGCCAGGAAAAGAAGAGATGATGACGGCGGAGGCGCTGCAGGCGCTGGAGGAGGCAGATCTGATCGTCGGATATACGGTTTATGTAAACCTGCTGGGAGAGCGGTTTGCCGGAAAAGAAATGCGCACCACCCCCATGCGGCAGGAGAAGGAGCGGTGCCGCATCTGTTTTGAGGAGGCTGCGGCGGGAAAGAAGGTAGCACTGATCTGCAGCGGGGACGCAGGGATCTACGGGATGGCGTCGCTGATGTACGAGATGGGAGAGGCGTACCCGGAGACCGAGCTTGTGGTGATCCCGGGCATCACGGCGGCGATCGGAGGAGCGGCGGTTCTGGGAGCGCCCCTGGGGCATGACTTCTGTACGATCAGCCTGAGCGATCTGCTCACGCCCTGGGAGGTTATCGAGAAACGGCTGACCACGGCGGCCTACGGCGATTTTGTGATCGCCCTCTACAATCCTTCGAGCCACAGAAGAGGAGATTATCTGAAAAAGGCGTGCGACGTTTTGCTGCATGTGATGGATCGGGAGCGTCCCTGCGGCTATGTGGAAAATATCGGTAGAGAGGGGACGAAAGCCGTGACCTGCACGCTGGGAGAGCTGCGGGATGCGCAGGTCAATATGTTCACTACTGTCTTTATCGGAAGCTCCGGCACGGAGCTGATCGGTGGAAAGCTGGTTACGAAGCGGGGGTATCGGATTGGATAAGATCGTGATTTTTGCAGGGACGACAGAGGGAAGGCTGCTGTCGGAATGTCTGACGGAGGCGGGCGTTTTGCATACCGTGTGCGTGGCGACCGATTACGGGGAGATCGTGCTGGGGGATCATCAGCTCGCCTGTGTGCACCGCGGACGGATGGATCAGGAGCAGATGGAGGATTTCTTCCGGAGAGAGGCTTTTGCGGTGGCGGTGGATGCGACCCATCCCTACGCGACCGTCGTTACGGAGAATATCCGGGCGGCGGCAGAAAGGACGGGAACCCGTTATCTGCGGTTGAAAAGAGAGCTGGAGGCGCCGGAGAGCTATGCAGGGATCCGCTATTTTTCTTCCCATGAGGACTGCGTCAGCGCGCTGGAGCAGACAGAGGGAAACATTCTGCTGACGACGGGCAGCAAGGAGCTTGCCGTGTACGCCGGGCGGGAAAAGCTCCGGGAGAGACTGTATGCGCGCGTGCTGCCGGGGATCGAAAGTCTTCAGATCTGTATGGAGCAGGGATTGGCAGGCAAACAGATTCTGGCGCTTCAGGGACCGTTCACCGCGCAGATGAACGAGGCGATGATCAGCCAGTACCGGATCCGGTGTCTTGTCACCAAGCAGAGCGGGAGAACAGGCGGCTTCCCGGAGAAGGTGGAGGCGGCAAAGCGGCAGGATATCCCGGTCTTTGTGATCGGTAGCAGGCAGCAGGAGGAGGGAGAATCCTTCCGGGAGGTGTGCCACAGGCTGGAAGAGCTGTGCGGAAAGAAACTTCCCTGCACGGGGCAGATGGAGATCGTGCTGGCAGGCGTCGGCATGGGAGACGGACAAAGCCTGACGGTGGAGGTGCGGCAGGCGATCGAGCAGGCGGATATTCTGCTTGGCGCGGAGCGGATGATACGGGAATACCAGCCGCGCGGTCAGAAAAAACCTTATTACACGGCGCAGAAGATCCTGCCCTTTTTGAGGGAATTGCAGGAAAAGGGAGCAATGTATCGGGAGCAGAAGGTAGTTATCCTGTTTTCGGGTGACAGCGGATTTTACAGCGGATGCCGGAAGCTACATGAGGCTCTGCAAAAGGAGATCGAAGAAGGAAAACTGCGGGCGTCGCTCACGATCCTGCCGGGGATATCTTCCGTGTCTTATCTGGCGGCGTGCATCGGGGAGAGCTATCAGGATGCGGCGATATGCAGCATGCACGGCCAGCAGCTTCACGGCCTGGCAGACAGGATCCGAAGCCAGGCAAAGACTTTTCTCATTACCTCCGGTCTGGAGGATGTGAAGAGGATGGGAGAACTGCTGGTGGACGCCGGTCTGGAAACGTGCCGGATATACGCCGGTTACCAGCTTTCCTACCGGGAGCAGACGATCTACAGACTTCGCCCGGAAGAGTGCCGCAGCCTTACCGGAGAGGGATTGTACACCTGCTGTATCCTGAATCCGGGAGCGCAGCCGCACAGACTGACGCATGGAATGACAGACGGGCAGTTTATCCGGGGTGCAGTTCCGATGACGAAGGAGGAAGTGCGGGAGATCAGCATCTGTAAGCTGCGGCTTCACAGAGGAGCCGTGGTCTACGATGTGGGCAGCGGAACGGGTTCGATCGCGGTAGAGATCGCCGCGCTGTCTGGGGACACAGAGGTCTATGCGATAGAGCGGAAGGAGGCGGCGGCAGAGCTGATCGAGCAGAACCGGCAGAAATTCGGACTGGATAACATCTGCGTTGTCCGGGCGCTGGCGCCGGAGGGATTCGAGCAGCTAGAAGCGCCAAGCCACGCTTTTATCGGGGGGAGCGGCGGAAGGCTTTCTGAGATCCTCTGTGCGCTGTACCGGAAAAATCCCACAGTCCGTGTGGTGGTGAACGCGGTCAGCATGGAGACGATCTGCGAGCTGAAAAGACTGCTTGCAAAGCTGCCCGTGGAAGAGGAAGAGTGGGTGCAGGTGCAGGTGTGCAGAACGCAGCAAAGAGGCAGCTACCAGATGATGCACGCGGAGAATCCGGTGTGGATCTGTGCGTTTTCCATGCGGGAGGTGAAGGAAGATGAAACTTGACCGGGTAATGATCGCCGCACCGGCGAGCGGAAGCGGCAAGACGACGGTTACATGCGCTCTTTTGCAGGCGCTTCAGGACGCCGGGAAAAAGGTGGTCGCCTTTAAGTGCGGACCGGACTATATCGATCCGATGTTTCACCGGACGGTGCTCGGAGTGCCTTCCCGGAATCTGGATACGTTTTTTACGGATGAGAAGGAGACGCGCAGACTGCTGACCGCGGGAAAAGAAGAGGCGGAGCTTGCGGTCTTTGAGGGCGTCATGGGGCTTTATGACGGTCTTGGCGGCGTGAGAGAGGAGGGCTCCTCCTACCATCTGGCAAAGGTGACGAAGACGCCGATCATCCTTGTGGTGGACGCCAAAGGGATGGGAAGATCGGTCCTCGCCCTGATCGCGGGTTTCCTTTCATATGATAAGGACAGGCTGATCAAAGGCGTGATCTTTAACAGGATGTCCGGCGCATACTATGAGATGATCCGGCCGCTGGCGGAGAAGGAGCTAGGCATCCGGGTGCTGGGTTATATTCCCAGGAGAAAGGAAGAACTGGGAAGCAGGCACCTGGGACTGGTGATGCCGGAGGAAGTGCCGGAGCTGAAGGAAAAGCTGGAACGGTCGGCGCAGGAATTCCGGCAGTCTGTATCGCTTGCGGATATTCTGGAGATCGCAGGGACGGCGGAACCGCTTCCAGAGGAGCCGGAGGCGCAAAAGGCTGTTGCTTCGGACGGTCCGGTGATCGCGGTCGCGAGGGATGAGGCGTTTTGCTTCTACTATGAGGACAATCTGCGGCTGCTACGGGAGGCAGGAGCAAGACTTGCGTATTTTTCGCCGATCAGGGACGAGGCGCTTCCGGAAGGGTGCAGCGGAATTTTGCTCGGCGGCGGGTATCCGGAGCTGTACGCGGAGAAACTGTGCCGGAATGAGAAGATGAGGGAAGCGGTCCGGAAGGCGGTAGAAAGAGGCGTTCCGACGGTTGCGGAATGTGGTGGTTTTCTGTATCTGCATGAGGCGATCGTCACCGGAGAAGGGAAGCGGTATCCCATGGCGGGGTTGCTGACTGGGACGTGCACGGACGCAGGGCGGCTGGTGCGCTTTGGCTATGTGGAGATCCGGGAGAAGGAGGGAGATTCCTGGACGGGCACAGGAGCTGTCAGAGGGCATGAGTTCCACTATTATGACAGTGAGGACAACGGAGCGGACTGTCTGGCGACAAAGCCTGCGACTGGAAGGAAGTATCCGTGTATTTGGAAGGACAAAAGCAGATGGTTTGGCTTTCCGCATCTGTATTATCCGTCGAACCCGCAGTTTGCGGTAAATTTTGTCAGAAAGGCGGCTGCATACCGGCGAAAAGAGGAGGAGTGAGAGGATGGAAAACTCGCATCGATTTTTTGAAAACAGGCAATGCAGGTATTTTCCGTGCCACAGCGGACTGACCGATTTTAACTGTCTGTTCTGTTACTGTCCGATGTACCATCTGGAGAAGTGTCCGGGGAATCCAAGGTATCTGGAGAAGGACGGAAGGACGATCAAGGTCTGTACGCAGTGCACGTTTCCGCACAGACCGGAGAACTACGACGAGGTGATCCGGATCCTGAAGGAAGCATTACAATCGTGTTATAATAAATAAGGGTATTGCATATAAAAAAACGCACGTAGAAATGGGGAGGAAAGATGAGAGTAGAATTACAGATATTGGATATGCTGCAGAAGATCCATGCGCCGGTGGGAGATCAGGTGATGTGTCTTATCACCCATCTGGGCGACAGTGGAATGATCTGGATCCTGCTGACGCTAGGGATGCTTTTGCTGCCGGGAAAGAGGAGAACGGGCACAATCCTTGCCGCGGCGCTTTGCATCGACCTGATTCTCTGCAATGGAATATTGAAGAATCTTGTTGCGAGGGTGCGCCCCTTTGACGTCAACACAGCCGTGCAGCTTCTGGTCAGGGCGCCGCGGGACTTCTCATTTCCGTCCGGACACACGGCGGCGTCCTTTACGGCGGTGATGGCGCTGTATCTGACGGGGGAGAAGAAGCTGCTCCCTCCAGCGCTTGTCCTTGCCGTGCTGATCGCTTTTTCCAGACTGTATCTGTACGTGCACTATCCTACCGATGTGCTGGGCGGCGTTTTCGTCGGCCTGCTGTGCGGTTATCTCGGCTGGCAGCTGGTGCAGTGGGTGACGCAGCTCATGGACAGGCGAAAGGTTTAATCCATGTATAAAAGGTGTCAAACGACAGGCTCCTGTGCTATACTGGTTCTATATGACAAAAAGGAAGGACGGGGACGATACCCATGAGAATACTGATCGTAAGGCACGGAGATCCTAATTATGAGCTGGATACGCTGACAGAAACCGGATGGAAGGAGGCGCGTCTGGCAGCAGAAAGGCTTTCCGGGCTGGATATCAAGGCGTTCTATGTGTCGCCGCTCGGACGGGCGCAGGATACAGCCGGCTGCACGCTGGAAAAGATGCATCGCACGGCGAAAACCTGCGAATGGCTGCGGGAGTTTGCGCCGCGCATCGCAAGACCGGACAGACAGGACCGGAAATCGATCAGCTGGGACTGGCTTCCGCAGGATATGGAGCGGGAGCAGAAATACTATGATAAGGATAACTGGTCTTACACGAAGATCATGGAGGACGGCGGCGTCAGAAAAGAGTACGACTGGGTCTGCGAAGGGCTGGATGAACTGCTGCGGGAACATGGCTATGAGCGGGAAGGACTGCATTACCGGGCAGTCAGACCGAATCAGGACACGATCGTGCTGTTCTGTCACTTTGGGGTAGAGTGCGTCCTGCTGAGTCATCTTATCAACGTATCCCCGATGATCCTGTGGCACGGTTTCTGCGCGACGCCGACGTCGATCACCAGCATTTACACGGAGGAGCGCAGAAAGGGCATCGCAAGTTTCCGGATCAACGAGTTCGGAAGCACGGAGCACCTGTATGTGGCAGGCGAAAAGCCGTCATTCTCGGCTAGGTTCTGCGAGTGTTATGACGTAGAGGAGGAGAGGCACGACTGATACTTTTTATGCTGGCAGTCATACTCCGGCAGCAGCCGTCGAAAGCGCAGACAGCCTTCGTACTGTACAATGTCTTTACGATCCTGTTTGTGGTGGGGATCCACCTGGAGCTGACCCATTCCGATACCATCGGCGAGGCGCTTGCGGGACTCTGCGTGCAGTATATCGGACAGCCGGGGGAGCGGACAGACGGGAGGATTAAGTCGCCGGAATGGATCAAACGGCTGGAAAAATACGGGATCAATACCGGGGAAGGGCTGCGCTATGCCGACGAGGACGCCGCCTTTTATGAGGAAATGCTTCGTCTCTTTGCAGGACAGGCGGCAGAAAAGCAGACCGGACCCGAGGAGCTTCTGGATTCCCTGCGCGGGAGCACCGCCGGAGAAACGGATCCCGAAGCGGAAGAGAAGCTCTACGATCAGATCGTGGGCGTCTGTCATACCATCAAGGGGGAGGCGAGAGGTCTTGGCGCTGGGGAGCTGGGCGAGAGCTTCTACCGGATGGAGCTGGCGGCGCGCGTCAGGGACAGGATGCAGCTGGAAGAATTTGGGCAGAAGGCGAGAAGCCAGTGGAAGAAACCGGATCTTGCGATTTTTGAAATTTTTACTGGAAAAAAGTATAAAAGTGTGCTAGGATATGAAAATGTATTGTACTATCGTCATTACAATAGTAGGAATACAGTTTTAACATTTTAACGAGGTGAAGTTATGCTGAAGTATATTCTGAAACGAATACTGCTTGCGATCGTCACGATCTGGGCAGTGGCAACGCTGACGTTTTTCCTGATGAATCTGGTTCCGGGCGGACCGTTTCTGTCGGAGAAGGCGATCAGTCCTCAGGCGACAGCGGCGCTCGAGGCAAAATATGGATTGGACAAACCGATACTCCAAAGATATACTACTTACATGCTGGATGCAGCGCACGGTGACTTTGGAGACAGTCTTAAGAAGAGAGGCTGGACGGTGTCTGCCATCATTGCAACGAAGTTTCCGGTGTCGGCGAGAGTGGGCGGTATCTCCGTACTGATCTCCCTGATCCTGGGCGTGACGCTTGGAAGTATTGCCGCGCTCAAGAGGGGCAAGTTCCTGGACAGCCTGATCAGCGTCATATCGACCTGCGGGATCGCGGTGCCTAGTTTCGTTATCTGTACGGTTCTTCTGTATTTCTTCGGCGTGAAGCTGAAGGTGCTTCCGACGATCGGTTTGAATACGTGGAAGAACTATATTATGCCGGTGATGGCGCTTTCGTTCTACCCGACGGCCTACATTATGAGACTGATGCGCTCGTCCATGCTGGATGTGCTGGGGCAGGATTATATGCGCACGGCGAAGGCGAAGGGTGTTTCCGGCAGAAAGCAGCTTTTCAAGCATGCGCTGCGAAATGCGATCCTCCCTGTAGTTACTTATGTGGGACCGATGCTCGCATACACGGTGACAGGAAGTTTTATCGTAGAGAAGATTTTCGTTATCCCGGGACTTGGCGGAGAGTTTATCAGCGCCATCCAGGGACGTGACTATACTCTGATCATGGGAACCACCATCTTTTTGGCGTCCCTGATCGTGATCATGAACGTTGTGGTCGATATCGTATACAAGATCATCGATCCGAGAATCAAGTTAAAGTAAGGAGGAGACGAAGGCTATGAAAGAAAATCCATTAAGTTTTCAGCTGAAGCTGAAGCCCGAAGATTTCCTCCCGGCAACCGAAGAGGAAAAACAGAGCCAGGTGGTGATGCGGGAGAGCGTCAGCTTCTGGAAAGACGGCTTTCGGAGATTGAAGAGAAACAAGGTGGCGATGACCAGTCTGGTCGTTATCATCCTTGTTATGATCTTTTCCTTTATCGTGCCGTCCTTTTATCCATACAGCTACAAGGAGCAGATCAAGGGAGCGAACAATCTGGCGCCGATGCAGTATTCCGCGGAGGAACAGGCGCGGATCGACAGTGGTGAGAAGGTGTTCCCGCATATTTTCGGAACAGACAAGATGGGGCGCGACTATGCGATCCGTGTGATGATGGGAAGCAGGATCTCCCTTCTGGTAGGTATCATTGCGACAGCGATCATTCTGGTGATCGGTTCCCTGTACGGATCGGTGGCAGCCTTTGCAGGCGGATGGACGGATCTGATCATGATGCGTATCGTTGATATCATATACACGGTTCCGGATGTGCTTCTGATCGTGCTGTTATCCTTTGCACTCAAGGCACCGCTTGAAAATCTGGCGGCAACACCGGGCTTTGGCTGGGTAAAGGTTGTCGGACAGAACCTGATCAGTATCTTTATCGTGTTCGCCCTGCTCTACTGGGTAGGCATGGCGCGTATGGTGCGAAGCCAGGTGCTTATGCTGAAGGAGAGCGAGTATGTCACTGCAGCGAAGGCGCTCGGCGTCAAGCAGGGCAAGATCATCCGCAAGCATCTTCTGACGAACTGTATTGGAACGCTGATCGTAACGACGACTTTGCAGATTCCTTCCTCCATCTTTACGGAGAGCTTCCTGAGCTTTTTGGGAATGGGTGTGGCAGTGCCGATGCCTTCCCTCGGAAGTCTGGCGAGCGATGCGATCAACGGAATCAACACATATCCGTACCTGTTGTTTATTCCGGCGTTTATCATCAGTTTGATCATTTTGAGCTTCAATCTTCTCGGAGACGGTCTTCGGGACGCATTTGATCCCAAGTTAAAAGATTAGGAAGGGAAGCGGGCATATGGCAGAAAAATATTTAGTAGATATTCAGAACGAGCGCCTTTCCTTTTTCACACCGGCAGGAGAGGTCAAAGCATTAAATAACGTATCCATCCACCTCAAGGAGGGAGAGGTTCTCGGTATCGTAGGAGAGAGCGGATCCGGTAAATCCGTGACGGCATACTCTCTGATGGGACTGACGGCGCATCCCGGCAAGCTGATGGGCGGAACGCTTCACTTCAACGGACACGAAGTGGAGAAGATGGATGAGAAGGCGATGCGCAGGATGCGCGGAAACGAAGTGTCCATTATCTTCCAGGATCCGATGACGAGCTTAAATCCGGTCTACACGATCGGCAACCAGATCATGGAAGTGATCAGACTTCATACCGATAAGAACCGTCAGCAGGCTTATGAGAGAGCCAAGGAGCTTCTGACGTTAGTAGGGATCAACGAGCCGGACAAGCGGTTAAAGCAGTACCCGCATGAGCTGTCCGGCGGTATGCGGCAGAGGGTGATGATCGCGATCGCGCTTGCGTGCGAACCCAAGCTCCTGATCGCGGACGAGCCGACCACGGCTCTGGATGTGACGATCCAGGCACAGATCCTGGAGCTGATGATGGATCTGAAAAAGAAGCTGGGAATGGCGATCATTATGATCACCCACGACCTCGGCGTGGTTGCCAGCATGTGCGACCACATTGCGGTTATGTATGCGGGAAACATCGTGGAATACGGGACAACCGACGAGATCTTCTACGAGCCGAAGCATATGTATACGAAGGGACTGATCCGTTCCATCCCGAAACTGGATACCAAGGAACATGAGCGGCTGGTTCCGATCGAGGGAACGCCGGTCGACCTTTTGAATCCTCCGGCAGGCTGCGCGTTTGCACCGAGATGTGACGAGTGCAGAAAGATCTGTCTGAGAGAGATGCCGCCGGTGACGGAGTTTGGCGAGGTTCACTATACAAAATGCTGGCTGTGCCAGTTAGAGCAGATGCAGAAGGGAGAGACAAATGAGTGACGAATTAGTTAAAGTAGAACATTTGTGTCAGTATTTCCCGGCAGGAGGCTTTGGCAAAAACAAAAAATATATTCAGGCAGTGGACGATGTGACATTTTCCATCTACCGTGGAGAGACGCTGGGACTGGTCGGAGAATCCGGGTGCGGAAAGACCACGACCGGAAGAACCCTTCTGCGGCTGTATGAGCCGACCAAAGGAAGGTTCATTTACGATGGGAACGTGATCTTCGATGTGGAGAAGAAGCAGTTCGCAGATATGCTCCCATACCGCAAGAAAATGCAGATCGTATTCCAGGATCCCTATGCGAGTCTGGATCCCCGTATGACTGTGGGAGATATCGTCGGCGAGGCGATCGACACACACAAGCTCGCCGCCAACAAGGAAGAACGCTATCAGATGATCATACAGATGCTGGAGCGGGTAGGACTCAATTCCGAGCATGCAAACCGTTATCCGCATGAGTTTTCGGGCGGACAGAGACAGCGTGTCGGCATTGCGCGTGCGCTTGCGGTCAAACCGGAGTTTATCGTGTGCGACGAGCCGATCTCCGCGCTGGACGTTTCCATCCAGGCGCAGGTCATCAATATGTTTGAAGATCTGCAGGAGCAGCTTGGGCTTACCTATCTGTTTATTGCCCATGACCTCTCGGTAGTAAAGCATATATCGAACCGTATCGGCGTTATGTACCTTGGAAAGATGGTGGAGCTGGCAGACAGCTATGAGCTGACGGCACATCCGGTACATCCCTATACGAAGAGCCTGATCTCGGCCATTCCGGTCGCAGATCCCAAGACGGCAAGAAACAGCCAGAGAATCGTGCTGGAGGGCGATGTACCAAGTCCCTTAAATCCGCCGTCGGGCTGCCGGTTCCGCACCAGATGTCCTTATGCGACACAGAAGTGTGCAGAGGAGGTGCCGGAATTCAGAGAGGTTTCATCCGGTCATTTTGCCGCATGTCACAATCTGGACAAGTGTAATTAGGACAAACTATCGGATTCCCAAGGAGTCCGGTGTTTATCAATATATCTATAGGAGGAGAGAACTATGAAAAAGAGAATGATTGCTCTGTTGTTATCCACAGCCATGGTCCTTGGCGTTACCGCCTGCGGCCAGAGCGCAACAGACAGCAACACAGGTGCTGCAACCGAAGAGTCCGCAGCAACTGACGACGCAGCAGCAGATGATGCAGCCGCATCCGACGCTGCAGATGCAACAGCATCTACAGGGGAGAAGATCTTATCCGTACAGGTAGGACCGAACCCGGAGACCATTGATCCTGCACTGAACAGCGCAGTAGATGGTGGTAACATGTTATTACACAACTTTGAGTGTCTTCTGACGATCGATCAGGACGGCAAGATCGCTCCCGGTCAGGCAGAGACATGGGAAGCATCGGAAGATGGACTTACCTGGACCTTCCATTTAAGAGATGGACTGAAGTGGTCTGACGGTACCGATCTTACAGCAAATGATTTCGTATACAGCTGGAAGCGTGTATGTGATCCCGCTGTAGCAGCTCCTTACGCAGAGACCGTTCTTTCTATGGTAGAAGGATATGACGATGCGATCGCAGGCAACCTGGATGCCCTTCAGGTAGAGGCAACTGACGACAAGACCTTCGTGGTACACCTCAGCAACAACTGCCCTTACTTTGAGTCTCTTGCAGCATTCGCAACCCTGAGCCCGGTTCAGCAGGCAACTGTTGAGGCAAACGGCGATGCGTGGGCTGTTTCTCCTGAGACTTATGTATCCAACGGACCGTTCTACATCACAGAGTGGGTTCCCAGCAGCTACATCCTTATGAGCAAGAACCCTTACTACTGGAATGCAGATGCGATCAAACTGGACGGTATCAAGTGGAACCTGATCGAGGATCCTAACGCTTCCTACAGCGCATACCAGACAGGTGAGATCCTGATGATCAAGGATGTTCCGACAGAGGAGATCCCTTCCCTTCAGGGTACAGACGAGTTCTACATTGACCCGATCATTGGTACTTACTACCTCAACTTCAACAATGCAAAAGCTCCGTTTGATGATCCGAAGGTTCGTCAGGCACTGAGCCTTGCAATCGACCGTGACTATGTTGCCAACACACTGATGCAGGGAACCTATTCTCCTGCAGGCAACTTCATCGGACCCGGCTGGATGGATACAGATGGAACAGAGTTCATGGCTAACGCAAACGGCGGCAAAGAGTATATTGATACGACAGACTACGAAGGAAACCTTGCAAAGGCAAAAGAGCTTCTTGCAGAGGCTGGTTATCCGGATGGCGAGGGATTCCCGAGCATTTCCTACACGACCAACGATGCAGGTTACCACAAAGTAGTTGCTGAGTATTTACAGCAGGCATGGGCTGAGCTTGGCGTACAGCTTGACGTACAGATCGTTGAGTGGGCAAGCTTCACACCTATGCGTCGTAATCATGAGTTCGATACAGCTCGTAACGGCTGGGTAGGCGATTACAGCGATCCTTCCAACATGTTAGACCTTATGTGCACGACCAACGGTAACAACGATGGTCAGTACACCAACCCGGACTACGATGCAGCGATGGAATTATCCAGAACAACACTGGATGCAGCAGAGCGTTCCAAGGCTTTACATGAGGCTGAGGACATTCTGATGGAGGATGCAGGCTGTATCCCGCTGGCATACTACAATGACTTCTATCTGATGAGCAACAAGATTACCGGTGCATGGCACAGCGCTTATGGTTACTGGCACTTCATGTATGCTGATATCACAGAATAAGTAGTAATCGGCTGACAAATGATGTAAAATAAGAGGGAACTGCTTCGGCAGTTCCCTTTTGTTATGATCTGAGGTCTGGCAGAAGGGAAACGGATAAGAGAAAAGAGGAAGAAAAATGGCAGAGAAAGTGACAGAGAAGTTTTTGCGCTATGTCGGAATAGATACGCGCTCCAGCGAGGAAACCGGGACACATCCCAGCACCGAGAAACAGAAAAACCTGGGAAGGATCCTTGCAGGAGAATTGCAGGAGATGGGAGCAGGGGACGTGTTCTTAGACGAGGAACACTGTTATGTGTACGCGAAGCTGCCGGGCAACCTGGAGCAGAGTGCGGCAGGAAAAACCGAAACGCTTGGTTTTATCGCGCATATGGATACCTCACCGGACTGCTCCGGTGAAAATGTAAAGGCGAGATTCGTGCAGAAGTACGACGGAGGGAAGGTGCTTCTGAATCCGGAAAAGCAGATCGTGCTGGATCCTGCTGTTTTCCCGGAAATGAAGCATTATGTCGGTCAGACGCTGATCGTGACGGACGGAACGACGCTTCTGGGCGCGGACGATAAGGCCGGTGTGGCGGAGATCATGACCATGGCGCAGATTCTTCTGGAAAATCCGGAGATCAAGCACGGTCCGATCGCGATCGGCTTTACCCCGGATGAGGAGATCGGGGAAGGCGTCGATCACTTTGATCTTGCGCGGTTTGGGGCAGATTACGCCTATACCGTGGACGGTGGAGCAATCGGTGAGCTGGAATACGAGAACTTTAATGCGGCGGCCGGCAAAGTGACAGTTCACGGGATCAATGTGCATCCGGGAGAGGCGAAGAACAAGATGAAGAACGCTGCGCTTCTGGCGATGGAATTCAATGCGATGCTCCCGGAGCAGCAGCGTCCGGACCGGACGGAAGGGTATGAGGGCTTCTTCCACCTGACCGGCATGAAGGGAGACGAAGAAAACGCACAGCTGACGTACATCATCCGGGATCACAGCAGAGAGAAATTTGAGATGAAGAAGGAGCTCTTTTTGCAGATCGCAGACCGTCTGAACGAGAAGTATGGACAGGGCAGTGTGGAGGCAGAGGTGAAAGACTCCTATTACAATATGCGTGAGAAGATCGAACCGGAAAATATGTTTCTGGTCGAGGCGGCTAAGACAGGGATGGAACAGCTCGGCATCGTGCCGAAGATCCAGCCGATCCGGGGTGGCACAGACGGGGCGAGACTTTCCTTTATGGGTCTGCCGTGCCCGAATCTTTGTGCGGGAGGACACAATTTCCACGGAAGATTTGAGTACTGCGTGGTCGAGTCGATGGAGAAGATCGTGGATCTTCTGGTGCTGCTTGCGCAGACGGTGAAGAAGAACTAAAGGAGGCAGAGGGCAGACTTGGAAGACCGGGTTCGCATTGTGGATATTGCAGACGAGCTGGGGCTGAGCACAGCGACCGTCTCCAACGTGATCCACGGAAAGACAAAGAAAATATCGGATGAGACGGTGCGGCGCGTGCAGGAGCTTCTGGAAAAGAGACAGTATATCCCCAGCATGGCAGGCATTTTGCTGGCACAGAATGATTCCCGGATCGTCGGCGTCATCGTGAACGGCGGGGAAAAGTACGAGGGACATACGCTCGAGGACGGCTTTGTGGCGGCGTCGCTGAATTCGCTGACAAAGGAGCTGGACAAAGCCGGCTATTTTATGATGGTCAAGGTGACGGAAAGCTGGAATGAGATCGCCCGGTTTGCCTCGATGTGGAATATGGCGGGGCTGATCCTGATCGGTTTCTGCGAGCAGGATTATCAGAAACTGCGAGATCATATGCGGGTTCCCTTCGTGATCTATGACGGCTATCTGGAGGATGGACACGGACTGGTCAATCTGGTGATCGACCACTACGACGGCGGAAGGCAGATGGGGGAATATCTGAAGAGGCTGGGACATAAAAAGGTGCTCTGCATAGCGGACAACGATATCTGTATGGACCATGAGCGCTATCTGGGACTTTGCGAGGCGCTGCCGGAGGCAGAGCTTATGGTCGTTCCGATCCAGAAGACGAAGCGGAGAGCGTTTTACCGGGAGCATAGAAGCGAGCTGCTCCGGGTTACCGCAGTCTTTGCCGTCTCGGATTACTATGCAGTCGACCTGATGCAGTTCCTGCATACGGAGAATATCCGCGTGCCGGAGCAGATCGCAGTCGCAGGGTTCGACGACAGCATGATGTCGCGGCAGACCGTCCCGGAGCTTACGACGATCGGGCAGGATCATGCGAGCCGGGCGCGGCTTGCCATCGAGCTTCTCGAAAAGCTGCAAAGGCACGAGGAGACGGAGCTTGTGTACCGATTGCCGGTCACTCTGATCGAGCGCGACAGCACAAGGATAAAATGATTCAGATAGCTTCTGGAACATCTTGAAATATTGAATTGGGCATATTTACCAAAATATGCTCTCTTTTTTTGTAGTGGGTTACGCGTTTAACCTTTGAAGAAACAGTTATCTACGCCTATAATAAAGAATGTAATCATTCATCGATGAGAGTGATCTGCCAAAGGAAAGATGAAATCCGCGAAGGCAGGCAGAACAAAGAAGCCCGGGCATGGAAAAGAAGGAAAGGGAACAAAAATGAACCATACAAGTAAAAGTAAAGGATTTGGCGAGGAATTTTTCAAGATCGCGATTCCGGTAGCCTTGCAGGGACTTCTTCAGTCTTCCTTCAGCATGGTCGATCAGATCATGGTCGGGCAGCTTGGGGAAACCAGCATCGCGGGCATCGGACTTGCCGGAAAGTTTTCCTCTCTCTATTCGGTCCTGTTGTCGGCGATCGCTGCAGTCGCCGGCATCATGATCGCACAATATATCGGCAAGGAGGATGAGCGGGAGGTCGCCAGAAGTTTTTATCTGAATCTGGTATTTGGAATTGCTCTGGCGGCCGTCTTTCTGGGGATCAGTACGCTGGCGGCGCGTCCGGTCATGGGAATCTATACGGAGGATGAGGCGACGCGGGATCAGGCGGTGATCTACCTGTCCATCGTTGCGATCGGATATCTCCCGAGGGCGTTCAGCATGCTGTATGCGACTCTGCTGCGGTGCAGGAAGCACGCTTCGGCGCCGATGTACGCGACCCTGCTCAACGCGGTAGTGGACACTCTTTTAAGCTATGCGCTGATCTTCGGAAAACTGGGATGCCCCAAAATGGGCGTTGCGGGAGCTGCCGTTGCGACGGCTATCGCACAGACGCTGGAGGCGGTGATCATCCTTGGGCTGTACGTCCATGCAAAAAGAAAGGACGGCTTCCGGACGACGTTTGTCCTATCCATGACAGGGGAAAAGTGGGCACAGTACGGGGCAATACTTGCACCGATCCTGGTCTGTGAATTCTTCTGGAGCCTCGGGGAAAATGTGTACGCTGTGATATACGGTCATCTGGGGACGAAGCCCTGCGCAGCCATGACGCTGATCAGCCCGATGGTCATGCTTTTTATGGGACTGATGGGCGGTGTCTCACAGGCGGCGGGAATCCTCACCGGCAAGCGGCTCGGCGCAAACCAGCGCGAAGAGGCGTACCGGGACGCAAGGAAGATGATGCTCTATGGACTGGCAGGATCGCTGGTGCTTTCCGCGTTGATGCTCCTGTTTGGCGGTTTCTATGTGCAGATCTTCCAGGTGGATGCGGAGGTGCAGAGCACGGCGTATGAGCTGCTGGTGGTCTTTGCCATCGTGGCGCCGGTCAAGGTGCAGAATATGATCCTCGGCGGTGGGATCATAAGGAGCGGCGGCAAGACCAACTATGTCATGGCGATCGACCTGATCGGAACCTGGGTATTCGGCGTGCCGCTCGGTCTGCTGTCCGCCTTTGTGTTTGGACTGCCGATCGCGCCGGTGTATTTTATTCTTTCCATGGAGGAGTGCGTCAGACTGCTGATCTCCCTGGTCGTATTTCGTCGCAGGAAGTGGATGCAGGCGCTTTAAAAACCCTTTGGAAAATCCTTTGAAAACAACCGCGGCAAAAAGAATATTGTACCTTGTGGAAGGATGCTATATAATGATACACGAATTATGAGTCAGCGGGATCAGACATACACGGTTCTTTTTGCGGGACATAGGATAAATAAAGAAGCATCTGCCTGCGTGGTGTGGGCAATGCTTCTGGAAGATTTTCAAAGGAAGGTGAAGAAAATGTATCTGACAGTAGGACTATTGATACCATTGCTGGGCACGACTCTGGGTTCAGCAATGGTATTTTTGATGAAAAAGGGAATGGATAAGCGGGTGGAAAAGGTATTGCTCGGGTTTGCCTCCGGGGTTATGATCGCGGCGTCCGTATGGTCGCTTCTGATCCCCTCGATCGACATGGCGGCCGAACAGGGAAAGGTGGCATGGCTTCCGGCGACCGTCGGCTTTCTCGGCGGTATGCTGTTTCTTTTGACCCTGGACAGTCTCATTCCGCATCTGCATCTGGAAAGCGCTGATCCGGAGGGCATTCCCTCCAATTTAAAAAAAACGACGATGCTTGTCCTTGCCGTGACGCTGCACAATATTCCTGAGGGAATGTCGGTCGGCGTTACCTTTGCGGGGGCGATCCTCGGGAATACAGGGATTACGCTTGCGGGGGCTTTTGCGCTGGCAGTAGGAATCGCGATCCAGAATTTTCCGGAGGGGGCGATCATTTCGATGCCGCTCCGCAGCGAGGGAATGTCCCGGACGAAGGCCTTTGTGTACGGAGCGCTATCCGGCGTTGTGGAGCCGGTCGGCGCACTGGTGACCATCCTGCTCGCAAGACAGATCGTGCCGGCGCTTCCGTATCTGCTGTCGTTTGCGGCGGGAGCGATGATCTACGTTGTGGTGGAAGAGCTGATACCGGAATCGCAGGCGGGAGAGCACAGCAATATCGGCACGATCGGCGTAGCGGTCGGCTTTGTGCTGATGATGATCCTGGATGTTGCGCTGGGATAGAAGAGGGAGGAACAAGAGATGAAATCATTTAAAGTAAGGCAGTGTCTGCTTCTGCTGCTGACCGCTTTTATCTGGGGGAATGCGTTTGTGGCGCAGAGCACCGGGATGGACTATGTCGGGCCTTTTACAATGAACTGCGTCCGAAGCATCCTGGGCGGGATCGTGCTGCTTCCGGTGATCGCTTTTCTGGATAAAAAGAAGGAAAAACAGCCGGAGGAGGAAAAGAGGGATCGCGCCGCAGCGCGGAAAACGCTTATAAAGGGAGGAATTCTCTGCGGGATCCTGCTCTGTGCGGCAAGCAATTTCCAGCAGTTCGGGATCAGCTATACAACGGTCGGAAAAGCAGGCTTTATCACCGCGCTGTACATCATCATTGTGCCGCTTCTGGGGATCCTGCGCGGAAAACGGCCCGGCGCAAAGGTGTGGTTTGGTGTGCTGCTCGCACTGGTCGGACTGTATCTGCTGTGTATGCAGGGAGGATTGCAGCTGACGACCGGGGACAGCCTGGTGCTTGCCTGCGCGTTTGTATTCTCACTGCACATCCTCGCCGTGGACTACTATTCGCCGAAGGTCGAGGGCGTGAAGCTGGCGTGTATCCAGTTTTTTATCAGCGCGTTCCTCTCCGGGATCGGGATGCTGGTGTTCGAGCATCCGCAGCTCTCGCAGATTGTCAGCGCATGGCTTCCCATCTGCTATGCGGGTATCCTTTCCAGCGGGGTGGGATACACCTTGCAGATCGTAGGGCAGAAAGGGCTGGAACCCACGGTTGCATCCCTTTTGATGAGTCTGGAATCCGTGTTTGCGGTGCTTGCCGGGTTTGTCCTTCTGGGGCAGGCGATGAGTATGCGCGAGCTTGCCGGCTGCGTTCTGATGTTTCTGGCGATCATTCTGGCACAGCTTCCGGCAAAGAAGAAAGCAAAACCAGTCTGAGTACCCGTTTGCAGAATGACTTTTTTCTGTTATACTATATCTAAATGGTGTAAAGACCGGGAGGGACAGACACCAGAGACGTGTCGGCGGACCGCGTGGAGACGCACCTTACGAGGATCCGGGAGGCACAAAATGTGTGCGTAGAAATGAGGAAAATATGGCGGATAACAAAATAGATAACCATGAACTGGAGAATATTCTGGAGGACTTTATGAAGGATCGCCAGAAGGACAAGTATGTAAAGGTGATGGAGACGCTTGAGAAGTCGGTCATCCTGGTTCCGGCGATGATGCCGCAGAACATCGACGCGGAGACGGAAAAGCTGCTGAAGGAGGGAAAGCCGACTCAGCTTCCGAACCAGGCGAAGATCCTTCCCTGTCTCCTGAAAAAAGAGACGGGAGAGCAGGTGCTTCCGATATTTACGTCCCCGGCGCAGATCCCGCAGGACAAGAAAAGTCCGGTAGTTCTGACGCTTCCTTTCTTCAGCTGCATTGCGATGCTGATGAACGCGTCACAGAAGCTGGAAGGGATGGTGATCAATCCGTTCACCCAGAACATGCTTCTGCCGTGGTCGATCCTTGAGGTGGCTGAGAAGAGAAGAAAGGCGATCCAGGAGCAGAGAAAGGCGCAGGCGGAAGGAAAGCCGGTGACCAAGACAGTCAAAGTAACGGAGAAACAGTTCCAGACGCTTGTGCACAATCAGGTGGCGATGAAGCTGCTGCCGAAATATCTGTATGAGCATCAGGAGGAAGGCATCCGGAAGCTGCAGCAGGAGGAGGGCGAATTTCTCATCAGTCTGTATGCCGGATTATATCCGGAGGGCAGAAAGCCGGCGTTTTCGGCGGATGACTTCTCGACGATGACGCTGAACGTTTCCGAGCAGATGCAGCTTACGAGAGTGGATATGCCGGACGAGGCGATGAAGAAGGGAATGTGTTACCGCGTCTATATCGTATGGAAGCGGGACAGCCAGGAGCTTCTGTACTATGTGCTGGAAAAGACGGAAAAGGGCAACTTCATCGGCAGGGTCGATGCGTCGGGAGCACATGAGATCGTGGAGGAAGCACCGGATAACGGCGCAGAGATCGAAGCAGTGATGGGACTTGCAGCCGGGATGTAGGGCTGCCTGTGTGTGGTGTGTAGAAGGGAAAGAAGCGGGATAAAACATGGCGGAAATATTATCCTATACAATATTTGCTTTTGGCGTGATAACGATCTGCAGCGCCTTTCAGATCGCCAGAAACGGGCTGCGGGACCGGATCACCCGTATCTGCTTTCTGACGGCGATCGCAAGCAGCTGGTGGAGTCTGTTTTACGGGCTGATGATCAATCAGAAAAGCACGATCACGGCGGCGTGGCTCCGCGGGAGCGGTCAGATCGGAATGTTTGCGCTGCTGATCTGCTGCAGCTATATTCTGGTGGTGTGGTCAGGCGTGAAAGGGTTTGTGAAAATCTGGGTGGAGAGCTTTGGCTGGCTTGGACTTCTGATCTATCCGTTCACCGTGATGCGTTCCAATATCCGTTACGAAGTGACACATTATGGGATGTCCTACCAGATGAAAACGGGGTTGTGGAGCTATGCCTACAACCTGTACTGCGCGGTGGTCGCGGTAAATCTGGCGTATCTGGTAGTCTATATGATAAGGCACAGCGTGCATAAGCGGGAGAAGATCGTGGCGTATGATCTGCTTATGAGCATCTTTATCACCTTTTTCGGGTGCGTGCTGGATACGGTGATGCCAACGCTCGGCGTGCCGGCGTTTCCGGGAAGCACGATCGGTCAGTTTATCGGAACGCTCGTCATGTACCGGACTTATGTGTTCTATCAGAAACAGCAGATGACACCGGAGAATATGTCGCAGTTCGTCTACTATTCCGTGGATGAACCGGTGCTCCTGTTCGATGAGCGGGAAAAACTCTGTATGGTGAACAACGGCGCGACGGCCTTTCTGGAAAAGAAAGAAGAGGAATGTACAGCCTGCGCGATCGGAGATCTGTTTGAACTGGAGCGGGATGCGTTCCGGTTCCGGGGCGACAAGAACCGGCTGGAAGGAAAATGCCGTTCCAACGGAAGGGTCTGCATCCTCAGCATTGATAAGATCTATGATACCTACAAGGAGATCACGGGTTATATCGTGATCGTCCACGACATTACGGAACGTGTAAAGTATATGCAGCAGCTCGAACAGGAAAAGGAGCGTGCGGACAAGGCGAACGAAGCAAAGAGCAGCTTCCTGGCAAATATGTCGCATGAGATCAGAACGCCGATCAATGCGATCATGGGACTGGACGAGATGATCCTCAGGGAATGTGAGGACGAGGGGATCCAGGATTATGCGCAGAATATCCAGAATGCAAGCAAGACGCTTCTGGCGCTCATCAATGATATACTGGACTTTTCCAAGATCGAATCCGGAAGGATGGAGATCATAAAAGAGGCGTACTCCCTCAAGAATATGCTGCGGCTTCTGGAGAACGAATGTCTTATGCGAGCAGAGAAAAAGGGACTGCGTCTGCGGTTTGAGGTGCCGGAGGATACGCCGGGGGTTCTGATCGGAGATGAGATCCGCGTCAAACAGATCCTGCTTAATCTGCTGACCAATGCAATCAAGTATACGGAGCACGGCGAGGTGACGCTCACTGTATCCTGCAGCCGGGTGGACGAGCAGACGGCAGATTTTACGTTTGCGGTGAAAGATACGGGAATCGGGATCAAAAAAGAAAACCTGGCGGGAATGTTCGAGATGTTCAACCGGGGAGACGAGCGGAAGGTTCACGGCATCGAGGGCACCGGACTGGGGCTGAGCATTGTCGAGAGGCTTGTCCGGCTGATGAGCGGAACCGTTACGGTAGAGAGTGAATATGGCAAAGGCTCCACCTTTACGGTGTGCCTGCGGCAGAATGTGATGGGACTGCAGACGGTCGGTGCGCTGCATGACAAAAAAGAAAAGCAGGGACGCAAGAAGTATGTTCCCTCTTTTGAGGCACCGGAGGGCAGGATCCTGGTAGTGGATGACAACCGGGTGAACCTCACCGTGATCCAGGGGCTGCTCCGTGGAACGAAGATGCAGATCACCTGCGTGGAGAGCGGAAAGGAATGTCTGGAACAGGTAAGGCAGAATCGCTATGATATCATCCTTCTGGATCACATGATGCCGGAGATGGACGGGATCGAGACGATGCAGAAACTGAAGGAGATGCAGGACAATCTCAGCAGGGACGCCGTTCTGATCGTGCTCACGGCAAACGCGATGGCGGGCGTGAAGGAAAGGTATCTGGAAAAGGGATTTGACGACTATGTGGCAAAGCCGGTGGACGGGCTGGCGCTGGAGAAGGTGCTGATGCAGAAGCTGCCAGAGGCGGTCGTACATAAAATAGAAACAGAAGAGTAAGACAAAAAGAGAGGAGCCTTTAAGACTCCTCTTTCGTATGGTTTTCTTTTTCGGGTTCTTCTTCGGCGTCCGGTTCAGACGGGAGAGTGATCAGAACCTTCAGGATCCGGTTGTCTTTCACGCCGACCGCCTGCAGGGTAATGCCGCTTTCCTCCAGAAGGATCTGTTCGTTGTCCTCCGGCAGACGCTCCAGCTTTTCGATCATCAGGCCGCCGACGGAGTCGTAATCTTCCGATTCCATATCGGTGTCGAGTGCATCGTTGATGTCGTCCAGCTTCATGCCGCCTTCGACAAGGTAGCTGCCGTCTTCGGTCTCCTGGATCAGCTCCTCCTCATCGGCGTCGTATTCGTCGCGGATCTCGCCGACCAGCTCCTCGATGATGTCCTCCATCGTGATCATACCGACGGTAGCGCCGTACTCGCTCAGTACGAAAGCGATCGTGTAGGACTTCTCGCGGATCTCCATCAGAAGATCGGAAACCTTCTTGTATTCGTAGGTATAGTAGCCCTCGCGCAGGATCTTTTTGATCTGGAACTTCTCGGTATCCTTTACAAGGATAAAGTCTTTGATGTTGATCAGGCCGACAATGTGATCCGGATCGCCGTCATAGACGGGAAGACGGGTAAACATGGAATCCTGGAACGTAGAGAGCACCTCCTGGTAGGAAGCGTCCAGTGAGATCGTGGTCATCTGGATGCGGGGGATCATGATATCCTTGGCAACGATGTCGTTGAAATCAAAGATATTGTAGATCAGCTTGCGCTCCTCGGACTCGATCACGCCGCCCTCGTGACCGGCGTCGACATAAGTCTTGATCTCGCTCTCTGTTATCCGGTTTTTGCTTGCGTCTGTATCAATATGTAACAGCTTCATGATCCCGCTCGAGAGTTTGTCAATAATGAAAATGACCGGGGTCAGCACATTCATCAGTACGCGGATGACACCGCTGTAGCCGAGCGCCAGTGTCTGCGCGTTATTCATAGCCCAGGTCTTGGGCAGGATCTCACCGAACAGCAGAACAACGATCGTCAGAATACCGGTTGCAATGCCGACTGCCGTATTGCCCCAAACCCGGATGGCAAAAGTGGTTGCCAGGGAGGAAGCGGACAGATTGACGATATTGTTTCCTATTAAAATGGCGCTGAGCATTTTGCCGTACTGTTCCAGAATGCCAAGAACGCGGATGGCTCTCTTGTTGTCTTCCTGAGCAAGTGTGCGGAGCCGCACCCGATTTACTGTCGAGAACGACGTCTCGGCAGAAGAGAAAAAAGCAGATAATGTAATCAGTATAAACAGAACTACGATTTGTATGACACCTGTGGTATCCAATGAAAAATTCACTCCTTCTTTTTTATTAGTTTATATAGCCTTCTTAAAAAGAAATATTACTATGAACTGCATGATTATGTCAAGGATTTCATATGATGGTAAAAGACAGGGCGTAATGACTGGGATCGCGCGGAAAATGAAATAGAGAAGGAGCGGAAAAGAGATGATGGAAGGAAAGTTGGAAAACAGAGGAATAGGCGTGGATAAAATCGTGTTTGTCACAAAATGTATGCTGGCGGCGTATCTGCTGACTGCCGGGTTCTTGCTTTTGCTGGCCTTTCTGCTGTACCGGTTCGGGCTGTCAGAAAAGATCGTGTCCATCAGCATCATTGCCATCTACATAGCAGTCACCTTTCTTGCCGGGTGGATCGCGGGCAAGAGGATGGATAAGAAAAAATTTCTCTGGGGACTTGTGATGGGGAGCGTCTACTATGCGATCCTGATCCTGGTGTCCCTGATCGTCAATCACGGGATCGGTGATATCGCAGGCAATGCGATGACGGTGTTTTTCCTCTGTGCGGGAAGTGGGATGCTGGGCGGCATGCTGAGCTAAATGAATGAAAAGTTTTTTGCAAAAACTCTTTTCGGATAAAAAAAACTATGTTACAATAGCGTAAAACATTGTATCGACACAGCAAAGCGAACGCTTGCTGATCCGGGATGATACATGAAGGAGGATATTAAGGATGAAACATATTAAGACATTGACAACCAGAGATTTAAAGGAATCCATGAAGAAGGGCGGATGCGGTGAGTGCCAGACATCCTGTCAGTCTGCATGCAAGACATCCTGTACCGTTGGTAACCAGAGCTGTGAGCATGCGAACAAATAAGAAATGGTTGTCCATAAGCAGATGTTTATGACGTCATATAAGCAGCGATTTGCAATCGCTGCTTATCTTGCGTCATAGGAATCGCAATAAAATGAAGTTAGGAGATTACTTGTGATACATCAATATATAAACAACGGGTATCCGATCGTGCTTGACGTCAACAGCGGCAGCGTGCATGTGATGGACGAGCAGGCATATAAGCTGGTGCCGGTTGTGGAAGAGCTGCTGAAGACGGGCAGCAACGGAGAGGACAGAGAGCAGGAGGCGGAAGAGCTTTCTGTGCGCGCGGCGCAGATCCTGTCACAGAAGGAAGGAAAAGAGATTCTCGCATCCGAGCTGGAGGAGACGGTGGAAGAGCTTCTGGAGCTGCGGGACGCAGGGATGCTTTATACAGAGGATATTTATGAGAAATACATCGGAGATTTCAAGAACCGGCAGACGGTGGTCAAAGCGCTGTGCCTGCATATCGCGCATGACTGTAACCTTGCCTGCAAATACTGTTTTGCGGAGGAGGGCGAATATCATGGACGCCGTGCGCTGATGAGCTTCGAGGTCGGAAAGAAAGCACTGGATTTTCTGGTGGCAAATTCCGGCAACCGGGTGAATCTGGAGGTGGATTTCTTCGGCGGAGAGCCGCTGATGAACTGGCAGGTCGTCAAAGATCTGGTGGCCTACGGAAGAAGCCTGGAAGAGGAACATCACAAAAAGTTCCGGTTTACGCTGACAACGAACGGCGTACTGTTAAATGACGAGGTGCTTGCCTTTGTCAATAAAGAGATGGCGAATGTGGTGCTGAGCATAGACGGCCGTAAGGAGATCCATGATCTGATGCGTCCACACAGAGGGGGACAGGGCAGCTACGACGAAGTCGTTCCCAAATATCAGAAGGTGGCAGAATCCAGAGACCAGATGAATTATTATGTCAGAGGAACGTTCACGCACAACAATCTGGATTTTGCGGAGGACGTCAGGCATCTGGCGGATCTGGGGTTTGAACAGATTTCCGTGGAGCCTGTGGTTGCGGCGGATACGGAGGACTATGCGATCCGTCCGGAGGATGTTCCGGCGATCCTGGAAGAGTATGACAAACTCGCGCTCGAGTACATTCAGCGCAAGAAAGAGGGAAGAGGCTTTAACTTCTTCCATTATATGATCGACCTGGAGGGAGGCCCGTGCGTGGCGAAGCGCCTGTCGGGATGCGGCTCCGGTACAGAGTATCTGGCGGTGACGCCCTGGGGAGATTTCTATCCGTGCCATCAGTTTGTCGGGCAGGAGGATTTCCTTATGGGAAATGTGGACGACGGCATCGTGAGAACGGATATCCGGGATCACTTTAAGAGCTGCAACGTCTACGCGAAGGAAAAGTGCAAGGACTGCTTTGCCAAGTTCTATTGCAGCGGCGGCTGTGCGGCGAACGCCTACAACTTTACAGGCGACATCAACGGGGTCTATGATCTGGGCTGTGAATTACAAAGAAAGCGTATTGAGTGCGCGATCATGATAAAGGCGGCGCTTGCCGATGAAGAAAAGGAGAGGTAAAAAGCAATGAAAAAGAGTAGAGCAATTATTGGCCTGATCGTCTTTGTCCTGCTGCTCGGGCTGTTCGGTTACACGGCAGCGTTCGGCGTAGGCTCGGACAAGTCAGGTTCGGCATCCAGTATCAAGCTGGGACTGGATCTCGCGGGTGGTGTCAGTATCACATATCAGGTAGTCGGTGAGGAAAATCCGAGTGCGGAGGATATGAGCGACACGATCTACAAATTACAGCAGCGTGTGGAAAACTACAGTACAGAGGCGCAGGTGTATCAGGAGGGCAGCAACCGGATCAACATCGAGATTCCGGGCGTGACGGATGCAAACGCGATCCTGGAGGAGCTTGGTAAACCGGGAAGCCTTTACTTTATTGCACAGACAGACAGTGAAGGCAACCAGAACTATACTGGCGGCTACGGGGTGGACGCCGACGGTAACATCTCAGTGCAGTACACCTTGAACAAGACCCTGGATGAGATGCTCGCAGACGGCTCCATTGTGCTGACCGGTAATCAGGTGCAGTCAGCCAAGGCAGGAGCACAGAAAGACTCCATGGGAAATGCACAGTATGTAGTAAGCCTGGAGCTGACCGAGGATGGTAAGCAGGCGTTTGCGGATGCGACGACCAAGGCTTATCAGAACGGCGAGTCCATCGCCATCTATTATGACGACGAGTTCGTCAGCGTGCCGAATGTACAGGCAGCGATCACGGACGGTCATGCTGTGATCACAGGACAGGATACCTATGAAGAGGCAGAACAGCTTGCTTCGACGATCCGTATCGGTGGTCTGAAGCTGGAACTGGAAGAGCTTCGTTCCAACGTGGTAGGCGCGCAGCTCGGCTCCGCAGCGATCCAGTCCAGTATTCTTGCAGCGGCAATCGGTTTTGGTCTGATCGTTGTCTTTATGATCGCAGTATATTATGTTATGGGACTTGCAGCGTCTCTGGCGCTGGTATTATATACCGAGCTGATCGTCATCCTGCTCTATGCGTTTGAGGTGACGCTGACGCTTCCGGGTATCGCCGGTATCATCCTTTCAATCGGTATGGCGGTGGATGCGAACGTGATCATCTTCGCACGTATCCGCGAGGAGCTTGCAACAGGCAAGACTGTACAGTCAGCGATCAAGATGGGATTCTCCAAGGCGTTCTCAGCGATCTTCGATGGAAATATCACGACGCTGATCGCGGCAGCCGTGCTCGGATGGATGGGAACCGGTACGATCAAAGGCTTTGCGATCACACTGGCTCTCGGTATTGTTCTTTCCATGTTCACGGCGCTTGTCATCACCAAGTTCCTGCTGAATGCGTTCTATGCGATCGGTATTCAGAGCGAGAAGGTATACGGCGTCGGCAAAGAGAGAAAGACCATCAACTTTGTATCGAAGAAGGTCGTCTTCTTCAGTGCTTCCATCGCCGTGATCCTTGCAGGATTCGTGATGATGGGAGTCAATAAGGCACAGACCGGAAAGACACTGAACTTTGGTCTGGATTTTATCGGCGGTACCTCGACGACTATGACTCTGAATGAAGATATGAGCGTGGAGGAGATCGATGCACAGATCGTTCCTTATATTGAAAAGATCACCGGTGACGGAAATGTACAGACGACGAAGGTTGCCGGTTCCAACGATGTCATCATCAAGACCAGAACGCTTAATAAGGACGAGAGAGAAGAGTTTGCCAATGTGATGGCAGAGAACTTCGGAGTAGAGGAGAGCAGCATCACAGCAGAGACGATCAGTGCAACGGTCGGAGCCGAGATGCAGAGAGACGCGATCTTATCCGTAGTCGTATCCGCGTTCTTCATGCTGTTATATATCTGGTTCCGGTTCAAGGATATCCGTTTCGGTGCAAGCTCGGTGGCAGCGCTCCTGCACGATGTGCTGGTGGTTCTCGCGTTCTACGCGTTTGCAAGAATTTCCGTCGGCAACACGTTTATCGCCTGTATGCTGACGATAGTGGGATATTCGATCAATGCGACCATCGTTATCTTTGACCGTATCCGTGAGAATATGCATGACCAGAAGAGCCTGAAGGATATCGACGAGCTGGTGAACAGAAGTATTACGCAGACCCTGTCGAGAAGTATCTTTACTTCCCTGACAACGTTCTTCATGGTATTTACGCTGGCAATCTTCGGCGTATCTTCGATCCGTGAGTTTGCGATCCCGCTGATGGTAGGTATCATCTGTGGCGCATATTCATCAGTATGCGTGACCGGATCTCTGTGGCTGGTTCTCAGAAAGAAGCTGGGAAAGAAGGAGAGCGGTGCTAAGAAGGCATCCGCAGGAAAGAAGCAGGCTGCGAAAGCAAAGTAAGGAATAACAAATAGAGAATAAGACAAAGAGAAACCTCCGTGGACGACCACGGAGGTTTTTTAAACTTTTAAAACTTAGCGGATGATCTCGGACCAGTCCTTGATGCCGATGTACTGCTTGGCCCATTCCATATACTCTTCCTCGGCGGGTGTGCCAAAGGAATTGAATACCTGCCAGCCCCGTTCGGAGAGAAGGGAGTTGACGCCGTTGCCGTTGACATCCAGATACATATACTGGGTGATATACGGGTTCATCTCGAAGGATTTGTAGGATGCGCAGAGGGCTGCAAGCTGTACGTCCTCGCCCTGTGTCGCATCAATGCCGATCTCGTTGATGATAATGTCTCTCACATTCCCGGAGGGAGCGAGCATATCCGGACGGCACATAAAGTCTGTTACAACACTCATGTTCTGGAAGGATACCATGTAATTGTTCGGTATCTGCGGTTTGTAAAGACCCGGGTTGGCGGATCCGCTGTAGTCCCAGAACTTCGCATAGTCGAGCGGAACGGTGTACGGATGGATCGAAAGACACCAGTCAATGTTGCCCGATTTGCGGATCGCTGAATTGAACTGCATCAGAAAATCCTTTACATCGATGTAGCGGGTGTATTCCCAATGACCGGGCGGATTGTTCCGGTTCCAGTTCTGGTCAAGGCTCAGATAAACGTTTGCGTTTGCGTTGACACTCTTGATCGCGGTGTAGCACACGCGGAATTCCCGGATGTAGTCGCGCATATAGTCGTTCCAGTTTGTCCAGGCGGAGTAGTTCCAGATCCGCTCGTTGACTTCGTTCCCGATGATATAATCCTGACAGTTGGAGTTCGCAGCGTAGTTCTGAAGATCTTTTACGATCCCGGCGATCGCCGCATCCTCTGCCGTGTTCGCCATATAGAAGGTCACATTGTCGATCGGATGGCTGTCCGGCGCTCCGTCGCGGATGCTCGGATGAACCAGAGCGGAATCCCCTTTGCAGAGGATCTGTGCGGTCTTGGCGGTCTTGTTCGGCATGACGCCGCAGTAACCGGTTCCGGTGAGACAAAGGTTTGTCAGGCTCTGTGCCTGAGTTGTCTTTGCGGCGCGGTTCCGCGCCTTGTTGTGGGTGGCGAGAACCTCCGGGTTGCTGATGTACTGTGGTTCTGCCAGAATGACCGGAACGCCTTTTGAGATCGAGGCGAGAGCGAACTTGCAGTACAGCCGCCCCGAGGCGTCGGTAGATCCGAGGGAAAAGCTGATAGCAGGCGTTGTCGTGACGTCACAGCTTGCGATCGGAGTCGATCCCATCGGAATGTCATACTGGTAGGTCTTGAGCTGGTAGAGATACAGTCTGCCGTCATCACTGCCTGGCGTTTTTTTCAGCTCGGCGGTGAACTGGACGGTATTTCTGTCCAGCAGGCGGCAGGAGACAGAGGCGGCCGTAAGACCTTCCCTGGAGGGTGCGAATGTGATCGCCGAAGCGTAGGTATCGGATGTCGCATGAACCGGTACGGACGAAAGGCTGAGGCACACGGCACCGAGAAGCGCTGCCATGCTGCGGGCTTTCCTTTGGAAGAAAACCGCCGCAGAGGCAGGAGTTTGTTTGCGTACCATGATTGAATTCTCCTAGTGTATGTTATTTAGTTGTACCTATTTTCTTATTGTAATGGAAGAAAATAGCAGCCGTCAACTGAAAAAAAGAAGGAGAGGGCAGAACGGAGGAAACAGAGTGGGAAACGGGCGGTCAAAAAGAAAAAACAGGAGAAAAAAGGCATACACGTCATGCGGCGGGAAGATAGACGAAAAGAGACAAAAAGAGACAAAAAAATAAAAAGACTTGAAAAACAGCCGCCTGCATGGTAAACTTGTAAAAGTTCGTTGAGGGAGTAATCGGCGGCTGACCGTGTGAGGAGACGCGGGCGGGCGCAGTACAAATCGACATAATGGTGTAGAACACCCGGTTTTACTTGAAATGGTGAGACTCATGGACAGCTTACGCAGGCTGTCTGTGGGTCTTTTTTGATACCTGTTCATGACCGGACACCGGATGCAGAGAGGGATTAGGAGGAAAAAAACATGAGCATTGCAGAACTGTTTGTCCTGGCGGTGGGACTGTCTATGGATGCCTTTGCGGTATCTATCTGTAAGGGGTTATCCCTTGGAAAGATCAAGACCAGGCATATGATGATCGCGGGAGCGTGGTTTGGAGGATTTCAGGCGCTGATGCCGCTGATCGGATATTTTCTGGGCAGCTTCCTTGCGGAGATGATTACGAAATACGCACACTGGATCGCTTTCGTGTTGTTGCTTTTCCTGGGTGGAAAGATGGTGAAGGAAGCATTTTCGGAGGAGGAGAGCGTCGATCCGTCCATGGACGCCAGGAATATGCTGCTTCTGGCGGTCGCGACCAGCATTGACGCGCTGGCGGTCGGTGTGACCTTTGCGTTCCTGCAGGTTGCAATCCTTCCGGCAGTATCGTTTATCGGCGTGATCACCTTCCTGTGTTCCGCGGTCGGCGTGAAGATCGGCAGTATCTTCGGAGATAAGTACAGTAAGAAGGCGCAGATCACGGGTGGAATCATCCTGATCCTGATCGGCGTAAAAATTTTACTGGACGGTTTGGGGATTCTGTAATATGATAGACTCGTTTGTGATTAGGAGAACGGGAAAGGGTGTGTGAGACTTTCCCGAGAAAAGGTACAAACGAGGAGGAAAAATGGAAAAGTTAAAACCGAAGTTGTTTTCTGTTATGAAAACATACACAAAAGAACAACTGATCAAGGATATCGTATCCGGGATCATCGTGGCTATCATAGCGCTGCCGCTTTCGATAGCCCTTGCGCTCGCCAGCGGGGTATCCCCGGAGCGCGGTATCTACACGGCGATCGTAGCCGGCTTCGTGATCTCTTTTCTGGGAGGAAGCAGAGTGCAGATCGCAGGGCCGACGGCGGCCTTTGCAACGATCATTGCGGGGATCGTCGCGGATAAGGGAATGGAAGGACTTGCCGTGGCGACCATTATGGCGGGGATCCTGCTTGTCATCATGGGCTTTCTGCGGATCGGCAGCCTGATCAAATTCATTCCGTACACGATCACGACCGGATTTACAGCCGGGATCGCAGTAACGCTTCTGATCGGCCAGATCAAAGACTTCTGCGGGCTCACCATCGTGACGCAGGAACCGCTGATCGACACGATGGACAAGCTGATTGCCGATATACAGAACATCGCAACGCTGAACTGGCAGGCAGTGCTGGTAGGCGTGGTCAGCCTTGCCGTGCTGATCCTCGGGGCAAAATTCCTGCCGAAGGTTCCGGCGTCTTTATTTGCCGTGCTGATCGGGATCGCGATGGTGTCCGGACTTGGGATGCGGGTCAATACGATCGGCGATCTGTATGAGATCTCCAATAAGATCCCGACGCCGCAGCTTCCGGTCTTTTCTTTGAAGATGATCCAGAGCGAGTGGCATGACGCGCTGACGATCGCCCTGCTCGCCGCCATCGAATCGCTTCTTTCGGCGGTGGTCGCAGACAGTATGATCAACAGCAAACACCGCTCCAATATGGAGCTGATCGCGCAGGGCTGCGGAAACGTCGCTTCGGCGCTCTTTGGAGGAATCCCGGCGACGGGAGCGATCGCGAGAACGGCTGCCAACATCAAGAATGGCGGACGCACGCCGATCGCGGGCATGGTCCATTCCGTCGTGCTTCTGCTGATCCTGGTGCTCCTGATGCCGTATGCGGCGCTGATCCCGATGCCGACGATCGCGGCGATCCTGTTCCAGGTAGCCTACAATATGTGCGGTATCAAAAAGGTGATCTACCTCTGCAAGACTTCGTCCAAGAGCGACATCATCGTGCTGATGAGCACCTTTGTGCTCACGGTGGTATTCGACCTGGTGGTTGCGATCGAGGTCGGTCTGATCATCGCCGTTGTTCTCTTTATGAAGAGAATGAGCGAGGTGACAGATGTGGAGGGCTGGCGTTATGCGGATGACGAGGAGGACGCCGACAGCCTTTCGCTGCGGGAAGTGCCGCAGCACACGCTGGTGTATGAGGTGAGCGGCCCGCTGTTCTTTGGTGTGGCGGACAAGATCATGCACATCGCCTACAAGGATACGGATCAGTGTATCGTGGTGCGTATGCGAAGCGTGAACGCGATCGACGCGACAGCGATGCACGCGCTGGAGGAGCTGTATGACAACTGCTGCAAGAAAGGCGTGCAGCTTGTCTTTTCCCATGTGAACGACCAGCCGCTGCTGATCATGCACAAGGCAGGATTCTACGAAAAGATTGGAGAAGAGAATTTCTGCGGACATATCGATGATGCGCTGGAGCGTGCAAAGCAGATCGTCCAGGGTGCGGCGTAGATAACAGGAAAATTAAATAAACGGATATAGACTAAACAAAACATATCATGTATAATGTTTACTTGGGTATGTTTTGTTTTTTTATGGAAACAAAGCAGACAAAAGAGAAGGAATATCTGGGAGGGTACTACATGAGAATAAGTAAGGGAAAGACAGCAGGAATAATTTCCCTGATCACGGTGATACTTCTGCTTATCAGTTCAGCAATCAGTTACCGGGCAGCCGGCAGTCAGACAAAAGGAATGGCAGGCGTGATCGCTGTTTTAGCTATAGCGTGTGTCGTGGATGTGGCGGCGATCGTCGTTCTTGTCAACGCGACTATGAAAAAGGCGATGGAGGCGCTTGCAGACCTGCAGCAGTTTGCGGACGGAGATTACCGTGAAGGACAGACGGCGGTGCAGAGCGAGTCCGTGGATGCCGGGGAAGCCGCGAAGCGCGTGAGAAAGCAGATCCGCGATACGATCACCGGAACGCGGCAGGAAGCCGGCAATATCGCAGAGACGACGGCGGAAGCCTATGAAGGAATGGCGAGCCTGAATAACGGGATCGATGAGATGGATCAGATCATGGAAGTGCTGATCGGCAAGGTAAACGAGGTGGCGGACGCCGCCAGCACGATCAACGAGGCGAGCAATGAGATCGGTACTGCAGTTAATTCTGTGGCAGATAAGGCGACGGAGGCGGCAGACGCTTCCGGAAAGATCTCAGCGAGAGCGGACAATCTTCTGACGACTACGGTGGATGCGAAGGCGCAGGCAAGCCAGATCTACCACAGTACGGAGGATGAACTGGAGATCGCGCTGAAGGAAGTGGAGAAGATCGAAGTCATCAAGACGTTGTCCCAGGAGATCGGAGGGATCGCGAATCAGACGAACCTGATCGCGTTAAACGCAGCCATTGAGGCGGCGAGAGCGGGAGAGGCCGGAAAAGGCTTTGCCGTGGTCGCGGACGAGGTGCGAAACCTTGCGGAACATTCGCAAAAGACAGTGGACAAGATCCAGAAGGTCATTGACGAAGTGGTCGGATCCGTTATGGATCTGAAGGACAGCTCCGGAAAACTGCTGGATTTTATGAAAGAACATGTCATCAAGGATTATCACGTCATGGTAGATACGGCGCAGCAATACCAGAAGGATGCCTCCTTCTATGACGGGGTAGCGACGGATCTCGGCGCTTCGGCACAGGAGATGGGAGCTTCGGTGGAGGAGATGCTGGCGTCGCTCCAGACGGTCACATCGCTCACGGCAGATATCGTGACAGATGTGAGCAATGTGGCGTCCACCATGCAAAATACAAATGTGGATTCTGAGGAAATTCTTCGGAAAATGTCTATCTTGGAAAGAAGCAGCCGTGCATTACAGGAAATCGTTGGAAACTTCCAAGTCTGATCCGATCCGATCGTCAGGAGTGGATCTGTTTTCGCAGAAGATACAGCGCAAGCAGATTTGGAAAGACCATAAGACCGTTGATCAGGTCGGTACATTCCCAGACAATGTTCATGGGAATGACAGAGCCGATGTAGATCATAATGATATAGACGAATTTATAGTACGGAATACCTTTGCTTCCAACAAGGTATTCCGTTGCTTTTTCTCCAAAGTAAGACCAGCCGATCAGCGTCGTGACGGCAAAGGCGGCGAGCGACACGCTCAGAAACGCATTGCCGAAGTAAGGAAGATGCGCAAAGGCGGCTGCGGTGAGATCCGTCTCGGGGATACCGACGACGGAGGAAGGATCATAGAGCATATTGGCGGCAACCACAATGCCGGTGATTAGACACATGACGACGGTGTCCCAAAAGACCGCGGTCATGGACACATAGGCCTGATGTCTCGGATCTTTCGTGTGGGAGGCGGCTGCGGCGATCGCAGCAGTACCGATCCCGGCTTCGTTGGTAAAAAGCCCACGGGCGATCCCGTAGCGCAGCGTGTGCTGCAGGATTCCGCCGGTGACGCCACCTGCGATGGCAGAAAGTCCGAAGGCGTCCTGCAGGATCCAGAGACAGGCGCGCGGAACCTGATGCCGGTAAAGAACCAGCAGAAGCAGACAGCCAAACAGATACACGATACTGATGGCGGGAACCATGCGCTCACACAGACTGCCGATCTTGCGTACTCCACCCAGAATGACAAGTCCTGTCAGGAGGGCAAGGAAGATACCGGTGATATGCGGAGGCAGACGGAACGCGCTGTAGGTCGCCTGCGCCGCAGAGTTGGACTGCGTGGTACAGCCGACGCCGAAGGCGGCGATCAGGGTGCAGAAAGCGTAGACGCCGCCGAGAAAGGGATTGTGAAGCCCATTCTTTAAGACATACATAGGGCCGCCGACATAGGTTCCGTCCTTTTGGCGGGAACGGAAGAGCACGCTGAGATAACATTCGCTGTAGGCGGTTGCCATGCCGAGGATACCCGTGATCCAGCACCAGAACACAGCGCCGGGGCCGCCGAGAGCGACTGCGGTTGATACGCCGATGATATTTCCGGTGCCGAGCGTGGCGGCGAGGGTAGTGGCAAGCGCGGAAAACGGGGACAGATTGGAGTCGGCGTCGTCCGCCGTTCCAAGGGAGAGGCGGATGGCGTAGCCGAGCCTGCGCTGGGGGATGCGGAGCTTCAAAGTAAAGTAGATATGCGTTCCAAGCAGGAGCAGGATTAGGGGAAAACCCCATAGAATATCATTCAGATGACGGATCAGTTCCATAGCGGTAAGCCTGTCGGAGGATTTGTTTTATGTATATGGGAAGGGACGATAAATTATGAATCAGAGTGTCTTTACAAGGCGGCAAGATCAGATAAAAAAACATTTACAATATTTGACATATGTAGTTTAAACGAGTAAACTTGTATCGAACGATGGAGGGATGTTTCGTGAAAACTATACTGGTTGACCATGATGAGATTACTAGAAACCATTTTGCAGCATTGTGTCACGAGGTACCAGAGATTGAGCTCACAGGGCAGTTTGAAAGATCGGGGGATGCGCTTGCATTTGCCGGACACAACCGGGTGGAGCTTGCTGTAATCAGTACAAATCTGCAGGACATAGACTGTGCTGACCTCGGCATCCGGCTGCGCCTTCTGCAGCAGGGAATGGTGCTGATCTACCTGACAGACGGGGTGGAGCGCGTGGCAGAGAGCCTGCATGGAAGGGCAGATTACTGCATTATGAAGCCGTTTGGGCGCGCGGATATTCTCGATATGTCCGAGCGTGCCAAACTTCTGTCCTATCGGCAGATAAGAGTCCGGGCGGTGATGCTCGGAAGATTTCAGGTGTTTGCAAGAGATGAGGTCATCAGCTTTACCAACGCAAAGGCGAAGGAGCTTCTGGCGCTGTGCATGGATCACAGAGGCGGCGAGGTGATGATGGAGGAAGCCATCGACAAGCTGTGGCCGGACAGAGTCTACGACGAGCGTGTGAAAAAGCTCTACCGGAAAGCGGTGATGAACCTGCAGAGCACGCTGCGGGAGACCGATGCAGAAGATATTTTTGTCACAAGGCGGGGAGCCTGCAACGTGGTGACAAGGCTGATCGACTGCGATTATTATCATTATCTGGAAGATAAAGAAGCAAACAGTGAGCTGTTTGACGGGGAGTACCTCTTCGACTATGGGTGGGGAGAAGAGACGGTTGCCCGGCTTGCGATGGGAAAAGAGAATTAGCTGCCGCTGTTTTTGGAATGGACAGTAAAGATTGCCGGATCCGGAATAAATAAGGATGGAAAAAAATCGGAAAAGGGTGGATAATAGAAAGAAATACAATTCGTGCAGACTTCGCACGCGGAAATGGGGATACGAATGAATAAGGAAGATATAAGAATAAAGAATGTGATCGTTCATATCATGGATTCGACGATCGGAATGCCGGTCCTGTCGGACAAAGAGCTGGAGTACGGCTCGGAGATCGCCGAGTTTTTGAAGGAGCACATTGCGAAGATCAGTTCCGGGGACGATGCGAAGGAGTGTCGCTTTTACCGGGAAGAGTCAGAGATTTTTCATATCCTGGAAGAGTATGCGGATGAGAATTTCGTGCCGATCAGCAAGGATATCGCAACCATGCTGTACGAGATCATGAACAGCAATATTGACATTCCGCCGGCAGACCTGATGGTGGTTCGTTTCCGCGAGGGGGAGGACGAGTATCTGGCGCTCCTTAAAATGAACTATAAGACGCAGTATACGCACCGGACGATGACGCTGGAGGACGGAGAAGGCAACAGCAACGAGATCATCCGTCACAAATCGCTTCTCCCGTCCGAGAGCCAGAGGCTTACCGAGGCGGCGATCATCAAGCTGGACGATCTCTCCTTGCAGGTCATCGAGAAAAAGTACGAGGTGAACGGGGAAAAGACCAACTATTTTTCCTTCCTGTTCCTGAAATGCAGCGCGCATATGTCGCATAAATCGAAGCTGTCGATCGTGAGCCGGGCAGTCGAGAATGTGCAGAAGGAAGGCTTTAACGATTCGGAGCGGTTTGAAAAGCAGATGCGCGCAAAGAGTATCATCCAGGAGGAGATCGAGGAGAAGGGCGGCTTTACGGTAGAGGAGATCGCAGACAAAATTTTTGAGGAAGAACCGGAATTAAAGGTGGCTTTTCAGGATAAAATGGAAAAGTACGATATGGTGAAAGAGGAGATCCAGCCGCAGAGTGAAAACACGGTGCGGAAGTATCAAAGCCAGCATCTGTTCACCGATACGGGGATCGAGATCAAGATCCCGATGGAGCAGTACAAGAATCCGCGAAGCGTGGAGTTCATCACGAACCCGGACGGAACGGTTTCGGTACTGATCAAAAACATAGAGCATCTGGAAGCAAAACTGTAAGAAAGAATGACAGAACAGATAGGGAGAGGAAACGAGATGGGAACGGTTCTTGATTATTTAAAGGAATACGGAGACTATTCGTTGGAGGAGCTGCCATTCAGTGATGTGGACAGCCTGATCCTGAGCCAGTTTTCGTATCTGAAATTTGACGATATGGTTCCCGGCCTGGATGAGCCGGGGAAACAGATTTCCTTAAAGGATCTGGAGCAGCACGCACAGAAGGATAAGCTCTTTGCGGACGAGAGATACCGTGAGAACAACACGGCGCTGTATGAGGGGATGCTCGCGAGCAAGCGCTTCGGAGGGCTGAAGCTCAGTAATTATGTAAACAAGATCGATCTGGATAAGGAGACACAGTTTTCAGCGGTCACCTGTGCTTTCCCAGACGGGACATCTTACGTGGCGTTCCGGGGAACGGATGAGACGATCGTGGGCTGGAAGGAAGATCTGAACCTGGCCTTTTCCGAACCGGTGCCGGGACAGATCATGAGCGTCGATTATCTGGAAAAAGCGGCTGCCACGCTGCAAGGCGGGTTCTGCGTCGGAGGTCATTCCAAGGGCGGCAACCTTGCGGTGTACTCTGCAATGTACTGCAAACCGGAGACGCGCGCAAGGATCACCTGGGTGTTTAACCACGATGGTCCCGGTTTCCGGCCGGAGGTGCTTACGCAGGGCGCTTTCCGGGAAGTGGAAGAGAGAATACGCAAGACGATCCCGCACTCGTCGCTTGTGGGGATGATCCTCTTTAGCGAAGTGCCGTACCGCGTGGTGGAGAGCAAGAAGATCGGCGTGGCACAGCATGATCCGTATACCTGGCTGATCGACAAGGAGTCCTTCCGTCTGGCAGATGAAATCTACTCGGGCAGAAAAGTCATGGATGAATCGCTCAACGAGTGGATCCTGTCGCTGACGCCGGAGCAGATGCGCGTGTTTGTGGATACGCTGTATCAGATCCTGCTGGCGTCCGAGACGGACAATCTGATTGATCTGGCAGCCAACTGGCCCCAGAGCGTGCAGAAGATCCACGCAGCGCTCAAGCAGGTAGACGAGGAGACTGCCAGGACGATCACGAAGATCATCAAGTCCTTTATGGAGCGGATATCCGTCAACACCAGGAGCTTTTTGAAGAATAAGGCAGAGCAGGAGAAGGAAAAGCTTGAGGAAGGGCTGAAGCAGCTGGAGCAAAAGACGAAGAAAACGATGGAAAAGATAGAGTAAGAGAAGGAAACAGGCGGTTCATCCGACAGAGAGTGACAGAAAATGCTCCAGAAGAATATCGCCGCCGTTTTCCAGACAACGTTCGGGGTGCCACTGTACGCCGAGGATGGGGAGGGAGTCGTGCATGATCCCCTCGATCACATTGTCCCCGGAACGGCAGACGGCGAGGAGGGACAGTCCAAGTCGGTTGATCCCCTGATGGTGGGCGGAGTTTACGATCGTGCTCAGACCGTAGAGCTGGTAGAAAAAGTCATCTCGCCGCAGACCGCTGTGATAGACCGGATGGCTCTGGTCGTGACCGGTCCACTGGTGGATGGAGGCTGTTTCCAGATCCTGATGGATGTCGCCGCCGAAGTAGATGTTGATCAGCTGGATTCCCTTGCAGATGCCAAGAATGGGACGTTTGCTCTGTACGAAAAAGTCAAGGATCTGAAGCTGGAGGATATCCAGCTCGGTGTCGATGGTGCGGGAGCCGTGGTTATGCTGGCCGAAAAAGGCGGGCGTGATGTCGCCGCCGCCCGGAAGGACGAGGTAGTCGGCGGAGGCTGCTTTTTCCTTGCTGAGAGTGTAGAATACCCGTGCACCAAGGGAGCGGAAAGCCCTTTCATAATTTTGTGTGTCCCGGCTTCTTCCAGCAATGACTACATAAGGTTGAGAAGGCATGATGGATGGTGCTCCTGCGTGACTCTTACGAGTATGATATGACAAAGCGCCCGGAGCGTGACAAAAGGGATCAGAGAAGGAGCGCGGCGCTGCCCGGAAATGGAGGCTATGATGGAAAAACGCATCAAAAATTACCGCAGATACATGGACGAATGGATCGCAAAGCTGGAAAAGGAATCCGGCGGAGCAGATATAGACAGTCTGATACAGGAACACCTGACACAGATCGGGTTCTTTCAGCATGAGCGGCTGGTGCATCTGATCGTGACGGTCACATTTGCATTGCTGGAGATGCTGGCGCTTCTTATGTCGATCCTTTCGGCAGAACCGGGGCCGATGCTGCTTGCGTTGTTCGTATTGATCCTCCTGATCCCTTATGTCAGGCATTATTACATATTGGAAAACGAAGTACAGAAGATGTATGGACAGTACGACAGGCTGACGGAGATGCGGCAGAGAAAGTAGGGGAGATTACTTTTTGAAGAGAATACAGATAAGAAACAGCATTTTGGCAGCAGGAAACGCCGCCGGAATGCTGTTTTTTTTCTGCGCAGAAAACCTTTACACATTCCTTTTGTGCGCTTTTTACAATTTTTCTCAAATAATGGTTGCGCATTTGTAAAGAATACAATATAATTTAGATACAAATAAAATACTTTACAATTATCAAAAGCATAATACAGGAGTAGTGGACGATGAAAAACGAAAAAGACACGCAATACAACAAACCATGGATCCTGCAGCGCGCAGACCCTTATGTATACAGACACACAGACGGAATGTATTACTTCACGGCGTCCGTACCCGCATACGACGGGATCGTACTGCGGCGGTCCGCCACGCTGGAGGGGCTTGCGCAGGCGCCGGAGACGGAGATCTGGCACAAGCATGAGGACGGCATTATGAGCTGTCACGTCTGGGCGCCCGAGCTGCACTATATCGACGGCGCGTGGTACATCTATTTTGCGGCGGGGAATAAAGACGATGTGTGGGCGATCCGCCCCTATGTGCTGGAATGTAAGGATGCAGATCCGATCGCCGGAACCTGGACGGAGAAGGGCAAGATGCAGCGGGCAGACGAGGACGAGTTCTCCTTTGAGGCGTTTTCGCTGGATGCAACAGTCTTTGAAAACCAGGGGAAATGGTATTATATCTGGGCAGAAAAGGTGGGAGTCGGCAAGCAGATCTCCAACCTGTACATCGGGGAACTGGAGACGCCCTACAAGCTGAAAACGGTGCAGGTGCTCCTGACAACGCCGGATTACGACTGGGAACGGGTCGGCTACTGGGTCAATGAAGGACCGGCGGTTCTCAAGAAAAACGGCAAGATCTTTCTGACGTATTCGGCGTCGGAGACGGGCGTGGCATATTGCGTGGGGATGCTGACCGCAGATGCGGATTCCGACCTGGTCGATCCGCTTTCCTGGCATAAAGAAAGATATCCGGTGCTCTGTTCTGACGACGAGATCGGGATTTACGGGCCGGGGCACAACAGTTTTACGGTGGACGAAGAGGGGAACGATATCATGGTATTTCACGCCAGGACCGAGACGGAGATCGTCGGCAATCCTCTGTACAATCCGAACCGCCATGCGATGTTTATGCGGGTGGACTGGAAGGATGAAAAGCCGGTATTTGCTTTTCAGAGAACAGGGAAGGCTGTATAATGGTATAGTACAAATTAAAATGTTTTATAAAGGAGTAAAAGAAAGGGGCAGACTATGGCAAAACTGGTTATCAACGAAAAGAAAAAGAAGGGACACATCAACCCGGAGATCTACGGGCATTTCTCAGAGCATCTGGGAAGATGCATCTACGAGGGGCTTTACGTGGGAGAGGATTCGGACATTCCCAACGTGAACGGGATGCGCAAGGACGTGGTGGATGCGCTGAAAGAAATGCAGATCCCGGTGCTGCGCTGGCCGGGCGGCTGTTTTGCTGACGAGTATCACTGGAAGGACGGCATCGGTCCGAAGGAGAAGCGTAAGAAGATGATCAACACGCACTGGGGAGGCGTGGTCGAGGACAACAGCTTCGGTACGCATGAGTTTTTTGAACTCTGCGAGCAGCTTGGCTGTAAGACTTATGTAAACGGAAATGTGGGAAGCGGCACCGTGCAGGAGATGAGCGAGTGGGTGGAATATATCACGTTCGACGGGGTATCGCCGATGGCGGATCTGCGTAAGCAGAACGGGCACGAAAAGCCGTGGAAGATAGACTACTTTGGCGTGGGCAATGAAAACTGGGGCTGCGGCGGCAGCATGACGCCGGAATACTATGCAAATCTGTACCGCAGATACCAGACCTATGTGCGGCAGTACCATCCGGAACAGCCGATCCGGAAAATCTGCGGAGGCCCTAACGTGGCAGACTATTTCTGGACGGAGAAGGTTTTAAAGACCTGCTATGAGCCGCCGCATCCGGGTAATGCACACGGCTATATGGATGGTCTTTCCCTGCATTATTACGTGCATCCCGAGGGATGGGAGATCAAGGGAAGCGCGACAGAGTTTGACGATAAGGTATGGTATAAGACGCTGGCTAAGGCAAAATACATAGAGGAGCTGATAAACCGCCATGGAGCGATCATGGATCAGTACGACCCGGAGAAGAAGATCGGTATGATCGTGGATGAGTGGGGCTGCTGGTTTACCGTGGAGCCGGGCACAAATCCGGGATTTCTGTATCAGCAGAACACGATGAGAGATGCGCTGGTGGCAGGCGTGTCCCTGAATATCTTCAATAAGCACTGCGACCGTGTGAAGATGGCGTGTATCGCGCAGATGGTCAACGTGCTGCAGTCGGTGATCCTGACGGAGGGACCGAAGATGATCCTGACGCCTACCTATCATGTATTTCATATGTATAAGCATCACCAGGATGCGGAGCTGCTGGAAAGCTATATTGATGGAAACCGCCAGATCGGTGAGGACGAGGAATATCGGGTGCCTCTTCTGGAGGAATCGGTGTCTGTGAGTGCGGACGGCTGCGTGAATATCACGCTCAACAATCTTTCGGTGAAGGAGGATGTGCCGGTAGAAGTCTCTTTTGCAGAGCTGAAGCCTGCGGAGGTGACAGCGGCGATCCTGACGCAGGAGATGCACGCCCACAACACCTTTGACGAGCCGGAGAAGGTGAAGGAAGAAGTGTTTACGGCATATGAGATCAGGGACGGCAAGCTCTGCTTTACCGCGCCGGCATGCAGTGTGATCAGCCTGCGGGTGAAATAGAGAACGTGTAATGGGGGAGATTGCGGATGGAAGAGAAATGGAAAGAACAGCCTGTGCGGCATTGCAGAAAGTGTCTTACCAGGGATATGGACTGGGATGGATATTTTGACAATCTGCACAGCTACATTGATCATCTGGACGCAGACAGCAAGGTTGATGGGCCGCTTTATGAAAAGCGGCTCGCTTCCTGCAAACGCTGTGATCTTCTGATGGACGGAATGTGCAGAGCCTGCGGCTGTTATGTCGAACTGCGGGCAGCCATGCGCAAAAACGCCTGTCCCTATGAGAAGTGGAAGGCAGAACTCTGAACGGATTCTTTAGATTTCTTTTATCTGGTGAAATAATGTTCTTATTTTCAAAAAAATTCATCAAAATCTAAATATTTCAATAAAAACTAAAATATTTCAAAAAGATATTGACTTATAAAAGATACTATTGTACAATGTGTTCATAAGATAATCATTCCGAAAGAAAAAAATACGCAAGTTGCTAAAATGCATGGTGGTAACGAAAGCAAATTGCCAATGTTTTGATATAGGGTGGAATGTACTTCGTGCAAATAGCCCAATGGCATTGCGCAGAGTATCAAGAGGATGATTATCGACAACCAATTTTTCACTATATATTAAGGAGGAAAAGAAATGAAAAAGAAGGTTTTGGCTACTTTGTTAAGTGTTGCTATGGTTTCTTCCATTCTTGCGGGCTGCGGCTCCTCGAACGGAACAGCTTCCACAGACGGCGCATCGACAGACAGCGCGGCAGCAGACGACACGGCAGCAGACGACACGGCTTCAGATGCTGCGGAGGGAACAGATGAGGCGGCGGCAGACGACGCGGCTGCAGAGGAGGAGATCCCGTCCTCTACCTTTGGTGATCCGAACGGAACACACATGGAGATGTGGACATTCGTGGAACTTCACGGACAGCACTACGGCAATATGGTTGAGAAGTGGAACGCAGAGAATCCGGACAGAACGATCGAGATTACCTGCACTACATATCCTTACAGCGACATGCACACCAAGCTGCTGACATCCCTGACAGCAGGCACGGGCGCTCCGGACATCTGCGATGTTGAGATCGGTCAGTTCCCGAACGTGGTTGCAGGTCTTGATACCTGGCTCGTTCCTTTGGACGATTACGCAGCCCCTTATATGGAGACGATGGTAAAAGCCCGTATGGACGTGTATGCCGGATCTGACGGACACTACTATGGCGCTCCTTATCACGTAGGCGCAACGGTTATGTATTATAACGCAGCAGCTATGGCAGAGGCTATGGGAATCTCACAGGACGATGTGATCGCAAAGATCGATTCCGTTGTAACATGGGATGACTATGCAGCACTTGGACAGGAATATCTGGATGCAGTAGCAACGGAAGGAAAATACTGGACATCTGTTGATACAGGCGGCGTTGACTGGCAGTGGATCGCAATGGCTGAGTACGGCGAGGACTGGACAGGCGGATTCGATGGAACAGCGAATGTACAGCTTGAGTCCGTTAAGAAGATGCTGACCATGGAGCAGAGCTGGGTAAACAGCGGTCTTGCAGAGGTTTCTCCTGACGGACACGTTGACCTTGAGGCTGGTTTCCAGAACATCCTTGACCACAACATCGTATCCTTCCCGAAGGCAATGTGGTACATGAGCCGTTTCACAAACTATATGCCGGAAGAAAAGGGCAACTGGTACATTGCTAAGTGTCCTGTATTCGAAGCAGGTCAGCCTTGCTCCGTCGGTGTAGGTGGTACAGGTACAGTTGTGACACAGCAGTCCGCAAACCAGGAGCTTGCAGCAGAATTCCTTTGCTGGGCTAAGATGTCGGAAGAGGGCGAGCAGCTTATCTGGGATAACCTCGGATTCGACGTATGTAACACAGCTCTTTGGAACGACGACGCATTCGCACATGACGACAGCAACCAGTACAATGCTTTCTTCATCAACTATCCTTACGATGTACTTTACAGCATCAAAGATGACATCGGCAAGATCTACTCTGTAGCGATCAGCCCGACCATCAACGAGCAGATGTGCAACGTAACGCTGAATGACATTCTTGAGAATGGCATGGATGTTGACGAAGCATTACAGGCAGCACAGGATGTTGTTGATCTGGAGCAGTAAGAGATACCTTAGAATTTCATAGAGGGGATTGGGTGCAATCCCCTCTGTTTTTATCTAAAAAACATATGTGTTTTGGGTAAGGAGTGTGTGCATATGAACAAGTTTAAAAAGTTTTTATACTCTCAGAAAGCGGCACCGTATGTCTTTGTCCTGCCTTTTATTCTGAGCTTCGCATTTTTCTGGGTTTATCCTCTGTGCAGTACGATAACCATGAGCTTTCAGGATATCAAACCGACAGGCACGGAGTGGGTCGGACTGAAAAATTTCAGTAAGCTGATGAAAGACACGGTTTTCCATACGGCGATCCTCAACAGCTTTGAGTACATGATCTTTACGCTGGTGCTTCTGATCCCGTTCCCGATGCTGTTTGCCGTACTGATGGATTCCAGACTGGTGAAGGCAAAAGGATTCTGGAAGGCCTGCCTCTATGTGCCGGCACTGACGTCCGTTGTAATTTCCGGAACGCTGTTCCGTCTGATGTTTACCGAGTATGAGACGGGTCAGATGAACATTATCACAGCGGCGCTGGGACTTGGAACATTTAAGTGGCTGAAGATGAAGGCAACCGGACTTGCGGCATTATTGATCGTCTGCTGCTGGAGATGGACGGGCGTTAATATGCTGTACTTTATTTCCGGTCTGAAATCGATCGACACCGCACTGTACGAATCCGCTGAGATCGACGGCGCGTCCGCATGGCAGAAATTCCGCTATGTCACGATCCCGCTTTTGAAGCCGACCACGATCTATGTGCTTACGATCAGCGTGTACGCCGGACTGGCAATGTTCATGGAATCTTACATGCTGTGGGCAGGTCCGGATTCTCCGAACAATATCGGACTGACGATCGTCGGGTATCTGTACAAGCGAGGTATCGCAAAGAACCAGCTTGGCTACGGAAGCGCAGTAGGTATCGTGCTGCTTGTGATCGCACTTGCAATCAATATCATTCAGCTTGTCCTGAATGGAACATTTAAGAAGGAGGAAGACTAATATGGCAAAGACATCCTCTGTACAACAGGAAGGCGGCATGAAAGCCAAGAGAACGGTGCTTTCCGTTCTGGCAACCGGCTGGTTTGCGATCCTTTCGATCATCATTGTATATCCTTTGTTTGCAGGTCTGGTAGCCTCGTTCAGACCGGGACGTGAGCTGATCCGGCGTGGTCTGAGCGTGGATCTGGATTTCAGCACGATGACCCTGAACAATTATACATATCTGTTTGGCGGAAATGAGGACTCACAGAAATATTTCATGTGGTTTAAGAACAGTCTTATCCTTACTTTTATATCCGTCGTATTGACGCTCTTTATCTGCTATGTGGTGGCGTACGGACTGACAATGTACAACTATAAGCTGAAGAATTTCCTGTTCTTCCTTGTCATCGCAACGATGATGGTTCCGTTCGAGATCCTGATCCTTCCGCTTTACAAGGAAATGATCGGATTGAACCTGATCGATACGACAGCAGGCGTGGTCCTGCCGGGTATCTGCGGCGCATCGACCATCTTTTTCTTCCGTCAGTATATGACGGGGCTTCCGAAGGAGCTTCTTGACGCAGGGCGGATCGACGGTGCGACAGAGTACGGCATCTGTTTCAAGATCATGCTGCCGATCACGAAGCCGGCTTTTGCGGCAATGTCCATTCTTTGTGCGATGGGCGCGTGGAACAACGTGCTGTGGCCGATGCTGGTATACCGGAGTGCGGAGAAGTTTACACTCCCGATCGGTCTGAACACACTGCTGACGCCGTACAACAATAACTATGACGTTTTGATTGCCGGATCCATGTTTGGTATCATTCCGGTGTTTATCGTATTCCTTTGCTTCCAGAGATACTTTATTGAAGGTATGACGGCTGGAGCGGTCAAAGGATAAAAAATTCGGGCATACACTCCATTGCCAGGGCTGCTGCGGTCGCCGGGGTTCCGGTATAAAGCAGCAGCCTTTTTTGCGGGCAAAAAGCGAAATGGTGGTCTGATGACCGGTGCGGCAGAGAGATTGCGGCTGCCTGCTTTTTAGAAAGAAGAGAGAGGAAAAGGTATGAATAGAAAAAGAGTGAAGAAGGCTGCAACCGCCTGTCTGCTCGGCATGACGGCTGCATTGGGACTTTGCGCCTGTCAGGGGGCTTCGCAGGATACTGCGGCACAGACGGATGCGAATACGGAGACGGCGGCGCAGGAGGAAAAAGAGATGACGGATCTGGATTTTACAGTTTCCTATGACGGGATCGCGACAGCAAAGCTGGAGGCGGGGGTCAGCGTACATGATCCTTCGATCATCAAGGCGGACGGAAAGTATTATCTTTTCGGTTCGCATATGTCGACGGCTGTTTCGGATGATCTGCAGCACTGGACGGCGATCGGGAGCGGCTATAAGGTGAAAGATCCGATCTACTACGAACTGATGGCGAATGAGGACGCGTTTGCCTACGCGGGCAGCAAAAAGAGCGTGATCCCGACCGATGACCGGGCATGGCACGTATGGGCGCCGGACGTGATCTACAATGAGGCGAACGGACTGTATTACCTCTATTTCTGTACTTCATCCACCTGGAACGCATCGAATCTCTGCTATGCGACCAGCGAGAGTATTGAAGGGCCGTTTGTCTGGAAAGGGGCAATGATCTACTCTGGATTTACGGCGGAGACGTTGGACGCCACGGATGTGACAGACTACGTGGACCGGGAAGAGGCGAAGAACCGGTATATCAAGAAGAGCAATGAGTATAAATTTGAAGAATATCCGAATGCGATCGATCCGACCGTGCTTTATGACAAAGACGGACGGATGTGGATGGTCTACGGTTCCTGGTCGGGCGGGATCTTTCTGTTGGAACTGGATCCGGAGAGCGGAGAGGTCATCCATCCGCAGGACGATCAGGCTGGCAGGGTAGACGCATACTTTGGCAAAAAGCTGATGGGCGGAAACCATACGTCGATCGAAGGACCGTATATCATGTATGATGAGGAGAGCGGCTATTACTACCTCTTTGTATCCTATGGAGGGCTTGCGCGGGAGGGCGGCTATCAGATCCGCGTGTTCCGCTCGGAGACGATCGATGGAGACTATGTAGATATGAACGGTGAATTTCCTCTGGATACGCAGAATTACGGGCAGGCGCCTTATGGACTGAAGCTGTCCGGCAATTACAATCTGCCGAGTCTGGAAGTGGCATACATGGCGACCGGACATAATTCCGCCTTTGTGGATGACGACGGAAAGAAATATATTGTCAATCACACCCGCTTTGACAATGCGACGGAGGATCACGAGCCGAGAGTGCATCAGTTCCTGGTCAACGAGGAAGGATGGCCCTGTATGCTCCCCTATGCAACCAGCGGAGAAACGGTAAGCACCTCAGGGTACGATGCGCAGGAAGTGACCGGAAAATACTATCTGATCAACCAGGGAACCGGGATCGACGCAGAGATCGCACAGCCGGTCATGATCTATCTGCTTGAGGACGGATCGGTGCGCGGCGAGAACGTGGATGGCGTCTGGGAGAAAAAAGAAGACAGCTATTACATGAGCATTACGCTTGGCGAAAAGAAGTACAGCGGCGTATTCTGCCAGATGAAGGACGAGGCGGGAACGGATGTTATGACCTTCAGCGCGGTTGGAGCAAATGAAAGCGTCTGGGGCGTCAAATACTAAAACGGTCTGAGCCGGCGGTCTGCCGCTGGAAAAAGTTGGATAAGTACATGAAAAGAACGGCAGGTGCCTTTTGACGCTTGCCGTTCTTTTCATGCGTTTTGCGATATATGCTTAGTTGGAGGATTCGTTCTGGGGAGCTTCCTCCATCGGCGCATAGTGGATGCTGACTTTGATATCCTGTCCGTAATTGCCGAAGGTTTTGCCGAAGATCGTCAGACCGCCGACATGCTCTGCGTCATCCTCGACTGCCATGCGGAAGCGGATGCTGCTGCGGTAATCGAGGTTGAGGGAATCGATCGTCACATCGGAGATCTTGAGTCCGTCGATGTAGGTTCCCTTTTTGTTGATCACAAGGAGCTTTAAAAGTCCGTACTGGTTCCAGTTGGGGAACCACCAGTCGGGGGTGAACAGACCTCTGGAATCGCCAAAATCACCGGGTGAGAGCCAGCTTCCGATCCGCACATCGTTCAGGAAAAAGCTGATATCGGAGGGCCAGACGTTGTTGACGCCGGGAGCCTCGGAGCTAAGTTCAGCGGAAAAGGTGATCTGGGTGATCTTCTGGAAGCTGGGGATAAAGTTGGGAATGTTGTACTCCACAAATCCCTTGGTGAACCAGAGAATATCAGCGCTGTAGCGGTCGGGATGATCGAAATAGCGGGGATCGTCAACCTCGCCGATCAGCGCGGTGTCAGAGGCGAGTCCGCAGGTAGGGCAGATGCGGTAGTTCGCATAGTGTCCCACTTTGATGTCGGTGCTGTATACGTTCTGGAAGTCCTCCTGCTTTTCCAGATCGATAAGGATCTTGTCGAGGTGGACCGAGCAGATCTTCTGGTTGCCGTGTCCGGCGGATTCGCTGGAGGTGGAGATCAGTCCACAGTTTTCCAGTTTCTTGATATGGCTGGTGAGCGCTCCGTTGGTGATGTTGAGGCGCGAAGCCAGCTCGTTCATGCTCATGCTGTTGTCCTCGAGCAGGATATTCAGAATTTCGATGCGGACATCAGAACCAAGTGCTTTAAAGATGTCCAGCCCATCATTCAGTGAAGTGATATGTAACAAGGCGGGTTCCTCCTTAATCTGAAATATGATTTACATTGATCTAAAATAATGCCAAACGGCGATGTTTATTGCTTTTATACAATTAAATTATAGACGAAAACATAGACATAGTCAATGAAATTTAGCGTTATATAAATAAATTTAATAAAAATTAAATCTATAAAATATAATACGTTTTTCTGGAAAAATGCAGACGAAAAAGGAATTATTGGGCAGACGATCTAAAATATTTTACGTGCTTTTATGCGTAAATTACATATTCAAATCAAATTTTTCAAAAAATAACAAAATTTTTTCAAAAAAGGTATTGACTTTTATCTCAAGAGAAAGTAATATATTACTTGCGTTGCGGAACACAGAAGTGTTTAAAGCATAACACCTGCGGAAGTGTCGGAATTGGCAGACGAGCAAGACTAAGGATCTTGTGATAGCAATATCGTGTGGGTTCAAGTCCCATCTTCCGCATCTTTCCAAAGAGATTTGGAGAGGCGGAGAGCAACGTAAAATGCAGAAGTGGCGGAATTGGCAGACGCGCACGGTTCAGGTCCGTGTGGTGGTAACACCATGAGGGTTCAAGTCCCTTCTTCTGCATCTGGAGAGATAGCGATAAGTTATCTCTCTTTTTTGTTTGATAAGAAGTTGCGTTGAATTTTTTATCAAACAAAAGCACTTCGTGCAAACGATGTGCTATTGATCATTTCAAATATTTACTTTCCCGTTCTTTACTTTTTCGCGGGGAGTATGGTAGAATGAAAGCCGGTTTACATCTATAATAGGAATTGCCCGGTGCAGTACTCGGGAACGAGGACGCGGAGCGGCTTCCTATATTTTATAGAAGAAACAGGGGAGCGATTTATGAAAAGAAGAGTGATCTTGACGGCGTCTGTTATGGCGCTGATGCTTCTTCTCATTGCGTGCAGTAAAGGGAACGGAGCGGCAAAAGAGACGGCGGCACAGCCGGAAACACCGGCAACATCGGGAGATATGCTGGTAGACGGTCTGGAATATCTTCTCAGCGACGATAAGCAGGATCTGCTGACGATATCCGGTGACGGAACAGAGAAACCGGAGGAAACGGTGAGCGAGCCGCAGCAGGAGAGCGCGGAGGAGACGCCCGAAGAGTCCGGGCAGAAGCTGGCAGGAGAGAGTGAAGAACAGGCAGAGGTAACCGAAGAAGAGCAAGAAGGAAATACGATTGTTTATTACAGCAGCGGTTCGACAGAGGAACTGAAAACGGAGAAGGTTGAGCTGGAGGAGATCACGCCTGAGGCGGTCTTATCTGCGCTTGGCAGTCACAATATCGTGTCGATCGACACGAAGGTGCTCTCTTTTCAGGAGGAAGAACGGGTTGGCGAGAAAATCCTGTATCTGGATCTTTCCGGGACGTTTCTGGATTATCTCAAGACCATGACAAAGGAGGCAGAAAGCATTATCATTGCTTCCATTGCAGACACGTATCTGGATAATTTTCAGGGAACAGAGATCTATCTGACCGTGGAGGGAGAAACCCTTGAGACGGGCTACCGGACGTACGATAGCGGGATCCGGAAAGGAATGCCGGAGGATATTCTGAATACAGAAGAATAAAATGGTTTATTAACCAATTAGAAATGCAGACGTCTGCGCACTTCGTTGCGCAGGCGTTTTTTGAATAGGATCGTGACGAGCGCAAAATCAATGATGACGCAGACGGTCAGTACGACGGCAGACCAGGTGATCTGCATGGGGATGGCGAGCGCATGACGGATCAGCAGCTCCAGTGCCACGCAGAAGGTCGGGATCTCCAAAAACAGATAGAGCGCGCAGGAGAGGATAGAGACTGGAAACAGCCGGACTAAGAGCGTGTAGAGCTCGGTGAGCGCGGTCAGGATAAGCACGACCGGAAGGCCGACCATCCAGAACCAGCCGTCGTCGGGCGTGATAAAGGTGATCAGATACAGATACAGTGAGACAGAAACGCCGTCGGCAAGCAGGGAAAGATAGAGTGGCATCTTGCTGTAAAATACTGCCGGGAAGGTAAATACAAACAGGCATACGCAGATTCCGATGACCAGAAGCGACCAGAGCACGCCGTGAAATACCAGAAGGTTTAAGAGCAGGCAGGTTACGCTGGTGGCGGTCAGTACGACCGTAAGAAGGATGCCGAGATCCCGGCGCTTGACCACCTCGACCTGTCCCTTCTGCGTCGGATAGGGGGAAGGGGCGGCCGCCTTATGCGGTTCTCTTGGATTGATGACCGGCGTGTGGCACAAAGGACACTCGGTCAGTGAGGGCTCTAATTCAACTCCACAGTTTACACAGTATGACATAGGTTTGTTCTCCGTTTCTTGATGGATTGGCGGCTGCTCCTGGCAGCACGGTAAGGCTTAGTCTTCCGGCTGGCGGTTGCTTTCGATGGTAACATGAATTCCGTCCTGAACCAGCTTGCGGAAAAAGAAGCGCTCGACGTCGGTTTCACAGATGCTGCTCGCAAAGTTGATGGTCAGCGTATCCTCGTAGCTGATGATCGCGCAGTTGGTACGGGAGGAAAAAGGCTGCCCCATGTAAATGTCGAACCGGTCGATAAATGGCTTCATTTCCGGGGGCACCTTCAGCGCGCCCATGTTGGTGAGCCCGGCGGAGGAGTTTTTGTCCTGCACGCGGGAATAAAAGGTCCGGACGACAAAATCTTTGATAAAAAGCGGAACCAGACGGATGACCGGGTTGCGCTGGGTTGCAGCGTTGGTCGTGATGTCGCCCCGCAGGAATTTTTCATTGATATAGTAACGCATATAGTGATGTACCTGCGTGATGATCTCCTCAAAGGTGTATTCCCCCAGTCTCGGATCGATGGAGGGGTAGACCATGGTGATAAAGTTCCGCAGCGTCTTGGATGGAAAGAAGCGGCGGAGATTTACCGGCATGGCGATGCGCACCGGATACAGACGGAGATGAAATTCCTGCGCCTGCTTCTGGAGCAGCGCATAGAGCAGTACCGCGTTCAGATATTCGGTGATGCTTGCGCCGTACTTTTTGGCAACTGCCATGACCTCTGAGACGGACATTATGCCGTCCACGATGTTCAGAGTATAAAAAGGCTCTTTGGTGCCTCGGATCCGATAGGTTTTCTCTGCCGGACGCGGAGGACACACCTTCGCGTTGGCGTAGCGCATATAGGCGTCCTCCAGTTCCTCAGGATCCGGACGACTGTTGATATCCAGCACGAAACCGGACGGTGTGATCCTATGGCCGAGAAGTCCGAGGTAAGTTGCGGTGAGCGTCTGCAAAAGACACATACCACCCGTGCCGTCGCCCAGACTGTGATGCGCCTCTAAAGAGATCCGGTTGCGGAAATAGTACACGCGGATAAGATAGCGGTTATTCGACCGGAAGTGCATCGGCATACAGGGATTCTGAATATCCGGCTGCACAAACGGACCGGGGCGGTTGTTGGGTTCTAAATAACGCCAGAACACCCCCTTGCGGATCGCAACCTTGTAGGTTGGAAAACGCGGGAGCGTCAGATCGAGGGCCTGCTGGAGAAGCTGCGGATCGATCTCTTCCTTCAGGACCACCGAGAGGCGGTAAACGGAGGAAAAATCCCGGCGCTGCAGGGTCGGGTAGACGATCGCCGACAGGTCCAGCTTATACCAGACGTCTTTTTTTGCTCTATTCGATTGTGTCTTTGAGAGTTCTGCCGCCATATCGATCGCTCCACTAAAAGGATTATTGAGTCTGCGTGTATTATAACATAAATATAGTAACAGTTCAGCCTTTAAATACAGAAAAGTGTTTTCACTTGCGCGGCAATGCGCGGAGATGGTACAATGTGCCGTGAACAGGAGCGCAGACAGCAAGGAAAGAGGAGGATAAGATAAGCATGCCCATCTCAGAAAAAAGAAATGCAAATTTGATGAATCTGATCAAGCGGATGCACGGCGTTGTGGAGAATGTCGATATCGAAAAGCACCGTCAGTCGCAGGATCATTTTGGTGCCCTTCTGGGAAACGCGAGAGACACGATCGTTGAGGAGATCGAGATCCCCTCTTTTCTGTGCGGAGAGACGCCCTGTGCGGCAAACGCGGCGCACGGCTGGCAGAGCGGTGCGACGATCCACGGCGAATGGACGAAGGTAGACCGCGCGCACATGAAGAAATATGTGGTCTTATATTGTCACGGCGGCGGATATTCTACGGGAAGCTGCGTCTATGCGCGCACGCTCACGGGAAAACTGGCGTCCAGCACCTCGATGGATGTGCTGAGCTTTGATTACCGCCTTGCGCCGGAGCATCCCTACCCGGCGGCGACACAGGACGCCATGCGCGTGTGGGACTATCTGATGCTGCTTGGGTATGGGGCGAGAGATATCATCCTGGCGGGAGACTCGGCGGGAGGCAATCTGGCGTTGTCGCTGATGCTGCGTCTGAAGGCAGAGGGAAGACTTTTGCCAAGAGGCGTGATCCTGATGTCGCCGTGGACGGATCTCACTTCCTCCGGCAAATCGCACAGCACAAGGGCGGATATCGATCCGGTGCTCAACGCGGCGTATCTGCAGGAGATGGTGACGAACTATGCCAAAGGGCAGGAGCTTACGGATCCCTATATCTCGCCGCTGTTTGGAGATTACGAGGGCTTTCCGCCGGTCTATATCCAGGTGGGAAACAATGAAGTGCTGCTGGACGATTCCGTCATGCTGTACAAGAAGCTCCTGAAGGCGAATGTCTCGGTCAAGCTGGATGTCTTTAAGGGAATGTGGCATGTGTTCCAGATGTCGCCTTTTAAGACGGCGTACGAGGCGATGGACAAAAATGCGGAATTTATCTATGACATTTGCAGATAATTAAGGGAAATAAGTGATAAAATAGAAGATAAAAAAAGGATTTCACGCACCGGACGCGAATAATATCTTTAGGATGGTTGTTTTTTCGAAAGAGAAAGGCACTATGAATATAAGAGAAAGTTTGGAACAGTGGGAAAAAGAATATCTGAGTCCCTATGCGATGCTCAGTATGAATTCGAGGGGCAGGCTCAAGGAGGAGGAACAGTGCGATATCCGTCCGGTTTTCCAGAGAGACCGGGACCGGATCATCCACAGCAAGTCTTTCCGGCGGCTGAAGGATAAGACACAGGTGTTTCTGACGCCGGAGGGCGATCATTACCGGACGAGACTGACGCACACGCTTGAGGTGAGCCAGACGGCGAGGACGATCGCGAAGGCGCTTCAGCTCAACGAGGATCTGGTGGAGGCGATCGCGCTCGGACATGATCTTGGGCACACGCCCTTTGGTCATGCGGGGGAGCGCGCGCTGAACAGGGCGTGTCCATACGGCTTTAAACACAACGAGCAGAGTGTCAGAACCGTGGACATCCTGGAGAAGGACGGACAGGGGATCAATCTGACCTGGGAAGTGCGGGATGGCATCCTGAACCATCAGACGTCCAGCATGCCTTCGACGCTGGAGGGAAAGATCGTGCGTCTGTCGGATAAGATCGCCTACATTCATCACGATATGGACGATGCGATACGGGGCGGGATCCTGCAGGAGTCGGATGTGCCGCGTGAGATCTGTAAGGTGATCGGAGACAGCTGCGGAAAAAGGCTGGACTTTTTCATCCACAATATCGTGACCAACAGCAGAGGGAAGGACGACATCTGTATGTCGCCGGAGGCGGCGGAGGCCATGCAGGATATGCGGCGGTTCATGTTTGTCAACGTCTACAAGAATCCGGTGGCGAAGAGCGAGGAGAGCAAGGCGGAAAGCCTGATCGTGACGCTGTATGAGTATTATATGGATCACACGGAGCTGCTCCCCAAATTTCTGCTCAGACTCTACGACGGCGGCGAACCGCTGGAAAAGATCGTGTGCGACTACATAGGAGCCATGACCGACCGGTTTGCGATCGCACAGTATCAGGAGATTTACATACCTAAGACCTGGCATGGCTGATTGTTTATATTGCAGAAGGAAATGGTTGGAAGAATGTTTTATCCAGATGAGCTGATCGAAGAGATCAGGATGAAAAATGATATCGTGGATGTAGTATCCGGCTATGTAAAGATACAGAAGAAGGGCAACAGTTATTTTGGACTCTGCCCGTTTCACAATGAAAAATCGCCTTCCTTTTCCGTATCCGGAGCCAAGCAGATGTTTTACTGCTTCGGGTGCGGGGCAGGCGGAAATGTGATCACCTTTATCATGAAATATGAAAACGCCACCTTTCAGGAGGCGGTAAAGATGCTGGCCGAGCGGGCGGGCGTCGCGCTGCCGGAAGCCGAATACTCCGAGGAGGCAAAGCGCAGGGAGAGCCGGCGCAGTGTGCTTCTGGAGATCAACAAGGAGGCGGCGCGCTATTTCTACTACCTGCTGCGGTCGCCCAAGGGAAGGACAGGCTATCAGTATCTGGCGGGCAGAAAGCTGACGGATGAGACGATGAAGAAGTTCGGACTCGGCTTTGCAGACGGAGCGGGGAGCGACCTGACGGCGTATCTGAGATCCAAGGGCTACAAGGACGAGCTGATAAAGGAATCCGGGCTGATCGGCTTTGATGAAAAGCGGGGGATGCACGACAAGTTCTGGAACCGGGTCATGTTTCCGATCCAGGACAGCAATCACCGGGTGATCGGTTTTGGCGGCCGCGTGATGGGCGATGCGAAGCCCAAGTATCTGAACTCGCCGGAGACGATGATCTTTGACAAGAGCAGAAATCTTTACGGACTGAATTTTGCCAGAACGTCCCGCAAAGGAAATATGATCCTCTGCGAGGGATACATGGATGTGATCGCGATGCACCAGGCGGGCTTTACACAGGCAGTCGCCTCGCTCGGGACGGCGTTCACGATCGGACAGGCGGGACTTCTGAAAAGGTATTGCGAGGAAGTGCTGCTGGCGTATGACAGCGACGGCGCGGGTGTGAACGCGGCGCTGCGGGCGATCGGGATCCTCAAGGAGGCGGGGATCCGCGGAAAGGTGATCAATATGCGGCCCTACAAGGACCCGGATGAATTCATCAAGAATCTGGGGACGGAGGCGTTTCAGGAGAGGATCGAGCAGGCGGAGAACAGCTTCTTCTTTGAACTGCGGATCCTGCAGGGAAACTACCAGATGGAGGATCCCGAATCCAAGACGCAGTTCCACCGGGAGATCGCGAAGAAGCTCTGTGGCTTCGAGGAAGAGGTAGAGCGCGAGAATTACATTCAGGCGGTGGCGGAAAAATACCATATCGGCTATGATAATCTGCGCAAGCTGGTCAATTCCTATGCGGCGCGGACTGGGCTGGTGCAGCCGGTGACCAGACCGAAGTCGGCGGTGACGAAGAAAAACACACCGGAAGAGAACGCCAAGCGTTCGCAGAGGCTTCTCCTGACCTGGATCACGGAGGAACCGGAGTTATATCAGAAGATCAGGCCCTATATCAACGCGGAGGACTTTACCGACGAGCTGTACCGTCAGGTGGCGGACAGGCTTTTCCGGGATCTGGAGGCCGGGCAGTTTCAGCCGGCTGGTATCATCAGTGCCTTTGAAGAGGAGGATGAACAGAGAGTCGTCGCGGAGATTTTTAATACAAAGCTGGAAGAGATCACGACGCAGCAGGAGAAGGAAAAGGCATTTCACGACATTCTCTACGCAGTCAAAAATAACAGTTTTGAATACTATTCAGGAAAAATGGGAGCGGACATGAACGCGCTCCAGAAAGTGATTTCCGGCAAAAAGGCGCTGGAAGAGCTTGGTAAAACGCATATTTCCCTGGCATAAGGGGTAAGCTAACACAGGAAGGATGGACCAAACAATGGACGAAAATGTACAGGCAAAGTTTGAAGAGCGGCTGAAGGAGCTCTTGGCTGTTGCGAAGAAGAAAAAGAATGTGCTGGAGTATCAGGAGATCAACGATTTCTTTGCGGATCTTACGCTGGAGGAAGAACAGTTTGACCGGATCCTCGAGACTCTGGAGCAGAATAATGTGGATGTACTGCGCATCACAGAGGACGACGATGATGCAGACGAGGAGATCCTTCTGTCGGAAGAGGACGAGGTGGATGTGGAGAACATTGACCTTTCCGTGCCGGACGGTGTCAGCATTGAAGACCCCGTCAGAATGTATCTGAAAGAGATCGGTAAGGTCCCGCTGCTTTCCGCAGAGGAAGAGATCGAGCTTGCCAAGAAGATGGAGATGGGCGACGAGGAGGCCAAAAAGCGTCTTGCGGAGGCGAACCTTCGTCTGGTAGTCAGCATTGCCAAGCGCTATGTGGGGCGCGGCATGCTTTTCCTGGATCTGATCCAGGAGGGAAATCTCGGTCTGATCAAGGCGGTAGAGAAATTCGATTACCGCAAAGGATATAAATTTTCAACCTATGCAACCTGGTGGATCCGTCAGGCGATCACCAGAGCGATCGCGGATCAGGCGAGAACCATCCGTATTCCCGTGCATATGGTGGAGACGATCAACAAGCTCATCCGTGTGAGCAGACAGCTTTTGCAGGAGCTGGGGCGTGAACCTACCCCGGAGGAGATCGCAGAGCAGATGAATATGCCGGTCGAGAGAGTGCGTGAGATCCTGAAGATCTCGCAGGAGCCGGTTTCTCTTGAGACGCCGATCGGTGAGGAGGAGGACAGCCATCTGGGTGACTTTATCCAGGATGACAATGTTCCGGTTCCGGCGGACGCCGCTGCGTTCACGCTGCTCAAGGAACAGCTTGTCGAGGTGCTGGGAACCCTTACGGAGAGAGAGCAGAAGGTGCTCCGTCTGCGGTTTGGTCTGGACGACGGAAGAGCCAGAACACTGGAAGAGGTTGGAAAGGAATTCAACGTTACCAGAGAGCGTATCCGTCAGATCGAGGCGAAGGCGCTCAGAAAGCTGCGCCATCCGAGCAGAAGCCGCAAACTCAAGGATTATCTGGATTGATGGGCGAGGTTGTTTTATCCGCGCGGATGCAGGCGGTGGCAGACCTGGTCACCAGAGGAAACCGGGTGTGCGACGTGGGCTGCGATCACGGCTTTGTCTCGATCTATCTGGCACAGCAGGGCGTCAGTCCACAGATCCTTGCGATGGATGTACGGTCAGGACCGCTGCAGGCGGCCAGGGAGCATATCTTAGCATACGGACTGGAGCATATCATTGAGACGAGATTGTCGGATGGTTTACATAACTTCGGATGTGGCGAAGCGGATTCCCTGATCTGTGCGGGAATGGGAGGAAGGCTTATGATGCGGATCCTGACGGATGACCGCGAAAAGACAGATTCCTTCCGGGAACTGATCCTCCAGCCGCAGTCGGAGCTGGAATGGTTCCGGCGAACGCTGTACGCCGAGGGATATTGTGTCAGCGCGGAGAATATGATAGAGGAAGACGGAAAATTTTACCCGATGATGCGCGCGGTAAAAGCGGAGGCGAAGGACGGCGGAAACGGTGATGAAAACCTGCAGAAACTGGAATTCCGATATGGAAGCCTCCTGCTCCGGAACCGGTCGCCGGTTCTGATCCGTTTTCTTGAGAAAGAGCAGAAAAACTATGAGAAGATCCTGGACAGTCTGAAAAAGCAGGGGATCGAGAAGGAAGAACGCAAAAATCGTTATGGGGAGATAGAGGCGCTTTTGCGGGAGACAAGGCGGGCGCTTTCCATGATGCAGCAAAAGGGATAAGGAGGGAATTGCCTATGGTTACGATCAGAATTGCCGGAGAGGAAAAACTCTATGAGGATGGGATCAAGTACGAGATCATCGCGCAGGAGTATCAGAACAATTACACCAGTCCGATCGCGCTGGTGACGGTCAACGGAAAGATCCGGGAGCTGATGAAGCGGGTGGACAGAGACTGCGAACTTGACTTCATTACATACAGTGATATGATAGGCCATAAGACCTATGTGCGCTCGGCGGTGATGCTGATGATGAAGGCCATCAAGGATGTGGCAGGCATGGAGGCAGCCGCAAACGTGAAGGTCGAATTTACCATCGGTCCCGGCTATTATTGCAGCTTCAAGAACGGACTGCATCTGGACGCTGCTACCATCGAGAAGGTCAAAGACCGTATGGGAGAGCTGGCGGATATGGATATGCTGGTGACGAAGAAGGCGTATCCGGCAGAGGAGGCCATCGCCCTGTTTGAGGCGCTGGGGATGAAGGATAAGGTTTCCCTGTTCCGTTACCGCAGAAGCTCGAATATCAATGTGTACTGCCTCGGAGATTACTACGATTACTACTACGGCTATATGATGCCGAGCACGGGATATGTGAAGTGGTTTGACCTCATGCCCTATGAAAACGGCATGGTTCTGGTTCTGCCGGAAAAGGAAGAACCGGAGGTGCTGCCGGAGTTTGTACCCAGAAAGCAGCTCTTTAAGACGCTGATGCAGGCGTGTGACTGGAACCGCGAGATGCGGATCGATACGGTAGGCGATCTGAACAATGAGATCTGCCGGGGGAATATCTCGGACATCATCCTGGTTCAGGAGGCTTTGCAGGAGAGAAGGATCGGCGAGATCGCAAGGGACATTGCGAGCAGAAAAGGTGTCAAGTTTGTTATGATCGCCGGCCCGTCGTCGTCCGGAAAGACGACCTTTTCCCACAGGCTGTCCATCCAGCTCCGCACCTACGGCCTCAGACCGCATCCGATCGCGCTGGACAATTATTATCTCAATCACGATCAGACGCCGATCGACGAGGACGGCAACCCCGACTATGAATGTCTGGAGGCGCTGGACGTCGAGCAGTTTAATCAGGATATGAGCAGGCTGCTGGCAGGCGAGAGTGTAAAACTGCCGATATTCAACTTTAAGACCGGAAAGCGGGAGTATCCCTCCAAGGCGACTACGCTTGAGGAGGACGATATCCTTGTCATCGAGGGGATCCACGGACTGAATGAAAAGATGTCCTACACCCTGCCGGTCGAAAGCAAATATAAGATCTATATCAGCGCGCTGACAACGCTCAACATCGACGAGCACAACCGGATCCCGACGACGGACGGCAGACTGCTCAGAAGAATGGTCAGAGATGCGAGAACCAGAGGAACCTCGGCGCAGAAGACGATTGCTATGTGGGCCTCCGTCAGGAGAGGGGAGGAAAAGTACATCTTCCCGTTCCAGGAGGAGGCGGATGCCATGTTCAATTCGGCGATGATCTATGAGCTGGCGGTGCTCAAGCAGTATGCGGAGCCGCTGCTGTTCAGTATTCAGAAGGGAACACCGGAATACTACGAGGCGAAGCGGCTGTTAAAATTCCTGGAATATTTTCTGGGGATCAGCAGCGAGGGACTGCCAAACAATTCCCTGTGCAGGGAATTTGTCGGCGGAAGCTGCTTTGATGTGTAAAAACCTGACAAAGGGATCATAACTAAGTAGGACAAATGATCGCGGCTGCACAGACGAAAGGGTGCAGGTGAGGAAAGTCCGGGCTTCACAGGGCAGGATGCCGGATAACGTCCGGTGGAGGCGACTCCAAGGCTAGTGCAATAGAAAAGAAACCGCCACAGATTATGCCTGGCATAGTCGTGTGGTAAGGGTGGAATGGCAGTGTAAGAGACTACCGCTGTGCTGGTAACAGCATGGGCTGTGTAAACCCCATCCGAAGCAAGACCAAAACGAAAGCGACAGATTTGCCCGATCTGCTTTCAGGTAGGTCGCTCGAGATCATCGGCAACGATGGTCCTGGATAGATGATCATTCACGACATAACCCGGCTTATCGTTCTGCTTAGTTTGTATCATAAGGGGCTTCGATCCGTTCGAAGCCCCTTAGCAATAGATAGAATTATCGCCTGAAAAGAAGGAATGGACCGCTCAGAGTATGCGGGCGGAGGATGAAAATTGACAGGTATTCATAGAAAAAGAAAAAATCGAAGGATCCTGCTGCTTGCCGTGCTGCTGCTTTTTTCAGGAAAAGAGGTAAAGGCGGCGCAGGAGGAGAGCGTTTATCCGCATCTGATCCAGACCGTTTCAGACCGGGATATCAGCGAAGGACTGGCGGTGCTTGGATTTGCCGCGACGGAGCTTGCCGGAAGCGAAGAACCGGAGCAGGTCTATGAGGCGGTGAAAGACAGTGTCGTGCGGCTGGATATGGGGAAAGCCTATGGAAGCGGCGTCGTATGGCAGTTTACACCCGGCTATGCGGTGATCGCGACGAATGCGCATGTGCTGGAATTCTGGGATGACCGGACAGGCGTAGTGTGCTTTGCGCAGGGCTTTCAGAAGGGAGCGCAGCTCGCGGGAGTTTCCACATACAGTGATGTGGGATTTCTGAAAATAGAGCTGGACAGCTTCGGGGACGAGCAGCTCACGCAGCTAAGGCAGGTCAACACCGGACAGGAAGCCGGGCTGCCGCAGACGAAAGCCGGAGAGAGGATCATGCAGATAGGCGCCGGAGCCGATGAGACAGAATGGATCTGCACACAGGGGACGCTGGAGGATCTGGCTTTTTATATACCGGATCTGGGAGCGGAGATGCTTTACTGCGCCGCCCAGGCAAAGGAGGGAATGTCCGGAGGGGGAACCTTTGATCACTATGGACGGTATATCGGGATGCTGACCGGCGGAACGGACTACCGGGAGACAGCGAGCATCCCGGCACAGGTGGTCGCGGAGGCATACGAGGAAGTCTGTGCAGGATATTGATAGAGGATACACAGAAGAAAAGGAGGTACAGGATGGCATCGATAGTACAGTGTATGGGACTGACAAAAAGCTACGGCGGGAAGCTGGCTTTGAATCAGATTTATCTGAATCTTGAGAGAGGAAGGATCATCGGTCTGCTTGGGCCGAACGGAAGTGGAAAGTCGACGCTGATCAAGCTGATGAACGGTCTGCTGAAACCCTCTGCCGGGGAGATCCTGATCGATGGACAGCGGCCGGGGACCGATTCGAAGGCGAAGATCTCTTATCTTCCGGAGCGGACGTATCTTCCCGGAGGAATGAAGGTGATCGAGGTCGTGCAGTATTTTCAGGATTTCTACGCGGACTTTCGCGTGGAGAGAGCCTATGATATGCTGTCGAGACTGCAGATCCCGCCGAATGAGCGGCTGAAGAATCTTTCGAAGGGAATGAAGGAAAAAGTACAGCTTGTGCTGGTCATGAGCAGGGATGCGCAGCTTTATGTGCTGGATGAGCCGATCGCTGGCGTGGATCCGGCGTCAAGAGATTATATCCTGCACACCGTCCTGAACAATTATAACCGCAATGCAACGATCCTGCTTTCAACCCACCTGATCTCCGATGTGGAGCGTATTCTGGACGAGGTCGTGTTCATCAAGTACGGAAATATCATTCTGCAGGCTCCGGCGGAGCAGATCAGAGCGCGGGAAGGAAAATCGATCGACCGCTTTTTCAGGGAGGTGTTTGCATGTTAGGAAAACTGATAAAATATGAGTGGAAGGCGACCTGGAAGCTGCTGGTGCCGTTGGATCTTTTCATCGTGGTGATGGCGGCGTTCGCCTATCTGACGATCAAACTGCACTTTTTTGAGACCGACTCGGGGCTGGTCTTTATGTCTGGCTCGCTGATACTGGCAGGCTATGGAATTGGAATGTTGGCGGTGTCGGTGGTAACGGTGGTCTATCTGATCTATCGTTTTTATACTTCGGTTTACGGCGATCAGGGCTACCTTCTGCACACGCTTCCGGTGGACAAGCACCAGATCATCATTGCCAAGGTGACGGTCAGCACGATCTGGATGCTGATCTGTACCCTTCTGATCCCGATTTCCTTCATTTCGCTGTTTTCGACCAATACGCCGTTTATCCAGAATGTGGCGGATAAGGTCAAGGTGTTTTTGGAGACGGCGGTCGGCAATGAACTGACGGACGGCTTCACTGCCGTGATGATGGTGATCGCCCTGATCTTTGCCATTGTGGCGAGCGTCCTGAAGATCGCGGCGTGCCTTTCGCTGGGACAGTTGTCGGCGAACCATAAGCTCCTGGTGTCGTTTGCCTTTTATTTTGCGATCTATATGGTCCAGAGGATCTGGGATCTGATCTACAGCGTGCTCACGGCAGATCTGGTGGAGCAGATGATCAGGGACGGCAGCTCTCTGTTTGGGAGAACCTGGGAAACCAGTCTGATCGGCAATCTGATACAGAGTGCCATTTTCTATTTCATCACATGGTATATGATGGACAAGAAGCTAAACCTTGATTAAGCATTGCGGTGATGCGCTGTCAGGAGGTAAAATAGCGGGAATACTTTTCCATTACTTCATGGCAGCGTTTGAAGCCGCTTGTGACATGCTTGTTGATGATCGTATGCAGCTCTTCTTCGTTATGGCTGAGCAGGGAGCGACAGATCTGCTTATGCTGTTCATATAGCTTTTCTATATCATCTAAATCGCATTTTACCAGCAGAGTCCGGAAGCGGTTATAGTGCTGGTTGGTGGAGCAGATGGAATTCCAGATACCGGTTTTGCCGGCAATTTCAAATAATTTTTCGTGATATTTATTGTCCAGCTGGATGAAGTCCCAGGAGGTCTCTGAGGTTCTCTCACCGTGAACCAGAGCAGACTGCTGGGACAAGATCACTTCGAGATTTAAGGAATCATAAGAATTGAAGTTGGGGCAGAGCTCCTTCAGAACAGCCTGCTCCAGAACCTCACGGATAAAGACCGAATCACTTACCTTCGAGAGATCGATCAGGGAAATAAAGGTTCCAACGTGGGGACGCACCTCCAATAAGCCCTCCGCAACCAGGGCTTTGATGGCATCCCTGGCCGGTGTGCGGGAAATACCGTATTGCTTGCATATCTCCAGTTCGCTGATCATATCGCCGGGTTTCAGATTCAGATATAAAATATCATGCTTTAAGCTGTTGTATACATCAGCAGACGTCATGGACAATCCTCCGTATTGAATTCGTTATTATACTACTACATATTAGGTGAACAACGTAATAATAGCACAAATTCATAGACTTTGACAAGAAGATTATGCGGTATACAAGATGAATTTTGAAAGGGAAAAGATTTCTTGTATACAGCATACTAGACAAAATACAGGGGCGTAATATGTGGAGGATAGACAAAAATAAGAAAAGTTCATCAAAATTATTGACTAAATTGCCAATAAGAGAGTAAGATACAGACAAGCGAACTTGTATACAAGTTGAGCAGAGGAGAATTTGGACTATGAAAATGACGTTTCGCTGGTATGGAAAGAATAACGATTCTGTATCGCTTGAACAGATCAGACAGATTCCCGGAGTTGAGGGAATCGTGTGGGCGCTGCATGACAAGCAGCCCGGTGAAATATGGGAAGTTGACGAGATTGAGCAGGTCAGGAAGGAATTGGCTGAATATGGATTTCATATGGAGGTCGTTGAGTCGGTTGGTGTACACGATGATATCAAGCTGGGACTGCCGAGCAGGGATGTATACATAGAGAATTACAAGACGACGATTCGCAATCTGGCAAAGTTTGGGGTCAAGGTAGTATGTTACAACTTCATGCCGATATTCGACTGGACGAGAACAGAGTTTTATCATCCGCTTCCGGATGGTTCTACCGCCTTATTTTATGAGAAATCCAAGATACTGGATGATCCCAGGAAAATGGTAGAGTATATGGAAACACATTCCGGAGACTACACGATGCCGGGATGGGAGCCGGAAAGAATGGCGAGGATCAATGAGCTGTTTCGGCAGTATGAAGGTCTTGGAAAGGAACAGCTGTGGGATTCCCTGAAATATTTCTTGGAGGCGCTGATGCCGACCTGTCACGAATGCGGGATCAAGATGGCAATACACCCGGATGATCCGCCGTGGGACATTTTCGGACTGCCGAGACTGCTGATCAATGAAGAAGCCATTGACCGGTTTCTGAAGATGGTAGATGATCCATATAACTGCCTGACACTGTGTTCCGGGTCGCTTGGGGCAAACGGACAGAACAATGTGGCGGAAATAGTTGCCAAGCATTGTGACAGGATCGCTTTTGCTCATATCAGAAATGTAAAGATATACGAAAATGGAGATTTTTCAGAGGTTTCACACAGGGACTGCGATGGCAGCGTGGGAATTCTTGATATCGTGAAGGCATATCACGACAACGGGTTTGACGGGTATGTAAGACCGGATCATGGAAGACATATCTGGGGAGAACAGTGCAGACCTGGCTATGGATTATATGACAGGGCGCTTGGTTGTATGTATCTGCAAGGCTGCTTTGACATGCTTGAACGCGTGGATCAACAGAAAAAGGTAACTGGAAACGTGCAATAGACAATGACAATGCCACAAGGAGGGCGCGATGGAAAAAACAAAACAACCATCAAAAACAAAGCTGTATTTTAAGAAATATTGGCAGCTGTATGCAATGCTGGCTTTGCCAATCATTTATCTGATCATTTTCAAATATGTACCGATGGTATACATACAGATCGCATTTAAGGATTACAAGATCGGCATGAGCGTCTGGGAGATGCCGTGGGCGGCAGAAAATGGTCTTGCATATTTTAAACAGGCATTTTCCAATCCGACGTTTCTGACTTCGCTCAAGAATACATTTGTGTTGAATATTATTGACCTGATAGTCGGATTCCCGATTCCTATTATTTTTGCATTGATACTGAATGAGCTGACCTTTAAAAGGTTTAAAAAAGTAACACAGACAATCGCATATATGCCCCATTTCCTTTCCTGGGTTATTATTTACGGTCTGGCATTACAGTTGTTTGCGCCTACAGATGGGTTTGTAAACCAACTGATACATGCCCTCGGACATGAGTCCATTCCTTTTCTGAATGAGGGAAAGTGGTGGATTGCAACATATGCAGGAATGGGCGTATGGCAGAATTTTGGCTGGGGTTCCATTGTTTATCTGGCCGCTATTGCGGGAATCAGTCCGGAGCTTTACGAGGCAGCCAGTGTGGATGGTGCGAACAGATGGCATAAGATGTGGCACATCACGCTGCCGGGCATCAAGCCTACCATCGTGGTTCTGCTGATCATGAATCTGGGTAATATCCTCGGAAGTGCATTTGACCGTCCGTTTGCTTTCCAGAACAATCTGGTTATGAGTGTTGCGGAAGTGATTTCAACCTTTGTATACAAGAGCGGTGTTAAGGGCTTACAGTTCTCCCTGACAACTGCCGTAGGTTTATTCCAGTCTGTAGTAGGTGTTATTTTCCTGCTGCTGGCAAACTGGATTTCCCGTAAACTTGGCGAGAGAGGAATTTGGTAAGGGGGACATGAAATGAAAGTAAAATCAAATAAAACAAAACTTGGAGATATGGTCTTTGTTTTGATTGGAATCTTCGTAATGGTGATCTGTCTGGTGCCAATGCTGAACCTGGCTGCAAAGTCACTGAGTTCAACGGACGCACTGGTAAAGGACATGGTCTATCTCTGGCCGGTTGATCTAAACTTTGATGCGTATGCCATGGTTTTTTCGGACATGAAGTACATAAGATCCTTTTTCTTTACAGCAGTACTGACCTTTGCATGTACGATCCTGTCATTAGTTATGACGACGCTTTGTGCGTACCCGCTTATTTTTGAAAAGCTGAAGGGACGTGGATTTATCAATGTTCTGATAACCATTACCATGTTTTTCAATGCCGGTACCATCCCGAACTATCTGCTGATGAAGTCCCTTGGGATGTTAAATACCGTATGGGTACTGATGATTCCAAGCTGTCTGTCCATCTTTAACATGATCATCATGCGGAGCTTTCTGTATGGCATCCCGGATTCACTGAGGGAATCCGCAGAAATTGATGGGGCAAGCTATTTTACCATTCTGTTAAAGATTTATGTGCCGCTTTCCAAGCCGGTGCTGGCGACTCTCGCATTGTTTTACGCGGTAGGCAGATGGAATGGATATTCCGATGCGCTGATGTATGTGACGGATAAGGATCTGTATCCATTACAGCTGTTCCTGTATAACATCATCAACAATATCAACCAGGTGGAAATTGCCACACAGGAAGGCTTCTCGTCACCGGGACTTTCCGAGGCTGTGAAAGCAGCGATTGTTATGTTTTCCACAGTACCTATTTTATGTATCTATCCATGGCTGCAGAAATATTTCATCCATGGTGTTACTGTAGGCGCTGTTAAGGAATAAAGAAGGTTCAAACAAAAATGGGAAAACCCAAAATAAGGAGGGCACTATGAAGAAGAAAATTATTGCTATGTTCTTAGCGACCACAATGGTCATGTCTTTGACGGCCTGCGGCTCCACGGGAACAGACACAGAGGCATCCAGCGCAGAAACAACAGAGAGTGCGGGAGCAGAAGAAAGCACGGAAAGCGCAGAGACAACAGAAGAAGCACCGGCAGAAGGAACGACTTCCGAGCTTACAGATGGTAAGTTCGCAGAGACCAGAAAGATCACGGTTGAGGTTTATGACCGTGGCAACGATGGCGGATCGGATCCGACCAACAACAAGTATACAGAGTATATCAAAAAGGGTATGCTGGAAAAACACAATGTGGAAGTAGAATTTGTGGCAGTTCCGCGTTGGACAGAGGTAGAACAGCTGAATAACCTTCTTGCGGCAGGTGATGCACCGGATATCTGCGTTACCTATGATTATGCAACGATCCAGACCTATGCAAACATGGGTGGTGTTTTAAATCTCCAGCCGTACGTTGACGATTATGCAGCAGAGGCACCGAATCTCTGGAACTGGCTGACCGACTACAACATCTATTATGATCAGGATCCGGAGACCAAGGAGCTGTGGGCAATCGAAGGCAAGCTTGCAAATTCCAACCGTGTTCTTACCTTTGTGCGTCAGGACTGGTTAGATGCACTTGGCATGGAAGCTCCTACCACCAAGGCTGAGTTTGAGGAAATGCTGATTGCATTCCGTGATAATGCTGACAAGCTGCTTGGCGCAGATGCAGATAAGATGATTCCTTATTCTGTAAGCTACGATGTAGGCTGGAGGGCAGCTACCCTGATCGAATCCTTTATTGATCCGGCTATTACGGATGAAGAGCTCTATGTAAACGGTTTTGATGACAGAAAGCTGACACAAAATGGAACCAAGGAAGCAGTCAGACTTCTGAACAAGTGGTATAATGAAGGCTTAATGTGGGATGACTTTGCATTATACGGATCTGGTGATACGACTGAGGACGATATGATGAAGGCCGGATATGTAGGTGCGTTTACACATAACTGGGATTATCCTTGGAGAAACGGTGAGGATTCCATCGCAGCTAACCTGGTAAGACTGGTGAGCGCAGATGCAAAATATGTTGCTGTAGACTGCTTTGAAAATGCAGACGGCGACTATGCGAAGTATGTAAACGGTACAGCAGGTGACAGAAAGATCTTCTTCCCTGGCACAAACGATGAGCCGCTTGCATCCCTGTTATATCTTGACTTCATTTCCACACCGGAGGTAATTGAATATCTTCAGATCGGTGATGAAGGGGTAACACATAATACGTTAGATGATGGCGGTGTAGAGATCATCGCAGCTACCGGTGATGACATCCAGAACTCCGGCTTTAACATTGACTACACGATCACCTGCAACGGTATGAACCTTACCGATGCAGAGAAAACTGCAAAGTCTCTTGCACACAGTTACGCAGGGGTTGATGCAGATGATGTAAATAGGGCAAACGAACTGGCTAAGACAAATGCAATTCCGGCTAAGAATTTCAAGACCGGTGAGATCGTTGCAGAAAACGGTATGGGAACACCACTTGCTGAGAAGAGAGATATTGCATACGATACAGCAGTGAGTGCACCTGTGGACAGTTTTGATTCTGTATGGGATGCTGCAATAGCAGACTATCTGGGAGCAGGCGGTCAGGCAATTATTGACGAGCGTGCAGCAGCATGGGATAAGACATATGGAGATGCAACGGAGCTTCCGGAATAAATAAGAAAAGGATAGGCATAGCAGTACGGTTTTGGTGGATTCCAGAACCGTACTGTTCTGCAATTAGGAAAATCCTCTGGTGGAGACAGTATGAAGAAAAAATGGAATGATGGATGGTTTTTTTATAGAGGGAAAATAGAAGATGACATGACATCTGTTCTGAATGGAAAAGAGAAATTTATTCCGGTCAGACTGCCCCATGATTATCTGATAGGAGATCTTGCCAGGCTTTATGAGGATTCTTCCGGCTTTTATTACAAGGAATTCTCTGTTCAGAAGACAGATGCCGGAAGATGGTTTGTTACTTTTGACGGGGTTTACATGGACAGTACCGTTTATCTGAACGGAGTGCAGATCTTTGAATGGAAGTATGGATATTCGTCCTTTACGGTCGATCTGACCAGTCATCTGCGCAATGGACAAAATGAGATCGCGGTGCGTTGCAACTATCAATGTCCGAACAGCAGATGGTATTCGGGAGCCGGGATTTACCGCAATGTCTGGCTGCACGAATGTGGGGAGTATTACCTTGTGGAGGACGGTGTGTATGTACATACCAGAAAAGCGGATAAGGGATATGAACTGACTGTTTCAACGGAAGTGGGCAGCAAGGGAGAGGCTGTTCCTGAGAATGAAAAGAACGTTCGTATTTGTCACTGTCTGAAGGAGGCAGCGGGAAATACGGATTTCACATATACCATAAAAGAAAAAGAAACGAACATCCTTCGGAATGTTATAGAATGGGATTTTGATCATCCGGTTTTGTATGAACTGGAAACACTGCTTTATGTGGAGGAAAAATTACAGGATCGGCAGGTATGTCGGATTGGTTTTAAAGATGTCATCCTGACACCGGACAAAGGGGCTTTTCTCAATGGACATCCATTTAAAATTCACGGCGTCTGTGAACATCATGATCTGGGAGCGCTGGGAGCAGCAGTCTCAGAAACTGCCATCAGGAGACGGCTGCGATGTTTGAAGGAAATGGGAGTGAATGCCGTTCGAGGTTCACATAACATGATGGCACCGGAATATCTTGACGCTATGGATGAAATGGGCTTTTTGTTTATTTCGGAAGGTTTTGATATGTGGAAACGCCCCAAGAATCCTTTTGATTATGCCAGGTTTTTTGAAGAATGGCATGGGAGAGATATTGCATCATGGATTCGGCGAGACCGGAATCATGTATGTGTATTTATGTGGAGTATCGGAAATGAGATTTATGATACGCATGTGGATGCATCCGCGGTCACGCTGACAAGAGAACTGATGGAGGAAGTGTATCTGCATGATGCTTTGAAAAACGCCCCGGTAACCATCGGGTCGAACTATATGGCATGGGACGGTGCGAAGAGGTGTGCGCAGGTATACAAACTTGCCGGTTTTAACTATGGAGAAAAATTATACGAGGGAATACACAGAGAACATCCGGACTGGATTCTTTATGGTTCTGAAACCTCTTCCATTGTACAATCCAGAGGAATTTATCATTTCCCACTTCGGGCAAGTGTGCTGTGTGAGGAAGATTTACAGTGTTCTTCTTTGGGAAATTCCCAGACGAGCTGGGGGGCAGCATCTTATGAAGCCTGTGTCTGTGTGGATCGTGATATTCCTTATTCTTTGGGACAGTTTATCTGGTCAGGCCACGACTATATTGGAGAACCAACGCCCTACCAGACCAAAAATTCTTACTTCGGCAGCATAGATACTGCGGGATTTCCAAAAGATTACTATTATGTGTGGCAGGCAGCATGGCGGAGTGTAGAGGATTATCCCATGATACATATGTGGCCGTATTGGGATTTTAATCCCGGTCAGGAAATTGATGTAAGGATATGTTCCAATGCACCTTGTGTGGAATTGTTTGTGAATGGAAAATCCTATGGAAAACAGGAACTGGACAATGCCCCTGGAAGTGGACATCACATCATTGCCGATTACAGTGTGAAGTATGAATGGGGTGAAATAGAAGCAGTTGCCTACAATAGAGCAGGAGAAGTCCTTGTACGTGAAAGAAAACATTCTTTTGGAGATACAAAGAATATTAAAGTAAAATATTGTGAGGAAGAGGGTGAACTGCTTTTTGCGGAAATCAGTGCGACGGATGAAGAGGGGTATCCGGTAGAAAATGCAAGAGATCTCCTGCGTGTGCGCGTAGAGGGAGAAGGAGAATTAGTAGGACTGGATAATGGTGATAGTACGGACTATGATTCTTTTCAGAGTGATACTCGCCACCTGTTTGGTGGCAAAATGCTTGCAATTGTGCGTAAAAAGCATGCAGACGCTGAGGTGAAGGTAAGTGCAGAACCGGCGGGGAAAAAGCCGGTCCGGAATATTGTGCTGGAATCGCCACAGGGTCTTATACTAAATCAAAAGCAGAAAACGGTCCGGGTACGGGCGAGAACTTATCCGGCGGATACAGATTATCCTGAGATAACATTTGAAGTGGTCAATGAGAAAGGTGTGAAAAGCAGCCTGGCGACCTTGGAGACCGAGGGCAACGAGGCTGTTATCACCGCAATGGGGGATGGAGAATTTTATCTGTGCGCTGTGGCAAAGAATGAAAAAGACTATGCGCAGGTGATGTCAAAGCTGAAATTCCGGATACAGGGAATAGGAACAAGCTATGATAACCCTTATGATTTTATATCTGGCAGCAGTTATGTAAGCGTGATCGGCGAAGCTGCCAATGGGAATGAAAAGGGAGTAGCTACAGCACGCGAGGCGGAAACTTTAGTCACCTTTGAACACATAGATTTTGGAGAAACGGGATCGGATACCATAACCATTCCCATTTTTGCGCTAAGTGATGATGCCTACCGGATAGAGATATACGAGGGAGCACCGGCAGATGATAACTTTGAACTATTGGGAGAATTTATCTACCAGAAGAAATCCATCTGGAACGTGTATCAGGAAGAAACCTTCCGGCTGAAGAGACGGATGAAAGGAATCACGAAGCTTACGATCAAAACCTTTCATAAGATACATATCAAAGGGTTTTCCTTTGCGCGGATGGAAAAAGCATATACCAGATTGTGGGCGGTAGAAGCAAATGCTTTGTATGGAGATCATTACGAAACGGCCGGGAAAAGAGTAGAGCATATTGGCAATAACGTAACGCTTCAATTTACAGGTATGAATTTTGAACACGGAGTACGACAACTGACCATAACAGGAAGATGTCACAGAAATAATACGATTCATGTACGATTTGTAAACGATGGAGAAGAAATACAACAGATCGTGGAATTTCTGCAAAGTGATGAATATCTTTCCAGAACCTTTGAAATGGAACCGGTACAGGGAGCGTATGATGTGAATTTTGTATTTCTGCCGGGCAGTGAATTTGATTTTGAAAGTCTTGAATTTAGTTGATGGGAGAGGGTAAAAGGATGAGCAGGTGTGGACTGGAAATGGCCCCTGTCTTTAGCGACGGAATGATCTTACAGCACGGTGTTCCCAATGTGCTGTATGGAAAAACACAGTGGAAAGAGGCAGAGGTTTTTGTAGGAGAACATTCCTATAAGGCAGAGGTGGATGAAGAAGGAAATCTTTCGGTAGAAATAGAACCCATGCCGTGCGGTGGCCCCTATGAAATCGTATTTAAGGGAAGGGAAGAACTGCGGATCAGGGATGTATATTTTGGAGAGGTGTTTTTGCTGAGCGGGCAGTCTAACATGGAGTTGCCCGTGTCACGCACGCTTGATGTATCCTGTGAAGAGATCAAGAATACAAACTTACCATTAATACGTCAGTTTCACATACCAGGACGGTTCAGCTTTGATGAGCCCCTGGAGGAGCTGCCGGAAGGAAAGTGGTGTCAGGCAACGCAGAAAGAGATTATGGATTTCAGTGCGGTGGGGTTCTTCTTCGCGAAAGAGCTTTATATGCACAAGGAAATTCCGGTAGGGCTCATACAGACAGCAGTTGGGGGAAGCAGGATAGAAGCCTGGATGCGGCCGGAGGTGTTTGAGACATTTGGAGAAGATAAGTATGATATGACCCGGTTTCGTCATATGGATTTCTCCAGATTTCTTGCAGAACAGGATGAGGAGACCGCAAGATGGAGGGCGGGAATTGCAAGAAAAGAGGAAAGCATTGCGGACAATGCTATTCCGGAGCACACAGAAAAAATTATGCTTCCTGTTATGACAAACGATATGGGGATTGAGAGTTTTTGCGGCTCCCTCGTCTTTTACAAAGAAGTGGAGATTCAGGAATTTACGGAAGAAGCGATGCTGTATCTGGGTGCCGTGATTGATATGGATGAAGTTTATATCAATGGAAAATTTGTGGGTGAAACCATGTATCGGTATCCACCGAGAAAGTATCCGATCCCACGTGGGGTATTAAAGAAAGGGAAAAATATTATCACTGCAAGAATCGAAATCGAAGGTGGAAATGGTGGATTTGTGGAAGGCATGCCATATTATCTGGATACCGGAGTGGAACGGATTTTTTTAAGTGGTGAGTGGAAATATGTGATAGAAAACAAAGCCAGGGAACCGAAGCCGAAATCTATTTTTCCTCCGGAACTTGCTGTGGGTCTTTTTTATTCTTCAATTATGCCGCTGAGACGAATAAAGTTTAACAGTATTTTGTGGTATCAGGGAGAATCCAATGTGTATCATGCGTATGACTATGCAGAGCGTTTTCAGGCTCTGGTAGAGGATTACAGGAAGCTGTTTCAGCGGAAAATACCATTCTTTTGCGTACAGCTTGCCAATTTCCTGGATCCGGCTACCCGGATAGAAGATTCCGGCTGGGGAGAAATGAGATATCAGCAGCTCTTGTGCCAGGCATTAGAACAGGTATATCTGATCCCTTCCATGGATATCGGACAGTCCTGTGATCTCCATCCACAGAACAAGAAAGCGGTCGGACAGAGACTGTTTGCAGCATATGCAAAAGAAATCCTGAAAGAGGAAACGCATTATGAGATGCCTTGTCCTGTCAGTGCAAAATACCGGGGAAATGTGATTCGGGTTCGGATGTCGCACATGAATTTGCAAAAAGAACAAAATGTGCGGGGAATTGCAGTAAAAAGTGGGGAAAGCAGGCTGACTGTTTTGCAGGCATGCGCTCTGGGGGATGTCTTGGAGATTACCCTGAAGGAAGAGGCAAAAGAGCCAGGAGAGGATACGGTGACCGTTTATTACGACTGGTATGATGCACCGGAGTATACGGATCTGCGAAATGAATATGGCGTGATCAGCGGATCATTCCGTATAGAATGTGATAAAAGGTAATGGATAGAAAATTCCGAGCGAAAGGATAGAAAGCAGATATGAAATTAAAAAATGCATTTCAAAAGGATATGAAACAACAATTTACAGAGAAAGGCTATCAGGTTCCAGCGTACGACAGAGAAAAGATAGTCCGGACTACAGTGGAGGAGCCTGTCTGGTTACATTTTGGAACCGGAAATATTTTCAGGGCATTTCCGGCAGCGGTGCTGGATTTGCTTCTGGATCAAGGACTCTATGATAAAGGTGTGGTTGCTGTAGAAGGATTTGACTATGAAATTATTGAAAAGGCATATAAGCCATTTGATAATCTGAGCCTGTTAGTGGTTTTGAATGCAGATGGTGGTCTGGATAAGAGAGTGATCGGCAGCGTGGTTAAAAGTCTGACAGCAAATGAAAAGGATGAAGACTTTTCTTATCTCGTTGAGGCGTTCAAAAATCCTTCTGTGCAAATGGTAAGTTTTACGATTACGGAGAAGGGATATAGTCTGATGGGCCCGGATGGATCTTTTTCCAGTGTGGTGAAAGCAGATTTTGACCAGATCCTTTCAGGAAAAGATGTAAAAATTCCTATGCACCTGATGGGGAAGATAGCATGGCTTCTGTGGCAGCGTTATCAGGCAGGAGACTATCCGATTGCCATGGTAAGCATGGATAACTGCTCACACAATGGAGATAAACTGAAAGAGGCGGTGGTGTCCTATGTGCGCAAATGGGTAGAAGCAGGAGCATGTGGACAAGATTTTCTGGAGTATTTGAACAATCCGGAGAAAGTATCCTTCCCACTCAGCATGATCGATAAAATAACGCCCAGACCGGATAAAAAAGTAGTTGCTATGCTGGAACAGGATGGGTTTGAAGATGCGGAACTGATCATAACAGACAAAAACACATATACAGCAGCCTTCGTAAATGCAGAGGCGACTCAGTATCTGGTAATTGAAGATCTGTTCCCGAACGGAAGGCCTCCGTTAGAGAAGGGCGGCATTTATTTTACAGACAGAGAAACGGTTGATCGGGTGGAGAAAATGAAAGTATGTACTTGCCTGAATCCGTTGCATACTGCACTGGCGATATTTGGCTGTCTGCTTGGCTATCATACTATCTGGGAGGAAATGAAGGATGATGATCTGTGTACGTTTGTCACGAAGATGGGATATGATGAAGGGATGCCTGTAGTAGTAAATCCGCAGATTATCGATCCGGAAGAGTTTATCGGAGAAGTATTGCAAAAAAGACTGGTCAATCCATTTATGCCTGATACGCCGCAGAGGATTGCTACAGATACTTCTCAGAAGCTGCCGATCCGTTTTGGGGAAACGCTGAAGGCCTATGGCAGAAATTGTGCAGAAGGTTTGCGCTATATTCCGGTAGTGCTTGCCGGATATCTGCGATATCTGACCGGATATAATGATGATATGGAAGCCTTTGAACTAAGCCCGGATCCTCTGCTTGATGAATTGACGGAATTTATGAAAAGATATGCCGGGGCCGGAAAAACAGCAGCGGCAGAAGAGCTGCGCCCGATTCTGGGAAGAGAGGACATCTTTGGGGTGGATTTGTATGAATATGGACTTGCTGAGAAAATCACGGCATATTTTAATGAAATGAATCAGGAGAAAGGCTGTGTCAGGAAAGTTCTGAACAGCCTCAGAAATCTGTAAAGGAATTACGTTTCACTAGTTCACCGTAATATACGCTGACTGGTGGAACGTTTTCTTTGTTCATGACTGCAAAAAGAGTCTGGACAAGCTGACTGCATAGTTGTGCCAGGTGATTGTCAACGGAGGTCAGTTCTGGCTCGCAGCAGGTCGCAAGGAGCGAATTGTTATAGCCGATGACCGCAAGATCCTCCGGAATGTTTAAGTTATGTTTGCGCGCAAATTTAACCACTGCTACAGCCAGTGCATCATCGGCACAGATAATACCGTTATAAGACAGAAGAAGGGAGGCCTTGCTTTCCAGAAAAGAACACATTTCTTCCATATCGTCATGCGCCACTGGGCAATAAAGGACGAAGGAGGTGGTGTTGACGGTCTCTTTCAATGCTTTTTCCCATCCGAGGAGCTTGTGGACTGCGCTGTACGACTGGGAGTTGTTAAGATATAAAATCCGGTCCCGACCGGAAGCGAGCATGGCATGGGCAGCGGTATAGATGGAGTTGGCATCATCGCAAAGGGTGCAGTAAATGCCGGGATGCTGCAGCTCGGCGTTCAGGATCATGACAGGGATGCTTGCAGCAGCTTCAAAAAGATAAGAATTTTCCTCTGCCCGATTAGAAACAAAACTGGATCCGGCTAAAATGACAGCATCCACTTTGCGATCAAGAAGAAGCCGCATGGAAGCCTGACGCCCCTCCCTGCTGTATCCGGTACAGCAAAGAAGACAGTGGTAACCGTTTGCCTGTAGCTTGGATTCTAAGTAATAAACAGCTTTGGAGAGATATATGTCAGAAGAATCGGCACAGAGAATACCGATAGTCTGCATGGTATTTAGCCCAAGACCTCTTGCGAAGGCATTAGGTTTGTAATGGTATTCATCCATAATAGAGAGTACCTTCCGACGGGTTTTCTCGCTTACTTTGTCTGATCCGTTGAGTACGCGGGAAACGGTGGCAATGGACACACCTGCTTTTTGAGAAATATCATAAATAGTCAGATTCATATGCAACTCCTTTAGACTATGATATGCCGAAACAATTACAGGCGGAAATAGTGCAGTGCATTGCGGTAACAGATGTTACTGACAATTTCCGACAACAGGGAATCATCGGCAGGGTATTCTCCGTTTTCTACCAGATTTCCCAACAGATTGCAGAGAATCCGGCGGAAGTATTCATGTCTTGTATAAGAAAGGAAACTTCTGGAATCGGTCAACATACCGACAAAGCCAGATAAATTGGAAAGATTGGCAAAGCTGACCAGCTGTTTTTCAATTTCTGTTTTATTATCATTAAACCACCATGCAACTCCCTGCTGCACTTTTCCGGCAGTATTTCCATCCTGGAAGCATCCGATCAAGGTGCCGAGCATCTGGTTGTCATTGGGATTCAGGCTGTACAGGATGGTTCGCGGCAAGGTATTGCCCGCAGCAAGCAGATCCAGAAAATCGGCAAGTTCATCTGACGGTATCTGGGATGCAATGCAGTCGTATCCGGTGTTGGGACCGATTGCCTGATACATAAGAGTATTATTATCCCTTTTGCAGCCAAAATGCAACTGCATTACGAGGTCATGTTTGTGATAAAGCCCGGCGAGGTATGCGAGCAGATTGGTTTTGAACTTTCGTTCTTCCTGTATGGTAATGGATTCGCCGTGACAACGTTTCAGAAAGATGTCAGCAGCCTCCTCATCCGTACAGGGCGCATAGGGAACGTAGGTCAGTCCATGGTCGGTGACGCGACAGCCGCAGGACACAAAAGCTTCAAGCCTTTTGTGTAAAGCAGCTTTCAAGGAGGCTAAGTCGGTGATTGCCAGTTCTGCACGGCAGGATAGCTTTTGCAGATAAGAAAGATAGTCGGGTTTTCCAATCTCCAGCGATAAATCCGGCCGGAAAGAGGGCAACACCTGAATGGAGAAGGAAGGGTCCTCTTTAATCTGTATATGATATTTCAGAGAGTCTGCCGGGTCATCTGTGGTACAGATGGTATGGACATGGGATGCCAGCATAATGGAGCGGGCGCTCATGGAAGGAGAAGAAAGAATCCGGTTGCAGTGTTCCCAGACGGTTTCGGCTGTTTTTTCACATAAGATGCCATTATAAGAGAAATATCGCTGTAATTCCAGATGGCTCCAGGAAAATAGTGGATTTCCCACAGCGAGACCAATGCATTTTGCATACGCTGAGAATTTCTCCTTATCGGTGCGGTTTCCGGTAATGTAATCCTCAGTGATACCGCAGGTACGCATGAAACGCCATTTGTAATGATCTGCATTTAACCACACGCTGGTTATATTCTGAAAATGGATGTCCTGCGCAATTTCAGCAGCCGGAATATGGCAATGATAGTCGATGATCGGAAGCTGCCTGGCAAAGTCGTGATATAAGTGTCTGGCAGTGGGTGTATTCAATAAAAAGTCCTGATTCATAAAAGTGGTCATGGTTGTCCTCCAATTTGTATTTCTTACTTTTGAAATGTAATTGCTTACATATGATATGATACAGATAAAATGTGATAATTGCAAGCAAAAACAGAGAAAACAGATTGACAAAAAGGACGTATAATGAGAAAATAATGTAAGCACTTACATTTTGAAAAAAACAGAAATGGAGATCAGTATGAAAAAGAGAGTCATTACTTTTGGAGAATTGATGCTTCGTCTTGCACCGCCCGGATATGACAGGTTTGTACAGACGGAGAGTTATCTTGCCACTTTCGGAGGGGGAGAAGCGAATGTTGCGGTATCTCTTGCAAATTATGGAGTAGACGCAGCGTTTGTCACGAAGCTTCCAAAGCAGGAAATCGGACAGGCAGCGGTTAATTCCCTGCGCCGGTTCGGAGTCGATACTTCTCTTATTACAAGAGGGGGAGACAGGGTTGGAATTTATTTTCTGGAGAAAGGTGCCAGCCAGCGTCCTTCCAAAGTGATTTATGACCGTGCCGGTTCCGCTATCGCAACGGCGCAGTCTGGAGATTTTGACTGGGATAGCATTTTTGCAAGGGCAGACTGGTTTCATTTTACCGGGATTACGCCTGCACTTGGAAAGAATGTGGCAGATATCTGCCTGGAGGCATGTAAGGCAGCCAAAGAACGGGGGATTACCGTCAGCTGTGACTTAAATTACCGTGCCAAACTGTGGACAAGGGAAGAAGCAAGGAAAACCATGACGGAATTGGTAAGGTACGTAGATGTCTGTATTTCCAATGAAGAAGACGCAAAGGATGTTTTTGGAATTGAGGCGGATAAAACAGATATTACCGGCGGAAAGCTGGATTATGAAAGCTACAGAAATGTGGCACAGAAATTGGTTGCAGAATATGGCTTTTCCAAGGTGGCAATGACGCTCAGAACCTCGATCTCTGCCAGCGATAATGGCTGGGCAGGGCTTTTGTATGACGGTCAGGATTTTGCTTTCAGTAAGGAATATCCGATTCACATTGTAGACCGGGTAGGCGGTGGCGATTCCTTTGGCGGAGGATTGATTTATGCCTGTCTGCAGGGATATGATTTACAAAGGAGCATTGAATTTGCGGTAGCTGCAAGCTGTCTGAAGCAGACGATCGAAGGGGATTACAATATGGTTACCGTAGAAGAGGTAGAGAAGCTGGCCGGTGGAGACGGCTCGGGAAGGGTGCAGCGATGATGGATATGATGAAGCGGATTGAAGAGATGGGGATTGTTCCTGTCGTGGTAATAGAAGATGCAAAACAGGCGCTGCCTCTGGCAGAAGCCTTGTGCGCCGGGGGATTGCCGTGTGCAGAAGTGACATTCCGGACGGCAGCAGCCAGAGATGCCATTCGGGAAATGAAGAAAAAAGAGAATATGCTTGTGGGAGCAGGAACAGTTCTGACCCCTGAGCAGGTGGATGAAGCAGTGGATGCCGGTGCAGAGTTTATTGTCAGTCCCGGTTTTAACAGAAATGTAGTGCGTCATTGCAAGGAAAAGGGAATCCCTGTTATTCCCGGAGTCTGTACGCCGACAGAGGTGGAAATGGCATTGGAGGAAGGTATTGAGGTAGTGAAGTTCTTCCCGGCAGAAGCAGCTGGCGGTATCGCTATGATAAAGGCTATGTCTGCACCTTATGGCAGCGTGCGTTTCATGCCGACTGGCGGTATTACGACGGAAAATCTGGCAGATTATCTGTCCTATAACAAGGTCATTGCGTGCGGCGGCAGTTTCATGGTAAGCAAGAAATTAATTAATGAAGACCAGTTCGGGAAGATAGAAGAGCTTACCAGAGAGGCAGTTTCTTTGTGCAGGAAGATTCGGGGGTAGTGATGAAATTTCAATTATCGGAGAAGAATTGTTTTTATATGGAAGAGGGGGCTTTACCCGGCGTTGTTAAGATTGCCCGCCGGGTCTGCGAAGATTTTGCACTCGTATTTTCCGGGCAGCCGGAGTGTTGTGCCAGCCTGTCTGCGTTGACAGAGTTTCCGGTTTTGTTCGGGACACTGGGACACAGTGAACTTCTGAAGCAGTATGAAGAAAAAGGAATGTTTAATCGGCAGACGATAGAAGGCAAAAGGGAAGTGTATTCCATATCGGTAGTGGAGCACCCGGTTAAGAAGGACAGGCAGGCTTTATTGATTGCCGGAAGTGATAAAAGAGGAACGATTTATGGTTTGTTTCATTTATCGGAGCTGATAGGAGTCTCTCCTTTGGCATACTGGTGCAAGGTGCAGCCTGTGAGGCAGAAGGAAGTCATACTGACAGAAGAAAATATGGGAGTGTCAAAGGAACCTTCTGTGAAATACCGTGGTTTCTTTATCAATGATGAATGGCCTGCTTTTGGAAACTGGTGTAACCGCCGGTTTGGTGGCTTTACGGCAGCTATGTATGAACAGGTTTTTGAACTTTTGCTTCGCTTGAAGGGAAATTACCTGTGGCCCGCTATGTGGTCTTCCAGGTTCAGTGTAGACGGACCGGGACTGGACAGTGCGGTACTTGCCGATGAAATGGGAGTCATCATGGGAATGTCCCATCATGAACCCTGTCTGCGTCATGGAGAGGAGTATCGTTATCTGAGAGGAAAGGATTCTGTCTATGGGGATGCATGGAATTTCCGGACCAATGAAGAGGGAATCACGCGGTTCTGGAAAGACGGACTGATCCGGAGCGGTAAATTTGAAAATGTGATCACGGTCGGAATGCGTGGGGAAGCAGATTCTGCCATTATGGGAGAGCAGGCAACGCTGGCGGATAACATTAATCTGCTGAGAGATGTGCTGCGTACCCAGAACCGGCTGATCAAAGAGCATGTGAATGAAGATCTGGATAAGGTACCCAGAATGCTTGCGTTATACAAAGAAGTGGAGCCGTTCTTCTATGGAGATGCGCAAACGCAGGGACTTAAGGACAGTGAAGAACTGGAAGGGGTTACCCTGATGCTGTGCGATGATAATTTCGGAAACCTCCGAACCCTGCCCACAGAGGAAATGAGAGCTCATCGTGGCGGTTATGGCATGTATTATCATTTTGATTATCATGGACTGCCTGTTTCTTTTGAATGGGTGAACAGCTCTTATCTTCCGAAGGTATGGGAGCAGATGACGCAGGCATATGAATTTGGGATCCGGGAATTATGGATTGTGAATGTGGGAGATATTTTTACCAATGAATTTCCGTTATCCTTTTTCCTGGATCTGGCATATGATTATGAAAAATGGGGCATCTCAAACCTGAACAGCCCGGATGAATATACCAGGAGCTTTGTGGAAAAACAGTTCGGAGCATGGCTGGACGACAAACAGAAACAGGACGTGGTACATATCCTTAAGGGCAATACCAGGCTGGGACATAACAGACGGCCGGAAGCCATGCGGGCGGGTGTTTATGCACCGTTAGCCTACGAGGAGACAAAACGGGTCTTGACTGAGGTACAGGAGCTGATGCAGCTGACTGAGACAATTTATGAAAATTGTGAGGAAACAGCAAAATGCAGCATGTTCTGGCTGCTGTATTATCCGGTTATGGCAAATTTAAATGTTCAGAAGCTGCAGCTTCTTACTGGTCTGAATCATGCTTATGCACAGCAACAGAGAAATCAGGCGAATGAAATTGCAGATATGGTGGAAAACTGTCTACAGTATGATGAGATGCTGATAAGAAAACTGCATACCTTGGATAACGGGTATTTCTATGGAATGGGCATGTCAGAGCACATTGGCTTCCAAAAATGGAATGAGGAAGAATGTCAATATCCGATCCTGTACCGGTTTAAGCCGGCCAATAAACTGCGTATGGTGGTATCTGTGCCGGGGACGCAGCAGCATACACAAGGTGGTGACTGGACCAAACAGACCTTGTACTTGGATGATTTTCTGTCACCGGACAGACAGGAGGCATATCTGGAGCTTTCGGCAGTGGGAAGAATGCTTCCAGAGTATCGCATAATCTGCACAGATGAACGTCTGACGATCCGTGAAGAGAAAACGTCAAATGAGGGAGTGGTGCATCTGGTGCTGACCAGAAAACAGGAAACAGGCAAAGCGTTATCGGAGGATGCAGTACTTCACATCGAGAGTGAATTTTGCCATACCAAAGTGGTTGTGCTTTTTTCGACTGCTTTTCTGGCAGAACAAAGGAAGAAGGAGCCGGCCGGTACCTTTTTGTGGTGCGGCGGCAGCAGTGAGGATGGTAACTACTGCGGCAGAGAGTATATTTCAATGGAGGCGGCGCACTATTTTGAAAAATCGGATACAGAGGATGGTGCCTTTGTAGAAATACCGGAATATGGAAAAACGCTGTCCGGTATGAAAGCATTTCCGGTTACTGCCTTTTTTGATCCACTCCAAAATGCACCTGAACTTAGCTATCGGTTCGTCTTACCAAAGGAAGATACCTGTATTGTCCGTTTCCTGTTGACACCGTCTAATCCAACGGATGTGAACAAACGTCTTCTGTTTGGTGTTTCTGTAAACGAGGGAGAAATTGAGACGGTAAATGCGATCAAAGAATCCTTTGCGGTAGCTGACAGAAATGAAGAGTGGGAGCGGGGCGTGCTTGACAATATACGTGTGTGTGAACACATTATACAGGGAAAAGAGGGTGCTAATCTTCTCCATGTATATGCGATGGAACCGGGATTTGTGCTGGAAAAGATAGTAATTTTCCCGCAGGGAAAAGAACCAATGAAGTGTTATCTTGAGGTGCCGGAAACGTTTCGGCAGGGATGACAGAAAAGGAAATAATAAAAAATCGTTTGGATACAGAAGTGGTCTGAACGATTTTTTTATTGTCTGGGCATAAGCATAAGGAGGACTAGCCTTGACAGAAACGGGAAAAAAGAAGAGAATAATAAAGTATGCAGTTACAGAAAGATTCTCTGCCGGATTTTTGCAGAGATAAGAAAGGTAAGGTGTTAAACATGACGAAGATTGACATCGTCTCCGGATTCCTGGGAGCCGGAAAAACTACTTTAATCAAAAAGCTGTTAAAAGAGGCTTTGGCAGGCACGAAAGTGGTGCTGATAGAGAATGAATTTGGTGAGATCGGCGTGGACGGCGGTTTCCTGAAAGAGGCCGGGATCGAGATCAAAGAGATGAACTCCGGTTGTATCTGCTGTTCGCTCGTAGGAGATTTCGGCACATCCTTAAATGAGGTGCTGGATACCTATGCACCGGAGAGGATCCTCATTGAGCCTTCAGGCGTCGGCAAGTTATCCGACGTTATGAAAGCGGTACAGGGAGCCATGAAAGACCGCGACGTAGAGTTAAACAGTGCGGTAGCGGTGGTAGACGCAAGCAAATGTAAGATGTATATCAAGAATTTCGGCGAGTTCTTTGTCAACCAGATCGAACATGCCGGAACCATTATCCTGAGCAGAACGGACAAGATGAGCGAGGAGAAGCTGACGGCCTGCGTAGCCATGATCCGCGAGTACAACGAAAAAGCAACGATCATCACGACGCCTTGGGATTCCCTGGATGGAAAGGATATTCTGGAGACGATCGAGGGAGCCAAGGATCTGGAGGCAGAGCTGATGAAAGAAGTGATGGAGATGCACGATGAGCATGAACATCATCATCACGATCATGACCACGATGAGCATGAGCACCACCATGATCACGACCATGAGGAGCATGAGCACCACCACGACCATGACCATGAGGAGCATGAGCACCATCACGACCACGGCCCGGACTGCACCTGCGGCTGCCATGACCACGATCATGAGGGACACCACCATCACCATCACGCAGATGAAGTGTTTACAAGCTGGGGACTGGAGACGCCGACTCTTTACAGCAAGGATGAGATCGCACATATTCTGTCCGAGCTGGATAAGGAAGAAGAGTACGGGATCGTTCTCCGTGCCAAGGGAATGGTTCCTTCTACCGATGGCGGATGGATCTATTTTGACTATGTGCCCGAGGAGAGCAATATCAGAAGCGGAAAGCCGGATGTGACCGGTAAATTCTGCGTCATTGGTTCGAAGTTAAAAGAGGACAAACTGGCAGAGCTGTTTCGCAAATAGGCCTGTAAGAACGGAAACAGAAGCCGGATGAGGCAGAACAGGAAGGATGTGGATATGCTGATGAAACCCGTCTACGTGATCAACGGCTTTCTCGAGAGCGGAAAGACCGAATTTATAACGTATACGTTAGCGCAGCCCTATTTTCAGGTGCGGGGAAAGACGTTGCTCATTCTCTGCGAGGAGGGCGAGAAAGAATATGACGAAAAGCTGCTGAAACGCAGCCATACGGAGCTGGAGCTGATCGACGAGGAGGAGGATTTTAACCCGTCGAAGCTGATGGAACTGGAGAAGAAACACAAGCCGGAGCGGATCATCATCGAGTACAACGGCATGTGGAACTACAAGGAGATGAAGCTGCCCTGGCACTGGAAGATCGAGCAGCAGATCACGACGATCGACGCTTCCACGTTCCCGATGTACTTTACCAACATGAAATCCCTGCTGGCAGAGCAGATCCGTAACTCGGAGCTGATCATCTTCAATCGGTGCGACGGGGTGAAGGATCTGAGCACCTATAAACGGAATATCAAGGCGATCAACCCCAAGGCAGAGATCGTCTTTGAGGATTCCAACGGAGAGATCAACGAGATTATGGAGGACGACCTTCCCTATGATCTGAAAGCGCCGATCATTGAACTGGACAATGAGGGCTACGGGATCTGGTATCTGGACTCGTTAGACCACCTGGAGCGATACATTGGAAAGACGGTGCAGTTTACGGCGATGGTCTTAAAACCGAAGGATTTCCCCAAGGGTTATTTTGTGCCGGGACGCATGGCGATGACCTGCTGTGCAGAGGATATGGCATTTCTCGGATTTGCCTGTGAATATGACGGCACGGACAAGCTGACGGATAAGCAGTGGGTCAAGGTGACGGCGAAGGTTTCCAAGGAGTACTTTGCGGACTATCAGGGAGAAGGTCCGATCCTGCACGCGCAGAGCGTAGAGCAGACGAAAGCGCCCAAGGAGACGGTGATCAGCTTTTCATAGGAGTTTGCCAGGAAAATCAGGGCAGATGGAAATGTCTGGAAGAAAGACAGGTATGGCATGCAGGGGAAAAGAGAACTCTGCATGCCTGTTTTGTTTCGGAAAGGAGAGAAGGATGGCGGACGACAAGGAGATACAGCAGCTTAAAAAGCGTCTGTTGGAGCTGGCGGAGCGTTCCTACAGTCAGAATATCTATACATTCACAAATTTTATGGGACTGTTCTCCTTGCAGGCTTTCTACGAGATCCGGCGGGAACTGGAGTATGCGGGCGTTGATCTGGACGGCGGCGCGCCGGTGTGCGAACGGCAGATGGTGCGTTTCGGCTCGCCGGAGCTGCTGGGCTATGAGACGGAATACCCGATCGTCTGCCTTCGGGTCGAACCGCTGCTCCTGAAGTTTGCAGAAAATCTGACGCACCGGGATTTCCTGGGCGCGATCATGAATCTTGGGATCGAGCGGGAGATGATCGGAGATATTTTTGTCGAGGAGAAGGCGGCGCATGTTTTCTGTGTGGAATCGATCGCTCCCTACCTTGCAGAGAATCTGGATCAGGTGCGGCATACACATGTGAGGTGCCGTGTCACAGAGGTGCCGCAGGCGCTTGCCAGTCCGAGTCTTGAGGAGACGTCGGTGTCGGTCTCATCGGCCAGAATTGACGGCGTGATCTCAAAACTGTATAATATACCGAGGAGTACAAGCCTTGAACTTTTCCGGGCGGGAAGAGTCTTTGTGAACGGACGGACGACGGAGAACAACAGTTATGCCCTGAAAAAGGGAGATTCCGTCACGGCAAGGGGCTTCGGCCGTTTTCTCTATGAGGGAGAACAGGGGGAGACGCGCAAAGGAAAGCTGCGGGTGCTCGTAAAAGTATACCGGTAGCTGTGGCTGCCGCAAGAGGGAGAAAAGTTATGCTGCATTATACATTTATCCAATGGTTGTTTTTCTTTTATTTCTACTGCTTTTTCGGATGGTGCTTCGAGTCCACCTACGTTTCGATCAAATCAAAGAAACTGGTAAACCGGGGATTTATGCGGGGACCGTTTCTGCCCCTGTATGGAAGCGGCGGCATTATGATGCTGGTGGTGTCCATGCCGTTTCAGGATAATGTTGTGCTGACTTATATTGCGGGCGTGATCGGGGCGACGGCGCTGGAGTACGTCACCGGTGTGACGATGGAAGCGCTTTTCAAGGTGCGTTACTGGGATTATTCCAAGAACAAATTTAATTTTCAGGGACATATCTGTCTGGGATCTTCGCTGGCGTGGGGAGGTCTTACGATCCTGATGACGAAGGTCATCCACAAGCCGATCGAGCATTTCGTGCTGTCGATCCCGACCACGGCGCTGACGGTGATCACGTGTATCCTGACGGTCTACATCGTGGTGGATTTTACACTTTCTTTCAAGGCGGCAATGGATCTGCGCGATATCCTAGTCAAGATCGAGCGGGCGAGAGAAGAGCTGGAGCGTATGCAGCATCGTCTGGATATCATTATTGCGTTTAACAACGAGGAGAAGGAACAGAAGAAGCAGGAGAGAGAAATGCGGATGGCAGAGCTTTCTGCAAGCCTCGAGCAGCGCTTTAACGGGATCAAGGAGGCAATTCAGAGTAAACCCATGGAGTACAGCGAGAGCGTGAGAGAGGAGATTGCCGATCTGAGGGCGCGTTTCAACCTGTACATGGAAGGAAGAAAGAATTTCAAAGGACTTCTGGATTTCTACAAGAGGGATATGATACGCAACAATCCCACAATGGCATCCAATAAATTTAAGGATGCCTTTGAGGAATTGAAAAATGCGGTCAGTCGTCGGTCAGAGTGATGTAGTGTCTTTTCGGCGCCTTGGGCTTTTGTGATCTGCGCAGAGAATCGATAATATTGTTTTCCACTAATTCCAGGTTCCTTGCCTTGCGTTTTGCCAGGGCGAGGAGCCTGTTGTATACCCAGAAGGAATAGACCAGCAGGTCGTTCGCGCGGCCGAGCTTGGATTTCGTGGTATGCTCATAGTGCTTCCCGCCGACGCGCGTCGCCTTTTTCGAGCGCACATAGCGGATAAGGTCTGACTCGTTCTGGATGTTATTCTGGAAAATGGTATAGCCGAGTCCCACGCAGGCTGCCTTGTGGGAGTCGCTGCCGCCAAAACAGGGCAGATGGTAGTGGGAAGCAAGCATCATGGCGCGGTTGTTGGAATCGGCGTCCTCACAGGCATTGTAACCTTCTATGAAATCGAATTTCTGATAGATGAGGTGTCCCTTCTTGCCGCGCAGCGTGTTGCGGATGCTCAGAAACTTCTCGCCGCAGGGATGCGCCGGACCGAGGATACCGCCGTAGTGGTGGACGATCTCGATCAGAAGCAGTACCGGAAGACCGCGCAGCTCAAGGATCGGGAGCTTCACGTCCGTAGGCATGATGACGAGGATGTGTCCGGCGTCGATGGTATCGTATTCAATCCCCTTCAGGACAACGAAATCCTTCGGCTTATTCCGGAGCTTCTGATAGTACCGGTAGGCTCTGTAGGAGTCGTGATCGGTGATCAACATGCCCTGATAGCCTTTGCTTTTGAGAATCTTTATCGTATCAAGGAGAGGAAGTTTGCCATCCGGCGAGCCTTCCTTGGTGTGACAGTGCATATCAAATTTCATAAGTGATCTCCATTCTTATTCCGTGGCAACGGTCCGGGATGACTGCAAAGTATCTTTCCCGGCGCAGGACCGCTATATTCTTTAGCTGACTTCCATATTTATATTGTATCCCTTTTAGTGTGATAATTCAAATGAAACGGGAAGATTGTCAGAATCTTACTGCATATGCATGGCTTCCAGGATCCAGGAACTTTTGACCAGCGCGATGCCCTGTTCTTCATCGCCCAGGACGAGCAGTTCGTCGCCGGGAGAAAGATGAAATACTTCGCAGGCTTTTGCAGGGAGGGTGATCTGACATTGCGCATCCAGTCTGACCGTGCCGAAGAGGTGCTTCCCTTTCGGAGGGAGCGGAAGTTTTTCGGTTTCTTCATCGTAGGAGAGGATGTCATCGATCAGAACGTGATACAGCATGGAAAGCTTCTGACAGCTTACGAGATCCGGCATACTGTCTCCGGCCTCCCACTTGGCGACGGTCTGTCTGGATACGCCGATCTTTTCGGCGAGCGCCTCCTGGGAGAGATCGTTCTGCTTGCGGAGCTGATAGAGATTTTTTGAGATAACGTTCTTCATGGTTTTCCTCTTTTCTGACAGAAACGGCGGCGCCGGTCGCTGTCTGTTTGTTCTTTTAGTATGACACGAAAGCGGAGGGACGGCAAGAAAAAACGCTCTGACGAAATTTTTGAAAATTACCTCTTGACATTTAGAAAAGGATGAACTAAAGTAAAAGCAGTTTAAGAGACGAAACCGTTGAGAGAGAGTAGTAGAAGCAGGTAAACTGGTTCAGAGAGCCGCGAAGGGTGGGAAACGGCACAGCAACTGTTTTGAATGGACTTTCGAGGCTGGTCCGAAATCCGAAGAGGACAGTAGGCACCGGCGGGAACCACACCCGTTATCCACGTGGCATATATAGTGTTGTATATGAAAAAGAGGATGCAGGGAACCTGCATCAAGTTGAGTGGTACCGCGATAATAAATGATTTTATTACCGTCTCAAGCATGTGCTTGGGGCGGTTTTTTGTTATGCTGACGGGGAAATTGCACGAGACAGAAAATGTGTTCCAAGTCGGGTAATGAAAAGCGGCTGCCAAAACCGGAATCGGTTCTTGAGCGGAAAACAAAAAAACCACAAGAGAGTATGGAGGAGAAAGATTATGAAAAAGAAAGCAATGGCAGTATTTATGACAGCAGTATTTGGCGCAGCAATGATGACAGGCTGCGGAAGCACGCAGGAGACGGCGGGAACCGCCGATGTACAGCAGACCGCTGGGAGCACAGAGGATGCGGCAGCGACGGAGGAAGCCGCTCCGGCAGAAGAGACGGATGCACAGGCGCAGAGCGGTACTGTTTATAAGGTCGGAATCGTGCAGTATGTCGATGACGCTTCCCTGAATCAGATCGAGGCATCGATCGAGGCAGAGCTGGATGCCAAGGCTGCGGAGCTGGGAGTGACATTTGATTACGCGGATTACACATACAACGGGCAGGCAGATTCCACGACGCTGAACCAGATCGCCACAGAGCTTGTAGCTTCCGGTGTTGACGTGATCGTTCCGATCGCGACACCGACGGCGATGATCATGCAGAACGCAACGGAGGACAATCAGATCCCGGTTGTATTTTCCGCAGTATCAGATCCGGTTGGAGCAGGTCTGGTAGCCAGCATGGACGCACCCGGTTCCAATATTACAGGAACGTCCGACGCACTGAACACTGACGCGGTGATGGACCTGATCGTTGCAGCAAAACCGGAGATCAAGAAGCTGGGACTTCTGTACAACAAGAGCGAGGATTCCTCCAAAGCGCCGATCGAGGCGGCAAAGGCTTACTGTGAGGCAAAGGGGATCGAGACCGTGGAAAAGACCGGAACGACCAACGATGAGATTGCTCTTGCAGCGGACGCGCTGGTAGCAGGCGGCGTGGAAGCAGTATTTACCCCTACCGACAACACCGTCATGACAGCAGAGCTTGCGATCTATGAGAAATTTGTTGACGCTAAGATCCCGCACTATGCAGGCGCAGATTCCTTTGCACTGAACGGAGCATTCCTTGGCTTCGGCGTCAATTATGAGGAGCTTGGAACAGCAACCGCAGATATGGTGGTAGATATTCTTGTAAACGGTGCAGATCCGGCGGCAACGGCAGTACAGACGCTTGACAATGGTATTGCAACCGTCAACACGGAGACAGCAGAGGCGATCGGACTGGATTACAGCATGTTTGCCGATATGTGTGCCGAAGTGAAAGAGATCGTGACCGCAGAGAATTTTGAATAATCCCTGCGTCCGGAGTAGAAAGAGATAGAGAGGTTTTTATGAGTTCCATATTTACATTGTCGATCATACAAAGCGCGCTAGAGCTGGGATGTATCTATTCACTGGTAGCCCTTGCGCTGTTTATATCCTTTAGTATTCTGAATATTGCGGATCTGTCCACGGACGGCTGCTTTACGCTTGGCTGTGCGGTGGGGGCGATGGTCACCATAGCAGGACATCCGTTTCTGGCGTTCCCGGCGGCGATGGCTGCCGGGGTGTGCTCCGGCTTTGTCACGGCATTTTTGCAGACGAGGATGGGCGTGCCTTCCATTCTGGCAGGGATCATCGTGAACACAGGGCTGTACACGATCAACATCATGGTGATGGGCTTTTCCTCCAATGTGAACCTGTTTGCCTGCGATACTATCTTCAGTCTGGCAAAGGGGCTGACGGACGCTCCGGGTTATCTGAACTGGTATAAGATCCTGATTGTGGTCGCCATCGTGCTGCTGATCGGAGTGGTTCTTGCCCGTTTTCTGAATACAAGGCTGGGACTGTCCATACGGGCAACTGGCGACAATGAACATATGGTGAAGGCATCCAGTATCAATCCGGCTTTTACGATCACGGTAGGGCTTTGCGTTGCCAACTCGCTGACGGCGCTCTCAGGCGCGCTGCTGGCACAGTATCAGAAGTCCTGTGACATCAATCTGGGAACCGGAATGGTGACGATCGCACTGGCAAGTCTGATCATCGGGGAGACTATCATCGGAAAAGGCGGTATGTTCCGCAGAGTGGTCGGCGTCATCCTGGGAAGCTGCCTGTATCGGTTTATCGTAGCGATCGCGCTCCGAATGAGCGTTCCGGCAGAATGTCTCAAGCTGGTATCTGCGCTGATCGTCGCGCTGGCAATCGCAGCTCCATATCTGAAAGTTAAAGCAGGATTTTATAAAACAAAGAGAGCACTTGAAAAAGAGGAGAGAAGGGACGGTGGAAGAGCATGTTAAGTATCCGGAATATTTCCAAGACCTTCAATCCGGGAACGGTCAATGAAAAGAAGGCTCTGGAGAATGTCAGCCTGGAGCTGGCAGAGGGCGATTTTGCAACCATCGTCGGAAGCAACGGTGCAGGAAAGAGTACGCTTTTCAATGCGATCACCGGTACGTTCTATGTCGATCAGGGACAGATCTTTCTGGCGGGAGAGAATATTACCTACCGCAAGGAACATATCCGCAGCAAGGAGATCGGTCATCTTTTTCAGGATCCGCTCAAGGGCACGGCGCCGCACATGACGATCGAAGAGAATATGGCGCTTGCGTATCTGCGCGCATCCACATCGACGCACGCATATTTCAGCCATACCAGCAATAAGGAAAAGAAGGAGTTCCGACAGCAGCTGGAACTTCTGGATATGGGGCTGGAGGACCGGATGAAGCAGCCTGTGGGACTGCTCTCGGGCGGACAGCGGCAGGCGCTTACTCTTCTGATGGCAACGATGGTGACGCCTAAGATCCTGCTTCTGGATGAGCATACGGCGGCTCTCGATCCGGCGACGGCGGAGAAGGTCTTGAATCTTACCAGAAGGATCGTAAAGGAGAGAAAGATCACCTGTCTGATGGTGACGCACAATATGCACCAGGCGCTTGAGCTTGGCAACAGAACGCTGATGATGGACGGCGGACACATTGTGCTGGATATCAGCGGAGAGGAGAGAGCGCGGCTTACAGTGGATGATCTGCTGGAGCAGTTCAGACTGCAGGCGGGAAAGAAGCTGGACAATGACCGGATCCTTCTTTCAAGATAACGATATGATATAACAGTATAATTATAGAAGATAGAAAGACAGCTTTGCGAAAGTGAGGCTGTCTTTTTTCTTAACAGAAAGTTCGAGTCATAACCTGGACAATGGTTCATATATTGAGATAAGGGATGTCCTGCTGGGAAAAGGAGGGATAGATCGGATGAACAAAGAAGAATTGTTACAGATCTTTCCGGATTATATGAGAAAGCAGTGGGAGCCGGTTGCAAGGCGGGCGCGGGAAGTGCAGGAGATCCGGCTCAGGGCAGACCGGCCGGTCGCTGTTTGGATCGGGGGAAAAGAGTTTTTTCTGGAGCCTTCCGGGGAACTGACGCAGGAACCGGAGAGAGGCGTTTGCTGCCGGGCAGAGGATATGGAACGGATCCTGCAGCAGATCTGCCAGTTTTCAATCTATGCCTTCTCGGACGAGATCCGGAGAGGATATCTGACGATCGCTGGGGGACACCGGGTGGGACTGGCGGGACAGATTATACTGGACGGCGGGGAAAAGGTAAGGAATATGAAGTATATCCGGTGTATGAATATCCGTATTGCCCATGAGATCAAGGGCGTATCGGACCCGGTGCTGCCTCTGCTGTACCGCGAAGGGCGGATTCTCAGCACGCTGATCCTGTCGCCGCCGGGCTGTGGAAAGACGACCATGCTGCGAGATCTGATACGGAATGTGTCGAATGGAAACGCCTGCGGCAGGGGCGTCAATGTGAGTGTGGTGGACGAGCGGTCGGAAATCGGCGGAAGCTACATGGGAGTTGCGCAGAATGATATCGGGATGAGGACGGATCTGCTGGATGCGTGCCTGAAAAAGGATGGCATGATGATGTTGATCCGGTCGATGGCGCCGGATGTGCTTGCGGTGGACGAACTGGGTAACAAGGAGGAGATTGATGCGCTCCGTCTTGCCGGTGGTTGTGGGTGCCGGATCCTGGCTACGGTTCACGGGGCTTCAATCAAAGAGGTAAGGGAGAAGCCGTATATGACGCCGGTTATGCAGGAGAAAATGTTTGACCGGATCGTGGTGCTGGGAAAAAGAGAGGGAAGGTGCGTGGTGGAAGGCGTCTATGATGGGGATGGAGAGCAATGCTTAAAATAACGGGTGTAATATGCGTGCTGGCAGGGTGTCTGGGGGCAGGATTCCAGAGGGTCGCGCAGGAACAGCAGCGTCTGGAGCACCTCAGGGAGATCCTTCGCATTGTAAAACGGATAGAGGATGAGATGCGCTACGGAAAACGGACGGTGCCGGAGATCTGTGCGGTGCTTTCCGGCTGCGGCGGGGAGAGATACCGGAGCTGCTTTGGCGAAATCTATGAAAGGCTGATGCAAAGACAGGGAAGAGCCATGGAGGAGATCTGGAGGGAGAGCATGCAGAAGTGCTTCTGCGACGTTCCGCTCCGGGAGGATGAAAAGGCGCTCCTTATGCAGATTCCGGACTGCCTGGGGATGCAGGATGAATGTACGCAGGCGTCGAGCATTGTCCAGTTCCGCGAGCTGGTCGAGAGAAGGCTCAGGCAGGCGGAGGACGAGTATGACGGGAAACGGAAGATGATCTGGAGCGTAAGCGCACTTGCGGGGATATTTCTGGTAGTTATTCTGATATAAAGATACATAAGGGGGCAAAATGGGCGTAAGTCTTATTTTTAAAATTGCAGCGGTAGGGATTCTGGTCACGATCCTGAATCAGGTTTTAAAACATAGTGGAAGGGAGGAACACGCCTTTCTCATCAGTCTGGCAGGGCTTATTCTGGTCCTGACCTGGCTGGTTCCTTATATATATGATCTGTTTGTCATGGTGCAGGAGATGTTCAGCCTGTAAAGGCGCGGAGGGGAAGAATGACAATCGTAAAGATCAGTCTGCTGGCTGTTATGGGAGTTATGCTGGCAGTCTCTGTCAAGAGCTGTAAAGGGGAGTACGGAGCATATCTGGCGGCGGCGGTCTGTCTTGTGATCGGCGGGATCGCAGTTGGATGTTTAAGCGAAATAACGGGTGTTATAAATAAATTGCAGACGTATCTGCCCAATGAGGGAAATTACATTGCGTTGCTTATCAAGGCGGTCGGGGCGACCTACGCCTGCGAACTCTGTGCCGGCATTTGCAGGGATGCGGGATACGGAGGGATAGCCGGGCAGGTGGAGATGGTCGGAAAGCTGTATGTATTACTGCTGGGGCTTCCGGTTCTGCAGGCGCTTATGAACTGTATACAGAATCTTGTATACTGACCGGCTTTGCAGAGAGGGACTGTGCAGGAGGAAAGAGAATTGGAAACGGCAGGGGTGGAACTGTGGGATGAACTGAATATGACGGCTGTCAACGGACAGCTGGAGCGTATGTTTCCGGAGATCTGCTTTGACGGGGATGCGGTCCTGCAGCTTTTGCTGAAAGGGGATATCTGGCACGCTGTATGTGAACTTGGAAAACAGATAACGGGTGTTTTTCAAATGCAGGGGGGAGAGATACGCAGCTTGTTTGTCAGCATCCTGCTGTTGGGGATCCTGGCGGCGGTGCTTACCGATTTCGCCGACCTGTTCCAGAACCACCAGGTATCGGACATTGCATTTTTTCTGATCTATCTTCTGTTTGTGACAATCCTTCTGAAGAGCTTCGCCCAGACAGCGGATATCGTCAGGGAGATCCTGACGGACATCACTGCGTTTATGAAGCTGCTGATCCCAACCTATATGATCGCCATCGGAAGCGCAAGCGGCTTGGTCACGGCAGGGGCGTATTATCAGCTGCTCACACTGCTTACGATGCTGGTGCAGTGGTTTTTCCTTCATCTTCTGCTTCCGGCCGTATCAGTCTACATGCTGCTTGCCGTCATCAATGGGATCTGGATGGAGGAGAAGCTCGCGCTGCTTCTGGAGCTTCTGGAAAAAGGGATCGGCGGGACCATCAAGGTCGTTGTCGGGGCAGTGTCCGGGTTCAGCGTGCTGCAGGCGATGATCTCTCCTGCCATCGATTCGCTGCAGATGACGGCGGTACAGAAGGCGGCCGCTGCGATACCGGGGATTGGCAACCTGACGGAGGGGATCATGGAGCTGGTGCTGGGATCCGCCGTGCTGATCAAAAACAGCATTGGTATTTACATAACACTTGTTCTATTATTTATCTGCCTTGTGCCGATCGTGAAGATCGCGCTTCTGGCGGGCGTGGTGAAGCTGAGCGCGGCGCTGATCAGCATTGTGAGCGATAAGCGGATGACCAACTGTGCGAACCGGGCGGGCAATGGGAACTTCCTGCTCCTGAAGCTGGCGGTTGCGTCGATCGGTATTTTTGTTATCCAGATCGCGATCATCGCGGTGGCGACCAACCGGGGGATCCATTAGAGGAATAACGGCTATCGGAGGCAGGAACTGAAAGGTCAGACAGAGACTGAAAGAGAGGGAGACGGATATGGCAGGATTTGTAGAAACGATCCGCAGAGTCGGACTGTTTCTGGTGGTAGCGCAGATGATCGTCCATCTGTCGCCCGAGAAACGGTATGAGAAATATATCCGGTTAATAGCGGGTGTTATTGTTCTGACGATGCTCATAGGTCCGCTCCGGGAGGCGCCGGAGGATCTCTGGGTGCAGATCCAGGAGGAGATGGATGCGGACACGGGAAGACGGCTTGCCAGCCTGACGGAAGGCGGTGCTTCCGGCTGGAATGGCGAGAGCCTTCCGAATCGTTATGAAGAGACATTAAGCAATGAAATTAAATCTAAAATTAACAATATAGTATTAAAAGAAGGATATCAGATCGAGGAGGTGTCATGGAAGGAGGAAGGGGAGGCGTCTTTGTGCGTCATCGTCAGAAAAGAGGATCAGGAGTGCGGGACAGGCAGTGCGGATGCGATCGGGATCGAGCCGGTCAGGGTTGAACTGGGGGGAGGGAAGCCGCAGACGGAGAGCGGCGATGAGTCAGAGGAGGCTGCGCAGCTTGGGAAAGAGATCGGCGAGGCGCTGGGAATGGAAGAAAATGGTGTGAGGGTGGTGATCCGGCAATGAAACTTGTGGAGGAGGCAGAAAAGCTGCTGAAAAAGAAAAAAATAGGAAAGGATCAGTGTGTGATCCTGGTTCTGGCAGGAATCCTGCTGTGTATCATAGCACTTCCGGTAAAAGATGACACAGAGTCCCACCTATGGGACACAAAAAATGGTAAGATACAGAAAATAACGGACGCTGAAGGGAAAACGGCAGAGACGTCGTCTGACGATACGGAAGAATTGTATGAGGCATACTGGGAGAAAAGGCTGGAGGAGACGCTTTCCTGTATAGAAGGCGCGGGACGGGTGAAGGTCCTGATCACGCTGCGGGAGTCTGAGGGAAAGGTAGTGGAGAAGGAAGGAAAAGAGGAGAGCGAGGAGACGCAGGAGAGCGACGCGGGAGGCGGAAGCCGCACGATCACAGTGAGGAGAGTGGAGAAGGATACGGTCTATACGGTGAACGGTCAGGGACAGAATGTTCCTTATGTAGTGAAAACAACGGCGCCGGTGGTAGAGGGGATCGTGGTCGTGGCGCAGGGAGGTGACAACATTTCCGTGAAAGAGAATATAATTGCGTCGGTGCAGGTATTATTTAATCTGGACGTGAATAAGATTAGAGTAGTTAAGATGAAAAATATCAATCAGTGAAGGGGAGAAGAAATTGAAGAATATGATTAAGAAGAACCAGATGATGATCACGGCGTTAGCGATTATGATCGCGGTGGCAGGCTACCTGAATTTTGCGGGGACAAAGGTGACAGATGAGGATATCATGAGCGTCAACGGTGAGATCGCAACGGATGATTTCGGCAATATCAAGATGGATGAGGTGCAGGATACGGCGCTGCTCGATCTCTCGGATGAGGATATCGAGAAGGCACAGGGAGATATTGAAAGTCTGGACAGCGATGTGACGGTCGCACAGACCGATACAGCGGAGGAGGATCTGATGGAGGCGCTCAGCGAAGAACAGCTTCAGGAGGTGCCGGGAGAGGCAGTATTCACTTCGGCAGGCGCATCCTCTGTCCTTTCCGGGGCAAAGCTGGAGAAAGAGCAGACCAGAGCGCAGAACAAGGAAACGCTTCTGGAGATCATCAACAATGCCAACATCGGGGAGACACAGAAGCAGGAGGCAGTGACCAGTATGATCTCCATGACCGATGTTGCGGAGAAAGAGACAGCGGCGGAGATCCTTCTGGAAGCCAAGGGATTTGACGATGCGATCGTGAGCATCGACGGCGACAGCGTGGATGTGGTTGTCAATACAGCGGAACTGACAGAGGCACAGCGCGCGCAGATCGAGGATATCGTGATCCGCAAGACCGGTGTCAGTGCAGACGCGATCATTATCAGTACGGTCGATGCAAATTAGGTGCATTTTCCGAAAGGATATGTTATGATAACAAAGTATGGGTATTTGTCCCAGCAATCGAAAAAAGAGAGATTTCAATGCGAATGACAGATAGAGGAGGAAGCAAAGGATGAAGAGAGTTTTTCTGATCGTGTTAGACAGCTTTGGCATCGGGGAGATGGAGGATGCCGCAGACTACGGAGACAAAGGAACCAGTACGATCGGTTCGGTGTCCAAAAGCCCCGAGTTCGCCATGCCGAATATGGGAGCGATGGGTCTGTTCAATCTGGACGGCGTGACCTGCGGTACGCCGGTGAAGGAGCCGACCGCGAGGATCGCGCGTATGAAAGAGGCGTCGAGGGGGAAAGATACAACGATAGGACACTGGGAAATCGCGGGCGTGCTGTCCAAACAGCCGCTGCCGACCTATCCGAACGGATTCCCGCAGGAGATCCTGGACGCATTTTCAGAGGCGACGGGAAGAGGGATCCTGTGCAACAAGCCGTATTCGGGGACAGAGGTTATCAAGGATTACGGAGATGAGCATATAAAGACCGGAAAGTTGATCGTCTATACGTCAGCGGACAGCGTATTCCAGATCGCGGCGCATGAGGATGTGGTTCCGGTGGAAACTTTGTATGAGTACTGCCGCAAGGCAAGAGCCATCCTGCAGGGAGAGCATGGCGTGGGAAGAGTGATCGCAAGACCGTTTATCGGTACGAGCGGAAACTATACCAGAACGCCCAAGAGACACGACTTCTCTCTGGAGCCGCCGGCAGTCACGATGCTTGACCAGCTCAAGGACGCCGGAAAGGCAGTGATCTCCGTCGGAAAGATCAAAGACATTTTTGCGGGACGGGGAATCACCGATTTTGTATATACCAAGGGAAATGAAGAGGGCATTGAAAGGACGCTGGAATATCTGGATCAGGACTTTGAAGGACTCTGCTTCATCAATCTGGTTGATTTTGATATGCTCTATGGACACCGCAACGATGTGGACGGCTATGCGAAGGCTCTTTCTTATTTTGACAGCAAGCTGCCGAAAATGCTCGGGAAGCTGCGCAGGGACGACATTCTGATGATCACGGCAGATCACGGCTGCGATCCTGGCTATACGGTTTCGACGGATCACTCGAGAGAGCACACGCCTTTCCTTATGTACGGAGAGGGAGTACAGCCTGCCAACCTTGGAACGAGACAGACCTTTGCGGATATCGGCGCGACGGTGCTCGATTATTTCGGCATCCGTCCGGAGTTTGCAGGAACATCCATGCTGTAAGGCACGGAGTAATATATTTTGGAGGATAAAAACGTGGGCAACTATGCGGATGAAATTAACAAAAGAAGGACTTTTGCCATCATATCCCACCCGGATGCGGGTAAGACCACACTGACAGAAAAATTTCTGCTCTACGGCGGAGCGATCAATCTGGCGGGAAGCGTTAAGGGAAAGGCGACGGCGAGACATGCCGTGTCAGACTGGATGGAGATTGAAAAGGAGAGAGGTATCTCGGTAACCTCTTCCGTATTGCAGTTTGAGTATGACAATTTCTGTATCAATATCCTGGATACCCCGGGACATCAGGATTTCTCGGAGGATACCTACCGTACGCTGATGGCGGCGGACTCGGCGGTCATGGTCATCGACGCGTCGAAGGGTGTGGAGGCGCAGACCAGGAAGCTGTTCAAGGTCTGTGTGATGCGCCATATTCCGATCTTTACCTTTATTAATAAGATGGACCGGGATGCGAACGACACCTTCGCCCTGCTGGACGAGATCGAGAAGGAGCTTGGCATTGCGACCTGCCCGATCAACTGGCCGATCGGCTCCGGGAAGAATTTCAAGGGCGTGTATGAGCGGGAGAGCAAATGTGTGATCACCTATTCGGATACCGAAAAGGGAACGAAGGAGGGACATGCGACCAGAATCCCTCTCTCCGAGGAGAATACCCTCAGACAAGCCATCAGCGATGCGTTCTATGAGCAGCTGACAGACGAGATCGAACTGCTGGACGGCGCGAGCGCCGAGTATGACCTGGACGAGATCCAGGCGGGAGATCTGACGCCGGTATTTTTCGGATCAGCGCTCACGAACTTTGGCGTTGAGATCTTTCTGCAGCACTTTTTGAAGATGACGACGACGCCCCTGCCGAGAAAGGCAGATATCGGGCTGATCGATCCGGTGGAACACTCTTTTTCCGCTTTTGTGTTCAAGATCCAGGCGAACATGAACAAGGCGCACAGGGACAGGGTCGCTTTTATGCGGATCTGCTCCGGACGGTTTGACGCAGGCGAGGAAGTGAAGCATGTGCAGAGCGGTAAGGTGATGCGTCTGTCGCAGCCGCAGCAGATCATGGCGGATGAGAGGAAGATCCTGAACGAGGCGTATGCGGGAGATATCATCGGCGTCTTCGATCCGGGCATTTTTTCCATCGGCGATACGATCTGTATGCCGAAGGAACAGTTCCGCTATGAGGGAATCCCGACCTTTGCACCGGAACATTTTGCAAGGGTGCGCCAGATGGACACCATGAAAAGAAAACAATTTGTGAAAGGAATCACACAGATCGCGCAGGAGGGAGCAATCCAGATCTTCCAGGAATTTAACACGGGAATGGAAGAGATCATCGTCGGCGTGGTCGGCGTTCTGCAGTTTGATGTGTTGAAGTATCGTCTTGAGAATGAGTATAATGTGGAGATCCGGCTTGAGAATCTGCCTTACGAGTATATCCGCTGGATCGAAAACAAGGATATCGATCTCAATAAGCTGACGGGTACTTCGGATATGAAGAAGATCAAAGACCTGAAAGACAATCCGCTGCTTCTGTTTGTAAACCAGTGGAGCATCGGGATGACGGAAGAGCGGAATCCGGGACTGGTACTGTCTGAGTTCGGAAGAAACTGACGTCCTGCTGATTTCCTGCGGTGGACAGGCTCAAAGATCTGCTCTCTGTGCGGGTGTGATGTGGGATCATAAGGTATGAAGAAGATAGGGATACTGCTGATCAGTATGCTGACGATCACCGGCTGTCTGGTGTATGCCAGAGAGAGGGCTGCCTGCCAGCAAAAGGAAAAATATATCCAGGAAGAGTTTGCATCCGGTGGGATCTACGATGCGGTGGAGGGACAGCTCCTCCAGAGGGAGCAGGAAACAGCGGGAAGGCTTTCCGAAACGTGCTATGCCTATTCGATGCTTCCGGTGACACAGCAGCAGCTCTACCTTGAAATTCTGGATGCGCTCACGGAATTTCGTGAGGACGTGAGGCTGTCGAGCTGCGATACGGAGGAAATATCGAAGGTATTCCAGTGCGTGATGAACGATCACCCGGAAATATTTTATGTGGACGGTTACACCTACACCGAGTATACGCTGGGGGAGAAACTGCGGAAAATCACTTTCAGCGGAGTCTATCTTATGGATAACGACGAGGTTCTGCGCACGCAGAGAAAGATAGACCGGTACGTGGAGGAATGTCTGGGCGGTATAGCGCTGGATGCGGATGAGTACGAGAAGGTAAAATATATTTACGAATATCTGATCAGCCACACAGAGTATGACGGGACAGCGCAGGATAATCAGAATATCTGCTCGGTTTTCCTGCGGGGAAGATCCGTGTGCCAGGGCTATGCCAAGGCCATGCAGTACCTTTTGCAGAAAGCGGGAGTCTATTCTACGCTGGTGCTGGGCAGAGTTATCAACGGCGATTCGCATGCGTGGAACCTTGTCCGGATCGACGGAGAATTCTATTATGTGGATGTGACCTGGGGAGATGCGTCTTATCAGACTTCCGGACAGGAAAGTTCCGGGGAGCGGAAGATGCCGGCGATCAACTATGATTATCTCTGCGTCACGACGAAACAACTGGAAATGACGCACCAGATCGACAATGTGGCAGCCATGCCACAGTGCGACAGCATGGATGCAAACTATTATGTGAGAGAGGGCGTGTATTTTACCGAGATGGAAGAAGAACGGCTGCAGGAGATATTCCGGAACGCGCTGGATGCGGGGGATACTTACATCACGCTCAAGTGCGCGTCGCAGGACGCGTATCAGCAGATGCGGGAAAGCCTGATCGACGAGCAGAAGATCTTCCGGTATCTGGATATTTCCGGAGAGAGCGTGTCCTATTCGGAAAACGAGAAGCAGTACAGCATGAGCTTTTGGCTGTGACGGATTTGGACTAGGCAAGAAACGGAAATTTTGGTATACTTAACGCAAACTAGGTATGTAATGCGCAAAAGCGTGCGCGGAAATGAGGAAAGATATGGAACAGGAATTAGGAAAAAACACGTATGTACTTCAGGAAGATGAAAAGATCGGTTCCGTTAAGATAGCCGACGATGTGGTAGCGATGATCGCCGCGCTGGCAGCAACCGAGGTCGACGGCGTGGCAGCCATGGCAGGAAACATGACGAACGAGCTGCTCAGCCGCGTTGGCGTCAGGAATCTTGCAAAGGGCGCGAAGGTGGAAGTCCTGAATAAGAAGGTAAAGGTTGATATCGCCATTACGGTGGAGTACGGCTACAATATCCCGTCCACCTGCCAGAGCGTACAGACCAAGGTAAAAAATGCGATCGAAAACATGACCGGACTTGAGGTGACAGATGTCAACATCCGCATTGCCGGTATCAGTTTTTCCAAGCAGAATCAATAAAACGAATGAGAACAGGTGTAGTTATGAGCAGAAGAGAGTTACGCGAGCAGATATTTAAGCTGTTGTTCCGCGTGGAATTTAACAGCGCAGAGGAGATGCCGGAGCAGGAAAGGCTCTTCTTTGACGATGAAGAGGCCGCCAAAGAAAAGGATGCAGAATATGTATCCGAAAAGTATCAGAAGATACAGGAAAAGCTGCCGCAGATCGACGAGATGATCAACGAGAAGGCGGAGAAGTGGGATACGGCGAGAATGAGCAAGGTGGATCTCACGATCCTGAGACTTGCCGTCTATGAGATCATGTTCGACGACAGTGTGCCGACCGGCGTTGCGATCAACGAGGCGGTGGAGCTTGCCAAGAAATTCGGACAGGATGCTTCTTTTTCGTTTGTAAACGGGATTTTGGCAAAGTTTGCCTGAAGAAGTTTCCACGGGTGCCCTGTGTGACAGAAAGCGCGGAGCGCCCGCAGTGAGTATGGTGAGATGCAGAATATATATACAGTTGCACAGGTTAATTCTTATATCAAAAATATGTTCACGCAGGATTTTGTGTTGCAGTCTCTCTCAGTAAAGGGGGAGGTCAGTAACTGCAAGTATCATCCTTCTGGACATATTTATTTTACATTAAAGGACGAGAAAGGCAGCATAGCGTGTGTGATGTTCGCCTCCAGCAGGAAAGGACTCGGATTCCGGCTGACGGAGGGACAGCAGATCGTGGTAAACGGCACGGTCGACGTCTACGAAAGAGACGGGAGATACCAGCTCTATGCAAAGCAGATAAAGCTCGACGGAGCGGGCGCTTTGTATGAGCGCTACGAACAGCTGAAGAGAGAGCTGGAAGAGCGCGGCATGTTTGCGGAGCAGTACAAACAGCCTATCCCGCGTTATATCCGGACTCTTGGTGTGGTGACGGCGTCGACCGGCGCGGCAGTCCGGGATATCATCAATATCTCCAGAAGAAGAAATCCTTATGTGCAGATTCTTCTGTACCCGGCTATCGTGCAGGGAGCGGAGGCGCCAGCCAGTATTGTGAACGGGATCCATGCGCTGGGAAAAAGAGGTGTTGACACGATCATCGTCGGGCGCGGAGGCGGTTCGATCGAGGATCTGTGGGCCTTCAATGAGGAGATCGTGGCGCAGGCAATCTTTGACTGCGACGTACCGGTCATATCGGCAGTCGGGCATGAGACGGATGTAACGATAGCCGATTTTGTGGCAGATCTGCGTGCACCGACGCCTTCGGCAGCGGCGGAGCTGGCAGTATGCGATGTGGAGCAGCTTGACGAGAAGATCAACGACTATGCCGCGACGCTGCAGCATTTGCAGAGGAGGATCATCCAGCAGTACCGAAGCCGCTGTGAGAACTATGCCGTGCAGCTGCGATACGTCAGTCCAGTGAACCGCATCCGGCGGAAACGGGATATGGCGCTCGCCTATGAAGAGCAGCTTGGAAGGCTGATGGAGAGAAAGATTTCAGACAAGAGACACCAGCTTGCACTGCTGATCGAACAGCTCAAAGGGCTTTCCCCGCTGGATAAGCTGAACCAAGGCTATGCATACGTGGCAGATGCAGATGGAAACACCCTGACGTCTGTGCAGAAAGTCAGACCGGGAGATCCTGTGCAGATCTATGTGAAGGATGGCAGGATAAATGCCAGCGTGGAGAAGATCAGCAGGGAACCGGTGCTTTTGGAACAGGACGGGGGACGAAAGGCCATAGAATAGCCGGGAGAACAGTCACAGCGGCGCTATGGCGGCGTGACCGGCTCAGAAATGGAGATTTGGATGGAGACAGAAAAGATGGAAGAAAAAGAGCTCACCCTGGAGGAAGCGTTTGCTGAGATCGAGCAGGTGATCGAACAGCTTGAGACGGAGGAGATCACGCTGGAGGACTCTTTCCGGGAGTACAGCCGGGGGATGGAGCTTTTGAAATACTGCAACCAGTCGATCGACAGAGTGGAAAAGAAGGTACTGATGATCAATGAAGAAGGTGGACTCGATGAATTTTAAAGACGAATTAAAAGCCAGAACAGAGCGTGTAGAAAAAATTTTGAAAAAGTTCCTGCCTGCGGAGGAGGGTTACCAGAAAAAGGTGATCGAGGCGATGAACTACTCGATCCTCGCGGGCGGAAAACGGATCCGTCCGGTACTGATGGCGGAGACGGCGCAGCTTTTTTCGGAAAAAGCGACCGGACTGGAATATTTTATGGCAGCGATAGAGATGATACATAATTATTCCCTCGTGCACGACGACCTCCCGGCTATGGACAATGACGAGTACCGGAGAGGCAGAAAGACGACGCATGTCGTGTACGGAGAGGGCATGGCGGTCCTCGCGGGCGACGGACTGCTGAACTATGCGTTTGAGACGGCAGCCAGGGCGTTTGACGAGGCGCAGACACCGGAAGATTACCGGAGGATCGCGAAGGCGATGCAGATCCTTGGCGGCAAAGCCGGCATATACGGTATGATCGGGGGACAGTGCGCCGATCTGGAGGCAGAAGAGAAGGGCGATCAGGTTACGGAGGACGAGCTTCTTTTCATCGACGAGAACAAAACAGCGGCGCTGATCGAGAGCGCCATGACCATCGGGGCGGTACTTGCCGGGGCGGATGAGGAGCAGATCCGCGTGGTGGAAAAGTGCGCGTCCGATATCGGCATCGCATTTCAGATCCAGGATGACATTCTGGATGTGACAAGCAGCCTGGAAGTGCTGGGAAAGCCGATCGGCAGTGATGAGCGGAATCACAAGCTCACCTATGTGGCGCTGCACGGACTGGAGGAGTCAAAGAAGCAGGTGGAAGAGATTTCCCGCGAGGCGGTTGCGGCGTTATCCTCTTTCCAGAGCAGGAATCCTTTTCTGGAGGAATTGATCCTGCAGCTTATTTCCAGGGAAAAATAACAGATGACGCGCCCGGGCGGGTATGACGCAAAGCAGCGGACCCGGGGCGGTTGTCGGAGAGAAAAGAAAGGCATGGTCAGCCATATGCTTTTGGATAATATCAGACAGACAAATGATATCAAAAAAATTGCAGAGAAGGATTACCCTGCACTTGCGCAGGAGATACGGGATTTCCTGATCCGGACGATCAGCGAGACAGGGGGACACCTCGGCTCCAATCTGGGGGCGGTGGAGCTTACGATGGCGCTGCATCTGGCGCTCAATCTGCCGCAGGATAAGATTATCTGGGATGTGGGACACCAGTCTTACACGCACAAACTTCTGACAGGCAGGCGGGATGGGTTTTCGACGCTGCGCAAATTCGGCGGGATGAGCGGATTCCCGAAGCGCAAGGAGAGCGACTGCGACAGCTTCGACACCGGGCACAGCTCGACGTCTATTTCCGCGGGGCTTGGAATGGTCAAGGCGCGGGATATCCGCGGGGAGAAAAATACGATCGTGTCGGTGATCGGGGACGGTTCCATGACCGGAGGAATGGCCTATGAGGCGCTCAACAATGCCTCTCGTCTGGAGACGAATTTCATCGTTGTGCTAAACGACAACAATATGTCCATCTCAGAGAATGTGGGAGGCGTTTCCAAATATCTGAATTCGATCCGTACAGCGGATACTTACCTTGGACTGAAGGAGGGAGTGTACAATTCTCTTCACGGGAAGTCGAAGTACGGGGATAAGGTCGTGTCACAGATCAGACGTGCCAAGAGCAGCTTCAAGCAGCTTGTCGTGCCGGGAATGTTCTTCGAGGATATGGGGATCACCTATCTGGGACCAGTGGACGGACACGATATCCGTTCCATGGTACATATGCTCGGAGAGGCCAGAAAGATCAAGGGCGCCGTTCTGGTGCATGTGATCACCCAGAAGGGACGGGGCTATCTGCCGGCGGAGAGACATCCGGCAAGATTCCATGGGGCAGAGCCGTTCGATATCGAGACGGGAATCCCCAGCAAGCCGAAAAACAAGGCAAATTATACAGACATCTTCTCCACCGTCATGTGCAAGCTGGGACAGCGGGATGAGGATGTCGTGGCGATCACGGCGGCCATGGCGGACGGAACCGGATTGAAACGGTTCCACAACATGTACCCGGAACGCTTTTTCGATGTGGGCATCGCGGAGGAGCACGCGGTCACGTTTGCTGCTGGACTTGCGGCAGGAGGGATGAAGCCGATCGTGGCAATCTATTCTTCTTTCTTACAGAGAGCGTATGACCAGATCCTGCATGACGTCTGTATCCAAAATCTGCCGGTCGTATTTGCGATCGACCGGGCGGGGCTGGTAGGAAGTGACGGGGAGACGCATCAGGGAATCTTTGATCTGTCTTACCTGTCATCGATACCAAATATGCACATCATGGCGCCGAAGAATAAATGGGAGCTGTCCGATATGGTCAAGTTCGCGGTGAATTTCGGAGCGCCGATCGCCATACGCTATCCGAGGGGCGAAGCCTACGACGGATTGAAAGAGTTCCGGCAGCCGATCTCGTACGGCCAGAGCGAGGCAATCTACGAGGAGGAGGATATCCTTCTTCTGGCGGTAGGAAGCATGGTCAAGGTGGCAGAGACGGTGAGAGCGCAGCTCAAGGACAGAGGATATTCCTGCTCTCTGACAAATGCAAGGTTCGTCAAGCCGATCGATGAGCAGGCGGTTTCGGAGGCGACAAAGGAGCACCGGCTGATCGTCACCATGGAGGAGAATGTTCTGAGCGGCGGCTTTGGCGAGCGCGTCAGAGCCTGTGTGGATGGTCTGGATACGGATTGCAGGGTGCTGAACATCGGCATCCCGGACGAGTATGTGGAACACGGAAATGTGGAGCTTCTGAAGCAGGAGGTCGGGATCGATGCGGATTCCATCGTCAAGAGGATCCTGGCAGAGTATATCATGGCGACGGCAAAGAAGGCCTGAGCCTGCAGATGCGGTGAAATAAGGATATGTTCAGGGAGAGAAGATGAAAGAACGGTTAGATGTGATACTGGTGAAGCGGGGGCTGGCAGAATCACGGGAGAAGGCCAAGGCGGTGCTGATGGCCGGAAATGTATTTGTGAACGGACAGAGGGAGGACAAACCGGGGACGACCTTTGACGAGAGTAAGATCGAGCAGATCGAAGTGAAGGGAAGCAGCCTGAAATATGTGAGCCGGGGCGGACTCAAGCTGGAAAAAGCGATGCAGCAGTTCCCAATCACACTGAAAGAGAAGGTCTGCATGGATATCGGGGCCTCGACCGGAGGATTCACGGATTGCATGCTGCAAAACGGAGCCTCCCGCGTGTTTTCCATCGATGTCGGCCATGGACAGCTTGCCTGGAAGCTGCGGCAGGATGAGCGGGTAGTCTGCATGGAAAAAACGAACTTCCGCCATGTGACCGGAGAGGAGATCGAGGAGGAGATCGACTTTGGATCGGTGGACGTATCTTTTATCTCGCTGACCAAGATCCTGATACCGGCAAGAAATCTTCTGCGGCAGGCGGGGCAGATGGTATGCCTTATCAAGCCGCAGTTTGAGGCGGGGCGCGACAAGGTCGGGAAGAAGGGCGTGGTACGGGAACCCCAGATCCATGAGGAAGTGATCCATAAGGTCTTAGACTATGCGGACCTGATCGGCTTTTGCGTGAGAGGACTTACCTTTTCGCCTGTGAAAGGACCCGAGGGAAATATCGAGTATCTGGTCTGGCTGGAAAAGAAAGAAGAGATCCCGGCAGACGTCCTTGCGCTTACAGAGGCGGATGCAGAAGAAAAACTCAGACAGGTCATGGCAGATGGGAGTGGCTTTTCATGGACGGAAGAGATGCAGAAGCTGATCGCAGGGACAGTAAAGGATGCACATGCCACGTTGGATGTGTAGGTGAGGCATAAGAGCGGATGAAAGAGTTTTTACTGATAACCAATCAGATAAAGGACCCGGAGGGCGTCCATACCAGACGGATCACGGACTATCTGGAGAGCAGAGGCGCGCATGCGGTATGCGCGGATGGCGAGAAAATGCCGGATAGCGGTGCGTGGAAGCAGAAAGCGCCAACGTATCAGTGCGTGCTGGTCCTTGGCGGGGACGGTACGATGCTGCAGGCGGCCCGCGACCTCTTCGGGACAGATATTCCTCTTCTGGGGATCAACCTGGGGACGCTGGGGTATCTTGCCGAGGTGGAGATGTCTAATGTGGAAGATGCGCTTGAGCGGCTGCTGCGGGATGAGTACACCCGGGAGGAGCGGATGATGCTGGAAGGGACCATTTGCGGAAAGACTGCCGGAGAGGGACAGGCGACTGAGGATGGTTACGCCCTGAATGATATTGTGATCTCGCGGTGCGGTTCGCTCCAGATCCTGACGTTTCAGATCTTTGTGAACGGACAGTTCCTGAATTCCTACAGCGCCGACGGTATGATCGTGGCGACGCCGACGGGTTCGACCGGCTATAATATGTCTGCCGGCGGGCCTATTGTGGAGCCGGGAGCAAGCCTGCTCCTGCTGACGCCGATCTGTCCGCACACGCTCAATACCAGAAGTATTGTCCTCGCGCCGGAGGATGAGATCCGGATTGAGATCCCATCAGGCCGCGATGGGAGAAAACAGACCGTGGAAGCAAATTTTGACGGAAGCCACAAGGTTACGCTGGAGACGGGGGACAGCATCCGGATACGAAGGGCGTCCAGGACAGCCGGATTCCTCAAGCTGAACACGGAGAGCTTTCTGACGGTACTGCACAAGAAGATGAGTGAGTAATTAGCACGATGAAAGAGGTGGCAGAGTGAAAAAGAACAGACATGCCAAAATTGTAGAACTGATTGAACAGTATGAGATTGAGACGCAGGAAGAACTGGCAGACAGACTCAGGGAGGCGGGATATCCGGTGACACAGGCTACCGTCTCAAGAGATATCAGGGAGCTGAAGCTCTCCAAGCTGCCAAGCGGAAGCGGACGGTTGAAGTATGTGGCGTTCCGGCAGGATGAGGCGCATCTGGGCGACAAGTATATCCGCGTGCTCAAGGAAGGCTATGTGTCCATGGAACCCGCGCAGAATCTTCTTGTCATCAGGACGGTCTCGGGAATGGCGATGGCAGTTGCCGCTGCGGTGGACGCGCTCAAGCTGGAGGAGATCGTCGGCTGTATCGCCGGGGACAATACGATCATGGCGGCGATGCGGAGCGCGCAGGATGCGGTGATCGTCAGAGAAAAGCTGCAAAAAATGATCGAAGAACTATAACGATATGTATGAGATGGCATATGACGCTGCGCAGAGCGGGTGTGCCCGGAGAGAATACATATGAGGTGATAGGATGTTACAAAGTTTACACGTAAAGAATCTGGCGTTGATCGACGAGACGGAAGTATTTTTCGGAAATGGACTGAACATACTGACGGGTGAGACTGGCGCCGGAAAGTCAATTCTGATCGGCTCGATCAACCTTGCGCTGGGAGCGAAGGCGGACAAAGAGCTGATCCGGGCAGGGGCAGAGTATGCCCTGGTGGAGCTGGTCTTTGAACTGGAAGGAGAAGAACAGCAGAGAAAGATAAGAGAACTGGACCTCCCGGTGGAGGACGGACAGGTCATTCTGCAGCGGCGGATCATGCCAAACAGAAATGTCTGTAAAGTGTGCGGGGAAGCGGTGACCGCAAGACAGCTCAAGCAGCTGGGCGAGCTGCTGATCGATATCCATGGTCAGCACGAACACCAGTCGCTTTTGAAACTCGGCAGACAGATGGATATTCTGGACGCCTATGCGGGGGAAGAGCTTGCCGGGTATCTGGAGGAGCTTGGGCAGAGCTATGACAGCTACCGCAAGGCAAAACAGGAACTGGAAGAAAACGACACAGACGAGGAGACCAGAAAGCGGGAGACGGCGCTGGCGGAATTTGAGTGTCAGGAAATAGAAGAAGCGAATCTGACGCCGCAGGAGGATGAGGAGCTGGAGAAGCTCTACCAGAAGCTGGCCAACAGCCAGAAGATCCGGGAGGCGCTTGTCATGGCGCATGGACTGTGCGGCTATGAGGAGGGCGGCGCCGGAGGCGGTATCGGCAGGGCGGTGCGTGAGCTGAAGAATGTCTCAGGGTATGATGAGACGCTGGCGGGATTTGAGCAGCAGCTTCTGGACATTGACAGCCTTCTCAACGACTGCAACAGAGGGATCGCAGAGTACCTTTCGGATCTGGAGTTTGACGAAGGGCTTTTTGATCAGACACAGAAACGTCTGGACCTGGTGAACCATCTGAAGTCAAAGTACGGAAATACGATCGAAGAGATTCTTTCTTACCAGCAGAAGGCGCAGGCAGTGCTGGATCGTTATCAGGACTACGATGCCTACCGCGCGCACCTCGAGGAGGAGGTGCAGAAGCAGAGAGCAAGAGCACTTTCGCTGTGCAAAAAGATTTCAGAGATCAGACAGTGGAGCGCGGAAAAGCTGTCCGGAGAGATGCAGAAGGCGCTTCTGGATCTCAATTTCCAGAATGTGGAATTTAAGATAAGCGTTGAGCCGGATGAGCAGGCTGTAACGGCCAGAGGTTATGACCGGATCACCTTTTTGATCTCGACAAACGTAGGCGAGAAGATGAAAGAGCTTGCTCAGGTTGCGAGCGGAGGAGAGCTTTCGAGGATCATGCTTGCCCTGAAGACAGTTTTGGCGGATAAGGATGAGATAGAGACGCTGATCTTTGACGAGATCGATACGGGGATCAGTGGAAAAACAGCCTGGAAAGTATCGGAAAAGATGGGATTTCTTTCCAGAAACCATCAGCTGATCTGCATTACGCATCTGCCACAGATTGCGGCGATGGCAGACCGGCATTTCTGTATTGAAAAGAAAGTGGTCGAAAACCGGTCGACGACGAGCATCACAGAACTGGACGATGCGGAGAGCATAGAAGAACTTGCCAGAATGCTTGGAGGCGCGCAGATTACGGAGACGGTGATTGATAATGCAAGAGAAATGAAAGAATTGGCAAGAAAATCGAAATAAAGACAAATTAAAATGCGGGATTTTTCACATACTAGAAAAGAGAAACTAGCAGAGAGGAATGTGAAAAATTGAGCAGAGCATTGGAAATGAGCAGACACAAAGAGCGCGCATACCGCACTCTGTTATATATGATATTGGCCGGTGCGCTGATCGCGCTGGCGGGAACGATCTATTATTCCTATTGGAGCAGGATCCCTTCTACGATCAAGGTGCGCGCCGGCGTGGAGCAAAGTCTGGATTTCCAGGTGCCCGTATCCGGCGAGATCTATCGGGTGTACCATGACGAATCGGTGCAGGAGGCTACGTCGCTGTCGGATGCCGTGGGAGCGGCGGAGACGGTCCGGAAGGAAAGCGGCTACAGCACGGAGGCGGCCTCGCAGAGCGTACATGTGGATTTTTCACATCCGGTCAAGGTCCGGGCAAGTCAGATCGACAACTATCAGATGGATCTGAAGCTGTTCGGCATGCTGCCTTACAAGAGCGTGGATGTGCAGGTGATCCAGGACAAGATGCTCACACCTTCAGGGATGCCGATCGGCATCTATGTCAAGACGGAGGGAGTGCTGGTCGTCGGCATCGGTCAGTTTGAGGGGGAGGACGGAAAAGAGGTTTCGCCGGCGCGGTATGCGCTTCAGAAAGGAGATTACATTCTCAAGGCGAACGGGGAGACGATCGAGAACAAAAAACAGTTCATCGACCGGATCGAACAGTCTGGCGGGGAGGATCTGATCCTGACGATCCGGCGCAGCGGAGAGGTGACGGATGTACAGCTCAATGCGCAGAAGAACCACAACCGGGAATGGAAGCTGGGAATCTGGATCCGCGACAATGCGCAGGGCATCGGAACCATGACATACGAGGATAGTCAGGCACGCTTCGGAGCGCTCGGACACGGGATCAACGATGTGGACACTTCCATCCTGATGAATCTTGAGGAGGGAACGCTTTACCGGACGCAGATCGTAGGGATCACCAGAGGAGTGAACGGGGTTCCGGGGGAGCTGACGGGATATATCGAGTATGACAGCAGAAATGTGATCGGGGAGATCACGCAGAACACGGCAGAGGGGATCTTTGGCGTGTGCGATCAGGAGACGATGGATGAAGGCATCTATGAGCCGATCCCGATCGCACTCAAGCAGGAGATCGAATGCGGACCTGCCAAGATCATCTGTTCAGTCACCGGCGAGCCGGAGTTTTACGATGTGGAGATCGTGGAGATCAATCTGGATCAGAATAATGTCAACCGCGAGATCGTACTGCAGGTGGCAGACGAAAAGCTGCTGACATTGACCGGAGGGATCATACAGGGGATGAGTGGCAGTCCGATCATCCAGAATGGAAAATTTGTAGGAGCTGTCACACACGTACTTGTGAATGATCCGACGAAGGGATATGGTATCTTCATTGAAGAGATGCTGGAGCAGGCAGGGTAAGCCTGCGGCAGAAAAAGGCTACAGAGCCTTTTTGACTTCAATGGCTTTCATGGGGCACATTTCCTGACAGCAGAAGCAGGAAATGCAGCCCTTTTTCTGAAAATGAGCCTTTCTCTTCCCGGCGCGGTCCTGCCGGATATCGATAACGTGTGCCGGACAGCTCTCGGCGCATTTTCCGCAGCCAACGCATTTGGATGAGATGAGCTGCGGGTAAGAGCGGAGCAGACGCCCGGCGACAGCCAGAAACGGACGGCGCAGGAAGGGCGGCAGGGCAGTGGAGAAGTCCAGACGCTTGGTGTCAGGCCGCTGAAAGGGAGTCAGCTTTGCAGGAACCGGATCCCCGACAAGCGTAAGCTGCTCCGGTACGGCAAGACCGCGTTCAACTGCCTGCCGTATCATGGCGATCTCCATAGGGTCAAGCTGCATCAGACCGGCAGCAAAGTAATCCTGTGTGTACATATCTCTCGAGGCGAGGAGCAGATGCAGCGGATGGGAAGTGCCGCCGGTAGGGCCGTTCCCTTCCATGGCGTCGATCGCGTCGATGATCGTCAGGGAGGGCGCTACGGTCTGGGCAAGCTCCAGGAGCATATTGGAGAAATCCTCAAGATCCGGCCATCGGTAGTGCATCTGTGGCTTTTCCAGCCCGGGGATGGTTCCGAACAGATTTTTGATCCCGCCGGAATATCCCGTCATAGCGTGCGTTTTCAGTTTACAGATATTGATAATGTAGTCTGCCTCCACGATGGGGGTCAGAAGATGAAAGCTGTGGTTGCGAAAGCCCTCCTGACAGGGGACGGTCTGCGCGGTAAAATCCATGTTCAGGGTGACGTCCGGCTCCAGGGTGGTCATGCCGCAGACGCGGTACAGATTTTTCATGTGCTCTGCATTGTACAGACCGCCAGAGCTTTCGGCGAGCAGAATGTCAGAGACGCCGTGCTCCCGGAGATAGCGCGCCGTACAGCGGATGACTTCCGGGTGCGTGGTGACCGGGTAGTCCGGGCTCTTTGCCATGACCAGATTGGGTTTGATCACGACCTTCATTCCGGGATGCAGGTCGTCTGCGATCTCCAGGGCGTCCAGCGCCTGACAGATGGCGGGGTAGATCTGTTCTTCTTTGTATTCGGAAACCTGATAGAGTGTCTGAAGCATAGAATATCCTCACAGCGTAAATTTTATGATATTAGGCTCATTGTAAGCGCTGGCAGGAAAGGTGTCAAGGCGGGCAGTTCTGACACGGACAGAAGATGATTTATGCAACTTGTCGGCTGTATTTGCATGTCATCGGCAAAAGGATTGTATTTTAAATAAAATTTGATAGCATTTCCTTAACTGCAAAAGACAGATGCGGCTGGGCTTCCATTCGCAGAGACAGGAAGGAGGTGCCGGAGGGAGGCTTTTATTTTGCGGATCGAAGAAGTCGTTGTAAAGACGCAGGAGGAAGAGGGCGTCGTCCTGAAATACATAAGAATGACGAAGGATTTCGCGGAGATCAGGGATTACTGCACCCACAAGGGAGAGACGATCATGGGATATACGCATGAGAGGGAGGCCGTCTGCCTGCGTCTGGAGGATATTCTCTATTTCGAGGCGGTCGGAGAACTGGTCTTTGCCTATCTGGAAAAGGACGTCTACGAGGTACGGAGCAGACTGTACCAGCTGGAAGAACGGCTTGGACAGAAGAATCTGAGACGCGCTTCAAAATCGGTGCTGCTCAACGTGGAGCGGATCGTGTCCGTGCGCCCGGCGCTGAACGGAAGGCTGCTGGCGAAGATGGAGAACGGCGAGGAGGTTATGATCTCCCGGAATTATGCGAAGGAAATAGCAAGATATATTATGGAGGAGGACGAAGATGAAAGAGTTTGATCCGATGCGGGAATGTCTGTTTGACTATATTACGGTGGTGGCAGAGATGACTTTTTCGATCGCTTTGATCGGCAGTATTTTTATGAGCGATGCGAATATCCGGTTTTACTATTTTTACATCCCATTCATCCTGAGTTTTATCTGTATGCTGCCCTGTATTCCGATCTATCTGAAAGAGGATATGACGATAAGACAGGTGTTGATCCAGAGGGGCGTCGAGCTGGTCGTCCTGGAATTTGCCATGTTTTTTGCAACGAAATATCTGACCGGAGACAGAATGCCGAAAGCCGGTTATGTCGCGGTCGTGATCTCGACTGCATTTTTCCAGACGCTGTCATACCTGATCAAGTGGTATCTGGAAAAAGAAGAGGCGGATAAGATCAATCGTAAGCTGCAGGAGCACAGGGCGAACAGGAAGAAGTAGGACTCTCAGGGAGGTGTGAGAGGGAGAGAAGAAGGAGAAAGAAATGCTGAAAATTGAAAATTATACGAAGAATTACGGAGAGAAGGCTGCGGTAAAGAACCTTTCTTTACATATTAAAGCGGGTGAGATCTACGGCTTTATCGGGCACAACGGAGCCGGCAAGACGACGACGCTGAAGGCGGTTGCCGGTATTTTACAGTTTGAGGAAGGGGAGATTCTGGTAGATGGAGTTTCCGTCAAAGCGGATCCTCTTTCCTGCAAGAAAAAGATCGCGTATATTCCTGACAATCCGGATCTGTACGAGTTTATGACAGGGATACAGTATCTGAACTTTGTGGCGGATATTTTCGGAGTGAGCGCGCAGGACAGAAAAGAGCGGATCCGGAAGTACGCCGATCTGTTTGAACTGACGCCGGAGCTGGCGCAGTCGACCAGCAGCTATTCTCATGGAATGAAGCAGAAACTGGCGATCATCGCGGCGTGGATCCATGCGCCCAGGCTGATCGTCATGGATGAGCCCTTTGTCGGGCTGGATCCCAGGGCGGCGCATCTTCTGAAGGGCATGATGCGGGAGTTCTGCGACGAGGGCGGCGCGATCTTCTTCTCCACGCATGTGCTGGAGGTGGCAGAGAAGCTGTGTGATGAGATCGCGATCATCAAGAAAGGCGAGCTGATCAAGGCGGGAACCATGGAGGAAGTCAAGGGAGACACTTCGCTGGAAGAAGTCTTTCTGGAATTGGAGGATACGGCGTGTTAAGAGCATTATTTCGAAAACAGATGCTGGAGCTCAATCAGGGCTTCTTTCAGAATAAAAAGACGGGAAAAGCGAGATCCAGGGCGGGCGCGGTGCTTTCGATCGTATCCTTTGCCCTGTTGATGATCGTGGTGCTTGGAGGAATGTTCTTGTATGTGGCGTACGGAATGTGCGGCATGATCGGGGAGGGGCTTAGCTGGCTCTATTTCCTGATCATGGGGCTGATCGCCGCCGCGCTTGGCATTTTTGGCAGCGTATTCAACACCTACGCCAGCCTGTACCGGGCAAAGGATAATGATCTGCTGCTGTCCCTGCCGATCCCGGTGCGCTATATTCTGGTGGTGCGGCTGTCCGGCGTCTATCTGATGGGGCTATTGTACAGTATGATCGTGTATGTGCCGGCGGTAGTCATCTATTATATTTTTGAAGAGCTGACAGTCGGCAGGGTGCTGGCGCCTCTGTGGTATGGGCTGCTGATTTCGGTGTTCGTATTGATCCTTTCCTGTATTCTTGGCTGGGTCGTTGCGAACATCAACGGAAAGTTAAAGCACAAGAGTCTGGTGACCGTTTTTGTGTCGCTGGCGTTTATGACCGCATATTATTTTGTCTATTTCCGGGCGAACGCGTTTCTGGGAGAACTGGCGCAGAATTCAGTGAAAGCCGCGGACGTCATTCAGAGTAAGGCTAAGGTTTTGTATCTCCTTGGCAATGCGGCGACCGGAAATCCGCTGTCCGTGCTTGTGACGACAGCCTGCGTCCTGCTGCTTCTGACCGTGACGCTTGTGGTGATGGGGCGGAGTTTTCTGCGGATCGCCACGACGCCGGACAAGATAAAGCGGGTACGGTATCAGGAAAAGACGAGCAGGGTGAGAAGTATCCGGAGCGCGCTTCTGTGGAAGGAGGCGGCGCGTTTTCTGGCAAGCCCGACGTATATATTAAACTGTGCGCTCGGCACATTTTTCATGGTCATCTTAGGAATTGTGATGCTGGTCAAGAGTGTGTGGATCCGGCAGCTGATCGGACCGAATGTTGAAGGAATGATCGTACTGTTTGGAGAGAGTGTGAGTTTTGATCTGATCGTTGTCATCGTCACAGCGGGAATGTGCGCAGCGGTTTCCATGAACGATATTTCCATCGTGTCCGTCACACTGGAGGGAAAGAACCTCTGGATCGCAAGGTCGCTGCCCGTTACGACGAGACAGATCCTGAAAAGCAAACTGGAGCTTCCCATGCTGCTGACGGGAATCCCGGCGATCTTCTGTGCGGTGTGTGCGTGGATCGTATTTGGGTTTGACCTGATAAACGGCGTGCTGATGTGCCTTGTAATGCTGGCGTATGGGTATCTGAACGATACGGCAGGCCTGGCGCTGAACCTGAGAAATCCGAAGCTGAACTGGACTTCGGAGGTCGCCGCCATCAAGCAGAATTTCGGTGTGGTGATCGTTATTTTCGGCGGCTGGTTTTTATTAGTCCTTGTGGGAGCACTTTATATTTTCTGCGGGGAGCAGATCGGGAGCGTCGGATTTCTGACGATCTGCCTGATCGTGTTTGGCGTGGCAGCCGGTATGCTGAGAGGGTGGATCATGCGAAAAGGCGCAGCCAGATTTGAGCAGTTGTAAATGGTTGCATTTTAGATTTTTAGATGCGGGTGTGCAGAGTAAATGAACGGACAGGACGCGTATGGATCTATGTAGGTTTGATCGTGGCGATCGCCGTATGCGGCATTGCAGTCTGGATCAACAGAAAGAACAGGTAGAAAGGATGGAAAAAGATATGAGGCAGATCATGACGGTAAACGGCAGGGAGTTTGAGATACGGCGGATGCTCGGCAAGGGAAAGGGAGGATATTCCTACCTCGCGTCAGATAAGGAGGGGGAGTATGTGTTAAAGCAGATCCACCACGAACCCTGCGCCTACTATCAGTTCGGCAATAAGATCGAGGCGGAGAGAAACGATTACGAGAGGCTTTGCCGGATCGGGATCTCTATGCCGGAACTTCTGGATATCGATGTGGAAAATGAGCGGATCCTGAAGGAGTACATCGAGGGAGACACAGTGTACGATATGGTCAGAAAGGACATTCCGGTGCACCACTGTATCGCACAGGTGCGCGGAATGTGCGAAAAACTGTATCGGGCAGGGACGAATATCGATTATTTCCCGACCAACTTCATTGTGCAGAATGGTATTTTATACTATATCGACTACGAGTGTAACGACTATATGGAAGAGTGGAATTTTGAGAACTGGGGCGTCAGATACTGGTCGAAGACCGAAGAATTTCTGCAGTATGTAAAGGAACATGAGGAGCAGAAGGGGTGAGAGGGCGATGCCTAAAGGTTTCATAGTGCGACGGGATTCGTTATAATACTCTTGAAAATAAAACAGTAAAAGGGGAAATGACGGAGGAAACAAAACCTATGGAGACAGTAAATGTAACAGACGTACAGGACGAGAAGCAGGTCAGCCGGATTTTACAGAGCCTGATAGACGCGAACAAATCTTTTCAGATTATGATCACAGTAGATACCGAAGAGAGAAAAGAGACACAAGGAAGCCAAAGCGCACAGGAGAAGGTTGTTTTTGCAAAGACACAGCCGCCTGTGGTAAGAGACCTGGAGAAGGATGTTACAGATATGATCCATGAGATCGGGGTGCCGGCACATATCAAAGGATATCAGTATCTGCGGGAAGCGATCATGATGTCCGTACAGGATGTGGAGATGCTGGGCTCCATTACCAAGGTGTTGTATCCGACGATCGCGGGGAAGTTCCAGACGACGCCGAGCCGTGTAGAAAGAGCGATCCGTCATGCGATCGAGGTGGCCTGGTCGAGAGGAAAGATGGAGACGCTGGACGGTCTGTTCGGCTATACGATCAACACCGGAAAGGGAAAACCGACCAACTCGGAATTTATCGCCCTTATCGCGGATAAGATCCGTCTGCAGTACCGGGATTAAAAATAATCCTTTTATTGGAAAGCAAAATATTGTATACTATACCATAAAGAGTTCGATTTTATGGGGTGGGCAATGCCCGCATCAGACAGTGGAGGGCTATACATGAAGAATATTTTGTTTGTTGCATCAGAGGGAGTGCCATTTATCAAGACGGGCGGCTTGGCAGATGTGGTTGGGTCTTTGCCTAAGTGTCTGGATAAACAGTATTATGATGTACGTGTCATCCTTCCGAAGTACACCTGTATGAAGCAGGAGATGAAGGATAAACTCACTTATAAGACGCATTTTTATATGGATTTCCATTGGAAAGAAGAATATGTGGGGATCCTGGAAGTGGAAGTGGACGGCGTCAAGTATTATTTCATTGACAATGAGAGTTATTTTAACGGCTTCAAGCCATATAGCGACAATGCACTTTTTGAGATCGAGAAATACGCCTTTTTCTGTAAGGCGGCATTATCGATCCTTCCCGTGATCGATTTCAGACCGGATCTGATCCACTGTCACGACTGGCAGACCGGACTGATCCCGGTATACCTGAAAGAGAGATTCCAGGGTGGTGAGTTCTACCGCGGGATCAAGACGGTAATGACGATCCACAATCTCAAATTCCAGGGAAAGTGGAGCGTGCAGGATGTGAAGGAGATCACCGGACTGCCGGATTACTATTTTACTTCCGACAAGCTGGAGGCGTACAAGGACGCCAATCTGCTCAAGGGCGGTCTGGTATATGCGGACGCGATCACAACGGTGAGCAGCACCTACGCGGAGGAGATCAAAACAGCTTTCTACGGGGAAGGACTGGATGGACTTCTCAGAGCGAGAGCGGGAGATCTCCGCGGTATCGTGAACGGAATCGATTATGACGAGTTCAATCCGGAGACAGACGCCAATATCGAATACCGGTACAATGCGGTGAACTTCCGGAAAGAGAAGATCAAGAACAAGCGGGCGCTTCAGGAGGAAGTCGGACTGAAGCAGGATGACAAGGCGATGCTGATCGGAATCGTTTCCCGACTGACAGATCAGAAGGGCTTCGACCTGATCGCGTATATCATGGATGAGCTTTGTCAGGATAACGTGCAGATCGTGGTGCTCGGAACAGGAGAGGAGCGCTACGAGAATATGTTCCGTCACTTTGACTGGAAATATCATGGCAAGGTAGCGGCGAACATCTACTATTCGGATCCGCTGTCCCACAAGATCTATGCGGCGAGCGACGCATTTCTGATGCCGTCCCTGTTTGAGCCGTGCGGACTGAGCCAGCTGATGTCGCTCAGATACGGTACGGTTCCGATCGTGCGTGAGACGGGCGGTCTCAAGGATACGGTAGTGCCTTACAATGAATATGAGGGAACCGGAACCGGTTTCAGTTTCACGAATTATAACGCACATGAGATGCTCGGTACGATCCGCTACGCAGAGCATATCTACTATGATAAAAAGAGAGAGTGGAATAAGATCATTGACAGGGCCATGGCGGCAGACTTTTCATGGCATGTATCCGCACAGAAATATCAGGAGATGTATGACTGGCTGATTGGATAAAAGATATGGGCGAACAGAAGCGTAAAAACAGTTTCGTATTTCAGGCTGGGATCCTGGCGGCGGCAGGGATGCTCGTCAAGGTCATCAGCCTGATCTATCGCAGCCCTCTGCTGAGTATTCTCGGTCTGGAGGGCAACAATTATTATACGGCAGCGATCAATATGTATACGATCATCCTGCTGATTTCTTCGTACAGTATTCCTTCTGCAATTTCCAAGGTGATCGCGCAGCGCCTGGCGTTTCGCGAATACCGGAATGCGCAGAGGGTTTTTCAGTGTGCGCTTTTATATGTGCTGATCGTGGGAGGTGTCGCCTCCCTTTTGACCTTTGTCTGCGCACCGTATTTTGTGAGCAAGAATCCCAATGCTGTGACGGCGCTGCGGGTGCTCGCGCCCACGATCTTCTTTTCGGGATTTCTCGGTGTGTTCAGGGGGTATTTTCAGGCGCACAGATCCATGACGCACACCTCCATATCCCAGGTGCTCGAGCAGATCGTCAATGCGGCGGTGAGTATTCTGGCGGCATATCTTCTGATAAAGTCGGTGGCTGATAAGGATGGGACGACACAGGCGATCTACGGATCGGCAGGAAGTGCGATCGGCACGGGGGCAGGCGTCCTGACCGGTCTGCTTTTTATGCTGTGGATGTATCTGATCAACAGGGACATTATCCACAGGAGAGTAGAGCATGACCGTTCGGAGCATGTAGAGAGCTACCGGGACATTGTCAGGGTGATCTTTACGATCGTGACGCCCTTTATCCTCAGCACCTTTATTTACAACTGCTCCACGGTGGTCAATATGAGCCTGTATTATCATCTGATGGATTACCGCGGCGTGGACGCCATCACGTATGGAAACCAGTACGGTATCTTTGCAACGCAGGCGGTTTCGGTGGTCAATATCCCGATCGCGATCGCCTCTGCAATGTCGTCGGCAACGATCCCTACGGTATCAACAACCTTTGCGCGCAAGGAGTATGCAAAGACGCGGGAGCAGGTGACGAAGGCGATTCAGATGACGATGCTGGTATCAATCCCGGCGATGGTGGGTATGGCGGTGCTGGCAAGACCGATCATGCAGTTCATCTTCCCGCAGAAGGAATCGCTCGAACTGGCGTCGGGACTTCTGGCGGTGCTGGCTGTGACGGTGGTGCTGTACGGTCTTTCGACACTGACCAACGCGATCCTGCAGGGAATCGGGAGAGTCAATGCGCCGGTGATCCACGCGGTGATCGCGCTGGTGATCCAGATCGCGGGACTGGCGGCGTTGCTTCTTTTTACAGATATGGACACCTATGCGCTCGCTATTGCCAATATCATCTACTCATTTGTGATGTGCGTGCTGAATCAGATCTCTGTTGCGAAGCATCTGAAGTACCGGATGGATTATGTGCGGATCTTCCTTAAGCCGGGAGCCGCTGCGCTCGTAATGGGAGCGGCAGCCTACGGAGTATACCAGGGATTGTATCTGCTTCTGCCGATGAACCGGGTGGTGCTGCTGGCTGCGATCGCAGTTGGAGCGGCAGTGTACTTTGTGGTGCTGCTACGGATCGGCGGGGTGAGCGAGGCGGAGCTTCGCGCCTTCCCGAAGGGAAGTATGCTGGTACATTATGCAAAGAAGTTTCAACTGCTCAGGGAAGAGACACAGAAGCCTGTCCGGAAAAAGAAGAAAAAGAAAAGACGCAGAAGAAAAATGCCTCAGAAAAAGCCGGTCAGGGCGAGGCGCTAAAGAAAAACTATAGCTGCCTCAGACCGGAGATGTCAGAGTCGATCATCATAGAGTAGTTGGTGTAGTAGACAACGAAACCGGGTTTGGCGCCGGCCGGCTTCTTTACCTGTTTTTTCTGGACATAGTCGATCTCGACCTTGTCCTGCTCGCGGTTGCGGGAATAGTGGGCAGCCAGGCGGGCAGCCTCCTCAAAGGTACGGTCGGGAAGTTCTTTGCCTTCGGTCTTGACAATCACATGGGAACCCGGCGCGCCTTTCGCGTGGAACCACCAGTCGTTCCCGGTTGCGAATTTGAAAGTCAGTTCATCGTTCTGAAAATTATTTTTTCCCACATAAATATGAAAGCCGTCGCTGCTGAGATAGTGGAACGGCTTGCTGGTGATCCGGGCTTTTTTAGTACCGCCTTTGCGGCGGATATAGCCGCTTTCTATCAGCTCCTCTTTGATCTGTACCAGATCCTCCTCCTGCATGGCGATGTCAAGCGCCGTAGCAATGGATTCCAGGTGGGAGATCTCGTCTTTGACCTGTGTGGTCAATTCGGAAAGCGCCTCATAGGTCCGCTTGAGTTTTCCATATTTATCAAAATATTTTTTTGCATTTTCCTGCGGTGTGAGGGTTTCGTCCAGCGGAATGGTGATGGTTTCGCCGGTATAGTAGTTGGGGGCGTCCAGAGACTTTGCACCGGGGTCGACATGGTAGCCGTAGGTGTTGAGCAGTTCCCCGTACACTTTATATTTGTCGCGCTTTTCGGTGTCCTTCATCTGGCGCACCTGAAGATCATACTTCTTGATGTTGCGCTCCAGCGCGGTCTGGACGATCCGGCGCAGGTCGACGGATTTCTGGCGGATACGCGTTACGGCGCTTCTTTCGGCATAGTAGGTTTCCAGAACGCTGCTGACAGCAGAAAACGACACGGCGTTCAGGTCGCTGTATAAAGTCAGCTCCACAGCGGCGAACTCTACGGGCTCTTTTTCCCGGTAGATGATGACCGGAGAAAAATGAGAGTGGGAGACGTCGCTCATCAGCTCACGAAAACACTGGTACAGGACCATAAGCGGCGACTCTATGGCAACGTCTTTTTCTTCTGCGAGAACATTGGCGGGCATATCGCCGTCCAGATGCGCGCGGTAGCACAGCTCCTGGGCGATGATCGGGGAAAGCCCCGTGAAGGAGGTGTACAGTGCCTTGTACAGCGGCATGGGTTTCTCCTGCATTTCTCTGCGAAACGCCGGATAGTCCATCGTGTCAAGGAGCGCGTAAGGGTCTTTTTTATCCTGGGTATGGGGAATGAAATATTCCCTGCCGGGAAGCACCTCGCGCACCGAGCTTACCATGCCGGAAATATGCTTGATGCTGTCGATGATCTTATTCTGGTCGTCGCAGAAGATAATATTGCTGTGCTTGCCCATGATCTCAATGATGAGCGTCTTGCGGCAGAGATCTCCCAGCTCGTTCAGGTGCTCCAGTTCGAGGTGAAGGATACGCTCCAGTCCCGGCTGGGTGATGTCGACGATCCTTGCGTTCTGAAGGTGCTTGCGCAGGAGCATGCAGAACCCGGGCGCCGTCATGGGGCTGGGCTTGCCGGTCTGTGTAAGGTACACAAGCGGCAGGGATGCGTCTGCGGAAAGCAGAAGTTTATATTGGGTACTGTTATTTTTGATCGTGAGAAGAAGCTCGTCGTTTTCGGGCTGTGCGATCTTGTAGATCCGCCCGCCCTTAATGGTATCTCGTAACTCTGCGGCGATGCCTGCGATAGTGATGCCGTCAAATGCCATGATCTTATCCTGTCCTTTTTCTTAGTTCATATAGTGCCTATTGTATCTGATTTGGACAAAGTTTTCAATGCCAGTTTCCTTGACTACTTACGATGATTATTCTATAATATGTTGTAACTGCGCAGAGCTGCGTTTCAGGAAGCCTGTACAGTGACGAAGGACAGAGAGCGCGGGACGCCCGTGCGGACTAAGATACAGGAAAGAAGAGTGCAGCGATGATAAAGAGCATGACAGGGTTCGGCAGATGCGAGGCGGCAGAAGGGGAGAGAAAGATCACCGTAGAGATGAAGGCGGTCAATCACAGATACCTGGACGTCAACATCAAAATGCCCAAAAAACTGAATTTCTTTGAGGCCGCGATCCGAAGCGAACTCAAGAACTATATCCAGAGAGGAAAGGTAGATATCTTCATCACATATGAAGATCTGACAGAATCCAATGTCTGCGTCAAGTACAACAAGGAGCTGGCTGCCGAGTATATGAAATATCTGCAGCAGATGGAGAAGGACTTTTCTCTGGACAACGATATCCGGGTGTCAACGCTTTCCCGGTATCCGGAGATCCTGACAATGGAAGAGCAGACGATAGACGAGGAGGAGCTGTGGCAGCTTCTCGACAAGGCGATCAAAGGGGCTGCGGAGGCCTTTGTGGAGACGAGGATCAGGGAAGGGGAAAACCTGAGGGAAGATCTGATCGCAAAGCTGGACGGTATGCTGGAGCATGTGGATTTTATCACAGAGAGATCGCCCCAGATCATAGCAGAGTATAAAAAGAAGCTCGAAGAGAAGGTAAAGGAGCTGATCGGAGACGCGCAGGTGGATGCGAACCGGCTGCTGATGGAAGTTACGATCTTTGCCGACAAAGTCTGTGTGGATGAGGAGCTGGTAAGGCTGCGCAGCCACATCGAGACGACCAGAGATAACCTTTTGCAGGGCGGAAGCATCGGGCGCAAGCTGGATTTCATTGCGCAGGAGATGAACCGCGAGGCAAATACGATCCTCTCCAAGGCGAACGATCTGGAGACCTCAAACCGTGCGATCGAGCTCAAGACAGAGATCGAGAAGGTGCGCGAGCAGATACAGAATATCGAGTAGAGGAAGTATATGGGTAAACTGATTCATATAGGCTTCGGAAATGTTGTCAATACAGGAAAGATCATTGCGATCGTAAGCCCTGATTCTGCGCCGATCAAGCGTATGGTGCAGAAGGCAAAGGAGACGGGGATGGCGATCGACGCGACGCAGGGGCGCAAGACAAAGGCAGTCCTTGTGATGGAGAACAGTCAGATCGTGCTTTCGGCGCTTCTTCCGGAGACGATCTCGAACAGAGCACAGACAGAGGGCGGAGAGACAGATGAAGCATAAAGGAATATTGGTAGTCGTTTCCGGTTTTTCGGGAGCAGGTAAGGGAACTTTGATGAAACGGTTGATACAGGATTACGACGATTACGCGTTGTCGATCTCTGCAACGACCAGAGCGCCGAGACCCGGAGAAGAGGACGGCAGGGAATACTTTTTCCTGCAAAAGGAACAGTTTGAAAAGAAGATCGCGGAAAACGGACTGATCGAATATGCCCGGTACTGTGACAATTATTATGGTACGCCGCGGGAATATGTGGAGAAACAGCTGGAGGCTGGCAGGGATGTCATCCTCGAGATAGAGATACAGGGAGCACTGAAGGTGAAGAAGCAGTATCCGGATGCCCTGCTCCTTTTTGTGATGCCGCCGAGTGCAGCCGAGCTCAGAAGAAGGCTGATCGGAAGAGGCACAGAGACAGAGGAAGTGATCGAGAAGCGGATGCACCGGGCGTCGGAGGAGGCAGAAGGCATCGAGAATTACGAGTATATTGTGATCAACGATGACCTCGACACCTGCGTCAAAGAGCTTCACGAGATCATAAAGACAGCTCATAACACTCCGTTGAGGAATGAGGAATTTATAGAAAAAATAAGAAGAGATTTGGAAGGAGAAAAATAATGTTACATCCATCTTATGCAGATTTGATCAATGTGGTAAACAGTGGAGTAGAGGAAGGAGAAGATCCGGTAGTAAGCAGCAGATATTCGATCGTGATGGCGACAGCCAAAAGAGCAAGACAGATCATTGCCGGTGACGATCCGCTTGTGGAGAGCAAGAGCCAGAAGCCGCTTTCTATCGCTGTAGACGAACTGAATCAGGGACAGATCAAGATCCTGTCCGACGGAGAGGAAGAACAGGAAGAGACAGCGCAGGATGAAGCATCGTTATGATGAATAAGAGGGTTTTGTTTGTGTCACTTGGCTGTGACAAGAATCTGGTGGACTCCGAGATGATGCTGGGGATGCTTGCCCAGAATGGATATGAGTTTACCGACGATGAGCGGGAGGCAGACATTGTTGTCGTAAATACCTGCTGCTTTATCAATGATGCGAAGGAAGAGAGCATCAACACGATCCTGGAAATGGCAGAACTCCGCAAGTCCGGAGATATTGAAGCGCTGATCGTGGCAGGCTGTCTGGCACAGCGCTACAAAGAGGAGATCCAGGAAGAGATAGAAGAAGTGGATGCGATCATCGGTACGATGGCGATCGATGAGGTGGTAAAGACGCTGAATGAGGTTCTTCATGGAAAACATGAGAATCATTATAAGAGTCTGGATACCAGACCGCTGACCGGCGTGGAGCGTGTTGTCACGACAGGCGGTCACTACGCGTACCTGAAGATCGCCGAGGGGTGCAACAAACGCTGCACCTATTGTGTGATCCCGAGAGTCCGGGGCGATTACCGGAGCGTTCCCATGGAGGAGCTGCTGTGCGAGGCGCAGAAGCTGGCAGACAAGGGAGTGAAGGAACTGATCCTTGTCGCGCAGGAGACAACGCTCTACGGTGTTGACTTATATGGTCAAAAGAAGTTGCCGGAATTGCTGCGGGGACTTTGCAAGATTGATGGAATCTACTGGATACGGCTTCTGTACTGCTATCCGGAAGAGATCGACGAAGAACTGATCCGGGTGATCAGGGAAGAACCCAGAATATGCCATTATCTGGATCTTCCTATCCAGCATGCGTCTGACCGCATCCTGCAGAAGATGGGAAGGCGGACGCGCAGGGAAGAGCTGACAGGAATTATTAACAGGCTGCGGGAAGAGATCCCGGATATCTGTCTGAGGACAACGCTGATCTCTGGTTTTCCCGGGGAGACGCAGGAAGATCATGAAGAGCTGATGGCGTTTGTCGATGAGATGGAGTTCGACAGGCTGGGCGTGTTCACCTACTCGCAGGAGGAAGATACGCCGGCGGCAGAAATGCCTGATCAGATACCGGAGGAGGTCAAGAAGGAGCGGCAGGAACAGATCATGGAACTGCAGCAGGAGATCGCCTTCGAGCTGGCAGAGCGGATGACGGGAAAGACCGTTATGGCGATGATCGAGGGAAAGGTGACGCAGGACGACGTCTATGTTGCCAGAACCTACAAGGATGCGCCGAATGTGGACGGATTTCTTTTTATCAACACGACACGCGAGCTGATGACCGGCGATTTCGTCAGGGTGAGGATCACCGGATCCAATGAATATGATTTGATAGGAGAGCTGGAAGATGAATTTACCAAATAAACTTACCATGTTTCGTGTCATTTTGATTCCTTTTTTTGTGGTGTTCATGCTGGTCGATATTACAGCGGTAGATAAGTGGATCGCGCTCGGGATCTTTATCGTGGCGAGTCTGACGGATCTTCTGGATGGAAAGATTGCCAGAAAATATAATCTTGTGACCAATTTTGGAAAGTTTATGGATCCGCTGGCAGATAAGCTACTCGTTTGTTCCGCGCTGATCTGCCTTGTGACGCTGGCAAAGATACCGGCGTGGATCGTCATTGTGATCATTGCCAGAGAGTTTATTATCAGCGGTTTCCGCCTGGTCGCATCGGACAACGGGGTAGTCATCGCTGCAAGCTACTGGGGCAAGTTCAAGACGACCTTTCAGATGGTGATGATCTGTCTGATGATCGTGGACATACAGGCGCTCCACATCCTGACCGATGTGGTAATGTGGGTAGCACTCATCCTTACCGTAGTCTCGCTGATCGACTATCTGGTAAAAAATAAGGATGTTATGAAAGAGAACAAATAGAACCGATACAGTTAAGAGGGTGTGATCTGGTGAAAAACAGAGTAGTGGAGCTGATTGCTGTTGGAACAGAAATCCTGCTCGGAAATATAGTCAATACCAATGCTGCATATTTGTCCGAAAAGTGTGCCGAGCTTGGTTTTTCCTGCTATTATCAGAACGTGGTAGGAGATAATGCAAAGCGCCTGGAGGAGACGATCCGCCAGGCTTTGTCGCGTGCAGACATTGTGCTTCTTTCGGGAGGACTTGGCCCGACAGAGGACGATCTCACCAAGGAGACGGCGGCGGCTGTCCTGGGGAAAAAGCTGGTTCTGCATGAGAAAAGCCGGGAGGCAATCCGGACTTATTTTCGGAAAAAGGGAATGGAGATCGCGGAGAACAACTGGAAACAGGCGATGGTGCCGGAGGATTGTATCGTGATCGACAATCCGAACGGTACGGCGCCGGGCATAATCATGGAAGATCAGGGCAGGCATCTCATTCTGATGCCGGGACCGCCCGGGGAACTGATCCCCATGTTTGAAGATTCGATCTCGCCCTATCTGCAAAACCTCCAGACCGAGGTAATCTATTCCAAGACGGTCAAGGTCTGCGGCGTCGGAGAGAGTAAGGCGGAAATGCAGATAAAAGACCTGATCGATCAGCAGAGCAATCCGACGATCGCCACTTACGCGAAGATCGGGGAGGTACACCTGCGGGTGACGGCGCGCGCGGAGAGCAGGGAGAAGGCAAAACAGCTTGTCAAACCGATGGTGAAGGAGCTGAAGCGAAGATTTGGAGACAGCGTCTACACCACAAAGGAGAAGGTGACGCTGGAGCAGTCCGTGGCAGATCTGCTCAAGGAACGCGGATATACGATCACTACGGCAGAATCCTGTACAGGCGGCATGCTCGCGGCAAGGCTGATCAATGTGCCGGGCGTATCGGAGGTATACAGAACCGGCTTTATCACGTATGCCAACAAGGCAAAGCGAAAAGAGCTTGGCGTGCTCAAGGAGACGCTCCGGCTGTATGGAGCAGTGAGCCGTGAGACAGCCATGGAGATGGTGCGAGGTGCGGCAGAGCACGCAGATGCGGAGGTTGCGCTTGCGACGACCGGCATCGCAGGACCCGACGGAGGGACAGAGGCAAAACCGGTGGGACTTGTTTATATTTCCTGCTATGTCGCCGGTGAGGTGACTGTGCGCGAGTTCCGGTTCAGCGGGAACCGGGCGAAGATCCGTGAAAGCGCGGTAGCGGCAGCCCTGACGCTCGCAAGAGAATGTCTGCTGCGGCAGGAACCGGTAAGATAGATGATGTGAAGTGGGCAGAACACAGATGTGGAGGTTAATATGAATACACCGGAAGAATTAGATCAGCTCAACCAGAGTGAGGATAAAAACACGCAGGATATTTTTCCGCAGGGCGAGAAGCAGCCGGGAGTATTTTCCGGAAGCGTGACAGAGCGGGAGACGATTCCTTATGGCGGCGAAAACAGTCACGCAGCGGAGAATGGGGCAGAGGCTCCGTATGCGGAGAACCAGCCTTCCTATGGAAATGATCCCCATGCAGGTCAGAATCAGGCACCATACGGGAATGATCTTTATGCAAGCCAGAGCCAGAATACGTATGGAAATAACGCGTATGCAAACCAGGACCAGGCACCGTATGGAAATGATCCCTATGGAAGTCAGAGCCAGTCATCATACGGAACGGATGCCTATGCAGGGCAGAGCCAGACGCCGTACGGAACGGATGCCTATGCAGGGCAGAGTCAGACACCGTACGGGAACAATTCATATAGTGGTCAGAATCAGAGCACTTATGGAAATGACGCGTATGGCGGACAGAACCAGAATCCCTATGGAAATAACGCGTATGGCGTGCAGAACCAGAATCCTTACGGAAACAGCCCCTATGGCGGCCAGAATCAGAACCCTTATGGAAATAACATGTACAATGGGCAGAACCAGAATCCCTATGGAAATAACGCGTATGGTGCGCAGAGCCAGAATCCCTATGGAAACAACGTGTACGGTGGACAGAGCCAGAATCCCTATGGAAACAATGCGTACGGTGGCCAGAATCAGAATCCTTATGGAAATAACGCGTATGGTGGCCAGAATCAGTCCCCTTATGGAAACAATCCTTACAGTTATCCCAATGGGACGGTTCCGACCTACGGCGGAAATAATCCGTACAGTCCCTATGCGGTTCCACAGAAGAGGAAGACGACGACCGGAGTTATCGTTCTGGTTTCCGGTCTGATCATACTGTTTCTGATAGCGGTTCTTGCGCTGATATTTAAGATGGTCAGACTGTATACGGAGGATGCGAGAAGAACCGCAAGCAGCAGCGCGACAGAACAGAATGGGGACGGGTACGAACGGTATTTCGGAGAACAGGATCCCGGGAATGAAGATCCTTACGGATATGGATACGGCGACGATTACGGCTATGGTTACGATTATGACTATGACGGGGAAGCAGAGTACGATTACGACAGTCTGAAGTACTATGAGCTGCACGACGCGATCGAAGAGGATCTGTCCTATTCCGTAAGTTTTGAGGAATATGAATATGACACCGATCTGGAGACGGTTGCGATCATGGCTGACTACCCGGTGATCAAGGGAGATAAGGTTCCGAATCTGGATAATCTCAACGAGACGATCCGCAAGGAGGCAATGAAATTCGAGGAGATCTTCAAGGAGCAGTACGAGGACGGCATAGAAAAAGACGGTCGGTACTATGATGCGTATGCGGCGGGATATGTGACATACATGGACGAGGAAAAGATGAGCATTGTGTTTTCAGAGACCGTGGTTGCCTACGATGACGCGCTGGCGTATCTGTACTGTATCAATATCGATATGGAAAAGGGCGTAGTGCTGGAAAATGAGCAGATGCTTGCGATCGACGATGCCTTTTCCGTGGATTTCAGGACAAGGAGCGACGAGCAGAATGGAGAGATCAGCGATCTGACCTATATGACGGATCAGCAGATCACACAGTATTTCCTCTCGGATGACGTGATCGTGTTCTATACGCCTAAGGGGATGGAGATCGGCTTTAACTATGAGAACGGCTGGGTCACCGTAACCTATGAAGAATATGAGCAGTATCTGAAGGTATTTTGATCGGGCGCTGCAGAGGACATAGATATGATATAAAGAAAAGGACAGACAGGAAAGGGAGCAGGAAACGTATGACTGGCTCCTTTTCCCGTTTCTTTTTTCGGTATTTCTGCGGAGAAAGGGCTTGCCAGGGTCAACTGCGTCTGTTACAATCAAGATGTCTGAAGAAATGGAATATCTGTTAAGCATATCCGGCATTTCGCCACAGTTTCCATTATTTCACAAGTATTTATGAAAAAACAACGGAAAGGAGGTAAAAGTGTCGTTTATTGGACTTTATATGTGCTATGATAGTTATGCAGTCAGATAATTAGCACTGCATAAGAAAAAAGAATTGACAAAATCGAACATTTGTTTTATTCTATAACAAGAACAAATGTTCCAGTGAAAAGGAGAACAGAACATGGAAAGAGATGAAAAGTTAAAAGCGTTAGATGCCGCTCTCGGTCAGATAGAAAAGCAGTATGGAAAAGGCGCGGTGATGAAGCTGGGAGATTCCAGCGCGCGGATGAACGTAGAGACGATCCCGACAGGATCGCTCAGCCTGGATATCGCATTGGGGTTGGGAGGAATCCCGAAGGGAAGGATCATAGAGATCTATGGACCGGAGTCCAGCGGTAAGACAACGGTCACGCTGCACATGATCGCTGAAGTACAGAAGCGGGGCGGTATCGCCGGATTTATTGACGCAGAGCATGCGCTGGATCCGGTCTATGCCAAGAATATCGGAGTAGACATTGACGATCTGTATATTTCCCAGCCGGACAACGGAGAACAGGCGTTGGAGATCACTGAGACGATGGTGCGGTCCGGCGCGGTGGATATCATTGTCGTTGACTCGGTCGCGGCGCTTGTACCAAAGGCGGAGATTGACGGAGATATGGGAGATTCCCATGTGGGACTTCAGGCGAGACTGATGTCGCAGGCGCTCCGTAAGCTGACGGCTGTCATCAGCAAGTCGAATTGTACTGTGATCTTTATCAACCAGCTCAGAGAGAAGGTAGGCGTGATGTTCGGAAGTCCGGAGACGACGACCGGCGGCCGCGCACTGAAGTTCTATGCCTCTGTCCGGATGGATGTCAGAAGGATCGAATCGCTGAAACAGGGCGGTGAAGTCATCGGAAACCGGACCAGAGTAAAGGTGGTTAAGAATAAGATCGCGCCGCCGTTTAAAGAAGCCGAATTTGACATTATGTTCGGGGAAGGAATCTCGACTGTAGGGGACGTTCTTGATCTTGCGGCTGAGAACAATATCATCAACAAGAGCGGAGCCTGGTATGCATACGAGGGCAACAAAATCGGACAGGGACGCGAAAACGCCAAGACCTATCTCAAGGAGCACCCGGAGGTGCGCGAAGAGGTAGAACGGAAGGTAAGAGAGCTGTTCAATCTGGATACCGACGCAGCCGGAGAGGACGACGCTGCTTCCGGGAAGGATGAGAAAGCCGAGACAGGCAAGGAGAAATAAAAACGGGGGCGTATAGCATATGCTGGTCACGCAGATAACAGAGCTGGGGAAAGGCAGATATCATGTAACGCTGGAGGATGGCTCCGGGTTCCCGATATACCGCGGAGAAATGCGAAAATATCATATCCGGGAAGGGGAAGAACTGTCGGAGGAGGAATACCGTCAGTTTGCGGAGGAGGTCCTGCTGAAGCGGGCGCGGCTCCGCTGCATGAATCTGCTGCAATCCAAAGATTACACGCGCAGACAGCTTGAGGATAAGCTGCGGCAGGGAGAGTACCCACAGGAATGTATCGATGATGCGATAGCTTATGTAGAGAGCTATGGATATCTCGACGACGAGCGCTATGCCAGATCCTATATTGAATATCACATGGATACCCGCAGCCGGATCCGCATCACCACCGACCTGATGCGAAAAGGAATCTCGAAGGAGATCATCCAAAAGGGTTTCGAGGAATTGGAGGAAATGGGCGTGGAGCAGGATGAACTGGCGCTGGCACAAAAATTTCTTGAAAAGAAAAATTATTCGGGAAAAGATGCTACAAGGCAGGAAAAAAGCCGTATGTACGCATTTTTATGCAGAAAAGGAATCCGGAGCGAGGTAATTGCAAGAGCACTTCTACTTGACATAACATCAAATTAAGTATAGAATCAAGGTGTTGTAATTTTGCTTATGATAGAATGTATTTATGGCAATATCACATTCTAGAATAGATTATGTACAATGAAAATTTAATAAGGAGGTGCTCTTGTAATGTGGCAAGTTGTGATAGCAGTAATCATCACGCTGGTAATCACGGCACCGGTTTCCGCACTGATTGCAACGAATTACCGCAAGAAGGTAGTTGAGGCGAAGATTGGTAACGCAGATGAGAAGGCCAGAGAAATTATTGATGAAGCTCTCAAGACGGCTGAGGCGAAGAAACGTGAGTCCCTGCTCGAGGTCAAGGAAGAATCCATTCGGACAAAGAATGAACTGGACAAAGAGATCAAGGAACGTCGTGCGGAAGCACAGCGTTATGAACGCCGTGTACAGCAGAAGGAAGAGAACATCGATAAGAAAGCGGATGCGATCGAGAAGAAGGAAGCGAGCCTGGCACACAAGGAAGAGACATTAGCCAAGCAGCGTGAAGAGATCTCGAAGCTGAACGAGCAGCGTTTACAGGAACTAGAGCGAATCTCAGGTTTAACCTCCGAACAAGCAAAAGATTATTTGTTGAAAATTGTTGAAGATGAAGTGAAACATGAATCTGCTGTCATGATCAAAGAGATGGAGAGCAGAGCAAAGGAAGAGGCAGATAAGAAAGCCAAGGAGTATGTGGTGACCGCGATCCAGAAGTGTGCGGCAGATCATGTATCCGAGACGACAATATCTGTAGTACAGCTTCCAAACGATGAGATGAAAGGTCGTATCATCGGTAGAGAGGGAAGAAATATCAGAACTCTTGAGACGATGACGGGTGTAGATCTGATTATTGACGATACACCGGAGGCAGTAATCTTATCCGGATTTGATCCGATCCGTAGGGAAGTTGCCCGTATTGCGCTTGAAAAATTGATTGTGGACGGACGAATCCATCCGGCCAGAATCGAAGAGATGGTCGAGAAGGCGCAGAAGGAAGTCGAAGTAATGATCAAAGAGGAAGGTGAAGCGGCAACGCTGGAAGTCGGCGTGCATGGTATTCATCCGGAACTTGTGAGATTACTTGGTAAGATGAAATTCAGAACCAGCTACGGTCAGAACGCATTGAAACATTCTATCGAGGTTGCACAGCTCTCAGGGCTTCTTGCAGCAGAGATGGGATTGGATGTCAGAATGGCTAAACGTGCAGGACTTCTGCATGATATTGGTAAGGCTGTAGACCATGAGATGGAAGGATCTCATATACAGCTTGGTGTAGAACTTTGTAGAAAATATAAAGAGTCACCCACTGTTATCAATGCGGTTGAATCCCATCACGGAGATGTGGAGCCGCAGACACTTATCGCTTGTCTGGTTCAGGCGGCAGATACCATTTCTGCAGCAAGACCGGGTGCAAGAAGGGAAACATTAGAAACATATACGACCAGATTAAAACAATTAGAAGACATTACAAACAATTTCAAAGGTGTTGATAAATCTTTTGCTATTCAGGCGGGTAGAGAGATTCGTGTTATGGTAGTTCCAGAACAGATCAGTGATTCAGACATGGTATTGCTGGCACGTGATATTTCAAAGCAGATAGAAGCTGAACTGGAATATCCGGGACAGATCAAGGTAAATGTGATCCGTGAGAGCCGTGTCATTGACTACGCGAAATAGTATAAAAACTCTGTGAAGCGATTCACAGAGTTTTTTTCTGTCTATACGGTGAAAAATGAACGCGACTGTGCAGGTAAATTTGAATTTTTTTGTTAGATTTTTTTGAAATCAGCACTTGTGCAATGTGGGGTTATATAGTAAAATATCAAGGATGTATGATTGTATACAATTATTCAATAAGCGTCGGATAAAGGTCTGTGGAGTTGCGCATATGACGCGGACACAGGTTACCATGGCGCAGAAACGAGGGTCATATGAAGGCGTACAAAGAACTGAGCAGAGAAGAACTTTTAACCTTAAAGGGAGAGCTGGAAAAACAGTTTGAAGATGCAAAGGGAAAAGGCTTGAAGCTGGATATGTCCAGAGGAAAGCCGACACCGGCACAGCTCGATATGGCAATGGATATGTTTGATGTTTTCAATTCCACATCGGATATGAAGGCAGAGAACGGCATGGATACCAGAAACTATGGCGTGATGGATGGAATCCCGGAAGCAAAAAGACTGATGGGTGAGATCATGGGCGTTCCGGCGGAGAATGTGATCGTCTACGGCAATGCCAGTCTTACGATCATGTACGACACGGTGTCCCGCGCGATGACACATGGAATCATGGGCAATACGCCCTGGGGAAAGCTGGATAAGATAAAGTTTTTGTGCCCGGTACCCGGATATGACAGACATTTTAAGATCACAGAGCATTTTGGCATTGAGATGATCAATATTCCCATGTCGGAGGATGGCCCGGACATGGATCTGGTGGAAGAATATGTGGAGAAAGATCCCTCCGTCAAAGGAATCTGGTGTGTTCCCAAGTATTCCAATCCGCAGGGATATACCTATTCCGACGAGACGGTGCGCCGTTTCGCGGCACTTAAGCCGGCAGCTCCCGATTTCCGTATCTTCTGGGATAATGCGTACGTGATCCATCATTTATATGAAGAGAAGCAGGATCAGCTTCTGGAGATCCTGAGCGAGTGTGAAAAAGCAGGAAATCCGGATATGGTATTTGAATTTGCATCCACCTCGAAGGTAAGCTTTGCAGGAGCCGGTATTTCCGCAATGGCTTCCTCCAAAGCAAATCTGGATGATGCAAGAAAGACGATGACAATACAGACGATTAGCTACGATAAGATCAATCAGCTCCGTCACGTAAGATACTTTAAAAATCTGGACGGCGTGATGAAGCATATGATGAAGCACGCTGCGATCATGCGTCCCAAGTTTGAGGCGGTGATCCGGGTTCTGGATCAGGAGCTTTCCGGACTTGGAATCGGAACCTGGACAGAGCCGCGCGGCGGATATTTCATCTCCTTTGATTCGCTGGAGGGGTGCGCGAAGGCGATTGTTGCCAAGTGCAAGGAGGCCGGAGTTGTCCTGACCGGGGCAGGTGCGACATTCCCTTACGGAAAAGATCCGAAAGACAGCAATATCCGTATCGCACCGTCCTTCCCGACACCGGAGGAGATGGCAGAGGCGACAGACTTATTTGTACTGTGTGTCAAACTGGTGAGCGTAGAAAAGCTGTTGCAGGATAAGTAGAAGCTGCGGAATGGAGAGGTAAATGGAAAAATATGAACGTCTGGGACGGGAACTGATCCACAAGGGAGCCATTATCGATTATTATCAGGACACGATCCAGATTCCGAATGGAAATATTGCGAAATGGGATTTTATCAAACATAAAGGAGCAGCTGCGGTCGTTGCTGTGCAGGAAGATGGAAACCTTCTGATGGTGAGACAGTACCGCAATGCGCTCGATCGGGAGACGCTGGAGATCCCGGCAGGCGGTCTGAACGGGGAGGATGAGCCGACAGATCTTGCCGCAGCGAGAGAGCTGGAAGAGGAAACCGGCTATAAGGCAGGCAGACTGGAACTGCTTCTTTCGCTCAGGACAACGGTTGCTTTTTGTAACGAAAAGATCGACGTCTACGTGGCAACCGATCTCAAGCCGAGCAGACAGCATCTGGATGAGGATGAATACCTGAATGTGGAAAGCCACAGCCTGGATGAACTGCTGCAGCAGATCTACGACTGCAAGATCCAGGACAGTAAGACCGTTGCTGCCATTCTGGCATACAAGAACAAATACCGGTAGGGTGACCGGAAAGCAGAGAGATACACGATATCGGGATCCGCTTCGAAAGGAGCAGATCCCGATATTTGCGTAAGGGGAAATTGCGCATGACTTGGCAGGCATGTTCATATAATAGAAAAAGGTCAGGGAAGGAGAGTGACTATGGCGGTTTTACAGGAACATTCGCTGATCAAAAGATGCTATTATATGATGTATCTGTTTATGGCAGGTGTGGTGCTTGGCATTGTTCTGGTCAATGCCGGACATGGCCTGTGGGTGACAGAGGACGGGCTGCTGAACGTTGAGATGCTGCTGCGGATGAAACGGAGCATCCCGGAGGCAGGCGGTATTTTACCCTATGTTATGAAAAGCCGCATATCAGTTCTGGGAATGCTTCTGATCCTGTCAACAACCATGATCGGGGTTGCAGCAGTCTGCGGGTATGTCGTATACTGCGGAGTATGCGCCGGCTGTCTGCTTTCCGTGGCGGCGATACGCTATGGTCTGCGGGGGATCCTGTTTGTGGCGGCAGGCATATTTCCGCAGGGTATTCTTCTGATGCCGGGATATATGCTGCTTTTGTGCTGCGCGCTGGACTGTAACCGGCTGCTGTGCGGACGCGGAGAACGCTATGGGATCCTTGCGGCAGGGATGGGCGCAGGTTTTTGGATGAAAAAGGCGGTACAGATAGCCGTTCTTCTGCTTCTTGTTCTTCTCGGCTGCGTGGTAGAAAGTTATGTAAACCCAAAACTCCTGTATGCCATTCTGGGACTGATCTGTTCCTAAAAACGATAATTTTACAGGGGGCGGATCGATCATGATATTTCAAGATATAGTAGACATAATTTGCGGCTTTGCCGATATGTTGTGTTTGTATGAAATTATTCGAAAAAAGCCCGAAAAATAGCCAAAAAATCCATTTGCTTTTCTGGGAATTTCTGCTTATAATGAGATTCAGACACAAATTTGATTTACATAACGGAAGTGTTTAGTAAGGTACGGGAAGGTTTCCAGTTACATGGAAAATGAGATTAACGCATTTATCAGTTATTTACATAATGTGAAGAAGATGTCGAACAATACAGAGATGTCGTATCGACGGGATCTGGAGAAAGTCCGCCTGTTTCTGGAAGCAAGAGGGATCACGGATGTAAGGAAGGCGTCCGCAAAAGATCTGCAGGAGTATATCAGCTCACTGGAGGGACAGCACTTTGCGGCAGCCACGGTTTCAAGGAATATCGCTTCGATAAAGGCATTCTTTCATTATCTGGAAAGTGAAGGAATCCTTTCCGAAGATATATCCGGCGTGCTCAAGGCGCCAAAGATCGAAAAGAAGATACCGGAGATCCTTTCGATGGAGGAAGTGGTGAGACTGCTTGAGCAGCCTTCCGGAAATACGCCCAAGGAGATCCGGGACAAGGCGATGCTGGAGCTTTTGTATGCGACCGGGATCCGCGTGTCGGAGCTGATCTCCCTACAACTGACTGATGTCAACATGAGAGCCGGATCCATTATCTGCCGTGACCGTAACAAAGAGCGCATTATTCCCTTCGGAAAGGCGGCGAAAAAGGCGCTGATGAAGTATCTGAACGGAACAAGGGAAGAGATGCTGGAGAATAAAAAGGCAGATGCCCTTTTTGTGAATTGTTCGGGACAGCCCATGAGCCGTCAGGGGTTCTGGAAGCTGATCAAATATTATGCGAAGAAGGCGGATATCAAGGCGGATATCACGCCGCACACGCTGCGCCATTCCTTTGCGGCACATCTGGTAGAAAACGGTGCGGATCTCAAGAGCGTGCAGGAGATGCTGGGACATTCGGACATCTCGACGACACAGATCTACGCGAATCTGAATTATCACCATATCCGCGAGGTGTACGCGAAAGCGCATCCGAGAGGATAAAAAAAGGTTGACCGATACTGGTCAACCTTTTATCAGTTAGTGCGCAGACGACGCACGTTTTATTCGTATTCTGCGATGTCGTAGATGAGCCGCTCGGAATCTTCCCATCCGAGGCAGGGATCGGTGATGGATTTTCCATAGATCCCTTCGCCGATCTTCTGGCTTCCTTCTTCGATATAACTCTCGATCATCACGCCCTTAACCAGACTGTGGATGTCCTTGTTCAGCTTCCGGCTGTGCATGACTTCCTTGACGATCCGGATCTGCTGCTCGAACTGCTTGTTTGAATTATTGTGGTTCGAGTCGATGATGCAGGCGTGGTTTTGTAGCTCTATGTGCTGATACAGGTCGTAGAGCGTGGCGAGGTCTTCGTAGTGATAATTGGGAAGACTGCGGCCGTGCTTGTTGACCGATCCGCGCAGAACGGCGTGTGCAAGCGGATTTCCGGTGGTGGCAACCTCGTCCCCACGGTAGATAAAGGAATGGGGATGCTGGGCTGCGTAGATGGAATTCAGCATGACAGACAGCGTGCCGCTGGTCGGATTTTTCATCCCGGCAGGCACGTCGAAGCCGCTGACCGTCATACGGTGCTGCTGGTCTTCCACGGATCGGGCGCCGATGGCAACGTAGGAAAGGATATCCTCTACATAGCCCCAGTTGTCGGGATAGAGCATCTCGTCGGCGGCGGTAAGTTCGGATTCCTCCATCGCGTGGATGTGCATCTTGCGCATGGCGATCAGACCGCTTGTAAAGTCGGGTTTCTTTTCCGGATCCGGCTGGCTGACGATACCCTTGTAGCCCTCGCCGGTCGTGCGGGGCTTGTTGGTATAGATCCGGGGGATCAGGATCAGCTTGTCCTTTACCTTTTCGTTGACCTTTGCAAGGCGGCTTACATAATCACAGACAGCGCTTTCATTGTCTGCGGAGCAGGGGCCGATGATCACCAGAAATTTGTTGCTTTTTCCGGTGATGACGTCACGGATCTCAGCGTCCCGCTGACGTTTTAATTCAGCGAAACGGGGCGGAACCGGAAAGCGTTCGCGGATTTCTTCCGGCGTCGGAAGGGTAGCTACATATTTGAAAGACATAATTTTCTCCTTTTATCGCTTGGTATTTTTCGGTAATTTTTGTCTGCCACGGAAAACGGCTGGCAAAAACACATTTATTATAGTATATTGGTGTGGGAATCGCAAGATAGGAAATGCGGACTGTTCCTACCGGATGGAAGCGTTCGCCCTCGGTCGGGGACTTCTGGAGATGCGCAGGGCGGACAGGGTACACAGACCGGTCTGCAGGATCTGGCTGGCCAGCATTCCCCACAGATAACCTTTGATCCCGTATGCCGGAATGGCAAAGAAGACAAAAGCGAGGCGCAGGAGCAGGCTCAGGACGCTGTACAAAAAGGTGAGTCCGGTCTTGCCGAGACCGTTCAGGATGCTTCCCAGTGTGCTGGCGAGGTAAAGAAACGGGCAGATAAAGCTGAGTGTGAGAATGAAACTTCCGGCAAGGGCAGAGTGGAACAGCAGTTCTCCGGCAAGCCGCCCGAACAGCAGAAAGAACAGTGTGCATGCAAAGCCGAGGAGCAGGCAGTATTTCAGCGACTTGAGGATAGCGCGTGAAATGGTGCGGTGATTGCCGCTGTCGTCGGCTTCGGCGACGACCGGAAGAAGAAGGACGGAGATCGAGTTGGTGATCGCCGACGGAAACAGGATGAGCGGCAGGCTCATTCCGGTGAGGACGCCGTAGACTCCGAGCGCATCGGCGTTGCTCAGACCATGCTGCATCAGCTTGTTGGGAATATAGATGGCTTCGATGCTCTGGAGCATGTTGAGGATGACGCGGTTTGCGGACAGCGGGATCGAGAGGGCAAGGAGCTGTCTTACGATATGCCGGTACTGTCTGGCGGACGCTGCAAGACGCAGGGACAGAGCCTGCCCCGCACGAAAATTTGGAAAAACATGGTTTGCCCGGATCAGGATGGCGACGATCGATACCAGCATGGACGCGCTTTCTCCGATCACAAGCCCGACTACGGCAAAGCTGATGGTCGGCTGCATCCCGCGCTGTGTGCAGACGCGGTAGATCAGAAAGACTGAACCCACGCGGCAGATCTGTTCCGCGAGCTGGGACACCGCAGGGATCGCTGTCTTACGGATCCCGTAGAAGTATCCGTTGATGCAGGAGTGAACCGTTGCCATAGGGATCGATAAGGCGATGATCCGCAGCAGGGGCGCAGTCCGCGATTCCAAAAGGAAGGACGCCGCGATCTGTTCCGAAAAACAGTAGATGCACAGGGCGCAGACGACCGAGAGGAACATGGCAAGCACGAAGCCGATAAGGAGTGTGCGGAAAGACGTCAGATAATCCTTCGTTGTCGTCTCACTGGCGACGTATTTGGAGATGGCTGTCTGGAGTCCGGATACCGTGAGCGCGAAGGAGAGGGCAAGAACCGGAGCAATCAGCTGATAGATACCCATGCCTTCTGCACCGAAGGTGTTTGACAGAAAGATTCGATAGAAGAAGCCGATCAGGCGGCTTGCCAGTCCGGTGAGAGTCAGGATGACGGTTCCGGTTATCAGGGTATTGTTACGTTTCATCAGACACCATCCAAAAGGGATTTATGGCTATCTCTATGCAGAAAGACAGGGAAAGAGAACAAAAACACCTTCTTTCCAGCCGGCAGCGGAAAAGGGAAGAAGGGTAGGAAAGATAGAAAAGAGGATAACAATGGCGAAAAAAGTAGTCGTGGGAATGTCGGGCGGAGTGGATTCTTCCGTCGCGGCATATCTGCTGAAAAAGCAGGGATATGAAGTGATCGGCGTGACAATGCAGATCTGGCAGGACGAGGAGCGCAAGACACAGGAGGAGAACGGCGGCTGCTGCGGACTGAGCGCCGTGGACGACGCCAGAAGGGTAGCGCAGAAGCTGGAGATCCCTTACTATGTGATGAATTTCAAACAGGAATTCAAGTGCAGCGTGATGGATTATTTTGTAGAGGAATACCTGGCGGGCAGAACGCCGAATCCCTGTATCGCCTGCAACCGTTATGTCAAATGGGAGTCCATGCTCACACGGAGTCTGGAGATCGGGGCGGACTATATCGCAACCGGTCACTATGCGAGGATCGCGCAGCTTGCAAACGGCAGGTATGCGATAAGAAATTCCGTTACGGCAAAGAAGGATCAGACCTATGCGCTGTACAACCTGACGCAGGAGCAGCTCGCGCACACGCTGATGCCGGTCGGGGAATACACTAAGGAGCAGATTAGGGAGATCGCGGAAGAAGCAGGGCTTCCCGTGGCGCACAAGCCGGACAGTCAGGAGATCTGCTTTATCCCGGACCATGATTACGCGGCGTTTATCGACCGGGAAGCAAAGGGAAGAGTGCCGGGAAAAGGCAACTTCGTCACGCAGGAGGGTAAGGTGCTGGGTGAACACCTCGGCATCACACACTACACTGTGGGACAGCGCAAGGGACTGAATCTGGCGATGGGACATCCGGTGTTTGTCACACAGATCCGCCCGGAGACGAACGAGGTCGTGATCGGGGAGGCGGATGATGTATTTGGAGATACCCTGTACTGTGAACAGATCAATTACATGGGAATGGAAGATCTCACAGAGCCTCGTGAAGTGCTGGCAAAGATCCGCTATGCGCACGGCGGAGAGAAGTGCAGGATCGAAAAGACCGGACCGGATCAGCTCCGGTGTACGTTTGAAAGACCGGTCAGAGCCATCACGCCTGGACAGGCGGTGGTATTTTACGAGGACGGCTATGTGCTCGGAGGGGGCAGCATTGTGGGAGTGACGCCTGGGCAGAACGGCTGATCTCCTGAAAAAGACAGCCCTGGATGGGCGGCCTGACAGATCCGGCTTACGCAATTTTAGGAAAATATTAAGAAATTCTACTTATTTCCTTCACGACATTTTCACAGACTGCATGGTAAAATGTCTCTGTTCCAAAGGAGAATAGTACGGTGTATCCGGAAAGAAGTACGACCGGATGCACAGGACCGCAGAGGAGACAGACGATAAACGGATGCGTCTGAGCGAGGGTAACAATGGTAGAATCAAAATTGACGAAAGTAAAAGTAAATAATGAGATAGAACTATGTGAAGTGTATGACGGATTGACGAAGGAGCGGATCAAAAAGGTGTTTTTCCGGGAGGGGATTTCCTTTTTTATCCGGTTCCAGAGACGGTTCCCTCTGGTCGGGGCCGGAATGCTCCATCTGGCGCGAGAGGAGCATGAGGCTGAGAAACGGGAAGATGAGAGAAGAGCATACAAGGCAGAAAAGGAAGGCACGTATGTGATCTGTGTCAATAAAAGTCAGGAGGATCAGGCACGGAAAGCCATCCTGCGGGTGGTACCGGATCATCAGGACAGGCTGACTTTTCTGGAAGGCAAGGGAAAAAAGGAGGGCGGTCAGCTTTTGTTTCGAAAACTGATCGCCCAGTTGTAGAAGTTTTTCGGACAGTGTGAACTCAGAGAGTATGGAAAGAGGGCTTCCTGCGTTCGAAGGTCGTGTAGAAATGAAAACCACATTCCTGCAGGATTCCGGCAGCCCGGTCAAAGCCATAGGCGATGCGCGAGGGATCGTGCGCGTCGGAGCCGACGGTGATGATCTCGCCGCCAAGCTCCCGGTAGCGCTTCAGGACAGCCCTGCAAGGGTTGGTTTCGGACATCCCGGCGGCAAGCGCGGAGGTGTTGATCTCGATTCCCTTTCCCATAGAAATGATCTTCCGCAGAATTTCATCCAGAAGCTCCCGGTAGGTTTCGTAGGCATAGCCCTCATCCCGGGAAGGACTGTAGCGCACCACATAGTCGAGGTGTCCGTAGACGTCAAAGTGGCTGAAGGTCTGCAGATTTTCCAGGATCGATTCAAAATACTCCCGGTAGGCGTCCTCTACGGAGCGCCCCTCAAAAAAGGAAGGGTAGTAGGGATCTTTTCCGTTGCAGATATGGGAGGAGGCGATGATGAAGTCGTAATCGTGCGCCGTGGCAAGGGCGGTATTCTTCTGCGCGAGGTGCGGCTGAAGACCGATCTCCACGCCGAAGAAAAGACCGATCTGACCGCCGTATTTTTCCCGGGACCGCAGCAGATCATAGAGGTAGGAATCCGGATTGAGCAGGAAACTTCCCTCTGGAAGATCCGGCGCCGGCGGATAGTCGAAATCGTTGTGCTCCGTGAAGCACATGGCTTTCAGTCCCTGTGAGATCCCCTGCCTGATCATTTCATCCATGGACGCATCGGAGTCGGTCGAGAAAGAAGAGTGCAGGTGGTAATCAGCTAAAATTGGCATAGTAAGCTCCTTTCTGTGAATCTTTCATCTGCATTTCAGTCTAGCCGATTTCACATAAAATAACAATAATTTTGGGAAAATACGCGGATTGGGAAAATATAGGAAAGATTTTTTGATTTACGTCTTGAATTTTCGGGACAAATTAGGTAAAATAATTCTGCTGACAAAATTTTGTCAATCTTGTATTTCTACGAGAAGACAAAATTATATAAAAAAACATTATTTAGGAGGAACTAAAAAATGGCAGTAAGAGTAGCAATCAATGGTTTTGGCCGTATCGGTCGTCTTGCGTTCAGACAGATGTTTGGTGCAGAGGGATATGAAGTAGTAGCAATCAACGATTTAACAAGCCCTAAGATGTTAGCACACTTGTTAAAGTATGATTCTTCCCAGGGTAAGTATGCGTTAGCTGATACTGTTTCCGCTGGAGAGGACACCATCACAGTTGATGGAAAGACTCTTAAGATTTACAAAGAGCCCGATGCAAACAACTGCCCTTGGGGTGAGTTAAAGGTTGACGTAGTTCTTGAGTGCTCCGGATTCTACACAAGCAAGGAGAAAGCACAGGCACACATCAATGCTGGTGCAAGAAAGGTTGTTATCTCTGCTCCTGCAGGAAATGATCTTCCTACTATCGTATACAATGTAAACCATGAGACACTGAAGGCTTCTGATACCATCATTTCTGCAGCTTCCTGTACAACAAACTGCTTAGCTCCTATGGCTAAGGCTCTGAATGATTTAGCTGGTATCAAGTCCGGTATCATGAGCACAATCCACGCTTACACAGGTGATCAGATGATCCTTGATGGTCCTCAGAGAAAGGGTGACCTCAGAAGATCCCGTGCAGGTGCCGTAAACATCGTTCCTAACAGCACAGGTGCTGCAAAGGCTATCGGTCTTGTAATCCCTGAGTTAAATGGTAAGCTGATCGGTTCCGCACAGCGTGTTCCTACCCCTACAGGATCTACAACGATCCTTGTAGCAACTGTTGAGAAGTCCGTAACCAAGGAAGAGATCAACGCAGCTATGAAGGCAGCTTCTACAGAGTCCTTCGGATACAATGAGGATGAGATCGTATCTTCCGATATCGTTGGAAGCACATATGGTTCTATCTTTGATGCTACACAGACAATGGTAGGCGAGGACAACTTAGTACAGGTTGTTTCCTGGTATGACAATGAGAACAGCTACACATCTCAGATGGTTCGTACAATCAAGTACTTCTCTGAGTTAGCATAAGATCAAAAGTCAATAATTTAGAGTTATTCAGGAGGCTCGGCCGTTGGGCCGAGCCTTCGTTTGTTAAGGTGATTGGGAAAAGTCCAGCCTTGGCAAGTTTCTATAATTATAAGCGGTATCAAGCAGAAAACTGCCTGCAAAAAGGCGGTTGATTTATAAAAACAGGAGGAAAGAAAGATGTCATTAAACAAAAAATCAGTAGATGATATTAACGTTAAGGGCAAGCGCGTGCTTGTCAGATGCGACTTCAACGTTCCGCTGAAGGATGGAAAGATCACAGACGAGACACGTATCGTTGCAGCGCTTCCTACGATCAAGAAGCTGATCGCAGACGGAGGAAAGGTAATCCTTTGCTCTCACCTTGGAAAGGTTAAGAATGGCCCGAACGAGGGAGAATCTCTTGCACCGGTTGCAGAGAGACTTGCAGAGAAGCTGGGACAGCCGGTAAACTTTGTAGCAGATTACAACGTAACCGGAGAGGCAGCTACCGCAGCTGTTGCCGCAATGAAAGAGGGAGATGTTGTTCTTCTTCAGAATACCCGTTTCCGTGGCAAAGAGGAGACAAAGCCGTCAGAGGCAGGAGAGGCTTTTGCAAAAGAGCTGGCTGACCTGGCAGACGATTATGTATGCGATGCTTTCGGTTCTGCTCACAGAGCACACGCTTCTGTAGCAGTTGTAACCAAGTATATCAGAGAAAAGGGCGGAAACAACGCAGTTGGTTACCTTATGCAGAAGGAGATCGACTTTCTGGGCAACGCCGTAGAGAATCCGGTAAGACCTTTTGTAGCGATCCTCGGTGGAGCAAAGGTAGCAGACAAGCTCAACGTTATCAACAACCTTCTTGAGAAGTGCGACACACTGATCATCGGTGGTGGTATGGCATTTACCTTCCTCAAGGCACAGGGCTATGAGATCGGTAAGTCTCTTGTAGACGACGAGAAACTTGACTACTGTAAAGAGATGATGGCTAAGGCTGAGAAGCTCGGCAAGAAGCTGCTTCTTCCGGTAGATACAACGATCGCTGCTGAGTTCCCGAACCCGATCGATGCAGAGATCGACGTTCAGGTTGTAGATGCAGACAAGATCCCGGCAGATATGGAAGGTCTTGATATCGGAACAAAGACGGCTGCTCTCTATGCAGATGCTGTAAAGTCTGCCAAGACGGTTGTATGGAACGGACCGATGGGTGTATTCGAGAATCCTACTCTTGCAAAAGGTACGATCGCAGTAGCAAAGGCTCTGGCTGAGACAGAGGCAACCACGATCATCGGTGGCGGTGACTCCGCAGCAGCTGTAAACCAGTTAGGCTTTGCAGATAAGATGAGCCACATCTCCACAGGTGGTGGCGCTTCCCTTGAGTTCCTGGAAGGCAAAGAGCTTCCGGGCGTATACGCTGCTGATGACAAGTAAAATTACAGTTGCATGATAAAAGCAAATATCAGCCTGTGCAAAGAAAATAACCGGGCGGGTTTCTGCAGGACTATTCATTTGTACAGGCGACAGAAAGATAGATGCTTGCAATTATCTAAATAGTATAGTAAGGAGATTAAGAAAATGGCAAGAAGAAGAATTATTGCTGGTAACTGGAAAATGAACATGACTCCTTCACAGGCTGTTGAGCTTTGCGCAACGCTTAAGGATCTTGTAAAGAACGATGCAGTTGACGTAGTTTACTGCGTACCTGCTATCGATATCGTACCTGTAGCAGAGGCTATCAAGGGCACCAACGTGAAACTGGGTGCTGAGAACTTCTATATTGAGGACAAGGGAGCTTACACCGGTGAGATCTCCGCTCCTATGCTTAAGGAAGCCGGCGTTGAATATATCATCATCGGACACTCCGAGAGAAGAGACATCTTTGGTGAGAATGATATCCTCATCAACGCTAAGGTTAAGAAGGCGTTTGCAGCAGGTCTTAAGCCGATCCTTTGCTGTGGCGAGTCTTTAGCACTTCGTAAGGCTGGCACATACAAGGAATGGATCGCAAGACAGATCAAATGGGATCTTACAGACGTGACAGCAGATCAGGTAAAAGAGCTTGTTATCGCTTACGAGCCTATCTGGGCTATCGGAACAGGCGAGACAGCTACAGCTGATCAGGCACAGGAAGTATGTAAGATGATCCGTGAGGTTATTGCAGAGATGTATGATGCAGCAACAGCTGACGCAGTACGTATCCAGTACGGCGGATCCATGAATGCAGGAAATGCAGCAGAGCTTCTTTCCAAGGACGACATTGACGGTGGTCTGATCGGTGGCGCAGCTCTGAAGCCTGACTTCGGTAAGATCGTAAACGCATAAGCGGATTGACAGATTTTACAATATCGAAAGATAGATAAAAAGAGAATCGACTTTGTGAGGAACAAGGTCGATTCTCTTTTTTGTTATAAAAAAGGTACCCATTTATGCAGGTAGATTGGACGGCTGCTGATCAAGGAAAAGGTTTGCAGAGAATATTTTTATGTTGAGTAAAAATATTTGACGCGCGTAAAATAAAATTATATAATATATTTATTGTTTGACGCACGTAAAATAAAAATGTCAAAAGGGGATAAGGATGGATCATAAAATTGTGAAACAAAAAACAGACCTTACGTTTTTAAATTGGTCGAATATCAGAAGTTCAAGTGGGACCGCCGGAACATTTTTGAAATCGGAATCATCCTTAAACGGAGAAAAAATATATTATAAGTTATCAAATTTCGATATGGAAAATGGAGTAGTAGGGCATGAATGTATTAACGAAATTATTGTAGACCGATTGCTTTCCATATTAGGGGTGGAACATCTGGAATATCAACTGATAAATGCAGATATTGACATAGAAGGACGGTTGTATAGCACTTATTTGTGTGCTTCCAGGGATTTTAAGCAGCGTGGCGAGAGCAAGATTGCTTTAGATGATTTTTACCGGACGAACGCTGTAAAGGGTGAATCGCATTATGATTTCTGTGCAAGACAGGGGTGGAAGCACTATATAAACACTATGATAGTGGTTGACTATCTGATACTGAACAGAGATCGGCATGGAGCCAATATTGAGGTGTTAAGAAACTCCAAAAAGCAGACATTAAGAATTGCGCCACTGTTTGATCATGGTTTATCGCTGCTGTATTCCTGCCTGACAGATGAGCAGGTGGAGTCTTTTGATATTATGGAAGATAAACGCTGTCAAAATTTTATAGGCGGATACTCTTGTAATGATAATTTATCGCTTGTTGATAATATGTCGAGCGTTTTCCAAAATAAATTGACAGAAGGGGATAAGGATATCCTGTTTGATGGTCTGCATGGGATTCTGTCCGATAAGCTGATCGACAAGATATGGGATATGATCTTTGCAAGGTACAGGCGATATGAAAAGCTGCTCAGAAATGAGGATTAACGCAAAGAGCGTGCGCGGAAATGGGGATTTATATGAGGATTTATGAAATTCTGGATTCGGAAAATAAGATATCGATCGGGATTCTTCAATACTATGAAAAGGAGCGCAGTTACGTTATTGAATTGCAGGACTATTTGGATGAATGGAGCGCACCACTTTTGTTTACAAGCTATGTGAAGAAAAAAATATTTACAATCCCAAGGGATATCAGTTTTTTGTGGGTTAAAGAACGGGTCATTCCCAGTGGAAGACAAAATATTGCATCCATTCTCAATACACATAAGCTGAAAGAGTATAATGAAATGGAAATGCTTGCAATAGCAAACGGAAGATGTTCGCAGGACAGCCTGTATATTAGGAAAATCACAAAACTGCCAGAATATGTTGAAAAAAGGAAACAGAAGAACCTTGTAGATTGTGTAATAGGTGAAAACAGTATGGTTCTGTGTTTTTTTGAAGATGAAACCGTAAAGAAGATTTCGCTTGAGCATATGGTTCACATAGAGGGAATCGATAAGGTGTTAAGAAACAAAGCGCTTTTTGAATCCGGAAAGGTAGGTACCGGAGGATATAGCCTCACTTTTAATGATTCCATTGACATTCCGTCGTATGTTTTATATGAAGCGAAGGAGAATCTTCCGATCAGAAAAAGCGATTTTGACCTTTTCGTTCAGAAAAATGTTTTCGATACCACCGATATATGTGACATTCTTGAATGTACACGGCAAAATGTGGCGTATATGATCAAGCGGCAGATGATCCTTCCGATAAAAGAAGAAGTAAAAGGGAATCTGTATCTGAAAGGCGATGTGCTACGGAATAGATGGTAAGCCGCTGATAAAGCAGAAAGGTGTGGAAAAGGGATATAATATGGGGCATCAGTCATAAAACTGGCTGATGCCCTGAATTTTATTGCTTTATTTTGCTTATATATTACCACAAAAACGTTAAAAAGTCAAGTCTTTTACTTCTTTTTGTGCAGCGTTATAATCACCAGACAGTCAGCCAGAGGAAGAGCAGGATGAGCAATTCCAAATGGAACAGAGAGAATGGGGGGAGTGACAATGGGAATGGATGAAATACTGCTAAAGATGAGTGAACAGAACCAGATTGCGCAGGTAATGAAGGAAAATGAATATACCAGACGGTTTGGTCTGACACTCTCACAGGAGGAGGCTGCGGAGCTTGTCAGCCGAAGGAGAGAAGACCTGCGCGAACAGCAGCGGATAGAGTTCGGGGAAGGGATTCTGACGAAGCTGACGCGGATGTTCTGCGATTCGGCTTATATCGAGCCGGAGGACTACGCGCAGACGCTGGGGCGGCTGCAGGAAATCTTTTATCTGTACAAGAACGAGTCGATGGACGAACTGACGGACGATGAACTGCTGGAATTTATGAGAGAGAAATTTGACGAGGTGGAGGGATCACTGGACTATCTGGAAGACACGGTGCTGGATGAATTTGCGCGAAAGATCCGAAGAACAACGCGCAAATATATCGGAAGATACCGGGAGGATCACAGAGATGCCTAAAGATGAAGAAATATATGTAGAAGATAATGAGCAGACGAAACAGGACCGGAATGAAGAAATATTGCAGACAGGACTGTACGGGATGGAAGAACTTTTGCCATTGCTGGCGGCACTGACCAGAAAGTTCACTTCCGGAGAGAGCGGCTCCGTCAGCTATGAACGGGCGAGACATCTTATGGAAGGTATCTTGTACACGCTCCGGATCTATGAGAAGGAGGGCAGTCTTGTCGGTGGGAGAAAGCCGGATGCATCGGAGGCATGGAGGATCGGTCAGGAACTTCTTGCAAGAATGGTACAGGAGACGCAGGAAAAGTACCGCTTAGTGTGCGAATATTTTCAAGCCTATGGAAACCGGAATCTACAAGATACCTTCGTCATGGCTCTGCCAGGATTTTTCCGGCTTTATGACCGGAAATTCGCGCCGCAGGAGACGATTATCACTATGGATTATCCGGTGCTTTCGAAGACATCCGGAGTGACGGGAATTCTGGCAATAGATCAGTATCTGGATGCGATTGCAGCAGAACAGAACTTTTTGCAGCGGTTTCCGGAGGAATATGTGAAAGGCATATTGATGCGTTTTCAGAAAGACTACCAGTCACAGTTTTTTAATCTGGGGCGGATTGTTCTACGGCATCTTTTGGGATGTATGCTGATCGAGAAGCGCCTTGGAGAGACAAGCGTGGAGGAAGATTATATAGCGTTACGGGAGCTGGTAGAGCAGAATACGGAGGAGGAGCTCAGGCAACAGCTTTTGTTTCTGATCAGGAGTCTTGACAGGAAATCTGAAAAGGCAGAAGAGAGACTGGAAGAGAAAGCGGAGCCGGATACGTGGAAACATACCTGGACATATCTTTCCTGTGACGTGGGGGATTTTGTGACAGAACTGAAAATGGGTGCGGCGAACGGATGCCTGGAGCGGATCGTGGTGCTGTAGGCTTCCGGAATATAAAAAGGCAGATTTAAGGTTTTATGTGTGTTATGCTTGACCTGGCCCAAAGGGCCGGGCTTATTCTCCTTTTGGAAAAGAAAAGGAGGAAAGCAATATGCAGGATTTGAGTTTGATGACATGGAAGGAAGCGGCAGCGATTGACAAGGACAAAAGTATTCTCTTTGTAACGGTTGCACCGATCGAGGAGCATGGAGTGCATCTGCCGCTGGCGACAGATCTGATCGAGGCGTCCCACGCGGATCCGGAGCACCGGATCGCGGGAGAAAAAGCGGTGCGCAGCGTCAACAGAAAGTATTTCAGGAGAAAGAAGGTGTCAGAATGATGTATACGAGAGGACAGTTTGCAGTGATCGGAAATGTGGGGCGTAAGGCGCTCAGACTCTACGAGGAAGCCGGGATCCTGATTCCGGCGTGTGTGAACGAGGAGAATGGATATCATTATTATGAACCGCAACAGCTTGCCGATCTGGAGAAGATCAAGGCGTACCGGAAAATCGGTCTTTCCCTGATCGAGATAAGACAGGTGCTGGAGGGAAAGCTGGACGAGGAGGAGGTCATAAACAGCAGGCTGCGGGAACTGGATAACCAGACACGGTCTATTCTGGAGACGGTGCAGGCAATAGCGCAGGGCAGGAAAGCAGAGGATACGGAGAACGCAAGGATCGACATCGTTCCTTTTCAGCGGGGAGAGTGCATTTCCATACAGGAGAATGTAGAGAGAGAAAATCTTGGAATGTCGGCAGGAAAGCTCTATGAGAGAGCAGCGCAGGAAAAGCTGGTTCCGAATGGGGCGCATTTTGTGAAGTATACCGGCTTGATGGATGGGGAAGGAAGCTTTACGATGACAACGTATCTGCCGGTGAGCGGTGTTGATGGAGCGCTGGCTGGCGAAGGAGCGCAGGAGTATGAACGGTGTCTGCACCTTCCTTTTGACAAGGGATTTTCCAGAGTAAAAGAGGCGCATATTGAACTTCAGAAGTATGCAGAGGAGCACGGGATCCGATGCACCGGAACGGTTCTGGAGGTATATAACAAGGACTTTACAGTAGATGTTTATATGGTGACAGAATAGAAAAACTGTCCCACAAAACCGCACGCTTATATAGACAAAATGCCGCAAAAAAGTTATACTAAATCTATGTTCATTGGTTACACAAATGGGAATAGGGAAGGTACAGAATATGGATTATAAGGCAATTCCTTTTGAGAAGAGAATCAAAGAAAACATAAGAAATTATGGAATGGAAAACCTGTATTCGCTGGAAACCCTGCAGGAGCTTTGCAAGGCGGTTGCGGAGCTTGCGCAGGTGGAGATGCTTCTTACGGAGCGTCATGGAGAGAAAGTGATCTCTGTGGGCAGCTTCGCCGGATTTATCCCGGACGTCGTAGGGGAGCCTGGCCGCAAGATCCGGGTGTACGGACGGACGATTGCCCATCTTTATGTAAAAGAGGATGCGGTTCCTGAGGAAAAAAAGGCGGTTGTAGACCGGCTGATGGACGGACTGGCAGACACGCTCTCACATTGGGGAGAGGAGGCTTATCTGCACACCGAGACATCTATCTATATGGATGAACTGGAAGAGAAGGTTGGCGTACAGCGCGCACAGGCAGTCAGAGGGGAAAAAGAGGACGTTCTGACCGGCGTATATCACAAGCTGTATTTTGAAGGCCGGATGAAGGTCTTAGACCGTGCGGAGATCGTGCCGGTGGCGGTGATCAATATCAATATCAACGACTGGAAGTTTGTGAATGACCATTATGGGGACGAGGAGAGCGACCGGCTGATCCGGACGATCGCAGAGCTGATAAAGCGTGAGGCGAAGCCGGATTACATTATCGGCCGTGTGGACGGAGATGTTTTTGTCGTACTGATCCCGATGGTGGAGACGGACGAGGCGGAGGACTACTGCCGGAGATTGCAGGCTGCCTGCCTTGCCTATGAGGATCCGATCCTGGCTCCGTCGGTTGCTTGTGGTATCGTCTACAAGACAAACGTGGAAGAAGGACTGACGGACAAGCTGCCGGATGCGGAGTATGAGATGTTCAACAACAAGTTTGAACTCAAAAACGCGCCGGGATACCGGGAGCGCCTGGAGCATGGGCTGAAAAAGTAGTACATAGCCGCAGATTTAAAATGTATAACAGGGCGTATGCGCCCGGAAAAAAGAAGGGAACTTCACATGGAGTTCCCTTTTGTTGTGCAATAGAAAAAGCTCTTGGTTTCCCTGGTATGGATAATTATAAAAAAAGTATTAAATCCCAAGATGTGGTGTTATACAAGAAAACAAAAGAAAATAAGAGTATAATAGAGATAATGAGAGAAAATAAGAGAAATAGTTCCATAAAACAGGTTGCAATGAAACGCATATATAGCTAATATATGATTTAGCGGTTAGCACTCAACTATATCGAGTGCTAACAGATAAAAAGGATATAATGATTATTACTATAAGGAGGCAGTTATCATGAAGTTGACACCACTTGGAGACAGAGTTGTATTAAAGCAGTTAGTTGCAGAAGAGACTACAAAATCCGGTATCGTTTTGCCGGGGCAGAATAAAGAGAAACCGCAGCAGGCAGAAGTTATCGCAGTTGGTCCTGGCGGCGTGATCGACGGCAAAGAAGTAAAGATGGAAGTAAAGGTTGGAGATCAGGTTATCTATTCCAAGTATTCCGGAACAGAAGTAAAGCTGGATGAGGATGAGTACATTATTGTAAAGCAGAGCGATATCCTTGCAGTTATCGAGTAAGGTTTTCATTGCATTTTGGAAAAGAAAACAGATTCGCGGAAAATCCGCGGATGATCATAATTCAGGAGGGAAAAGATCATGGCAAAAGAAATTAAATATGGCGCAGAAGCCAGAGCAGCCTTAGAGGCTGGTGTAAATCAGTTAGCAGATACCGTAAGAGTGACACTGGGACCGAAAGGAAGAAACGTAGTTCTTGACAAATCCTATGGCGCACCGCTGATCACGAACGACGGTGTAACAATCGCAAAAGAGATCGAGCTGGAAGATCCTTTTGAGAATATGGGAGCACAGCTTGTAAAGGAAGTTGCCACCAAGACAAACGATGTAGCAGGTGATGGTACAACAACCGCTACCGTTCTTGCACAGGCAATGGTCAATGCAGGTATGAAGAACCTTGCAGCAGGCGCTAACCCGATCATCCTCAGAAAGGGGATGAAGAAAGCGACAGACGTTGCGGTAGACGCAATCCAGAAGATGAGCTCCAAGGTAAACGGCAAAGAGCATATCGCAAGAGTTGCAGCAATTTCCGCAGGGGATGAAGAGGTTGGACAGTTAGTAGCAGATGCAATGGAGAAGGTTTCCGGTGATGGCGTTATCACGATCGAGGAGAGCAAGACCATGCTGACCGAGCTGGATCTGGTAGAAGGTATGCAGTTCGACAGAGGATACATTTCCGCATATATGGCAACGGATATGGATAAGATGGAGGCAGTTCTTGACAATCCGTACATCCTGATCACAGATAAGAAGATTTCCAACATTCAGGAGATCCTTCCGATCCTTGAGCAGATCGTACAGTCCGGATCCAAGCTGCTTATCATTGCAGAGGATGTAGAGGGCGAAGCACTTACGACTCTGATCGTAAACAAGCTGCGTGGTACATTCAACGTAGTAGCTGTCAAGGCACCTGGTTACGGCGACAGAAGAAAAGCAATGCTGGAAGATATCGCGATCCTGACAGGTGGTCAGGTTATCAGTTCCGAGCTTGGTCTGGAGTTAAAGGATGCAACCATGGACCAGCTTGGTCGTGCAAAATCTGTTAAAGTACAGAAGGAGAACACCGTTATCGTTGATGGCGAGGGCGACAAGGCAGCGATCCAGGCAAGAATCGGACAGATCAAGAAGCAGATCGAGGAGACAACATCTGATTTCGATAGAGAAAAATTACAGGAGCGTCTTGCAAAGCTGGCAGGCGGCGTTGCAGTGATCCGTGTAGGCGCAGCAACAGAGACAGAGATGAAGGAAGCAAAACTTCGTCTGGAGGACGCTCTTGCAGCTACCAGAGCAGCCGTAGAGGAAGGTATCATCTCCGGTGGTGGTTCTGCTTATATCCACGCATCCAAAGAGGTTGCTAAGCTGGCAGATACCCTGGAGGGTGACGAAAAGACCGGTGCACAGATCGTACTGAAGGCACTGGAGGCACCGCTGTTCCACATTGCAGCAAACGCTGGTCTGGAAGGCTCCGTTATCATCAACAAGGTAAGAGAGTCGGAAGTAGGCATGGGCTTTGATGCACTGAAAGAGCAGTATGTGAACATGGTAGATGCGGGTATTCTGGATCCTGCGAAGGTAACCAGAAGCGCTCTGCAGAACGCAAACAGCGTAGCTTCTACCCTGTTGACAACCGAGTCCGTAGTTGCCAACATCAAAGAGCCGGAACCGGCTATGCCCGCAGGAGCAGGCGGTATGGGTGGAATGATGTAATTCCTGCCGCAGAATAAGAGAATAGAATAAAGAGAGGATCCGGTACTGTGTGCCGGATCCTTTTATTAACAAATTATAAATTACACACAAAATTCCTCAAAAGAATGATACAATAGTAAGGAAGGCTGCGATGCGGGAAAGTGGAAGCAGATGCAGCATAACAAAGTAAAGTGAGGATTGTTGAATGAAACTGGACACAAAACAGACAGTCAAGGTGGGATTTGCATTTTTGTCGATCTGCGCATTCTGGCAGATGTACAACAGCGTGATCCCGCTGATGCTGACAAACACCTTTCACCTGAATGAGAGTATTTCGGGTGTGATCATGGCGGCGGACAATGTGCTTGCCCTTTTTCTGCTGCCGCTGTTTGGCGGACTTTCGGACAGATGCCGGCTTAAAATGGGAAAACGAAAGCCGTTTATCCTGTTTGGTACGCTTGCGGCGGTCGTATTCATGCTGCTGCTCCCTGTGATGGATAATCTTTTCTTCACCGGAAAAAGCGTGGTGACAGAGATCCTTTTTATCGTGATCCTGGGCTGCCTGCTCGTGGCGATGGGGACTTACCGGAGTCCGGCGGTTGCACTGATGCCGGACGTTACGCCCAAGCCGCTGCGGAGCAGAGGAAATGCAGTGATCAATCTGATGGGAGCGGTAGGCGGCGTGCTGGCGCTTCTGGTTGCCAGCGTCATGTATTCAACGTCCAGGACCGCCGGAAAAGAGCATGTGGATTATTTCCCGCTGTTTGCGGTGGTTGCCGGGATCATGCTGGTTTCCGTGTTTGTCGTTGTCTTTCTGGTCGATGAGGTCGGTCTGAACCATAAGATGCTTGCCTACGAGGAGGCGCATCCGGAGGATAACCTGATGGAGCAGGATGAAAAGGGCGAGGAAGTCGTGCCAAAAGAGGTAAAGAAAAGCCTGACTTTCCTGCTGGTATCGATCGCGCTGTGGTTTATGGGCTACAATGCGGTAGAAACCTGGTTTACGACCTATGCGAACCATATGTGGAACATGAGCCTTGGAAGCGCTTCGACCTGTATGACGGTAGCGACCGGAGGAGCGATCCTGTCCTATATCCCCTCCGGCTACGTGGCAAGTAAGATCGGAAGAAGAAAGACGATCATGTCGGGCGTCCTGCTTCTTGCGTCCTGTTTCTTCGGCGCGTTTTTATATACCTGTGCCTATGACACGTTCCGTTGGCCGCTCTACATACTGTTCCTGCTTCTGGGAGTCGCGTGGGCGTTTATCAACGTAAACAGTCTGCCGATGGTGCTTGAGATGTGCAAGGGAAGCGACGTCGGCAAATTCACGGGACTGTACTATACGTTCAGCATGACGGCACAGATCGTAACGCCGATCCTGGCGGGCACGCTCCTGAACCGGGTAGGCTACAAGGTGCTGTTCCCGTACTGTGCACTTTTTGTGGCAGGGTCTTTCGTGACGATGTTCTTCGTAAAGCATGGAGATAACAAGGTGGAGGCAAAACGCGGTCTGGAAGCGTTTGATGTAGACGACTGATAAAAAAGAGAAACCACCGGACGGAGGACACCGGATCAGAGATCACGGTAGTCCTCCGGCGTGAAGCGGTGATAGGTGATGTGTTCTCCTTCCTGTTTAAAGCAGTAGCGGTAGTTGTCGGAAGGGTCATCCAGAAAGTAGATCAGATAATCAAAGTCCTCGTCGGCGAGCCGGTGAACAGACGGCGTGTAGGGCGTGCTTTGAAAGATCGTCAGGACATCGTCCATGGTACAGCCGTGGCGTGAGACTGCCTCGAGCAGACGGGGAAGAAAATCGTTGTGGAGTGGAAGAAGATGTACCGCCTCGGTTCCCTGTTCAGGGACTGCAAAGCAGAAGCGCTCGTTCCGGTGGGTGATGGTGACGTTCCCAAGAAATGGACGGACGTAGTCGCAGAAGCCTTTCAGGTAGTCAATCATCTCTTCGACGGTAAGCTCCTGACCGGTATAGTGGTTGAGAGAGGAAAGGAAGTAGTAAATGCGGAGGACTTCTTTTCGGTAACCAATCTTCAACTGCTGTTCCTGGATAAATTCGATCATATATTTTTTCAGATTTTCATAAGAAGAGGCAGGTGCGGCTGAATGGTCCACCTGTTTTTCTTTTGCCTGGTCTGGCGTGATACGATCCATTATGACATTGCTCCTTTCGAAAAGCTGTAAAATTCAGACAGAACAGATCTGCCTGTGCTTAGATCATAAGAAGATCTGAGATGGATGTCAATGGATTTTGAAAAAAATAATACAAAACCTATTGACATACTAGGAATAAGGTGATAGGATAGCAACAACAAGGGAGAGAAACCTTGGAACGGTTCCGAAGGAGAGAACGGATGAACCGCGAGAAGTGAGGGAAGGAGACAGACGCAATGAGAACAGCAGATTTCTGGATTGACGGATACATGTGTGGCGGACGAATGCTGAACTCTCGGGCAAATGACAGGCTCGGGCACATTCGCATATTGCGCTGTGCTCATTCATAGAAAACCGATAGGAAAATCGGAAATTGATATGACCTGTTTGCCCGAGAGTGAAATAAACTGTTCGGGCTTTTTCTATGCAGCCGAAAAGGCGGCCGGCGCAGGAGGAATCCTGACAGGCGGGGCAGAAGGCCTGCAGATCGGAAGAAAAGGATGGGAGAAAAATGGCACTGATAGAACTGCAGCACATAAGCAAATCGTTTGAACAAAAAGGAGAACAGGTTCAGGCGTTACAGGATATCAATCTCAGCATAGAGCGCGCGGACATCTACGGGATCATCGGAATGTCCGGTGCAGGAAAAAGCACGCTGGTGCGATGTCTGAATTATCTGGAACGCCCAACGGAAGGAGAGGTGCTCATCGACGGAAGGAACATGGGTACTCTTTCAGAGAAAGAGCTGCGTAAGCAGCGGGGCGATATCGCGATGATCTTTCAGCATTTCAACCTGCTGATGCAGAAAAACGTGATCAGCAATGTGTGTTTTCCGCTGAGACTTCAGGGAGTCAGCAAGGAGAAGGCGAGGAAAAGAGCGACGGAGCTTTTAAAGACGGTCGGGCTGGAGGATAAGGCGAGAGCGTATCCGGCACAGCTTTCCGGCGGACAGAAGCAGCGGGTTGCGATCGCGAGAGCGCTTGCCTCGGATCCGAAGATTCTCCTTTGCGATGAGGCGACCAGCGCGCTGGATCCGCAGACGACGGTATCGATCCTGAATCTTTTGAAACAGATCAATCAGGAGCTTGGGATCACCATCGTGATCATCACCCATCAGATGAGCGTGGTGCAGGAGATCTGCAACAAGGTTGCGATCATAGAAAACGGACGGCTGGTCGAGAATGGTACGGTGGCGGAGGTCTTTTCCAGTCCACGTTCCCGGGCTGCCAAGGAGCTGATCTTTGGACAGAACACCAAAGGGATCGAGGGATTGCAGAAAACGGTCAGCCGGCTGGAGTCAGACCGGAAGATCCGGATCGTATTTTCGGACAATTCGGCGTTCGAGCCGGTGATAGCCAACATGATCCTGCATTTTGGGATGCCGGTCAATATCCTTCAGGCAGATACCAAAAATGTCGGCGGCGTGGCAAAGGGCGAGATGATCTTAGGTCTGCCGGGCGATCTTCATTTGCAGGTGGACATGATAGAGTATCTGATGGAAAAGGGATTAAAGGTACAGGAGGTGTCGGAAGATGTTTGACAGTCAGGTGATAAAAATGCTTTTGGAAGGGATCAGGGATACCGTATATATGACGCTGGTATCCACCTTCGCCGGGTATGTGATCGGACTTCCGATGGGAGTGGTTCTGACCGTGACAGACAAGGATGGCATAAAGCCAAATGCGGTGATCTACCGGATCCTGGATGCGATATCCAACGTGGTGAGGAGCATCCCGTTCCTGATCCTGCTGATCCTGCTGATCCCCTTTACAAGGCTGATCGTAGGAAAAAGCTACGGCTCTACGGCGACGATCATCCCGCTGGTGATCACAGCGGCTCCCTATATCGCAAGAATGGTGGAATCCTCCTTAAAGGAAGTGGATAAAGGCGTGATCGAAGCGGCCAAGTCCATGGGGGCAACGAATCTGGACATCATCTTCCGCGTTATGCTGGTGGAGGCGAGAACTTCGCTGATCATGGGAGCGACGATAGCGATGGGAACGATCCTCGGCTACTCGGCAATGGCGGGTACAGTAGGAGGAGGCGGACTCGGAGATATCGCAGTGCGCTACGGATACTATCGGTGGCAGACCAATATAATGATCGTTACCGTGATACTGATTATCATTCTGTTCCAGATCTTTCAGACGGTCGGCATGAAGACCGCCGGAAAGCTGGACAGGAGAAAATAATAAAAAATGAGGAAAGAATGAGGAGAAAAATTATGAGAAAGAAATTAGTAGCAGGATTACTTACAGGAGCACTTGCAGTTGCAGCACTTACCGGATGCGGAGACAAGGCTGACAGCACGGCAGCACAGAGCACGGAAAGCACAGAGACAACGGAGAATGAGACGGCAGACGCCGCAAGCGCGGACGCTGAGAGCGCTGATACCCAGAGCGCCGATCCGGTCGTGATCAAGATCGCAGCATCCGCAACACCGCACGCAGAGATCCTGGAGCAGGCGAAGCCGATCCTGGCAGAACAGGGTTATGATCTGGAGATCACCGTATTCGATGACTATATTCAGCCGGGACTTGTTGTAGAGAGCGGAGAATTTGACGCAAACTATGCGGTACACGTACCGTTCCTTGAGACATTCAACGAGGAGCAGGGAACACATCTGGTGAGTGCAGGCGGCATCCACTACGAGCCGTTTGGAATCTATCCGGGAACAAAGGCTACGCTGGATGAGGTTGCAGAGGGGGATGTGATCGCTATCCCTAACGATACGACCAACGAGGCGAGAGCGCTTCTGCTTCTTCAGGATAACGGACTGCTCAAGCTCAAGGACGGCGTCGGACTGACAGCGACAGTCAACGATATTGAGGAAAATCCGCAGAACCTCGTTTTCGAGGAGCTGGAGGCAGCACAGATCGCCAGAGTAAAGGACGAGGTTGCCTATGTGGTTCTGAACGGTAACTACGCACTGGAGGCTGGTCTTTCCGTAGGAAGAGATTCCATCGCCTACGAGTCGTCCGATTCGGAGGCAGCCAAGACCTATGTGAACGTCATCGTAGTCAAGGAAGGAAACGAAAACAGCGACGCGATCAAGGCCCTTGTCGATGTGCTCAAGTCAGATGCGATCAAGCAGTACATTAAGGATACCTACGACGGAGCAGTAATTCCTTTCGAAGGCTAAACGATCATGGTATTCTTTTCCAATCTGGAAAAAATGCTATACAGAACCCGCGAAATATGTTATCTTTATGAAGGAAATGTTAAATAAAGTAACAAACGATGGGGAAAAGTAACAGAAACGTAACAATTATGTATGCCGGTCTGGTTTTCCAGCCGGCATATTTTTCTGTTAAGAGAAACCTGAAAAATACAGACGGGAAATGGAGAAAAGCATGAAAAGAGCACAAAAGCAGGGATGGAAGAAAACGATAGCGGCAGGACTGGCAGTCTGTATGCTCGCAGGTCTGCCGGTATGTCCGGTACAGGCAGTGGGAGCAGGCAGCGCGATCGCGAAGGGGATCGATGTATCCAAGCACAATCTGGCGATCGACTGGAGTCAGGTTCCGGGGTCCGGGATCAGCTTTGCCTTCGTCAAGGCCGGGAGCACCAATTCCGGGGTAGATCCCTACTTTGACGCCAATATGCAGGGGGCGAACGCGGCGGGACTCCGTACGGGCGTGTATCTCTATTCCTATGCGGCGAATGTGGAGCAGGCGCAGAATGAGGCGAATCAGCTTTTGCAGTGGATCGGAAATTATACGGTAAGCTATCCGGTGGTCTATGATGTGGAGGCAGCCTGCCACAAAAATATGTCCCAGGAACAGCTGCAGGCGATCATCAACACCTTCTGTTCCACGGTGGAGGCAGCCGGATATTATCCGGTGGTATATTCCTACAAGAATATGTTCCAGAACAAGATCGGAAACATAGCCTATGACAAATGGGTCGCACAGTATGCGGATGCGCTGGAGTATGACGGCGCTTCCATCTGGCAGAGCAGCTCCCACGGAAGCGTTGCCGGCGTGCCGACCAGAGTGGATATCAACTACCAGTTTAAGGACTATTCCTCGCTGATCCCCGCCAACGGCTTTGCCAAGAGAGGGGACAACACGGTCTTTTTTGCAAATTACAGAAAACAGCGTTCCTGCTGGGCTGCCTGGGAGGATAAAAAATACCACCTGGACGAGAACGGCTTCGTACAGAAAGGATGCTGGTTCGAGGATGAGAGCGGCAGATATTTCCTGGCGACCAAGGATGGACATGCCCTGCGGGAGGATGTGACGATCCAGGGAGCAGAGTACTACTTTGATGAGAACGCCGTGATGCAGACGGGTCTGGTGACGCGTCCGGACGGCAACACCTACTACTACGATGAGACAGGCGCGCTGCAGAAAAATATCACGGTAAATATAGACGGCGTGGAGTATACTGTGGACAAAAAAGGCATTGCGACGCAAAATTAAAAGAGAAATCTGAAAAGGAAATCAGGAACGGTTTGGTCGTCAGCTCAGGTTCGGGCAGGACCAAATCGTTTTTTAGTGCTTTCAAAAACCAGACCTTTAGTATATAATAGATTCTGAGTAAGTATGAAAACGGCTGGAAGGAAAAGAGGACAGACGTTATATGGACTGTAAGCAGGCAGAGAAAATCATTCCTTCTTTTCTGCGTAAGGATCTGGAGGGACGCAAGCTGGCGCAGTTTGTGGAACATATAGAGGATTGCCCGGAGTGCAGGGAGGAGCTTTCGATCCAGTTTCTGGTGACAGAGGGTATGGAGAAGCTGGAAGAAGGGAATAGCTTTAATCTGCAGGAGGAGCTTCATGAGCGAATGGAAGAGGCGAGAAAGCATATCCGGATCAACCAGATGCTCAAAAATACGCTGCGGTGGCTGGAGCTGGCGGTGACCGCGGCGATCGTGTCGGCTCTTTGCGTGTATTTCCGCTGGATCTAGGCGGAGGCGCATGCGCCTTACAAGGATAGAAAGGTTATCAGATGATATGGCATCGAAAATTGTATTGATAGATGGACACAGCATTTTAAACAGAGCGTTTTATGGCGTGCCGGAGCTGACGAACAGCCAGGGACTGCACACCAACGCGGTGTATGGCTTTCTGAACATCATGTTTAAGATCCTGGAGGAGGAGAAGCCGGAATATCTGACCGTGGCGTTTGACGTGCATGCACCGACGTTCCGGCATGAGATCTACGAGGCTTACAAGGGCACCAGAAAGCCGATGCCGGAGGAGCTGAGAGAGCAGGTTCCGGTCATGAAGCAGATGCTGCAGGCCATGGGGATCTGCACGGTGGAGAAACCGGGACTGGAGGCGGATGACATTCTGGGAACGATCGCCAAACGCGGCGAGCGCGAGGGGATGGAGGTTTCCCTGGTATCTGGCGACCGGGATCTTTTGCAGATCGCATCGGAGCATATCCGGATCCGGATCCCTAAGACCAGGGGAGGACGGACGGAGATCGAAGATTATTATGCGGCAGATGTAAAGGAGGCCTATCAGGTCACGCCGACGCAGTTTATCGACTTGAAGGCGCTGATGGGCGATACGGCGGACAATATCCCCGGCGTGCCGAAGGTGGGCGAAAAGACAGCCACCAGCCTGATGGTGCAGTTTGGCTCGCTGGAGAACATCTATGCGCACGTGGATGAGGTAGAAAAGAAGTCGATCCGGGAATCTCTCATCGCCAACAGGAAGCTGGCGGATTTGAGCAAGACGCTTGCAACGATCAATGTCGAGGGAGAGTTCGACTATGATTTTGAGCAGGCAAGGATAGGAAACTTTTATACCGAGGAGGCTTATGTCCTCTGCAAGCAGCTCGAATTTAAGAATCTGCTCGGACGGTTTGACAAGAGCGTTGCGTCGGTGGGGGCGGAGGCTTCCCGCTTCGCGCTGCTGGGAGATCTGGCGGCGGCAGAGGAGTTTTTTGCAAAGTGCGGCGGACTGAAAAAGGATACGGAGATCGGACTCGCCTTTCTCCGGGAGAAAAAGACCGGCGAATGTGTCGGCGCGGCGTTTGCCCTCGCCCCCGATCAGGTGTGGTTCCTTCCCTGCGAAGGACTGGTGACGGCTGCGTATCTGCAGGAGCGTCTCACGGTGCTGAACCGGGCAGGTGACTGTCGCTTTGCCGTGGCAGGGATCAAGGGCAGCTACGATATGCTGGAGGAAAAGGATACGTCTGGAATGTGGCAGGATGCGGACGGAACACCGGATGTGCTGACGCCCTATCGCCAGAAGCGCTATTTCGACGTACTTCTGGCAGCTTACCTGCTCAATCCGCTGAAAAATGATTACGAGACGGTACATGTCGCTTCAGAGTATCTGGGGCTGACGATCCCGGACCGGGAGCAGGTCTGCGGCAAGGGAACTTTCCGGGAAGCGCTTGATAAGTCGCCGGAGGATGTGAAAAACTACGCCTGTTATCAGGCTTATGTGTGCCTTATGGCGGCATCGCTTTTGAGGGACAGACTGAAGCAGCAGGGCATGGAAAGGCTGATGGATGAGATAGAGATGCCGCTGACAAGGGTGCTCTACGAGATGGAGCAGAACGGTATCCTCGTCAGACCGGATGAGCTCAAAGCCTATGGCGAGGCACTGCAGGGACGTATCGTGGAGCTGGAGCAGTCGATCTACCGGATGGCGGGATGCGAGTTTAACATCAACTCGCCGAAACAGCTCGGAGAGATCCTGTTTGAAAAAATGGGGATCAAGGGCGGAAAAAAGACGAAGACCGGTTACTCGACCGCCGCGGATGTGTTGGAAAAACTCGCCGCGGAGCAGCCGATCGTAAAGGATATTCTGGAATACCGCGGACTTGCCAAGCTGAAATCTACCTATGCAGATGGACTGGCGGCGTATATCGACGATACTGGAAGGATCCACAGCACATTCAATCAGACGATCACGGCGACCGGGCGGATCAGCTCGACGGAGCCGAATCTGCAGAACATTCCTATGCGGATGGAGCCGGGAAGAAGGATCCGCAAGGTGTTTGTGCCGCAGGAGGGTTTCCTGTTTACCGACGCGGACTACTCACAGATCGAGCTTAGGATCCTCGCGCATATGTCGGAGGACCAGCAGTTGATCGAGGCGTATCAGATGGATGAGGATATCCACCGGATCACTGCCTCCAAAGTGTTCCACACGCCGTTTGACGAAGTGACGGATCTGCAGCGCCGGAACGCCAAGGCTGTCAACTTCGGCATTGTGTACGGGATCAGCTCGTTCGGGCTTAGTCAGGATCTGAGCATTTCCAAGAAGGAAGCGGCGGCTTATATCGATCAGTATTTTGAGACGTATCCGGGGATCAAAAAGTTCCTGGACACGACGGTTGAGACGGCGAAGAAGCAGGGATATGTGACTACTTTATATGGAAGAAGAAGACCGGTTCCAGAGCTCTCCTCCAGCAATTTCATGCAGCGATCCTTCGGAGAGCGTGTGGCGATGAATTCACCGATCCAGGGAACGGCGGCAGACATCATGAAGATCGCCATGATCCGGGTGTGGGAGCGGATGAAGAGAGAGAGGCTGGTGTCGCGTCTGCTGCTGCAGGTACACGATGAGCTTCTGATCGAGACATGGGAAACAGAAGAGGAGAACGTCAGGACGATCCTCATAGAGGAGATGAAGCACGCGGCAGATCTGTCGGTGACTCTGGAGATCGACCTGCATACGGGAAAGAACTGGTACGAGGCAAAATGATGAGGACAATAGGGATCACAGGCGGCGTAGGAGCCGGAAAATCGGAGATCCTTGCCTATCTCAAAGCGCATTACAGATGCCGCGTCATCATGGCTGACGAGGTGGCAAGAAAGCTGGAAGAACCGGGAGAAATATGTTATAAAAGAATTGTTGCCCTTCTGGGGGAAACGATCCTTCAGGAGGATGGACAGATCGACCGGGGCGCCATGGCGCAGCTTATCTTTCGAAAGAAAGCGCTTCTGGAAGAGATCAACCGGATCGTGCATCCGGCGGTGCAGGAGTATATCGAACAGCAGATCGAGTTGGAGAAGAGACAGGAACGATTCGATTTCCTCTTTGTGGAGGCGGCGCTTCTGATCGAGTGCGGCTACGATACGATTCTGGATGAGCTTTGGTATATATACACCGACGCGGCGGTGCGGCGGGAGCGGCTCAAAAAGGCAAGAGCCTATTCAGATGAAAAGATTGACAGTATTATGAACGGACAGCTTCCGGAGGAGATGTTCCGGGAGAAATGTCATTTTGTGGTGGACAACAGCGGATCGCTGGAGGCGGCTTGCGGACAGATCGATAAAAGGTTGGGGGAGAAAACGTGTCAGAAGTGAAGAAATATCCTGGACAATTAGTATTTGGTCTTGATATTGGGACGAGGAGCATCGTCGGCACGGTTGGCTATCGTGTCGGAGAAAAATTTTTCGTGGTCGGACAGAGCATCCGAGAGCACAAGACAAGGGCCATGCTGGACGGACAGATCCACGACATCTACAAGGTCGGTGAGACGATCAGCGAGGTGAAGTCGGAGCTGGAGGAAAAACTGGGCGAGCCCCTCAAGTCGGTCTGCATTGCCGCAGCCGGGCGTGTGCTTCGCACGGTGACGACGAGGGTGGACTACGATTACGGGACAGACCGGGAAGTGAGCGGAGAGGACGTTTATGCGCTGGATTCCATGGGCGTTGAAAAGGCCTATCAGGAATTCCAGGAGGAAAACGATCTGGAGATGAAATTCTACTGCGTGGGCTACTCTGTGGTGCACTATTATATGAACGGCTACATGATCGGCAATCTGGAGGGACATAAGGCGCGGACAGTCGGCGCGGACATCATAGCGACCTTCCTGCCAGAGGATGTCGTGGACGGACTTTACAAGGCTGTCGGGGTGGCAGGACTGGAAGTTGTCAATCTGACGCTGGAGCCGATCGCCGCGATACAGGTAGCCATACCGGAAATGTACCGGATGCTGAATATCGCGCTGGTGGACGTCGGAGCCGGAACGTCGGATATCTCCATCACCAAGGACGGAAGCATTATCGCTTACGGAATGATCCCGGTGGCAGGGGATAGTCTAACAGAGATTCTTGCCAAGCATTGTCTGGTGGACTTCACGACCGCAGAGCAGATCAAGCGCGAGGCGGGAGAGAGGGACCGGATCGAATATAAAGACATCATGGGACTGCCGCAGGCGATCTCGGCAGGCGAGGTGGCAGAGATCACTGAGCCGGCGATCGGAAAGATGACAGAGCTTGTGGCGGACAAGATCAAAGAGCTGAACGGAGATAAGGCGGTCAGCGCAGTCTTTGTGGTAGGCGGAGGCGGCTGTATGCCCGGTTATACGCAGAGCCTTGCGCAGAAGCTGGGGATCCAGAAAGAGAGAGTGGCTGTGCGCGGCGAGGAAGTGATGCAGAGCATTGAATTCCTGGAGCCGGATGCCAGAAAGGATTCCCTGATGGTCACGCCGATCGGGATCTGCCTGAGCTTCTACGAGCAGAGCAACAGCTTTATGTTTGTGTACTTTAACGACCAGAGAGTCAAGCTGTACGACAACAATAAGGTCGCGGTGGTGGACGCGGCTATGCAGGCGGAGTTTGCCAACGACGGACTGTTCCCGAAGCGGGGCAAGGAGCTGAATTACACGGTCAACGGCAAGGCAAGGATCACCAGAGGGTCGCTTGGCGAATCGGCGGTGATCACGGTCAACGGCAGCGAGGCGGACATCCATACGCTGATCCACGCCAACGATCAGATCCGTGTGAAGGAATCGACCGCGGGCGAACCGGCGAGCCTGGATATCAACCAGCTTCCAGAGTACGGAGCAACGATGCGGGTAGAGGTCAATGACAGGAAGATCGATCTTCCTAAGTTTGCATCGGTCAACGGCAGCCTGCAGTCGGGCTACTACAGCATCCAGGAAAACGATGCGATAGAGATCCTCAACTATTACACGGTGCGGCAGATCGCAGAATTTATGGATGTGATCATAGAGCCCTACCGGAGCATCTATGTAAATAACCGCGCGGCAGATCTGGACACCAAAGTCTATGAGAATTTCTCAGTCATATGGACGGAGACCGAGGAGGCGCAGGATGAGCTGGAGGGTGAGAACGCAGAAAGAGAGGATCTGGAGCCAGCCGGTGCGCAGGAGTCATCCCCGGATGATGCGAACCCGGAGCCTGTGAAAGAGAAAGAACCACAGCAGACGGCAAGTCCCCGGATACCGGTCGCAATGGGGGTGACGGTGAACGGAGACTGGATCAGACTGGAAGGAAAGGCGGAATATGTTTTTGTGGATGTGTTTGACCACATCGATTTTGATCTTTCCAGACCCAAAGGAAAAAGAGTCGTGACGATGCGGAACGGTCACGAGGCACAGTATATGGAGCCGCTTGCCGAGGGAGATGCACTGGAGATCTACTGGCAGTAAAAGACAGAGGGAAGGGATTTCTGAATGGACAGATTTTCATTTGGAAGGAACAGAAGAGGATTATGAGATTATGCAGTATAGCCAGCGGAAGCAGTGGAAACTGCGTCTACGTTGGCAGTGATACGACACATCTGCTGATGGATGTGGGTGTCAGTGGAAAGAGAACGGAGGAAGGTCTGAAAGAACTCGGACTTTCTATGAGAGATATCGACGGTATTTTTATCACCCATGAGCATGCGGATCATATCAGCGGGCTCGGGGTGATGGCGAGAAAGTATGGAGTTCCGGTGTATGCGACCAGAGGAACGATCGATGCGATCTGCCAGATAAAGACGATGGGAAATATCGACAGGGAGCTTTTTCAGGTGATAGAGCCGGATGAAAAATATATGGTCAAGGATCTGGCGGTGTGTCCGATGAGGACATCCCACGACGCAGCGGATTCGGTGGCGTACCGGGTCGCATGCGAGGGCAGAAAGGTAGGGATCGTGACCGATCTTGGCTGCTATAACGATTATACGGTGGAATGTCTGAAAAATATGGATGTGCTGTATCTGGAGGCAAACCACGACGTGCATATGCTCCAGGTAGGTCCCTATCCCTATTATCTGAAAAAGAGGATCCTGGGAGAGCGGGGTCACCTTTCCAACGAGTCGGCAGGAAAGCTGCTGAGCCGTCTGCTCCATGACAGGCTGCAGGCTGTGGTGCTCGGCCATCTCAGCAAGGAGAACAATCTGCCGGAGCTGGCATATGAGTCGGTGCGGGTGGAAGTGACAATGTCCGACACGAAGTATAACGGGAACGATTTTCCGCTGTATGTGGCGAAGCGGAGCGAAGTGTCGGATGTGATAGAGATAAGATGAGACTAAGTGAGATAGAAAAAAGGTCTGCGGCAGGATACCGCCGGCAGATCTGGAAATAGAGAAAAAGACAGAAAACAAATAAGGCATGGAGGAGAAACATGAAAAAAACAATCATTACGGTAGTAGGCAAGGACACGGTAGGGATCATCGCAAAGGTATGTACTTATCTTGCAGGCAACCAGATCAATATTCTGGATATTTCCCAGACCATTGTACAGGGATTTTTTAACATGATGATGATCGTCGATACGACGCAGTCCGAGAAGAAGTTTGGCGATATCGTAGACGAGCTGGCTGCGCTTGGCAAGGAGATCGGCGTGGATATCAAGTGCCAGAAGGAAGAGATCTTCGACCAGATGCACCGGATCTAGGAGCCAGTTACCGCAGATACATAGAAGAAAGGTTAGGAATACCATGATAAATTTGTATGAGGTTGCAGAAACCAATGAAATGATCAGCAAGGAGAATCTGGATGTGCGGACGATCACACTGGGGATCAGTCTGCTTGACTGTATCGATTCAGATCTGGCAAAGCTGCAAAACAACATTTACGAGAAGATCACGACCGTGGCAAAGGATCTGGTCAAAACAGGCGAGGGGATCGAGAAGGAGTACGGGATCCCGATCGTGAACAAGCGGATCTCGATCACGCCGATGGCGCTGGTAGGCGGTGCGGCGTGCCGTTGCCCGGAGGATTTCGTGACGCTGGCACAGACGATGGACAAAGCGGCAAAAGAGGTTGGCGTGAATCTGATCGGTGGCTATTCGGCACTGGTGTCGAAGGGCATGACGAAGGCGGACGAGATGCTGATCCGCTCCATCCCGCAGGCGCTTCACAGCACAGAGAGAGTGTGCAGCTCGGTCAATCTGGGATCGACCAAGACGGGTATCAACATGGACGCCGTAAGACTGATGGGAGACATTGTCAAGGAGACGGCACAGATCAGCAGCGAACAGGGAAGCGTGGACTGCATGAAGCTGGTCGTGTTCTGTAATGCGCCGGACGACAATCCCTTTATGGCGGGAGCTTTTCACGGAGTGACAGAGGCGGACGCGATCATCAATGTCGGAGTAAGCGGTCCCGGCGTTGTGAAAACGGCGCTTGAGAAGGTGAGAGGAGAGAATTTCGAGGTTCTCTGCGAAACCATCAAAAAGACCGCCTTTAAGGTGACCAGGGTGGGACAGCTTGTCGCGCAGGAGGCGTCGAAGAAACTCGGCATCCCGTTTGGTATTGTGGATCTGTCGCTCGCGCCGACGCCGGCAGTGGGAGACAGCGTGGCGGACATCCTCTGCGAGATCGGACTGGAATACGCCGGAGCACCCGGAACGACTGCGGCGCTGGCACTGCTCAACGATCAGGTGAAAAAGGGCGGCGTGATGGCGTCCTCCTATGTAGGCGGACTCAGCGGCGCGTTTATTCCGGTCAGCGAGGATCAGGGAATGATCGATGCGGCGGTAGCAGGCGCGCTTACGCTGGAGAAGCTGGAAGCGATGACCTGTGTCTGCTCCGTCGGACTGGACATGATCGCCATTCCGGGAGATACGAAGAATACGACGATCGCCGGGATCATTGCAGATGAGATGGCGATCGGTATGGTGAACCAGAAGACCACGGCAGTGCGGATCATCCCGGCGATCGGCAAGACGGTCGGCGACAAGGTGGAGTTCGGCGGACTGTTCGGCTATGCGCCTGTCATGCCGGTAAACCAGTTCTCCTGCGACGCGTTTGTCAACCGTGGCGGAAGGATCCCGGCGCCGATCCACAGCTTTAAAAACTGAGAAAGCTGTCTACGGTGACGGCGCTTTTCAAAAGGGCAGGGGAACCTGTCATGCTTTATAGAAATGAGGGCAGATATGGATTTTAACGCAGTATATCACAGAGCGAACGATAATTATTGTTATCCACTGGATCAGGATCAGCTTATCATCAATATCAAAACGGGGTATGATGTAAAATATGTCAATATCATACAGGGCGATCCGTTTAAGGCAGGAATCCTGGGCGGGGGAGAGACGTGGAGCGGGGATCCGGTAAACATCCCCTTCAAGAAACGTCTGAAAAACCAACTCTGGTGGACGACTACGATCCGGCCGGAATATAAGCGTCTCAAGTATTACTTTGAATTGCAGACGGAAAATGAAAAGTGGTTTTATTTCGAGGATGGATTTGTCTCGGAACAGCAGATGCAGCTTGAGGGCAGAAGCCGTCAGTGCTTTGTATTCCCCTGGATGAATCCGGCGGATATCCCGTGCACGCCGGCCTGGGTAAATGACACGATCTGGTATCAGATCTTTCCGGAGCGGTTCTGCAACGGAGACAAGTCAAACGACCCGGAAGGAACGCTTCCCTGGAGAAACCGGGGAAGTGTGACGAACGAAGAGTTCTTCGGAGGCGATCTGCAGGGTATCATAGATAAACTCGGCTACCTGCAGGATCTGGGCGTATCCGGACTCTACCTGACGCCGGTGAATGAATCGCCGACGTCCCACAAGTATGACACGAAGGATTACACGCGCATCGATCCGCATTTCGGGACGGAGGAGACGATGATCCGTCTGGTAAAGGAGGCGCATCAGCATGGCATACGCGTGATGCTGGACGGCGTGTTCAACCATTCGGGCGAACTGTTTGCACCATGGCAGGATGTGAAGGAGAAGGGTCCGCAGTCGGAATACTGGGACTGGTTTATGGTCAACGAGTGGCCTTTTAAGCCCGAGGGCGGCTGTGCCCATGCAAAACAGTATTACAGCTTTGCTTTCTATGACCAGATGCCCAAGCTCAACACAAACAACCCGAAAGTAAGAGATTATCTGATCGGCGTATGCGAGAACTGGGTGAAAAATTATGATGTGGACGGAATCCGTCTGGATGTTGCCAACGAGATCTCCCATACCTTCTGCAAGGAGCTCAGGATGCGGCTCAAGCAGATCAAGCCGGACATCTATATCCTCGGAGAGATATGGCATGATGCGATGCCGTGGCTGCGGGGCGACGAGTTCGACGCCGTGATGAATTATCCGCTCGGGGAGAGCATTAAGGACTTCTGGATCGACAAGAGCCTGACGAACGAGGATTTTGAGTATACGATCAACCGGTGCTATACCGGATATATGCAGCAGACAAACGATGTTCTGTTTAACCTGCTGGATTCCCACGATACGAAGAGACTGCGCAGCGGCGTCCGCAATCTGGACGAGTATTTCCAGCAGCTTGCCGTGCTGTTCACCATGCCGGGTTCGCCCTGTATCTATTACGGGACGGAAATCGCGATGGAAGGCGGGCATGATCCGGACTGCAGACGGTGTATGCCGTGGGAGGAGATCGAGAGAGGCGACTACAGGGAACGGATAGAGATCGTAAGAAGCCTGCTCCAGCTCAGGCGGCAGGAACCGCTTCTGTGCAGCCGCAACTTCCATTTTCCGAACAGGATCAACAGGCCGAGAGTGATCGAGTTTAACAAGGTCGGCTGGCTTGATAACTATGTGGAGGTAATCATCAACTGCGAGGAAGAGGATATCGAGGTGTCAAGAGAAGGCGAGCTTCTGTTTGCCAGACATTACATTGACAATACGCTTCTTCGCAACGGAATCCTGATCCGAAAGATCCGAAGCTGAAGCCGGACTGTACAAAGCGGGCAGGATGACGTACAATCGTATCTGTCAGAAAAATACAAAAAGGGATAGATTGTGGGAGTGGAACAAATGAAAAGTTACTGGCTTAATCTGGATTCTGTCGATAAAGTCAAAGGATTTGTATCGGCGCTGGAGGGAATGGACGGATATTTTGATCTTGCCTCCGGAAGATATGTGATCGATGCTAAATCGATCATGGGAATTTTTTCGATGGATCTGACAAGGAATGTAGAGTTCCGGATCCTTGAGACGAATCACCAGCTTGCAGAGATCGAGAAGGCGATCGAACCGTACCGGGTGGAAGCGGAGGCTGCAGAGCGGAACTGAGTAAAATATAGGCTGGCTGCAATGCGGCCGGAGATGAGGAAGTACAGGAAATGCTAGAATTAAAAAATATATGTTTTTCAGCAGAAAATGAAGGAAAAACAGTGGATATCCTGAAGGATGTGAGCGTCACGATCGAGGATCGCTTCGTGGCGGTCACAGGTCCTAACGGAAGCGGAAAATCAACGCTCGCCAAGATCGTGGCGGGGATCCTGATGCCGACGTCCGGCACGATCCTTATGGATGGAGAGGATATCACCGGACTGTCGATCACGGAGCGGGCAAGGCGCGGGATCAGCTTCGCCTTTCAGCAGCCGGTTCGCTTCAAGGGATTGACCGTGAAGGATCTGCTGTCGATGGCGGCAGGGAAGGACGCGACGATGACAGACATCTGCGAGATCCTTTCCGAGGTCGGACTGTGCGCGCGGGATTATATGAACCGCGAAGTGAATTCCAGTCTGTCTGGCGGAGAACTCAAGAGGATCGAGATTGCGATGATCATGGCGCGCAAGAGCCCGATCTCCATCTTCGACGAGCCGGAGGCAGGGATCGATCTGTGGAGTTTCCAGAATCTGATCCGTGTGTTTGAGAAGATGTATCAGGAGATCAATGGTTCGATCCTGATCATTTCCCACCAGGAGAGGATCCTCAATATTGCGGACAAGATCATCCTGCTTGCAGACGGACAGATCAAAAAGATCGGAACGAAGGATGAGATCATGCCGGAGCTTCTGGGAAGCGGACAGCCCTGCAAGACGCTGACCGATAAGATGTAGAAGGCGCAGAAGTATAAAAGGAAAGAAGGAAAGTCCGGGGAGGCGCTCCCGGGAAGAAGGTTAAAAAGATGGACGAGATACAAAAAAGACTGTTGGAAGAGGTGGCAGATCTGCATGGGATACCGGAAGGCGCGTACAATATCCGTGCCAACGGACAGATGGCAGGCAGAAACACAACGGCAAATATCGATATCGTCTCCAAGACCGACAAGTCGGGGATCGATATTTATATCAAGCCCGGCACACGGTCGGAAAGCGTGCACATTCCGGTCGTACTCAGCCAGTCCGGGCTGGAAGAGAGTGTGTACAATGATTTTTATGTCGGGAAGGACTGCGATGTGACGATCGTTGCGGGATGCGGGATCCACAATGGCGGAGACAAGACGTCGGCCCATTCCGGGATCCACCGTTTCTTCGTGGAAGAAAATGCAAAAGTGCGCTATGTGGAAAAGCATTACGGCTCAGGGGATGGAAACGGAGAGCGGATCATGAATCCTACCACGGAGATCCATCTGGCGAAGGGCGCTTCGCTGGAGATGGAGGCGGTGCAGATCAAGGGGATCGACTCGACCCTGCGTGTGACGAAGGCAGAACTCGGTGAGAAGGCTTCCCTTGTCATCAAAGAAAAGATCATGACGCACGGGAAACAGCATGCGGAGACAGACTTTGTCGTGAATATGAACGGGGACGGCTCAAACGTGAATCTTGTGTCGAGATCCGTGGCTCGTGATCATTCCACGCAGCTTTTCCGCAGCCGCATTGTAGGAAACTGTAAATGCCAGGGACACAGCGAATGTGACGGGATCATCATGGACGCCTCCAGCGTGAGCGCGATACCGGAACTGACAGCAAACCATATTGACGCGAACCTGATCCATGAGGCAGCGATCGGCAAGATTGCCGGGGAGCAGCTCATCAAACTGATGACGCTCGGACTGACGGAGCAGGAAGCAGAAGAACAGATTATCAATGGATTTTTGAAATGAGAAAGATATTACATTACGCATTAAACAGAGCAGTGGTGATCGGACTGATCGTCGCCCTGCAGGTTGGATTTTTCCTGTTGGAAATCTTCCGCTTTGGCAATTATTACGTGGAGATCGCCTTTGTGCTGCGTTTTATCAGCTTTGCAGCGGTGGTGCATCTGATCGTCAAGCCTGCCAATCCGGCGGTGAAGCTGGCGTGGGTGGTCCCGATCCTGGTGTTTCCGCTCCTTGGGGGCGTACTGTACCTTGCGTTCGGCCATGTCATCATTCCGCGGAAGCTGCGAGGCAATATGCGCCGCACGGACGAGCTGGTTCGAAACAGCCTGTCACAGGATATGCACGTGCTGAGCGAGATCCAGAAGGAGAATATCCAGGCGGCGAACCAGTGCAACTATCTGTTGTCCTACACCGGGATGCCCGTATGGAAAAATGGAAAAGACCAGTATTTTGAGGACGGACTTCCCTACTGGAAGGCGCTTCTGGAGGATCTGGAAAAGGCAGAGAAGTTTATTTTTCTGGAGTACTTTATCCTCGGGGAAGGCACAATGTGGAATACGGTGCTTGAAGTGTTGGAGCGGAAGGTCAAGGAAGGCGTCGAGGTACGTCTGATCTATGACGATGTGGGAAGCGTGTTTATCCTTCCCAAGAAGTACAATGAGATCATGGAGTCGAAGGGGATCAGGTGCGTGGCGTTCAATCGGTTGGTGCCGCTGATGAGCCTGATTCTCAACAACCGGGATCACCGGAAGATCGTGGTGATCGATGGCAGGGTCGGCTATACCGGCGGGATCAACATGGCGGATGAGTACATCAATTACCGGCATCCCTACGGAGATCACTGGAAGGACGCCGGCATCCGGATCGAAGGAGAGGCGGTCTGGAATTTCACGGTCATGTTTTTGCAGATGTGGAATATGTCGCGCTATACGGAGGATGACTATACGCCGTACCGCCATGAGTTCAGGCAGGAGGAGACGGGAAAAGGATACCTTCAGCCGTATATGGACAGTCCGTTTGACGGGGAGGTGATCGGCGAGAATGTTTATCTCAACATCATAGGCTCCGCAAAGCGGTATGTCTATATCTATACGCCCTATCTGATCACGGACAACGAGACGTACAGCGCGCTGAAGCTGGCGGCAAAGAGAGGGGTGGACGTGCGGATCGTGACGCCGGAGGTGCCGGATAAGAAGTCGATCTTCTGGCTGACGCAGTCGAACTATCAGAACCTGATCGAGGCAGGAGTCCACATCTATCAGTACCTGCCAGGTTTCATCCATTCGAAATGCGTGCTGTGCGACGATGAGATCGCGACGGTGGGGACGATCAACTTTGATTACCGGAGCTTTTATCATCATTTTGAATGTGGTGTGCTGCTGTACCGGACCGATACGGTAGAACAGCTCAAGAAGGATATGGAGGAGACGTTTGCTGTTTCCAGAGAGATGACGTTGGAATGGTGCCAGAAGAAGTTTATGAGGACCAATGTGATCGGCCCTATCCTGAAATTGTTTTCACCGCTCCTGTAGCCGTGCAGGGCTGCCGGAGCAGCAGATAAAAGGAAAGTGAGAGAATATGTTACGTTTTATACAGGTTATTGTGTGCAATCTTCCAAGGATCTATATGGTTCCAAGGATGGCATACAAGGCCAGACATACCGAAAAATACTCAGAGGAAAACCGCTATGCGTATGCAAGGCTGTTGATCAGCCGGATCATGCGTGCAGGACACATAACGACGAAGAAGTACGGGATGGAGAATCTTCCGGAAGAAGGCGGCTACATCATGTTCCCGAACCATCAGGGAAAGTACGATGCGCTGGGGATCATGATCTCGCATGACAAGCCCTGTTCGGTCGTGATCGACGATGCAAAATCGCACGGCATTGTGATCAGACAGTTTATCGACATGATCCAGGGAAAAAGACTCAAGAAGGATGATCTCAAGCAGTCGATCCGGATTATCCGGGAAGTGTCGGAGGAAGTGGGAAAAGGTCGCAGATTCATCATTTTTCCGGAGGGAGGATATCTGCACAACCATAATACGATGCGGGAATTTAAGCCGGGCTGCTTTAAGAGCGCAGTGAAGGCAAAGGCGCCGATCGTGCCGGTCGCGCTGGTCGATTCCTACAAGCCGTTTGAACTGTGGTCGCTGCGCCGGGTGGAGACGCAGGTGCATTTTTTGAAGGCGATCCCTTATGAAGAATATAAAGGTATGAATACGGTGGAGATTGCGGATCTTGTAAAAGGCAGGATCGCAAACAGACTGGACGAAGTTCTTGCAAATTAAGAGATAGAAAGATGCTGTTATACGCGCAGCATCTTTCTTTTGTATTCGTTTGCCGGACAGCCGGTACGGTCGGTCGTAAACTTGTTCTGTACGACGCTCTCGTAAATATGGCTTGCGTAGATATCCTTTTCCAGCATCTTTTTGCCGGTATCCGACAGAAGAGCCGGTGCGTCTGCCAGCTTGGAGAGAAGCGGGATGCTGCTTTTTTCCTTGATGGCGGAAAGAAGCGCAGAGGCTTCCTTACAGAAACCGAGCATCCGGGCATAGGCGACATAGTCCTCTGAGCGGAACTGCATAAGAGAAGCGTTGTCCATGCGAAGGAGAATGTGCATCATGCTCCGCGCGATGCGCGTGTAGGTGCGGTCTTTTGTCTTGAGAAGCTCACAGAAGCCGGAGAACGAGCGGTAATCCGGAAGCAGCCTGACAATCCGGTCGGAGAGCGCTTCGTCGATATCCGGGTGCGTTTCAAAGCCGGATTCCTGCTCAGACAGAAGCTGGTAATGCAGAAGCAGGGAAAAGTCATCGGCAAAAACAGGAAGGCTGACGCCGATATTCTGCTCCATCAGACGGTAGGATTCCGGGGGAAGCTGGCCCTTGATGGATTCCAGGGACGTGGAGGCTGCCAGAGCCTCGCGGATCGCCAGAGCCGAACAAAAGGAAGTGGAGATGCTCGCGTCGTGATAGCTTGCACCGTTCCGGGACAGTGTATAAGGCGTGATCGCACTGTTTCGGCGCAGAAGTGCTTTGCAGTATTCGATGCCAAGAATATTGTTCGGCGTTTTCAGCGTCTTGATGTGCGCAGAAAGCGCCGGATTGTCGGCGATCAGTGCGGCGCTTCGGGCGATCGGATAGGAGGTGCCATCCTTCATGCGCTGCCGGAGTGTCTGCCGGAATACGGGGCTTTCCTCCAAAAGGCTGTGAGCGAACTGCATCAGAAGCTGGATATCGCCACATTCGCTCCCGAAGCAGATGCTGTCGACGACGCCGAGACGGTCGAGCAGGGCGATCGCGCCGGATGCAAAGTGTTCTGCGCTGCCGAGCGAATAGTACACGGGCAGCTCCAGCACCAGATCCGCGCCGCTGTACAGGGCGGCCTCCGCACGCGTGTACTTATCCATCAGGGCCGGCGCGCCGCGCTGGACGAAATCACCGCTCATCACAACGATACAGTGATCGGCTCCGGTCAGTTCCTTTGCCCGGGCGATATGATAGGCATGACCGTTGTGAAAGGGATTGTATTCTGCAATGATTCCGACTGTTTTCATGCTTGGCTCACTTTCTTTTTTTCTGCTATCATAGCATATTCCCCGGGGAAACTCAACGACAGAGTTACAAAAGCAAACCGAAGGAAACCATCAGGAAACCGGCAGGAGAAGATTTGACCGCCGCAAACGCGGAGAAAAACAGTATAGCCTTTCAAAAGGGGGAGAAAATAAGAAATGAGAAAACCTGTCCGTCACAGGTTGCAAAACTGGATAATCTTTAATATAATGATAACGATTCGACCGAATATGGTCAAATCAGGGTGAAAACTCGGAGAGGACAGAATATGCGAAAAGGAAGAGCAGTGCTGGCTGCCTTGCTGCTGGCTGCGGTGGCAGTCGGCTGTGGTGAGGAGAGCGGGACACAGATCAGTGAGATTTCCATTACCAGGGAGGGCGAGGTCAGCCATCACATCGTTGGAACGTTTGACCAGAGCTATTATGATAAAGAAGGGTTGGAAAAGCTGACAGCACAGCGGGTAGAATCCTATTGCAGCGAAAAGGGGCCGGACAGCGTTACGGTCGGTTCGCTGGAAGAGAAGGATGGAACGATCTCGATCAAGATGGAATATCAGAGCACGGCGGATTACGCGGCCTTTAACAACAGGCAGCTTTTCGACGGAACCGTGGAGGAGGCAGAGGAAGCCGGGTATAAACTGGATGAGGTGGCGCTTGTCTCTCTTGACAGGAAGCCGTTTGAGCCGGGCGATATCGACGGGTTCGAGACCATGTCCGTTGCCATCATCGAGACGGCGCCGGACGAGCAGCTGAAGGTGAACGTGCCGGGGAAGGTACTCTATATAAACCAGACGGCAGAAAACAGCGTAGAGGTTGCAGCGGACGGAAAGAAGAGCGTGAAGATACAGGGAAAAGAAGATCCTGCAGAAGAGGGAAACGTTCTTTCTTATATTATCTACAAGTAGAGCTAAGAACCTGCCATCCGGGCAGGAGAAAATAGAAAGGTGTATACGATATGGAAAAGACGATGGAGAAAATTGTAGCGTTGGCGAAGGCGAGAGGATTTGTTTATCCCGGATCCGAGATTTACGGCGGACTGGCGAACACCTGGGATTATGGAAATCTTGGCGTGGAGCTGAAGAACAACGTAAAGAGAGCATGGTGGCAGAAGTTTGTACAGGAGAATCCGTACAACGTAGGTGTGGACTGCGCCATCCTGATGAACCCGCAGACATGGGTCGCATCCGGACATCTGGGCGGCTTCTCAGATCCGCTGATGGACTGTAAGGAATGTCATGAGCGTTTCCGTGCGGACAAGATCATAGAGGACTACTGCGAGGAGAAGGGGATTACGCTGGAGGATTCCGTTGACGGCTGGAGCCAGGAGAAGATGAAGAGCTTCATCGACGAGCACAATGTTCCCTGTCCGAGCTGCGGCAAGCACAATTTTACAGACATCCGTCAGTTCAACCTGATGTTCAAGACCTTTCAGGGCGTTACCGAGGACGCCAAAAATACCGTTTATCTCAGACCGGAGACGGCGCAGGGTATTTTTGTCAACTTCAAGAACGTACAGAGAACATCCCGCAAGAAAGTTCCATTTGGTATCGCGCAGATCGGTAAATCCTTCCGAAACGAGATCACGCCCGGTAACTTTACTTTCCGTACCAGAGAGTTTGAGCAGATGGAGCTGGAATTCTTCTGTGAGCCCGGAACGGATCTGGAGTGGTTCCAGTACTGGAGAAGTTTCTGCCGCGACTGGCTGCTTTCCCTTGGCATGAAGGAGGAAGAGCTGCGTCTGAGAGATCATGATCCGGCAGAGCTTGCATTCTACAGCAAGGCGACGACAGACTTCGAGTTCCTGTTCCCGTTCGGCTGGGGAGAACTCTGGGGAATCGCAGACAGAACGGACTACGACCTGACCCAGCATCAGAATACCTCAGGTGAGGATATGTCCTACTTCGATGATACGAAGAATGAAAAATATATCCCTTACGTGATCGAGCCGTCCCTCGGTGCAGACCGTGTGGTACTGGCATTCCTCTGCGCGGCTTACGACGAGGAGGAGATCGGCGAGGGAGACATGCGTACGGTGCTTCATTTCCATCCGGCGCTTGCCCCTGTGAAGATCGGCGTACTGCCCCTGTCCAAGAAGTTAAACGAGGGCGCAGAGAAGATCTATACACAGCTTTCCAAGAAATATAACTGCGAGTTCGACGACAGAGGAAATATCGGTAAGAGATACCGCCGTCAGGATGAGATCGGTACACCGTTCTGCGTTACATACGATTTCGATTCGGAGACGGACAACTGCGTAACAGTCAGATTCCGCGATACCATGGAGCAGGAGCGTGTTGCGATCGCAGAGCTGGACAATTATTTTGCAGACAAGTTTACTTTTTAAGAGCAAACTGGAATATTACGGATGCGTTGAACCGTAAGACCGTAACCGCAGGAACAGTTACCGGAATTTAAAATATATGCAACGCAGAAATGGTGAGACAGATGAGACAATTCACTTCAGATGAACTGAGAAAAAACTGGAAACAATTTTATATCGACCGCGGACACGTAGATGTTGGAGCCGTTTCGCTTGTGTCGGACGGATCGACAGGCGTGCTTTTCAATGTGGCTGGAATGCAGCCGCTGATGCCGTACCTGCTGGGACAGAAGCACCCGCTGGGGACAAGACTTTGCAACGTGCAGGGCTGTGTGCGTACCAACGACATTGATTCCGTCGGAGATAAGAGTCATGTGACCTTCTTTGAGATGATGGGAAGCTGGAGCCTTGGAGACTATTTTAAGAAAGAACGGTGTCAGTGGAGCTTTGAGCTGCTGACAGAGGTATTCGGCTTTGACGCAGACCATCTTGCAGCGACGGTGTTTGCGGGTGACGAGAATGCGCCCAGGGACGAGGAGGGCGCACAGTACCGTATCGCCTCCGGTTTTAAGAAAGAGAATATTTATTACCTTCCCGCAGAAGATAACTGGTGGGGACTGGAATACGGTCCCTGCGGTCCGGACAGTGAGATGTTCTATGTCGCTGACAGACCGGACTGCGGTCCGGACTGCGGTCCCGGCTGCCACTGCGGCAAGTATACAGAGCTTGGAAACGATGTGTTCATGCAGTATGAGAAGCATCACGACGGCCATCTGACGCCGCTCAAACAGAAGAATGTAGATACCGGTTGGGGACTGGAGCGTATTCTGGCATTCCTGAACGGAACAAGAGACGTTTACCGGATCGACCTGTTTGCACCGGTGATCGCTTATATCGAGAAGGTATCCGGGACAAAATATGAGGAGGACGAGAAGCTGACCAGATCCATGCGTATTCTGGCAGACCACATCCGTACCAGCGTGATGCTGATCGGAGATGAGGCGAAGCTCCTGCCCTCCAATGTAGGAGCCGGATATGTCCTGCGCCGTCTGATCCGCCGTGCCGTGAGACATGGAAGGATGCTGAATCTGAAGACCGAAGATCTGCTTACGATCGCGGAGATGTATATTGACGATATCTATGCGGAGAGTTATCCGCTTCTCGTTAAGAATAAAGAATTTGTCCTTACAGAGCTGAAAAAGGAGATCAACCGTTTCGAGAGCACTCTGGAAAACGGTATGAAGGAATTCCGGAAGATCCTGAAACAGAAGCAGGAGACCGGTTTAAAAGAGCTGGACGGCAATTCGGCATTTTATCTGTATGACACCTTCGGTTTCCCGATCGAGCTCACGGTAGAGCTTGCGGAGGAAGAGGGCTTGAAGGTTGACGAGGACGGCTTCGCAAAGGCGATGGAGGAACAGAAGCAGAAGGCGAGAGAAAACCAGAGCTTTGCCGCAAAACTTTCCAACGATACGGCGCTGTATGATGAGCTGGATGCTTCGGTAGTCAGTGAATTTATAGGTTACGATACCTTGAAGGCAGAGAGCACGATCACTGCCATGAGCGCGGAGGGCGCCTGGCAGGAGACTTTGACAGAAGGCGAAGAGGGAACGATCATCACTTTAAAGACACCGTTCTATGCTACCATGGGTGGACAGAAGGGCGATCACGGTGTGATCCGGACGGCAGACGGAACCTTTGAGGTGACAGATACCGTGAAACTTCCCGGTGGAAGGATCGGTCATGTCGGCAGAGTTGTTTCCGGCAAGATCGAAAAGAACGCGAAGGCAGAGCTGGAGGTCAATGCACTCAACAGGGATAACACCTGTAAGAACCACAGTGCGACGCATCTGCTGCAGGGTGCGCTGCGCGAGGTGCTCGGCGACCACGTAGAACAGTCCGGTTCCTATCAGGATGGGGAGAGAACCCGTTTCGACTTCTCCCATTCGGCAGCGATGACACCCGATGAACTCAGACGGGTTGAGCAGATCGTCAATGAGAAGATCGCAGAGAATCTGCCGGTCGAGACAAAGATCATGTCCATCGAAGAAGCGAAAAAGACAGGCGCGATGGCGTTGTTCGGTGAAAAGTACGGCGATACCGTGCGCGTGGTAGAGATGGGAGAATTCTCGAAGGAACTCTGCGGTGGTACGCATGTAAAGAATACGGGGCTGATCGGTTCCTTTAAGATCCTTTCGGAATCCGGTGTTGCGGCTGGTGTGAGACGTATCGAGGCAGTTACCGGCAGCAATGTGACCGCCTACTATCAGAAGCTGGAAGAGGAATTGAACGCAGCAGCGAAGGTGCTGAAAACAAGTCCGTCCAACCTTCTGGAGAGATGTGAACATCTGCTTGCAGAACTGAAAGCGCTCCAGAGCGAAAATGAATCCTTAAAGAGCAAGGCTGCCAAGGACGCGCTGGGCGACGTTATGGATCAGGTTCAGAAGATAAAGGGCGTGAAGCTGCTCGCTGTAAAGGTTGCAGACGTCGATATGAACGGTCTGCGCGAGCTGGGCGATCAGCTCAAGGAGAAGCTGGGCGACGGAGTGGTCGTGCTTGCATCCGATAAGGACGGCAAGGTCAATCTGATCGCGATGGCTACTGACGGCGCGATGGGCAGGGGCGCACATGCCGGCAATCTGATCAAGGGAATCGCCGCACTTGTAGGCGGCGGTGGCGGCGGACGTCCGAACATGGCACAGGCGGGCGGAAAGAATCCGGCTGGCATGGACAGTGCGATCGAGGCGTGCGCAAAGGTGCTGGAAGGCCAGATTTCCTAGGATTTTCGGGCAGAAAAAGAAATTATTTTGTAAATATTTCATTTTAGAGTTGACGCATAACCAAAATGTGGTATAATCATTGTTGTGTGTGAGTACAAAATAACCCAATCAGTCAAGATACTTGTTAGGGACTGAAGGGAGGTCAGGTGCGAGAATGTCAAATGTTATCGTAAAAGAAAACGAAACTTTGGATAGTGCATTACGTCGTTTCAAGAGAAGCTGCGCTAAGGCAGGTATCCAGCAGGAGATTCGTAAAAGAGAGCATTACGAGAAACCTAGCGTAAGACGTAAGAAAAAGTCTGAAGCAGCTAGAAAGCGTAAATACAACTAATCAGTAATCATGAAGCGGACTCGAAAGATAATTTCGGGTCTGTTTTTTATATGTTTATATTTAAGAAAATGTTCGTAAGAGGTGGAAAAATGTTCGCCGGAGCATTTTTTTATCCGTGATGGAAAGGCATATTTTGGTATATCAGCGCCCTGTGAAGAATATGTATGATACAGAATAACGCAGGGGAGTGACTCATGTGGGGAAAGACGGAGTAAGAAAAAAAGCAGCCGTATGGCTGATGCTGGGTGTATTTCTGGTCAATACCGGTTTTATGGCCTGCCAGGTTCGCGTTATGGCGATGCCGGAGGTGGCGACGCCTTCTTATATTGTGATGGAGGCGTCCACCGGGCAGGTGATCTGTGATAAGGATGCGGATGATAGAAGAAGTCCGGCCAGCATTACCAAGATCATGACGATGCTGATCACGTTTGAACACTTAAAGAGCGGGAGGATCCACCTGTCCGATCAGGTGATCACCAGTGCGCATGCCAAATCGATGGGAGGATCCCAGGTTTTTCTGGAGGAAGGGGAGACGCAGACGATGGAAAACATGCTCAAGTGTATTGCGGTTGCGTCCGGCAATGACGCCTGCGTTGCAGTCGCAGAGTACATAGCCGGGAGCGAGCCGGAGTTTGTCAAGCTGATGAACGAGAAGGCAGAGCAGCTTGGGCTGCAGAATACCCACTTTGAGGACTGCTGCGGACTTTCCGATTCGGATAACCATTATACTTCTGCAAAGGATGTTGCGATCATGTCACGGGAGCTGATCACAAAGTATCCGGAGGTTTTTGACTATACCGGGATCTGGATGGAGGATATTGAACACCGGACAGCGCGCGGAACGAGCACCTTTACCCTGTCGAGTACCAACAAGCTGCTGAAGCAGTACGAGTGGGCGACGGGACTCAAGACGGGGTCTACCTCCAAAGCGCTTTACTGTCTGTCGGCTACGGCAAGAAAGGACGGGATGGAGCTGATCGCTGTTGTGATGGGGGCGCCCGATCCGAAATCGCGTTTCAGCGACGCGATCAGTCTGCTGAATTATGGCTACAGCGTGAGCCAGATGTATCAGGACGAGAACAAGGATCCCCTTTCACCCCAGAAAGTGGAGGGCGGTGTGAAGGATACGGTGAACCTTGCCTACGCGGGTCCGTTTAAATATCTGGATACGGCGGGAAGCAACCTGAGCGCGATCCAGAAGGAGATCAGCCTGCCGGAGTCTGTACAGGCGCCGGTTGCGGAAGGCGATGCGGTCGGCGAGGCGGTCTATAAGCTGGACGGGAAGCGGATCGGAAGCGTGTCGATCCTGGCGGCGCACGATGTGGAGAAGGCGACGTATTTTGACTACTGGAAGAAGGTGTGGATGCGGTATCTGTTCCAGAGAACAGCGTAAAGAACAGATGTTCCCAGATTGCGGGCGGCGCGTAGATTGTGCTATACTCTATAAGTTAGCAATCACATAAGCGCTCCTGCAAAGGGACCTGACGACGGCACAGACTGTATGACAGGAAAGAACATACCTCCGGAAATTTTATGAGGGAAGCAAGAAAATGGAAATAATCGGAATCCTGATAGGAGCCGCCGCAGTGCTCTGCCTTGTGGTTTCTGCGATCGACTGCAACCGCTTTGTGGTGAGCCGTTACGAGATCGCATCGCCGAAACTGAAGAGGCCCTGTACGATGGTGCTCCTGTCGGACTTACATAACAAATCATTTGGAAAAGAAAATGAACGCCTGCTTGCCCGGATCGATCAGATCGCGCCAGACGCCGTGCTGATCGCCGGAGATATGCTTACGGCGGAAAAAGGAAAAGATTTCCGGAATGCACAGGCGCTGACCTGCGCATTGGCGAAAAAATACAAGCTGTATTACGGAATGGGTAACCATGAATACCGGCTGAAGCTCTACCCGAAACAGTACGGTCCGATGTATGAGACGTATCTTGCCGGGCTTGAGGAGGGAAAGGTCCATCCTCTGGTCAATGAGAGCGTCATGATGCCTGAGTACAATATCTGTGTGTGTGGAAGTGAGATCGCCAGATGCTATTATAAGAGGTTTAAAAAGCACCCGATGGATGAAGCCTATCTGGAGGAGCTGCTCGGTAAGGCGTCCGACAATGCCTTTCAGATCCTCATTGCGCATAATCCCGATTATTTTGAGGAATATGCCGCGTGGGGGGCAGATCTGGTCGTGGCGGGACATGTCCATGGCGGTATCATGCGTCTGCCGCTCCTGGGAGGGGTGCTCTCGCCGAGCATGAGGCTTTTTCCCAAATACGACGGTGGACTGTTCCGGCTTGGAAAGGCAGCGATGGTGCTCAGCAGAGGACTTGGGACGCATACGCTGCCGCTGCGGATCTTTAATCCGGGTGAACTGGTAGTGATCAGCCTGACGCCGGATAAGTAGGAGATAAATGGAATGGCTATATCTGTGAAACTGGATGTGTTTGAAGGACCGCTGGACCTTCTGCTGCATCTGATCGACAAGAATAAAGTGGATATTTATGACATCCCGATCGTTGAGATTACCGAACAGTATCTGGATTATATCAGACAGATGGAAACAGAAGATATGAACGTGATGAGCGAGTTTCTCGTGATGGCGGCAACGCTTCTGGATATCAAATGCCGTATGCTCCTTCCCAAGGAAGTCAATGAGGAGGGGGAGGAGGAAGACCCCCGGGCGGAATTGGTCGAGAAGCTGCTCGAATATAAGATGTGCAAGTATATGTCCTATGAGCTGCGCGACCGGATGGTGGATGCGGAGCGTAACCTGTACAAGAAGCCCACGATCCCAAAGGAGGTTCTGGAATACCGTCAGCCGGTGGATTATGAGGAGCTGATCGGGGACATGAACCTGCAGAAGCTCCATGAGATCTTCCGGCAGATGATGAAGCGGCAGGAGGACAAGATCGATCCGGTCAGAAGTACCTTTGGAAAAATCGAGAAGGATGAGATCGATATGGATCTCAAGACAACCTACGTGGAGGCGTATGTGCGCAGCCACAGCACGTTCAGTTTCCGGAAGCTGCTGGAGAAGCAGCACAGCAAGATGGAAGTGATCGTCACCTTCCTGGTCATTCTGGAGATGATCAAGACGGGAAGGATAGAGATCGAGCAGGAGGACACGTTTTCAGATATTATCATCACCACGAAGGATGTGTCGGATCATACCCCTACAAGGATCACCTCACTGGAGGGATAGACGGCGGTACGCGGAGGAAGAGATGGAGAAGGCAAAAGCAAAAGCAGTTTTGGAAGCAATCTTATTTACGATGGGAGAGTCGGTGGAGATCGACCGGCTTTCGGCAGTCATAGAAGAGGACAGGAAGGATACCAGGAAGCTGCTGCAGGAGATGCAGGAGGAATACCAGAATACGGAGAGAGGGATCGGGCTGGCTTTTTTTGAAGATGCCGTGCAGCTCTGTACCAAGGGAGAACTGTACGAATACCTGATCAAGATCGCCAAGACGCCGCGCAAGTTCACACTGACGGATACGCTGCTGGAGACGCTGTCTATCGTGGCGTACAAGCAGCCGATCACCAGACTGGAGATTGAAAAGATCAGGGGCGTGAGCTGCGATCATGCGGTAAACCGTCTTCTGGAATTTGATCTGATCACCGAGGTGGGAAGGATGGATGCGCCGGGCAGACCGCTTCTGTTCGGCACGACGGAGCAGTTTTTAAGATCCTTCGGCGTGAAATCGTTAGAGGAGCTTCCGGAGCTGAGCACGGTGCAGATCGAGGAGTTTAAGCAGCAGGCAGAGACGGAAGTGCAGCTTCAGCTTGACATCTGATACGCAGTTCGATTCATTTGGACATAACAGACGCATATATATTAACAAGACTTATGGCGGGTTTAATATATGTGTGTCTATTTTTTTGATTTTTTATCGGCATTTCGCAGAAAGAACAGGGTGGGAGCAAAGAGGGGAAGAAAGAGATTTCTTGCGCTTTTTCTTGCGCTTGCATGTATGGCAGGAAGTGCGCGGGAGGTGCGTGCGGAGGAGAGCGGACAGCTGCAGCTTTACGCGCAGGCGGCGGTTCTGATGGATGCGGATTCCGGCAGGGTGCTCTATGGAAAAAATGAGAAAGAGATCCTTCCGATGGCGAGTACGACGAAGATCATGACCTGCATCGTCGCTCTGGAATATGGCAATCCGGAGGAGATCGTAGAGGCGTCGTCCTACGCGGCGGGGATGCCCAAGGTGAAGCTGGGCGTGACCAGCGGAGAGACGTTCCGGCTGGGGGATCTGCTGTATTCCCTGATGCTGGAGTCACACAACGACGCGGCGGTCATGATCGCGGAGGCGGTCGGAGGAAGCGTGGAGGAATTTGCGGTGATGATGAACCAGAAGGCGCGCGACATCGGCTGTTATGATACATATTTCATCACGCCTAACGGGCTGGACGCGCAGAATGAGGACAATGGGAAGTGCCACTCGACAACCGCTGCGGATCTGGCACGGATCATGGCGTACTGCGTCAGGGAATCGCCGGCAAAGGAGGCTTTTCTGGAGATCACTCGAACCCCGGATTATCAGTTTACCGATGCGGAGGGACGGCGCAGCTTCCATTGCACGAACCACAATGCGTTCCTGTCCATGATGAAGGAGGCGCTTTCCGGGAAAACCGGATTTACCAACAAGGCGGGGTACTGCTATGTGGGGGCTGTCGAGAGTGAGGGGAGAACCTTCACGGTCGCGCTCCTGGCGTGCGGCTGGCCGAACCACAAGACCTACAAGTGGAGCGATATGGCGCGGCTGGTTACCTATGGCATGGAAAATTACCGCTACTGCGACGTATATAAAGAGCAGTCCTTTGAACCGGTTCCCGTGAAGGAGGGGATCCCGGCACAGACGGGAAAACCCTTCGGGCAGGCTTACATCACGCTTGAACTGGAGGAAGGGGCAGATGACGAAATGCCGTATCTGCTGTGTGACAGCGACCGCATAGAGATCCGTACAGAGGTCAAAAAAGAAATGAATGCGCCGGTCAATGAAGGCGACAGCGCGGGAAAGGTAACCTATTATCTGAACGGACAGATCATCAGGCAGTATGAGGTGCTGGCAAAAGAGACGGTGGACAAAAGAACGTTGACGCGCATCGTCGGATATGTCGTGGGATGTTTCCTGCCCTGAGTGGGAAATGCACGGGACGGCAGGCTGACGCTAAAATTCTGTTAAAAAAATATTTTTTTGCGTATTTTTTTTGAAAATTTGGCTAGTCGGCGGGTGCAAACTATGTTATACTACGTTCGTGTGCTGTGCCACACACTATTATTATGTTTTAATATTTTATTATTAAAATAAATGGAGGGCTGAAAAATGAGTACTACTTCTCAAGCGAGTCAAAGAATCAATGCTTTACTCGATGAAAACAGTTTCGTTGAAATCGGTGGTCTTGTGACAGCAAGAGCAACAGACTTCAATCTGAAACAGACGGAAACTCCTTCTGACGGTGTGATCACCGGCTACGGAGTGATCGACGGCAATCTTGTGTATGTATACAGCCAGGATGCTTCCGTGCTGAACGGAACAGTTGGCGAAATGCACGCAAAGAAGATTGCAAACCTCTATGATCTGGCAATGAAGACAGGCGCGCCTGTTATCGGACTGATCGAGTCTGCCGGACTTAGACTGCAGGAGGCAACAGATGCGCTGAATGCCTTCGGCGAGATTTATATGAAACAGACACTGGCATCCGGAGTGATCCCGCAGATCACAGCGGTATTTGGAAGCTGCGGCGGCGGACTTGCACTGATCCCGGGTATGACAGATTTTACATTCATGGAGGAGAAGAGCGCGAAGCTGTTCGTAAATTCTCCGAATGCGCTTGAGGGAAATGAGATCTCCAAGTGCGATACCTCCGCCGCTGCATTCCAGAGCGAGGAGACAGGTCTGGTAGACATGGCAGCTGACGAGGCATCCATTCTGGCACAGATCAGACAGCTGGTTGCGATCCTTCCAGTAAACAATGCAGAGATCGCACTGGACGACTGCACAGACGATCTGAACAGAGCATGCGCGGATCTTGCAAACTGTGCAGGCGATACATCCATCGCACTTTCCCAGATCGCAGATGACGGTCTTTTTGTAGAAGTAAAACAGAACTATGCAAAGAGCATGGTTGTAGGATTCCTGAAGCTGAACGGCGCTACGATCGGTGCTGTTGCAAACAGGACGGAAGTATACAATGCAGAGGGCGAGCTTACAGAGAAGTTTGACGCAGTCCTTTCTGCAAGAGGAGCAGAGAAGGCTGCTGAATTCATCAATTTCTGTGATGCGTTCGATATCCCGGTTCTGTCCCTTACCAATGTGACAGGCTTTGCCGCTACCAAGTGTGCAGAGAAGAGAATGGCAAAGGCAGCATCCAAGCTCACCTATGCTTTTGCAAACGCAACTGTTCCGAAGGTAAATGTGATCATCGGCAAGGCTTACGGAAGCGCTTACGTTGCAATGAACTCCAAGGCGATCGGCGCAGACATCACGATCGCATGGCCGAACGCTGAGATCGGTATGATGGATGCGGGACTGGCTGCAAAGATCATCTGTGACGGACAGGGCGCAGACGCGATCAACGCATGCGCAAAAGAATACGCAGCACTGCAGAATAATGTGACAAGCGCTGCAAAGAGAGGCTATGTAGACCAGATCGTTGAGCCGGTTGACACAAGAAAATATGTGATCGGCGCATTTGAAATGCTGGCAACTAAGAGTGAAGGCCGTCCGGAGAAGAAACACGGTACAGTCTAGAAAGGATGATACTTAATATGAAAAAATTAGCAGTGATATTAGGTATGATTACCTGTATGATCGGACTGACTGCATGCGGAAAAGATGCAAACCAGCCGTTATCAGAGACGGATACCAAGCTGCTTGAGAGCGGCGTGGCAATGGTTGAAAGCATGAATCAGATTGTCCTGCAGGGAGCGGAAGAACAGTATGCAGACAATGAACCGGTCTATAATGGTATTCTGAGCTGGAAAGATGCCATGGAAGATATAGGTAATTATGAAGGCACCGATGGCGGAACGGTTTCGGTTGACGGGGAAGAGATCACGATCAACGTACAGGTTCGTGGTTCCGACCATGATGCCAAGGTTGAGATATTGCTGGAAGGCGATATGACATCCTATGTGAACATCACCAGCATTACCACGAATGTTTCCTATTCGATGGGAGAATTGATGAAAAATGCAGCACTGAACACAGTAATCGGTATGGGTACGGTGTTTGTTGTGCTGATCCTGATGAGCTTTATCATTTCCGGTTTCTCCTTGATCTCCAAGGCGCAGGCTAAGGGAGACAAGAAGGGTGCCAAGGAAGTGGAGGAAGTGGCTGCCGATCCGGTCGTAGCCCAGATCGCAGCAAAGGAAGAGCTTTCGGATGACGCAGAGCTGGTTGCAGTTATCGCAGCAGCGATCGCAGCATACGAGGGCGCAGGATCTACTGACGGATTTGTGGTGAGATCGATCAGAAAATCAAACAAGAGCAAATGGCAGAATGCCTAAATAGGAGGATATCAAAATGAAGAATTATACAATTACCGTAAATGGCAGCGTATATGACGTAGTAGTAGAAGAGGGAGCAACAAGCGGAGCACCGGTTGCAGCAGCACCTGCAGCACCGAAGGCAGCGCCCAAAGCAGCAGCTCCCGCAGCAGCACCGAAAGCATCCGGAGCAGCCGGAAGCGTTAAGGTAGAGGCCGGAGCAGCCGGAAAGGTGTTCAAGATCGAGGCAAACGTTGGACAGGCTGTAAAGAAAGGTGATGCGGTAGTTATTATTGAGGCTATGAAGATGGAAATCCCTGTAGTGGCACCGGAAGACGGAACCGTAGCAAGTATCGATGTTGCAGTAGGAGACGCAGTTGAGGCTGGCGCAGTTCTGGCAACCTTGAACTAATCTCAGACCGTCTGTAAAGACTGGGATCTGAATCTAAACTACAGGAGGTTAAGAAAATGGCTTATATAGCAACCACGCTTGATAATCTGGTTCACCAGACAGCTTTTTTCAGTCTGACCTGGGGCAATTATGTGATGATTGTCGTAGCGCTTGTATTTTTATATCTGGCTATTGCAAAAGATTTCGAACCGCTTCTTTTGGTGCCGATAGCCTTTGGTATGCTGCTGGTTAATATCTATCCGGATATTATGGCTGCATATGGAGAGGGCGGAGCCGGCGGCGGCTTGCTCTATTATTTCTATAAACTGGATGAGTGGGCGATTCTTCCGTCCTTGATCTTCATGGGCGTCGGTGCGATGACAGACTTTGGTCCGTTGATCGCCAACCCGAAGAGCTTCCTGCTGGGAGCAGCTGCACAGTTCGGTATCTTCGCTGCGTACTTCGGTGCGATCGCGATGGGATTCAACGACAAGGCAGCGGCAGCCATCTCCATCATCGGTGGTGCGGATGGTCCGACATCCATCTTCCTTGCAGGTAAACTGCAGCAGACGGCTCTTCTTGGACCGATCGCAGTGGCAGCATATTCCTATATGTCGCTGGTGCCGATCATCCAGCCGCCTATCATGAGACTTTTCACAACAGAGAAGGAAAGAAAGATCAAGATGGGACAGCTTCGTCCGGTCAGCAAGTTAGAGAAGATCTTATTCCCGATCGTTGTAACGATCGTTGTTTCACTGATCCTTCCTACCACAGCGCCGTTGGTTGGTATGCTGATGCTTGGTAACCTCTTCCGTGAGAGTGGCGTTGTAAGACAGTTGACGGATACCGCATCCAACGCTTTGATGTACATTGTCGTAATTATCCTTGGTACATCCGTAGGAGCAACGACCAGTGCAGAGGCTTTCCTGAACACAGATACGCTGAAGATCGTGGCACTTGGTCTGATCGCCTTCTGTTTCGGTACAGCAGCCGGCGTTCTGTTCGGCAAGCTGATGTGCGTGGCAACCAAGGGCAAGGTAAATCCGCTGATCGGTTCTGCCGGTGTATCTGCGGTTCCTATGGCAGCCAGAGTATCACAGAAGGTTGGTGCAGAGTCTGATCCTACAAACTTCCTTCTGATGCACGCAATGGGACCGAACGTTGCCGGCGTTATCGGTACGGCAGTTGCAGCCGGTACCTTCATGGCAGTGTTCGGAGTATTCTAAGTTTTGATTAAAAATAAGACAGGGCGGATAACGGGAGCAATCCTTATCTGCCCGATATCGTAAAAATATGGAGGATAATAAAATGGCAGAACAGGTTAAAAAACCGATTGGAATCATGGAAACCGTTCTTCGTGATGCACACCAGTCTTTGATCGCTACAAGAATGCCTACCGAGATAATGCTTCCTATCATCGGCAAGATGGACAAGGTAGGATATCATGCAGTAGAGTGTTGGGGCGGAGCTACTTTTGATGCTTCCCTTCGTTTCTTAAAGGAAGATCCGTGGGACAGACTTAGAAAGCTGAGAGACGGATTCAAGAATACAAAGCTGCAGATGCTTTTCAGAGGACAGAACATCTTAGGCTACAGACCGTACGCAGACGACGTTGTATATGCGTTCGTTGAGAAGTCTGTTTCAAACGGTATCGATGTGATCCGTATCTTTGACTGCTTAAATGATCTTCGTAACCTGCAGGCAGCCGTTGACGCTACCAACAAGATCAAGAAGCAGGAAGGCAGAGGCGAGGCGCAGGTTGCTCTGTCCTACACCTTAGGAGATGCTTACACATTAGAGTATTGGGCTGATATGGCTAAGAAGATCGAGGAGATGGGCGCTGATTCTATCTGTATCAAGGATATGGCAGGTCTGCTTGTTCCTTACAAGGCTTCCGAGCTGATCAAGACGATGAAGGAAGCTACCAAACTTCCGATCCAGCTTCATACACACTATACTTCCGGTGTTGCCAGCATGACATACCTGAAGGCTGTAGAAGCCGGCGTTGATGTGATCGACTGTGCAATCTCTCCGTTTGCACTTGGTACATCACAGCCTGCTACCGAGGTTATGGTTGAGACCTTCAAGGGTACTCCTTATGATACCGGTTACGATCAGAACTTACTGGCAGAGATCGCAGATTACTTCAGACCGTACAGAGAAGAGTGTCTTGCAAATGGTCTGATGAGCACCAAGGTTCTTGGTGTAAACATCAAGACTCTGTTATATCAGGTTCCGGGCGGTATGCTTTCCAACATGGTAAGCCAGTTGAAAGAGCAGCATGCTGAGGACAAGTATCAGGATGTGCTGGAAGAGATCCCGAGAGTTCGTAAGGACTGTGGCGAGCCTCCGCTGGTTACTCCTTCTTCCCAGATCGTTGGTACACAGGCTGTATTCAACGTGCTGATGGGCGAGAGATACAAGATGGCTACCGGCGAGTTCAAGGATCTGCTCCGTGGTAAATACGGCCAGACCGTTAAGCCGATGAACCAGGAAGTTATCGACAAGGTTATTCCGGGTGAGGAGAGATTCACTTCCCGTTCCGCTGATGCGGCAGGTCTGACCAACGAGATGGATAAGCTGGAAGCAGAGATGAAAGAGTGGAAACAGCAGGATGAGGACGTTCTGTCCTACGCACTGTTCCCGCAGGTTGCTACCGACTACTTCAAGTATCGTCAGGCACAGCAGGAGAAAGTAGATATGACACAGGCAGATACAAAGAACGGAGCATATCCTGTTTAAGTATCCCGTTTGTGGAAATGATTTCTGAATATATTCTATATATAAATAGAAGAAACGAGGGACAGACTTTTCGTCTGTCCCTCAGACTGTAGACAAAGTCCCGCACTTTTGTGTGGGATTTTTCTATGATAAATGCTAAAAAGTTCAGCATTTATACG